>NZ_FOCN01000068.1 GCF_900110125.1 Cryobacterium luteum
CACTCGGCGGCATCACACCCACTCAAGCCATGCAACGACTACTGTCAGAGCCAGAAATACCCATCGTTGCGACGACCGGTTGAATCCGCCGTTCCGCTTACGGGCAACTCGCCCGCCAATCGACTTGAGCGGAATTACGTTTCAACACGCTCGCTGGGCGTCCGGCTTGCGGGCAGGAGACCGCGTTGGATCCGTGCGCGTCTTCGAGATACCGTCCTCATTGGAGTGCCATCATGGAGGCAGCGGGAGAACGTGAACCGGCCCTGACAGCTAGGAATGTAGTGAGCACGCGTACCAACGCAAGGGCTTCAACAACTGGCCATCCGCATGCCTTGTGGTTCGCTGCCGGATCGGCAACCGCCGCAGTGACCGGTGGTTTGTTAGCGGCGCTCTATATTGCATCCGTTATCGGCTGGTCAGTGGAAGGTAGAGCACCGGCATCGGGGTGGCTCGGTATCGTCATGGGGGCTGTTGTCGGTGGGATCTTCGGTGGGATCGGGATCGGTATTCAACGACGGGTGTCGATTCCGCGGATCGCTGCACCGCTGATCGCTCTGACGCTACTGATGCTGTTAGGGATCCTGACGTGGGTGGTGCTCACACCGTTCGACCCGAACGGGAGTATCCGGTACGGGGTAGCTGTGACCGCGCCATTCGCCACGATAGCCGCCCTCCTCGGGACCACAATCGTCGCTTTAACGAACTCCGCGCTGTGGCTTCGTGTTGGTGGCGTCGCCAGCGCTCTCATCGCTGTTTCATTGGTAATTGGCTTACTGGCAGTCGGGTAGGGCCTCTTGGTTCCATGTGCCGGTCATCGTTCGGCTACGGGCACTGACTCTGTCAGGCTGGTGATTTCTTCAAACGCTTACCCCGGTGTCTGGCAGCACATACTCTGTGAAGGAGGGGGTACACGAAATGCAACTGCAAAGACCGGCCTTTCCCGTGCTCCTCGCCGTGACCGCGCGGTCCTGGATCCTCGGCATTCCGTCGATGGCCCTCATCGCCCTGGCGGGGCTTCAGTTCGCGGTCATCTCCCATGCGGGTCTCAGAGAATCCTGCGATCAGAACCCCGAGCTAGGCAGTCTGCCTCTGCCCTCAGCAGGCTGGACTACGGACGGCGCATTTTCGTTCTTCCCCATTAGGGTCCAATGCTCCTATTTCACAAGCGAGCATGAACTCCTCCTAGTACATACCCAGACCAGCGTGTGGGACTGGGGAATCACGATCGCCGCGATCCTCGGAGTCCTGGGCGTTGCTCTCTTTCTGACCGCCCGGCTCGCAACTCGACGGTCCTGGCACGAATCCCTCTGAAGAATTAGACCCAAACCGTCCCGTTGAGGGTTCGGCGGATTCAACCGGTCGTCGCAACGATGGGTATTTCTGGCTCTGACAGTAGTCGTTGCATGGCTTGAGTGGGTGTGATGCCGCCGA
>NZ_FOCN01000019.1 GCF_900110125.1 Cryobacterium luteum
GCGTTGGAAGCGTTGGAAGCGTTGAACTCCTTCAGGCTGCAACGCGCAGGTGTCGCTCAGGTGTCCTACCGGTGGATTAGGGGTGGAGCGTACCTGTCGGGGAAGACCTCTCGGCGTCGCTGCGGCGAAAGGAGAACTTCTTGTGCCCACAGGGTCGTGAGTACGAAGATCAACAGCTGGACGAGCAGCGGCGGCGCCCGCGCGCCTCCACCAGCAGGGCAGCGCGGCCGCAGCCCTCTTCACCACAGGAACGGTGGCGCAGCCGCCCTCAGATCTGTCCAAACGGAGCCGCTGCGCGGCGCTGTCTTTTTGGTGTCTTTTTGACCATTCCGGCCGGTCATCGTAGTTTCCTCCCGCGTCTTCGTTTCGGGCTTTCGCGGCATATCCTCACTCGCTTCGCTCCCTGTGGTATTCCACGACCCTGCACTACGCCGCTTCCGGTCGCTATCGATTTCTCTCGCCGGAAGGCAAAAAAACAAGTTGTCCCAGGAGAGAGAAGAAGAACATGAACGCGACATCCACCATCACATCCACCATCACCCGTCACCTCACCACTCCGCCCGTTGCACTGCAGGGCCAGGACCTCAGTCCCGACGCGATCGCCCGCGCCATCTGGACGATCGTCGGGGAACCCGGAGACACCCAAGCTGGAGAACTCATCGCTGCCGAGGGAGCTGCCGACGCACTCACCCTCCTGTGCCAGGGCGAGGACACTGCCGCAGGAGTGGACCTGACCGGCCTCCGCGCGCGGGTACTCCCCCACGTCGTTGACAGCGCCATCGAGGCCGCCCTCACCGCCGCAGCAACCGTTGGCGCGGTTTTGATTACGCCGGAGCATCCGCACTGGCCCGCCGGATTCGCCGACCTCGGCGTAAGCGCCCCGCACGCCCTCTGGGCCCGGGGCAATACGGCATTGTTGGTCGCGCAGCCGAGCATCGCCGTCGTCGGCGCACGGGCCGCCACCGGGTACGGCGAGCACGTGTGCCTGGACATCGTCGCCGGACTCGTCAGTCGCGGCCACACCATCGTGTCGGGGGCCGCGTATGGTATCGACGGGATGGCGCACCGCGCCGCTCTCGCCAGCGACGGCCAGACCGTCGCGTACCTCGCCGGAGGTGTTGACCGGTTCTACCCCACCGGACACGACGCCCTCCTGACCCGAATCGCCACCGACGGCGTCGTCGCCTCAGAAATGGCCTGCGGCTCAGCGCCCACCAAATGGCGTTTCCTGATGCGAAACCGCCTCATCGCCGCCGGCAGCACCGCGACGCTCGTCGTCGAGGCGGGGTGGCGTTCCGGATCGCTGAACGTCGCCGGCCACGCGAGCGCGCTCGGCCGTCCGCTCGGCGCCGTCCCCGGGCCGGTCACCTCCCCCACTAGCGCCGGATGTCACCGCCTGATCAAAGAATTCGGTGCACGCATCATCACCGACGCGACCGACGCCGCAGCACTCTAGCCACGTGGGGCCGGCCAGCCTTCGGGCTGGCCGGCGAGGGGCCTCCCCTCGCGCTCCCCACCAGAACACCAGTTACAGCCACAGCAACAACATGGAACGGCGGCGCGGACGCCCTAGTCCTGCCGGAACGGAGCCGCTGCGCGGCACTGCTTTTTTTGATGCTTTTTGACCATTCCGGCCGGTCATCGTAGCTCCCTGCGCGGCTGCTTTCCCAGATTTTCAGACGCGGTCACAGGCTCCCTTATTTCGCCTGAAATTCTGGGCACTCCACCGCTTCGGTCGCTTTCGATTTCTCTCGCCGGAAGGCAAAAAAACAAGTTGTCCGAGGAGAAGAGAGAGAAGCCATGACGTACGACTACGAGAACACCTATCCGCGCGACCGGTACTTCGATGGGTGCGCGTGCAGCGGATGCCACAGCGAAGGCCAAGTCGACACCCAGCCCGACGAAACATGCACCGTCACCCGCTACGCCGACAGCAACGCCTAACCAGGAGACTCACCATGACCACCCCCACCACCCACCTCCGCGCCCTCCGCATCGGCTTCCTCAAGCAGCTCGAACCCACCCTCATCGACCCGGACCGCATCGTGGAGGCCCTGGACGAGAGCGTCGGGTGCAACAACTTCGACGTCGTCGGCCTCGAGGAGGACATCGACTTGTTCGTCGACGATGACGGAGCGCTCAACGGGTCACGGCTGAACCTGCGCGCGAGCATCATCGCCCACCTGCTCGGCAAACCCGCCGTGCTCTTTGGTAACGCCGTCGCGCTGGGCTGTGACCCGGCCACGGGCGAGAGCATCAGCCTGACCGACGCCCAGATACACCGCCTCACCGCCGGAATCGCCACCCGGCCCACCCCGCCCATCATCGACCAACTCGCGGACGGCCTGAGCGCGTTCCCCGGACTCGTCGCCATGCTCCGCCGCCACTAACCAACACACGGCTGGCCTGACCCGGTCAGGCCAGCCGCGAGGGGACGGACCCCTCACACTCCCCACCCAAACACCAGCAACAACCACAGCAACAACATGGAACGGCGGCGCGGCCGCCCTACTGACCTGCCCAAGCGGAGCCACTGCGCGGCACTGTCTTCTGATTCTTTTTGACCATTCCGGCCGGTCATCGTAGCTCCCTCCCGCGGCTTCGTTCCGGGCTTTCGCGGCATATCCTCACTCGCTTCGCTCCCTCCGGTATTCCACGACCCGGAACTACACCGCTCACGGTCGCTATCGATTTCTCTCGCCAGAAGGCAAAAAAACACGTTGTCCGAGGAGAGAGAACAAGACCATGAACACATTGACCATCACCCACACGCACGCCGAGGGCACCCTGATCGACGGAACCAGCAAAGGCGACGGGACCGCCGACGTCTTGAAGGCCAACGGGTGGCGTTGGGGGCGCAGCATCAGCGCATGGTTCGTCCCCCAGTCCCGCGACCGCCTCCCCAAGCTCGGCACCATCGAGCGCACCATCACAGTGTTGGAGGCCGCAGGGTTCACTGTCACCACCAGCATCGACAGCACCCACCGCCCCATGGCCGAAGTGGAGGCCGGGAAAGTTCAGCGCCAAGCCGACCGGGTCGACGCGCTCGAGCACAAGGCCGACCGCAAGGCCACCGCCGAAACGGCCGCGTGGGACCGTGAACACGCAGCCCTGCGACGGCTGCCCGAAGGCGGCGAACCGATCAAAATCGGCCACCACTCCGAAACCCGCCACCGCAACGCCATAGCCAAAGCCGACAAAGCCACCCGCGCAGCCCTCGACGCGACCGCGACCGCCCAGCAGGCCCAGGCACGCGCCGACGCCGCCACCCACACGACCGATGCCCGCTACTCCCCCATCACCGTCGCCAACCGCATCGAAACGATGGGCGCCGAGCTCCGCACGCTCGAACGACGCATCATCGCCCCGTGCTACGACGACGAACGCGGATACATCGACGCGACCGAAGCGCAACAGCAGGCCCGAGCGGACCACCTCGCGCCGCACATCGCAGAAAAACGCGACCAGATCACCTACTGGGAAGCCGTCCGAGCCGAACAAATCGCCACCGGACAAGCCACCGGCCACAGCCGCGACACCATCCAAAAGGGCGACCGGGTGAAAATCCGCGGCCAGTGGCGCGACGTCGTCCGCGCCAACGCCAAAACCGTCAGCGTCACCACCGGCTACACCTGGACCGACACCGCCCCGTATGCGGAGATTCAGCAGCACCAGCGCCCCGAATAACACAGGCGGTCACGGCCGGCCCAGCCAGGGCCGGCCGTGAAGGGACGATGCCCCTCACACTCCCCCACGGGTGGAGCCGGCACGGAGGCCGGCCGCACATGGAACCGGCTGTGCCGGTCCGTCTTGTTCAAGACTTTTCTTCCCTTGGTGTCCGGTCATCGTAGTTCGCTCCGTGCCTACGCACCGCAGTCTCGGACGCGGTCGCAGGCTCCCTTATTTCGCCCGAGCCTGCGGTGCTTCGCCACTCCCGCTCTCCATCGATTCTCTCGCCACCAAGGGCAGAAAAACGGTGGACGACTACACAACCAGTACCCGAGAGCCGGAACCCCGCGCCCTCACCAACTAGGAGAGAGAACCCCATGACCACCATCCGTAGTGTCAAGATCAACCCGACCGAAACCATCACCACCCTGAACCTGACCCCGGACAGCATCGGGGCAGACATCAGCGCCGCCATTGGCTGCTCCATGTTCGACGTCGTCGGCTTGGCCGACAGCATCGACTTGTTCGTCGACGATGAAGGACTCATCAACGGCTCACCCCTGAACCTGCCCGCAACCGTGCTCACCCACCTCCTCGGCAGCCCCACCGTCATCTTCGGCACCGCCATCGCCGTCAGCGTCACCCCCGACGGCGAAACCATCGGCCTCACCGACCGCCAACTCGTGAGGCTCCAGAAGGCCTTCGTGCAGAAGCCCGACGACGGCACCATCGACACCCTCGTCGACAGCCTCTCCCCGTTCCCCACCATCGTCAGCATGCTCCGCAACATCTAGCCACGGCAGCCGGCTGGCCCCGAGAGGCCAGCCGGTGAGGGGGCCAGCCCCCTCACACTCCCCCACCGGGAAGCCGGCACGGAGGCCGGACCCGATGAGCTGGCTAGGCCAGCCATATTGACATGAGGTCGTCCCTGCACTTGGCGATGATCGCCGTTCGGTGCAGGCCTATCGTGGCCCTGGGGTTGGATGGAAAACCTGTGGGGTGATTCCTCACGTTCCTATGCGGAAGAACACAATATTTACAATACAAACAATTATTGTGTTGATTGTGAAACAATAAATTATTGGTTGCTGGCGTGTCGATCAAAACAATATTCGCAAACAACGCAATAGTTGAAAGACAATCAACCTAATAAATACAAACAAGTATTGTGTTTATTGATTTTCGTGAGAGGTAAGAGCCGTGGCGCACACAGCAGTCATATCGAACAACAAAGGTGGCGTGTCAAAAACGGAGCTGACCGTACAGCTTGCCGCCGCGCTCGCTCGAGCCGGCCAGCGGATTCTCGTCGTAGACATGGACCCACAGGCGAACGCCACACGTCGACTTGGCATCGAATGGGACGCAAACGAACCGATCCCCACCATGTCCGAGGTTATAAAGGCTGATCAGTCCGGATCAGGGGAGGGGGCTGTCGTCGCCTGCGGATGGACCAGCCCTGATGGGAACCCAACAGCAGAGGCGGAAAACATTGATGTGCTGCCAGCACGGTTTGACCTCATAAACCGAGAAACTGAAGCCGGAGTCATCGGAGCCGTGAGACGGCTCCAAAAAGCACTCGACGGATGGACCGACGACTACGACATTATCCTTATCGACACGCGGCCAGACCTCGGTCACCTGGTGCAGATGTCGATGGCGGCCGCCGACACCATCATCATCCCAACCGATCCCAACTACGACTCCGTCGAAGCAGCCATCCGCGTGAACGACTTCGTGACTCGTCACGCGATCGACATAGCCAACCCGACCCTCACGGTCGGAGGCATCGTCGTAACGCGACGAAAAGCCACCATCGAACACGACTACCAAATCGAGGGACTACGCGATCAGTTCGGAGACCTTGTGTGGAACTTAGGCGGCCTCGTGAAAATGTCTGACGGTTCAGAACTGCTCAACCCTCCGTATATCCCCGAATGGTCACGCTTCGCAGAAGCCGACGCGGCGGCCGTTTCGCTGTCCGACTGGAACGACCGAAACGGACGTAAAACCGTCGCTCTCTATGACGCCGTCGCGCGAACCTATCTAGCCCGTTTCCTCGGCACTAAGGGGATGGCAGCATGACCGCCCCGACTCGTCGACGGCCAGGAAGCGCAAGCCTAATCAGGCTGGTGCCCGAGGTTGAGGAAGTCCGCACGCCATCTGCCATAGAGCCTCCGCCGGCCGTTCTATTGCCGACTCGCACATCCAGTGAGTCACCGGCTGACGCTGTGGAGAGTGACGAGAAGAAGGCAGTCACGTTTGGACTCCGCACTTCCCTCAAGAAGCGCGCCGAAACGGCAGTACTCAGAACTGCCGGCTACGAAGGCGGCTACACATCAATGGCAGCCCTCGTTGATGGTGCACTGGAACGTGAACTTGCACGTCTCGCCGTTGAATTCAACGGCGGTGAGCCTTTTCCTCGAAATGTCGGTGGGTTCCGTCAAGGCAGACCCCTCGGGAGCTAACGGTAGAACGGGGAAAGCGCAACCATGCACCACACGCCACCATGGGAGCCGCGGTGCGGCGCTGTAAGGGCTTTTCGTTTTTACCTGTCTGGCTGGTCATCGTAGCTTCCTTGCGTGCCTGCGTTCTGGGCTTTCGCGGCATATCCTCGCTGCGTTGCGGTATTCCACGACCCGGTACTACGGCACTCCCGGTCGCTATCGATTTCTCTTGCCAGCCCGGCAAAAAAATTGTTGGTGGAGAGGAAGCACGATCATGAGTGAACAGGTGACGGTGTACCGCAAGCGAGCGTGTATCCAATGCACGTTGACCTACCGAGCACTCGACAAAGCAGGTGTGACCTACACAGTCGTCGACGTGACCGAGAATGCAGCAGCTCTTGAATATGTCTCTGAGGACCTGGGCTACAGTTCGGCGCCGATCGTGGTCGTCGACGAGCACAATCACTGGGCCGGGTTCCGACCCGACCGCATCGCCGCTCTGGCGCAGGGTAGAGCTCTCGAAGGGTAGACCCGTCACAAGCCCGGCGCAGGATCCTGCGCCGCACAGTCAACGCCCCTGGCCGTCCTCTCGCCCGGCCAGGGGCGTTTCTCAATCGTCGGAACACCCAGCTAATCAGATGTTTATCTGATGTAGTGTCTGGGTATGAGTACCGCGACGTTCACCGACCTTCTGCGAAAGCCCAAGGAGGTTCTGGCTCATATTGACGAGGGCCAGGTTCGGATTACGCGCCGTGATGGTGACGATCTCGTGATCCTCCGCGGTCACGATCTCGACGTGCTCGAGAAGGGTGTCGCGCTGTCGAGCCGTCTGATCCGCGCGATCGGCCGGAATAAGGGCGACGTCGCGGCTGCGCTGACTGATCTTTTCGCGTGGACGGGGGAGTTCACGCCGGAGGAGCTGCGCGCGTACGCTGCCGAGATTGAGCAGCTTGTCTATGCCGCCAGTGAGTTGGGCACGTTTGAGCGGCTGCTGCGTGCGCAGCAGGAGTGGAAGGAAACGGCCGTGGCTTATGCCATGGGTATGAAACCTGTCGAGCCCCTCGAGCTGCCGGCCGTCCCTGTCCGCGTTAATCGCCCGTAGATGGCGGGAAAGCGCGGCGTTCCGGTTCCGCGACCGATCAAGGGCACCGAGTACGAGATCTTCTTCGGCAACACCGCGGCCGAACGTGGGTGGACTGATTTAAAAGCGTCCGCGAAGAACGCCCTCGCCGACGCCCACGACTATCTCACCGCTCATCCCGGACAGTACGACCCGGATCGGTGCTACCAACTCCGAGGAGATCTCTCAACGGCCTTGGTCGATGGAATGGTCCTGCCGCAGTGGCAGTACAAAGTCACGGACGGAGCTCGCCTCTGGTATGCCGTTGACGAGCCCAATGCGAAGGCAAAGAAACCGGGACGCGTGGTCATCACGAAAGCCGCCACCGGCCATCCCAACGAGACGGACTCAAAGAAGAACTTCCGTTAGCCGGCCCGCGAACACCACCCCTGCCGGCGCCGCAGGCGAACAGGCCCGCGCCCAGTAAGGCTCCCGCCGAGGCGAGGCGAGGCGCGGGGGAGTGGGCTGGCGGTCTACTTCTGGTTGGGGTTTGTCGCCTGTGTTTCGGCGCGGTCGGCGCGGGTGCGCTGTTCGCGTTCAGTCGTGCGGGACTGGTCCAGGTCGGCGCGCAGTTGGGTGAGTTGCTGCTCGAGGGTGTCCCGCACGTCGGTGACGCGCTGCTCGGCGTAGGAACGCTCTCGGGCGGCCTCGGCCGCGGCACTGTCGCGTTGGCTATTGACCGTGGCCAGGCGCCCGGTGAGTACGAGCGCTTCCGCCCGCGCGCTCTCGCGCTCCGTTCGGGACTGATCGAGTAACTCACGGGTGCTCGCAGCATCCGTCTCGGCACGCTCGGCGCGTGCCGTGGCAGCGTCAGCCTGCGCGGCCGCGTCACGCGCGGCCACCACAGCACCATCCTTGGCCGCTGTCGCCGTCCCGACGAGTTCACGGGCCTCGGCCAGTTGCGCGACTGTGGCCGCATTCTCGACGGTCAGGGTGGCCACCTGGTCTGTCAGGGCGGTGATCTCTGCGGCCTTGCGGGCGTCGTTCTCGCCCGCGGCCACCAGGTCGCCCTCCAGGCCGGCGGCACGCTGCTCGAGCGCGGCCAGAGTCGTGCGGAGTTCGTCGACTACGGCGGCGGATTCCTCAGCTGCTGCGTCGGCTTCGGCCCGCTCGGCCTCGGCCGTGCGGGTAGCGGTCTCGGCCCGGTTGGCGCGGGCGACCGCGGACGCGACCTGCTCGGCCGCGTCAGAGGTGACGGCCTCGATCTGCGCTTCAGCCGCACCCGGGTCCGCGACCGTGCGCAACTCGTCCACGAGGACGACGAGCTGCTGCTGCAAGTGCTCAACCATCCCGGCGACCTGGGACCGCAGCACGCTCGCCCGCTGCCGGGCAGCATCGACGGGAAGCCTGTCGTCCTCTGCTGTTCGCTCAACCCGGCCGGCCTCGGCGCGACGTGCACGCCACGCCGCAGCCCGGTTGTGGGCGGAGTTGGTGCAGTAGCCAGCGGGCCGGCCGACGCCAGGCGTGGCGTCCACGGGCTCATCGCAGCCGGGGAAACCGCAGGTGCGCACGTCAGTGATCTCGGGGATGCTCATGCACATATCGTATCACTTATGACGCAATACGTATATAAAAAACGAATAACGTTATAACGTATTGCGAAATAGTGATCGTCATCACTGTTGTTTTCCGTTGCCATTTTTCGAAGTCGTCTGCACAGATGTTCGTACTCGCCTGCACAACTGACTCGGTGACTGTCCGACGAGACCTTGTCGCTCAGATGGCCTCTGGATTCGTCACCCCGTCTCGGCGCAACGACTCAATCGCATCCGAACCACCACCAGGGCCGATCCGGCGTCCACCCCGTTACCTCCTGCTTGTGCAGGCGACTACGAACAAAAGCGACACTTGTGCAGAGGAGTACGGAAAAGTCAGTCGTCACACTCGTCTGCACAACCCCCTAAAACACAGGGGTCGTTGTGCAGACGACTTCGAAAAATGACAGATCCCGTCGCAACCGAGTATCGTGCCGTCATGCACACGGATGACCTCGACGCCCCACCCAACTGCGAGAACTGTCTCATCCCGATGCTGCCCGCCCGGCACCACCGACGCGCCCTACTGGCGCTGCCCCTCATGCGACCTCGTCAGCATGATCTAGAGCCAGCGCGGCTGCCCTGCGGTGCTACCTCAGAGCGAGGTCCGGACCGCGACGCCCCGGGCGCCCTATCGGTCGCACGACTGTTATCAACTCACCTGTAGCCGGTTCAGCGGTGTGCCCTGGGTGTTCGAACGGCGGTCACCGTAGCGGTCGATCTCGCTAGGCTCAGGCCATGCTCGAATGGGCAAGTGCTGTCAACGGCTGAGATGTACTGGTCACAGGACGTCTCAGTATTTGGTCTCTGACGCTGTCTTCGGTGTCTGCGCTCCAACGGCGGGGTCGTCGAGGCCACGGTTTTGCCAAGCCCCGTAGGTAAGCCCGGTATCGTTTTCGACCCACGAGGTGCGGCCATTGGCGGAGCGGCCAGCAACGACAGCTGCTGCTGCAGACGGGCTAGCGAAAACCTGGTTCTTCGTAAAGATCGCTGGATCCGTAGTGGTGTCGATGGTGCCGTCTTTTTCGAGACGTTCGCGAAGCCCCTTGTACGATCCTCCGCCGACCTGTTTGCGTCGTGCATGAGAGCCGCTCAGGACGGTGAACTCTCCATCCACCTCTGTGGCGTGGGCTGTTAGTCCTTCACGGGGCTGTTCCATGGTGAACTGCGGTGCGGACTCAGCGACCCGCGCCTGACCCGCCGACACTGGATCGCCGGCGGTGACAGTCGTGACTCGAAGGACATTGACGCCAAGGACTGGCAGCGCGATCAGCGCCTGTGCGATGAAGTACTCCATGTCAGACACGTCGGCTTCAGGGAGGGCGATCAGAGGCGGGGCGGTGCCGTTAACAATCTCGGAACGTTGCGCGTCGCGCGCAATTTGGAGGAAGCGGGATTCAAGGTAGCGGGCGTGAGCTTTGGTGAGGTTAGCGTCCTTGCTGGTGAGGAGAACTGCGCGTTCCCAGAAGTCTTTCTCACGGGCATGACTGGTCAACCTGACACTGATGTCGTCGCCCTCCCCGACGTACACCTGAATGCCACCGACGCTATCGGGTGCGTCCCCGAGGAGCAGGTATACACCTGTCCGGCGGGCCTCTTCCCTCCGGAGTAGCGACAGAAGATCTGACCTCGGGCCCGCAAGAAGATGACCGGTCCAGTTCATGATCTCCGCCGTCACCAGGCCGCCCGGCGTGCCGTCCACTAAGAACAACCGAACAGATTTACCCGACGTGACCATCAAACGTCCCCCTTGGCTGCTGCCTCGCAGTTTAGGACACTCTTCGTTCGAGCTGGCAGCTAGTCCGCGTTCTGTATCCCCTGGATTGTGAGGCCCGGGGGGTACGAGACACCTGAATGGATCGTCGAATTTCTAAGGAACGATGGATGGGTCTTATGGGCAGCACGCTCGGCTGAACGAGCGACCGCAAGTCGATATGTCATATTTCTGATACATCGACCTGTGTAAAGTCTTTGATACAAAGAGTGTGGCGACAAGGTGGGGAAAAGCACGCATGGCAGAGCCGACGGGTACATCCAAGAGCACTACGGCTCAGATCGTGTGGGAGACGGCGGACAAATATCTACGCAACATCGTCGATGAGGAAGACTACGGCGACTTTATTCTTCCGTTCACAGTTCTGCGCCGACTGGAATGCATGCTCGCCGACACTAAAGAGCAGGTAGCGCAGTTCGTTCGATCCCTGGCCTCGCTGCCCCCGCACCTCATCGACATCGCTGTAAAAGATAAGTTCAAACTCAGCTTCTACAACGTCTCGCCGCTTGACCTTGCGACGATCGCGTCGGTCGACGACAACGTCGAAGAGTCACTCAAGAGCTACATCGCCGGCTTCTCAAATAACATCGCCGATATCTGGGTCTCGTTCGAGTTCGCCCGACGTGCGAAGGTGCTCGGAGAGAGCAACCGCCTGCATGCCGTCGTCAGGCACTTCTCCACTCTCGATCTTCACCCGAGCAAGCTGGAGAACACCGCGATGGGCGACGTCTTCGAGGACGTGATGTACAGGGCCTTCAATAAGAAGGGAAAGGCTGCCGGCAACTTCTACACGCCGCGCGATGCAATCAAGCTTATGGTCGACATCCTGATCGCTAATGATGACGACACGCTTGCAGGCGAGAGCGCGGCCCGTTCCATCTACGACCCGACCGCCGGGTCAGGCGGCATGCTGCTCATTGCGCAGGATGCACTGCGGCGGATGAATGGAAAGATCGACGTGACGCTCTACGGCCAGGAGCTCATGCCCTCAGCATTCGCCCTCGGGAAGGCAGATCTACTCATCCAGGGTGGCCGACCCGACGCAATCAAGCAGGGCAACACTTTGGTAGAGGATCTCTACGAGGGACAGACATTTGACTACGTACTATCCAACCCTCCTTTCGGGAGCGACTGGTCGGCCGACGAGATACCCGTGCGTAATCAATCCGCGGTGCATGGCTCGCGGTTCAGCCATGGACTACCAAGCACGGCGGACGGGCAGATGCTGTTTCTGGCGCACTGCGCCTCGAAGCTCAGTCCGGCGGCGAAAAACGGCCAAGGCGGTCGCGCCGCCGTCGTGTCAAACGCAGCGCCGCTGTTCAATGGCGACAAAGGACCGACCGCGATTCGTCAATGGCTGCTCGAAGAGGATCTCATCGATGCAGTAGTCGCCCTGCCATCGGGCATGTTCTACGGAACCGGCATTCCTACGTACGTCTGGTTCCTCGACACGAACAAGGATCTCGAGCGCCGAGGAAAGATCCAGTTGATCGACGGATCCGGGCAGTGGACCTTGTTGCGCAAGCCGATGGGCGAGAAACGTCGGGAGATGAAAAAGGCTAATCGCAACGCGGTGCTTGAGGCGTACAACGCGTTCGAACTCGCGGACCCGACGATTTCGCGTGTGGTAACGCCTGAGGACTTCATGTTCCGCGATGTGTCGGTCTACAAGCAAGCGCGGCTGAGGACCGTCTTCAACGAGACGATTGTGGAGCAGCTACGCGACAGGAAGGACTTCAGCGACGCGTACGTCGCAGTGCTCGAGGCACTCGACGGAACACCTTGGAACGACCTGCCGACCTCCTTCCCGAAAGCCGCGAAGGCCGCCGGTTTGAAAACTACGTCGGGATTCGTGGACGCGGCTATGAAGGCGATGGGCGTGCCTGACGATTCCGCGCCGGCCGCGTTCGATCGCAAGGGAAACCCGATCACCGCAAGCGGTTGGAAAATCACGGAAAGAGTGCCACTCAGCGAGGATCTCGGCGAGCACATGGAGCGAGAGGTGCTCCCATTTTCTCCTGACGCCCAGTGCGACGAGGGAAAGGCAAAGTACGGCAATGAGATCCCGTTCACGAGGATCTTCTATACCCCCCGCGTTCCACGACCGCTTGATGAAATCGACTCTGAGGTGCAGAACCTCATGGGTGAGCTCGCTGAGATGTTCAAGTCAGTGACTGATCAGTGACCGCCCAGGCGGTTCATGAGTCCCTGCTCGAGAGTTCGGCCTTCGTCATGGCTCCGATCGGATCTATCGTGGTCGAACGGAGCGAGAAGGTTGGAGAAACGGAGTTCCGTCCTCTGTCAGTAGGCAAGCGAGGGGTGACACCCCAGCTCGTGGGCGTGGCCAAGTCGCAGACCGAAGGCGACCGCAAGCTCGTGCGTGCAGGGGATCTGGTCATCAACTCCCGGTCCGATAGACGCGGGGCGTCTGGACTGGCCCACCAAAATGGAAGCGTTTCGGTCGTCTACTCGGTCATGACGCCGAAGCCCGAACTCCTAGTTGCGGAGTATGGCCATCACCTCTTTCGCAGCACAGCATTCCAGGACGAATTCTTTCGCTGGGGTGCGGGCATCGTCGATGATCTTTGGTCTACCAACTTCACACGCATGTCGCGCATCCGCGTCCCCTTGCCGCCATTAGAAGTTCAGCGTTCGCTCGCGGCACGCCTTGATGACGTTGCTGCAATGATCGCAAAACTTGATGAGCTGACGGATGTGCTCCGAGCACGTGCAGTCGATACGGCTGCGCTCTTCAGGCTTTCCGGCAATGACACGGGGCGGGGCGAAGATGCGCAGTCACCGCTTGCCGGGATACCGGAGCACTGGGAACGCACGAAATTCGGGTACGACTTCACAGAGAGCACCGAACGCAATGGTGACAACCCACCGGGGCCGCTCCTCTCTATCTCGGAGTATCGAGGCGTTGAACTAAACATGCGGGCGGAGGGCCAACAGGCATCCCTTGACGTGTCGAGTTATCGCGTCGTGAGACCGGGCCAACTAGCCGCCAACATGATGTGGCTGAATCACGGTGGACTAGGCGTTTCATCTCTTACCGGTTACACCAGCCCTGACTACAAGGCGTTCTGGATCTCGCCCAGGTTCCACCCCCGATACGTCCATCACCTCTTCCGCAGCCCCCGGTATGTCGACTACTTCGGAACGATCGGCACAGGCGTCCGACCGAATGCCCAGCGAGTCACCAAGATCGCCCTCGACATGATGCCCGTGCCGTTGCCTCCCATGGATGAGCAAATCAGCATCGCAGACCACCTCGATGAGGTGACGGGCGACATTGACCACATGCTGGCGAAGGTCGCTAGGCTTCGCGACTTGCTCGTGGAACGTTCGTCCGCTTTCCTCCTCGATATCGTTACAAACAAGAAGGAAATCCTATGAGCCACGCACAGCTGATGGAGCGCGAGTTCGAAGAGAACCTTTGCGCCGAGCTCGCGGAGCACGGGTGGCTATACGAAGACGACGGTAAGCCGACCGGCTGGGACCTTGGCCTCGCGATGGTGCCGGCCGATCTGCTGCACTGGCTCAACGCCCAGTACCCAGACGAG
The DNA here is from genome assembly GCF_900110125.1 of Cryobacterium luteum. Taxonomy (GTDB): domain Bacteria; phylum Actinomycetota; class Actinomycetes; order Actinomycetales; family Microbacteriaceae; genus Cryobacterium; species Cryobacterium luteum. Next base: position 14,109 of record NZ_FOCN01000019.1, read on the forward strand.
TACGACAAAGCCGTCCCCGGCGACCTGGCCGATGGCCAGCGAGCCGACGCCGAGCGCAAGCTACTCCAGCACGTCACCAAGGAACTCGCCAAGACCACGCGTATGGACCCGACGACCGGGCACCCGGTCGGCGGCCTACTCGGCGTGCTACGCAAGGGCTTCTCCTATGCCCAGATCGGACGACCCGCCGCGAAGTTCGGCCCGATGATGGCATTCCCGCCGGCGAACCCGAATCTGACCGAAGTGGTCGAAGCCGCCGCATCGGTCCGCCTGCGCATCCTGCGCCAGGTGCGCTTCGATACGACGACGGGCGACAGTATCGACGTCGTGCTCCTCGCGAACGGCCTGCCGATCGCAACACTCGAGCTCAAAACCGACAACACGCAGACGGTCAACCACGCGATCCGTCAGTATAAGGAGGACCGCAAGCCGGGGAGGAACCGCCCTCTGCTCGCGCCGGGACGCGCGTTGGTCCATTTCGCGGTCTCCAACGACCTGGTCTACATGACGACGAAGCTGCAGGGCGGGGACACCGCGTTCCTGCCCTTCAACCAGGGCAACGACGGACACGAGGGCAATCCACCGTCGGGCACCGGCTCGTCGACGAACTACCTTTGGCGCGAGATCCTCGCGCGGCCGACCTTCATGCGGATCCTTAAAGACTTCGCGCTCTTTGAACCGAATAAATCGGGCAAAAAAGACGAAGGACGGCTTGTCTTTCCTCGCTTCCACCAGCTGCGAGCCGTCGAAAGGGTCGTCGCCGACATCGAGGCGAACGGAACGGGCAAGCGCTACCTAATCTGGCACTCTGCGGGCTCGGGCAAAACCAAGACCATTGCCTGGCTTAGCCATCGCCTGATTCGCCATATGAGCGCCGACTCGAAGTCAACGTTTGACTCTGTCATCGTCGTCACTGACCGGACCGTGCTCGACGAGAACATCCGCGAGGACATGAACCTTGTGCAGTCGAGCAGAGGCCTCGTCGTCCCCGTCGGTGAGAAGTCCGGAGCGAAGTCGCCGCAGCTGAAAAAGGCGCTCCTCGAGGGTGGCCACATCATCACCTGTACCTTGCAGACCTTCCCCGAGGTTATGAAGCTCATCGAGGACACGGAAGACCTCCGCGGCAGGAACTGGGCGGTAGTGGCCGATGAAGCGCACTCGTCGCAGTCGGGTTCCACCGCGCGACAGCTCAAAGAGCTCCTCGTTGACGTGGAGCTAGATGCCGACGAGGACATCGGCGCGGACGATCTACTGAGGGCCAGAGACTCTGCCATCGCAGCGTCCAGCAACATCACGTTCGTCGCCCTCACCGCGACGCCGAAGGCGAAGACACTGCGCCTATTCGGCACCGAGCGTGACGGCCGCTGGGAGGCCTTCGACACATACACAATGGCACAAGCGATCGAAGAGGGCTTCATCCTCGATGTGCTGACCAACTACTCGACTTACGACATGTTCCTCCGCGTGAAGAACATGCTCGACGGCGAGGAATCCGAGGGCACAATCCAGGTTGACACCGGTGAGGCGGTATCCGGCATCGTCCGATATGCCCGTCTCCACCCGACCGCGATCGCGCAGAAGGTCCGCGTCGTCATCGAGCACTTCCGTCGGAACGTCATGCACATGCTCGGCGGCGAAGCCAAGGCGATGGTGGTGACGAGCTCACGAATGGAGGCGCTGAGCTGGTCGAAAAAAATGGACGCGTACATTGCTGAGAAGGGGTACGACGACCTGAGCACGCTGGTGGCGTTTTCCGGTTCGCTCACCGCCGAAGACGGCGAGAGCGTCACTGAGATTTCAGCCAACGGGCGCAGCGACGTCGCCAAAGCGTTCCGCGAGGAGGGCGTCTACCGTGTCCTCATCGTCGCGAACAAATTCCAGACCGGCTTCGATGAGCCCCGCCTCATGGCGATGTACGTCGACAAGAAGCTCTCCGGCGTCGCCACCGTCCAAACTCTCTCGAGACTGAACCGCAGCTACCCGGGCAAGACTGCGCCCATGGTCGTCGACTTCCGTAACACCCCAGCAAGCGTCCAGGAGGACTTCAAGCTTTACTACTTCGACGCCCACGTCGACGGCGACGTCGATCCCAACGCGCTGATCACGGTCGGCGAGCGGCTCGACACGTCGGGCCTATACACGCACGAGGAGATGGACGCAGTCGCTGACGCGTTCCTCGACAGCTCCGGCGGCGAGGCGATCGCAAAGTCCCTATCGCCGATCAAGAACCGCTGGCGCGGCGAGTGGCGTCAGGCAGTGCTGGCCAAGGACAAAACCAAGAAGGGGCTGCTGGAGTCATTCCGTGCCGACGTGCTCGGATACCGCAATGCCTGGCAGTTTTTGAGCCAGATCGTCGACTATCAGGACCCCGAGCTTCATCGTCGTGCCATCCTCGCGACTCTGCTGGCGCGCAACTTGCACACCGATGGTGCTGGCCACGACGACAGTTTCCTTGAGGGCGTGCAGCTTTCAGGTGTCAAGCTCGTGCCCTCTGCGATCAATGAGGACCATTCGTTGAGCAAGGGTGCCAGCGAGGGCATCCGACTTCCGGACTTCGATGGCGAGCACAAGGGAAGTGCTACTCCCAAGCGAGGGCCGTTGGACGAGGCCATCGACAAGGTCAACGAGATGTTCAAGGCCAAGGGTGTCGACGTCAGCCCTGAGAGCATTTCCGGATTTATCACGACCTTCTGGGGGTTCCTCGACGCCAACGAGGAAGCGGTAGCGATGGCGCAAAACAATACCCTCGCGCAGCTCAAGGCGTCGGAGGGCTTCAGCGGCGCCGTCGGGCTCGCGGTGCTAAAGACAGTCAGCGAGTCCCAGGAAATCCAGTCCTACATGACTGACCCAGCGTTCCTCGGGCAGATCGCTGACATCGCCGCGGACGCCCTTCACGCGCAACACCGCTCCGAACCAAATGTCGGCTCCGAGACGAAAGGCGCTCGAGCGTGAGTGAAGCGGAGCCGACGGGTTTCGGCGACGTCATCCGTGAGGCTCGTAAGAAGAAGAGGTGGTCGCAAGCGGAGTTGGGTGAAAAGTCGGGGCTGTCCCGTCCGACCATCGCTCGCGTCGAAGCGAACAATGACGTCACTACAGCGACTATCGCTAAAATCGCGCAGGCACTGGGACTGGCGCTGGAACTTAAGGATCGCAACTGAATTCACAGTGACTGCATCAACGCGGGTTGGTGTGCCTCGGGTGCGCCGGTTGTTCCTGGCTCGGTGCAACTCCGCTCATCAGCTTTCAGCCGTCTTCGTTCGGTTCGCGGGAGAAGAGTGTGTTAATCGCCAAATCCCAGGGGTAAGTCTCGATAGCTGTCGCGAAAGTCGGAGTTGTGACCCACTCGGTAAGAATCTTCTTAGCTGTCATATCGAACAGATGCACTGCACACGCACTCGTCAGGGGGGCGGTGAAGAATTCCAGGCGCACTCCGTGATCTTCGATCGTCCCAAACACAATGGCGGCGAACGGCCCGGCTGGTTGCGCCATGGCGGTAACGAACTCGGCCCCGATCTGAGCTAGCTGGGCATTGACCAGCTCGACTAGCGGCCGAGTGTCACGCACTGTCACCACCTTCTCGTGTTGCCGCGGGGGAGTGGGAGTAGCGGCGCTCTGGCTCGGTGCTGCGCGCTCGACGGCCGGCGCCCATATCCAGGCGCGGTGAATGCCGCCGTCTTCCCACTCGACGTACACGGCGCGTGGGGTCCACGCCAGGGCCAGGGCTTGGACGTGTTCAGCTATGGCGGGGTATCTCACCCAGGCTCGGACGTGGGTGGGTTCGTTGGCCAGGGTGGCGGTGAGGCCGCCCAACTCGGCTGACGTGAGGCTGAATGGGCGGGGGATGAATTCGCCCGCGTGGTCGGGTTCGACCTGCGCGAGCGAGTGAGCCGGCACGGATCGTTGCGCGTGCGGCTCGCGGGGCTGCTTAGTGACCGAACCCATCCACCTATTAGAACATACGTTCGAACACGGTGAAATGCTCGAGGTGGGGTGACCTGGTCGTTACCGGGTGGGCCTGACGTACATTACGACGTGGTCGGCGGGGATCTGAGCGCGTAGCTTCTCGACTGCGGCCTAGCTGTCGGGTGCTTCGATGGTGGCCGGCGTGGACTCGGCCGCGTCTCGAGGGCGGTGTGCCATGTCCCAATTCATTCCCCATTATCCGCCGCGTATCGACAGTCGGCGGTTAGACCAGGCTCACCAAGTCACACACACCGGGCACCGCCAGAACGGGCTCTCGGGTGTTCCTTCGGCCCGCATTGGCAGTAGGCAAAGCTCGCAATTCGGGGGAGCGGTCACCGGGTCTGGTTCTTTGTCGGCACCATAGCCCCGCTGGCTGATTCAGTAGACCTCAGCAGCCTGGAGACCCAAGGCCCGCACGGCCTGCATTTCCGATCTCCGTTGTCTTGGATGCAGGGGCTTCATGTGGCAGAGCCACCACCACTGCACTTCTGCGGTCAGACTTGTTCGATCGTCAGGCCGAACAAGGTGGGCTGACGATTAAGTTCGTGCTGTGTGGAGTGCCATTGGAAAGAGTAGCCAGCCGCCTTGAGAGCGGTGAGGCCCTCTGCCGCGACGATTCCGATATCAAGATCAAGAATCCGCGATTCGGCATTCTTGCCGGTGGCGTCTGAGTAGCTGCAGTGGGCGGCGGTTAGGATCTCGCGAAGACTTCCGGCCTCTGCCGGGTCTTGTGCCCATACCCATGTGACACGGGGACTTGTAGATATTTCAAGCTTCATCTTCGAACCGTACGCCACGTCCACGAGGGAGGAAGGCCGCATAGGGCTGGCTTGCTGCTGCTGCCCCTCCCGGAAAGCGATCGTTAGGAGCAGTTCAGTGGCCCAGCTCGCTTGCGGCGGACGGGGGCAACTCGGGTGCGCGACGCTTTCGTCCACTTGGGGTACACCCAACCTGGGCGTCAGGTAGCTCTTTGTTCTTGCGTCAGTTTGGGATACTGCTCTGCATTTCCTGACGGTCACAACCTGAACTCTCAGAACCGGCACGACAGGTGACGAAACTGATTCCTATTACGTCGCGCTTGGGACCAGCGGCAGGGGCCGCAGGGTGATCGGCAGTAGCCTCATTCTGTGCCAGACGAAGATGCCCATTCCAAATTCGGATCCGAAGTCTTTATCCTGGGCGCCGGTTTTTCCAAGGCGGTGAGTGCACACATGCCCACACTCCGCGAGTTGCAGTCGACCGTCTTGAAGAGTCTTAATGTGCCAGCCGGCAACTTGGACCCTTTCAATCAGGATCTTGAGCAGTGGATGTCCTATCTTTCTATAGATCAGCCTTGGCTAAGCGATCAGGACAACATGCGGAACCGTGCCCTCTTTGAGGATGCGAGCCTCTCTGTTCACGCCAGCATCGACGCCGCCGAGAAGCAGGTGCTTGAGAACCCGTATCCAATTTGGCTTCTCCGGCTCGTCTGGTTTTGGTGTCGGACTCAGGCGCACGTGGTGACGTTCAATTACGACCTCCTTATTGAGCGGATGCTTTCACAGCTCTCAGTTGCAGCGTGGTCGGACGTTTATGCGATACCCCTGACTGAAAGATTGCCTCCAAGCTCACATTTGATGTTCGGCGCGTCGACTCCCGATATTTCCTTATTGCGTCTCTATAAGCTTCACGGCTCTATCAACTGGTATTACGCCGGCGATCGAGCACCGGTCAACGAACGGATCGTCGAGACACGCACGGGGCTCCGCTGGTGGCCGGACGTCATGACCAGGGGCGACCTTGGACCCAGGTACACCTCGCTCTTCAGTGATTTGAAACCATTGGTTATCCCGCCAACTGTGACGAAAAGTGCGTTCTATTCGAACCTGTCCCTCCGAGCGCAATGGGCTCAAGCAGCAACGGCGATGAGAAGCGCAGAACGGCTTACCGTGATGGGATATTCGTTTCCCCCAAGCGATCTCGGTGCACGGCATTTCGTATCAAACTCGATTGGTAAGGTTCCGATCTCTGTAGTCGACTTCTCGCCTGAGGTACGACCTCGTATAGAGGAGTTCTTAGGCAATGGACGGCGCCACGACGGGATGTCTGGGCCTTCGGCGATACAGGATTATGTGGACAGACACTGTGGAGACGTGATTGCTTGGGGTTCCCAGACTGACACTAGGTCGGGCGTGGCTCAGCCCTACCTCACCATGAACGGCCGCGACGTTCTTCCGGCCAGGGGCCCTGGTGAGGTTGCACAAACTGTCGATGGTGGGGATTTGGGTGCTTCTGAGTGGCTGCAGAACGAAGTTGAGACTCGATGGCCTGGTCTCACTGAGCATCCTTTGCCGGACATTCGTCCGCCTAGCACCGAGCACCATTCATCGGGGCACATTGCCTATTTGGACAGATCGGCTAACCCTTAGCGAGTCACCACCTGTCGTTGTTGTAGGAGGGAAACGCGGTTTCCTCGGGCGGTGGATTGAAGCGGAACGTGCGGTAGGACTTCGACGGCACGAGCCTCCGCCCAGCTTGGGCCTTCTCGAGCCAGCCGACCAGTAACCCGACATCCTCACCTCGCATACCCTCCGCGAGGCACTTGGATCTGAACGCGACCGAATCAACCGACCGCCAACGGTGCCGCAGGTTCATCAGGTCAGCTTTGAACATCGCCTGCTCGTTCCACTTCAGGTGATTGTCGTACGCCTTGGCTTTAGTGGCCAGGAACGCGGCAATACTGGCCACGCTCGGGGGCAATCCGTCTACAAGTTCCATGCCGCGAACAATACTCGGGACGTCGGACATGTGACTTTTGGCGTTCTTTGGCGGCCTTCTGTGATCGCTAGTTGGCGCCGTCGCTCACGAGAGTCTCGCCAGAAGAAGGCTCCGGGTGTGGTCCCAGAACGCGTGATCGGCGGTAGTAGGTAGCTCGAGACATTCCGAGGTTGCGCGCGACTTGGGCCGCCGTTTGTCCACCTTCTACGAGTCGGCTAGCGTTGCGAATTTGGCTGTCGGTGATGAGCCGCGGGCGGCCGCCTAGATCCTTGCCGGCGTTGCGGCGCTTGGTGATCGAGTCGACCACGCGCTCTCGCTTGATTTCATGTTCCATCTGTCCGAGCGCCGCCATGATCGTGAACAGCATGGATCCCATCGGTGTCGCTGTGTCGACGTCGCCGCCGCCCAGGTTCAGCACCCGGAGGCCGGCACCGCGGCTGCGGAGCTCTTCGGCGAAGGCGAGCATGTTCTGCGTCGATCGTCCTAGCCGGTCCAGAGTCGTGATGACGAGAGTGTCGCCGTCCTCGAGAGCGTCCAGCGCGCGATCGAAGTGAGGCCGCGATGCTCGAGCGCCAGAGACCCCATGGTCGACGTAGAGGTCGTCGCGCCGGACACCCGCGGCCAGGATGTCGGCCTGTTGCCGGTCGGTGGATTGCTGGCGCGTCGATACGCGCGCGTAGCCGATCAGCTTCGTCACTCTGCTCCTGGGTGTCTCATAACCAACGGTGAGTACTGCAATTCAAGCAGGAGGTTATGCGACGTAGTTATGAGACTCGCCGCGTCGTGCGATTCTGCCAATCTTGTGAGCCGCAGAGATAAGTGGCCCGATTCCGGCGCCGCTTAGTGGCCGATGAGTAGGGCTTGGCGGGCGGCGTCGACAACTTCCGGGGTGAGCCCGTCGAGCTTGTTGAGCTTCTGGATTCGTTCGATCTGCGTGACGAGGCGGTCGACGAGGCGGAAGTTCCCACCGGTCATTCGGACAATTGTGGCGATGGCGGTGGCGTGGCCGATGCCGCCATCATCTGCCACATTTCCTGCCGGGAGGCGATTGTTGAGCACGGCGGTGAGTTCGTCGGGGGTGAGTGGTTTGTATTCGTGTGCGAATCCGATGCGGCTGTAGAGCTGCGGGTAGCGGGCGAAGCGTTTCTCGATGCCGGGCATGCCGATCAGGATGACGCCCATGTTGTGTCGGTCGAAGTAGTCGCGAACTTGCTCGAGGCCTGTTGTTTTGAGGCGGTCGGCTTCGTCGATTATGAGCAGTTCGGTGCGCCCACTGGAGCGGGACTGGGTATAGACGTAAGGGTCGACGAGGCCGTGCTCGTGGTAATCGATGGCGAACGAGACTCGTTGGCAGGCGGTGGGCAGGCCGCGGTCGATTTCTCGGATCGTCGCGGCGACGCTGGGGGTGAAGAAGGCAGTGTGTGCTTCGAGAACCCGCGGAGGTACTGGGCCGAAGTCGTCTTCAAAGATGGTTTGCCATTGCTCCCAGTCGTCGGTGCCGGCGTAGTGCCGGGCCGACAAGGTTTTTCCCACGCCGGGTGGCCCCCAGCAGAGGCCGATGTAGCGGTGGGCGCGAACGGTGTCCGCGAACTCGGTGAACCTGCGGTGCTCCCGTGTTGTTTGGAACGCCGCCATTCCAGTCTTGGGGACGGGGGTGGTGTTGACCTCGCCGGATCGTTCGAGGAGGAATCTTCGACCGTCGTCGTTCTTGCCGAGGAGGCTGCGGCCGGGGTCAGTCGGTGGCATACAGACGCAATCCTTTCTGTGGGGCGGGTGGTGGTGGCAGGACCGGGTCGGTGTCGGCGTGTGTGTCGGCGTCGGTGTCGGTGTCGGCGGGCGCGTATCGGGTGTCGCCGGGGAGAGCGTCGGCAAGGCTCTGGCGTTGCCGGAGCTGCTGTTTCAGCTCGCGCCGCCGCGTGGCGCGAACGGCTTGCAGCTCCTGGAGTGAGACGGACTCTGAGGCCAACTCGGGCGCGATGGCTCGACAGAGGAAAGTGTCGTCGAAATAGACGCGTATCTCACCGACCTCGCGTGGGTTGAAGCGGACGGTGACCTGTTCCCCAACGTACGCAGCGAGGACAGGTGAGACGTACCGGGTGGAGGCGAACTGGATGCCATCGCGTTGGACCTTCCTTGTTGCCGCGGCAGTAAGGAGGAGCAAATCAAGGTCCTCGGGGTGTGCGGGGCTCCGCGGGATGAACCCTGTCGCCCCCCCACCGCCTCGAGGGCGCTTCGCGGGTTTCAGAGTGCGGACGATGGTTGTAGTCGTCGACGATGAATCGTTCGAGGATCTCGTCGAACTGCCGGAGGGGCAGGGTGGCAGGGGTAATAGAGGTGCCATTGGTTCCGTGCGGGATATGCCCGGGCAGGTGCGGAAGGAGCTCGGTGGTGACGGTGCCGTAGAATCGTTCGATCTTCCCGCGGCCCTGGGGAATGCCGACTCGGGAGTGGATGAGCTGGATGTGGGTGTCCAGGCAGACGCGTTCCAGGCGTGCGGAGGTGAAGTCGGAACCGTGATCGCTGTAGAGAATGTCGGGCAATCCCGAGATCGGCCAGGCAGGGTTGAGTTTCCGATTGACGGCTTGATGCAACGCCAGGGCCGTTTGCTCGGCGGTTGGGGCGCCGGTGAAAACCGTGTAGCCCGCGATGGCTCGCGAGTAGTCGTCGAGGACGATCGTCAGCCAGGGCCGGACAGGCACTCCGCTCGTGTCGAGCACGGCGACATCGAGGAGAGTGTGGTCGACCTGCCACTGCTCATTCGGGCGGCTCGCGTTTCGGCGGAACACCAACTCGAACCGGTCCCTGTAGGCGGCATCCCCGTGCTGGGCGAGGGTGCGAAGGCCCGGGTCAAGTCCGGCCATGATCGTTCGGACGGTGGTGTAGCTCGGCGCCGCAAGTCCCCGGTCGTGGGCGATGTCACCGACACGGCGATGGATGAACGCCGCCGTCGGCTCCGGCCGACGCAAGGCGAGAGCTTCCACGACCTCCACCAGCTCGGGGGCAATCCTTCGTGTACCTCGGTCGCCTCGGCGGGGACGTTCCAGAGCGCGCGAGCTCGGATCAGCCCGGTACCTGGTCGACCAACGGGTGAGAGTGCGGACCGGCACTCCGGACTCGGCAGCGATCCGGGCCCAGGGAACGCCGCCGTCGTGTTGACGCAGAAGTGCGAGTTTCATCTCGGCTGTTCTCTGCGCCATCGAGGGTCACGACCTATGCAGGGCTGACGTCTTCGCCAAGGTGACGATAAATAGTCCCGCGGGAGACCCCGAAGGTCTCGGCAATCTGCTGCACCGTATACGTCTTCTCGTCGTACATCGTCCGTGCCTGCCGCGCCTTCGTCGCCGTCATCTTCGAACGACCCCCTCCCTTTCGGCCACGTGCGCGCGCGGCAGCCAGGCCATCTTTAGTCCGTTCGACGATGAGGTCGTGCTCGAACTCCGCGATCGCGGCGAGCATGTGGAAGAACAGCCGCCCACCCGGGGTGGTCGTATCGATCCCTTGAGAGAGTGCTTTCAGGCCGACGCCGCGTCGCTCGAGTCCGTCGGCCACCTCTTTCAGGTTTCGGACGGATCGGCCAAGTCGGTCAAGTTTCGTCACGACAAGGGTGTCGCCGTCGCGGAGATAGTCGAGGGCATCATCTAGGGCCGGCCGTTTCGCGAGGACTCCGGAGGCATGCTCGACGAACACCTTCTCGCAGGCAGCCGCCTCGAGAGCGTCGGTTTGCGCGTCGAGATTCTGCTCTCGGGTGGAGACTCGGGCGTAGCCGACAGATGCCATAACAGAACTGTACCTCTGACGTGCCTGACAGTACATAGGTCTCGGACACGAGCCGTGGAACACAACACGCGGATTCTTGAATTGACTGCCGCATCTGTCTCGTGGACGGTCGTTCATGGACAGGCGTCATCGACCCTCAAGGGTGGCAATAGGCTCAGCCCTGAGCGGAGGAGTTTCGTGCGCGCAGTTTCAGTCTTGATTGAGGGCACGTACCAAAACGTCGCCAGGAGCTTTGCGACCCCGTGGCTGGTATCGCGCTGGGCCATTGTGGTGGGGATCTTGGCCTCGGTCATCTCCATTCTTGGCTCATGGATTCCGTCGTATTGGAGTGACGAGGTAGCGACGCTTCGTGCGTCTCGGTTGAGCTGGCCGGAACTGTTCGCGTTCGTCGGGCATAAGGACGCAGTTCACACTGGTTACTACTCAGTCATGAAGCTGTGGGTCGGCGTGTTTGGTGAGTCCGAGTTGTCGACGCGGTCTCTGTCCGCGCTGGCGGTTGGTGCCGGTGCGGCTGGACTGGTCGTTCTCGTCAGGTCCATCGGTGGTCTGCGCATCGGCATCGTGGCAGGGATCATTTTTGCGATCCTTCCCCGCACGACCTATATGGGCATCGAGGCTCGCTCGTTCGCACTGAGCGCGGCCGTGGCCGTCTGGGCCACCCTGATGCTCCTGCTTGCGGCTCGCAGACGATCGTGGCCCTGGTGGATTGTTTACACGCTGACCGTGGTGGCCGGAACGTACCTGTTCTTGTACTCCGTGCTCCTGCTCGCCGTCCATGCGCTCGTCCTTCTGCTGAGCCATCACACCCGCGGGGTTCTCGTCCGGTGGGTGATCGCGGCGGTCGCCGCGGTGGCAGCGTGTCTTCCGATCTTGGTTGTCAGCGTGCAGCAGAAGGAGCAGATCGCGTGGCTATCCGATCAGCCCGTCGTCAATGCGTGGACGATCCTGGTCGAGCCCGCATTCGACAGTTCCTGGCCGGTCGCGGCGATCGCCTGGATCGCCGTTGTCATCTTGGTGGTGCGACGGCGATCCGTACCAGCCGGGCCCTTTCGGCTGGCCGCGGCGTGGGTCGTCGTGCCGCTGGTGCTGCTTTTCGTCGCGGACGTAGCCATCGGCCCGCTCTATACCGCCCGCTATCTGTCGTTCACCGTGCCCGGCATGGCGATCCTCCTCGCACTAGCCTTCACCCGGACACCGCGGAACAGTGTGACGTGGCTACTCGTCGGTGCGGTGGCCGTGGCCGGCGTTCCGACCTATCTTGCTCAACGTGGACCCGTCGCCAAGAACGGCGGCAGCGATCTCGCGCAAATCGCCGACTACATTCACTCCCATGCCTCGCCCGGCGACGCGATCTACCTCCAAGACTCCGGCAGCGTCACCCTACGACCGCGGCAGGCGCTCTACGCTTACCCGCACCAGTTTGCGGGCGTCATCGATATTGCCTTCATTGCTCCGTTCACGGTGACCGGGACATTCTCGGATACGACAACTGCGTGGGAAGACATGGGGCCGGAATTAGCGGGGGTGGACCGAATCTGGGTCGTCATGGCGGGCACCTCGGTTACCGACGCGGAAACAGTGCTGCTGCCCTTGGGATACGTAGAAGGCCCTCCGCATGAAACCAATCGCTCCGTCATCGCCGTCTACGAGAGGGAGCCGGGTCAACGCTGATCCGGCGGAGGGCCCGTTCTGCCCTCCGGCTTGGTCTCAGTTCAGGTCGTGATCGTTGAATCCAGCGGTCGAGTCGACAGGCGCCAAATAGCGCTGTGAAATTGCCGCCACTTACCGGTGCGACTCACATGTGTGACAATTTTTGAGTCCGTTGAGATGGCGATCGCCTTGTCACGTAATCGGACGTATAGATGACACATGTCGAGCATGGGTTGAGCGCCCGTTAGCGGAACGCTCAGCGCGACGTTTTTGAATCTTGGTTGCTCGCGTCAGTTCATGCCACGGTGAATTTGTCGGCTGGATAGTCCGAGTCCGGGGATAGGCCTTTCAGGCCGCGAATCGAACTCGTTGAGGGCGGCGTTCGCCCTAATTACTGCTGAGCGGTGGCTGCCACCCCTTTTCTTCCCGAATTGCCCGCAGAATGCGACGACTGATGTCCCGGAGTAGCCTCCTCTGCGACTGCGTCAGTGGGTCGAGCACAAGACGATTAACCGTGGCAACATGGCCGGGGCTGGCTTGGTGGAACTTTTCTCGTCCCCGGTTGGTGAGGGTGGCCAACGTGTATCGCCCATCATCAGGGTCGGGTTCTCGTTGCACCCACCCACGCGTCTCTAGCCGCTGTATCGCTCGGGACAGCCTGGATAGCGAGCTGTTTGCATAGCCGGCAAGCACGCTCATGCGCAGCGTGAGATCGGAAGCGTTGGCCAGCGCGAACAGGATCCCATACTCGAAGTGCGTCACGTCGGAGTCGCGAAGCAGTTCCGCGTCGAGTGCAGCAGGTAGCCATTCCAGCACGGTCGCCAGAGCGGACCAGGTTTCGAGGTCGTCGCCACCGAGAGCTGCAGGCGCGTTGTGGTCTGGCATGACAGCAGACTACTCAAAGTGACTTGACTCAGCAAGTCAACGTGTTAGCTTTTTACTTGACTGAACAAGTGAATGGAGCGTCATGGATTTGAAGTTGCGAGAAAAGCGCGCCTTTGTGAGCGGTTCGACACAAGGGATCGGATTCGCTATCGCGAAGGCGCTGCTCGTCGAGGGGGCGTCGGTCATAATCAACGGACGTCACGAGGACAAGGTCCAGGCCGCGGTGCAAAGCCTGAGCACTGAAGTTCCCGGCGCCCAGGTTTCTGGAATTGCCGCGGATTTTGAACGCCCGGACGAAGTGTCTCGGCTACTCGGATCCCTCGGGGACCTGGACATCTTGGTGAACAATGTCGGCCTGTTTGGGGTCACACCCTTCGGCGATATCTCTGACGATGACTGGCATCGTTATTTCGATGTGAACGTCATGAGCGGAGTGCGCCTCTCGCGGCACATTCTGACCGGCATGCTTGCCAGGAAATGGGGCCGGATCATATTTATAGGGAGCGAATCGGGAGTGAATATTCCGGCCGATATGGTGCATTACGGCATGACAAAGGCCGGGATGATGGCGGTGAGCAACGGGCTGTCCAAGCTCACTCGAGGAACCGAAGTGACGGTGAACACTATCCTCGGCGGACCGACGTACTCTGACGGAGTCGCTGAGGTCATCGATCAGATTTCGAAGGCTCAGGGTATGCCTACAGACCAGTTGAAGGCTGCCATCATTGCGGGAAACCAGACATCTCTTCTGCAGCGGTTCATCGAACCCCGAGAGATTGCCAACCTCGTTCTTTACCTCGCGAGTCCCCTCTCCTCCGCTACGAATGGCGCCGCCATACGTGCAGACGGCGGTGTCCTGACCACAATTACATGAGATCCAGCCAGGCCGCGACAAAGCTGCGGCCGCGATCCGCGACTCTGGAACGTCACTCTTGTCGCACAACTCTAGAGATGCAAGCCGCCTCGCTGAGAGAGCACAGCGTCTCCTCGACCGTATCCTCTGCAGTCTCGCAACTATGCTTCTCACCCGCACGCCGGAATTGCCAAAGCGAGCGAGAGTTGCGAGTAGCTGTTGAGCGTCGAGTTCGACAGCGGCAGTGGTGATCGGTTTACCGGCCCGAACGAGCGCGACCGCTCGCCTCCGCAAACTCGACAGGGAATGGTCGTGGCATGGAAGAAGCCTCTCAACGAGAGCCCGATCTTCACACCGTTTCGGGTAACCAAACTGTGGGGCACGTCACCTGACCTGTGAAGATTCGTCTCCGCTGGAAAGATGTCACCATGCCCAAGCCCCACCCAGGCGAGTTCCGGCGCGATGTTGTCGCCGTCGCCCGGAAAGCACGAAGCCCCGCTGAACCAGATCGCGAACGACTTCGGCATCCCCGGGTCCTGCGTTGCGAACTGGCTGAAGAAAGCCGACGTCGAGGACGGCGTGAAGCCCGGCGTGACGGAGAAGGAGTCGGCTGAGCTGCGGGATGCGAGGAAACGGATCGGCCTGCTGGAGCAGGAAGCCGAGGTCATGCGCCGCGCGGTCGCGTATCTCTCCTGGGATGTCAACCCCAAAATGATGTACCGCTGGTCCTTGAACTGGCCGTCGACGGTGTCCCCGTCACGGTGACCTGCCGGGTATTGAGCTTCTCCAAACAAGCCTTTTATCACCAGTTGTGAGCGACGACATCGTCGAGCGCCGGGACCGTAATTCAGTATGGTGCCGATCTGCTGTCGGCGGCGCCCTCAAACCGAGCGCCAACTCGGCGTTCTCGAGTGCACGGACACGGATCAGAGCACCCCCTTAATTGGGGTCCTCTCTTGTGGGGACACGGCCGTGGATGTCCGTTACGGTAAAAGTCCAGGCTGGCTTTTGATTTCAGCGAAAAAGGCACATTCGTCGTGAGGCGGGGTCGCAAAGAAACGGGACCCTCGGGGGTAAGCCGGTCTACCGGATAAAGGATCGGGCACACATGGACGTTGTGGTAGCGGATGCTCCGTGGGTTCGAGGTTGGAAGTCTCTGTCCCAAGAGCCGGTCGGCATCGTTGAGGCCACGCGGTGGCTTTTCCTGTGGGTGGCATTGGTGTCGTTGACGCTGCTCCTGCCCGGAATAGTGACCACGGCGAGGGGCGGTTTGCTGCTGTTGGGTATCGGAGCGGCCCTGGCGGTGGCGGTGTCCTGGATTTCTGGCTATCGGCGGCGCAACGTAACGATCCTGCACGATCTTGTGGAAATATCCGGGATTCTGGGGTTGGCCGTCGTCTGCCCGGACCATCGGGCGATTGTACTCGTCGTGTTCGGTTCGCTCTGGTTCCGTTCGATGTATGGCACAGGCGGCCAAGCCGTGGCTCGCGGCGTGCTGTATGCGGTCTCGCTGGGTTCGCTGTTGGTAGTGTGGCGGTCATTTCACTTCGATGCATCGATGCCGGAATTCGCGTCCTTTCTCGGTATCGTGCCCATCATGTTTCTCACGATCATGATTGCGCGAAAACACGGCCAGTCCCTTGGAGTCAGAGGCAAGGTGTAGATCGTGACCGGACACTGGCCGCGACGGGATCGTTGCTGCTCGGTGCGAGCGGGAAGACGGAGATCCTCGAGGTGGCATGGGCGACGTTGACCGAGTTCTGTGTCACGACGCCGGGATTGCGGGTCATTCAGCTCAGACGTGATGGATACGTTTTTACAGCGGACGGTGCGGCCGGAGACTTCATTCATTTCCCGGAGACGTTTCCAGCCGACTTGCTGGCCGGATTCGGCGGGGACGCGCGCATTGCCGATCCAACGCCACTGAACCGGGCTGTGGGCACCCCGCTGATGTGGGAATGTATGAATCTAACCGCGAACACGGAGGACGGCTGGCTACTCGTGGGAGCGCCGAAATCGATCCCGGACGAGGCGATCCTTTCCATCCGCACTCTGATCACCCAGATCGTCCTGGCCTTAAGGAACAGCAACGCCCATCGTGAGCTCGCGATGCAGGCCCGCATAGACGCCCTGACCGGCCTGGACAATCGTGCTTCATTCACCAGACAACTGTCCGGAATTCTCGACGAACCGATCCGGCCCGATAGCCTGCACCTGATGTTCATCGACTTGGACGACTTCAAGGACATCAACGACGGCCGGGGGCACCGTGTGGGAGACGACCTCCTGATCGAGGTGGCATCTCGGCTCCGATACGGGATCCGCTCCGGAGATCTCTGCGCACGCTTGGGCGGGGACGAATTCGCTGTTCTCGTACGCGAGACGACGGGCAAGGACGCGGTTGCCCTCGCCGAGCGTCTCGTAGTTGAGCTCGCGGCGCCCCTTGTGCTGGATGAACATTACGTCAGCATCGGCGCGAGCATAGGAATCACCACGGTCACAACCGGAACTGCCCTCAAGGAACTCGTGCACCAGGCCGACATCGCGATGTATGCCGCCAAAGCGCACGGAAAGGGCCAAGTCGAAATCTTTCACCCCGCACTCCTGCAGATCGATCGAAGACAACAATTCGACGCCGTCGATCCGGGCGAAGCCACGCCGCACCATCCGCGCAACACCGCCTTAGATCAGTTCGTATCGTTGTCTGATATCGCGTCAGTGTTGTCACCAACGGACCCCTGAAATGATGATCGAGGTTCGGCCTGGTGTCCACGTGCGCAAGTGCAAACCTCGGCAGCCTCCTTGCCGGCGTTGATATTTGAGGTTGACCTGTCGGAGGGACGCCGAAGCGGCCGCAACCGATCTCTCCAATGGCTCGGTCAGCTCGGACTCCTGGTCCTTGTTGAATGCCCCTGTGGGGGTCGCATGGGGGTGTCAACGAGGGTTGGATTCTCGGCCGGAAGCAGCAGCACTGCTGGTCCACATTTCGACGAGCGCTGACCGTCGGATTCGATCCCGAGGCGATGAGAGTCGAGGTCCCCGTTTTGGGGGACCTGAGGTGGTGGCGCAACTGTACTGCCCCGTTGTAGGTTCAAGGTGTTGAAGGCTGTCGGCCCTCGGCATGACGGGTTCTTAATCGTCATTAGCAAAAGGCACACTCGTCGTAAGGCGGGGTCGCAAAGGCACGGGACCTTCGGGTTAGCCGGCCCGTCGAATGGTAAGGATCTTGTCACATGAGTATTCACTTTGTGGGGCCTGTTGCACCGGTGAACCCACGCGTTCACCTCAGATTGAAATCTGAGGCCAGGCAGCACACGAGCTCCCCAGGGCCAATGACTTTCTGACTGTCTCCGCCCTCCGAGGGGCGTGAGTCGCGACGGGCTAGGTCATTCTCCTTCTCGTGCTCGGGTTGCAGTTGAGCCACTTCATTCGGTTCGCTTGCGCCCCACAGCGTTTCGCGGCTACCCGCTGGACATGCTTCCGTGCCGTCCAGCGAACCACGCCCACGCGCAAACAAACGCACCAACTCACAAGGAGTATTTTCATGCGCAAAACTACCAAGACCGTCGGCGTGTTCGCCGCTGCGGCCGTCATGCTCGCTGCAGGGCTTTCTCCCGCGATGGCCGCCACCGTGGACACCACGTCCACGGTCACCGGTGGGGCCTTGAGCTCAACCGTCGCGGGGGCCACGCTGACCGGGGTGACCCTCGACGGTTCCAACACCAAGACGGCGACCGGCACCTCGTCTGAGTGGAGCCTCATCGACGCCCGCGGAACCGGTGCGGTCTGGGCCCTCACCGTCACGGCCACCGCTCCCACAAGCGCCGCGGGAACAGTGGAAACCGTTGCCCGCACGATTCCCGTCGGTAGCCTGGCCATCACCCCCGGTACGGTCACTGCCGCGACCGGATCGGACTCTGCGACGGGAATCACCGCTGACCCTCTGGCGATGTCCGGAGCCGCTCAGACGTTGGTGTCTGCGACCATCGACCACAAGGGAACGTACACCTTGACGCCCTCGTTCACCCTGGCGATCCCCGCAAAAACCTACCGGTCCAACTACACGGATGCTGTGGGGTCGAGCACTCTGAAGCCCTACATTTCCACAATCACGTACACCCTGGGCTAGGCCATTCATGCTCGGGTCGCCGTCGTTGACTCCTGCGTGTCAACGACGGCGACCCGTTAGTCCCCAACTGGGCGTGGTGCGATTGCGCCCACGCACATGGAGTTTCCCGTTCTTACACTTCGAACTCACCATCAGTAGCGGTGAGCCTTTTTCAAGGAATTGATGTTGATGCACGCACACTTGCGACGCCGGCTTGGCGCAGTCTCCATTTTGATTGCGGTCGGCCTGGGCATTTTCGGCGCAGCAGCCCCAGCGCTAGCAGTCGATAACGGCACCGTGGGGATCAAACCGGCCAACGAATCTGACTTCTTTCACATCTCGCTCGCACCGGGCGCCGCCATCGAGAACGTGGCAATCGTGAGCAATTACACGGACGCCCCGGTGACGCTGCTCACCTACCCGGTCGACGCCGAGAACAGCGCTCAGGGAACCTTCGCGTTCGGTCCGGAAACGGCGGACCTGTCTGGTGTCGGATCCTGGGTCACTCTTGAGGCTGGACAGGTCATTGTTCCGGCGCAATCCAACGTGAAAGTTGCGTTTCGACTCAGTGTCCCGCAGGCAACGCCGCCCGGAGACTATGCCGGCGGCTTGATCATCCAGAGCCCGCCCGTAGAAGGAACAACCTCCACGATCGGCACGACTGCCGTCCGTCTCGACGTCATCCAACGCCAAGGTGTCCGCATCTACGTCAACGTGGCCGGAAAGACCGTCAAGGCCCTCACCCACGGAGCCCTGGCATGGGAACAAGCCGGCGATGCGGTCACGTTCACCCTGCCCGTACATAACACCGGCAACACCATCCTGCACCCAACGGCCGTTCTTGACCTGGCCGGGTGGCCAACAGCGAAGGCGCACCTCGACTTTGAGGCCCCCGAGAGCCTGTTACCCGGCGCCAGCCTGACCTTGCACGCGCGCCTCGTCCAAGCACCACTCGTCCACGTAGGGAACGCCGACGCGACGATCAGGTCCGAGGCAGGGAACGCCTACACCGGCACCACGCTTATCTACGCGCCCTGGGTCCCCTTCGGAATCGGCGTCCTCGCCCTCCTCGTCGTTTTCTTCGGGGCATGGCGGGCGGCTCGGTTCGTTCGACGGGCCCGGCGTGCATTAGCCCAGCTAGATCGCACCGCCTCCAACTTTGAACACACCGGCTCGTCCGAGGCCACGCGGTCGCGCCATCGCAGATCTAAGTCCCCTGCATAGCTGAACACGGGAGAAGCCCTCCTCCGAGGACTGCGCCCCAGAACGAAACTTGAAGGAGCAAGATGAAGAACGACAGTGCAGTCATAGTCTCGCTGTACAGTGCGGATTCCTCTGTAATCAACACGGTACGCGTGTGCTTGAACCGGAATGGCCAACTACCTGTCGTGCTCGTTGATCCCCTTGACACTTCGGGACGGGTAGTTTCGGGGCTCTGGCTCAGCCGTGAGGTGGACGGAACGGCCTTCTTTTGGACCCAGCAAGAGAGGGAAAACAAAACCGAATTGCGGCGCGGTGCCCGCACTCTAACCTCCGCTGAAAGGAGATGAACCGTGAACGCTGAGCTGTCCGTGCGTGACCAGACGTGCCTGATCGAGTCCGAATTGGAGGTCCTTGGACTCGACGACGCGCTGACCGGGCTGCCCAACCCGTTCTATCTGAGGGACCGTGCCCGAAACGCGTTAGAAATACAGGGCGCCTCCGTGTCGCTTCTGTTCCTCGGGCTTGACCATTTCAAAGTCATCAGTCGTTCCTTTGAGGACGACACCGGCGACAGGCTCCTGATGCGGGCGGCACAACAAATCAAGGCCTTGATTCGGAGTGAGGACGTGGTCGCGAGATGGGGTGGCGATGAATTCCTGATTCTCTGTGAAAAGACTGACGAGAGGGGTGCCCGCACGGTCGCGGAGCGAATCGTTCACGCCTTCCAGCAGCCCCTCGACGTCAATGAAGACAATGGTGACGTTTTACGCATCACCGTCTCTGTGGGCATCGCGATCGCGACTTCGGGCCAGGACGACAAGCGTCCAGTGGATGTGCTTGGGGAAGCTGATACGGCGTTGCAACTGGCAAGAGACCGGGGAGGGAACCAGGTCGCCCTGTACGAGAGCAGTATTGACCACACGGCATCACGGCGACTGGACGTCGAGCAGGCACTCCGAAGAGCTCTCGAACGCGACGAATTCGTCCTTTTCTACCAACCTATTCACAACATCGCCGACGGATCCCTCAAAGGGGTCGAAGCGCTAGTCAGGTGGATCCGGCCGGAGCACGGCATGGTCCCACCCGACGAATTCATACCGGTTGCCGAACGCACCGGCCTGATCGTGCCGCTTGGCGCTTGGGTGTTAGACGAGGCCCTGCGCCAGCTCAGCGTCTGGACGCGCTCCGGCAGCGTCCCGGCCGACTTTCACGTTTCCGTCAATCTATCTCCCGTGCAGTTATCGGACCCAACGCTGGTCGACACCATTAAGCGAGCACTCGCCGAACATCACCTAGAGGCCTCCCACCTGACGCTTGAGATGACCGAAACGGCGCTCATCGAGGATCGATCGCGGATGCAGAAGACGGTCACCGCTCTCGCCGAGGCCGGAGCCTCCCTGTCCATCGACGACTTCGGCACTGGTTACTCCTCCCTCGCCTACCTGCGCTACCTCCCCGCGAAGGAGCTTAAGGTGGATCGGTCCTTCGTCGCCGGCCTCACGACCAACCCCCGGGACGCCGCCCTCGTCGCGGCGGTGATCGGCCTGGCACACGAATTCGGTATGATTTGTGTCGCGGAGGGCGTCGAGACAGCTGAACAGCTCGAACGTCTTCGGCACCTCGGCTGCGATCTGGCCCAAGGGTACTTCCTCGGCCGCCCCGTCCCCGCCGACGAGCTCACCCAGGCCTGGCAAGTGCAACGGGATAACACCTCACCAGAGCCTCGCTAGATCCCGAGCCACCGGGCACCGCCCGCACCCCTCCAGGTACGCACGCCTTATTCAAGAACGTGTTAGAACGCGCACCAGTGACCGGGGGACCGGGTGGCAGAACGTCACCATCCGCAGGTAGGACCGCAATCCGCGGTCATCAATGAATCAAGGAGCAGCGTGGTTACTCTGAGCGGCGACGGGACGCGGAAGCGGCGTGCCGCCCAATCCATTGTCGATAGGCTCCTTCGATTGCAGGGCAGCACGCCACCGCGGACCCGGTGGGAACGCCTTCTGGGGCGCTCGCCCCTCGGTCGCAACTGCGAAGGGCTGTACCAGGGGGCCCTGGGTGAAATAGCCGTCGGCGCCTGGCTGAAGGCACTGTCCTCTGACTGGGCGGTCTTCCACTCGCTCCCGCTCGGTCTGGAAGGTTGGGACATCGACCATGTCCTGATCGGCCCGGGCGGAATCGTCACCATCAATACGAAACACCACCGCGACGCGCCCATCGTGGTCACCCACGACGAGATCTCCGTGGACGGCCAGCCTGTTCCGTACCTGCGTCACTCCGAGTTCGAAGCGGAGTACATCAACACTCTGCTCCAGGACCGGCACCAGTCATCGCCGCCGGTACACCCGACGGTCGTGTTCGTCGCGCCACGGGAGATGCTCTTCACTTCGATCCCTTCTCAGGTCACCGTCCTGGACCTGACGGGCCTCCTAACCTGGCTCTCGGCGCTCCCCGTCGTGCTCGACCAGGCGGATCAGCACGCCATCGTCGAGCTGTTCGACAACCCGGCCACGTGGGCCAACGCGCAGGTCGACGTGGGTGATTCACTCTTGGAACGCTTCGAAGCCTTGGAGGCGGAGATCCGTGCGGCACGCCGCCAGCGCACAATCCGCCTACCCCTCGAAAGCCTGCTCGCGATCTGCCTGACGACCACAGGGGTGCTGGTAGCCCTGGCACTGATTCCCGCGCAATGACCTGCCACGGAAATCTCGGACAGTGTGCCCTCTCAAAATCAAACCCGGCCTAAGCATTTCCGAGGAGAGGGTCTGTCAATAGTTCGGTGTAACTATTTCTTGTTTTGGTTAGTTGCGTCCGGCCGATAGCCGGCCGTTGGATGGGATCAATTTTCGATTTTCTTCACCGGAGTTGGTCCGGCTTTTTGGGTTATCTTGACGGTGGGAAGTTACTCGACGAGGGGGTCTTCAGCCCCGGGTTCCCAAGTCTGGCCTTCGGGGTTCCAGTGCATCTCGGGCGCGAGCTCTCCGAGCATGATTGGTTCGAGGAACGCGATGATTTCGCGGAGCTGATCGTCAAGTTGCGGAAGCGACTGTTCTTCGATGTCTGTCTTGCGTCGCCAGGCAGCCCACTTACGCTCAGCGTCTGCGTCGTAACTGCGCACTGCGTCATTGAGGGAAGCGAGTTGCACTCCGCGGTGGGTTGCGACTGCGGCGATCGCAGACGCGAGATCACCAGCCCGGTATGGGTAGCGTCTGGCGAGGTTGCGAAGGTCGACGTAGTCGCGCCATCGGGTGCTGCTGGCACCGCGCTGCAGCATCGTGATTGTTTTCTCTGCAATCACCGTTGCGACCGGGTAGCCAACGATCATGAAGTCGTCGCCGAGCAGTCCCGGCAGCAGGGCGAGTTGCGGTTCCGGCCAGATCGGGTCGCCCGTGCTCACATCAATGTGAACGAACAGCTTTGCCGTATGTAAATGTGCGGTGAGGCGGATGCGCAGACCGGAGTACTCATCCTCATCTCTAATCGGGGTCACGCGAGCAGTCTCGGCGTCGAAGACAACGCCGTCGTCTGCTTCGACGGCAGCGACGGCCTCGACGACTTTGCGCAGATAGGCGTCGTCGAGCGTGACGTCGAGGGCCTGCATGTCGATGTCTCTCGTAGGCCGGCGCAAGGCGAATACCGCGAGCAGCACGCCGCCTTTGAGTACGAGGTCGTCTCGGTAGGGCGTTCGGGTGAGCCGTTTGAGGAACCGTTCGAGCACGTACAGTGTGTGCAGTTCGCTCGTTGCCCGGCCTTGGCGGCGAGCGAGTGTCTGCAACGAGTGATAGATCTGAACAGCGTCGGTCATGCCAGGTGCTCCAATGCGTTCTTGACCGGTCCAAGCGCCCGGGGGATGGTGCGCGCCAGTTCGAGCAGCGCGGCCGGTCGCGCGCTTTTTCGTTTCAGCCATTCCTTCAACGCCTCAATCCCCGTCTCGTACCCCACGGTGCCTCGCAGTCGGAAGACATCGACTAAGGAGCGCTCCGCTGAGTACACGCCGATGATTTCTTCACTACCTGTGATTGACATCGCCTCGCGGCCGATCGGGAATGTGTCGCGGTTGAAGCTGTGCCATCGAACCGCTGCCGTCGTCGTCGGCACGGATTGACCTCGTGGAACTGCGATCTCCGTGCGCGGCGGAATAGCGTCGATGAGACCGTGGTGTGCGAGCGCGCTAGCCAGACACAGGGTGGCGTCAGGTCTGCGTTTCACGATTTCCAGCAGGTCAAGATCGGCAACGGGCGCTGTCGCGAGCCGGTAGAGCCCTCGACTCAGCTGTTCGATAAGACCAGTGTCACGAAGGCGGTAGAGCGTGCGGGAGCCGACCCCGGCCTGGGCCGCTTCGCTTTGACTAAACGCACCCAAGGGCAGCTTCTCGAGCGCTCGCATAGACATACCACCCTTGCCTAGAATCTCACACAGCTAACTCTACCTGTAGTCGATAGTAGGCGAAAGGATGCGCTGATCAATCACCAAGCAGGGATGAGCTAATGAACTCGAGCTCTAATCCAGCCGGGAACGATCGTTACTGAGCCGAAATTGACCACGGCGAGCCATTGTCTGAAACTCGTGACGCCGGCGTGCTCAAAACTCACGGTCGAAACTAGAAACGATTAAAACCGGGCCGACGCGGTTTGTGACCCCGATGCAGCTCTTGGGTATTTACGCGTCGAGCGCAGACAATCTTCGGTAGAGCGTGGCCCGGGACATACTGAGGTCCCTTGCGACTTGGGTTGCTGATTCGCCGGCGTTGATGAGTCGACGGGCGTTCTGGATCTGGCTATCGGTGAAGCGTGCCCGGCACCCGCCGAGGTCTTTACCGGCAGCGCGGCGTTTGTTCACGCTGTCGGTGATGCGTTCTCGTTTGATCGCGAGTTCCATTTCGGCTAGCGCCGCCATTACCGTGAAGACCATGCTTCCCATTGGGGTGCCGGTGTCCACATTCCCGCCGCCCAGGTTGAGGACTTGAAGTGCTGCCCCTCGCGTGCGGAGCTCCGCGGAAAGGGCGAGCATGTTGGCAGTCGAGCGGCCCATGCGATCAAGGGTGGTGACAACGAGGGTGTCGCCGTCGTAAAGCGCATCGAGCGCGTTGTCGAATTCGGGCCGGCTCACCCGTGCACCGCTGACGCCGTGGTCGATGTAGAGGTCGTCCCTTCGCACGCCGGCGGCGAGGAGGTCGGCCTGTTGCCGGTCGGTTGTCTGGTTCTTCGTCGAAACTCGCGCATACCCGATCAGTTTCGCCATGGTCTCCTCCAGTTGTCTCGCAACAGTGTTTGTCGACAGTCGACCTATCCAGTAGTAAAAGCACACTGTTGCAAGACACATTGGTCGTCAACGTGAAATTCTAGATTGCCGTCAACTTCCGTTCATGGGCTGACCGGCGGTTGGCATCGGACGTCGATGGGTGAAGAGCGCCAATCTGTCTCGTTGTGCTGTCTCGTAGCTCTAGGGATATGAGACGGCAAGCAGCACATCGCCGACCTAGCTTATTCGCGCGACTGGCGCGATGAATACGTCTACTCCTTGGGCTCCAAGTTGTGAAACTTGACGCGCCAAATTCACCTGCGTAAAGGTGAAGAGCGAATCAGGTCCAATCGACTTATCTTTCCGAGCGATGAGCAAAACGACTTTCTTCGGCTTTCGTGAAAATTTGGAGGGGTCCCATCCGCCGGCCTTCACTTTTGCTCGAAAATCCTTCTGGGCTAACTGGTCGAATGTCAGAACCTCCACCGAGACGAGCGCCTGCGCTAGGAGATGGCTGGCGGGCGCAGACGACTCAATGCTCTTGACGTGAATATAAGTACCGTCAGATAGCAGGACGTCGCAAGGCTCGATTCCGTGCTTGTGAAAACTGCTGCGCATGAGTTTCCGGTCCAGGCAGAGTCCGTTTAGCTCGCTTGCAAGGATCTCGTTGTATTCAGCCTCTGATGTGCCCGCAGGCCAGTCGGGCAGATTCTCAACCCCTGGCCCTTGGTCGAAAATCGACTTTGTTCTTGCGCGGACCTGATCTGCGTACGGTTTGTCCATGGCGTACCACCGACCATCGTGGAGACAAAACCGCCTGCCCTCGAGGTCGGTCTGAAAGGAGAGCCATTTCCGGACTGGAATTTTTGGGCTTATTGGTTCTTCACCTGCCTCGTCTTTGAAGAGGATGACACCCAAGCGATCCAACTGCTCGCGCTGTTTGGCTTCCTCGAAAGCTCTAATTGGATCGGCGACATCGGAAAGAACGGGAAGATCGTCCCTCACTCCGGATCGGCCGATCCCAGTGATTTTGAACGCGCTTGGTGTTCCGTTCTCGTCGATTCGTTCATGCGGCCATGAAAGCGCTAAGAGGGGACTGTCTTTGACGCGTATTGCCTCAAGAAGGCGCCGATCCAGATCTGCTTCGAGTGACTCGTCCTTTATGAGGACGAGCTGCTCGAGCAATCCGAGTTCTTCACTCGCTGGCTCTTTGTCCAGTAGATCGCCTATGGCGTCGAGATCAGCAATGAGGAGTTCAGGGGATTTGGACAACGGGATACTGAGCGCGTCCGCTCCCCGTATCTTGATGGGCTTGGAGCCGCTGCTCAACCCTCGAACACGGGCCGACGCCACTAGGCGGGTCACGAGTTCGCCAAGGTCACCTACTCCGAAGCCCCTAAGATGCGCTCCAGCTGGGATCGACGAACGCTCAACTCTCGAGCGTTCGTCAAGTGTCACTCGGGTGATCGAGTTAAGATCTTTTGGATCAGCACTCCTAATAGCGACGCGCTGACCGAACCCGTTGTCGATCTTGCCCTGATCAAGAAGCTGAAAGCCCATACCGTAGGTAAGTGCCCACACATCTCCGCTAAGGATTTCTGTATTAGCGAGGTCTACTCCAGGGGCCCGGTCAATTGCGCCGTCCGCCTCTGGGATGTCGGCCTCATCAACAAATCGAACTTTGAATTTCGGCTTCGTGCGGGCCGGAAGACTAGGAGCAGCACTTGCAGCAATTACAAGCACTGCTGCAGCCGTCGCGTTCGTGAGGTCAATTTCCTCATTTGACAGGCCCGCCAGGATCGGCCCCCAGCTGACGCCTTTCTCGGGCGTAGAGCCGGTAACGAGTAGCGCGGGCCGATCACCGACCGTGACGTCGACCAAGTCAAAGCTCAGTCCCTTTCGGTACTTTTCTTGAAGCGCCTCGTCCAACGCCGCGAGCTTGGTCAGCCGATAAATGCTTGTCCGTGCCTCAGTTGCTGCTTTCCGAGCCATTCCCACCCCAATGGTTTGTCCGAAGGTCATTCTGCGAACCCCCTCAGAATACGAGATACAGTCATCTGAGCGTGCTTCCCGCAGCTGGAATCTGGTTCCGGTAGCTACGATCCGGGGCGTTCATAGGAGTCAGATGTCACCGATCCAGCTCTACCTGCTCGATGAGATAGGTGTCTCACAACCTGAACGCCTCGAAACCCATGGGTTATGAGGCACTCAGTTACGAGACACTTCGGCTGATTGGCTGCCAGCATTGAGTCACGCACGCGCGAGATCTTTGCGAACGTCCGCGCCTTGTTGAGGAGGCAGGTCAAAGTTGTGTGCGCGGGTCAAACCCAAGTGCTGTACGCGGGACCAGGGCGGGGACGACTGCTTCGCCGACATGGTGGACTCGCCAACTACTACTAGGCACGACCGAGATCTCTGGTCGCCAAACGAGCGTGACGCGCATAGTCGCTGGGACCGCATCAATATCGTGGTTAAGGTGTTGGCCAGTCTCGACCAGGCGAACGTATGCGACGTCCGGCGCCTCGATTCCATAAAGCGCAGTGGTACTTATCTTTAGGCCAGTGGCGAAGATGGCACGTGCTCGTGAGAAGTCGCCCCACGAGGCGAGGGACTCCGGCGTGACGAATGCTCCTGCAAGCAGTGCGTTCGCCTCTGGCTCCGCTGTGGAGAGGCCAATACGGAAGACATCCACGAAGAGCGCCGGATGCCACTCAGGGAGCGACTCGTAAGTCACCAATGCATCATCCTCGTCGGTCCAGCCGGTCTGTCCATCGCTCATGAGTCCGATAATGGCACACCCATCCGACACCTCCAGGGGAATGAGCATCGGCAGCATGGAGCGATGTAGCGATGCGAAAAACGAGTTCCCGTAGGGAGAAAGGATAGTCGACTACCGCACTGCGGTTTGCGGATTCCGGGCTACAGGATGCCATGCTAGGAGCATGGTCGTACGTGAACGCTTGAAAGCGCTTGAAGCGTGCCTTCCGTGGCGGGGTAGGCCCGGACAAACAGCTTTCTTCTGTGTACCAGATTCGAGTGACTGGAGCCAATGTGAGTGAGCTTGGGATCGATTTGGATGCCGCAGGGGGATTTGGGCTGACAGGTGCGGGCGCTCTCGGCCTGATCTGGGTAGTGGGCCCATCCGTCAAAGCTTTAGGAAAAAACCTTGGTCAATGGACCGACTATCAGACTGCAAACCTGCTCCGATTGTCAGGGAAAGTCCGTGAACGCATAGGCGACGCGGCGCCGAATGACGGAGATTCTATCCACCCCAGAATCGTTAAAGAGGTTCTGGAGAGTGCGTCGTGGATCGATGATGATCTTCACCAGGAATACCTGGCAGGGCTCCTCGTTTCATCGCGATCTCCTGGGGGAAGGGATGATTCGGGGGCGTATCTGACACGCCTGGTCGCTGGTCTGTCTGCTGCGCAGATCCGCATCCACTACGCAATGTATTCGGCGTACCTCAACTCGCGGGACATGACAGACGACGGACCTCCCCGCTTCACACACGTCGCGGAATTGACTCAGATGGTCGTCATCGCCACGACGGAATCGATGATGCTCGTGGCATCCGGTGGTGCTGAACGTTCGAAGGGTGCCGCCTTGTATGGCGCGACATCTGGACTGCAGCGTGAGGGACTGATCGCCGGTGCCGGCTATCCGATGAACGGAACAGTCAGATCCCAATACCAGTTGGTCCCCACAATGTTGGGTGCGAGCGTCTTTGGACAGTCAATGTTCACGTCCCCGCTCGAAGGCGCTCGCATTGCGACCAGGACTGAGACCCTGATGCGAGGTGCAACGCCTCACATATTTCAAGCTCAGGAGCCCCTAAACGGATACCGTTTTGCCGAAGTCCGTATCTCGGTTGGTGGTTAAATCCGCGTGGTGCGCGGGCCTGATCGTGCAGGTTCACGTGTGGGAATTAGATAGGCCACGAACGCTAGACGCCTCCTGCTGATGCAGTACGGCACCAAGGTCGAGCTTTACTTGAGCGTTTTGCCGCTTGGTCTTTTTATCTCCCGCAGGGGCATCCCGAGCAGGTGGGCGACTTCAGACCGATGGGCTCCAAGTTCGAGCATGGAGGCGATGGCCACCGATGCTGTCACGCGGGCGGGCGCGCTCTGCTTCGCAGCGCGTTCCTGATGGCTAAAATTTTTGCCTGCCACGTCGTGTTGATCTCGTCGAGGGAATCCGTGGCGACGAAGTAGTCGATGGCGAGCTTTTAGAGCTTGTCTTCTTTCGCGCGGAACTCTGTCGCCTTATCGCGTGCGCATGAGCGTGAGCGTGAGCGGGCGGCAGGCCTTGAGCAGCTTGATCTCGGCGGGCGGATTGCCCACGTGCCGCCGAGCAAATCTGGCGTGGTTCGCGAGGGCAACATCAGCGGTTGGAAGAAGCCGGAACGTCGACGTCATCACCAACC
This sequence comes from Cryobacterium luteum, assembly GCF_900110125.1. GTDB lineage: Bacteria > Actinomycetota > Actinomycetes > Actinomycetales > Microbacteriaceae > Cryobacterium > Cryobacterium luteum. The sequence goes on from NZ_FOCN01000019.1 coordinate 42,972, forward strand.
AATCGGCAGGGGAGAGGTGGCACATACTCCGGTCGGATCCCGGCGACCTTGTCTCGAAACACCGACGCTGAGTCCAACCAACCAACAGACTCGCTCTAAATGCATTATTACTTGTCATAATAACTATTATCGGTCATAAACTAGGACCAGTTTCAATTGATGAGAAAACTCGTCTCAGTTTGATAGGAGTCCTGTTTTCCCGTGAAATCAAGGCTGTTGTGGGGTCGTGATTGCGCCCTCGGTGGCCTGATAGGGATGCGTGAACCATTGATTCAGGGCTCAGATGGACGTATCATGCATCTGATGATTGATTTCAGCATCTGATTATTGGAGGCCAGATGGCTTCGCGACGTTTGGAACCCGGATTTGCGCCCGAGATTCTGAGTTCCCGGGTGTCAGTGCTTCTGCGTCCCGATGAGCAGACTTTCGCGGCGATGATCAGCGGCTGGACCGATCAGCAATTGGCTCGAGGTTTGAAGCGATCAACCATCGAGCCGCGGTTGAAGCTTGTGCGGCGCTTCCAGACGTTCACGAATGCATATCCCTGGACGTGGAAACCCGTTGACGTTGAGGAATTCATGTCTGAGCTCCGCAGCGGCTCCGGGGTGGCCGTGAGTACTTTGCGTTCCCACTAGGCCGCGATCCGGATCTTTTGCGATTTCGTATGCGATCCCCGCTATGACTGGGTGGCTGTCTGTGAGCGTTTGTTCGGCACGCACCCGATACAGATCTGTTTTGACTGGAACACGGCCGTGCATAGCTCGGACTACGAGGGGCGGCCGGGGCGGCGCGCTCTGACGCGAGTCGAACTTCAGGGATTCTTCGACCACGCCGACGACGAGGTTGTCCGGCTGCGCCACACGGGCACGAAGGGATGGCTGTCCGCGCAGCGGGACGCCACGGCGTTCAAAGTCGCCTACGCCTATGGGCTGCGACGGCGGGAGTTCCAGATGCTGGACTTGGAAGACTTCGGCCCCAACCCGCACGCGCCGGAATTCGGTGGCAACGGCGTTCTCTACGTTCGCTGGGGCAAGGCGACCAAGGGCGGGACCCCGCGTCGACGGTCAGTGCTGACCGTGTTCCCGTGGGTCACCGAGGTCATCGACGAGTGGGTCGGCACATTCCGCGGCCAGTTTGACACGGCCCCGCGCAGCTCGGCGCTCTGGCCGAGCGAACGCGGTGCCCGAGTCGGCCCAGAGGCACTGGGCCGACGATTTGCCAGCTGGAGAACGGACGTCGGACTGCCATCGGAGATCGGCCCGCACTGCCTGCGGCATTCCTACGTCACCCATCTCATTGAAGACGGTTACGACCCCTTGTTCGTCCAACAACAGGTGGGTCATACCCACGCCTCCAGCACCTCCATCTATACCTCGGTGTCATCCGACTTCCGAACCCGGACCTTGAGAAAAGTACTGGACGCGAGTATCGCGGCAGCTCTCTTCGACCCCCAGAAGGACAGACCATGACCGCGAAACGACGCATCAGCTACCACTGGCACCTCCGAACCCTCATGGCGGCGCACAGCATGTGGAAGACGACCGAATTGGGCCCGCTGCTCCGTGACCGCGGCGTAAGTCTGTCGCCCGCGCAGGTTTACCGACTGGTGGCCGAGCAGCCGGAACGACTGTCGCTGCGCACGCTCGCTGCGCTTTGTGACATCTTCGACTGCACCCCGAATGATCTCGTTGAACCCTACGTCGAGGCCACCGTCGGCAAGCAAGCAGTCAACGCTGCTCCGGCCGTTGACATCTCAGCGGATTCACGCCCGGTTCGAGCTCGAATCATCGCCGAGGAGAAGACATGAGTCGTCCGCGGAAGGCCCCTGATCCCACTCGTCACACTCCGTGCGCCCGTTGCCACGAGGCTTACTCCCCTGCCGTCTTATGGCCGGAGGGGGTGATTTGCGGGTATTGTTACATGGCCGCGAAACGTTTCCACGGAACCTGTGTCATCTGCCAGCATGACGGGATCGTCCCGGGCATCACGCCGCAGGGGCGCACGTGCCGCACCTGCAGCGGCATCACCCTCAACGTTGGCTGCACCGAGTGCGGCGCCGAAGAGGAGCTCCACAGCAAGGGGCGCTGCTGGCGATGCGTGCTGAAGGATCAGATCAGGCAAACCCTGACCGGTCCCACCGGCCAGATTCCCGACAAACTTGCTCCCCTTGCTGCCGCACTGGGCGACATGGCACGACCGAACACGGTCCGAGCACAAATGCATTGATCGAAACGTTCCTCTACTGGGCAATCGGCAGCCGCCTCGTCCCACCGCTTGAACTGCCGAAGCGATCGCTGGCCAACCGCAAGTCCTTCGGGCACGACCAACGAATTGACGCGATCCGACGGGTTCTCCTGTCGGACGAGATGCTCCTGAACCTACGGATCGCAGGCGGCCTTGTGCTCCTCTTCGGCCAGCCGCTCAACCGCATCGCATCCATGAAGTTGGACCACGTCCAGCTCGACGGCGACGTGACACGGTCAAAGACGCCACACCGAGCATCCTTGCCAGTCTCCTCGGAATGACCCCTGAAACGGCCATGCGACACGCAGAACTCGCCGGCGCTAACTTCGCCCGCTATGCCGCGCTCCGCCAGTGACTCATTACCTCTCGACAGGCGGGATCAGGTGCAATTCGACGCCGTTGGACACTCATCGTTACCGGTATTGGGTATTATATTGCCTGTGATATTGCCTGTGATATTGCCTGTGGAAACAGTAATGATTCTTGCTGCCGAGCTCGTGACACGGAAGACTGGTGGGCATGAGTACTTCTGCCTCCGCCTCGCCGTCAGGTCACCGTGCTTACGAGGATTCTGTGCGGCTGGACACGGGTGGGGTCGTCACGGGTCTGCGTGAGATCCTCGGCGCCCAGCTCGTCGCCTACCTGGGCCGGGTGTCGAACACGCGCTCCGTGCGTGAATGGGCGGACGGTTCGCGTGCACCTGGCGCGGACGTCGTCCAGCGGCTGCGTACCTCTTATTACGTGGCCGGCATTCTGATTGAACGGGAGAGCGCGAAGGTAGTCCAGGCGTGGTTCCAGGGCATGAACCCGGAGTTGGATGATCAGTCGCCCGCTACGCTGCTGCGTACTGAGCCGCTCGACGCAGTTGGTCCGAAAGTTATCGCTGCCGCCCGGTCCTTTGCCGCTGGCGGATAGCCGGTGGGTCGCCGTCTTGCGGACGCGTTGTGAGGCTCGCTGGGTGGCTTAGTCCGTGGGCTTGGAACTGAGATAGCGGCGTAGGCCGGGGATGGCGAAGTCGACTTTGCCGTATCCGGCCGATTCAATGAGGCCGGCGGCCAGGAGCCGTGTCCGGTAGTTGGCGACAAGGTTTGTCTTGGCGCCCAGCCGTTGCCCGATGTCGCCGGTAGACGATGGACCTGTGTCTTTGGCCATGGCCTGCAAGAAGTCCATGTCTTTGGGTGAGGTGGTGGAGAGTGCAGCCTCGATCACGGTGCGTGCGTTGCGTCGGTGTGCGGCATCAATGGCCCGGCCGACAGCGTCCTCGTCGAGGGTGCCCTGGTTTTTTTCGGCTTCCCGCCAGAGGAAGTAGCCGACCAGCTGGATGAGGAATGGGTATCCTCCAGTGGCTTCGGAGGCTTGCCGGACGAGGTCTGGTGAGATGTTGAATGCCGCGGCCGCGAACGTCTCGGCGAATGACGCCTCCACGTCCCTGACCGTGGCGGCATGCAGATCGATCTTGTCGGCGCGGCGGAGGAACGTCGCCACGCCTTCGTTGAGTAGGTCCGACACTGCAGCCGGTAGGCCAGCGAAGACCAGACCGATGGGGAGGCGGTCCTGGATCAGGTGCTGGACACTGGCTGCCAGCTGAGCCAGTTCAGCACGGTCAGCGGCGTGGATTTCGTCCACGGTGATGACCAGGCCGGTGCCACGGCTCTGGAGGAGCCGTAGGAGTTCTTCGGCGAGGTTGCGCCAGGCGACCTGGCGTTCGGGCGGGAGCTCGGTCGTGAGGCTGAAGCCGGCAGCGGAGACACCGATGATCTTGCGTCCTTGCGGCCCGTTGCCGAGTTCTTCGGCCAGTTGGCGCATGGATTCACCGATCCTGCCCATGAAGCCACCGGTGGCCGTCTCGGAGATCACGGCCCAGCCGTTCTCTCGGGCCAGGTCGTGGGCGGCACCGAGCATGACGGTCTTGCCGATGCCGCGGGCACCGGTGAAAATGGTGAGGAGCCCCGGCGCCCCGGATCCCAGGCGTAGGCCGTAGGCGAACTCGTCGAGAAGGCCGGCACGGCCGATGATCTCGGGTGGTGTCGCGCCGGCTGAAGGCCGGAATGGGTTCTCCATGGTGGATCCCTTGTGAGTGTGTGTGAGTCTTGTGAGTCTAGTTGTAATTGTGAGTCTTGTGAGCTTGGGCACCACCATACCTGCCCGCACCGGCATTCCCGCCGCCAGGCAACGGATCCGGCGTGTACGCGGACTTTCTGCGGCTGGTCAGTGGAACACCCTGGGTTGGCGCGTGATGGCAGGGCCGTGACGAAACCCGGCAGAATCTGAAGAACCAATGGATTGGATGGAACGCGATGAGTTCACGGAGCGACGCATGGCCCGGGAACCCACCCGCTGACGTCGAGGCGTTCATCCTCGAAACGGTTGACATGCTTCACGAACTCGACGACACCAGCCTGCACGAGCTGACACCACTTTTCTATGAGCACGGGTGTGAGCAAGTAGCTCATTCCCTCCGAGAACTGCTCAAAATGCTCGGCCACGACCCCGACGCGTAACTCGGTTTGGGCGCCGAGTAGGTGCCGAGGAGACAGGACGGGTTGCAGGCGCGTTGCGGTAAACAAATGAAAAAGCCCCGGTTGTGTGCCTGGGGAAGGACGAGCAAGAGAACCGGGGCTAATCGTCGGAGTGGGGGACTCCGATGCGTAACGCTACAGGAACGGTTCCTGCTGACGGATCCGGCTCGCCCAGGAACAGCTCACTCCCACCGGAGAGGGCATTTTGGCGATCATGGTGCTGTCCACGGCTGGACAACTAGTTGGCGGCGTCGCGTGTTCCATCGCCCGACCGCGCCAGCGTGGTGTTCGCGATTAGATGCCGCTGCTCACGTTGGCGCTGAAGGACTGGGGCGAGCACGGTGTCCGCTATTTCGGAGACCAGGCGACTGAGCTCCGGGAGGGCCGGTGTGGACATGCGCTCGATCTGCTCGCGCATCTCGACGCTCCCGGGCTGTTGGGGTTCGGGGCCGGCGACGATGATTTTCAGCTGTTCTTCGACTTCCCGGTTGACGATTTCTGTCAGGGCGGAGCCGATGGCAGGGCGCTGCATGAGTTCACGCGCTGCGGCGACATCGTCGATTCCTGCGCTCCGGCGGAGTTGTTCCAGCAGAGCTGGACCGTCGCCTCGAGGGTGGCCGTATCGTGCGGCGAACGGGGTCAGCAGAAGGCCGAGGTGTTCGAGGTCGACCGCTCGTTTTCCCCGGGTCGCGTCGGCCAGCACGTCGCCGACCAGGGACAGGTCGCCGATCTTGTCGACAAGGTGGGCGACCGTGCGTTCGATGCTCGTCACCGGGAGGCCCGCGACCACCACAACGTCGCGGGAATCCAGCTGGCGCCGGCTGTAGGCGATGTCGGTTCGTTGCGTTTGGCGCCGTTCGTTGGTGATCAGATGGTACGGGACTGGATTGATACCGCCGCACTCATGAACAGCTGCTGCGGCCGCCCCGCCCACCACGACTCGCGGGCTACTCACCCGCTCCCATGACAGCAACGCGGGTTCGGTCGACATCCAGGCAGCGCGCAGGTCATCCAGAGGAGCGACAGGCACTCCCCCGAGCCGGTACACGCCGTGGGCGAGTCGCTCGAGTCGCCCATCTCGTTCCCGATGCGAGAGATTGGCGCGACTCACACCCCGCGCCTGCGCCTGAGCCGTGGTGAATAGACCCCACTGGCCGGCAGCCAGTTCCTGAAGGATCGGTTCAACAACAATGCTCATACTTGGAAAGTATAATTTAAGTACGCTTTTCAAGCAATTAAATTCTCGCAAGACGGGCCTGACGGCGAATCCCATGCGGGCGGGGTCTACGCGACACGGCGGCCCCAAGGTGGAGTCGGGGCGATGGTTGTCGATTTCCGTACTCGGCAGCACAAATTCCGCACCCGCATGCACCGGTCATTCACGCCACCACGGGTCTTGGCTCTGTGCCCATGAGGGTCCCCTTCTGGAAACGCTGACGCCTTGCGGTGACTGCTGGCCGCATTTCCCACAGCGAGGTTGTGAACGCGCGCAGGATTCGCTACGTTCAAAGACTGCCTCTGGGCGAGGTGAACGCGGCCGAGAGACAACTCCACGAGGATCAGGCGGATCCTGTGCTTCGTTCAGCTTGGTCTCGAAGTACCCGCATGAGTTCACCGAGCTCGCTGTTGAGTGCGCACCAGTCAATTCCGGTCACTTCGGCCTCGATACCATCGACCCATCTGGTGTGTGCGGTGTGGATGTCTGACAGTGCTGCTGAGCCCTGGTCGGTGACGATGAAGAGCTTGGACTGACGGTGGCGGGGGTTGTCGACGTAGTGACCGAGCGCGTCGGCAACGAGTTCGTCGGTGATCCTCTGGATGCCTTGCCGGTGAAGTCCGAGTTTGCGGGCGATGTCGGGCACAGTTGCGCCGTCTTCGGCGGCTTGGAGGACCATGCGTCGCGCGTGCGTCTGTCCGGCCGTCGAGGCGAGCTTCTCGCCGGCCTCACGTAACAGGCGATTGGCGTCGAAGATCGCGTGGAGCACGGTGTCCGCGTCGCTCATCGTTCAATCTTTGACAACATGTCGTCACCCTCTCTAAGCTGCCAGAGTGACAACATGTTACCACCTGCTGGCTGGCGCGCTGCCAGACGCGCGGGGAGAGTCGGCTCAGCTGTTTCGGTGCTTGGAGTCGACCTCCTGGCTCTCGCTTCCAGGCGACGGCACCTGGCTCAACGGCCTGCCGGCAGGTTTGACCCAACGGCATGCCGAGGCCTGGGGCCGCTGGCTTCGGCAGCCGCAAGAGCCCGCGGAATTCATCGCGGACCCGACTGACGTCATCACCCGAATAGGAGCGAACCAATGACCAACCCACCCACAGTCGTGCTGCTCGGCGGCAGCGGACTCGGCCCCTGGGCTTGGGAGCGCGTGACGCCGATCCTCAACGCCCACGGCCTCCGTGCGCTCACCCCGCAGCTTCGCGCAACCGGCGACGATGTAACGCCGGCGGCCGAGGTCTCATTGGTCGACTGGATCGACGACGTCTCTGGCTTCCTCGCAACACGTGACCAGCCCGACATCACCCTCGTCGCGCACTCCTTCGCCGGATATGTCGCAGCAGGCGTGCTCGCTTCCGAAGTGGACAGGATCAGGACGGTGGTGTTTCTTGACGCGGTGCTGCCCCAACCCGAACGGTCCTGGTTCGACGCCATGGGCCCCGACGTCGAGCAGTTCATGTCTGGGCTTACCGAGAACGCGGCGATCCCCTTCTTCACCCGAGAGCAACTGGATCAGCTCTACCCGCGGCACGGCATCAGCGAAGCCGACTGGGAGTGGATGCAACCCCAGCTCGGTTCCCAACCCCTCGCCACCTATTCGCAGCCTGCGATCGCCGAACCGCTGAACCCAGTGACCACGCGGCTCGCTTACATTCAGTGTCTCTCCACAACACCGCCCGCCGCGGACATTAATGCCAGTACCCCCGGCTGGACATTTAGGACTCTCGACACCGGACACTGGCCGATGATCACCCACCCCGACGCGACAGCCCAAGTCATCGAAGAACTGGCGAGCCTGTGACTCAGGTCGCGTTCTTTCGAAATCTCAACCTCGGCCACCGAGGCAGCCCAACCGGCAGCGAGCTCGTCGCGGCATTCGGAGGACCAGCGGTGGCGCGAAATTTTCAGACCAACGGCACAGTCCTCTTCACCTCGGCAACCCCTAAGGCCACCGCGAGCCACGCGCTTCGGGGTCTCCGCGACGAGGACTACTCCCACAGCATGGTCATGCGCACCGTGGCCGAGCTCGAAGACATCGTTAGGGAAACCCCAGAAGCGGACCCGGCCGAGAACGTCTACCGAACGATGATCTCGCTCTTCGACACGGATCGCCTGCCGCCAGTCGAGCTCCCGATGCGGAGCCGCGATCAGCTCGTCGAGCTCCGCCGGGTCGACCGCGGCAGCGCGACCAGCGTCTGCTGGAAACCGCGACACACGGCCGGCGACGTCACCGGCGGGTCGGTGACGCGGAGCTCGAAAACACCCCGCGCGATGAGGACAACGATGCCGCCGACGAGCAGGATGAGGGTTCGCGGGTCGCCCCAGACCCATTGGCCTCCGCGGGATACGGCAATGAGGGTGCCGACCAATCCAACCGCGAGACCTGCTATTCCGACGAAGTCGAGCCGACCGGCAGTGCGGAGAGTGCTGGCGGGCACAACGGCGGCGTAGAGAACGAGGCAGGTAAAGGTGAGTGCTGCGGCGATCCAGAACAATGCATGCCAGTCGAAGTTGTCGGCGACAAGGGCGCTGATGGGAAGGCCGAGTGCTCCGCCGACTCCGAGAGTCGCGCTGATGAGGGCGATGGCTGATCCGAGTCGTTGCGGGGGCAGGACGTCGCGCAACATGGCGATTCCGAGTGGGATGACGCCGGCGGCCACGCCCTGGAGTACTCGAGCGATGATCATCGGGGCGAGGGTGTCAGAAAGTGCCGCAAGGATGGCTCCGAGGAGCTGGAGTACGAGCAGGACCATGGCGATGCGTCGTTTGCCATACATGTCTCCGAGGCGACCGGCGATCGGCGCGCTGATTGCGGCGGCGACGAGGGTGGCGGTGATGACCCAGGCGGTGTCTTGGCCGGAGGCGTGGAGTAGCGGGGCAGTCGGGGCTGTATTGGGATGAGAATCGTTTGCATGAACGATGCACTCATGCCCGCCAAGGCCAGGGTAGCCACGATCAGGTTCGGGTGAGTGGCTCGTATCGGCATTGTTCGGTCTGTCCCGGTCGTCAGTCTTTCTCGGAGAGTTCGCGTGGGCACAGCGGAGGAAGCGCCGTGCCCGACGGCAGTGATTGCCATGGGCGGCGAGGGAACAGCGTGATCTAGACCTAGGGACCGGGTAATTCCCGCGTGGCGCCGAATCGAAGATCAGGCGGTGTGGTTGAGGTCCGCGACGAATCTTCCCGAACGCAGTTCAAGCGTTGCGATGCGCTTGGCTCGCGCCGCTTCCCGATCGAACCCGGTATAGGCCATCGGGGGTAGCTTGCGCACGTTTGCGGAGCACTCAAAGTTGGCACAGACGAGAGTTGAGACTGTATTGCCGGCCCGCCCCGCGGGCCCCGCCCTTCGCGCGGTGAAGTAATGCACATCATTGGGGAGGGTGACGTCTTCGCACCACGAGCACTGCGGGCGAGAGCGGGTACGACCATCGTTCTGCCGCAGCATGACCCCGGTCGGGGCATCAGCCAGGTTGGTGACTACGTACCCGATGTTAGGGAGCTTAGGATCTCTCCATCCCAGGTAGTCGAGGTCTGTCCAGACCAGGGCGTCAAATTTGGTCGGGAGTGTGACGGCCTTCCGTTCTCGAAGGGACGTATTGACGAAGGATGCGCGCACGTCGGCTGCGGTGAGCTGTTTCACAGTAGGTAAGTCCTTTCTTTATAGCGAGTGGATTTCAGCTGGATGGCCAGTGACCCAGTGTGAAGTGCAGGGCATTGAGAGCGCTGTCCCACGAAGCTGCGCTGGAGCGGGTGCCGTGGCTGAACCCACCGCCTCGTTCCAGCAGGACATAGCCGTGAAAAGTGGCGTGCAGCAGCCGCACGGCATCCGTCTCGTCGGGTTCGCTCAATGCGTAGGCGCGCAAGATGGCTCTCGTCATGTCCGCGTGGCGGCGAGCAGCGCTCTGCTCGGCAACATCTGGCTCCAAAGTCATTTGTGTCGACGCATAGCGCCCGGGATGCTTCAGCGCGTACAAGCGGTACGCATTGGCGAAGGCGACGAGAGCGTCGCGTCCGGCTCGGCCCGCCAGTGCCGCACTCACCTGATCCGCAAGCTCCGCCAAGGAGAGAACTGCTACCCCGGAACGCAGGTCGTGGAGGCTGCGCACGTGGGCGTACAAGCTGGCGTCCCTGACTTCGAAGCGCCGAGCGACGGCGGACATCGACACCGTGTCGAATCCGTCCGCGTCAGCCAGGTCTGCGGCAGCGGCGATAATGCGAGCCGGAGTGAGTCCTGCTCGTGCCATAGTGTCTCCTTTTTCCATTTCCTAGGACTATCCTAGTTTTACCTAGGAGTATTAGTCAAGTCTGCCCGTGGGGCAGCGTCAAACGGCTACCGGCAACGAGACCCGAATGCGGACAGCACTTGACTGTGCCCCAAGGGCATGGCTTGTACTACTCCGAGACACGTCGACAACTCGTCGTTTTACACAGAGTCGGGACAGATCATCATCACAATCGCCGGAATCTCACTTCTCGCCGTGGGATTCGCCGTGCTCGCGGGCGCCCTGCTGATCTACGACCCCGCCGCGTCCGACGCAATTATCGGAGCAGGCTTGCTCAAGCTCACAGGGCTCCCCTTCGGCATACTCGGGCTCACATCGTGAGGATCCAGGCAGCCCGAGCGGCCCGGCTCCGACACAACACACGATTAAGAAGGAAGTCATGGATACCCAGAACAAACGGTGGGCGACGATCGTCCTCGGATCGCTGCTGATGGTCGCATCCTCGGGATGCACCGCGGTGGAGCCGAGCGCACCACCAGGCACGCCCTCGTCGGCCTCCGCGGCACCGGCAGACTCTGCGCTGAAGACCGCACTAGGCGAACTCGAGGAACAGTACGACGCTCGGATCGGGCTCAGCGTGACCGATACCGATGGCGGCTCGACCCTCGACTACCAAGGCGACAGTCGCTTTGGCTACGCATCGACTCTCAAAACGCTGGCCGCTGCAGCGTTGCTCGACCAGACGACGCCTGAACAGCTGGACCGCGTCATTACCTGGTCTGAGGCGGATGTCCTTGAGTCCGGTTATTCCCCCGTCACCAGCGAACACATCGACACTGGTCTGCCACTCGGTGATGTCGCCATGGCTCGCAAGACCTGAACCGAGGTCCCGGAGAACGTCCACCCTCACATGCTGCGCCACTTCCGCGCCATGCACCTCTATCAAGCAGGTATGCCCCTGGCGCTGATCACCGAATGGCTCGGGCACGCGGATCCCGAGACAACGCTTATCTATGCCCACGCCGACACCGAGATGAAGCGCCGCGCTCTCGCCAAAGCCACCGACGGCGTTACTACTACCCCGCCAGCCATACCGATTTGGCACGACCGAGAGGACAACATCCGGCGACTTTGCGGACTCACCAGCTGACCGGACTATCCCGATAAAAATTGAAACTGCACAGACCCGTTCCCTGAGCCACCGCCCAATCAGGCAGCAACCTCGAGCGGGATCGGAATAATCCGAGCATCGGAACAATCGAGGTTATGCCGATATCGGCATAACCTCGATTTGCTCTTCTTCCACATCGACCAGTTGCGTTATGTGGTCGTCGAACTGAAGACCGGCAAATTCCAGCCCGAGCATGCTGGCAAGCTCGGGTTCTACGTCTCGCTGGTGGATGAACGGCTCCGTCGGGAGGCCCATGCGCCCACTGTCGGCATACTCATCTGCGGCGATCGAAACGATCACACGGTTCGCTACGCGCTTGGTCGTTCCGGCTCGCCCCTGGCCGTGTCCACATACACATATGACTCCTTGCCGCCTTCCGAAAAGAATGCGCTTCCAGATGCTGACGAGCTCACGGCGGCCCTGGGTTGGGACGAAGAAGGCCAAGAGCTGCACGGCTAATCCTGCAAGGACAACAATCCTTGGTCCTGCTGCTGCGGACGGTTGTCGGCCTAGATATCCTGCCCTCAAAGTGATAACTTTAGTTATCGGAGGTAGAAAGATGAGCACTATGGAGAAGCCGGCCGCGCTTGCGGAGTTGGTGCGGGTCAAGGCGCGGCGGGACACGGTTGATTTAGATTATTTGCGGGCTGCACGTGCGGCTGCGGAGAATGCGAGCCAGCGTGAGATTGCGCGTGTCTTGGCGTTGTCGCAGCCGGCGGTTAATAAGATTCTTGCGCGAGCTAGGGGCATCGCGGATCTGCGGCCGACGTTTCATGGGGCGACTCCGTTTGAAGTTGCTCAGCGCTATTCCGGGGGCTTCATCGATCGCGATCAGGTGATTGATGAGTTGGCACGGTGGCCGTATCTTCCTAAGCCCAAGGCCGACGAGTTCGACGATGTGTGGGAGCCGGGTGAGGGCACGTGGTATGACGTTGAGGAGGCGCTGCAGCAGGGCCTGATCGACGGTGAGATTTACGAGGCCGCGCAGTTGCGCCGCCATGCTGGGAAGCAATGACGCCTGATGAGATGGAGCGCCATGAAAGCCACCTGAGCGCGTTTTCCCGCTCAGGTGGTTCTTTGCGTGCCGATGCACCGAATGCCACGGTCAACAATCCGGCGTGGTTCATTGACGGTGACCTTACCTTTGAACGGCAGCAGTTTCATGCGCGAGTGCGGGCGGAGTTTCGTGAGGAACAGCCGAATGTCTTAACTGATCGCAAGGCGATCGTGCTGGCGGGCCCTCCGGGCGCCGGCAAGTCGACTGTGCTTAGCCAGGTGATCGCGGCAGCCGGAGGCAGCGCTGATCAGTGGCGAGTGATTGATGCGGATCATTTCAAGGACGTTTTGCTGCGCGAGGCAATCGCGGATGGGACCTACTGTTGTACGTCTCCCGGGGTGACGATGAGGTCGTCACGGTGGGTGACGATGGGGCGTCGAGTGGTGGTCTTGGTCGGCGGCGTCATCGTGACGAGCGGCGCCGCTTGCGGGCGAAGGCTCGGGCGGGCATCGTCACGGTGATTCTCTCCAGGCTGGCCGGGCTTGTCGGCATGGTGACGGCGAACGCGAAACGCTCAACACGAGATGGCCCCTTCCCCGGTTTGGTGTGGTACTAAAGACTGATTGTCATGACCTGGTGGCAGCAGAACGGAGCCGGACGCGATGTTCGTGGTTGCCTCGCCGGAGCAGGCCGAGGCCCTGCTCGACGCGGGGAAGCTTCGCTGTCCCGGCTGCTCTGGCGCGTTGCGTCCGCACGGGTACGGTCGCAGTCGCAGGGTGCGCAGTCTCGGACACACACCCGTCACAGTGCGCCCGCGCCGTGCCCGCTGCTTCACGTGCGCGATCACGCACGTGCTGCTGCCCGCCGGCCTGGTTCTGCGGCGTGCGGACACCGCCGAGGTGATCGGCACCGCCTTGGCGGCGAAAGCCCGCGGTGACGGGCACCGCACGATCGCGGCCCGGCTGGACCGCCCGGTCTCCACGGTGCGCCGCTGGCTGCGCCGGGCACGGGGCGCTCACGCCGACTGGTTACGCGAACAGGGCGTGCAGCACGCGTACCGTTCCGATCCGGACATCCTGAACCACGACCTGTCCTGGCCGACACCGCTCGGGGACGCACTGAACCTCCTGGCCGGTGCGGCGCTGATCTGCCAGCAGCGTTGGGACAGCCGGCTGCCGGTGTGGACACTGATCGGCATGTTCACCCGCGGCCGACTCTTGCCGCCACCCCTGCGAATCTGAAAAATCGCGCCGGGTTTCTTCCGCGCGCACAAAAATCGCCGTCACCGTGACGACCACGAAAAACGTCGCCGTCACCACTGACGATCACCACGTCACCTTGCCGACCCCACCCCCGAACTCATCGTCACACACGATGACGCCGCCATCGTCAAATAACGTGACGGACAACACCTACGAGGGCTGGCTCGTGCCGGATGATGTGCGGGGGCTCCATGACGGAGGTGAGCGGTTCTATCCACGAGAGCTTGCTTCTTTGGTGCACGATGAGTCCTCGCAACTGTCGAAGGGCGCTCGCGCGGATGCGATTCGATCAGGCGATCGGATAGTTCTTGACACGGTCCTTTCGAACTCGGATGCGGCGGTGAGGATGGGTCGGATGCTCGAGCGGGCCGGGTATGAAGTGACGGTGGTCGAGGTGGAAGTGAGCTTGGACGTGTCGCGTGATCGAACGCGCGATCGGTGGTTGCGCGGGTATGTCGAAGCTGAGCGGGGCGCTGCGGGTTCTGAACTTGGCGGGCGGTGGGTGCCGTCGACATATCCGGATTCACTTTTTCCGAACGGTGCACAGCAATCGACGTGTTTGGACGCCGCGTCACGGTTGGCCACGGAGAACGGCCACGTGACTCGGTTTGAGCGTTACCAGGTTGTGGATCCGAGCAAGCCGTCACCGGAGAAGATTGATGTGCAAGTCCGGTTGTCGGCTGGCTCCGCGCTGCTAGATGAACGGGTTGCCCTGGTTGCCAAGCGTGCGCTGGATGGGACGGCCAGCGGTCGTCCGCGACGAACGTCGCCGCGGACGAACCGGGATCACGGGCATTCTCGGTAGACCGATTCGAATCCCCATGGGGCGCGAATTGAGTCAGGAAACGGTGGCCGTCGGACGTGCCTATGCCGCAGCCCGTGATTCTCGCCAGCGCATGACGTCTGCCGTGTTGTAACGGACGAGGCCCAAGCCAATGTCGTGGAAATTCGGTCCGACGTTGCCGTGTCTCATTGTGCTGAGCTTCGTGAGTGAGATGCCCAGGGCGTCGCTGGTTTGGTCGGGTGTCATCAGGGGTGACGTCGGTGGGGTGCAGATTGCTGTGGTCATTTGGGTTGGTCCTTGGTGAGCGTGTCGATGATGGTCACGTAGTTGGTTCCGGTGACGGTGACGGTGACGGTGAGTGTGTTTGCGAGGGTGTAGCCATGGCGGCCATGGGCGCGCAGGTCGTCGAGGCGTTCGGCAACTTTTCGTGCGCGCCCCGCGTGTTCCAGGTCGCTGATGGGCAGGGTCGTCTGGAGGGTGCTGAATTCCATCGCGGGGCGCTTACTCGCCGGTGAATGCGGGGCGGTCGCGCGCCGCAGCCATCTTGGCGATCCAGTCGGGTCGGAAGCCTGACCAGGACACGGCGCGGGCAACGACAACGGGCGCTGAGGTGTAGCCGAACTGGTGCATCAGGTCGGTGGCTCGCTTGTCGGTTGTGAGGTCGATGACGGTGTACGGCAGGTTTGCGGCGTCGAGTGCTCGTGTGGTCATTGTGCATTGCATGCAGTTGGGCAGCGTGTAGACGGTTAGCGGTTCGATCATGGTGTGGTCCTCTCTTATAACCTCATTGCCTTTTGGCGCACGCCGCTTTACAGCGTCAGGGGTGAATTGGCCAGGGACCGTGGAATACCGCAAGGGAGCGGAGCGAGTGAGGATATGCCGCGAAAGCCCTTGCCAAGAGAGGAATGGTGCGTACGATAATCAGCCGAAAAGGCAACGGAGTTGCACGAATAAGCCCCGTCGAGCTGTGCTCGACGGGGCTTATTCGATAACGGTAAGAGCCGGAGGCTACGCCTCAGTGTTTGGGGTCGTGACGGGGGCGGTGGTGCGTCGTTTGCGTGCTTTCGGTAAGGGCTGGCCGGGAGCTTTCACGCCGGTAGCGCGGAGGTCCTTTTCGCTCCATCCGGAGGCCAGGGCAGCAGTCCACGCGTGTTCGTGAGCGAGGGTCGCCAACTTCAGTTGCTGCTCTGCACTGTCGTATTCGTTGCCGGCATCGGCGAGCACTCGTACCGCTTCTACGCGGGTGTCCACGTTCGCTTCGATAATGGCCCGCGCTCGGGCGGCTGCATCTTCTGGTTTCACATTCGCATCGCTCATGTGCACCAGATTACAGGCATGGCAGACGCCTCACCCGAGGGCGTCTCAGTCTCGGCTCACCAAACCACCAAGAGTGGAAACGTGCCATACCGGCGGTGCCGATTTGGAGCAAGCTATAGGGTTAGGTGCCCTAACCCGCTTTTCCCGGTGGACGCTTTGCGTTTCCTCCGGCATACTTGGCGTATGGTCCCCGCATGTTCGCGGGTTCGCTGCGCTGGGCAGGTGCTGGAATGCGGGGAGGCGGTGACGACGTGACTGATAAGAATGAGCGGCGTTTGTTTGGTCGTCAGCGTCGCGCTAACGTCGATGTTCCGCGTGATCGTCGGTACACGGTGAAGGTGAATGCCGAGGAGGATGCCCAGTTGCGGGCACGGGCTGTGGTGGCTGGTGTGACGGTGTCGCGGTTGATGTTTGAGTCGGCGATGAATGCGCATATTGAGACGGATACGGCGCGGCAGGAAGTGATTGCGGAGTTCTTCGCGGTTCGACGCTTGATGGCGAACGTGGCCAATAATGTCAACCAGTTGGCGAAGTACGCGAATACCGAGAGTGTGTTCCCGCAGGATGCGGAGGCGATCGTCGCGGAGTATCGGGCGATTGTTCCGCGTCTGAGTGATGCGTTGGATCGGTTGGCCGAGTCATGATGCCCAACATCAGGCGGGGCGATCGAATGGGTGGCCTGATGGTTTACCTTGCGGGCGATGGGCGTCATAACGAGCATGAGGATCAGCACCTCGTTGCGGGTGATTCTGCGATTATGACGATGTATGGGTATGACGTCCTGGACCGGGTGACGGCGTTGAAAATTGCCCATGACTTGGAGGAGCCGCGAACTAGGTTCGGCGTCGAGGTGACGCGTGTTGCCAAGGTCATGGACCCGGAGTCGGGCGAGACGGTCTCAACTCGTGTCGGTGCTGATGTGTGGCATTGCTCGCTGTCGTTGCGTGCCGAGGAGGGTCAGTTGAGCGACGAGAAGTGGGGCGCGATTGCGCAGGACTTCGCGGATCGGATGGGCTTCACCGACGTGAGCGGTAAGGCTGCGTGCCGGTGGGTGGCGGTGCGTCACGGGTTGTCGACGAACGGTAATGACCATGTGCATTTGGCCGTTTCTTTGGTGCGTGAGGATGGCACGAAGGCGACCACGCACAATGATTTCCGGCGGGCCCAGGAGGTGTGCCGCGATCTCGAAAGCGAGTACGGGCTTGAGGAGCTGGAGAGCCGTGGGCTGGGGCTGGGGGAGCGTGGCTTCAAGCCGGCCGAACGGGAACGTGCCGGGCGCAGCAATGCGGCCGAGATCGATCCGCACAAGCTGGAGCGCACGGTCCGGGCGGCGGCAACAGCGTCGGTCGATGAGGGCGAATTCGTTCGTCGTCTCCGTCAGGGCGGGGTTCTCGCCCGGCCACGCTACGCGGCTGGCCGGGACGATGTCGTGGCGGGCTATTCGGTGGCGATGCGACCAGTCGAGGGAGCGCAGCCGATTTGGTACGGGGGTGGGCGACTGGCGCGCGACCTGACTTTGCCGAGGCTGCGGGAGGGCTGGCCTGACAGTCCGCAGACTGCGCAGGGCGCGGTGGAGGAATGGCGGGCCACGGCGAAGAACCCGTGGCAGTACCGGCCCGTTGCCCCCGGACGTGAGGAGCACACTCCGAACCCCGAAATGTGGAAGCAGTACAGCGACGAGATTGGTCGACTTCGCGACCAGCTGCGCAGTGTCCCCGTCACGGACCGGGCCACCTGGGCGCACGTCGCACGTGAGACGGCCGGGGCGTTCGCGGCGTGGTCGCAGCGGGTCGAGGCGACACCGGGTCCGCTGGCTGAAACGTCCCGTCAGCTGGCCCGGTCTGCGCACCTTCGGGCGCATGAGTCCCGGCCTAAGCCGGTACAGCTGGGGTCGGCGGCGAACGCTGCGATGATCCTGATGCAAGCTGCGACGGGAGGGCGCGGCACGATGGCTGAAGCGATCATGCTGCGCCAGCTAGGACGCACCGCGGTAGCGATCCTTGACATGCACAGCGCGCATGGTGGCGCCCGCCGGGCCGAGCAGATCGCCTCCGTCATGAGCAACCAGGTCGCCGCGGTCCGGGGTAGCTTGCCGGCGGTGCAACGACTGGGCAAACCGGCGGGTACCCGGCCAGAGATAACGCCGGAGAACTCCCGCGTGGCTGAGGCCGTGCGGGTGGCGACCGAAGGCCTGGCCGCTCCGCGATCAGGTTCTCCGGTTCCGAACACGCTGGAGCCCACCAAGCGCAAGACGCCAGCCACGCCACGCGAGCGCGGCGACCTAGGAAGAGATTAAGAGAGCAGGGGAAAGATTATGGCCGAGGACACAGACGGAGTAGGCGAAGCCTTCGACGACCAGCTGCGCATCGCGCTCACCATCGCTTCGCAATTCGGGGAACGTATCGCCAGGCTGCGCGAACAGCTCTCCCGCCAGCGTGAAGCAGCAGCGACGCAGCAGACCCGCGAACTCGAAGCACGCTTCGAAGCGGAACGCGGAGCAGCGCGCGCGAGCCTCGCACCGGTGCAACAACCCGAATGGTGGGACCAAGCAACGCCTGAGGACATTGCCGGCGCTCACGAAACCGCGACCGTCTGGCGCGACTACGATGACGTTGCCCACTCTGCGGAGACACGAATCCGCGACGAAGTGCGCGAGCGATACGGTATCGACGTCGACGCACCAGGGGCCGACCCGGTGGCTGTCGCGGCCGCACTTCGCTCCGCTGAGCGTGACCGGGACCAGGCCCGCGCCCAGCGGGAACGTGCCGGCGAAGAACTCACCGCGTCGCAGTTGCTTCTCGCTGACGTGAACAGGCGCGACGCCCAGGCCAACGAACTCGATCAGGACAACACTGAAACCGACCGCACTAACGATTCGGAGAGCCAGCGTCAGGCCGAGGAGCTGCACCGCGAAGCTGACGTGAATCGCGGCACTAGCGGCCTCGACTACGACAGCTCAGAACGCCGCCGACAGTTCGCCTCGAGCCTTGAAGGCAAGGCCGACCAGAAAACCATCGACGCCCGCCTCCTCGCGGACGGCGACCAGGCGAAGCACCCACGCGAAGCGGTCCGGTCACAGCCCGGGCGTGCACCGAAAGCACGACGAGCTGGCACATCAGCGATGCAACAGCGTGAACGTGGCGGTCTCTCCCGCTGAAGTGATCCCAGGTAGCGGGTGTAACTCCACCAACCGGTAGGCGACATCCGGGCCATAGCCCCATGTTCGCGTCGAGATGATGAGACGCCGCCCATGGGTTGCGAGACGACGTGATGACGTGCTCGACCTCGTGCGTATGACGCCCGCTCATCGGGCTTAATGTCGGGACACCTAAACGGGCGGGTGACCCTTCCTGATTGAAGCGTTGCCCGGAATCTCGGGGGAGTGTCCGTAGGAGGTCCCTCTTGCGGACCCCTCACTCTCAGGCGTTGACCCCATG
>NZ_FOCN01000017.1 GCF_900110125.1 Cryobacterium luteum
GACTTGCATGTGTTAAGCACGCCGCCAGCGTTCGTCCTGAGCCAGGATCAAACTCTCCGTAAATGTTTGAATAGCTACCCAGCAAGCTGAGCGCCCATCTAGTGCACCCACCAACCGGAATAGGCTGGACAGATGCAAGTTTGAAACTGACAAGAACAAATCATTACTGACTTGCTTTGTTTAGTTGCCTAACCGAAGCTAGGACTTGTTCAATATTATTTCCAAAGGAATCTCTTAGCTGCACCCCGCTAGAAACGGGCCACAACCACGAGGTTTTTGGCATTTGACATTGTGCACGCTGTTGAGTTCTCAAGGATCGGACACACCCAGCCGCCGGCCACGAAGGCCATTGCACTGGAGTACTTCTCTTATTTCTTGTCGCTCAGCCGAAAAACAGTTTCTTGTTCTTCAGGTGAACTTCATCAAGTCACTGTCACGCGGAAGATTCCGGGATATTTTGACTTGGGATTGGTCCCGCTTGAGGCCGGAAGCACTTGGCTTTTTCCGAACCTGTGGGGTGACTTAGATGACATTACGGTGAATCCTGATACCCCGCAACTCACGGTTACATCCCGGGCGTGTCGGGGGCGGACATCCGCTCGAAACCTGCCGGAAACACCGATCAAGCCTCGGGGGCGAACGCCACGAAGAGTTCGCTCACGGAGTTGTAGTACTGATCGGTTCGGCCCTGGTGCGTCATGCCGATGCGCAGACACACCCGTTGCGACGGTCGGTTGCTGGGGGTGGTGACGGCGACGACCCGGTCGAGTCCGGTCTTCCAGCCTTCGGCCAGCACGGCGGCGGCCGCTTCGGTCGCGTAGCCCTGGTGCCACGCATTCGGGTGAAAGTGCCAGCCGATCTCGGTGTCCCCCGACGGCTCGAGCGGGGTGAGCGCACTCGACGCGGGGATCGACTTGAGCAGCAGGTTACCGAAGATCTCGCCAGTGTCGGCATCCGTCACCGCGCGGATGGCGTGAATGGGATGCTCCATTCCCTGCCAGCGCTTGATCACTGCAATCGCCTCGGCGCGGTCGGTCATGACCCGCGGGTGCAGCCCGATGTGCTGCTGCACGGACCACAGGGAGTACAGCCCGAAGACGAAGTCGGTGTCATCGAGGGTCCAGGGGCGAAGCAGCAGGCGTTCGGTTCGGAGAGTTTCCACGTCGACATCTTGCCACCCGCACCTGCCGACCCCCTGCAACCACCCCGCCGATTCGATGACGCCTCACGAACACCCAGGCCCGTGGCGGCGGCAGGGTTATTCGCGGAGTTGCGAGTTTTGGGGGTTTGCCGGGGCGCCGCATGCCTTTCGCGGTGTCCCGGCAAATCCCCAATGTCTGAGCGGGGAGCGGATGACCCTGTCGCCGACGCGCCGACCAAATGACTCTGTCGCCGACGCGCCCCAGCAATCTATTCGACGAAGATACCCGCGAGCGTCTTCTTGCCACGGCGCAGCACCGCTACTCCCCCGGGCAGCACGGATCCTTCGATGGTCAGGTCGACACTCGTGACCTTCTCGTTGTTCAGGTAGACCCCACCCTGCTGCACGGCACGTCGGGCATCACCGAGACTCTTCGACAGTTCCGTGTCGACCAGCAACTGCAGCACGGTCGCGTGCGGCGCCGTCGTGGTGTGGGGTAGTTCGCGCAACGCGGCCTCGAGGGTATCAGGGTCGAGTTCGGCGAGGTCGCCCTGCCCGAACAGGGCCTCGGCGGCGTGGATGGCAGCATCCGTTGCCGCCTGCCCGTGCACGAGGCTGGTCACTTCGAGGGCGAGCCGGCGCTGTGCTTCGCGACGGAAGGGTTCGTTCTCGACCAGCTCGGCGAATGCGTCAATCTCAGCGCGGGTAAGAAACGTGAAGACCTTGAGCCGAAAGATCACATCGGCATCGTCGGTGTTGAGCCAGAACTGGTAGAAGGCATACGGACTCGTGAGGTTCGGGTCGAGCCACACCGCGTTGCCCTCGCTCTTGCCGAACTTGGTTCCGTCGCTGTTGGTGATGAGCGGGGTGCCGATGGCATGCACCGTACCGCTCTCGGCGCGACGGATGAGATCGGTGCCGCTCGTGAGGTTGCCCCACTGGTCGCTGCCGCCGGTTTGCAGCACGCAGCCGTAGCTGCGGAACAACTCGAGGTAGTCCAGGCCCTGAAGAATCTGGTAACTGAATTCGGTGTAGCTGATGCCGGCGTCGGAATTCAGGCGGGCGCTGACGGCATCCTTTTTGAGCATGGTGCCCACGCGGTAGTACTTGCCGATTTCGCGCAGAAAGTCGATGGCGCTCAAGGGCGCCGTCCAGTCCAGGTTGTTTACGAGCGTGACGGCGTTGTCACCCTCGGAACTGAGAAAGCGCGAAACCTGGGCCTGCAGGTAGCCGACCCATTCCGCCACGGTGTCGGTGGGGGTCAGCGTGCGCTCGGCGGTTGGGCGCGGGTCGCCGATGAGTCCGGTGGAGCCGCCGACCAAGCCGAGCGGATGATGTCCAGCCAGTTGCAGGCGCCGCATCAGCAGCAGCTGCACCAGGTTGCCGAGGTGCAGGCTCGGCGCTGTCGGGTCGAATCCGCAGTAGTAGGTGATCGGGTCACCATCGAGCAGCGCTTTGAGCTCGGTCTCGTCGGTGGAGACGTGCACGAGGCCGCGCCAGTTGATCTCCTCCCAGACGGAATCGAAGGAGGGATCATTGGTCTGCTGGGCGAGGATGGCGGGGTCTGACACGGGTTCAGATTACCAGCCGGGGGCGTCTCGCCGAATTGCCGGCGGCATCCGCTCGGCCACGTCCGTGATTCAGGCTAAAGACTCAATTTGTTTTGATTTAGGCTGTGGACTCAATTACACTGAATGCAGGACGGAGCCTCAGATCATGTTTGTCATCACCGCCGACCAGATCGACAGCCGCAATGATCGTGATCGTGCGCGCGAGATGATCGCTCACCTCGTGGCGCAGAGCCCGCGGGCGTTCAGCCTGCCGCCGGACCAGACCGCCGGCGATGAGATTCAGCTGCTGGTGTCGGCTGCCGGGCCTGCGCTGGAGGCGATTCTGGCCCTGCACCGTTCCGGCCACTGGAGCGTCGGGCTCGGCGTGGGGAGCGTGCGCACCCCCCTGCCGGCTTCGACCCGGCAAGCCACCGGCGACGCCTTCATCGCCGCACGCGACGCCGTGCTGCGGGCGAAAAAGACCGAGGCCCATTTTGCGCTCGAGCCGGGCCGAACGGATGCTGCCGCCCCCGGCATCGAGGCGCTCCTCACTATGCTCTTGCTGTTGCGTCAACGACGCACCCCCCAGGGCTGGCAGGCCGGCGACCTGTTGGAACGCGGACTGGCCCAGACTGACATCGCCGAACAGCTCGGCATCACCACCGGAGCGGTGAGCCAGCGGCTCAAGGCGGCGCAGTACCGCGTCGAGCAGGCGGCGCGGCCGGCGTTGGTTAGGCTGCTGGAGCAGCTCGATGTTGCCCCGAACGAAACGGCCGATAACGAAACGGACAGCACACTATGACCCTCACCGTTCTCACGTTCCTGTACTGGGTCGCGCTGCTGCTGGTCACGCTCGCCTCGCTCACCTTCGCAGCGATCGCCTTCAAACTGCACCGCCAGCTTTACGCGATCGCCGCCACGACAGGCCTGGCCGTTGCCCTCGTGCTCGCCGCCGTTCCGGTTGCGCCCGGTCCGAGCGCCTTCGGCATTGTGCTCGGCATGCTGGCCCTCGCTCTTGCTGTGATCGGCGGCGGCCCGGCAGCGGTGCTCGCCCTTGATCTCGCGACCAACAATTCGGTGCCACCTGGTCAGCACGGCGGAATCATGGTGCTCAACGCCGGAAAACCGGCCCCCTCCCCGGCCGGGGTCGGCCTCCCTGAAACTCACGAGGTGCTGCGCGGCGGGGTGACCATCGGTATCCTGGAACGTCTCGCCGTGGCCGGGGCCATCCTGGCCGGATTTCCCGAGGCCATCGCCGTGGTCGTCGCCATCAAGGGCGTTGGCCGGTTCACGGAGCTTGCCGCGGCCGAGTCCCGCGAACGGTTCATCATCGGCACGCTGTCGAGCCTTACCTGGGCGTGCGCCTGCGCTGCACTCGTGCCGATGGCCCTGGTCTAGGCCCGTGATTTCAGCAGGCTCGGAATAACCAAGAGTCCGACGATCGTGATCCCCGCGCCCATCAGGGTGGGGATGAGTGTCGTCGTGGCGGGTGTGGTCGTCGCGATGTCAAAGACGGCGTGAAAGACCGCGACCACGATGAATCCGGCCGCGGGCATGGTCCGGTAAGTCGGGGTTATGCCGAACAGCGGCGGGTGCCATGCCGCCCGCGCTGCGGCGACCAGCACGGCTGCTCTCAGCGTCGAATGCCGGAATTGCAGGGTTGGTTGGGCGAAACCGCGCCAGCCGATCTCCTCACCGAAACCATAGAAGATCAGGTTGGCGGTCCAGAAAACGAGTACCGGCAAGAATGCGTACTCGACGCTCGCACCGAACCGCGAGGTGTCGGGCCATACCCCGTCGACGAGCCGGGCGACAAAGACCGCTATGGCGAACAGCACGAGCGGTCCGAGCGCGGCCAGGGCCCGCCAGCGCAGGCGACCACGCACCGCGACCATCCGCCGCAGCAGATCGAGGATGCGCACGCGGCCGGCAATCAGAGCGGTCACGATCACCGCGGAGATGGCCGGGCCGAGTCCGCCGGCCAGGTGCAGGTACGGCGACGCCGTCCAGTCGACCCGGTCCTGCCGGCCAGCGAGCAGCGGCAGCGAGCAGCGGCAGCGGCAGCGGCAGCCAGATCGTCCAGGAGATCGCGTACGCGAGAACCACAAACGTCATCACCGGATGACGCACGACGACAATCGTGGTCAGAGCTTACGACGGGGTCCGCTCCACGACCCGGAAGGTGACTTTCGGCACTACACGGCGCAGCCCGATGCGACTTCAATGAGGGTGGCAGAAGAGTCCGGCCGCGCCGCTCGGCGTTCGAGGGCATCCGCTGTACCGCCAGTCGGCGGTACGCCACGAGACGAAAGCTGGCACCATGCGCACGCTACAGGACACCAAACCGATCTGGCATGCTCTCATCTGGATTGCGGGGTACATCGCTATTGTCAACGTCGGCGATGCCGTCTCTGAAGCGATCGGCATCGCCAGCGCCGGCACCGCGCTGCTGCTCGTGGTCTATTCGCTCGCGCTGCTCGGGTATCTGCGGGGCGCCAATCGCATGCGCTTCTACGGACTGCGCCGGGCCGAGCCGGGAACGATGCGACTCACCGCGTTCTACCTGCCGCTGTTCGCGCTGACCCTCTTTCAATACGCCAAGGGCCTCAATTCCGACCTCGACGCTCAGACGGTTGTGATCGCCTGCATCCTCATGATCGGTGTCGGATTCGTTGAAGAGTTAATCTTCCGCGGCTTTCTGTTCCGGGCGGTTCTAGCGAAGAAGACCGTTCTCCGGGCCATCTACCTCAGTGGTGTCGCGTTCGGCTTCGGCCACATCGTCAACCTGCTGCGCGGCTATACCGGCTCTGACCAGCTTATTCAGCTCGTCGCTGCCATCGTGATCGGGATCGCGCTCGGGTACGTGGTCGCCATCACTCAAAGCATCCTGCCCGGCGTGCTGTTTCACATTCTCTTCAATATCAGCGGCGCGCTCACCACCCACGATGTGGTTTGGGACACGGTTCTCGTGGGCGCGATGGCCGTCGTGCTAGTGCCGTATATCGTGTATCTGCATCGGGTGCTCACCCGATCGACCGGCCAGCCCGCTACTTGCGCCGACACAATCGCGCCCGCCGCAGCAACAAAGTAGCCTCGGGTTCAGCCTGCGCGTTTGGCCACGTGTCGCCGATACGGCGAAACGGATGCCTCCCCCGGCACCCAGAACCGCCACGGGTAGTCGACTCCCCCGCCGAGACCGCTCACCCCGGTGCGCGGTCCGGTCGCCCAGGCGGCAAGGCGCGCCGGAAGCTCCAGGTCGAACGGGGCACGATTCAGATCGGCGCCGTCATCGCCGAGCTCGATACCGAGGGCTTTGGTCAGCCGCGCGGGGCCGCGCGCGAGGTCGGCATCCGTTTTCGACGTCAAGCGGCGGCTTCGCGCCTCATCGAGTCCCGCGACGATTTCACCGGCCCGCAACAGCACCGCCGAGGCCGTGCCTTCCGGTGAGCAGACGATGTTGGCGCAGACGTGCATGCCGTAGCTGAAATAGGCGTACAGGTGCCCGGGAGGCCCGTACATGGTCACGGTGCGCGGCGTGCGCCCACGGAAGGCGTGGGAGCCCGGGTCGGTTTCACCGAGGTAGGCCTCAACCTCGGTGATGCGCACCGAGATGACCCCGCGGGTGAGCACCGCGCCGAGCAGCAGTGGGGCGACCTCGAGTGCGGGTCGCTCCAGCACGCCCGGCGCGAACGGCACTACCGGCTGAGCGCGGCCGTCAGGTCGCGCACGCGAGCCACGAGGTGCGCGCGCTGCTCGGCGACCCGCACCGGGGCGGTGCCGCCACTGCCGTCGCGGCTGTCGACCGATCCGCGAATGGTGAGCACCTCGCGCACCTCGGGAATGAGGTGCGGCGACAGGGCCCGGAGGTCGTCGTCGCTGACCTCGTGCAGGTCGAGATTGTTCGTCTCGGCGAACTTCACCAGGGACCCGGTGATTTCGTGGGCATCACGGAACGAGACGTGGCGTTTGACGAGCCACTCCGCGACATCGGTGGCGAGGGAGAATCCCTGCGGCGCGAGTTCCGCCATGCGCTCGGTGTGAAACGTGAGGGTGGCGACCATTCCGGTGAAGGCGGGCAGCAGCACTTCGAGGGTCTTGATCGAGTCGAGGACC
This sequence comes from Cryobacterium luteum, assembly GCF_900110125.1. Classification (GTDB taxonomy): domain Bacteria; phylum Actinomycetota; class Actinomycetes; order Actinomycetales; family Microbacteriaceae; genus Cryobacterium; species Cryobacterium luteum. The sequence continues at coordinate 6,805 of NZ_FOCN01000017.1, forward strand.
GGCTCTTTGTCTTCCTGCAGGTCGCGGTTGTAGGCCAGCGGCAGGCCCTTGAGCGTGGTGAGCAGCCCGGTGAGGTTGCCGATCAGGCGGCCTGATTTGCCGCGCGCGAGCTCGGCGATGTCGGGGTTCTTCTTCTGCGGCATGATCGAGGAACCGGTGGAATAGGCGTCATCGAGGGTGACGAAACCGAATTCCCTGGTGTTCCAGAGAATGATCTCCTCGGCCAGCCGGGACATATCGATGCCGATTTGCGCGGTGATATAGGCGAATTCGGCCACCAGGTCGCGGCTCGCAGTGCCGTCGATGGAGTTCTCGACCACGGCGGCGAAGCCCAGGTCGGTGGCCACCAGGCGCGCGTCGAGGCCGAGGGTGTTGCCGGCGAGGGCGCCGGATCCATAGGGGGAGGCATCCGCTCGTCGGCCCCAGTCCGCGAAGCGGTCGAGGTCGCGCACGAGCGGCCAGCAGTGCGCGAGCAGGTGGTGGGCGAGCAGCACCGGCTGGGCGTGCTGCAGGTGGGTGCGGCCGGGCATGATGGCGTCTTCGTGCGCTTCGGCCTGCGCGGCGAGGGCATCGATCAGTTCGATGACGAGCGACGCGAGAATAGCGGCGTGGTCGCGCAGCCACATGCGCACGAGCGTTGCGACCTGGTCGTTCCGGCTGCGGCCGGCGCGGAGTTTGCCGCCCACCTCGACGCCGATCATGTCGATGAGGCCACGCTCGAGGGCGGAGTGCACGTCTTCGTCGGCGTCGGCCGGCAGAAATTCGCCGGCGACGACGGCGCGCTCGAGTTCTTCGAGCGCGCCGACCATCTGGGTCAGTTCGGTGTCGGTGAGATATCCGGCGGCGGCGAGGGCCCTGGCATGCGCGCGGCTGCCCTGCAGGTCGTATTCGGCCAGCATCCAGTCGAACTGGGTCGACTTGCTCAGCCGCGCCAGTTCCGGCGACGGTCCCCCGGCAAAACGGCCGCCCCAGAGAGCGCCCGCTTTACCGGCACGGTTCGCGTTCTTCTCACCCGACACGGATGCCCTACTTCGCGGCGGCGTCGCGTCGTGCGGCCACCTTGCTCGGCAGCGACCACAGTTCGATGAAGCCCTTGGCCATGGTCTGGTCGAAGGAGTCACCGGTGTCGTAGGTGGCGAGGTTGAAGTCGTACAGGCTGGTCGTGCTGGAGCGGCCGGTGACAACGGCACTGCCGGCGTGCATCTTCAAGCGGATGTCGCCGGTCACGTACTTCTGCGTGTCCTCGATGAACACGTCGAGGCTCTTCTTCAAGCCGGAGAACCACAGGCCGTCGTAGACCAGTTCGGCCCACTTGCTCTCGACGCCGCGCTTGTAGCGGGCGACGTCGCGTTCCAGGGTCATGTTCTCGAGTTCTTCGTGCGCGGCGATCAATGCGATGCCGGCCGGAGCCTCGTAGATCTCGCGGCTCTTGATGCCGACCAGACGGTCCTCGACGATGTCGACGCGGCCGACACCCTGATCGCCAGCAAGACGGTTCATCAGCTGGATCATCTGCAGCGGGGAAACCTTCTTGCCGTCGATCGCGACGGGCACGCCCTGCTCGAACGAGATGACAACCTCGGTCGGGGCGCGGGTGACCGACGGGTCCTGGGTGTAGGTGTAGAGGTCTTCGATCGGCGCGTTCCACGGGTCTTCGAGGAATCCGGTCTCGACGGCACGACCCCAGACATTCTGGTCGATGGAGTACGGGCTCTTCTTCGACTGGGCGATGGGCAGGTCGTGCTTGGCGGCGTACTCGATCGCCTTGTCACGGGTGAGTTCGAAGTCTCGCACCGGGGCGAGTGAGGTCAGCTCGGGGGCAAGGGCCGCGACGGCCGCTTCGAACCGAACCTGATCGTTGCCCTTGCCTGTGCAGCCGTGGGCGACGCTGTCGGCGCCGAGTTCCTTGGCGGTCGAGGCGAGGTATTTGGCGATCAGCGGACGGCTGATGGCCGAGACGAGCGGGTAGCGCTTCTGGTACAGGGCATTCGCCTTGAGCGTCGGCACGATGTAGTCATTGGCGAACTCGTCCTTGGCGTCGATGACGATGGATTCGACGGCGCCGCAGTCGAGGGCACGCTGACGGATCACGTCCATGTCTTCGCCCTCCTGTCCGACGTCGACGGCGAGGGCTACGACCTCTTTGCCGGTGGCATCCTTGAGCCAGCCGATGCCGACCGAGGTATCCAGTCCACCCGAGTATGCGAGTACAACGCGTTCCGCCATGGTTCTCCCTAAATCTTGATCTGTCTAAAGTTTACGTGTTGCGCCGCTGCTCCCCGGTCGCCCGCCGGTTCTCTCACCCTTTCCGGGCCCGGGCCCGGTCAGAAATATGAGAACGGATGGCCGCGCGGGGCGGTCAGGCCGCGTTCTGTGCGAGCAGCCAGACCAGCAGTGCCTTCTGGGCGTGCAGGCGGTTCTCTGCCTCGTCCCAGATGATGCTCTGCGGGCCGTCGATGACGTCGGCGGTCACCTCGTAGCCGCGGTCGGCGGGCAGGCAGTGCATGAAGTGCGCGCCCGGCTTGGCCAGCCCCATCAGCTCAGCGTCAACCCGGTACTGGCCGAGGTCGCCGAGCCGGGTGGCCTTCTCCTCTTCCTTGCCCATCGACACCCACGTGTCGGTGATGACCACGTCAACGCCGGTGACGGCCTCGCGGGGGTCGGTGAACAGCGCGACGGAGCCGCCGGTGCGCGCGGCGATAGCCGTCGCATCCGCTACCACCTGGTCGGTCGGCGTGTAACCGGCCGGGGACGCGATGCGCACGTGCATGCCGGCGGTGGCACCGGCGAGCAGGTAGGACTGACCCATGTTGCAGGCCCCGTCGCCGAGGAAGGCGAGGGTTTGGCCGGCAAGGTCGCCGCGGTGTTCGCGGATGGTGAGCAGGTCGGCGAGCAGCTGGCAGGGATGAAAGTCGTCGCTGAGTGCGTTGACGACGGGAACGGTCGTGCCCAGCGCCATTTCTTCGAGTCCGGCCTGGCCGTAGGTGCGCCAGACGATCGCGGCGACCTGGCGTTCGAGCACACGCGCGGTGTCGGAGGCGGTTTCCTTGCCGCCGAGCTGGCTGTTCGCGGTGCTGATGATGAGCGGGCTGCCGCCGAGGTCGGCGATGCCGACCGCGAAGGACACGCGGGTGCGGGTCGAGGACTTGTCGAAAATAACCGCGACGGTCTGCGGGCCTGTGAGCGGACGCACCGCGAATCGGTCTCGCTTCAGCTCCAGGGCCAGATCGAGAATCTCGGCCTGTTCGGCCGGGGAGATGTCGTCGTCGCGCAGGAAATGGCGGGTCACGGTGTCACTTTCGGTTATCGATTTGTCAGCAGGCGAGCGGATGCCGCTCCCCCGGTTTAAGCGTGCAGCGCCGGTGGGGAACCCGCGCAAAGTGGGATTCGTCCAGCCTAGAGGCTGCCGAGGGCGCGCCCGAACCGCTCCGTAAAGTCGGCGAGTTCGGCATCTCCGACGATCAGCGGCGGCGCGATGCGAATGCTGGTCTCGTTCGCGGCGTTCACGATGAGGCCGTTGGCGAGGGCCGCAGCGCCGAGTTTCAGCGCGACCGGTTCGGTCAGGCCGACACCGAGCAACAAGCCGCGCCCGCGCACCTCGTCGATCAGCGGCGAGTTGAAAGCGAGAATGATCTCCCGCAGCTGCTGGCCGCGGCGGGCGGCGTTGGCGGCAAGGTCGTCACGTTCGATCACGCCGAGGACGGCGTTCGCCGTCGCGGTCACGAGCGGGTTGCCGGCGAAGGTCGAGCCGTGCTGGCCGCGGCGGAACAGCTCAGAGGCCCAGCCGAAGGTGACGAGCGCACCGATGGGAACGCCGCCACCCATCCCCTTGGCGATGGTGACGGCATCCGGAAGAATGTCGGCGTGGTTGTAAGCGAACCAGGCGCCGGTGCGGGCGACGCCGGTCTGAATCTCATCGATGATCAGCAGTACGCCGTGCTCGGTGCACAGTTCGCGGGCACGCTTGAGAAAACCGGCTGGCAGGTCGATGACGCCAGCCTCGCCCTTGACCGGTTCGAGGACCAGGGCGGCCACGGTGTTGTCGATGGTCGCCTCGAGGGCTTTGATGGTGCTGTCGATGTGTTCGACCCCGCCAGGCACCGGTTCGAACGCCTCACGCATGTGCGGTTTGCCGGAGAGGGCGAGTGCGCCCATCGTGCGGCCATGAAAGGAATCGTGCAGCGAGATGATGCGGCTGCGGTGGCCCTTGTTGTTGAGCCTGGCCAGCTTGAACGCGGCCTCATTCGCCTCGGCGCCCGAGTTGCAGAAATACACGCGGCCTTCGTCGCCGGCGCCGGTGATGCGTTTGAGCCGTTCAGCCAGTTCGATTTGCGGCGGGGTGGCGAAATAGTTGGACACGTGGCTGAGCGTGCCGATCTGCTGCGTGACCGCCGCGACGACCTCTGGATGGGCGTGTCCGAGTGAGTTCACGGCGATGCCGGCCAGAAAGTCGAGGTACTGCGTGCCCTGGTCATCCCACACGTAGCACCCCTCGCCGCGCACGAGCATGGCCAGCGGCGGGCTGAACGTGCGCATCATCGAATCGGCGAACCGGTTCTGCCAGGAAACGTCAGTCATGCGGGTATTACCTCCGTGCCAATGCCGCTTCCAGTGAAAATTTCGAGCAGGATCGAGTGCGGCACTCGCCCGTCGATGATCGCGGCCTTGGCTACGCCGCCGTCGACAGCGTCGAGGCAGGCCGTCATCTTGGGAATCATGCCCGATTCCAGCTCGGGCAGCAGGGCGCGCAACTCGAGCACGTCGATGATCGAGACGAGCGAATCCCGGTTCGGCCAGTCGCGATACAGACCGGCAACGTCGGTGAGAATCACGAGTTTGGCCGCGCCGAGCGCGATTGCGAGTGCGGCAGCAGCAGCGTCAGCGTTGACGTTGAGGGATTGGCCGGGGACATCCGTATCGGGGGCGATCGACGAGACCACCGGGATGCGGCCGGCTGCGAGCTGCGCGAGCACCGCTTCGGGGTCGACGCCGATGACGTCGCCGACCAGGCCCAGGTCGACTTCTTCGCCGTCGATGACCACCCCACGGCGGCGCCCACGGAAAAGTCCGGCGTCCTCACCGCTGAGTCCGGCGGCGAGCGGTCCGTGCTGGTTGATGTGGCTGACCAGGTCGCGGTTGATCTGACCGGTCAGCACCATGCGCACCACGTCCATCGCTTCCGGCGTGGTCACCCGGTAGCCGCCACGAAACTCGCTCTCGATGCCGAGGCGTTTCAGCATGGCCGAGATCTGCGGGCCACCGCCGTGCACGACGACCGGGCGGATGCCGGCATAGCGCAGGTAGACCATGTCTTCGGCGAAGGCACGCTGCAGCTCTTCGCTGACCATGGCGTTGCCGCCGAACTTCACGACGATTATCTGGTCGTGAAAGCGTTTGAGCCACGGCAACGCTTCGATCAGTGTCGCCGCTTTAACGGATGCTTCGGCCTGGCTGGTCTCGTCGGTGGTGGACGAGTCGGCGTGGGTTCGCGGTGTTTCGGTCATGATCAGCTCGAGTACGCGCTGTTCTCTTCGACGTAGTCGTGAGTGAGGTCGTTGGTCCACAGGGTGGCGGTTTCGCTGCCGGCATGCAGGTCGATGAGCACAGTCACGCCGCGGCCCGTGAGGTCGACGAGGTCGCGCGGCTGGTCCGGCTCACCCGCGGTGCACACCTGCACACCGTTGATGGCGACATCGATGCCGTAGGGGTCGAAGGCAGCGTCCTTCACCGGTACGGTTCCGGCGGCGGCGAGCACACGGCCCCAGTTCGGGTCGTTGCCGAAGATGGCGGACTTGAACAGGTTGCTGCGCGAGACCGCGCGGGCCACGGCGACGGCTTCATCGTCGGAGACCGCGTTGGTGACGGTGATCGCCACGTCGTGCGCGGCGCCCTCGGCGTCGCCCTGCAGTTGCAGCGTGAGGTCGCGGCAGATGTCGATGAGCGCCGCCGTGAACTCGGTCAGGTCGGCGGTCACACCGCTCGCGCCGGAGCAGAGCAGGCTCACGGTGTCGTTGGTCGACATGCAGCCGTCGGAGTCGAGGCGGTCGAAGGTTACCCGGGTGGCCGCGTGCAGGGCCGTGTCGAGCTCGGCCGACTCGAGCACGGCGTCGGTGGTGATGACGACGAGCATGGTGGCGAGCCCGGGCGCGAGCATGCCGGCGCCCTTGGCCATGGCGCCGATGCTCCAGCCGGCCGCCGACTCGTGCGCGGCCTGTTTCGGGCGGGTGTCGGTGGTCATGATGGCCTGCGCGGCCAGGAGGCCGGCTTCGGGCGTGGTGGCAGCATCCGTTTTAATGGCCGTGGTGGCGTCCAGGACGCCGGCGGTGACGAGGTCGAGGTTGAGCTGTTCCCCGATCAGGCCGGTGGAGCAGACCAGAACGTCGCCCGAGGAGATATCGAGGCGGGCCGCGACGGCTTCGGCGGTGGCATGCGTGGTCTGAAAGCCGATGCTGCCGGTGTAGCAGTTGGCGCCGCCGGAGTTGAGCACAATGGCGCTGACCCGGCCGTCGCTCATGACCTGGGTACTCCAGATGACCGGGTTTGCCTGGCAGCGGTTGCTGGTGAACACGGTGGCGGCGTTTTGCAGCGGGCCGAGGTTCTGCACGAGGGCGAGGTCGAGCCCGCCGGACTTCTTCAAGCCGGCGGTGACCCCGGCAGCAGCAAAACCGGCAGGAAGGGTGACACTCACGGAGCAACTCCATTCATGGTCAGACCGAGCGTTTCGGTCAGGCCGAGGGCGATATTGGCGGATTGGATGGCAGCGCCGGCGGTGCCCTTGACGAGATTATCGATGGCCGTGATCGTGACGACGCGGCCGGCCGCTTCATCGACGGCCAGTCCGATCAACGCGGTATTGGCACCGAGCACGTCGGCGGTGCGCGGAAAGTGCCCCTCGGGCAGCAGGTGCACGAAGGGCTCGTCGGCGTAGGCACTCTCCCACGCTTCTCGCACGGCGGCGGCGCTCGTTCCCGGCACGAGCCGGGCGGTGGCCGTGGCGAGGATGCCCCGCGACATCGGCACGATCACCGGGGTGAACGAAATGGTGGCGTCGGTGGTGCTGCCGGCCCAGCGCAGCGACTGCACAATTTCGGGGATGTGCCGGTGGGTGCCGCCGACAGCGTAGGGGTTGGCGGAGCCGAGGATCTCGGCGGCGAGGTTGGGCAGTTTGAGGCTCTTGCCGGCGCCGCTCGGGCCGACGGCGAGCACGGCCACGAGGTCCTGCGCGTCGATCACGCCGGCGTGGATGCCGGGGGCCAGGGCGAGCGCGACGGTGCTGGCGTTGCAGCCGGGAGCGGCGATGCGCCGAGCGCCGACGAGACGTTTGCGCTGCTTGCCGTGCTGGGTGGGCAGTTCGGGCACCCCGTAGGTCCAGGCACCAAAGTAGTCGCCGCCGTAGAACGCGGCCCAATCGTCGGAATTCTCGAGGCGGTGGTCGGCGCCGCAGTCCACCACGAGGGTCTCGGCGGGCAGATGCGTGGTGAGCTCGCCGGATTTGCCGTGCGGCAGGGCCACGAAGACCACGTCATGGCCGCTGAGATTCTCCGGTGTCGTGTCGACCAGGGTCAGGTGAGCGAGGGAACGCAGCGATGGTTGCACATTGATCAGACGCTGCCCGGCGTTGCTGTGTGCGGTGACCGTGCGCACCTCGAATTCGGGGTGACCGGCGAGCAGCCGCAGCAGTTCGCCGCCCGCATACCCGCTCGCGCCCGCCACTGCTACCGAAAACACCATGGGTTAAACCTTAGCGCGGCCCCGGCGGCCGCGTTTCCGCGCCGGGGGGCGGCACCATGCGGATGCCGCGGCCGGCCCCACAGGGTCGGGCCGCGGCATCCGGTTCAGGTGCTACTCGCGCAGAGTCGCCCCGAAGCGCTCAGCGGCGACCGCGACGCCGGCCAGGCGGGCGGCGCTCGCCTCCGCGGCGGTCAACGTGCGCTCCTCGCCGCGAAAACGCAGCGCGAAGGTGAGTGACTTCTGGCCGGGTTCGACACCGGCACCGCGATAGTCATCGACCAGATCGATGTTCTCGAGCAGGTCGCCCGCGCCCTCGGCGACGGCCGCCAGCAGGGTTGCAGCCGGCACAGTCACGGCCACGACGAGCGAGAGGTCCTGGGTGGCGGCGGGCATCGTGCGAATCGGCGTCACCGTTCGCGTGCCGTCGGCCTGCGCGAAAACCAGCCCGAGGTTGATCTCGGCGACGGCGACAACGGCGGGCAGGTCGTAATCATCGGCGACAGTGGGAAGCAGTTCGCCGGCGAATCCGACCGAAACCGTCGACGCGGCACTGGTCGCGGCCGGAACCGTGACGAACAGCTCGGCGGTGCGGCCCGGGTGCAGCGCCGGGTGCCGGCCCTGGCGCACCTCGATGCGCACGCCGGTGGCCAGCGCCACCTGCTGCACGGCAGCCAGCGCCGACTGCCAGCCGGCGGCGACTGCGGGCAGGCCGGGTTGGTGCCGCACGTCGTTGCCGACGAGAACGACACCCACCAGGAGCGGCTGGGGAACGATTCCGGCGATCAATGCCGCCTCGGCCTCGGCGCTCGGGCGCGCTCCTCCGGCGGGCAGCACGGCTGTACCGTAGGTCACTCCGGCTTCGGGACGAAAGACCAGTCCCTGCTCGTAGATGGCGAGATCGACCAGTCCACGGGAGCGGTTGCGATGCGCGATCTGCAGCAGACCGGGCAGCATCGAGGTACGCAGGAACGGCGCCTCCCCGTCGAGCGGGTTGGCGACCTTCATCTGCGCAACCAAAACCGGGGCAGCGGATGCCGCGCCAGCGTCGGCCGCGCTCGCGCCGGCATCCGTTTGAGCTGGTGAGACCGGCACACCGAACAGATTGTTCGCCCGCTCGGAGACGAAGGGGTAGGTCAGCACCTCGGTGTGACCGGTGGCGGCGAGGGTCTGCGCAACCGTGCGGCGCAGCGTCTGCGTGCGGGTCAGGCCACGACCGGGCGGTGCGACGGGCAACACCGAAGGGATGCGGTCGTAGCCGACGATGCGGGCGACTTCCTCGGCCAGGGTCCACTTGTCGGTGAGGTCAGGGCGCCAGGTGGGCGGCGTGACGTGCAGCACACCACCGACATCATGCAGGGATGCACCGACCTCCACGAGAGCGTCGCGCACCTCATCGCCGGTGTAGTTCAGGCCGATGAGACCCGACACGAATCCGGTCGGCAACACAATCGGCAGGGGCGCGGTCGTTGTGTCGTACACCGAGCCGAGGTCGTCGGCGACTCCCCCGGCGAGGTCCACGAGCAGCTGCACGACACGGGCGGCAGCCACAGCGGCAACGCGCGGGTCGACGCCGCGTTCAAACCGCTTGCTGGCCTCGCTCGGCAGCTTGTGGCGGCGAGCAGAACGGGCAATAGATACCGGGTCGAAGTTGGCGGCCTCGACGAGTACGTTGACCGTCTTCGAGTTGATCTCGGTGCTCGCGCCGCCCATCACGCCGGCCAGTCCGATCGGTCCGGATTCGTCGGTGATCAGCAGATCTTCGACACTGAGCGTGCGGGTGACCGCGTCGAGCGTCGTGAATTTCTCGCCCTCGACGGCACGCCGCACGATGATGCCGCCGGTGAGTTTATCGAGGTCGTAGCCGTGCAACGGCTGGCCAAGCTCGAACATGACGTAGTTCGTGATGTCGACCACGAGGGAGATGGACCGCACGCCGACCAGCCCGAGGCGCGCGATCATCCAGGCCGGGGTCGGCCGCGTCGGGTCGACGCCGCGCACGACCCGGGTCACGAACACGCTCGACCCGGAGCGATCCCGAATCGGAGCCTGGTCGTCAATTGTGACCGGGAACCGGGTGACCGGGGCCACCACGGTGAGCGCGAGCGCGGGGTCGCGGAACGGCACACCGGTCGCGTGCGAGTATTCGCGGGCGACGCCGCGAATGGAGAAAGCGTAGCCGCGGTCGGGGGTGACGTTGATCTCAACGGCGCTGTCGTCCAGGCCGAGCAGGGCGATCGCATCCGTTCCGACCGGGGCGTCGATTCCAAGGTTTTTCAGCAGCAGAATGCCGTCGTGCTCGTCGCCGAGACCGAGCTCACGGGCCGAGGCAATCATGCCGTCGGAGACATGGCCATAGGTCTTGCGGGCCGCGATCGGAAACGGACCGGGCAGCGAAGCGCCGGGCAGGGTCACGACGACCTTGTCTCCGACGGCAAAGTTGTGCGCGCCGCAGATGATGCCGTGTACGGCCGGGCCGCCGTCAGCGGCGAGTTCATCGCCCGGCGCAACCCGCACCTGGCACCAGTTGATGGTCTTGCCGTTGGTCTGCTCTTCGCCGACGAATTCGAGCACCTCGCCGACCACGATCGGGCCGGACACCTCGAACCGGTGGATGTCTTCTTCTTCGAGGCCGACGCTCACGAGCGCGGCGTGCACGTCTTCCGGCGTGGTGCCGGGCGCGAGGTCGACGTATTCGCCGAGCCAGCTCAGTGGAACCCGCATCAGACCGTCATCCCATACTGCTGGCTGAACCGAATATCGCCCTCGACCATGTCGTGCATGTCCTTTACGTCATTTCTAAACATCACTGCTCGTTCCACACCCACTCCGAACGCAAACCCGGAGTACACGTCGGGGTCGATTCCGGCCGACCGCAGCACATTGGCATGCACCATGCCGCAGCCGCCCCACTCGATCCAGCGGGCGCCGTCCTTGAAGGTCGGGTGCCACACATCGAGCTCGGCGCTGGGCTCGGTGAACGGAAAGTAGTTGGGGCGCAGGCGCACCTTGGCCTCGGGGCCGAACAGTGCTTGCACGAAATGGTCGAGCGTGCCGCGCAGGTTCGCCATGGTGAGGCCTTTGTCGATGGCGATGCCCTCGATCTGGTGGAACACCGGGGTGTGGGTGGCGTCGAGTTCGTCGGTGCGAAAGACCCGCCCCGGCGCGACGACGTAGACCGGCAGCTCGCGGCTGAGCAACGCGCGCAGCTGCACGGGCGACGTCTGCGTGCGCAAAACGAGGTGGGCATCCGTCGGTTCGACGAAGAAGGTGTCCTGCATGGCGCGGGCCGGGTGGTCTTCGTCGAAGTTGAGGCCGTCGAAGTTGAACCATTCGCTCTCGAGTTCAGGTCCTTCGGCAACTTCCCAGCCCATCGCGACGAACACGTCGGCGGCTCGTTCGCTGAGCAGCGAGATCGGATGCCGCGCCCCGGCCTTCCAAGCGGATGCTGCGGCGGTCACGTCCACCGTCTCGGCGAGCAGACGGGCTGCCGCTTCAGCGGTGCCGATCTCGTCTTCGCGGGCGGTCAGCGCTTTGGTGACGGTGCCGCGGGCCTGGCCCACGAGCTTGCCGGCGGCAGCCTTCTCTTTGCCGGGAACGCTGCGCATGAGCGCGTTGAGCTTGGACAGCGGCGACGACTCCCCCGCATGCTCGCTGCGCACGAGTTTGAGCGCTACGGTCGTGCCGGCGGCGGCGATAGCGGCCAGCGCGGCGACGACGGCAGCATTTACGGCCGACTCCGAGATCAACGGCTCTGCAGCGGATGCGCCGGCAGCAACCGGATCGGATGGTGTGGTGGGCTCTGGGGGAAGGCTGGGAACAGACACAAGGCCCAAGTTTAGTGCGCTTAGTACTGGCCTTTACTCTGAGCCCCCAGGGCGTTGGAGTAGACGAGATTCGGGTCGACAGGATTAGCAGGCCCCTTGGTGGCATCCGTTGGCGTGACCCCACCGCTCTGTGAGCCGGTGCGACGGGCAATGATGCGGGCAAGCCACGACAGGGACAGGTTCATGGCGAGATAGATAACCAGCACGACGAAGAAGAACGAGAACTGGTACCGGTTGCCGAAGAACTGGGAGAGGTTGTAGTTGCCGCTGCGCAGCAACTCGTTGTACCCGACCACGAAGGCCAGCGAGGTGTCCTTGAGCAGTACAACCAGTTGGGCGATGATGATCGGAAGCATCTGGCGGAAAGCCTGCGGAAATTCGATCCGAAAGCGAGTGGCGACCGGGGTGAGGCCGATGGCCAGGCCAGCTTCGCGTTGCCCGCTCGGGAGTGCTTTGATTCCGGCCCGGAGCGCTTCACCGATGATCGCACCGTTGTAGACCGCGAGCGCGCTGACACCGGCCCAAAACGATCCGGTAGAGAACACCAGCAGAATGAACAGCATCATGAGCAGCACGGGCATGCCACGGAAGAATTCGAGCACGACCGTCGTCGGGATGCGTACCCAGGCGCTGTCGGCGGCTCGGCCAAACGAAAAAAGAACTCCGACGATAAGGGCCAACACGGCGGCGACGGCTGCCATCCGCAGGGTGTTCAAGGCACCGATACCGAGAGTGCGCCAGACCTGGACATCGTTGAAGACGTCCCACCGGGAGGCGTCCCACAGGCCAGGCTGCACGGCACCGTTGGCGCTCGCCTTGGGTAGGCCGAGCACCACGACCAGGGCAACAAGACCGCCGACGATGAGCACGATCCCCAAAACGGAGATGACTCGTGATCGTGCGCGGGCCTTGGGCCCGGGAACGTCGTAGAGTACGGAAGTCATCGGAGTACCGCCACCTTCTTTTCGATCCGGCCGGCGACCAGGCCGAGCGGAATGGTGATGATGAGGTAGAACACGGCCACGGCGAGCAAAATGGCGATGACCGCGTCACCGCGATCATTGGTGATCTGGCGGGCTGCGCCGAAGAGTTCGAACACGAAAAATGCTCCGGCGACCGAAGTGTTCTTGGCGAGGGCGATGAACACATTAATCAGCGGGGGAATAACCATGCGCACTGCCTGCGGCATCACGATGAAGGACAGGGTCTGCCCGAAGGTCAGGCCGATGCTGCGGGCGGCTTCAGCCTGACCGACATGCACCCCGTTGACACCGGAGCGCAGCGCCTCGGCGACGAATGGCGAGGTGTAGACCGTCAGCCCGATAGCGGCCAGCTGAAAGTAGCCGGGAGAGAACTGCAGGTACGGCAGCAGATAGGCGCAGAAGAACAGCACGAGGGTGAGCGGTGTGTTCCGCACGATTTCGGTGTAAACGGTCGCGAAGGCACGGAACGATCCCACGGGTGAGATCCGCATCGCGGCGACGACGATGCCGAGAATGAAAGCGCCGATGCCGGCGAGGGCGAGGAGGCCCAGGGTGTTCCGGAAGCCTTCCAGGAACGTTGGCAGGTTGTCGATGACTGCGTCCACAACTCACCTCCTCTTCTGATGTCCGTGGTGGAGCGTTGGGTTTGGCGGGAAGACTCACGGATGGCCCGTCCGACTACGAACGGGCCATCCGTGCTGACTACGGGTAGTACAGGGGTGCTGTTGGCCTAGTAGCGGTCAACGGCCGGCGGCTCTGGGGTGTCAAGAACCTTTCCGGCGGTGGACTCCCAGGCGTCAACCCAGGTGCCGTCGTCATATGCTTCTTCGAGCACATCGTTGATGAAGTTACGGAACTCGGTGTCGTCCAGTGCCAGGCCGATGCCGTAGGGCTCTTCCGTGAACGGGTTGTTGACAACCTCGAACTCGCCCTCGTTCTGATCGGCGATGCCGGCCAGAATAACGTTGTCCGTGGTGACGGCGACAACTTCACCGCTACGCAGCGGGCCGAGGCAGTTGGAGTACGTGTCCGTGGCGATGATGTTCGTGGTGAATTCCGCGATGTTCTTCTCCGACGTGGAGCCGCTCACCGTGCAGACGGGCTGGTCGGTGAGGTCTTCGGGGCCGGCGATGTCGGTGTTACCGGCAAGAACGAGCAGGTCCTGACCAGCGGAGTAGTAAGGCCCGGCGAAGGACACGACCTCTTTGCGGGTGTCGTTGATCGTGTAGGTGGCGACGACCAGATCAACCTGGCCATTCTGGATGAAGGGTTCGCGGTTGGCCGAGACGGTCTCTGTCCACTTGATTTTGTCCGGGGCGATGCCGAGCTTGGCTGCGATCAGCTTGCCGATCTCGACGTCGAAGCCGACCGGGTCACCATCCGCGCCACGAAGGCCGAAGAGCGGCTGGTCGAACTTCGTGCCGATCGTGATCTCTCCGGCTTCGGCGAGGGCCGCCATGGTGGTGCCTGCTTCGAATTCAGGGGCTTCTTCGACGGGCACGGCGTCATTGGATGCACCAGAATCGGTGCAGCCACTAAGCACGAGGGCTCCTGCGAGGGCGAGGGCCGAAATGGCTAGGCCTTTTTTGAGTCTCATTTGTCTACTCCTGGGTGCTGTGTGGTGGTAGGGACGGTTTAGTGGTCGAGGATTTTGGAGAGGAAGTCCTGCGCACGGGTGCTCTGCGGGTTGGTGAAGAATTCCTCCGGGGAGGTTTCCTCCACGATCTCACCCTCAGCCATGAAGATGACGCGGTCCGCAGCTTTGCGGGCGAAGCCCATCTCGTGGGTGACGACGATCATGGTCATGCCTTCGTTGGCGAGGTCAACCATGACCTCAAGAACCTCGTTGATCATTTCAGGGTCGAGCGCGCTGGTCGGCTCGTCAAGCAGAATGAGCTTGGGCTCCATGGCCAGGGCACGAGCGATAGCGACCCGCTGTTGCTGACCGCCGGAGAGCTGCGCCGGCATCTTCTTTGCCTGGTTGGCCACACCAACTCGCTCAAGCAAGGCCATGGCCTTTTTCTCAGCTTCGGCCTTGGAGAGCCCTCGCACCTTCATCGGGCCGAGAGTCACGTTTTCTAAGACGGTCTTGTGCGCAAAGAGGTTGAACGCCTGAAAAACCATGCCGACATCTGCGCGCAGGTGCGCCAGCGCCTTTCCCTCAGCCGGCAGCTTCACACCGTCAATGGTGATCACACCGTCGTCGATGGTCTCAAGGCGGTTGATCGCCCGACAGAGAGTGGATTTTCCCGACCCACTCGGTCCGATGACTACGACCACCTCGCCGCGGTTGACCACGGCATTGATGTTCTTGAGAACGTGCAGTTCCCCGTAGTGCTTGTTGATGTCCTTGACGACGACTAGCGGTTCCCCCCGACGAACGGTGATGTTCGACGTAGCCGGGGACGAATCTGTTGGCTCCATATCCCCCAACTTAGGACAGAACTGAGGTCTGGGCATGCCAAATGCCCGGACAGTAACGCATTTGTAACAGTCCGGGCATCGAGTGTTTGTGCTATGAGGCGGGTCAGGCGCGCTGGGCAAACGCACTCTCATACAAGCAAACGGACGCCGCGGTAGCCAGGTTCATCGACTCGGCCTCGCCGTAGATCGGAACGCTGACGCTGCGGTCCACCCGGGCGAGGTCTTCGTCGGTGAGGCCACGAGCTTCGTTCCCGAACAGCCACACGGTCGGAGCGGCAAGCAGCCCCTCGTTGCGGGCGGTCAGCAGGTCGGAACCCTTGATGTCGGCCGCGAACAGCTGCAGGCCGGCAGAGCGGGCACGGTCGAGTACGTCGGACAGGTCAGCCGCGATCGCGACGGGCAGGTGAAAGATGGAACCGGTCGAGGAGCGGATGACCTTGGGGTTGTACAGATCGACGCTGCGACCGGTGAGGATGACGGCGTCGGCGCCGGCGGCATCCGCTGCCCGGATTATGGTGCCGGCGTTCCCCGGGTCACGCACCTCTTCGAGGATGGCGACGAGCTTGGGCTCGGCGTTGAAGATCTTCTTCACCGAGGTGGGGAACTGGTGGCAGACAGCCACGAAGCCCTGCGGGGTGACCGTGTCGGCCATGGCCTCGAGCACCTCTTCGGAAACGAATTCCACCTCAACCTGGGCGTCGACGGCTTTCTGGGCCAGATCGGCGTAGCGGTCGAGCGCTGTGGGCGTGGCAAAGAGTTCCACGACAAGCTCAGGGCGAAAGGTGAGGGCTTCGGAAACGGCCTGCGGGCCTTCGAGCAGAAAGAGACCGGACTCGAGGCGCGCGTCGCGCTTGGCAAGTTTTGCGACGGCACGGACGCGCGGTGAACGTGGATTATCAAGCATGACGTTAATTCTAGGTGCGCAGAGTTTAGCTCCACGACGCATGGGTACAGAAAAGGAGCGGGCGACCAGGTCGCCCGCTCCTCATTTGTGAACTTTGATCCGCTTACCACATTCACGCCCAGGAGGCAGCCGGTGGTGAACCGATCGGTGAACCCTTACGCCGTGACGGCGACCTTCGGTGCCGAGGTGTCGGAGGGAAGGGCTGCCTTGGCGCTCTCGACGAGGGCGGCGAACGTCGCTGCCTCGTTGACGGCGAGGTCGGCGAGGATACGACGGTCAACCTCGATGCCGGCCAGGCCGAGGCCCTGGATCAGACGGTTGTAGGTGAGACCGTTCGCGCGCGACGCAGCGTTAATCCGCTGGATCCACAGGCGACGGAAGTCACCCTTGCGTGCACGACGGTCACGGTAGCTGTAGGTGAAGGAGTGAGTGAGCTGCTCCTTGGCCTTGGTGACCAGGCGTGAACGCTGACCGCGGTAGCCCTTGGCGCGTTCGAGAATAACGCGGCGACTCTTGTGGGCGTTTACGGCCCTCTTTACTCTTGCCATTTTTTACAAATCCTTATTCGTTGACGAGGCCTGGTTTATGGGCCAAAAAATTACAGACCGAGAAGCTTCTTGATGGTCTTCTGATCCGACTTGGCCAGCACCTGGTCCTGGTTCAAACGGGACTTGCGCTGCGTGCTCTTGACTTCGAGGTTGTGTCGAAGTCCGGCCTGCTGCTTCATGATCTTTCCGCTGCCGGTGACCTTGAAACGCTTCTTGGTTCCGGAGTGGGTCTTCATCTTAGGCATTCGGTTCCTCCTGTTTCGCTGCCTTGTCGGCAACCTTGTCTGCCTTATCGGCTACCTTGTCTGCCTTCTCGGCAGCCTTGTGGGCGTTGATCTCAGCCTTGGCTTCTGACTTGTTCTTCAACGGGCCAATCACCATGACCATGTTTCGACCGTCGATCATCGGAGTAGATTCCACGGAACCGTACTCGGCGACATCCTCGGCAAATTTTTGGAGCAGACGTACGCCCTGGTCGGGTCGGGACTGTTCGCGGCCACGAAAAAGAATCATGGCCTTGACCTTGTCACCGCTCTTCAGGAAGCCTTCGGCGCGTTTGCGCTTGGTCTCGTAGTCGTGCGTGTCAATCTTGAGACGAAAACGAACCTCCTTGAGGATCGTGTTCGCCTGGTTGCGCCGGGCCTCCTTGGCCTTTTGCGCAGCCTCGTACTTGAACTTGCCGTAGTCCATGATCTTGGCCACGGGCGGCTTGGCTTCGGGTGCAACTTCGACGAGGTCGAGGTCGGCATCCTGTGCCAGGCGCAGGGCAACATCAATCGCCACGACCCCGACCTGCTCGCCGTTGGGACCAACGAGACGAACTTCGGGGACGCGTATACGGTCATTTGTACGGGGATCGCTGATGCGTCTCTCCTCTTGGTTAACTTCGTGGTCACAACCAGCCAGCGGATGCCGACGGGGGACGAAGAGAGGAAAATCACGCGTTTTCCAGACCGATTCTGTCATCGGACTGCATCACACGACACCCTGTCTACCCTCGCCCTGTCACCGTCCCGAAGGAGGTGATAACGCGACGGCGGAGTGCAATCTACCCGGTAACCTTGATGAAGCGGTATGCGCGGGTGGGAGATTCTCCACTTTCGTACCGAGACTATTGTCCCGGAACCAAAGACGATCCTAGCAGAGGAATGCAGTGAGCAATACTTTTGAGCAAGATGAGAGTTTCGAGCAGGATGCGGCACAGGCAACGCGCGACATCGCCGATGTGGCCGCTGTGGAGATCATCACCACGGCCGCGGTGCACCTGATGAGTGCCGCCGCCGTGAAGTGTGGACTCGCCGAAGATCCTGACGCCCAGATTGACCTCGACGAAGCGCGCAAGCTCATCACCGCCCTCGCCGGCCTGGTGACAGCCGCCGCTCCCGACATTGCCGACATGCACGCGCGCAGCTTGCGTGACGGCCTGCGTTCCCTGCAGCTCGCGTTCCGCGAGGCATCTTTCGTGCAGGACCCGATCGGCGAGGGCCCCGGCGAGAAGTACACCGGCCCGGTCAACTAACCCACTTTGCTGCGAGCGGATGCCGCCGGTCACCCGACCGACGGCATCCGTTTTGCGTTCCCCGGCAGCAATTCGAGTCAGGTCTGGCAGCGCGGGCACCAGAAGGTGTTGCGCTGCTCCACGTCGCTGCGGCCCAGGGTGCCACGAAGAATGGGGGTGCCGCAGCGCCGGCACGGCTGGCCGCCTCTTCCGTAAACCCACACCTGCGCTCCGCGGCGCAGGTTACCGGTGGTCGTGCGTTCGTCGCGGTCTTTGTTGGCCAGGAGCAGCCGCCGGGCCAGGCTGACGAGTCCTGGCACGTCAGGGACCTCGACCATGGGCCGGGTCGGTAACAGACCGCGCAGAAAGCACAGCTCGTTGACGTAGACATTGCCGAGGCCGGCCAGGTTTTGCTGGTCGGCGAGGGCCAGAATGACCGGTTGTTCAGCCCGGGCAGCGAGGCGCTGAGCGGCCTCAGCACTGTCGGCGGTGTTCCAGGCTGGGTCGAGCAGATCGGGCCCGAGATAGCCGACCACCTCGGCCTCCGCCCGGGTCGGTACCAGCTCAAGCACCCCGAGTTCGAACCCGACGGCGACCC
This sequence comes from Cryobacterium luteum, assembly GCF_900110125.1. Lineage (GTDB taxonomy): Bacteria > Actinomycetota > Actinomycetes > Actinomycetales > Microbacteriaceae > Cryobacterium > Cryobacterium luteum. Next base: position 25,315 of record NZ_FOCN01000017.1, read on the forward strand.
AGTCAGCCGTCTGCAGCACGATCCGTGCCTGAAAGGCGGGCCGCTGCCACCGGGTGCCCGGCCGGTAGAGGTGCCAGGCTCCCTCCATCTTGAGGTGGGAGTGGATGCTCGTCTCGCCGACCCGGTGCAGCAGGTGCTTGCCGCGACTGAAGACCTCGTGCACGGTCTGACCGGTCAGGTCGACGGTCGCGAAAGCGGGTACCCGGATGTCGCAGCCGGTCAGGATGCTGCCGTGCAGCGCCTGGTCGAGGGTACGCGCGGTGCGGTAGACGGTATCGCCCTCAGGCACGCAGTCTCAGTCCCTTCGGAGTTTCGGTGAAGCCGGCGGCGCGCAGGGCCGCTCCCACGTCGCTGCCGATCACGAACACACCATTGGCCGTTTCCACCGCGATCTTCTGCACGCGACCGGTGGTGACAAGGGCGGCCAGGCTCACGGTGGCCGCGGCGAGCACTGCCTCATCCGTTTCGAAGGCGACGACGGTTTTTCCGCCGCGCTCGACGTACAGCACGAGGGCTCCGTCGACGAGCACGACGAGGGCGCCCGATTTGCGGCCAGGGCGATGGGTGGTGTCGCCGGGCAGTGTCGGCCACGGCAGCGCGGCACCGTAGGGGTTTGCCGGGTCGGTTGCGGCGAGGGAGATCGCGGCCAGCGCGGCCTTCCGATCTGCACCAGACGGGACCGTTGACCCGACAGCGAAGGTGCGCAGCCGGTCGATGGTGCCGCCGGTGGCGAACTGGGCCGCGCCGAGCCCCTCAATGAAATATCCGCGTCGACACCGTGCCATTTCTTCGAACCCGGTGAGCGTTCGATAGACGAGCGAGAATCCGCCAATGACGCTCTCAGCCATCACCGCCCCCCGGGTGACCACGCCGTAGCGTTCCAGCAGGGTCTCCCCCAGCGCATGCGCGCGACGGGTCGGTGACTCGTCGGCCACCGGCAGGATCGACCAGCGACCCGACACGGTGGGCGGACCGCTGCGGCTCGGCAAACTTGGCCGCGGCATCGACCGCCCACGATGCAGGCGGGCGCGGGGTGCGGCTCGGCTCTGCCGGTGGGCGGTATGGCCGCCGGCCAGAAGCGATCGCACCGGGGCGAAGGTGTCGTTGTTGACCAGACCGGCCCAGACCAGGTCCCAGAGCGCCTGCACCAGTGCGGCATCGTCCTGACTGCCGACGGCATCGGCCAGCTGCCGAAAGAAGTAGGCACCGCCACTGCCCAGGGTCGCAAGGATTTCCTGTTGCAGGGGCGTCGTCGGGGCATCGATGGGCAGTGGCAGGGTGAGCTGGGCGGTTTCGGCGAGGTGCAGGCTGACCCAGCCGTCGTTGCCGGCGAGGGTGCCCGCGCCGGCCCAGAGCACCTCCCCGGCGTTGGTGAGTTCGTCGAGCATGCCCGGCTGGTAGTCACTCACCCGGGCGGGCAGAATGAGCGTCTCCCAGGCGGACGCCGGAATGCGCGCACCCTCCAGCTGCTCCACAACGGATGCGACACCGTCGATTCCGCGCAGCTTGCCGCCCACGTGTTGCCACGCCGGCAGGAACCGGCCGATGGCCTGCTGATCAACGGGTTCGACCTCGTGGCGCAGCGCCGCGAGGGAACGACGGCGGAGACGCCGCAACACCTCGGCGTCGCACCATTCCAGACCGGTGCCGTTCGGTCGGAATTCACCGGCTAGGATACGTCGGGCGTCGGCGAGGCGGCCGAGGGCGATCTGCACGACGGCGGTGCCGAGGCCGAACCGGTCGGCTACGGCGCCGGTCGTGAACGGTCCGTGCGAACGCGCGTAGCGGCTCACCAGGTCGCCGAGCGGGTCGGCCACGGATTCGGTGAACGCGGCGGACACCCCGATCGGCAGCGGAACGCCGAGAGCGTCGCGCAACCGGCTGGCGTCTTCGACCGCCGCCCAGCGCTCCTCGCCGCCGATGCTCGCACGCATGACGCGGCGCGCGGCGACCAGGCCGAGCAGAGCCTCCTCGGCGAGCACGAAACCTGACGGGTCGGGCGCCGGCAGCGACCCGAACACCGGCGGCGGAGCGTCGGGCGCAGACGGTGATTCGGGGGCGGGCAGGAGCATCCGCTCGGCGACCTCGCCGGTGCTGAGCGGGCCGAGCGTTCGTAGAAGGTCGGCGACGCCTTCCCTGCCCTTGGCCAGGTAGTCGGGCGCGAGCCGTTGCAGCTCCCGGTCGGTCTGGTCGATGACGGCGGGGTCGAGCAGCTCCCGCAGTTCGACCCGCCCGAGTAGTTCGGCCAGCAGGCTCGAGTCGATCGCGAGGGCTGTGGCGCGCCGCTCGGCTAGCGGGGTATCGCCCTCATACATGAAGGCGGCGACGTAACCGAACAGCAGGGTGCTCGCGAAGGGGCTGGCGGTGTCGGTCGTGACCTCCACCAGGCGCAGTTCCCGCGAGGCGATCCGCCTGGCCAGCGCACCGAGCGCCGGCAGGTCGTAAACATCTTGCAGGCATTCCCGCAGGGTTTCGAGAATGATCGGAAAGGTGGGGAAGGTGCGGGCAACGTCGAGCAGCTGCGCGGCCTTCTGCCGTTGCTGCCAGAGCGGCGAGCGCGAACCGGGCTTGTACCGGGGCAGGAGCAGGGCCCGGGCGGCACACTCCCGAAACCGGGAGGCGAACAGCGCGGAGCCGCCGACCTCGTCGGTGACCAGCTGCTCGAGTTCGTCGGGGTCGAAGACGAATAGTTCAGCGCCGGGCGGTTCGGTTTCGGTATCGGGGATGCGCACGACGATGCCGTCGTCGCTCGCAACACAGGAACCGTCGATTCCGTAGCGTTCCCGCACCCGGGCACCGACGGCCAGCGCCCACGGTGCGTGTACCGGGGTGCCGAACGGGGAGTGCAAGACGACCCGCCAGTCCCCGAGTTCGTCGTGGAACCGTTCGACCACGAGGGTACGGTCGGTCGGCAGCTGGCCGGTCACGGCGCGCTGCTCGTCGAGGAAGGCCAGCAGGTTACTGATCGCGCGTTCGTCGAGGCCGCCCCCAGCGCAGCGCATTCGGGCGTCGCCGGGTGGCAAGCTCCCGACCTCCCGCACGAAGGCTCCAATGGCCTGGCCCAGTTCGGCCGGGCGGCCGAGGCCGTCACCCTTCCAGAACGGCAGCCGCCCTGGCTGTCCGAATGCCGGCACGACGAGTACCCGGTCATGGGTGATTTCTTGGATGCGCCAGCTCGTGGTGCCGAGCGCGAACACATCGTTCACGCGTGACTCGTAGACCATCTCTTCGTCGAGTTCGCCGACGCGTTTGCCGGTGACCTGGTCGCCACCCACCATGAAGACACCGAACAAACCACGATCGGGAATGGTGCCGCCGCTCGTGACGGCGAGCCGTTGCGCCCCTGGGCGGCCGGTAAGGGTGCCGGCGTCGCGATCCCAGACGATGCGTGGACGTAACTCGGCGAACTGGTCAGAGGGGTACCGACCGGCGAGCAGGTCGAGGGTGGCCTCATAGGCGGAGCGGGGCAGGGTCGCGAACGGCGCGCTGCGCCGCAGGGTGTCAAACCAGGCCTCGAGGTCGATCGGTTCCAGCGCGCAGGCCGCCACGGTCTGCTGGGCCAGGATGTCGAGCGGGTTGGTGGGCACCCGCAGCGATTCGATCGCACCGGCCACCATGCGCTCGGCGGCGACGGCAGCATGGATGAGGTCGGCCCGATGCTTGGGGTAGATCACCCCGCGCGAGATCTCACCGACCTGGTGTCCGGCCCGACCGAGCCGCTGCAGCCCGCTCGACACCGACGGCGGTGATTCCACCTGCACGACCAGGTCGACGGCACCCATGTCGATGCCGAGCTCGAGGCTGGACGTGGCGACAACACAGCGCAGCCGTCCCGATTTTAAATCGTCTTCGATAAGAGAGCGTTGTTCCTTGCTGACCGAGCCGTGGTGCGCGCGAGCGAGCAGCGGTTCACTGCCCGCGCTCTGACCGCTCGCGCCCATCAGCTCAGCCGGTGGACGGACCGTTGGCGTGACCCCCACCGTGCCGAGCCCTCCCGGCAGATCAGCCACCAGGACAGGCGCCCCCACCAGAGCGGATGCCTCCGCCCCGGCCAGCCGTTCAGCATAAATTTCGTTGAAGCGTGCCGTGAGTCGTTCGGTGAGCCGCCGGGAATTCGCGAAGACGATGCTCGAGGAATGCGCGAGCACCTCATCGACGATGGCTTCCTCGACGTGCGGCCAGATCGACCCGGTCTGGGGAGCCGCAGCCGAGGTGACGCCCTCGCGTTGCGGGACCGGCCCGAGATCACTCATATCGTCGACCGGAACCACCACCCGCAGGTCGAACCGCTTCAACGCGGGCGGTGCCACGATCTGCACGGGGGCTGCTCCACCGAGAAACCGAGCCACCTCGCTCTGCGGCCGTACGGTGGCCGACAACCCGATGCGCTGGGCCGGGTGGCTGAGCAGGGCGTCGAGTCGTTCCAGCGAGACGGCAAGGTGGGCGCCGCGCTTGCTCGCCGCCACCGCGTGCACCTCATCGATGATGACGGTCTGTACCCCGCGCAGCGAATCGCGGGCCGCCGAGGTCAGCATGAGAAACAGGGACTCCGGAGTGGTGATGAGGATATCCGGCGGCGACGTGATCAGCTTGCGCCGGTCGGCAGCGGGAGTGTCTCCTGAGCGCACGCCGACGGAGACGTGCGGCGGCTCCAGGCCCAGGCGTTGGGCAGAGCGGCTGATGCCCACCAGGGGCGCGGTGAGGTTGCGTTCAACATCAACGCCGAGCGCCTTGAGCGGGGAGATATACAGCACGCGAGTGATGGGCGAATGAGCACCGGGCACGCGAGTGATGGGCGAATGAGCACCGGGCACGCGAGTGATGGGCGAATGAGCACCGGGCACGCGAGTGATGGGCGAATAAGCACCGGGCACGCGAGTGATGGGCGAATAAGCACCGGGCACGCGAGTGCCGGCTATGGCGGCGGGCTCGGCCTCGGTGTACAGCCGGTCAATCGCCCACAGAAACGCAGCGAGGGTTTTGCCTGATCCGGTCGGTGCCACGACGAGGGCGTGCGAGCCCTGCGAAATGGCGTTCCACGCGCCTAGTTGCGCGGCGGTCGGCGCGGCGAACGCCTCGGTGAACCAGGCCCGAGTGGCCGGGGAGAAGCGATCGAGAACGTCGGTCATACCGTCATTCTCACCCGAACCACCGACAGAGAGCTCAACACGGCAGAATCTCGAGTCACGCCGACGCGACGAGCTTGACGCGCAGCGAGTCGACACCGGTCGTGATGGTCTCGTTCTCCGACCAGCGCATGCCGAGCCGACTCAGAATCGCGTCGAGATCGGCTTGGGTAAGGCCGTCGACCAGCTCGAGCTGCACGACGAGTTCGGGGCCGTCGAGCCGTGCCAGTGGATCACCGGCCGAGAGTGCGACGGTCAGCACCGACAGTTCCGTCGCGATCGATGTTCTGAACGCGTCGGCGACGTGGCGGCTGGCGTAACTCGGTGTCCAGGGCAAGGATTGCGCGATCGCCCACAGGGCCGGGCGCCGAATGACGAATTCACTGGGCGAGGTGGGATCGAGCACCACGAGGTCGGTGTTTTCCTGCGCGGCCGCCAGGGCGACACGCACGGCATCCGCGGGAACAGGCCGGGCAAGGGGGTTCCACGCCGTCATGGCGGCGGTGGAGGAGAAGGCGGGCAGCACGGTGCGGCCGTCGGGACCGGCCACGGTGATGATCGACAGTTCCTGCGTCTTGTCGATCGTCTGGCCGCGCGCGTTCAGCGCCGCCTCCCCGAGCTTGGTGACCAGCGGAATCAGCAGGCGGGAACCGCGGATGGCGTCGATGACGCTTTCTTCGCCGACCTCACGGGCGTGAAAGCGGGCGAGGGCCGCTGCGAGGGCCGCTGGAGCGGACCCGTCATCGCCGGCGTCCAGGTTCGCCTCGAATTCTCGGCCGGTCCAGGGCTGCCCGGCCGAATCGGCTAACACGTTCGGCTCACCGGGCTGTCCCGGCGAGCTCAGAGAACCGGGCTGTCCCAAAGAAGCGGGCCGACCAGAAGGATCGCCCGTGGAGCCGAGGTTACGCGCCTTGCCCATTACGATCCCGAGACGTCCAGGGCCTCGGCCAGGGTGAACGCGCCCGCGTAGAGCGCTTTGCCAACGATGGCGCCTTCGAGGCCCAGCGGCACGAGTTTGCGCAACTCTTCGATGTCGTCGAGGCTGGAAATTCCGCCGGAGGCGATGACCGGCTTGCGCGTGCGGTCCAATACCTGACGCAACAGCTCGATGTTCGGTCCCTGCAGGGTGCCGTCCTTGGTGACGTCGGTCACCACGTAGCGGGCACAGCCAGCCGCTTCGAGGCGTTCGAGCACCTGCCACAGGTCGCCACCGTCCTTGGTCCAGCCTCGCGCAGCGAGCGTCGTGCCGCGCACGTCGAGGCCGACCGCAACGGCTTCGCCGTATTGCGCGATCACGCTGGCTGCCCATTCCGGGTTTTCGAGTGCCGCCGTACCGAGGTTGATGCGTTTCACGCCCGTGGTCAGTGCCGCTTCGAGTGATGCGTCATCGCGAATGCCGCCGGAGAGCTCGATGTTGACACCCTTGACCTGACGAATGACCTTTTTGATCACGCCGGTGTTGGTGCCTCGACCAAAGGCGGCGTCGAGGTCAACGAGGTGGATCCATTCGGCGCCCTGCCGGGCCCAGTCGGCCGCAGCGTCGACCGGGTCTCCGTAGTTCGTTTCCGTGCCGGCCTCGCCCTGCGTCAGGCGAACAGCCTTGCCGCCGGCCACATCGACGGCGGGCAGGAGGACGAGCCTCGGTGTTTTGTTGAACTCGCTCATTGGTGTCCTTGATTGGTGCGGCCGCGTGCTGCGGCCAATTTCATGGCAGGTGCCGGTGCGGATGATGCGGGTTGTGAAGTCTAGGCGCGCCGGGCTATTGGCGCAGCGTTCCGATCCAGTTCTTCAGCAAGCGGATGCCCGCCTCCCCCGATTTTTCCGGGTGGAACTGGGTGGCGCACAACGGTCCGTTTTCGATCGCGGCCAGGAACGGCGCGCCGTGCTCTGCCCAGGTCAGCCGGGGTTCGGGAAACGGCGGCATGACCTCGAGCGCCCAGGACTGGGCGGCGTAGGAGTGCACGAAATAGAAGCGTTCCTCTTCGATTCCGCGAAAGAGCTCAGAACCCGCCGCGCTTGTGACCGTGTTCCAGCCCATGTGCGGCAGGATCGTCGCCGGAAGCTCGGTGACCGTTCCGGGCCATTCGCCGAGTCCCTCGGTGTCGACGCCACGCTCAACACCGTGTTCAAACATCACCTGCATCCCCACGCAGATGCCCAGCACCGGGCGGTCACCGGCCAGGCGCCGATCGACGATCTCGTCACCCCGCACCGCTGTGAGGGCCTGCATCACGGCGCTGAAGGCACCGACACCGGGTACGACGAGGCCGTCGGCTTCCAGGGCGATGGTGCGGTCGCTCGTCAGGGTCACGTCAGCGCCGGCCAGTTCGAGTGCCTTCACCGCGGAGTGCACATTGCCGGTTCCGTAGTCGAAGACGACGACCCTGGTCACAGGGCACCCTTGGTTGACGGGATGCCCTGCACGAGCGGGTCGAGGGCCTTCGCGAGGCGGAACGCACGGGCGAAGGCTTTGAACTCGGCTTCAGCGATGTGGTGCGGGTCGCGGCCGCCCAGCAGGGTGACGTGCACGGTCAATCCGGCGTGAAAGGTGATGGCTTCGAAGACGTGACGAACCATGGAGCCGGTGAAGTGTCCGCCGATGAGGTGGAATTCGAAGCCGGCCGGCTCGCCCGTGTGCACGAGATACGGTCGGCCGGAGATATCAACGACGGCCTGCGCGAGAGCTTCGTCGAGCGGAACGAGGGCGTCACCGTAGCGGGAGATGCCCGACTTGTCGCCAAGGGCCTGGCGGATAGCCTGGCCGAGCACGATTCCCACATCTTCGACCGTGTGGTGGACGTCGATCTCGATGTCACCGGAAGCGCGCACGGTGAGGTCGGTCAGCGAGTGTTTGGCAAAAGCCGTCAGCAGGTGGTCGTAGAACGGCACCGAGGTGTGGATATCGCTGACGCCGGTGCCATCCAGGTTCAACGAGAGGTCAATGCTGGATTCACTCGTCTCCCGTTGCAGGTGTGCGACGCGGGGCGCGGAGATACCGTCAGTTGAACTCATACCGCTAGCTTATTCGGCTCGGGCCGTCTCGGTTTGACCGGAACGATCCGGGCGTCCCAGGCGAGCCAGGGCGTCCAGGAACAGGGAGGTCTCCTTCTCGGTGCCGGCCGTCACCCGCAAGTGGCCGGGAATGCCGACGTCGCGAATGAGGATTCCCTCGGCGAGCAGAGCAGTGAACGTCTCCTGGGGGTCGGCGACTCCTCCGAACAAGACGAAGTTGCTCCAGCTTTGGTGTGGGGCGTAGCCCAACCGGGCCAGTTCAACCACCAGTCGGTCGCGTTGGGCACGAATGTCGTCGACCATCGCCAGCATCTCGGCGCTGTGCGCGAGGGCTGCGTTGGCCGCGGCCTGGGTCAGGGCGGAGAGGTGGTAGGGCAGACGCACCAGTCGCAGGGCATCCGTCACCGCCGGGTCGGCCGCCAGATAACCCACGCGGGCACCGGCGAAGGCGAAGGCCTTACTCATCGTGCGCGAAACGAGCAGGCGTTCCCGACCCGGCAGCAGGGTGAGTGCACTGGGCGTGCCGACGGGTGCGAATTCGGCGTAGGCCTCGTCGACGACGACGATGCCATCGGTTGCGTCGTAGACGGCGGCGATGGTCTCGAGCGAGAGCGGGGTGCCGGTGGGGTTGTTCGGGGAGCACAGAAAAACGATGTCGGGGCTGGTGCGGGCGATTTCACGCACGGCGGTGGCGGGCGACAGCTCGTAGTCAGCATCACGGGCACCCGGAATCCAGGTGGTGTCGGTTCCCGACGCGAGGATGGAATACATCGAATAGGTGGGTGCGAAGCCGAGCAGGCTCCGTCCGGGGCCGCCGAAAGCCTGGAGTACCTGCTGGAGCACTTCATTGGAGCCGTTGGCGGCCCAGATGTTCTCCGCCGCCAGTCCGTGGCCAAGATACTGGGCGAGCGCCTCGCGCAGGGCGGTGAACTCGCGGTCGGGGTACCGGTTCACCGAGCGGATGGCGTCGGCCAGGCCGGCGAGGATATCGCGGACGACCGCGTCTGGAATAGCGTGCGTGTTCTCGTTGACGTTCAGAGCCACCGGCACGTGTAGCTGCGGAGCACCGTACGGGGTCAGGCCTTGCAGGTTGGTGCGGAGCGGAAGATCATCGAGGCTGGTCACACCCTCCATGCTACGACCCTGTGTTGCTGCCCAGCGCTCCTCTGTTCCTGGCAGCTCAAGTACTGTTCAGCTCACGTACTGGACTACTCAAGTACTGGACTGCTCAAGTACTGATCGATTCAGGAGTCGGCGGGGATCTCCAGGCGCTGGCCGGGCTGCAGGGTTTCCACGGAGAGGGCGTTCAGACGTTTGATATCGGCGACCACGTCGCGCGGGTCCTCCGACGGTGAGATCTCTTCGGCGAGGTCCCACAGGGTCTGGCCGGGATCGACCGTGATGAATCGGGCGGAACCGACGTCGGTCGGCGAATAGGCCAGGGTGGCAACGATTCCCGAGTCGGTCGTGTACGACATGACGTCGATACCCGTGGCCGAGTCCGATGCGCCGGCCGCTCCCCCATTGACGGCGAAGGCGAGGGCACCGAGCACGAGCGGGACGGCAGCGAGGGTCGTGAGCACCGCTCGCCCACGACGAGTGAGGCGAAGTCGGGTGACGGGGGCGTCGTCGGATGATACTGCGGGTACACATGCTGTGGTCATGTCAAACCTCCGGGGTTGGCGGGCTGCGAGTCTCGTATCCGGCCCTCGGCCGGGAGGACCGGATACGAAACTATGTTCCGAATATAACTTCGAACAATCGAACATGCAAGCTTTTTCTGGTCTTCGCCCGAAATTTCACACAACACACTCGAATAAGTGTTTGTTTCAGGGCGAAGAACTGGATAAACTTTCGATAGAACAATTGCTTGATTTACACTCAACCAGACACCACCGACATTCCCGTGAAGCACGACTTCAGGCCAGGCGGGACCGACTCCAGAAGGGCAGATCGTGACACAAAACACCGGCGCTACCCGCGACAAGGGCGGCACAAGGCGCCGCAAGAGTTTGAGCCAACGCCAGCTCGCTATCCTCGACGTAATTCAGCGTTCGGTGAGCTCGCGCGGCTACCCGCCGAGCATGCGAGAGATCGGCGATGCGGTCGGACTCGCTTCGCTGTCGAGCGTGACCCACCAACTCAATCAGCTCGAGCTCAGCGGTTATCTGCGCCGCGACCCGAATCGCCCGCGGGCACTTGAAGTGCTCATCGAGATCCAGCGCGCCCCCGAAGACGCCGGCACCGGCGACCAGGACAGCTTTCACCCGGGCGTGCAGGTCGGCGATGCGGCGATGGTCCCCCTGGTCGGCCGCATCGCTGCCGGCATCCCGATCACGGCCGACCAGCAAATCGACGAGATCTTTCCGCTGCCCCGCCAGCTTGTGGGCCAGGGCGAGCTGTTCATGCTCAAGGTCGTCGGGGAGTCCATGATCGACGCTGCGATTTGTGACGGTGACTGGGTCGTCGTGCGGCAACAGAAGACCGCGGAAAACGGCGAGATCGTTGCGGCCATGCTCGACAACGAGGCCACCGTCAAGGTCTTGCGCAAGCGCGACGGCCACACCTGGCTCCTTCCGCGCAACAGCAACTTCGAACCGATTGTCGGCGACTTTGCCGACATCCTCGGCAAAGTCGTCGCGGTGTTGCGCTCGGTGTAATCCTGATTGCACGCCCCGGTGTCGTACGACAGAGGCTCGATCGCCAACGGGTGATCGGGCCTCTGTCGTCCCTGCGACCGCGTCAGGCGCTGGCGCTAGGCATTGACCCTGATACCGCGGCGTTCGCGCACCCGCCGCGTCGCCGCGAGCATGTTATGCAGCGACTGCACGGTCTCGTCGTAGCCGCGCGTCTTCAGCCCGCAGTCCGGGTTTACCCAGACCTGGCGCTCAGGAATGGATTTCAAGGCGGTGTCGAGCAGCGTCGTCAGCTCGTCGATGCTCGGCACCCGGGGCGAGTGGATGTCATAGATGCCGGCGCCGATACCGTGGTCGAACCTACCGGCCTCGATCTCCTGCACCACCTCCATCCGTGACCGGGCCGCTTCGATGCTCGTCACGTCGGCGTCGAGGTTGCGAATGGCTTCGATGACGACGCCGAATTCGGAATAGCAGAGGTGCGTGTGAATTTGGGTCGCATCCGCTACCCCGGCCGTGGCGAGCCGAAAAGCACCGACCGACCAGTCCAGATAACCGGCGTGGTCTTTCTGCTTGAGGGGCAGCAGCTCGCGCAGAGCTGGCTCGTCGACCTGAACGATTTGGATGCCGGCGGCCTCGAGGTCGCCGATCTCATCCCGCAGGGCGAGGGCCACCTGGCGGGCGGTTTCGCCGAGCGGTTGGTCGTCGCGCACGAAGGACCAGGCCAGGATGGTCACCGGCCCGGTGAGCATGCCCTTGACCGGCTTCGCGGTGAGGCTTTGCGTGTACACGGACCAGTCCACCGTGATCGGCGCCGGTCGCGACACATCACCCCACAGAATGGATGGCCGAGTACAGCGACTGCCGTAGGACTGAACCCAGCCATTTTCGGTCACGGCGAACCCGTCAAGGTTTTCCGCGAAGTACTGCACCATGTCGTTGCGTTCCGGTTCGCCGTGCACGAACACGTCGAGTCCGATCTCTTCCTGCAGTGCAACGACACGGCCAATCTCGGCGCGCATCAGATCGCGGTAGTCGCCGGCGCTCAGCGCGCCCGTGAGATACCGGGCGCGTGCGCGGCGAATGTCGGCGGTCTGCGGGAACGATCCGATCGTCGTCGTCGGTAGCGACGGCAGCTGCAACGCCGCCTCCTGCGCCTCCAGGCGATCGGCGTAGGCGCCACGGGTGAAGTCAACGTCGGTCAGGGCTGCGGCACGGGTGCGCACAGCGCCGTCGCGTACGCCCGGAGCGCTGCGTCGCGCCGACAGGGCGGCCTCGGTCTCGGCCAGCGGCACCGCAATGGCGTCACGCCCGGCAGTGAGACCGAACGCGAGGGCGGCGACCTGGCCCACTTTCTGGTCGGCGAAGGCCAGCCAGCTGGTCAGCTCGCCCGGTAGCGAGGTCTCATCGAAGACGTCGTGCGGCACGTGCAGCAGCGAGGTGGAGGTGGAGACGGTGACCGAGTCTGACAACGCGCGTACGCTCTCGGCGGTCTCGAAAGCAGCGGCGAGGTCGCCGCGCCACACGTTATGGCCGTCGATCACGCCGGCGACGAGGGTCTTGCCGGCCAGTCCGGGTACTGCCGGAGGCAGGGTGCCCCGCACCAGGTCGAGGCCGATCGCTTCGACTGCGGTCGCGGCGAGAACCGGCAGCGCGTCGTCGAGGCTGCCGTACGGCGCCGCGACGAACAGAGCCGGTCGTTCGGTGAGCTGGCCGAGCACCCCATAAGCGGATGCGACGGCCGCCAGCGTGTCAGCGCGCCCCACATCGATGGACTCGCTGACCAGGCCGGGTTCGTCGAGTTGCACCCACTCGGCACCGGCATCCGCTAGCCGCGTCAGCAACGCCGCGTAGACGGGAAGGAGATCGTCGAGTCGGGAGAGCGGTGAGAACCCGGCCGGTGCGTCGTCGCTCGCCTTGCTGAGCAGCAGGAAGGTGACGGGGCCCACGAGCACCGGGCGGGTGAGGAACCCGGCCGCTTTCGCCTCGATGAACTCGCGCACGATGCGGTCGCCGGCGAGCGAGAACACCGTCTCCGGACCGATCTCCGGCACAAGGTAGTGGTAATTGGAGTCGAACCACTTGGTCATTTCCAGCGGCAGGTTCTCGCCCGCGCCGCGGGCCAGGGTGAAGTATCCGGCAAGGTCGAGGGTTCCATCGGCCGCGATGAGAGCAGCGAACCGGGCTGGAATCGCCCCGACCGCGACGATGATGTCGAGCATCTGGTCGTAGTACGAGAACGACTCGGGAATCGACGAGTCGGTGCGCCCCAGACCGAGTTCAACGAGCCGATCACGAGTTCCGGCGCGAAGCTCCGCGGCGACCCGTTCGAGTTCGGCGGCGTCGATCGTGCCCGACCAGAAGGCCTCAACCGCCTTCTTCAGTTCCCGCCGTCGCCCGATCCGTGGGTAACCGAGGATGGTGCCGGTGGGAAAGGTGGGAGATGCAGAAATGGGCATGGTGATTCCTTCACTGGAGCAATAGTGGCTTGAACGGTCGGAGAAGACGAACGTGATGAGGGTGGGCCTGCGCGGTGGAGCGCGCGCGAGGCCTAGGGCATGGTTGCGGGCACCGGAAGCGCCCCACACCCCTCAAGAACCGACAGCACGGTCTCGTGCTGGTTGAAGGCGTAGAGGTGCAGGCCGGGGGCGCCGCCGGCAAGAACGTCCTGGCCGAGGCGCACGGCGTAGTCGATGCCGATCTGCCGCTGGCCTTCCTCGGTCGGTTCGACCTCGAGCGCGATGGACAGTGCGGCCGGCAGTTTCTCCCCGGAAAGCTGCAGAATGCGTCGCAAACGGTTCGGACTGGTGACCGGCATGATGCCGGGAAGAATGGGAAAGAGCACTCCCGCGGAGCGGGCCTTCTGGATGAAGCTCAGGTAGTCGTCGGCGTGGAAGAACAGCTGGGTGATCGCAAGGTTGGCGCCCGCGGCCTGCTTGGCGAGCAGGGTGTCGATGTCCTGCGCGACCGACCTGGAGTTGGGGTGGCCGTTTGGAAACGCCGCGACACCGATGCGCACCCGGCTTCGTTCCGTTTTCAACCCGCGGGCGGCGGGGAGGCCGGGGATCACGGTCTCGATGTAGGGCACCCGTTCGGCCTGCACCCGGTGGATGAGCTGCACCAGCTCCCCGGCGCTGTGCAGGTCACCGAGGAAGGTGGTGTCCCCTTCGGCCGCGCCCTGCGGTGCGTCGCCGCGAATCGCGAGAAAGCTGCGGATACCGGCGTCGAGGAACTCCCGAATTAGCCGGCTGGCCTCAGCATGCGAGGAGCCGACACAGGTGAGGTGCGCCATCGCATCCGCTGTGGTGTGGTCCTTGATGTACCGCAGCACGTCGAGTGAGGAGGTGCGCGACGAGCCGTTGGCACCGTAGGTGACGGAAATGAACTCGGGACCGGCTGCGGCCAGATGATCGATGGTGCGCGTCAGAGCGGATGCTGCCGCCACCGATTTCGGCGGATACACCTCAAATGAGAATGCCGGGCGGTCGTTACACGCGGAAATCCCTGTCGCGGTCATGGTTCCTCATTCGGCAGAAGCGGTACAACGGTGGTGGCCAGGCGGCCGCGGACACCACCAGCAGGCTGATGGGTTTTCGCGGGCGGATGCCGGGCTCGGCTGTCGCTCCATGCCGGGGAATGAATTCCGTCGGCAACGATTGATTAGACACTAACAACACCGACGCCGTGGCGCACGAATGTGACACTTCATGTCATCCGGGCGGGCACCAGTGCCTGAGCCCCTAGGCGGAGGCCGCGGGGAGGATGACGAACGGGGCGAACTGGGGCTCGATCTCGGGAGTGACAAACGCGGTCACGCGCGTGCCGGCTTCCTCGTAGTCGGTGGCTTCGATGCGACCCTGATCGTGCAGCACCGCGATGAGGTCACCGCGGTCGTAGGGAATGAGCAGATCGAGTTCGATCTGCGGCGTCGGCAGCAGCAACGCCACCGCGGCCAGCACGGTCTCGATGCCTTCACCGCTGCGGGCCGACACGAACGTCGCTTTCGGTTCGAGGCCGCGAAGCACGAGCCGGTCGTCGTCGCTGATCAGATCACTCTTGTTGAAGACGACCAGTTCGGGAATGTCGCGGGCGCCGACCTCGGAGATGACGTCGCGCACGGTGGCGAGTTGGGCGACCGGGTCGGGGTGGGAGCCGTCGACGACGTGAATGATGACGTCGGCGTCGGCCACTTCTTCGAGGGTCGAGCGAAAAGCTTCGACCAGCTGGTGCGGCAGGTTGCGTACGAACCCGACCGTGTCGGTGAGGGTGTACAGGCGCCCGTCGGCGGTCGTGGATTTGCGCACGGTGGCGTCGAGGGTCGCGAACAGGGAGTTCTCGACGAGCACTCCGGCCTTGGTGATGCGGTTGAGCAAGCTGGACTTGCCGGCGTTGGTGTACCCGACGATGGCCACGGACGGCACGGCGTTGCGTTTGCGGTTGGCGCGTTTCGCCTCGCGGGCCGGCTTCATCTCAACCATCTGCTTGCGCAGTTTGGACATGCGGGTGTGGATGCGACGACGGTCGAGTTCGATTTTGGTTTCGCCGGGGCCGCGGGAGCCCATTCCGGCTCCGGTGCCACCGACCTGGCCACCGGCCTGTCGGGACATCGAGTCGCCCCAGCCGCGCAGGCGGGGAAGCATGTAGGCCATCTGGGCGAGTTCGACCTGCGCCTTGCCCTCTCGGCTCTTGGCATGCTGGCTGAAGATGTCGAGGATCACGGCGGTACGGTCGATGACCTTGACCTTGACCACGTCTTCGAGGGCCCGCCGCTGGCTGGGCGCCAGTTCGGTGTCGGCAATGACCGTGTCGGCGCCGAGGGCCTTCACGATGTCGGCGACTTCCTGGGCTTTGCCCTTGCCCAGGTAGGTGCTCGGGTCGGGGGTGGCCCGACGCTGCAGCAACCCGTCGAGCACGGTGGCCCCTGCGGTTTCGGCGAGGGCGGCCAGTTCGCGCATGGAGTTCTCGGCGTCATCGACCGTGCCGTGCGTGTAGACGCCCACCAGCACGACGTTTTCCAGACGCAGCTGGCGATATTCGACCTCGGTGACATCTTCAAGTTCGGTGGACAGCCCGCCAACTCGGCGCAGGGCGTTGCGGTCGGCACGCTCGGACTGGTCGCCGTCGTGCTCGCTGCCGTCATACCCGCCGGAGGCCTGAGCCTGCAGGGCCTGAGCCGTGCCGCTGCGAAAGAGGGAGTAACCGGCAGCCTTACTGTCGGCGCTGGCCAGCACTCGCGCGACGACATCGTCTGCGTCGAAGGCTTCCACGTGTGTAATTTCTACCGCGTCGTTTTGTGCCGCGTCGTTGCCCGAGGGCGCCGTTGGATCATTCATCCCGTTAACCTTAGTTCATCGAAGTTGAAAGGTTCCTCTTATGTCGTCCGACCACTATTTTTCTCCGGCGCCCGGCACCGTACTGAAAACGCGCCAGATCACGGTGCAGCTGCACGGGCAGGATCATGAGCTCACGACCGCAAATTCGGTGTTCAGCCCCGCTCACATTGACGGTGGCACGGAGGTTCTGCTCAAGTACGCCCCCGAACCGCCCTTGAGCGGCCATTTTCTCGATCTCGGCTGCGGCTGGGGCCCGATCGCGCTGCACCTCGCCCTGGCCTCACCTGAAGCCACCATCTGGGCCGTCGACGTCAATGAGCGGGCGCTCGACCTCGTGCGCACCAACGCTGCCACCCTCGGTGTGACCAACATCAAGGCGGTACTCGCCGCCGACGTGCCCGCTGACATCTTGTTCCGCACCATCTGGTCGAACCCGCCGATTCGCGTGGGCAAAGACGAGTTGCACGGCCTCATGCAGACCTGGCTCCCCCGCCTCGAACCCGAAGCGGATGCCTGGCTCGTCGTGCAGCGCAACCTCGGCTCTGACTCACTCCAGCGTTGGCTCGCCGCCGAACTCCCGGCCAACTTCGAAACCACCCGCGAGGCCATCAGCAAGGGCTTCCGGGTGCTGGCCGTGCATCGTAACTAACCCAGGTTCAAAACACCGTCGAAGACCAGCTCGGCCGGCCCCGACAGTGACACGTGCTCGCCGTCCTCGGCCGGGAACATCCGCACCCCGAGTACACCGCCGGGAAGCTCCACCCGCCACTGGTGCGGCGCCGATTTTCCGGCCCAGTGCCGGGTGGCCAGGGCCGCTGCCGCAGCACCGGTGCCGCACGACAGGGTTTCTCCGCTGCCGCGTTCGTGCACCCGCATGCGGAACCGGCCGACGCCGTTGACGACGAGCGGTTCGTTCGGCACGACGAATTCAATGTTCACGCCGTCGGCCGGTTCGGGGTCGAGCTGCGGAATGAATGTCAGGTCGGCGGCGTCGAGTTCGTCATCGTCGGCGAGGGCCACGACGGTGTGCGGGTTGCCCACGTTGATGCCGAGGCCGGGACGCGCTACGGGCAGGTTCCTGGTGCGCACGAGCGGTTCGATGCCGTCGAGCTTCCACCGGCCGAGGTCAACCTGAAAGCCCGAGGCGTTGCGCTGCACGTCGCGCACGCCGCCGCGGGTGCCGATGGTGAGGGTGTCGCCGGGCAGCAGTTCGGCGAGGTCGTTCTCAATAAGAAATTTGGCATAGACCCGGATGCCGTTCCCGCACATTTCCGAGACGGTTCCGTCCGCGTTCCAGTAGTCCATGAACCACTCGGCCGCGTCGTCTTCGGCGAGGGCCGCCGCGCCGTCCGGCAGTTTCTTGCTGCGCACCGCGCGGATGATGCCGTCGGCTCCGACGCCGAATCTGCGGTCGCAGACGGCGCGAATCTGCGCCGGGGTGAGCTCTATCGTCCCGTCCGGATCAGCGAACAGCACGAAGTCGTTGCCGGTGCCGTGGCCCTTGGTGAAGTTCAAAGTGATGCCCATGTGGCCAGTTTACGGGGCTGCCACCGGCGGGTTTTGCGGCGCGAAGTCGGGCGCACCACCCCGGTCCACCTGCGCGAGGGCATCCTCGCCGCGGTCCGGTGCCTCCGATTCGATCCAGTGTGTGTGGGCGTAGCGTTTGAACCAGCTCACCTGCCGGCGAGCATAGCGGCGGGTGAGCTGCTGGGTTGCTTCGATAGCCTCCGCCTGACTGAGCGTGCCGTGCACCTGCCCGAGCGCCTGGGCGTAGCCGATCGCGCGGCACGCGGTCACACCATTCTCGATACCCGCCTCGAGCAGGTCCCGGGCTTCATGAACGATGCCGGCCGCCCACATCCGTTCGACGCGCGCGTCGAGCCGGGGGGTGAGCCGCTCGCGCGGGGTGCGGAGGCCGAGGAGCACGCTGGGTTGCCAGTACACCGGTTCGTCGGGAAGGGCGGCGAGGTGCGGGGCGCCGGTGAGCTCGACGATCTCCAGTGCCCGAACAAGGCGGCGCCCGTTGCTCGGGCCGATCCGCAGCGCGGCCTGGGGGTCGACGGCCTGCAGCCGGGAATACATCAGGCCCGGTCCGATGTGCAGGAGTTCGGCTTCGAGCCTGGCCCGCAACTGTGGATCGGTGCCCGGAAACTGAAAGTCGAAGACGACCGACGACACGTAGAGACCGGAGCCGCCGACCAGGATGGGGACGGCCCCGCGCGCGCGGATCTCGGTGATCGCCGTGCGGGCATCCGTTTGATACTTGCTGACGGTGGCCTCGTCGGTCACGTCAATCACGTCGAGCAGGTGGTGCGGAATGCCGCGGCGTTCACGCATGGTGAGCTTGGCCGTGCCGATGTCCATGCCGCGGTACTGCTGCATGGCGTCGGCGTTGACGATCTCGGCCGGCTGTCCACGCGCGATGAGCCGTTCGGCCAGGTCGAGGGACAGTTCGGACTTGCCGGTGCCGGTCGACCCGACAATGACGATCAGCACCGCCGCGCCAGGCGCTACCGCTGTTTCAGACGACAAGCTCCTAGCGCTCGTCGTCGTTCACGTTGTAGATGGGAATGGTGGTCGCGCCACTCTCGAGCCGCAGGCCGATCGTCGGCAGCCCGAGTGAAACGGGGCCGGGACCGCTTGTGGCGCCGCCGTGTGCCGGAACTCCACAGGATTCAGCTTCCATGCGATCCCAGGCGTCGCCGGCCCGGGTTGAGCGGATGCGCAGGGGCGCGTCGGTGGTCGAGTCCGCGATGAGGTGGAACGGTGCCGCCTGAGTGACGACGACGGTGACCATATCGCCGGGCCGGGGGCGAGGCGAACCGGCCGGAACATCGAAGTGCACGAGTCGGCTGTCGGGGGCCCGCCCACTGAGGCGGTGGGTGTCGTTGTCTTTACGGCCGCCGTTGGCGACGAGCAGTTCGACCTCACGGCCGATCATCGCCTGGTTCTCCTCGAGGGAGATGCGCTCCTGCAGAGCGGCAAGACGCTCGTAGCGGTCCTGCACGACGGCCTTGGGAACCTGGTCGGGCATCGTCGCGGCCGGGGTACCCGGGCGAATGGAGTATTGGAAGGTGAACGCGGTCGCGAACCGGGCCTGTTCGACGACCCGCAGGGTCTCCTGAAAGTCTTCCTCGGTTTCGCCGGGGAAGCCCACGATAATGTCGGTGCTGATGGCAGCGTTCGGCATCTGAGCACGCACGCGGTCGAGAATGCCGAGGAACTTCGCGCCGCGGTAGGACCGGCGCATCGCCTTGAGCACGCGGTCGGACCCGGACTGCAGCGGCATGTGCAGCTGCGGCATGACGGCGGGGGTTTCGGCCATAGCGTCGATGACGTCGTCGGTGAACGCGGCGGGGTGCGGGCTGGTGAAGCGGATACGCTCCAGCCCGTCGATCTTTCCGGCCGCGCGCAGCAGTTTGCCGAAGGCGAGGCGGTCGCCGAACTCGACCCCGTAGGAGTTGACGTTCTGGCCGAGCAGGGTGACCTCGATGGCGCCGTCGTCGACGAGCGCCTGGATCTCGGCGAGGATCTCCCCGGGGCGGCGATCCTTCTCCTTGCCCCGCAGCGCTGGCACGATACAGAAGGTGCAGGTGTTGTTGCAGCCGACCGAGATGGAGACCCAGCCGCTGTAGCTGGAATCGCGCTTGGTGGGCAAGGTGGACGGGAATGTCTCGAGGGATTCGAGAATCTCGAGCTGGGCCTCACCGTTATGCCTGGCCCGTTCGAGCAGACTGGGCAGGGAACCCATGTTGTGGGTGCCGAAGACCACGTCGACCCACGGCGCCTTCTCGAGGATGGTGGTCTTGTCTTTCTGGGCGAGGCAGCCGCCGACGGCGATCTGCATACCGGCATGCTTGCGCTTGACCGAGGCGAGGTAGCCGAGGTTGCCGTAGAGCTTGTTGTCGGCGTTCTCCCGCACCGCGCAGGTGTTGATCACGACGATGTCGGCCTCGTCACCGTTGGCCGAGACATAGCCAGCTGCTTCGAGTGAACCGCTCAGGCGTTCGGAGTCGTGCACGTTCATCTGGCAGCCGAAGGTGCGCACCTCATAGGTGCGGGCTCGCCCCGACTCGTCGATCGCGGCTACCGAGGGGGTGATCACGGTTCGGCGGGCTTGTTCGGGGGCGACGATACTCATAGTGACTGTAGTTTACGCGAGCAATTCGGTGTGCGGGCCGTGTGCCCTGGCCCACTCGCACGCATCAACGGAATCGAACGCGGGAGGTAGCACCGCCACCGCGGCTGTCCATGGCCGCCTTGACAGCCACTCGTACAGCTGCCGAGCTATAACCCTTGCGCATGAGAAAGCCGGTGAGACGACGGTCGATGGTCTGGTCGTCGAAGCGTTCCATCTGCCCGATCCGTTTGGTGGCCAGGTCGATGGCGCGTTCCGCCTCATCGTCGGGAAGTTCCTCGAGCTTGTCGAGCATGACGCTCGGGTCGAGCCTGCGTCGACGCATTTCAGCTTCGACGCCGGTGCGGCCGAGACCCTTGCGCACGTTGTGGCTGTGGATGATCTGATCGGCGAGCTTGCCCTCATCGAGATACTCCAGCTCGATGAACTTCTCGATGATCTCACTCGCTTCGCCCGAGTCGACACCGGTGGCATTCAGCACCAACAGGGCCTCGACCGTGGAGAGGGAGCGGCCGCGCAGCCGGTGCAGCAGCACCTTCTCCGCCCGCTCCCGCTGATCGAGCGCATCGGCCGCGGCGTCAGCCTCATCGCTGCCTTCCTGCTGCATCTCGGCCTCGTTAGCAGCGGCAGCAGCCGCAGAAAACCGGTCGACCTGGGCCGGAGGGGCTTCGGCTTTGATCGCGGCAGCGTCGGGCGCGGCGGCTTCAAGCGGCGAGCGACGTTTCATCCCCGGTGTCGCACCGTGCAGGTAGGTCACGGGAGCCAAATCGGCGTCTGCTGGTGTAGTTGCATCATCCTGGGGTGTGAAGTGAACCATTCCCGTGACCTGCCTTTCAGTGCGTTTCTGGCTGAACTGTGCGATGCGGGGCTGAACGGAGCTGCGTGTCCCGGTTAGGCGGTCTTGCGGGCGGCCTGACCCTTGATACCCACCGGGCCGCCGGCGAGAAGAGCGGCGGCATCCGCTTCGGCCTTGGCCTTCGTTTCGGCCTCCAACGCGACAGCGGCGGCGGCCTTTTCGGCAGCCTTGGCCGCGATGCCTTCGGGGCCGACGCCGAGCTTGATCAAGATTTTGCGTTCGATCTCGTTGGCCATGTCGGGGTTCTTCATGAGGAAGTTGCGCGAGTTCTCTTTGCCCTGGCCGAGCTGGTCGCCGTCGTAGGTGTACCAGGCACCCGACTTCTTGACAATGCCCTGATCGACACCGAAGTCGATCAGACTGCCCTCGCGGGAGATACCGATGCCATACATGATGTCGAACTCGGCCTGCTTGAAGGGCGGTGCCATCTTATTCTTGACGACCTTGACCCGCGTGCGGTTACCGATGGCATCCGTGCCGTCTTTCAGGGTTTCGATGCGGCGGATGTCGAGGCGCACCGAGGCGTAGAATTTGAGGGCCTTACCGCCGGAGGTGGTTTCGGGGCTACCGAAGAACACACCGATCTTCTCGCGCAGCTGGTTGATGAAGATCATGGTCGTGTTGGTCTGGCTCAGGCCACCGGTGAGCTTGCGCAGGGCCTGGGACATGAGGCGCGCCTGCAGGCCGACGTGGGAGTCACCCATCTCGCCTTCGATCTCGGCGCGGGGCACGAGTGCGGCCACAGAGTCGACAACGATGAGGTCGATGGACCCGCTTCGCACGAGCATGTCGGCGATTTCGAGGGCCTGTTCACCCGTATCGGGCTGGGAAACGAGGAGAGCATCGATGTCGACGCCGAGCTTCTTGGCGTATTCCGGGTCGAGGGCATGCTCGGCGTCAATGAAGGCGGCAATGCCGCCGTTCTTCTGCGCGTTGGCGATGGCGTGCAGGGTGAGGGTGGTCTTTCCCGAGGATTCCGGACCGTAGATCTCCACGATGCGGCCACGCGGCAACCCGCCTATGCCGAGAGCGACGTCGAGCGCGACCGAGCCGGTTGAGATGGTCTCAACGGGGGCGCGTTCGTCGCTGCCGAGGCGCATGACCGATCCCTTGCCGAACTGACGGTCGATTTGCGCGAGGGCGGTTTCGAGGGCTTTCTCGCGGTTCGCTTGTGATGCCATGGTCGTGATCTCCTAGGTTCTGCACGGTCGGTATAGCGAGGTGTGCATGGTGGCGCCTATAGGCTGTCGGCCCAGCAATCGGGAAGACCCCGATACCTGTTTCGACAAGGCAATTGCTGACTTTCTCTGATAACTGCGACTGTACGCCGCACCTCCGACACTGATCGGGGGCACGATCGAGCGGTGCGCAGTCTGTCAGATTGTCTGCTGTGGAGGAGCCTATCAAGACCGAACAGGTATTCGAGCATTATCGGGATAATCCTGCGGCGTGTCGAAATATCAGCCGAACCCGTCGGGGTCAGTCTTATTACAGGCGAGGAGCGGGAATGCCGGCGCCGTACCAGCGGCTGCGCGGAACGTCGACCTCGGCGCAGAGGGCCAGCCACACATCACGGGCGGGAGTACCGGCGGCGAGGGCCTGATCGGCGGTTCGACCATCGAGCGGCGTGAGCACGAGGTCACGGGTGAGCACTCGTCCGTAGGCCTCGCCGAACTCGTCCCTCATCGCGGTGCGAAATTCACTCAGGCGCACAACACTCCTTCAAATTTTGTGTGGCGAATCGTCACTCCCGAAAGACAACCACCGCCGACACTCAGTGTCGACGGTGGTTGATAATGATATAAATCCTGAGGATGCTGCCGAGGGTGGCTAACGCACCATGAAGTCGGCATCGAAGGTGGTGACGAAGTCGTCCGGTACCGTGTCGGGAAACTGATCGATTCCCTCTATAACGGCGAGACGGTCACCAACTTCACGCATGATGACCGAAATCGGGGTATCCAGTGCGTCGGCGACCGAGGCGAGGATCTCTGAGGACGCCTCTTTCTGGCCCCGTTCTACCTCGCTGAGATAGCCGAGCGCGACACTTGCCTTGCTTGCGACCTGACGCAGGGTACGCCCCTTTTGCAGGCGGAAGTCCCTGAGCACATCGCCGATTTCCTGACGAACAAGAATCATCGGAACCTCCTTCTTATGGCTGATAATCAAGCCTGTGACTACCGGTGTGCGGTGCTGGATGCTTACAATACTGCATTCATCTGACACTTTGACACTACCGAGATTCATTGGGCTTTTCTTGTGAATGTCTTCGATGTAACCAGCCCGTAACAGGAACTATTCCGCGTCACCCTGGGCTATCAGCGCACGCACAGCATCGATCGCACGGCGCACCGATTCGGCGCGAATCTCGGCCCGGTCGCCACTGAGCTGAAGCGACACGGCCCAGGAACCGCTGCCCTTGGACAGGCCGATGAACACGGTTCCCGCCGGGTGCCCCCCCTCCGGTCCAGGCCCGGCCACTCCCGTGGTCGACACCCCAATATCGGCGCGCACATCATTCACCGCGAGCAGGGTGCGTACGCCGCCCGCCATCTGCTTGGCGACATCGGCGTGTACGGGCCCGTGCACGTTGAGCACACTGCTGTCCACGTGGAGCAGGCTGCGCTTGAGGGCGGTGTCATAGGCGACCACTCCCCCGCGAACGACAGCGGATGCGCCGGGGATGCGCACGAGTTCAGCCACCAGCAGCCCGCCGGTCAGCGACTCGGCGACGGCGATGGTGAGGTGGCGAATGGTGAGTTCCGCGATGAGTTCGGCCGTCGCATCCGCTGCGGGTGTCGGTATCGTGCTTGCCGACACCGGGTCAGGCAACGTCGGGCTTTCGGAGGCGCCAAGCCGAAACCAGATAGTCAAGGCCGGAAACCACGGTCAGTACGAGGGTAATGGTCATGGTGGCGGTATTGACCCAGTGCACCCACTCGCCGAAGACCAGCCAGAACGGGAGCAGGGCGAGCGAGATCGACACGGACTGGGACACGGTCTTAAGCTTGCCGCCGCGGCTGGCTGGAATCACTCGATCACGCAGCATGACGAACCGGAACACGGTGATGCCGATCTCGCGCACGAGGATAACGATGGTAACCCACCACGGCAGTTCCCCCAGGATGGACAGACAAACCAGGGCGCCGCCGGTGAGGATCTTGTCGGCGATCGGGTCGAGAATCTTGCCGAGATCGGTCACGAGGTTGTGGCGGCGGGCAATCATGCCGTCGATGCCGTCGGTGGCGATCGCGATAATGAACAGCACCGCCGCAGCCCAGCGCAGGGCCTCATGGGCACCATTGTCGGCGAGCAGCATCCAGATGAACACGGGAGCGAGCAGAATGCGCACGACCGTGATCAGGTTGGGCACGTTCCAGTTGCTGGGGCGGGTGACGGATGCTTGCGGTGTTGCCATGGTTCAGTCCCTGCCGGTTAGTTTCCAGGCATCCTCGTCGTCTTCGGTGCCGTCCACCTCAGGATACCCCTGCGACATTTTCTCAACCGGGTCGTCGGCGTAGCGCGGGTCGGGCGCAGACTCGGCCCGCGAGGAATCGGACTGGGCCTTCAGCGCATGCTGCTCGTCGTCGGAGCCGCGCAGGCGGGCGAGCACGCTCGGCAGCTGCTCGGCGTTGACGAGCACATCGCGCGCCTTGGAACCTTCAGACGGGCCGACGATCTCCCGGGATTCGAGCAGGTCCATCAGGCGGCCGGCCTTGGCGAAACCGACGCGCAGCTTGCGCTGCAGCATCGACGTCGACCCGAACTGGGTCGACACGACGAGTTCGGCGGCGGCGAGCAAAACCTCGAGGTCGTCACCGATGTCAGAGTCGATCTCCTTGCGCGGGGCGACCATGGAGACGTCGGGCCGATAGTCGGGCCTGGCCTGCATGGTGACGTGCTTGACGACCTTCTCGATCTCGTCTTCGGTGACCCAGGCGCCCTGCACGCGCACGGCCTTGGAGGCTCCCATCGGCAGGAACAGGGCATCGCCCTGTCCGATGAGCTTGTCAGCGCCTGGCTGGTCGAGAATGACCCGGGAGTCGGTGACGCTCGTGACGGCGAAGGCGAGCCGCGAGGGCACGTTGGCCTTGATCAGCCCGGTGACGACGTCAACGCTCGGCCGCTGGGTGGCCAGAACGAGGTGAATTCCGGAGGCACGAGCGAGCTGGGTGATGCGCACGATGGAGTCTTCAACGTCGCGCGGGGCGACCATCATAAGGTCGGCCAGCTCGTCGACGACGACCAACAGGTACGGGTAGGGCTTGAGTTTGCGTTCGCTGCCGGCGGGCAGCACGATTTCGCCGTTGACAACGGCCTTGTTGAAGTCGTCGATGTGGCGAAAGCCGAAGCTCGCGAGGTCGTCGTAGCGCATGTCCATCTCTTTCACGACCCACTGCAGCGCTTCGGCCGCTTTCTTCGGGTTCGTGATGATGGGAGTGATCAGGTGCGGAACGCCGGCGTAGGCGGCGAGCTCGACCCGTTTCGGGTCGATCAGCACCATGCGCACGTCGCTCGGCTTGGCGCGCATGAGCAGGCTCGTGATCATGGAGTTGACGAAGCTTGACTTGCCGGAACCGGTGGAGCCGGCCACGAGCAAGTGGGGCATTTTCGCGAGGTTGGCGATGACGAAGCCGCCGCCAACGTCTTTGCCGACACCGATGGTCATCGGGTGGGTGGCGTTGGTGGCGGTGCTCGAGCGCAGCACGTCACCGAGAGTGACGATTTCGCGGTCGGTGTTGGGAATCTCGATGCCGATGGCGCTCTTTCCAGGGATGGGCGAGAGGATGCGCACCTCGTTTGAGGCGACCGCGTACGAGAGGTTCTTGCTGAGCGCTGTGACCCGCTCGACCTTGACGCCGGGGCCGAGTTCGATTTCGTACTGGGTGACCGTCGGGCCACGGGAGAATCCGGTGACCTTCGCATCGACCTGGAACTGGCGCAGCACCTCGGTGATGGACTTGACGACGTCATCGTTCGCGGCTGAGCGGGCCTTGGCCGGCGGTCCGGCGGTGAGAGTGGATGCCGCGGGCACGAGATAAGGAATGGCCGGGTGCGGGTCTGTGGAGGCGAGCGGCGGCAGGGCTGCGCCGTCGGCATCCACTGCCTGGCTCAATTCGGGGAAGACGTCGTCGAAGCCGGGCAGTACCTCGGTGTGGCCGGCCGGGTCGTCGGAGTGCAGGCCGGTGGACGCGGCGCTGGATGGGCCGCGCCCGAGGTCGACCTCGCCGGTGAAGCGTTTGACGGCGAGTTCGGCCTTGCGCAGGTCTTCGAGCACTTCAGTGCCGTAGTGGTCTTGTTCGGGCGGTGCGGTGTGGTCGGTGACCTCGGATTCGATGGCGCTGTCGAAACCGCCGCGGGACTGGCTGCCACCGAGCAGCACGCTGAGCGGGTCGGGGGCCACATCAGCCGGGCCAGCCTTGGACTCGGTCGACAGGGCGCTACCGAAGTCGGGGTCTTCCTCACGCTTGCTGTTGTTGCGGCGCCACCAGGGCAGCGCCCCCTCTGGCTCATCGTCGTCGACGCCGTCGAGCTCGACCTGCGCGGTCTTGCCCGGCTTGGAGTTCTTGGCTTCTTTCGCCGACGCGCGTTCTTCAGCGTCGGTGAGTTGCGCGCCAAACAGCCACTCATAGAGCTCACGGGAGCGCTGCCCGATGCGGTTCGGCGGTGTCTTGGTGATGATGAACAGGCTGAGCAGGAGCAACAGAATGACTAGGATCGTGGCACCGATCGACGTGGTGAGCAGGATCAGCGGGGCGGCGATCATCCACCCGATCACTCCGCCGGCCAGCGCGAGGGCCGGCATACCGTCTTGCGGCTGCGGCTGCACGCCGAAAATGTGGCAAAGCCCGGAAATTGTCACGAGCAGCAGGCTGAGCCCGATGCCGATGCGGCCATTGTCGTGCACGGAACTGGGCTGACGAAACAGCCAGACGGAGAACAGCAGCAGAATGACGGGCAGGGCGAAGGCTACCCGTCCGAACAGGCCGCCAAAGGTGTAAGCGTCGAGCTGCTGGGCGACAGCGTTGTTGATCAGGAACCATTCGACGATGGCGCCCGAGACAGCGAGCAGTACGAGAAAGAAGGGCAGGCCGTCGCGGCGTTCGTCTTTGGAGAGTTTTTCGGGGCCCAGGGCGCGGGCGGCACCGCCCGCGAGGTGGGCGAGGCCCATCCAGGCGCGGGCTCCGACGCTCGGCTTCACGTCGACGGCGGTGAATTTGACGGTCTTCTGCGCGGCGGTGCCGCCGCCGCGGGTTGCCGGTTTGCGCGCCGGAGCGCCCTTCGGTGCCGGAGTGCGGGCACGCCCGGTCGACTTAGTGCTCGTAGCCATGAAATAACGCTACCAAGCGCCGGTGACATTCCCCCGCCCCCACGCCCAATGCCTGCCCGAGCGGCCGGCGAATGCCGCGGTGTGCATCCGCTGGTCTTCGCTTGTCGTGTCACCTAATAGCGGATGGCGTCGATCACCTTCACCCGCACCGCGACCAGTGCCGGGATGAGCCCGGCCAGGGCACCGACAACGGTCGCACAGATCAGGCCGAGTACGGCCGCTTCGACCGGGAACGGCGGAAAGTCGGTGACCTGACCCTGGCTGATGAAGTCCTCAACGATGGGGCTCTTCACGATGAGTACGGCGGCAATCACGCCGACGATGCCGGCGACGACGGTTGCGACGACGCTTTCCATCATGACGGCGAAGAACACCCGGGCGGCGGTCGCCCCGAAGCTGCGGCGGATGCCGATCTCCCGAATGCGCTGCTTGAGGGTGACTAGGGCGATGTTCACCAGGCCGAGCGCTCCAAGCAACAGCACCAGGCCGGCGATGGCACCGACCGTGAGCTTGAGGGAGAGGTAGGGGTCACCGTCCTGAAATGCCGCGTAGTCCTGCCGGTTCACCTGAACGACGGCGTCGCTGCCCAGCGCACCCTGCACGTCGCGTTGCAGCGCGGGCACGAGCTGCTCGGATAGCTCGACCGGCACCCACAGTTCGTACGAGGGAGGTCCGAATTGCTGCAGGTTCGGGTCGGTGACGACCGGGGTGATGGCGGTCAGAGCATCGGCGAGCATGTACATCGCCGGTTCGGTCTCGTAGGACAGCGCCGGGTAGACACCGGTGACAACGGCCGTCGTACTGCGTTCGCCCACCAGGGTGGTCGTCGGATGCGTGCGCAGGTCCGGGCGGCCGAGGCGGTCCCAGAAGATGGAGTTGATGAGCACGGCGGGGGCCAGCCGGGCCTGGTCCGCGTCGGTGAACCAGGTTCCTTCCTCGAGGGTGATGCGGTGCATCGTTCCATACGGCGGGTCGACGCCGATGGTCTGCACCGGCACGGCGCCGTCGGCGAATTGCACGGTCTGGCTGGTGTTGATGACCCGGCTGGCGTAGTCGACCTGGTATCGCTCGAGTGCCGTGCGCCAGATTTCGGGCATTGCGGTCGGGTTGGAGCCGTCGTTCATCGTCGCCGACAGGTAGAGGCTCGCGGCGCGTCCTCCCGATCGTTCGTTCTGCTCGATGGTGGCTTGCTGGGCCACCCCGCCGAGCCCGACCACGGTCGTGATCGCGCAGACGGCCACGGCCACACCGATCAGCGACAGCATGACGCGGGTCTTGTGGATGCGCACTTCCTGCCACGCCTCGATGACCGCGCCCACGAGGTTGCTAACGACACGTTTCATGCCGGCACCGCGCTGGCGACCTGGAGAACGCCGTGATCGAGCCGCAGGTGCCGGGTGGCGCGGGCGGCGATCGCCGGATCGTGGGTGATAGTGACGAGGGCTGCTCCCGATTCGGTGGCGACCTCGTCGATGAGGTCCATCACCGTCTCGCCGGTCTCAAGGTCCAGGGCGCCCGTGGGTTCGTCAGCGAGGATCAGTCGCGGGCCGCGCACCAGCGAGCGGGCGATCGCCACGCGCTGCTGCTCACCACCGCTCAACCGGTCGGGCAGCGAGCTGAGACGGTCGCCGAGGCCGACCCGTTCCAGCATCTCGGTCGCGATGCGGGCCCGCTGCCAGAACTGACGGCCCTCGGCATAGAGCAGCGGCGTCATCACGTTTTCGAGGGCGGTGCGACCCTGCAGCAGGTTGAACTGCTGAAAGATGAACCCGACCTCGCGGCCGCGGAGCCGGTCCCGAGCGCCGGACGACAACGACCGCACCGGGCGGTCCTCGAACAGCATCGTGCCGCTCGTCGGGTTGTCGAGCAGCCCGAGCAGGTTCAGCAGGGTGGTTTTGCCCGAACCCGACCGGCCGACGATCGACACCCGGTCGCCGACGTCGACGTCGAGGTCGACGCCGGAGAGAATCGTCAGCGGCGGTGCATCGATGAGCTGCACAGTGCGGGTCACGCCCTCCAGATGCAGGAGGGTCATCCGGAGATCCCGGTGCTCGAGATGCTGGGGCCGAAGCAGACTTCGCTGCCGTCGGGCTGAAGTTCGCAGCCCGGCCCGCCGCCGGCGACGGCGCCCGGCACGAATTGGTTGATCAGGTCGCCCTCCACGAGGCCGTCGACGACCTGCACGTTGACGCCGTCGGTCATGCCGAGCGTGACCGGGCGCTCTTCGGTGCTCCCATCGGGCAGCACAAACCAGACGACCCCGGTTTCGGCGGAACCCTCGACCGCGGTGGTGGGCACAACGAGCACGTTCTCGGCAAGCCCGGCCGCGATGGTGATCTGCGCGGCCAAGCCGGAGAAGACGGTCACCTCGGCCGGAATCGCGCAGGTCACGGTGGTGCCGCTCGTACCGGTCGCGTCTCCGGCGCCGTCACCGCCGGCCGGGGCACCAGCCAGCGGGGTGGTGATGGTCAGGCCGGTGCAGGTGAACGGCGCCGGCCCGTTCGTGATCGCAACGGATGCCTCGGTCGGCCGAGTCAGCAGCCGGTACTGCTGCTCGGGGCTGAGCGCTCCGCTCACCGAAAAGCTCGGTGGGGCCACCTGGCCCGTCGCATCCCCAACGGCCACGCTCTGGCCGTGGATCACCGGGAGCGAACTGAGGATTCCGGTGATCGGGGCGAGCACCTTGACGAAGGTGACCACCGGTTTCGGTTGGGTGACGGAGACGTTGCCATCGGCATCCGTTGTTTCGACCGGGTCCTTGATCGTTTCGACTCGGATGTCGTAGATCTTGTCGTCTTTGTTCACGGCCTGGCCGGCCGCCACGAAAATCTCGTCGACCGTGCCGATGGCGGTCGCCTTGACGGCGACGGCCGGGTCGGCGCTAACGGTGCCCGGCAGGGTCACGTCATTGCTGATGGTGCCGAGGGCCACCGGAATCTGGGGTTCGACGATGACACCGGTCGGTTCGGCTGGATTGCTGTCGGCGGTTGCGTTTGGGTAGAACGCGAGTTTCACCAGGGCTACCGCGATGGCCGCAATCACGATGAGTCGAAGGATGGGAAAGACCCATTTGCGTGCAACGTTCACGAGACTCCCCACCCGGCTGACCGGACCTGGTCAAGCTCGATGGGCTGATCCTAGCGTTAGGCGGGCCTGCCTGTCGCTGTCCGCCCGCCGGCTCGCGGCACCTGCTGCATCTCGTGGCGCCCCTCGAAACGAGTGCCGCGAACGCCCAGGAGTGCCGTGAGCACCGAGCCGGCCGGCACGAGTGCCTTAGCGGGTGGTACCGGCGACCTTGGGCAGCGAACCGCCGGCGGCCGCATTGCGGTCCGGGCGGAAGTTGGAGAAATCCACACCGGGGATGTCTCTGACCAGCGACAATTCGTCTTCGATCTGGGCTGCTTCGGAGTCCTCGGGGCCGACCAGCGGCAGACGAACGCGCGGGCTGCCGATGCGACCGAGGCCGTGCAAAATATACTTCACGGCGACGGTGCCGGGAACGTGGGTCATCACGGCACGCACGAGCGGCTCGAGCTGCTGGTGCGCGGCGGTGGCGACCTTGAGGTCGCCACGGTTGACCGCGTCGACCATGTGTCGGTACGGGGTGGCCGTGATGTTTCCGGTGACGCCGATCAGGCCGGTCGCACCGATGGACAGGTGGGCCAGCACATTGGGGTCGTCGCCGGAGAAGTACATGAGGTCGGTTTGGTTGAGCACCCGGCTGACCTGGGCGAAGTCGCCCTTGGCGTCTTTGATGGCGAGGATGTTGGGGTGCTTGGCCGCGCGCAGGATGGTCTCGTAGGCGATCGCGACGCCAGTGCGACCGGGGATGTCGTAGAGGATGACGGGGAGGTCAGTGGCATCCGCGATCATACGGAAGTGCGTGAGTATTCCGGCTTGGGTCGGCTTGTTGTAGTACGGAGTGACGATCATATTGCCGTCGGCGCCGGCCTTTTCGCTCTGGCGGGCGAGCTGCATGGCGTGGGCGGTCTCGTTCGAGCCGCCGCCGGTGATGATCTTGGCCCGGCCGTTCGCGACCGACTTGCCAACCTCAACCAGACGGATCTTCTCCGGGTCGGTCAGGGTGCTCGTCTCCCCGGTCGTGCCCGTGACGACGATGCCATCGGCACCGGCGTTGATGACGTCGTCGATGTGCTTCTCCACCCCGGCCCAGTCCACTTCGCCATCAAAAGTAAACGGGGTGACCAGCGCGACCAGCACCTGGCCAAAGGGATTCGTAGAGGTAGACACGAAGTACAGGCTATCGCTTCCCCGTCCCGCGCCCCGCATAACCGGTGACGGTGCGACTCGGCCGTTCACGTTGAACTCGGCGGGGGTGCGCGCCACGTCATCTCTCGTCATACTCCCCCGACCGGGTGCGCGCCCCCGTAACGTCGACACCATGAACCCACTCGAAGCGATCGGACTGTTGCTCGCCCTGTTGGCGGCCACGACCGTTCTGGGCCTGATCTGGCGGGCGCGCCAGGGTCTGGTGGCCTCGGGGAGCGGCGACGTCATCATGCCAGCGGATGTCGCCTCGTCGATCGCGTTCGGCCCTGCCGCGACCCTGGTGCAATTCTCGACCGAATTGTGCGCCCGCTGCCCGGGCACCCGCCGTCTGCTGATTGCCGTGGCCGAGCAGCGGCCCGGGGTGGTGCACGTGGACGTGGATCTCACCCACCGCGCCGACCTCGCCAACCGCTACTCCGTACTGCAAACACCGACGACCCTGATCCTGGACGGGTCGGGGCGGGTTCGGGCTCGCGTGGGCGGAGCACCGAATCGGGCCGACATCAGTGCGACGCTCGATGCCATCGCCCAGAACACGTCTCGCCCACTCACCACGACTCCCGGGAGCTGACATGGCTACGACGCCTCGCCCACGACTCGATCCGCGCGGCCCCCGCTTCGGAGCCGCCATCACTGCCAGTGTTTTGCTCACGGTGGTGTTTTTGTCGCTCATCGGCGCATCCGTTGCCGCCGTGGTGCTGCTGGCAGCACTCACCGCACTGTTCGCGTGGGGCGCGCTGGCCGGCGCCGGTCGGCATCCGTACAGCGTGCTGTTCAAAAAATTCGTGCGTCCGCGCCTCGCGCCACCGACGGAGCTCGAAGATGCGGCCCCGCCCACCTTCGCACAGGGTGTCGGTCTGGCCGTGACCCTGGTCGGCTTGATTCTGGGTCTGGCCGGTGTACCCGACGCTGTCGGAATCGCTGCGGCGGCGGCGTTCGTCGCTGCTTTTTTGAACGCGGTCTTCGACTACTGCCTGGGCTGCCAGATCTACCTGCTCCTCGTGCGATTCGGTGTGCTCAACCGGGGCGGCAGAACCCTCGAGAACGTCTAAGCCGTTCCCGAAGCCCGGCCGGGGCACGCCCGACCCATCCGGGGTGGGGGCGGCCGCCCGGGCATGTCGGCTGGGTCTCAGGCAATTCCCAGACGGGACTCGTTCGTGGGGCAGGTGGGACAGTTAGGGTGGAATTCAATCACCTGGAGGTAACACCATGCCCACGACGCTCACCAGTGAAGCAACCACCGTCTGGACCGGCGATCTTCCGACCGGTTCCGGTACCGTCACCCTCGATTCTTCCCACGCCGCCGAGTTCGCGGTGAACTGGAAAGCCCGAGCTGAGGGGGTCTCCAACACCACCAACCCCGAGGAACTCCTCGGCGCTGCGCACGCGGCCTGCTTCTCGATGGCCCTCGCGAACGCTCTCGGCTCGGCCGGGCACACCCCGGAAAGCATCCAGACCACTGCGGCTGTCACATTCGCGGCCGGCACCGGCGTGATCGGCAGTCACCTGCTGGTCAGTGCGAAGATTCCCGGCCTCACCGAGGCCGAGTTCGAGGCCTTCGCCCAGGATGCCAAGGAAAACTGCCCGATCTCGAAAGCACTCGCGGGCATTCCCATCACCATTGAAGCCGAACTGGCCTAGGCCACAGGCGTGCGCGTTCTCATCGCGGGAGCCTCCGGCCTGATCGGTCGGGAATTGAGCCGCCAGCTGGCCGCTGCGGGGCACACCCCCGTGCGTCTGGTGCGCCGGGAAGCCTTGGGCAAAAACGAGGTGCGGTGGGACCCGGCAGCTCACGCTCTCGACGCGAACGTGCTCGACACCGTTGACGCGGTCGTCAACCTGTCGGGGGCCTCCCTGGCGCGGCTCCCGTGGACGGCGGGGTATCGCCAGGAAATCCTGACTTCCCGCCTGTCAGCTACCCGCACGATCACTGATGCTCTGGCCCGGGCGGCCACACCACCGACCGTACTGCTCAACGGTTCTGCCGTAGGGGTCTACGGTGATCGTCCCGGGGAGATTCTGACCGAGACATCCGCTGCGGGAACCGACTTTCTCGCCGACGTCGTCACCCAGTGGGAAGCGGCGGCTGTGCTCGCGCCGGAACCGACACGGGTCGTCCTGCTGCGCACCGGCCTCGTCCTGGCTAAGGGCGGCGCGCTGAAACCGGTACTGCCCCTGGCAAAACTCGGTCTCGCCGGACCGCTCGGCGGCGGCAACCAACATTGGGCCTGGGTGAGCCTGCACGACGAGGCCGCAGCCATCGTGCACCTGCTGACCTCGGCGCTCTCTGGCCCGGTGAACCTGGTCGGGCCGACCCCCGCAACATCCAACGACATCATTCACGGGCTCGCGACCGCACTGCACCGGCCCTTCGTGCTGCCGGTACCGAAGCAGATTCTGACGCTTCTGTTGCAGGATGCTGCGCGCCAGTTGCTGCTCGCCGACCAGCGAGTCAGCGCTCGGAAGCTGCTCGACGACGGGTTCGAATTTTTTCATCGCACGCCGGCCACCGCGATCGCCTGGATGCTGCGCCAACCCTAGTCGGCCGGTCAGAGCCTATTTCGGCGTGCGTTCGAGCGCGATCGCGGTACGGATGGCGCCGCGGGCGCGCTTGCGATCGCCGGAGGCGTCGTAGGCGAGGCCGAGCCGCAGCCAGGCGTGCCAGCTGTCGGGTTGGGCTTCCACCTCGGCCTGCGCGGCCGGAAACTGCTCGTCGGCGGCGTCTCGGTAGGGGCGGCCGCTCGGGCGCACCGGGAGTTCGGCGGAGGGAAGCCCCCCAAGGTCGTCGAGCTGACGCACGAGCCGTTCCGAACGGATACCGAACGCAACCTCACGCGCGAGCGCCCAGAAGCCGATCAACGGCAGGATGAGCAGCGCGAGCCCGATGGCAATGCCGATCGACTCGCCGCTCTGAATGAAGAGCACGGCGCGAACTCCGACCAGCACGAGGTAGAACACGAGCAGTATCGCCATGACGACGACCGCGATCTTGCCCTTCATTTGACGCCACCTTCGCTGATGGCGGGCGCTGCGAATCCGAGATCCACGAGTTGGTCGAGGCCGACCGTTACCCCTGTGGCCGTTCGCGCTGCGGTGAGGGCCAGCAGAATACCGCTCTCATAGGCGCTCGGGGACAGCGTGTTGTGGCTGATCGTCAGGGTTTCCCCGGTACCGCCCAGAAAGACGTCCTGCCGGGCCAGCAGGCCGGACAGGCGCAGGCTGTGCACGGGAACGCTCGCGACCTGTTGGCCGCGAGCGCGCTGATCGGTGTGTGGTGCTGAGACGGGGCCGAGTTCGGCGCGAGCCTGGCCGATCAGTTCGGCGGTGCGCACGGCGGTGCCCGACGGCGAGTCGACTTTGGCCGGCTGGTGCGCTTCGACGATTTCAATCGAGTCGTAGAACCGGGCGGCGAGGGCGGCGAACGCGGTTGCGAGTACAGACCCGATGGAAAAGTTCGGAATGATTATGACGCCGGTGTCGTCGCGGTCGGCAAGGCGGCGGCTGAGAGTGTCGATGCCCTCCTGGCTCCAGCCGGACGTGCCGACGAGCACCCGCATGCCATGCTCGGTCGCGAAGTCGACGACGTCACGGCTCACGTCGGGACGGGTCAGGTCCACGGCGATGTCAGCCCCGAGCATCTCGCTCAGCGCACTGTGCGAGTCGAGGCGGGCGACAACCTTGAAGCCCTCGGTTCGATCGATCAGGTCGGAGACCAGACGGCCCATCTTGCCCGTTGCGCCAATGATGGCCACCGTCGTTGTCATGAAACCAATCTACCAATTGATCGGCCGGTCACGTGCCCGCGCCCGACCGCTGAGAACCTGGACGTCTAGAACATCAGGGGTTCAGGCAGCCCGGTGCGCAACTCGACCGGCAGGTGACCGAGGTCGTTATGGGTGACGAGCGTCCAGGGTCGCCCCGGCTTCTGCTGCAGCACGGTCAGGCCGCAATTTGCCTGATTGATGCCGACCCAACGCCAGTCGGGGGCTCCGAGCACCTCACGCACAAACCAGGCGATCACAAAATTGTGGGTGATCAGCAGGTCGTGCCGCTGGCTGCGCCGTGGCTGCAAGAATTCGGCGACGGCGTCTTCCATCTGCGCACGGCCGGCGGCGATCTCGTCGTCGGTGACCGAGCCGAAGAACGGGTCGTAGGCCGAGGGCGTTTCGGCGGCCCGACCGGAGGGGATGCAGTCGAAGAGCAATGCCGACGGCTCGCTGTGCAGGGCCGGCAGCCGTTCAGCCATGATCTGGGCGGTCTCTGCGGCACGCTGCAGCGGCGAATGCCACGCACCGGTGAACGGAACCCCGCTGAGGCGATCGGCGACGAGAAGAGCCTGTCGCTTGCCTCGGGGCGAGAGCGGGCCGTCGTGCAGGCCGTGCTCAGCATCCTGCTGCTCGCCGTGGCGTACCAGGTAGATGTACTGGGGCATCATTGTCCATTTCACAGTTCGAGACCGGCCGGGCCGGATGGTGCACGAGCGGGTGGCGACCGGTCAGCCCGGGAGAATAGCCGCGAACGCGTCGTCTTCGAGGGCTCCGACGGCTGAAATCGACACCGGACCGCTCGCCAACTCCGCGGCAAGTTGCTGCACGTCGGTCGCGGTGACCAGGGCGAGGCGGCGCAGTGCTTCGTCGAGGTCGGCGAACTCGCCGAGGGTGATCTCGGACCGACCTAAGCGGGACATGCGGGTGTCCGAGTCCTCCAACGCGAGAGCGGATGCCCCACTCAGCTGGCCGGATGCCCGCTTCATCTCGTCGGCGGTAACGCCGTCGGCGGCCAGGCGGTGCAATTCCCTGAGCATGAGCTGGGCCACCTGGCCGGCCTTGGCCGGTGTGCACCCGGCGTACATGCCGAACAGGCCGGCGTCGGAGTAGCCGGGCGCGAATGAGTAGACCGAGTAGGCCAGGCCGCGCTTCTCCCGCACTTCCTGGAACAATCGGCTCGACATGCCCCCGCCGAAAATCGAGGTGAGTACGCTCATGGTCACCCTCCGGTCGTCGGTTGCCAGCAGGCCGGGCATTCCCAACAGCAGGTTGGCCTGTTCGAGCGGGCGTTTAACGATGGTCAGGGCCTGTCCCTGGTGGATGTCGGCTGGCAGACCGCCCCGCCGCCTGACCGGGGTCTGCACAATGCTGAGGTCCCAGCCGGCCCGTTCGAGGGTGCGGGTGACGGCAGCGACAAGTTCGTCGTGGTCGACAGCACCGGCAACCGTGACGACGAGGTCCTGCGGGCGATAGTTGGCCTGGTAATGCTCCCACACGGCGGTGCGGGTGGCACCCCGAATGTCGTCGGCGCTGCCGCCGATCGGGCGGCCGAGCGGATGCTTACCCAGCACGGCTTCGAAGAATCGCTCGTTGGCGACGTCGGCCGGGTCGTCGTCGGCCATGGCGAGTTCCTCGAGGATGACGCCACGCTCGGTTTCGAATTCATCGGAATCCAGCTTCGAGGAGGTCAGCATGTCGGTGAGCACGTCGATGGCCATACCGAGGTCGCGGTCCTGCACCTTGGCGTAGTAGCAGGTGTATTCCTTGGCGGTCATGGCGTTGTGTTCGCCGCCGACCGCGTCGAAGGAGATCGCTATGTCCAGGGCAGAACGCGTCGGTGTGCCCTTGAACAGCAGGTGCTCAAGAAAATGGGTGGAGCCGAAATGGCCCGGCTGTTCGTCGCGCGATCCGACGGCCACCCAGTAGCCGATGGTGAGGCTGCGGGCACCAGGTACCTGCTCGCTGAGGATGCGCACCCCGCTCGGCAGTACCGTGCGACGGACGAGGGCATCGCCGGCGGCCCGAAACGAGAGTTCGGCCTGGTCTAGGGGAAAGTCGACTGCACCGTTCATATCATCCACCACCTTACAAGACCCGATCGGGACGACCGGTGCGGGCACGGCAACCCGCCGAGCCACCCCCAGTTTGGCCGGAATGGCCCCTGCAGCCGGTTACGACAGACTGGTCTGTCTAGGGTGTGTTACAGTCTGGATGCCGACCGGGGAAACCCCCCGGATCTGCGCTCATCCGGGGCTGTTTTCTGCCCCTCGACCAAGGAGTCTCGCATGACCACGCTGATAGCTGAGGTCGTTCGGCCGGCGACCCACGCCAAGGTGCGTATCCTCGCCACCGCCGACCGCCTGTTCTATACCGAGGGTGTTCACACCGTGGGTGTGGATCGCATCATCAGCGAGTCCAAGGTCACCAAAGCCACGTTTTATAAGTACTACCGCTCGAAGGACGCCCTGATCGTGGTGTATCTGCAGGGCAGAGACCGCCTCGCCCGCGATTTTCTCGCGAGCCTCGACACCCGCTTCGACACTCCCGAACAGCGTCTGCGTGGCGTCGTCACCGAGATCTCGGCCCAGGTCATTCGCGAAGGCTTTCACGGCTGCCCGTTCATCAACGCGGCCGCCCAGTTCACCGACCCGGCCCATCCGGTGCGGCAGGCGGTAGCGGCCCACCGTGACTGGTACGGTCGGTCCATCGAGGACATGTTCCGGGGCATGGGTCACGCCCGGCCCGGCGATGCCGCAGACGACTTCTTTCTCGCCAGGGACGGTGCCTTCGCCGGCGCCAACCTCGGCGACCCGATCGGTGCCCACACCGCCCTGCTGCGCGCTATCCAGCGCGTGCTGGACGAGTCGGGCGACTAGGCCTCTCGCCGCACCCCTGGATTAGAAGGCGGATACCCGGTCGAGGTCGAGCAGGTCGTTACGGCCGAGCAGGATGCCCGCCGCCGCGACCAGGGACGGCACCTGGTCGGCCCGGCCGGCGCCGGCCACCGGAGCAACGACGTCGGGCCGGGCGAGCAACCAGGCAAGGGCAATCGACGCCGGCGCTGCCTGTTGCGCCGCCGCAATGCGGTCGACCACGGCGAGCACGCGCAGGGAACGACGATTGAGGTAGACCGCGGCGAGCTGCCCGCGGGCGGTGCCGGCGGCATCCGCTTTGGTGCGGAACGCGCCCGCCAGAAAGCCGTGCGCGAGGGCGAAGCCGGGCATCAGTGCGAGATGCTGGGCCCGCGCAACGACGGCGACGTCCTGTTCGAGCTCGGCGCGATGCACGAGGTTGTAGGGGGTTTCGACGGCGACGAATTTGGGCAGGCCGAGGCCGGAGAGCACCCTGGCCTCCATGAGCCGCTCGGCCGAGAAATTACTCGCACCGAGGTAGCGCACCTTGCCGGCGCGCACGAGAGCGTCGACGGCAACGAGGCTCTCCTCGAGGGCGACGATCTTGTCGTCGAAGTGAAAGTAGAGCAGGTCGAGATAGTCGGTGCCGAGCCGCACCAGGCTGGCCTCGACGGCGGCCACGATGCTGCGCTGCGTCAACCCGGGATTGTCGAGATTGCGGCCGATTTTCGTGGCCAGCACGGTCTCGGCACGTGCACCGCGCGAGCGCAACCACGACCCGATGATCACTTCACTGCGCCCGGCGGCGAAGCTGTCTGCCGTGTCGAGAAAATTGCCGCCGAGGTTGCGGTGCGCGTCGAGGATAGCGTGGGAGGCTTCACCGGTTGCCGTCCAGCCGAACGCGTTGCACCCCAGGGCCAGGGGATGCACGCGCAGCTCGGTTCCCGGAATCTGACGGCGCACCGCGCCCGAACCGACGGCTGGCTGGGTCTGCCCCGTCTGGGTCTGCCCTGTCTGGGGCTGCCCTGTCTGGGTCTGCCCTGTCTCGGCCCGCTGCACACGGCCAACCGACATTGCGTCCAGAGACGATGAGACCACCTGTCGGGGCATTGCGTTCTCCTCCCGGGTGCTCGCCCGACCAGTCAGTTTTGCCGGGTTTTCTCGTCGTAAAGTGCTCTTTTTCCGACTTTAGGCGAGGCCGCCGACATTTCCCGACGGCACGCTAAACCGTTACCAAAATGTACGCCGCAGCCGGCCGAATAGGGGTGATGCGGCCGGCTGCCCGTCGGTGCGTCCCCAATTTGTTAGACTGAAAATTGCGCAAAATCTGGGCGGCCTGTGCAGGTGCACATCCGCCCTGGGCCGCCGCCTGTCGAATCCCTTGATCGATCGGCTGGCTAAGTATGCTGCCCGAATCAGCCGCAGGAAAGCAGCCATGACCACCGACGCCTCCGTGCCCAACCCACAGGTTCCCCGCGAGGCTCGCCGGCGCCGCACCTTCGCCGTGATCAGCCACCCCGACGCCGGCAAGTCCACCCTGACCGAAGCCCTGCTGCTGCACGCCCGCGCGATCACCTCCGCCGGTGCCACGCACGGTAAGGCCGGCCGCAGCGGAACCGTCTCAGACTGGATGGAGATGGAAAAGGCCCGCGGTATCTCGGTGACCAGCGCCGCCATCCAGTTCGAGTACCACGACGCCGTGATCAACCTCGTCGACACGCCCGGCCACGCCGACTTCTCCGAGGACACCTTTCGGGTGCTCTCGGCGGTGGATGCCGCGGTGATGCTGGTCGACGCCGCCAAGGGTCTCGAACCGCAGACGATGAAGCTGTTCGCGGTCTGCAAGCAACGCGGGCTTCCCGTCATCACCGTCATCAATAAGTGGGACCGTCCCGGCGACACTCCCCTGGCCCTGATGGATGAGATCCAGACCCGCACCGGGCTGCTGCCGACCCCGCTGAACTGGCCGGTCGGCGAGGCCGGCGACCTGCGCGGTGTGCTCGATCGCCGCTCCGGTGACTTTCTGCGCTACACCCGCACGGCGGGCGGCGCGACCGTGGCCGAATCGGTGCGGCTGGATGCGGCCGACGCGGCTAAAGAGGAAGGCCCGGCGTGGGCATCCGCTGTCGAAGAATCTGACCTGCTCGACGCGGAGTCGCAGAATCACGACTCCGAGCTGTTTCTCGACGGGCAGACCACCCCGGTGCTGTTCTGCGCCGCCGTGGCGAACTTCGGGGTGCAGCAACTGCTCGACACCCTGGTCGAGTTCGCGCCGCCGGCCGAAGCGCGCATCGACATCGACGGCAACCCGCGCAAGGTCACTTCACCGTTCTCCGGTTTTGTGTTCAAGGTTCAGTCCGGCATGAACTCGGCGCACCGCGACCACGTCGCCTTCGTGCGGGTGTGCTCCGGCGAATTTCGCCGCGGCATGATCGTGACGCACGCGGCGACCGGCCGGCCTTTCGCCACCAAGTACGCCCAGCAGCTGTTCGGCAAGGAGCGCACCGTCACCGACCAGGCCTGGCCCGGCGATATTGTGGGGCTCGTCAACGCCTCGGCGTTGCGCGTGGGCGACTCGATCTTCGAAGACGAACGGGTGGAGTTTCCGCCACTGCCGCTGTTCTCCCCCGAACACTTTCGGGCGATTCGTCCAGTGGACAGCAGCAAGCACAAGCAGTTTCGGCGCGGCATCGACCAGCTCGACCATGAAGGCGTCATCCAAGTGATGCGGTCCGAGGTGCGCGGTGAGCAGGCTCCGGTGCTCGGCGCCGTCGGGCCGATGCAGTTCGAGGTGGTCGAGGACCGCATGGTGCACGACTTTCACGCCGATATTCGCATGGAAGCACTCCCCTACCAGGTGGCCCGCAAAACCGACAAGGAAAGCGCACTCGTGCTCGCCGGTACCCGCCAGGTGGAGGTGTTCACCCGCTCAGACGGCACGCTGCTGGCTCTGTTCAGCACGCCGTGGCGCCTGCAGGCCATCGCCAAGGAGAACCCGAAGCTCGTGCTGATCGACATCGCAAACGCCACGGCCGACGACTTCATGTAGCGCTTTACGTTCGCAAAAAAGGCCGCATCCTCGTGGAAGATGCGGCCTTTCTGGTGCTGCTGCTTACGCGTCAACCACCACGGAAGTGATGACGGGGCTGCGACGGTACTTGCGGTTCATCCAACGGCTCACGGACTGCGTGAACAGGTCTTCGAGCTCGGCACCGTCAACGATCTTGATGCGGTTCGCGGCCTTCATGGCCTCATCGATGACCTTGGTCGCGCCCTTGACCCACTCGTCGTCGTGCACGAATCCACGGGCCAGGAACTCGACCGGCTCGGAAAGCGTGCCGGTCTTGGCGTTGAGAATTCCGAGGATGGTGATGGTACCGTCTTCGGCGAGCTTGCGACGGTCTTCCATCGCGGCAGTGGATGCCCCGCCCACGGTCATGCCGTCGACGAAAATGTAGTCGGCGACGACGCGGCCGGTGACCTTGGCGTGGCCGTCGATGAGGTCGACGACGACGCCGTCTTCCACGACGATGACGTTGTCCGCGGGGACACCGGTCGCGATGGCGAGATCGGCGTTGGCCGTGAGGTGACGCCATTCACCGTGGATCGGCATGACGTTGACCGGCTTGACGATGTTGTAGCAGTAGACGAGCTCGCCGGCGCTGGCGTGGCCAGAGACGTGCACCTTGGCGTTGCCCTTGTGCACGACGTTGGCGCCCCAGCGGATCAGGCCGTTGATGACGCGGTAGATGGAGTTCTCGTTGCCGGGGATCAGCGAGCTCGCGAGCAGCACGGTGTCGCCCTCGCCGATCTTGATGACGTGCTCACGGTTGGCCATGCGCGAGAGGGCGGCCATCGGCTCGCCCTGTGAACCGGTGCAGATGAGAACGACCTTATCGTCCTTCATGCGCTCGAGCGCCTTCATGTCGACGATCAGGCCCTTGGGAACGTTGAGGTAGCCGAGCTCAGTGGCAATGCCCATGTTGCGCACCATAGAGCGACCGACGAAAGCCACCTTGCGGTTGTGCTTGACGGCAGCGTCGATGACCTGCTGGATGCGGTGCACGTGGCTCGCGAAGCTCGACACGATGATGCGGCGCGGCGACGTGCGGAACACGGTGTCGATCGCCGGTCCGATGTCTTTCTCGGCGGTGGTGAAGCCCGGAACCTCGGCGTTGGTCGAGTCGGTCATGAACAGGTCGACGCCCTCTTCGGCCAGGCGCGCGAAGGCGCCGAGGTCGGTGAGGCGCTTGTCGAGCGGGAACTGGTCCATCTTGAAGTCACCGGTGGCGAGCACGAGGCCGGCCTCGGTGCGGATGGCGATGGCGAGGCCGTCGGGGATGGAGTGGTTCACAGCGATGAATTCGAGATCGAACTGGCCGATGGTGCGGCGCTCGCCCTCTTTCACCTCGATGAAGTTCTGGCTGAGGCGGTGCTCCTGCAGCTTGGCGGCGAGGAAGGCCAGGGTGAGCTTGGAGCCGACGACGGGAATGTCGCCGCGTTCCTTGAGCAGGTAGGGGACGGCGCCGATGTGGTCTTCGTGGCCGTGGGTGAGCACGATGGCCTCGATGTCCTGCAGGCGGTCACGGATGGCGGTGAAGTCGGGCAGGATGACATTGATGCCGGGCTGGTTGTCCTCGGGGAAGAGAACGCCGCAGTCGATGATGAGAAGCTTTCCCTTGTGCTCGAAGACGGTCATGTTGCGGCCGATCTCGCCGAGGCCTCCGAGTGGGATGATGCGCATGCCGCGAGCGGGCAATGCCGGCGGAGTGCTCAGGTCGAGGTAGTGGTTATTCATGAATCTCATTTCGTTGTCTGCGGTACTGCATGTCCAGGTGTGTGGGGACCGAGCACGGGCATGCGAAGCCGGCGAGCCGGCTCAGGGGGCTTCAGCGCGCATGCGCGTACCTCGTGTCGTGCCTGGCGGGCAAGCAAAATGCCGGCCAGATACCTCCTTAGTCTACCGATGCAGAAACGATCAGCGTTTCGGGCACGAAAAGAGGGACCCCGCGCGTGGCGAAATCCCTCTCTGGTGCCGCTTGACGCGGCCTGGCCGCAGGCTACGCGGCGCGGTGTCCGGCCATGGTCGGCTGCGGCGACACATACTCGCCGGCCTCGAGGTGCTGCACGGTGCCGCTGATGTAGCCGGTCGCGGT
Organism: Cryobacterium luteum; assembly: GCF_900110125.1. GTDB lineage: Bacteria > Actinomycetota > Actinomycetes > Actinomycetales > Microbacteriaceae > Cryobacterium > Cryobacterium luteum. Next base: position 68,812 of record NZ_FOCN01000017.1, read on the forward strand.
GATCGCCCGACGGACGTCGTGCGTCACATATTCGTTGGCCGTGGCGGCGCGTTTAGTGGACTTGGATACGTAGGAATTCATGGTGCTCCTGGTGCGATTGTGACTAGCGGATGCCGACGGCTGGCCACGTTCGATCGTCGGAGCATCTGCGCTGGGGCAGGTCTGCGAAGGACTGATTCGAGTGGAACTGGGGTGATGGCCCGGTCGGCGGGAACTGCGCTGCGCCGCGCGGGCCCAAAAATCCGGATCCTCTAATGGATCGCCATGATTTTTGATCTGCCCTCAGGATACGTGAATCTGCCACCCGTTCGGGGAAAATGCACGAACTACACAGGCAGCGTGCAGCTGTACGAGCGCGGTGCAGCTACACAGCTCCCGTGCAGCCCGCATGGAGGCTGGATCGATAAAATCTTCGAATGACTTCTTCTGCGCTGTACGACATCCCCCTCACCCTCATCGACGGAACAGAAACATCTTTTGATGCCTTTCGGGGGAAGACGGTGCTCGTCGTCAATGTGGCATCGAAGTGCGGGTTCACGCCGCAGTATGCCGGCCTCGAGTCGCTCTATCAGCGCTACGCCGATGAGGGCCTGGTCGTGCTCGGCCTGCCGAGCAACCAGTTCATGGGGCAGGAACCCGGCACCGAGGAAGATATCGCCCAATTCTGTGGCATGACCTACGGGGTGACCTTTCCGATGACGGCCAAGGTTGACGTGCGGGGTAAGCACCAGCATCCGCTGTATGCGGAGCTGACGAAGTTCAAGCAGGGCCTGCTGCCGGGATTGATCAAGTGGAATTTCGAGAAGTTTTTGGTGACACCGTCGGGCGAGATCGTGGACCGCTTCGCCTCCACGGTGGAGCCGGAGTCGACCGAGATCGTCGATGCGATCGAGAAGGTGCTGGCCGCGAAGGCCGCCTGACCCACCCGCTGTTTCTTTCCGGGCCCGGGCCCGGAAATTGGGCCCACGTTAGACTTGGGTTCTACTGGTCGTTGCAACACCCAGACTCTTGGGAGTTTGTATGACCACGTTAAACCCGACCAATGAGCCCTCGACCGACGAACAGAATCCGTGCGCGGACAAGGCGTCTTTTCTGGCTCTGCTGGAGCGACTTGGTGACGTGACTTCTGCCTCGGCTGAGCTGGGCATCAACCGCGGCACTGGCTACCGTTGGGCGCGCAGCGTTGGGATTCGAGGGCCGAAACCGCACCCTGGGCGTGAGATGTTCCGTGAGCTCCGCGCGGCTGGCACTCCCCGCCGTGAGGCGGCCGCTTTGGCCGATGTCGATATCAGGACTGCCGTCGACTGGGACAAAGGGATCCGTAAATC
>NZ_FOCN01000027.1 GCF_900110125.1 Cryobacterium luteum
TGATGGTAGCGCACGTCCAGACACTTGGTGTGTAACCTCGTGACATCGTGGACAGTGGATCTCAGAACTTCGTGGACGCTGGGTCTCATGGCTTCGTGTGTCCTGTCTCACCGCATCGTGGACACACGATCTCATGACATCGTGGACGCCGTGTCTCACAGCATCGGAGACACTTGCGCCGATGATAGTTAGGGAATGACGAATTCTCTTTCACCCCAGACTCGTGCCGCGATCATGAATTACGACCCGACCCAGCCTCACGCGCTGTCGATTATCGCGTTCTGTCGCTCTCTGAAGATCTCTCGGAGCGTGTTCTATAAGATCCGCGGACGAGCTGTCCACGAGGCTGCTGCTGCGCTGCACCCACGCTCCCGCGCCCCAAACGTCCCGGCCCGGCGTTATGGGCAGGGCGTCGTGAATGAGGTGGTGAAGATCCGCAAACAGCTCAAGACTGATGGCTGGGATTAGGCTCCTCGCTCGATCTACTACGAAGCGGCCATGGACAGCGGGTTCCCCGGACAGAAGGTCCCGTCGGTGGCGACGATCGCACGTATTCTGGCCAGCGTCGGGCAGATGGACGCGTCACCGAGGAAGCGACCGAAGTCGTCCTACATCCCGTTCGTGCGCGCGACGGCGATGTCGCTGTGGCAACTGGACGCGTTCGAGTACCGGCTGGCGAACGGGCAGACCGTCACTGTCTATCAACTGCTCGACGACGCAAGCCGATACGACGTGGACACCGACGCGTATTCGCGTCATGAGAACAGTGCTGATGCCAAGGACGTGCTCGAACGGGCAATCGCCGCATGCGGGGCACCCCGGGAAGTGTTATCGGATAACTCGCTGGCGTTCAACCAGCTGCGCGCAGGCACGATCGGCTCCGTGGAGATCTTTCTGGCATCGAAAGGCACCATGCCGATCAGCGGGCTGCCGGGCAAACCCACCACACAGGGCAAGAACGAGCGCTCCCACCAAACGTTGATCCGTTTCCTCGACGCCGACCGGCCGGCCACTCTCAAGCATCTCCGTGTCCGGATCCAGCGTTTCCGGAGCACTACAACAACCGCCGACCGCATCAAGCCCTCGAACAAGCTACGCCGCGGGCGGCGTGGGACTTGCTCGAGCACACGCCAGCGACCGAGCCGATCCCGCTGTCGGTGCTGGAGGCGAAAGCCTCGGAGTACCGGCGGGCTCGCTCGCGACGACAGTCAGACCTTCACCGGGCGCCGTTGACGATCTCCAAGACCGGGCAGGTCATGCCCGACGACGACGCGCGGCCGCAAACCGCGGATCAGTCACTCGTGGAGGTCACCAAAGCGAACCGGCAGGTCTACTTTCAGGGTTACCAGATCTCCCTGCCTACGACGTACGCTGACCGCTCGTTCTACCGGACGATCACCGACGACGCGTTCTTCCTAACCGATCCCGTCACCGCTGAGATCGTGTTCTCTTTCCCGCTGCCGATGGTCGCGCTGAACGTCCGAGGCCGATACGTTGCCTCTTACTCCATCCAGGGCGTTGGCGTGACCCACCCGACGAAACCCTGGGAACGCAAGAACGCGGAATATCAGACACAGTTCGCCTAGCGCCAGACTGATCTCCCCGCAGTGCTCGGTGAGCCAGAGCGGTAGCTGTGCACGAAGCCATGAGACCCAGCGTCCACGAAGTTCTGAGATCCACTGTCCACGATGTCACGAGGTTACACACCAAGTCGCCGGACTAACGCTACCATCAAGCCCTGCTCGCCAGTGGCTGGCTGATCGACGATAACGAGCACCGTGCCGGACTGTTTCAGCTTCTGCAGCACCGCCCGCATCTTGCCTTCGTCGTTGGGTAATCCTTTGTCGAAGAGGACCTTACCGGCTCGGTTCAGGGCGAAGGCGTGGTGCTCACCTTTGTCAACGTCAACACCGACAAAAACGTCGACGCTATCATAGTTCTCGATCATGACTGCTCCCATCCACTTGTTTTCGTGGCCTGGTCTACGGCGTCAAGTCTCGGCATCCACGTTACGAACGACCTCGGCTTTGGGCCTAGTCGAGCCCCTGTCAGCGATCACCCAACGCCAATCGAGTCCGGTGACAACACCCCCCGGATCATCAACGACTGGGGGCAACAATCATGCCGGACTCGACCGGCCAACACCCGTCCAGTGCACACCTTTTGGGCCTACGAAGAAAGTAACGGGGTGAAGCTCATAATCTGTTGATCCAGGACTCGCTGCCCAAGACAGCTATACCCCAGCGGCGCTCTTGGCGGCAGTTGCCGGAAAGGGACGTCGTCCGCGGTTGGCGTGGCGTGAACGAAGAAAATCCCGTAGGAGACCTTGAACCCGGGGCGTGTTGAATCTTACCGACACCATGTCGAAGGCATTCTCGGTAAGCGCATCCCTACGAGCGTGGCTTAAAATGAGAGTCTCAAGCGCCGATGCTAACTCTTCATCGGATCCCCTTGCAACTACGAGCCCCGTTACACCATCTTCTATTACGTCCACGATACCCGTGGCATCAGTGCCCACGACCGCCGTGCGGCTCGCCATCGCTTCGAGAATAACTCCTGGTAGACCTTCACGAAGACTAGGGAGACAGAAAACGTCCATGAGCTGGTAGAAGGGGGCCGGATCTTCACGATATCCTGTTGCGATTACCGCCTGATGGGTTCCTTCAAGCTCAGCTATGGCGGCCGTTCCTGATTTGCCATCGATGGGCCCAATAATCAATAGCTGAACAGTAACTCCGCGGGAATACAGGAGGCGCATGGCACCAGCCAACTGGGTAAGGCCCTTGTCCTTGGTAATTCTCCCGACAAATCCGACTGTCGGAATAGTTGGATCCAATTTGATCGTGTTCGCCAGCGATCGTTTTTGATCCAAGTTTAGAACTGAAGTGCGATATTTTTCGATATCAATCCCGTTGCAACTCCCAGCACCCAACACGAGTATATTGTTTTCTCGTATGTCGGCAGACCGAATCGCGAGCTGTCTCAAACTCGCACTTACGGCGAGGGTCTCATGTGCCATTCGTGAAGTTACCCTTTCGATCAGGCGGAGAAGGGAACGCTTTATTCCAACAGAAGTCTCGAGCCGGAGTCCGTGAAGAAGATAGATTCGGCGCTTTACCCGAAATAGTTGCGCGGCAAAGTTCCCTAGGAGGGCGGCCTTCGGTGTTCCAATTAAAGTCGTATCCGGACGTAACAATTGTATTAGCCGTACCCACTTAATGAGAGACATAACGTCGCTCATGGGCCTCGGCTCTCGCGCCATAGGAATGATATGTGCAGTGACACCGGGGACTAGGCGAAGCTCCTCTATTCGTTGCCCAGGTCCCGACACGACATGCACGTCCCAGCCGTCCGCAACGAGTAGCGCCGGCAGCCCAGAGTGGTATTGCAATTGATAGTCGATCGTTACGCCCAGGAGTATTTTTGGACTATCGGCTACCAATATGCGCTTCACGAGGCTTCCGATGAGGCTCTACTAAATACATCTCGGACATATGAGTTTTTTTCGAGCCCGGCTGAACGCGCCCAGTCTGCGCGCTGTTGCTGCCCCATCCACATTAACTCGATTCTTCGTACAGAACCGTTCAAAGGTGTCACTACTTTTCCAATCGCAAAGCCTACGGAGATAATTTGTCGACAGAATGCGGTTGGCAGTTGAACGGGTTCCCGCCCTCCCGCCAACTTCAACGCTGAGGCCGTCGTCATTCCTTCCCAAGGCTGAAGCAGAATAGTTGGGACAGACTGACTGAACGCTCCTACTATCGACACGAACTCTACGAGACCCCGTAGAGAACTAACAACTGTTGGACGATCGCCGGGACGGGCGACTGAGGCGAATGGCGAACGTGCGAGCCGAGCGAGTTGCCTTGTTGTATGCCTCCCGTGGCCCTGAACTGAGGTAGCACGAACAATCACTACTTCAGGGAATTCGCGACTCGCAGACGACTGTATTAAAGCAAGCAGTGCAGCTTCCCCGAGGGCCTTCGAACGTGAGTATGGCGAGAATGGCTCCGTCGACGCCGACTCGTCCAATATCTCTCTGCGACCTTGCACTGCGGCTGAGCTCAGATGAACTACTCGCGCTACACCAGCACGTTGGGCGGCGGTCACGATCAATACGGGAAGCAATGAATTCGCACCGAAGAGAGCATTCTCAGCCGGAGAATTGGGCGAGGCTAGACCTGCCGCATTCACGACAACATCGATCCCCTCAAGTTGATCACAGATCAACGCGATGGCGGCATTGTTGGATGCTCGCTGTTCGATGACACTCTCGGCTGTCGTTGAAGAGTTCAGCTCAACACGAGGGGCGACGATTTTGACAACAGAATATCCACGAACGTGAAGCTCAGTCGCGAGAGCGCTACCGATGAACCCACTAGCTCCGATGACTGCCCACTTCTTCGCTATGTGACCTTCGACATGTGCCGGGAGATCCGAAATCGGGACCGGCGCCTCGTGAACCAGACTTTGTTCTTTGCGGTTCTTACCGCCCCGAAACGATGGGGAAACAAGGTATACGGACGCAATGACCAAAATCATTGCCACAGCGAAGAGTGACGTCGTCAACGACTTAGACATACCGATCACGCCGAAGGCCGACGTCGCAATCGTCGCAACGGCAACCAGGACCGACACCTGAATATGTGATAACCCGCGATCGGTTAGGCGCTGATAGACGTGGCTGCGGTGCGCTTCGTACCAGCGTTTACCGCTGGCCACCCGACGGATTAGGGTTACGCCAGAATCGGCCAGGTAGATTGCTAAGGGGCCGAGAACGGCCAAAAGTGGCACATCGTGGGAAATCGCAGCCCCGGCGATGATCGCAATTCCACCCCCGAGCAAGTAACTGCCGACGTCGCCGAGGAACATCCCGCTGCGAGACAAGTTCCAGGGAAGGAATCCTAGAAACGCGGTCGCAAGCATCAAACCGGCCGGGATCATCCAGCTCTGCTCTACCATCGCGCCGACTACTGCGTACGTAACACCAACAATCACTCCGTGAAAGCTCGAGATGCCGTTTATACCGTCCATGAAATTGGCAACATTTATGTACCCGGCGACACCGATCGTTAATATCGGGAGCAGCCACCAGGACGACGCTGACATCGCACAAATTGCTCCGCCAGCTGCGAGACCGATCACGAGCTGCGCTCCCGCACGCGCGGCGACCGGCAAACCTCTCGAATCTTCGACCCATCCAAGCATCCCCGACGCCATAGACACCCCGACGATGGTCAGAAGGAGCCGCGTGTCGTCGCCACTATGACCAGCGAGAAGGAAAACCGAATACCCCAGTGCGATCGCGATCAGGGGCGAGAGACCCGCACCCCGGACAACCGAACGGGCATGAGATGACCTCTCGTTGGGCACATCAATGATACCCATCCGCGCCAGCAGGGGTCTGAGCAATACAGGAGTAACGAGGCTTATTGCCAGAGTGGCGCACAACACGAGCGACATCAGCACCTCGAGACGCCACTTTTCGGTACGGACTCGGCGTCACGGCCATCGTAGTCAGTGGTCGACGGTAAATTCCAACCTGATCGCATCCCCGCCGTAATGACATGTTTTCCGATTTCGCCAACCTCGGGTGAAAGCATGAAGATGCGTTTATTCATGGCTGACGCTCTCTCGTTGTAGGTGAGCGGGAGCGGCGCGTGCGTAATCGCGATGCCAGACTTGCTCGTCGAGGCGGGTTGGAGCAATGGGTGCCACCTTGGTGTGCGAGATCTTGGGGTGGAGCGGCCGTTCGTCGCTCTCGCCCAGACCGACGAGTTCTTCGTGCAGCTTCTCACCTGGGCGCAGGCCGGTGTAGACGATCTCGATGCTCTTGCCGGACTGGGCGATCATGCGCTGGGCGATGTCGAGAATGCGCACCGGCTCCCCCATGTCGAGAATGAGCACTTCGCCGGGGCTGCCGATGCCCCCGGCCTGCACGACGAGCTGGCAGGCTTCGGGGATGGTCATGAAGAACCGGGTGACGTCGGGGTGGGTGATGGTGAGCGGCCCGCCGGCCTCGATGAGCGCGGTGAAGGTGGGCAGCATCGAGCCGCGGCTGCCAATGACGTTGCCGAAGCGCACCGAGATGTAATCATGCCCGGTTTGTTGCGCGGCATAGGCGGTGAGCTGTTCCCCGGCCCGTTTGGAGTGGCCGAGCACGCTCGTGGGGTTGGCCGCCTTGTCGGTAGAGATATTGACGAACGTTTCCACTCCCACACTCTGGGCCGCGTCGAGCACGTTGCGGGTACCGATCACGTTGGTCTTCCAAGCTTCGTCGGGGTATTGCTCGAGCATGGGGAGGTGTTTGAGCGCGGCGGCGTGAAAGACGACGTCGGGGCGGCGTTCGGTGAAGATCTGCGTAAGCGCGTCGAGGTCGCGAATATCGGCGAGCACCACGTCTTTGGTGTCGAGCAGTCCGTGCCCGAGGATGGAGATTTGCGTGGTCTGCAGGCCGGTCTCGTCACGATCGAGCATGATGAGTTCGCTGGGCCCGAACTTGTGAATCTGGCGGCAGAGCTCAGAGCCGATTGACCCGCCGGCACCGGTGACCATCACACGTTTACCGGCGATGTAGCCGGCGATGGAGGCCATTTCGGTGTCGACCGGCTGGCGGCCGATGAGGTCTTCGATGGAGAGGTCGCGCAGGTCGTTGAGGCGCACCTTGCCCTGAAGGACCTCGTCGAGGGTGGGGAACACTTTGACGCGCAGGCCGGCGGCATCCGCTTTGTCGGAGATGTCGCGGAGTAGTGCAGCGTTGACCCGGGCGATAGCCACGATGAGCACGGTGGCGTGGGTGGATTTGGCGACTCGTGCGAGGTCGGCACCGGTGCCAAGCACGCGTACTCCGTGCAGCCAGACGTTGCCGTTATCGGGATTGTCGTCGATAATGCCGACTGCCCGGAAGGAGGACTGGGCATCGGTTTTCATGCGACGCACGATGGAATTTCCGAGGTAGCCGGCACCGTAGATGAGCGTGTTGCTGGCATCCTGGGCCGGGGTGATGGACCCCTCGACGAGCAGGCGCTTGTAGTAGCGCACACCGCCCATGTAGATGAAGGCCATGGGCAGGGCGATGATGACGGTGCTTCGGGGGATGTCAACGATGCCGCCGAAGACGATGACGGGGACGCCGAGAACAAGTGCAACAAGCAGCACCGACCAGAGCAGGGAACGCACCTCGGCGAAGCTGCCGTAGGGGTGGCGCCCGCGGTAGAGGTGATACAGCGACCCGATGATCAGTTGCAGAACGATGGCGGCGGCGCAGAGCGCCAGTAGTGGGCGCCAGCTGATGAGTTCTACGTGGAACTCGTAGCGGAAGGCCTGCGCGAGGACGAGGGCAAGCGCCCAGGACGCGGCGTCGAAGCCGAATTGGGCGCCGAAACGCACGAGGGGTGCGGATTTGTGCAGGTCTTTGAGCGCACTCGTGGCGACCTCGTTTACTGACACGTTTTACTCCCCCAGAGTAACGATCGCTGCGCCCGGGGGCTCGTGATCTTCGTAGGAGATGAGTCTATCTGGTGTGGGAAAGTGGGTGTTAGGGGGGTAGACGCGGCGTCTGGTTCGTAGGTCTCGTGTTTCGTTGCACCCCGTTGATGGGGAGGATCCCGGGTCCGCCGTAAAGTTTGCGTACTCTAAGCTGCTTTCGTGCTAGACCTAACAAAAGTTGACGACCTAAAACGGATTCGAGTGACTTCGGGCCAATTCATTCGACCAACCTGGGACGACTCGACCGATTGTCTGAGCAACCGCTATCCCACCGGGCATACAATCCACCCGTTTGTTGCAGGCCAGACATTCATCGCGCTGGATGGGTGCTCGGGGGGCGCTTGTAACGCCGGCCATCTCCTGCCTGCTCAAGTCGAGTGGCGTGCGACGTCAAGGAAGTGCAAATGCGGCTCTTCTGAGTCGCGAACGAACGTTGGCGTTATCGCGAGCGATGCGGGCTTAGTTCGCGATTCAGGCATGCTCTTTGAGCGAGACTGGTGGCATGCGACGTTTAGTCCGCCGACTGAGTTGTTTGCAGCACGCGCCACTTTCGCGTTACACGTGGGCACGGAGTTTGCGGCTGAGATTCGCGCACGCGCCTTGTTTGACGACTCGCGAGTTACAGCTGAAGAGGTAGAAGTTTTTACGTACCGATTGCGTCTTCAGCGTGGAACACCCGTGGCCAATGACATCTTCATAGACAGCCCGTTAGACGACCCCGAGCATCGGCTAGCGATCCTCGCAGCTGGCCATGGTGTCGCGAGGTATCTCAACCGGCGAGAGGATGTCGGGTCCATTTCTCTTGTCGGGGATGTCGGCAACTTCACCCGGGTCGGAGAATCGCGGCAGCTTGTGTTGAACCCGTACTCCGAAAAAGCTACCCTTCGGCGGAGGGCGCCCGCGGCATCTGCTTAGAGGATGTTGAAGGGTGTCCACTCACCGCGCAGCCACACTTCCAGCTCGTGAGCGGCGAGCGAGGTCGCTCACTCCTGCCGGCCGAGCTCGCAGCCGGTCAGCCACTCGTTGACGTGGCTGAGATTACGACAGAAACCCCGCCACCTCGTGAGAGGGGCGGGGCTTCTGAGGTGAGCGCTAAGCGAATTCGCGGATGCGGGCGCTAGGCCGCCAGACGGTTTCGTCGGCGGGAGACTGAAGGCCGCTCTCGCTAAGCGCTTTGTTGATCGCATCTGAACAGACGCCGATTACGAGACTCTGAGCTTCCATCCCTTCGGGAACGGAAACGCCGAGCAGCAGTGAAGGGCTGCCGTTGCGCTCATTGACCGCTGCGTCGATGCTGACAATGGCGAAGTTCTTGGAGAGCGAAAGGTAGATGTCATCCACCTTTTCTTCTAGTTCAGTTACGTCTGTTGGAATCGCGATTGCAAATTCAAGTCCAAATGTTGACATTTTCTAACCCTCCGTTTCTAATTGTTTTCCCGAGGCTACTAGTGCAAGCGGTGTGTGGTCACGGTAGAAGTCGAGTTTGTGTCCGTTCAACGGGTGCATTAAATCAATCGTGATCTGCCTCGGACGATGCTCCTCGGGCCAATATCGAATGCCGCGACCGTTGATAAGTTTTCGCGGCTGCCACCCTCCCGCTTCGAGCTCGCACAGAAGTGTAACGATGCTCGGGTGAGGTTCTCTTCCTTGGGGAAGAAGCGCCCTGAACTGTTCGCTACTCATTTGACGAATATGACATGTACGCCTCAAGCCCCGTTCGTGCCCATTTCGGGAAGCGCTGTCGCGGGGACAAGGCGATTTGTGGCCTTCCGAGGCGTAGAGCATCGACCCTGTCATCGTTGAGTTTGAGTTCGCAGGGTAGGTAATGGGCAGCTTCGCTCGACCAGCGGTTCGGGGAACGATGTACTGGCGGGCGGCATCCGCGTGCGTCGAGTGGCGGACTGGAAAGGAAGATTGAACAGTCCGCCCAGTTTGTTGTGTTTAGTCGCCGGTCTCGAGACGCCGGCGAACGGCGTGCCGGCTCCTCGACCAGCGGGGCGGCCACGAGGCGCTGCTCGTCGCGCGCGCTGTTAGGGCTGACGCAGAATAAATGCGGCCATGCCCGGCACTGTGAAGGCAACGACGCCGTGCTCCGGTGCGTAGATCAGTCCCTTAGATATCAGATTGGCACGACTTGGACCGAGACTTGCCGGCGAACGGCGCATCCGCGCAGCGATTTCTCCAGACGAACTCCCGGTATCGCCATCGTCGGCCATAGCGCGCATATAGTTTTGCTCACTGCGAGTGGCGCGGTCCCAGCGTGCACGAAAGAAGCCACTGTCGAGGGACGCCTTTCCCTTCGCCGCACCCACGCGGGCATCGGTGTAAGTGATTGCAGGCCCCGTTGATGCGTTCCATGTATCCTGACCAAATTGCTGAAGAAAATAGGGATACCCGCCACTTTCTTCAACGAGCAACGCCACCGCTGATTCTTGCCACGCGACGCCTTCGCCGGCTGCAGGCTTGGTCAACGCGTCAGCGGCGATGGTGCCGCTCAAGGCCTCGATTTTCTCGTAGTTGAAGCGTTCGGCGTACGATTTCGCCTCAGCTAGTACGCGGGGAAGACTGGGGAGCCCTGCCAGCGCAAAGAGCACCCTCCAGTCATTTTGAGCGGCCGTGTGCGCTATCGCACAGACAGCGACTAACTCGGCAGCAGACAGGTCCTGGGCCTCGTCGATGAGGATGGCGAGTCCGGTCTCTTCCTCCTCGGCCGCCGCGACAAGGTCTTGGACGAGTTTGCGCAGATCGGTCTCAAAGACCCCCGTATCGGCACCACCGCCGGAAACGCCAGACAGGTCGACGCCAAACTGCCACGTACCATTCGAATCGTAGGACGCTTTAAAGCTGACGCCTCATGTCTAGTGAAATCTAGCTGACTCTACTTAAAAACTAGAGTTACTTAGATTTTACTAGATATCTTGATTTGGGGTGCTCGTTGTGGAATGACGGCGTCTCAAGTGACCGGCGGCGGCATCCGCTTGTATTGAACTGCGGATGGCTTGACCGGCTCGAACGCTCCTCGCCCAGAGTGACAGATGAATCACGTTTGACGGGTACAGCACGGGTGCAAATTGCCGGCGCTGGTGTCAGTAGTGGAGGCGGCACTGCCAGACGATGAGCTGGGCGTCGTCGAAGGAGTAGACAAGATGGTGCTCCTGGGTATTGCGCCGCGACCAGGGCGCGCCATCGTGATACTTGAGTTGCTCGGGTTTTCCGATGCCCGACATGGGGTCTCGACGCGCGGCGGTGATGAGCGTGTTGACGCGTTTCAGTGTGGCGCGGTCAGTTTGAACCCAGTATTGGTAGTCATCCCAGCCGTCGTTGGTGAACGCGAGGGCGAGCACTACAGCGTCTCGGTGTCATCCACCAGGTCGTGCGGGGTGGCCAACAGTTTGCGTTGGTCGTATTGCGGTTTCGGCGAGTTCGACCAATGGGATGCCGTTCGTCGTCAGCTCGCGTAGTTGTTTGCCAAGATCAGTTTTGGGGGCCAGACGCGGCGGTGAGCATGCGATACGTTGACTCTCAAAACGACGAAGGGCGGATCGTGTGAATTCGGAACTTCGCTCTGTTCAAAGTTGCGAGCCACTGACCTATGACTTCAGCACCGACTACGCGTGGAACCCCTCGCTATCTCGGTTCGCTCGGACGTACCTGCCGTATCGGGACTTTTCGCGACCACACGAGATTGAGTTCTACCTCGATGATTTGGACCGGCGCTTCGAGAAATATCTGTCGCGCGAGCACGCGGCCGGCCGGCGTCCAGCATTCACCCGGTCGATTCCTTCCTTTGCCAGCCAGTACTACCGGGCGAATTTAGTTTGGCAACGGCTGGAGAGTTATTCCACCCGGCCCGAGCTGTACAACGTGGAACTGAACCAGGTCAGCGTCGTTGAGATTGCAGACGATGATCCCCTTCCCGTGCTATTCCCCAGCGGTATGGATAAGCCCGCACCCGTGCCGGGGTCGCGATATGTCGTGTCCACGGTTTTGGACTTCGGCGAGACGCTTCCGCCGCTGTTCAAATCATCGACGAAGCCGCTTGCGAAAGCACGCCAGTACGATTTCAAACTGTCTGTTTTGGGGCGAGTCGGCCAATATTGGCATCTCGTGCCAGATCGTCAACAGCGACGCGGCGCGGCGTTTCGACAGTGAAGCGGGTGACAACCTCGACAGCTCAGGTGCATTTCTTCCTGTGCTGGATCCACGAGAGTTCAGTTATGAGCGATTCATGGGCACGTCTGCCAACCTTGGACCCTTGTTAGTGGAGGGAATCGGGCCGATGCCAAAACTCGTGCAGGAATTTCTCCGGGTGCGAGGCTCTGCCGACCTACGCACGATCAACCTCGATCTAGTGCTCAACTTTGCGAACATGCACATCGACGACAGCCGATTCATCCGGTTTCTGAACGGTGTCGCGCACTTCGACGATTGGATTCACGGGGCGCTGTAGGCCGGCTGAACAGGGATGAAGCGGCCGACGCGGAGTGTCGGACCCGCCGGGCGGCGGCATCCGTCATCGGCCCGTGCCTGCATACCTATATTGTTCGAGTAGGTGTTTGACGCGGCGATTTGTTGTGGCCATTCCACACCACGGATTTTTCGACGTCGAACGAAACTGGACACTGAATCGTCATGATCTTTTTCAAAGCACGGGTTCTGCTCTGGCCTCTCTTGTTGCTCGCCGTGCTGGTTGTCGCGGGAATGGGGGCCTCTTTTGCATTCGGTGGACTGAACGCTCTCGCTCTCACCTCGATGTTCAGCAGCAGCTCGACCGAACGCGATTCGCAGGTGGTTCAGTCCGTGACGCGCGTGCAGGAAGTTGCCTTGCTCAGCCTGCACATCGAAGGTGTCTCGAAGCACGAAGGTAACGGGGAGATTTTCGGCGTGGCCGTGCCCGCCAGCGAGAAGACGACGCTGATCCAGTACGCCTTCGACGCAAAATTGGGCATCGATGGGTCACAGGTGAAGATCGAATCCACCGGCTCAACATCGTTTCGCGTGACCATCCCTGAATTCATCGGCATGGGCTTTGACGATCCCGTGTTCGCAGACCCGCTCGAGAGCAACAACGCGCTGAGCTGGCTGACACCGGCGGCCGTTCAAACTCGCATGATCAACAACATTCTCAGCGAGGAGAACAAGCAGGAATACATCACGCTGAACGAGGCCGCGTTGCAGGCGCAGGCCGAGGCGTTCTACTCGGGGATCATCGAGAGCATCGACCCTGAGGTCAGTATTGCGTTTGAGTTCGCGAAGTAGATGACTGCTCGCCGAGTCCCAAGATCGTGAGGCCAGAGACGGTCATGCGGCGCTAGTTCGCGCCGACGCGGTCGAGAACTTCGCGATGTCTTGCACGCCATCGTGCTCGGCCGGAGCCCACCCGCACACGATGTGGCACGCCGCCATCACGGCTGCGCTCGACGCCGGCGCGACACTCCGCGACGCCCCAAATATTCGCCCGATACAGCGACCCACGAATGCGGAACCGGGGGCGATTCGTGGGCGCGTGCTGGTGGCGGGCGCGGCGGCATCCGCTTTCGTGTTGCGACTCGGGCGGCTCAGCTCGCGGGCGGGTCGTTTGGCGGGCGGACGGCGTGCAGGTGCGACGGGCGACCCCGCGGGCTGCGGGCGGGCGGCTGCACCTCGGGGATCGGCGGCACCAGCGTGAGCGGCGCAGGGATGACCTCGGGCTCAACAAGATCCTGCTCGCGCAGAATTCGCTTGATACCGGCCTCGGCCCGCTCCTTGTTGGCCTGCATGGACTTGGCGTGGATGAGCCAGACCAGCTCGTTGCACCGCGGGTCGGCGCACTCGAAGCGCAGAACGGGGCCCCAGCGCGTCATGCGGCGGGGCTGCAAGCAGCGGTAGCACTGCGGCCGGCCCATGATGATGAGCAGTTCGGGGTGCATCATCTCGGCCCAGGTGGGATGAAACCGTTTGGTGCAGAAATCATTGGCGCAGGCCCACTCAAAGCCGTAACCATGGGTGATCTCTTCGAGGGGCAGCTCGCACTCTTCGCAGGTGGGCGGGTCGCCCTTGCGTCGCTTGCGCTGTACTGGCTTGCCGAAATGAGCATCCGTCATGGGGTGAGGGTAGTGATACAAGGCGGGTTTGGGTAGGGGTTGCTTCGGGCGGGCTGACGTGATTTTGGCTTTTTCTGGCTTTGGAGCGACGGATCACCCTGCACCCGGTCGCCGGATTCGCGGCGCCGCGCCGGCCCCCGTGAAAACGCTGCCGAGCGGCGTTCGACTCACGAGATATGCGAGCGACCACGACACCAGCAGAACAATCACGAACTGAAGAACCGAGGGTAAGTCCCCGGCAATTATGCTCAGCGCCAAAATGACCGCACTGTGCGTGAACACAACCGCGAGCCCGATCGTTGCGGCGCCGGTGACGAACCGGGCGGCGCGCGGGGTGGTGGCGGCAAACATCCGTTCAAGCAGAAGCACGAGACCCGCAGAAATGGCACTGGCAACCATGACGCTGATCACGGGCGTGCCGAAGTCACCCTGCTTCATGTCTAACGGATGCGCGAGGCCGGTCACGACGAGGGCGGCTGAGCCGGCCAAAAGTGCAACGGCGACCCATTTTTTGAGCTTCGGGGCGATGCGGCGAAAAAGCATGCCAGCGAGAATAAAGATCATGGCCGGCACGGCGACGCCCAGCGAGAAGGGGACGGCGGTCAGCGCAGCGGGGGCGAGGTAGGCCACGGCCAGCCCGGCGTTGGCTATCGCCCAGGGCAGCCAGACGGGAAAGCGTTGCAGTGCGCGCAGCAGCAGGCAGGCACCGAAGAGCGCGGTGACGAACCAGAACGCGAAAAAGGGTGCGCCCATGTACGAGCCGCCGAGCAAGACGTTGCCCACGTGCAGAGTCTGCGCGTTTGCCCACAGGTAGGCGCCATAGACGGCGCCGATGAGCAGCAGCCACGCGCCGTAGGGCACGAGCAGGGTGCGTACCCGCTTGCCGAATTCGACGCCCAGCGACCGATCGTGGGCCCAGAGGTATCCGCTGAGAAAGAAGAACACGGGCACGTGCCAGGTGTACAGACCCATGCGGGCGAGGTCATTGCTTCTGTCCGACCAGACGTGCCCGGCGACGATGGCAACAATGCCGAGAACGCGCAGGCCATCGATGGCGGCCGAGCGTTTTCGGGTACTGCCCACGGGATGAAGCCTAGAACGCTCTGGCTCGGGCCGCTGAATATGTACGGTGTGCCGTGCTCGCACCTGCGCGGGTGTCGCGGCGTTGTGAGTGCGGGGCGTTCATAAGTGCGGGGCGGGCAGCCGCGCCGCTACTGGCCGGAGATGGTGCGGGTGGCCCGGGGCCGGGTGCCCTCGATGAGCACGGCGTTCTTGCCATCAACGGACTCGGCCCAGGCCTGGGCGGCCTCGGGGCTGCGGCCGTGGCGCTCGTGCCGGTCGACCAGGCGGCGCAGGCGCTCGTTCTCGCTGGTCTCGCAGAACCAGGATTCGGTGAGCAGCGTGGAAATCTGCGCCCACGGCTCGGAGTCGGCGAGCAGATAGTTGCCCTCGACCATCACCACCCGGGCGCTCGGCAGCACGGCGATCTCGGCGGCGATGCCCTCGTTAACGTTGCGGTTGAAGCTCGGCGCGTAGACGGTGTGGTCATCTTCGGTGAGCAGGCGGCGGAGCAGGGCAACGAACCCCCAGCCGTCGAAGGTGTCGATGGCTCCCTTGCGGTCGTGCCGGCCGAGGCGATCGAGGGTGGCGTTGGCCAGGTGAAAACCGTCCATGGGCAGGTGCACGGCGGTCTCGGTGCCGCCGAGCAGCTCGTTGATTTTGGCCGCCACGTTGATCGCGAGGGTGGTTTTACCCGCGCCGGGGCTGCCGGCGATTCCCACCAGGATGCGGCCCTGCTCAGGCATGAGATCGATGACGCGGTGGGCGAGCTTGGTGAGGTCTGCGGCTTCCGCAGACTGGGCTGACCGCGTTCGGTCGGCCGTGGGTTCTGGGTGGGTGAGTTGAGCGGATGCAGCGGGGCCGGGCGGGCGCACCGGGGCGGGTGGGGCATCCGCTTGCGTGGTTTGGGCAGCGGCGGGGTCATTGTTCGGCATGGGTCGACTCTAGGGCGCTGCCGAGGTAGCCGCGGTGCTTTTCGCCGATGTGCACGTAGCCGAGGCGGTCGCCCACCAGGTGCACCGGGACGCCGGTGTTTCGACACAAATCATGCGGCGTGTTGCATATTTACCGGCGATACGTGCGGGGCGGGCGGGGCATCCGCTCGCCCCACGGTCAGCCGAACAGAACCGCGGCCTCGTCGTAGCGGTTCTGCGGCACGGTTTTGAGCCGGCCGAGGGCTTGCTCGAAGCGCACCCGGGCTATCTCCGTACCCTTGAGCGCAACCATGGTGCCCCATGCCCCCTCGACCACCGAGTCGACGGCCGCCATGCCCAGCCGGGTGGCCAGCACTCGGTCGAAGGCGGACGGCACGCCGCCGCGCTGAATGTGACCGAGGATCGTGGCCCGGGTTTCGATGCCGGTGCGGGCTTCCAACTCGGGAGCCAGCAGGTCGGCGATCCCGCCAAGCCGGGGCCGGCCGTTAGTGTCGAGCCCCCGCTCGGAGTGGGCGGAGTCCAAGTGATCAGGCACGAAGCCTTCGGCCACCACGACCAGCGGCGCGCGGCCCCGGGCATTGGCGTCTCTGACCCACTGGGTGATCTGCTCGATGCTGGTCTTCTGCTCGGGAATGAGAATGGCGTGGGCGCCGGCAGCCATGCCGGCGTGCAGCGCAATCCAGCCCACATGACGGCCCATCACCTCGGCGATGATGCAGCGATGGTGTGATTCGCCGGTGGTGCGCAGCCGGTCTATCGCCTCGGTGGCAATCTGCACGGCGGTGTCGAAGCCGAAAGTGTAGTCCGTGGCGTCGAGGTCGTTGTCTACGGTCTTGGGCACGCCGACGATGTTCAACCCGGCGTCGGTGAGGCGCTTGGCCGCGGCCAGAGTTCCTTCACCGCCGATCGCGATGATCGCGTCAATGCCCAACCGCCGCATGTGCGCGCCAATGACCTCGGGGCCGCCGCCGTTGTCAAAGGGATTGGTGCGCGAGGTGCCGAGGATGGTGCCGCCCTGCTTGGCGATCCCGCGCACCAGGGTGCGGGGAATGTCGATGATGTCGCCTTCGACGACGCCGCGCCAGCCGTCGAGAAAACCCACGAATTCGTGACCGTGCACGGCGATACCTTTTAATACGGCACCGCGGATGACTGCGTTCAGCCCGGGGCAATCGCCACCGCTGGTGAGGATTCCAATTTTCATGTCTCGGCTCGAATCGTAGGGGACACGTCAGGCCCGGGGTGTGCCCGGGCCTGACGTGGCAGAGATCATGGGCTTAGGACGTGAAGATCACAAAGAACTTGCGGATTCGCTTCTGAATGTCCCACGTGCCTTGCCAGCCAATGGGGAAGACGGCAGCGGTTCCGGCCTCCAGGGTGATCGGTGCTCCGCCGTCCTCGGTGACCACCATGCGGCCTTCCAATACGTGGATGGCCTCCCCACGCTCGAGGAACTCCCACCGGGACAGGCCGGGCCCGGCTTCCCAGATGCCCGACATGATGCGCGAGTCGTCGCTGACGTACGGAACGGACATGCGCACCGAGATGTCGTCACCGAGCACCTCGGCATACGGCTGGCCGAGGATGGATTCGTCGAGTTCCCCCGCGAAGAGCGCGGTGGGCTGGAAGGTTATGCTCATTTCAAATTACCTTTCTGATGCGGCTCGCCGAAATGTTCGACGGGACGGGTGGTGGTGGCCGCGACTCGATGAGCCGCGGTTGAACTAGGCCAAGGCGGCCAGCACCGATATAGCTTCTTCGACGGCGTCGGACGAGGGGAACGACCGCCGTTTCACACCGGTCATTTTTTCCATGACGCGCACGACCTGGCAGCTGTAGCCGAACTCGTTGTCGTACCAGACGTAGAGCACCAGATGCGTCTCGTTGGCGATGGTGGCGAGGCCGTCGACGATGCCGGTGCGGCGTGACCCGACGAAATCGGTCGACACCACTTCGGGAGAGTCGGTGAAGTCGATCTGCTTGCGCAGATCTGAGTGGAGCGACATCTCACGCAGGTAGTTGTTGATCTCATCCTTGGTGGTGGGGTTCTGCAGGGTGAGGTTGAGAATGGCCAGGGACACGTCGGGGGTGGGCACCCGAATGGAACTTCCGGTGAGCTTGCCCAGCAGTTCCGGAAGCGCCTTGGTCACGGCCTTGGCGGCGCCCGTCTCGGTGATGACCATGTTCAAGGCGGCGGAACGGCCGCGGCGGTCACCCTTGTGAAAGTTGTCGATTAGGTTCTGGTCATTGGTGAAGGAGTGCACAGTCTCCACGTGGCCGTGCACGACGCCGAACTTGTTGTTGATTGCTTGCAGCACCGGCGTGATGGCGTTGGTGGTGCACGACGCCGCCGAGACGATCTGGTCGGAGTCGTCGATGGTGCCGTGGTTGATGCCGTACACGATATTCTTCAGGTTTCCCTCCCCCGGAGCGGTCAGCAGAACGCGGGAAACACCCTTGCTCTGCAGGTGCTGCGACAGGCCTTCGGCGTCACGCCAGCGGCCGGTGTTGTCCACGACGAGAGCGTTGTGGATGCCGTAGGCGGTGTAGTCGATCGTGGCGGGGTCGTTGGAGTAGATGACCTGAATCTGCACACCGTTGGCGGTGATGGTGTTGGCGGCCTCGTCGATGCGAATGGTGCCGTCGAAGGCACCGTGCACCGAGTCGCGGCGCAGCAGGCTGGCGCGCTTGGACAGGTCGTTGTCGGAGGAGCGCCGCACCACGATGGCGCGCAGGCGCAAGCCCTGGCCGCCGCCGACCTTCTCGACCAGCAGTCGGGCCAGAAGCCGACCGATGCGGCCGAAGCCGTAGAGAACGACGTCGGTGCAGGCGCGGTCATGGGTGCCGCGCCTGCCCACGAGCTCGGCGAGCTCGGTGCGCAGAAATTCGTCCAGCGTGGTGCGGTCGCCCTTTTCCCTGAACTTTTGGCTCAGCAGGGCAATGTCGATCGCCGCCGAACCGAGCTTCAGCCGCGCCAGCGCGTTCAGCAGCAGAGTGGTCTGCTCGAGGTGCAGCTCGTGCGCACTGACTCGGCGCGCGAAACGGTGGGCCTTGAGGATGTCGATGGCCGACATACCGATCAGGCTACGGCCGTGGATGCTGGTCACCACGTTGCTCTCGCGGTACAGCCGACCGATCACGGGAATCATCGCCTCGGCGAGAGACTCCCTGACCATCCACGCATCAAGACAAGAATCTGAAGTTTGTAACATCGGACTGCCTTTCCAATACAGGGTCGGGTTGTTGCGTGCTGTCCTCCGGGAGGCCTGACACCTATCGTGGTGCCCGGGGCGGGTAGGGGAAACGCTGATCGGGACGGTTGAAACCACTCGTTTGGGTAGTCGGCCCTGGCTAGTGGGTGTCTACCGCATCGAGTTCGCTCTTGTCCTCACCCCAGAGGGTGTGAAAGCTGCCTTCGGCGTCGACTCGGCCGTAGGTGTGCGCACCGAACAAATCGCGCTGGCCCTGGATCAGCGCGGCCGGCAGGCGCTTACGGCGCAGGCCGTCGTAATAGGCCAACGAGGAGGAGAACACCGGCACGGGAATGCCGAGCTGCACTGCGGTCGAGACGACCCGGCGCCAGGCCGGAAGCACGTCGGCGATCGCCGTGGTGAAGGCCGGGGCGAACAGCAGGTTGGCGGGCTTCTCGTCGGCGGCGTAGGCCTTGGTGATTTCCTTGAGCAGGTCGGCGCGAATGATGCAGCCGCCGCGCCACAGCGACGCGATCTCGTCGAGCTTCAGGTTCCAGCCGTACTCGGTGGCGGCCGAGGTAAGCATGTCGAGGCCCTGGGCGTAGGAGATGAGCTTGGAGGCGTAGAGCGCCTGGCGCACGTCTTCGACGAAGGTGGCGGGAACCTCGATGTCGGCTTCGGCACCGACGAGCAGCTCCTGGGCCAGTTTGCGCTGGTCCGTCTGCGAGGACAGCGCCCGGGCGAAGACCGACTCGGCGATGCCCGATGTCGGGGAGCCCAGCTCGAGCGCCGAGATGACGGTCCAGCGGCCGGTGCCCTTCTGCCCGGCGGCATCCACGACCACGTCGACGAACGGCTTGCCGGTATTAGCATCGACATGCCCGAGCACTTCGGCAGAGATTTCGATGAGGAACGAGGCCAGGTCTGTGGTGTTCCACTCGGCGAAGATCCTGGCCTGCTCGGCCGGTTCGATGCCGGCTCCCGAGCGCAGCAGGTCGAAGGCTTCGCCGATGACTTGCATGTCGGCGTATTCGATGCCGTTGTGCACCATCTTCACGAAGTGGCCGGCACCGTCGGTGCCGATCCAGGCGCAGCAGGGCTGGCCGTCAACGCGGGCGGCGATCTTCTCAAGCAGCGGACCGAGCGCCGCGTAGGATTCCTTCGAACCGCCGGGCATGATCGACGGTCCGTTGAGGGCACCCTCCTCACCGCCGGAGACGCCGATGCCGACGAAGTGCAGGTTCTGCTTGGCGAGCGCGGCCTCACGGCGGCGGGTGTCTTCGTAGTGCGAGTTGCCGGCGTCGATGATGATGTCGCCCGGTTCGAGCAGCGGTTCAAGCTGCTCAATCACCGAGTCGACCGGCTGGCCGGCCTTGACCATGATGAGCACGCGGCGCGGCTTCTGCAACGAGTCGACGAGCTCCTGCAGCGTCTCCGTGCGAATGAAGTCGCCGTCCTGGCCGTGGCGGGCGAGCAGGGCGTCGGTTTTTTCAACCGACCGGTTGTGCAGGGCAACGGTGAAGCCGTTCCGGGCCAGGTTGCGGGCAAGGTTGGCCCCCATCACCGCAAGGCCGGTGACACCGATGTGTGCTGACATCAAAAAACTCCCAATTATTGTCGGTGGTACAGGGGCTTTCAGGCGCGCGGGCGTCTGGGGCCCGGTAGAAGAAGGTGACGCGCCGAGCTATTCGGCCGTGTCGCCAATGGTTTCGTAGCTGGCGATCTGGCCGATGCGCCGCTCGTGGCGCTCAGCGTTGCTGAACGGTTCGGCCAGGAACGCCTGGATCAGCGCGGTGGCCTCCTCGACGGTGTGTTGACGGCCACCCACGGCCACCACATTGGCGTCGTTGTGTTCGCGGGCCAGTTTGGCCGTGTCGAGGTTCCAGGCCAGAGCCGCGCGCACCCCAGCGACCTTGTTCGCGGCGATCTGCTCACCGTTGCCCGAGCCGCCGAGCACGATTCCGAGGGCGTCCACTCCCCTGGCCTGGTCGGCCACGACCGCTGCCGCGGCGTTGATGCAGAATTTGGGGTAGTCGTCGTCGGCGTCGTACGATGTCGGCCCGTGGTCGATCATCTCGTAGCCGCTGGCTGACAGCACACCGATGAGGTGGGAGCTGAGCTCCAGGCCGGCGTGGTCGGTGGCGATGTGAACGCGCATAGGTGATCCTTCAATCTGTGGTTGGGGTGCGGCTCTGGCAAGGCTGGCGGGAAACGGCAAACCGTCTCAGCGCACTGGTGCGTACCCGAAGGCGAGTTGGCCGTTTGCGCGCAGCGACTCGATGGCGTCAGCGGGCGACGGCTTGCCGTAGACGGCCGACCCGGCCACGAACACGTTGGCTCCGGCCTCTGCCGCCCGCAGGATGGTGTCCTCCGTGATGCCGCCGTCGACCTGGATGGCCACGTTGACGCCGGAACCGTCGACCGCCGCGCGGGCACGGCGAATCTTGGGCAACATGATGTCCAGAAACTCCTGGCCGCCGAAGCCCGGCTCCACCGTCATGATCAACAGCATGTCGATTTCGGAGAGCAGATCCAGGTACGGCTCCACCGGGGTGGCCGGGCGCAGCGCCAGGCCGGCTTTGGCTCCGCGTGCGCGGAGCTCGCGAGCCAGCTTGACCGGGGCGTTGGACGCCTCGACGTGGAACGTCACCGAGCTCATGCCGGCGTCGGCGAACTGGGGTGCCCAGCGGTCGACATCCGAAATCATCAGGTGCACGTCGAGCGGAACGGGACTGACCTTCTGCAACCGCTGCACGACGGGCAGGCCGATCGTCAGGTTCGGCACGAAATGGTTGTCCATGACGTCCACGTGCACGGCATCGGCGTTGCTGATGCGCGCCAGCTCGGCTTCGAGGTTGACGAAGTCGGCGGAGAGGATGCTGGGGTTGATGCAACACTGCAGGTGGGACTGGGACATGATTTCTGCCTTTCGATGTCGGTCAGGGCTCAACGTGGGTGAGGCTCAGTGCGTGAGGCTCAGTGGGTGAGGCTCAGTGCGTGAGGCTCAGTGGGTGAGGACTGCGCGTGCGGCGGCGAGCGCGTCGTCGACGTCGGTGAGGAGTTCCTGCCAGCTGGTCACGAATTTGTCGAGCCCCTCCGTTTCGAGCAGGGCGACGACCTCGTTGTAAGAAATGCCGACGCGCTTGAGCGCGGCCAGGGTGACTCTGGCCTGGGTGTAGCTGCCGGTGATCGTGTCGCCGGTCACGACGCCGTGGTCGAAGGTGGCATCGAGGGTCTTTTCGGGCATGGTGTTCACGACGCCGGGAGCCACGAGCTCGGTGACGTAGAGCGTGTCGGGGTAGGCCGGGTCTTTGACACCGGTGGATGCCCACAACGGCCGCTGCGCGAGCGCGCCGACGGCGGCCAATGCGGTCCAGCGCTCGGTGGAGAAGAGCTCTTCGTAGACCTGGTAGGCGAGTCGGGCATTGGCGACACCGGCCTGGCCCTTGAGCGCCTTGGCTTCAGCGGTGCCGATGACGTCGAGGCGCTTGTCGATTTCTGAGTCAACGCGGGAGATGAAGAAGGAAGCGACGGAGTGGATGGTGGAGAGGTCGTGGCCGTTTTGCCTGGCCTGCTCGAGCCCCAGCTGGAAGGCGTTGATGACGGAGCGGTAACGCTCCAGGGAGAAGATGAGGGTCACATTGACACTGATGCCGGCGGCGAGGGTGGCCGTGATGGCCGGAAGACCCTCGGGCGTCGCCGGAATCTTGATGTGCACGTTGTGCTTGCCGACCTTCTTATAGAGCTTTCGGGCCTCGGCGATCGTGCCGTCGGTGTCCCAGGCGAGGCGGGGGTCGACCTCGATGGAAACCCGGCCGTCGACGCCGTTGCTGGCAAGGAAGATGGGCGCGAAGAGGTCGCAGGCGTCGGCGACGTCGGTCGTGGTGATCTCGAAGATGGTCTCATCGAGGCTGGCGCCCTGTGCGGCCAGCTCGGCGATCGTTGCGTCATAGTCGGTGCCGGAGGTGATCGCGGCCTGGAAGATGGACGGGTTGGTGGTGACGCCCACGACGTTCTTCTCATCGATGAGCTTCTGCAGGCTGCCACTGGCGAGCCGTTCGCGGGAGAGGTCGTCGAGCCAAATGGACACACCGGCGTCGGACAGTCGGGCAGTGGGGGTGGGGGTAGTCATCTTCTGCTTCTTCCTTGAAAAAATGATGGACGGTGGAGAGCTGGCGGCCGGCGTCGCGGAACGCACCTGGGGCGGTTCTGCGACGCCGGTCATGGTGCTGCGGTGTGGTTAGTTACCGGCTGCAGCGAGGGAGTCCTTCGCGGCGGCTGCGATTGCTGCCGTGGTGATTCCGAACTCTTGGAACAGGCGCTTGTAGTCTGCCGACGCGCCGTAGTGCTCGAGGCTGATGGAACGACCGGCGTCGCCGACGAATTCCTTCCAGCCCAGGGCCAACCCGGCCTCGACCGAAACGCGGGCCTTGATAGCGGCGGGGAGTACGGATTCGCGGTAGGCGGCATCCTGCTTGTTGAACCATTCCACACACGGCATCGAGATGACGCGGGCGGCGATGCCTTCGGCCTGGAGCGCTTCGCGGGCCTCAACGGCCAGCTGCACCTCGGAACCGGTTGCGATCAGCAGCACCTGCGCCGGCACGGTCGCGCCGTTCTTGGATGCCTCGGCCAGGACGTAGCCACCCCGGGCGACGCCGGCGGCGGAACCGAAGGTGTCGCCCTCAGCAACGCCGGCGCCGCGGGCGTAGGTCGGGATGTTCTGCCGGGTCAGCACGATGCCGGCCGGATTGTCGTGGTTCTGTAGCATCGTTTTCCACGCCACGGGAACCTCGTTGGCGTCGCCGGGACGAACAACGTCGAGGCCCGGGATGGCACGAAGGGTCGAGATCTGTTCTACCGGCTGGTGGGTGGGTCCGTCTTCGCCCAGGCCGATGGAGTCGTGCGACCAGACATAGATGGACGGAACACCCATGAGGGCCGAGAGGCGGATGGCCGGGCGCTGGTAGTCACTGAAGATCAGGAACGTTCCGGAGAATGCGCGAGTAGGACCGTGCAGCGAGATGCCGTTCACGATCGACGCGGCGGCGTGCTCGCGAATGCCGAAGTGCAGCACCCGTCCGTAGGGGTTGCCCTTCCACGATTCGGTGGAGCGCGACGCCGGGATGAACGACGCGTTTCCTTCGATGGTGGTGTTATTGGATTCGGCGAGGTCGGCTGAACCGCCCCACAGCTCGGGCATCACCGGGCCGAGTGCACTCAGCACCTTGCCCGACGCGGCGCGGGTGGAGAGGTCTTTACCGGCTTCGAACACCGGAAGGGCGGCATCGACGCCGGTCGGAAGCTTCTTGGCTTCGATGCGCTCCAGCAGGGCGGCGCCCTCGGGGTTACCCGTCTGCCACGCTTCGAACGAGGTCTGCCAGTCGCTGTGCGCGGCGGCGCCGCGGCCGACGACGGCGCGGGCGTGGGCCAGAACGTCGGCATCCACTTCGAAGGACTTGGCCGGATCAAAGCCCAGAACCTCCTTGAGCCCGGCGACCTCGTCGGCGCCGAGGGCGGAACCGTGGATCTTGCCGGAGTTCTGCTTCTTCGGCGACGGAAAGCCGATGATGGTGCGCAGCGAAATGATGGAGGGCTTGGAGGTCTCGGCCTTGGCAGCCAGCAGCGCAGTGTAGAGCTCCTGCACGTCTTCTATGTACTCGCCGGTCTCGGTCCAGTCCACCCGCTGCACGTGCCAACCGTAGGCTTCGTACCGCTTCAGCACGTCTTCGGTGAAGGAGATGTCGGTGTCGTCCTCGATGGAGATGTGGTTCTCGTCGTAGATGACCACAAGATTGCCCAGCTCCTGGTGCCCGGCGAGGGAGGATGCCTCGGAGGTCACGCCTTCCTGCAGGTCGCCATCGGACGCGATGACCCAGATGGTGTGGTCGAACGGGGACGTGCCCGCGGCGGCATCGGCGTCGAACAGGCCGCGCATGCGGCGCTGGGAGTAGGCGAAGCCCACCGACGATGCGAGTCCCTGGCCGAGCGGGCCCGTGGTGATCTCCACACCGGCGGTGTGCTTGTACTCCGGGTGGCCCGGAGTCAGCGAACCCCAGGTGCGGAGCTCCTGCAGGTCTTTGAGCTCCAGGCCGTAGCCGGAGAGGAACAACTGGATGTAGAGGGTCAGCGAGGAGTGGCCGGGTGACAGGATGAAGCGGTCACGTCCCAACCAGTCCGGGTTCTTCGGGTCGTGGCGCATGAGCTTCTGGAAGAGCAGGTACGCGGCCGGCGCCAGGCTCATGGCCGTACCGGGGTGGCCGTTGCCGACCTTCTCGACGGCGTCAGCGGCGAGAACACGGATCGTGTCGACGGCGCGCTGATCGTGGGCTGTCCAGTTGAGTATCGCTGAGTGCGTCGTTGCCTCTGGACCTGTAGCGCTGGTAAGCGTCACATTTGCTGTCGGATTCACGGTTGGTCCCCTTGATTCGGTCGGCCGGTAGCGGCCGCATGGATGGTCTGTGGTTGATGTCCATCTTCATCAAACGAACGGGTAGGGGTAACACTGTTTTTTGACGGTTCTGACTACCCTTTTGGACTGGTCGGGCGTGTGGTTCGCCGGCGGTAGGATAACCGCATGAGCATCGTCGCTGATCACCCCCTGAAGGATTCCCTCACTGGTCTTCCGGACCTGCCGTGGCCGCTGTTGCAGGCCATCGCGGCAGTAGCGGATGCATCCCTGGGGCAGATCGCCGAGCGGCTCCGCGACGCGACAATCCCTTATATAGGGAGCAGTGCGCTGATCATCTTCACCGAGGACTGCACGGGCCGACCGCAGAAGAAAGCGGGCGCGGAGGAAATTATCTCACGCGTCTCGATCACCGAGCTCGAGGCGCTTCGCGCTGTCGTATCAGACGAGACGCCCTGGTTCGGCGAAGCCGACCTCGCCGGGCGCAACCGCCCCGTGCTCGCGGTGAAGTACTCCCCCAGCAATGCGATCCTCGTGATCACCGACCCCAAGCCGACCAGCCCCGAACCCGACGCCGGGTTGACCGTGGTGGAGTATCTCTGGCGGCTCACTGCCCGGCGCATCCAGGAACGGGTGACGGATGCGCCGCCCTCATACCTGCTGGAATCGCGCGCCGCATCGGCTGAACGCGTGCGGGTGACGGCCGAACTGACCGATCTGCACTCGACGACGCTGGAAATTCTGCTGGCCGCGCTGCGGGCATCCGCTTTGGACAACGCAGCGGCCCGCTCCACCGTGACCGGCCTCGCCGCCAAAGCCCTGGTCGAACTGCGCACCCTCAGCGACCGCACGACGGACTCGGTGAAAGAGCCCGTCGCCCGGGCGTTCGAACGCCTCAGGGACGATTTGCGCCCGCTCACCCGTTTCAGCGGTATCGAGGTTGAATTCATCGAACCGCCGCTGAACGGACGCGCCCTGCCCGGCGAAGTCGCCCACGCCGCCCGCGCTGTCGTGCGCGGACTCGTGCTGGCCATGATGGAGCAGCCCCACGTCAGCCGGGTACGCACCCAGTGGGACTGCGACGGTGAAAACCTGCTGATAAACGTGCGTGACGACGGCCGCGGCTCGCTCGACGCCGACGCGCCGAGCATCGCCCGGCTCGACCGTCGGGTGCAGGCACTCAACGGTCAGCTGCGCATGGATGTCATGCCGGGCTGGGGTGCTGACATTTTCGTGTCGCTGCCGCTGGACCTTCCGGCGCGCCCCGCCGAGGATGTCGCCGGTTGGAACCTGGCCGCCCGGGAGCTCGAGGTGCTTCAGCACCTGGCCGCCGGAGAACGCAACCGTCTCATCGCCTCAACGCTCGGCATCAGCGAGAACACGGTCAAGTTCCACGTGCGCAACCTGTTCAGAAAGCTCGATGTGGGCTCCCGCACCGAGGCCATCGCGCTGGCCCACCGCCACGGACTTCGCTGACCGCCACCCGTAACGGATGCTGCCTGCCGCAGCTGCGAGGCGGAACGAATAAGGGAGTGTCTCGGAAAGGTTTTTCCGAGACACTCCCTTTGTGCGGTCTACTCGATCACCGAATCGGGTCCGGAACCAACTCCGAATCTGGCGATGCATCGAGATCCACCACGCGAGCGTTGGCTGCTGCTCGTGCTGCTGCCTTCTGGTGTTTACTCGATTCGTGCTGGGAGTAGAACCAGATGGGGATGTAGAGCGACAACACGATGAAGCCGACCCAGGTTGAGCCCCAACCGATTTCCAGGCTGTTCAGGTAGATCACACCCACCAGGCACAGGGGCAGGTTGAACAGGCCGAAGAGCATGGCGACATGTTGCCAGCCCTTGGGCGCCTTGAAGGGGCGTTCCAGGTTGGCGAAGGAGGGGTGCTTTTTGGCCTTCACGTAGGCGAACAGGCTGATTCCGTTGGCAAAGGTGTAGCCGATCGCAGCGGCCGCGAGAATCGCCGCCATTGATCCGACGGAGATCAGCACCATGTTGAACGCGGCGGTGACGAGCAACGCAATGAACGGGGTGCCGTGGCGATTGGTTTTGCCGAAGAACTTGGGCAGGTTGCCTTCCGTTGCCATGGAGTGCATGGCGCGGGACGACCCGAGGAAGGCGGTTTGAATGATCAGGACCATCGCGATGATCAACATGATGATGGTAAGCACGGAACCGGATTCACCGAAGATGGCCTGGGCAACGGGGATCAGTGGCGACAGCGGCTCGGCGACGGCACCGTCAACACCGAGCACACCGATGACGGCGGTCTGCACCAGCACATACGAGAGAAAGCAGATGAGGCCGACGGCCAGCAACGCCTTGGGCACATCCTTGGAGGGGTTCTTGTATTCGGGGCCGTAGATGGCGGCTGTCTCCCAGCCACAGGCGCTCCACTGTGCGATGGCGAAGATGCCGAGGAGGATCAGAACGTGGTTCATGTCCCAGGACCAGTCGGCCGGCAGCCAGTTGCCGGTGATGTTGGCCAGATCCACGTGTCCGGTGGCGAACGGTGCCACGGTCAGGATGATCAGCGGGATCAGGGAGAGGGCGCCCAAGATATAACCGAGGATGGCGCCGTCCTTGAGGCCGAACCAGTTCACCACGGACAACAGGGTGAAGATCACCAGGCCCGAGAGCAACGACAGTTGGTATTCGGTGAAGGTCTCAGCCAGGATCGGAAACAGCCCGTGCAGGTAGCCGCCAATCAGGATGGCGAAGATGGCCAGCACCGGGTTCCAGGCGAACCAGTAGCTCCAGGCGCTGAAGCCGCCGATCAGCTTTCCCTTGTCGTACTTGCCGGTGAAGTTCTCGGTGCGAAAGATGTGCTGCGCGAATCCGGGAAGACCAGAGGCCTTGGGAAAGGTGGTGGCCATCTCGGCGTACGCGGCGTTCTGCATAAAGCCCTGGATGACCGACAGCCCCCAGATAAGGATTGCTGCTGCCGATGTCCACATCGGAAGGTAGCCCAGGGAGGGCAGAATCAACAAGGGCACCCCCAGCGCGATGGCCATCCCCTGCTTCCAGTCGATCGATCGTTTCAGATGGTCGACTTCATCCGAACGGTGTTCACTCATGACAATCTCCCTTAAATATCAATAGGTCTCTGATTTTTTAGCGACGTACGGTATTTCTGGACTATCTAAAATGGCCGTGAAAGTGCAACGCTCGGGCCAGTAGGGTCGGCCTAGCGGTGGACTAGCGAAGAGTTCAGGGTTCGACGTGCTCGGTTAGAGTTCGAAGTACCTGAACGAGTGCGACTCCAAACCCAGAGGGTTGGGACCGTAAATGGTGAACATGCGCGCGTAAACCGGCGCCCAGTAGCGACCGGTTCGGCCGGGATTCACGCGGGCCGAGTCACCCGGTTTGAGCACGACGGTTGTGCCGTCGGTCTCAATGTGGAGTTCACCTTCCAACAGAAAGTTCGTCTCGGTGTGCGGGTGAAAGTCTTCCCAGCCACAGGCGTCCAGCTCCCATTCCGAGAGGATGACGTCGTCCCAGGCACCGATTGGGTCGGCGTTGATGAACCGGCAGCGCAGGCGGGGCCATTCGTCCTTCATCGGCTTCATGGGCTTTGCCGGCCAGAAATCAAGCACGTCCAGCATCGACTGCGTGGGGGGCACAGGGGTAGTTGGCGCCATTGTCGGTTACCCTTTCTTCAGTGGAAAAGCTGCTGGAGGCATGCGGGAAAAATCTCAATCCGAGGGCATCATCGCGTCGTGGGCCACTTTGCTTTCACGACACTGACATGAACAAAAGTTCAAGTCAATGGTCCAAGTTGGCGAAAAGGGACATTTGTGGTACTCAAACGAATAGTCTTTCGGAATCGTCTCTTCAACCGGAGGCGGGAGAAACCGGAGCGTGGGCCATGCGGGTACCTGCAGTCGAACGGAAAAGTCAGCTCATTGCAGCCACGGTAGAACTGATGAGACGTGAAGGCGTTCAGTCGGTGACGATGAGGGCCATTGCCAAGGAGGCCAACGCCCCGCTGGCCACCGCACACTATTGCTTCAGCAACAAGGACGAGCTCATGGACGCGGCCGCCGAGGCCTGGTTGCGCAACCTAAACCGCTTTGCCAGCGACGTCCCGGTACACCTCGGGCTTCGCCGGGCCGTGGAACAGGTCGCTGAGGGCTACTGGCGCTCGCTCGAGGAAGAGCCGGCCAGCCTGCTCGCCGAGATCGAGCTCATCATGTGGGCCACCCGAAACGCCGACTCCAGCCCGTTGGCCGCGAAAATCTATCCCGCCTACGAGGTGGAGCTGGGAACGATGCTGACCGCCGTCGCCGACAGCAGCGATGATCGGTGCGTCATGAGCATTCCCGACCTGGTGCGGTGTTTTCTCATGATTTTCGACGGCGCTGCGATGCAATATATGACCGATCCTGACGCCGCCGATCACCGCGGACTGTTCTTACTGATGGTTGATGCCCTGTTGGTCAAAGCCGGCCTGTGAGGCCGGGCGGTGATTCAACAACTTTGAGTTGAACTATTGACTTGAACAGTTGTTCATGTGAAAGTATCTCCAACGAAGATTGGTGACGTGCATTTCACCGGTGGAGCTCGGAGCAGAGTTCTACCGGCATTCCAGAAAGTAGGGAATGTTCAGTCACCAACCCTTCGTCCCGGAGCCCCTGGCCGGGTTCTCGCTCGATTTCGAGCGCAGTGTCATAGTCCCAAAAAGATGGCCTAATCCGGCCCATCTTCGCAAACACTAGTCACAGGAGACACCATGGAAACCGTATTGGGCACCCTCACCAAGGCCGGCGCCATCTACAAAGTCGAAGGCGGCTACCTCGACCTTCCGCCGATGAACGAACCCGGCTGCGACGCCGCCATCGGCGACTCCCTCTCCAACCCCGAAGGCTCGGTCATGAGCGCCGGATTCTTCGAACTCAAGGCCTCCGCACCCCTCGTCTACACCTACACCTACGACGAGATGAAGGTCGTCATCAAAGGCGAATTCATCCTCACCGACCAGACCACCGGCGAAGTCACCCACGCCACCGAACGCGACGTACTCTTCTTCCCCAAGGGCACCACCGTCAAGTTCGAAACCCCCGACTACGCCCTCGGATTCTTCGCCGGCGACCGCACCTTCGCACCCTAAACCC
>NZ_FOCN01000065.1 GCF_900110125.1 Cryobacterium luteum
GCGGCGGTATTGGGGAACGTTTCGGTTCCGAGGTGCTGACCTGCCGCCGTGAGGACAGCGTAGGTGTGGGTTCTGGCGTGCGTGTCCACGCCGATAACGAACGGATGGGTGTGCGCAACTATGGTGTCCATAGTGTCCGGGTTCCTTTCTTTGAGATGGGCGATGATCCAGTCGCTGACGACCGGCGCCGATCCGGAGAGGAATCACTTCGGGGCATACCTGTGATGAGCCACGATCCGCACGGATCGGGCATGCTTCTTATTAAGCCACTGAGGTGGGCCGGGCCGGCGTCGGTCACCCACCACGGCCGGACAGTTCATAGGCAAGGCACCCGCGAGGGGCCAGTTTTGTCATGAGTCACGACCACGGCGGAGCGACCAACACCAACTCTGCCAGCCAGTCCCGGACCAGCCACCCCAAGGCTCACAGTCTTTGTCAAGCGGCGAGTTGGTGTTCTGTTTCATAGCGGGTGCCGTCGCGGAGCATGGTGAATAGAACATCACATCGACGTCGGGCGAGGGCGATAAGTGCTTGGTTGTGGCGTTTGCCTTGGGGGATTTTGCGGTCGTAGTAGGTCCGGGAGACCGGGTTGCGCAGGGCCGCGAAGGCCGACAGGAACAGGGCTCGTTTGAGGATTATATTTCCTCGTCGCGAGGGATGTTCGCCTCGGATCGAGGAGCCGGACCGCCGGGTGACGGGTGCGAGGCCGGCGTAGGCGGCGAGGTGGCCGGCGGTTTCAAAGTGCTTGCCGGCGACTTCGGTGAGGAGCCGGGCTGCGGTCCTGACGCCGACTCCGGGCATGCTCGTCAGGACAGGGGAAAGAGGGTGCGCCTCCACCAGCTTCTCAACCTCGACGGCGATGTCGGACCGCTGCCGGCGCAGCGCGGCCAGCTGTTCAGCCAAGCGCGGGAGGACCGTCGCGGCGGCATGGGTGCCGACGACCACGACGGTCTGTTCGCCCAATGCCTGGGTGATTTCCTCCGCCAGGCGCCGTCCCATCCGTGGGGCCAGTTTCAGCAGTCGGGTGGCCATCCGCGTGGTTCCGGCTGCTTTCATCGATGCCGGTGACGGGTAGTGCTAGAGCAGATCCAGCATGGCCGGGTGGTCCAGGTACGGGCCCACGACCCGCTCCAACGCAGGGTGGATCTGGGTGAGCAGCCCGCGGATCCGGTTGCTGGTCGCGGTCATCTGACCGAGGATGTCATCGTCAAACCCGCACAGCATCGACAGCTCCGCGACCGATTCATCAGCCAGCTGGATCGACCGCAGCGCGTGCGGCAGCGTGCGGGCTGCTTGGGCGATGATCGCTGCGTCACGGGCATCGGTCATCGCCTCACCGGAGTGGAGGTCGGCGATGCGCCGCATGGCCAGGCCGGGCAGGTAGCCGACGAGGACTCCCTCGGCTTGGGCGACGGCGATCGGCAGGGCGCCGATCGTGGCTTGGCGAGTAGCGCTTGATGGTAGCGCACGTCCAGACACTTGGTGTGTAACCTCGTGACATCGTGGACAGTGGATCTCAGAACTTCGTGGACGCTGGGTCTCATGGCTTC
>NZ_FOCN01000011.1 GCF_900110125.1 Cryobacterium luteum
ACCAACCCGTGTTGTTCGGCCACACCGGCACGATTCTCAACCTCGGCACCAGCAACCGGTTCTTCACCACCCAACAACGAAGAGCCCTCGCCGCCCGCGACGGCGGCTGCGTCATCCCCGGCTGCACCGTGCCACCCCAACACACCCAGGCCCACCACGTCATCCCGTGGAACCAAGGCGGCCCCACCGACATCGGAAACGCCGTGCTCATCTGCAACGCCGCCCACTCCAGCATCGACACCTCCGGCTGGAACATCCAAATGCGAAACGGCCGACCCTGGATCCGCGGCCCCCTCCTCTTCGACCCCACCCAAACCTGGCGCCCCGCCGGCCAGAACCGTGCCGCCACCCCCACCGAACCATCCAACTGGAACAAATCTGTGCACCAGCCCACCGGCTTACCATCCAGCCCGCCAACTAGCGTCTAGCCTCAAGCCTCAAGCCTCAAGCCTCAAGCCTCACGCCAGCCCGCCAGCGGCCAGCGGCCAGCGGCCAGCGGCCAGCGGCCAGCGGGAATTATCTCGGACTGCCCGGGTCTGCCTGTCAAACGATATTTCCGACCTGACGCACTGGACGAAGGTTTGACGGGACAGGTACCGTAGTGACGACACGGCATGCCTGAGGTAAAAGACAAGATCTCAGCCCACGTCTCAGGCCCGCGGCGCCGACTCGGCGAGATCGCAGCTCATCTGCCTGGTGCTGTAACCAGTTCCGCGGTCCAACGCAAAACAAGGAGACCCGATGTCCTTTCAGGCCTATCTCACGGCGATCGAAGACAAGACCGGTTTGACGCCGCGTGCGCTGGTCGCGCTGGCACACGAGCGCGGTCTCGATGACCCCGCGACGAAGGCTGGCGCCATCGTCGACTGGCTCAAGGCCGACTACGGCCTCGGCCGCGGGCACGCGATGGCCTTGGTCTACGTAATCAAGAACGGCACGACGATCAGCGAGAAGCACGTCGGCACCGACGGCGTGCATCGGGACGAGTCCGTCGAGCTGTGGCTCGACGGCAAAAACTCCCGTCCGGTCTGACGCGCGCCGCGGCGGGGTTAGCGTTACAGCATGAGTTCCGTCACTCCGTCTGCGGTCGTTCTGAAATGGGCTGCCCGAGAACTCGGCGTCAGCGAGCTGCACTGGGTGCGCACGCTGCCCGGAGGCACCCACGCCACAACGACCGTCGTCGCCGCAAGCGACGGAACCGAGTTCGTGCTGCGCCAGTTTCCGCCCGGCGACGACGCTGTGCGCCGCGAAATTCGCGTTCTCGCCGGGCTCGGCGGGCTCGGGGACCTCGCCCCGCACCTGCTCGCCGCCGACCCAGACGGCACAGCGCACTCTGACAGCACAGCGCACGGTGACAGCACAGCGCACTCTCACAGCACAGCGCACGGTGACAGCACAGCGCACTCTGACAGCACAGCGCACGGTGACAGCACAGCGCACTCTGACAGCGGATGCCCGCTCATCGTCACGACCCTGCTGCCGGGTCGAGCCTCGATCACCCCCACCGACCCGCACGACTTTGCGCGGCAGCTCGGAGCAGCGCTCGCGCGCATCCACTCGCTGGCCACTGATCCGGCGCTTCCCGATCTGTTCACCGAACCGAGGGCTGATTCACCACTGCGTTCGCTGTGGCGCGAGCTCGCCGGCGAACCCCGCGTGCTCACCCACAACGATTTCTGGTCGGGCAACACCGTTTGGCAGCAGGAGAGGCTCACCGGGATCGTGGATTGGTCGGGTGCCGGGTTGGCGCCGCGTGGCTACGATCTGGCCTGGTGTCGTCAGGACCTCGTTTTTCTCTATGACGCAACGGTTGCCGAGGAGTTCACGCGCACCTACGACGAGGCATTCGGCTCCCCCACACCCAACGTGGCGCTCTGGGACCACTTCGCCGCACTGAAGGCCTACCCCCGGGTGGAAACGTGGGCGCCCAACTACCAGGACCTCGGCAGAACCGACCTCGACGGTGCCGAACTGCGCCGACGGTTGACCGAGTGGATGCTCGAGCTGGGCGTCACGGGCCACTGACGCAGGAGTTCGTTAACGAGACGGGGCCCCACCGAAGTGGGGCCCTGCTCAAAAACCTACGGGTTACGCGTTGAGCGCGGCCTGCAGTTCGAGCGTGATGGTGACCTTGTCGCCGAGCAGCATGCCGCCGGTTTCGAGTGCTGCGTTGTAGGTGAGGCCGAAGTCTTCGCGGTTGACCTCGGTCTTGGCCGTGGCACCGAACTTGTAGTTGCCGTAGGGGTCTCCGCCGAAGCCACCGAACTCGAATTCGAAGGTGGCCGGCTTGGTGACGCCCTTGATGGTGATGTTGCCGTCGACGAGGTACTCGCCCTTGACTTCACGCATACCGGTCGACGCGAAGTCGATGGTCGGGTACGTCTCGGCGTCGAAGAAGTCTCCGGTGCGCAGGTGGCCGTCGCGGTTGGGCTCATTGGTGTTGATTGAGACAACCTTGGCGGAGGCGGTGACGCTCGTTTCGAGCGGGTTCTCGCCGGTCACGAAGGTGGCGTCGAAATCATCGAAGGTGCCCTTGACCTTGCTGATGACAATGTGACGAATGCTGAAGCTGACGGAGCTGTGAGTCTTGTCGATGGTCCAGGTGCCGGCCTTGTAGCCCGGAATGCTCGTTACGGTGGTCTCGCTCATAGAAGTTCTCCTCAAGTGTGTGGGCCCAGGAATTGTCGCCCTCGGATACATGCAAGCGCATAGAAGGCGGTCGTATTCCCCAAAACCCAAATATTCATCAACCCCTGTTCGGGCGTTAAGCCGAGGCCTAGACTCAGCCCGACCGAATAGGCTCACACTGTCACGGGGTTCTGTATGTTTATTGGGAGGTAGCTGTGAGCGCACGACGGGCACAGAGCATGCAGGGCGTGGCCGGCGAGGGCGTCCTGATCGCCGCCGGGGGCCGCGCCATTCTGCTGCAGCTGGCCAACCCGGCGATCGGGCACGGCGTCGCCGATCACAGCCATTTCGCCGCCAGGCCGCTCGACCGACTGAACGGCACGCTCAGTTATGTCTATGCCACCGTGTTCGGTGATGCCGACCTGGCCGCTGCGATGGCCGCGCGCGTCAACCACGCGCACGTCCCGGTGCACTCCGATGGCACCGCTCCCAGGTACAACGCCTTTACCCCCGAATTGCAGCTCTGGGTCGCCGCAACGCTGTACGAGTCCGCCACCGACCTGCATGGTCGGCTGTACGGCCCGCTCGACGAGGAAACGGCCGATGCGGTCTATCGCGAGTACTCCCGCCTGGGCACCTCGCTGCAGGTGCCAGCACAACTCTGGCCGGCAGACCGCACCGCGTTCCGCCGCTATTGGAACGACCAGCTCGCACTTCTCACAACGGATGCCAGGACCCGCGCCGTCGCGCACGACCTGCTGCACTCACGCACCGCGCCGCTCTGGTATCGCGCCGCCCTCCCCCTGGCGCGGCTGATGACGGCCGGCCTGCTGCCTTCGCACGTACGGGTGCTGTTCGACCTGCCCTGGTCGGCGCGGCACCAGCGGCGATTCAACCGGGTGCTGGCTGGCATCCGCTTGATATATCCGCGCCTGCCGCGCCGCGTGCGCCACTGGCCGAAGAATCACTACCTGCGCGCCCTGCACGCTTCTCTGCCCGCGCCGGTAGTGTGAAAGCCCATGACGCAGCCGCAGCCTCCCCACCCCGGACTCGACAGCACGGATCGCCAGATCATCGCCGAGCTCAGCCGCGACGGGCGTCTCTCGATGCGTCAACTCGCCCT
Source organism: Cryobacterium luteum (assembly GCF_900110125.1). Taxonomy (GTDB): domain Bacteria; phylum Actinomycetota; class Actinomycetes; order Actinomycetales; family Microbacteriaceae; genus Cryobacterium; species Cryobacterium luteum. Next base: position 3,752 of record NZ_FOCN01000011.1, read on the forward strand.
GCTGGTGCACATCTCCCGCACCGCCGCCCACACTCGGGTGCAGAAATTGATCAGCCACGGCGTGATCAACGGATTCGGCGCGCAGACCGACCGCAAGGCCCTCGGACTCAACGTATCGGCGCTCGTCGTCGTGAAGATCGGCGATGTCGCCTGGGGCGAGATCGCCGCCCAGCTGGCCCGATTGCCGTTTGTCGAGAAGGCCCAGGCGGTGAGCGGTGACATCGACATCATCCTCACGGTGAGTGCTCCCGACCATGAGCAGCTCAGTCAGGCCATTTTGCGCGACATCCACACTATGCCGGGTGTGATCTCCACCCGCTCGCACCTGATTCTCGACGAAATCATCGGTCACGCCCCCGGCTCCACCCCGGACGCTTGGCACTGATTCACGGTTTCATCGTTCCGTTTGGCCGCCGTCTGGCATCTGCTCGGCCAATCGTTCACAACTACGAAAAGGCGCAGCACACCGCGCCAAAAGGGCGCAACATTGCCTCATGAGCCTCAATGTCGAGAGCACGCCGCTGACGGCGGTGCTGGCACCCCCACCCCTTCGTTTGATCGACGACACCGGTCACGCGGTTGCCGAAAGCGAGAGCGGCGGCTTCAGGCTGCCGGCCGTCGATACCCTCCTCGGTCTTTATCGACAGATGGTCATCGCCCGCCGGTTCGACGTGCAGGTCACCGCCCTCACGAGACAGGGGCGACTGGCCACCTACCCCTCCGCCCTCGGCCAGGAGGCGTGCGAGATCGCCGCGGTCGCCGCGCTCTCGCCGCAGGACTGGCTGTTTCCGACCTACCGCGACAGCATCGCGCTGCTCACCCGAGGCGTCGAGCCGAAGGACATCCTCGCCGCCTTCCGCGGCGACTGGCACAGCGGCTACGACTATCAGCAGCATCGGATCGCCCCGCAGGCCACGCCGCTCGCCACCCAGGCGCTGCACGCCGTCGGCCTGGCCACCGCCGCCAAGCTCAAACGCGACGACACCGTGGCCCTCACCCTGCTCGGCGACGGCGCCACGAGTGAGGGCGACGCCCACGAGGCGTTCAACTTCGCCGCCGTCTGGCAGGCTCCCGTGGTCTTCGTCGTGCAGAACAACCAATTCGCCATCAGCGTGCCCCTCGACAAGCAGATGGCCTGCCGCACCATCGCCGACAAGGCGATCGGGTACGGCATGCCCGGCTACTACGTCGACGGCAACGACGTCGCCGCCATGTACGCCGTCATCTCGGCGGCCATGCACCGCGCCCGAAGCGGCGGCGGCCCCACCCTGATCGAGGGCCTCACCTACCGCATTGAAGCCCACACCAACTCGGACGACCCCACCCGGTACCGCAAAACCGCCGACGTCGACCTGTGGCGCAGCCGCGACCCGATCGAGCGCCTGGAAAAATACCTCGTCGCGCAAGGCGCCCTCTCCACCGAGGCGCGGGCCGACATCGCGGCCGTCGCTGAGCAACTCGCCGCGACCACCCGGGAATGTATGACCGATCAGGCGGTCGTCGATCCGCTCGAACTGTTCGAGCACGTCTATTCCACCCCTCGCACCGCCCTGGCCGAGCAGCGCGCCTTCCTGGCGGCCGAACTCGACGGGGATGCTTCGGCATCCGCTGCGCTGAGTGGCACGAACACCGAAGAGAGCACCCGATGAGCCCGCAGCAGACTCTGGAAACCGGCACCTCTGTGCGCGCGCCGGAAAACCTCACTATGGCCGCCGCCCTCAACGCGGCCATTCGCGATGCCATGGTCGACGATCCGACGATCGTATTGTTCGGCGAAGACGTCGGACCGCTCGGCGGCGTTTTTCGGGTCACCGACGGGCTCTACGCCGAATTCGGCGAGACCCGGGTGAGCGACTCCCCGCTGGCCGAGGCCGGCATCGTGGGTACCGCGATCGGCATGGCCATGTACGGCCTGCGCCCGGTCGTGGAAATGCAGTTCGACGCGTTCAGCTACCCGGCATTCCAGCAGATCGTGTCGCACGTGGCGAAGATGCGCAACCGCACCCGCGGCAAGATCGGGCTGCCGATCGTCATTCGCATTCCCTACGCCGGCGATATCGGCGGCGTCGAGCATCACTCCGATTCCTCCGAGGCCTACTGGACGGCAACGCCCGGACTCACGGTGGTCAGCCCGTCCAACCCGGCCGACGCCTATTCCATGCTCCGCGAGGCGATCGCCAGTGACGACCCGGTCATCTTCATGGAGCCGAAGAGCCGGTACTGGAGCAAAGCGTCGCTCGCCCTGCCGGTGCAGACCGAGCCGTTGAACAAGGCGAAGGTGCTGCGCGAGGGCACCGATGTCACGCTCATTGCGTACGGTCCGACCGTGAAGACCGCCCTCGCCACGGCCGAACAGGCAACGAATGAGGGGCTCTCGATCGAGGTCATCGATCTGCGGTCGCTCTCACCCTTCGATGACGAGACGGTGGGGGCATCCGTGCGCAAGACCGGCCGGGCCGCCATCGTGCACGAGGCCGCGCAGTTCGGCGGCTACGGCGCCGAGGTCGCCGCCCGCCTCACCGAGCGCAACTTCTTCTACCTGGCCGCTCCGATTCTGCGCATCACCGGCTTCGACATTCCGTACCCGTCGCCCAAACTCGAGGAGTACTTCTTGCCGACCCCGGACCGTATTCTGGCCGCACTCTCTACCTGGGAATGGTCCTGATGAGCCGCGAGTTTCTGCTGCCCGACCTCGGCGAGGGCCTGACCGAGGCCGAGATCGTGGCCTGGCTGGTCGCCCCCGGCGACACCATCGTCATCGATCAGGCCGTGGTCGAAGTCGAATCGGCCAAATCGATCGTGGAGCTGCCGTCACCCTACGGCGGCGTCGTGGCGAGCCTGTTCGGTGAGCCCGGTCAGATCATCCACGCCGGGCAGGTGCTGCTGACCGTGGCCGATCCGGCTGCTGCGGATGCTGCGGATGCTGCGGATGCTGTCGACGCGCCGGCCGCTCCGGCAGTCGTCGGCGTTCCCGCCGCCATGGCGACCGCAGCCCCGACCGGAGGGTCCGGCGCCGTTCTGGTGGGCTATGGCACCACCGAGAGCACTCGACCGGCGCGGCGAGTTGCCGCTGGCCGCTTCGGCACCCCGCGGGCAGCGGATGCCCCCGCACCGCCGAAACCGGCGGCTCCGCCCGCACCGACGGCACCGACGGCACCGGCCCCACCGGCACCACCGGTGGCTGTGTCGCGCGCCGAGCGCCCGGCCGCGGTGGCGGCATCCGGTTCCCCGGCCCACGTGTCCCCGGCCATCACTTCGTCCAGCACGGTCGATCCGATCCGCAGCTCCCCCGTCGTGTCGCCGATCGTACGCCGGCTGGCGCGCGAGAAAGGGTTCGATGCGAGCATGCTGGCCGGCAGCGGCCGGAACGGTCTCGTGCTGCGCAGCGACGTCGAGGATCACCTTCGCCACCTCAGCACGCCGGCTGCGGTGCCTGCCCAGCGCACCACGACCGCACCCGTCGCCTCCGACGCTAGTGCTGATATTCGCATCCCCATCTCCGGACTGCGCAAGGTGGTCTCGCAGCGGCTGACCACGTCGCGGCGGGAGATTCCGGAGGCCACGATCTGGCTCGACGTCGACGCGACCGCGCTGTTCGCGGCCCGCGACCAGCTGCTCACCGCGACCGGCGAGCGGTTCAGCGTGACGGCGCTGATCGCGCGTTTCGTCGTGGCCGGTTTGCGGCTGTACCCGGTGCTCAACTCCTCGGTCGACACCGCGAGCCAGGAAATTCTGCAGCACGGGGCGGTGAACCTCGGCATCGCCGCTCAGACATCGCGCGGGCTGATGGTTCCCGTCATCCACGGCGCGCACGCCATGAACACCCGCCGGCTGCGTGACGCTATTGCTGCCCTGGTGGCGCAGTCCCCCGACGGTACGTTCGCGCCGAGCGCCCTCACCGGCGGAACCTTCACCCTGAACAACTTCGGTTCGCTCGGCGTGGACGGCTCGGCGGCGATCATCAACCACCCGGAGGCGGCGATCCTCGGAATCGGGCGCATGATCGAACGGCCCTGGGTGGTGGATCACGAACTCGCGGTGCGCACCGTCGTGGAACTGTCAATGGTGTTCGACCACCGCGTCTGCGACGGCGGAACCGCGGCCGGGTTCCTCACCTATGTGGCCCGTTGCATCGAGAACCCGGTGAGCCTGCTGGCGGACCTGTAAGGTCGTCGGGCAGAAGAAACACCTTCGCACGGGGGATGCGAAGGTGTTTCGGTTCAGGGCGGCGTCTGGGGACGCCGCGGGGATGGTGACGGTTAGGCGTCGTTGATGTCAGACGTGCGCGGCGGACAGCGGGGCGCGCACCGCGGCGACGCGCACACTGGTGTGGTCGCATCCGGAGCACTTGAGCAGGTAGACGGGAAGCGAATTACGCTCGGCGTGGGCCGGGTTGGGGCTGAGTCGGGCTTGCGAACGGCAGAACGGGCAAGTGAGTGTCATGCGATCTCCGAGCGTGCCATTGTCGGCGGCACGCTCTCAGTCTGCGCCGTCGCTGACCGGCGGAACAGGGCCAAAGGTCCTGTATCGCTACATGGTCAGCCGCGCGGGTGCGTTAGCGTGGTCGAATGAGGGGATTTCGCGGCGGGCAGCTTCGGCCACTCCTCGTACCCGCAGCGGTCGGGCTGATGACGACCGCGCTGTACAGCGTCTTTTCGGCGCTGCAGTGGCGCAGTCTGGCCGCTCCCTCGTGGGATCTCGGCATCTTCACCCAGCTCGCCCGGCAATACGCGGCCCTCGAGGCGCCGATCGTCACCATCAAGGGCGAGGGTTTCAACCTGCTCGGTGACCACTTTCATCCGCTTCTGGTCCTCCTCGGGCCGGTGTTCACGGTGTTTCCGCACGCCTTCACCCTTCTGGTGGTGCAGAACGCGCTGTTCGGCCTCGCCGCTGCTGCCCTGACCTCTGCAGCCATTCGTCTGCTCGGGTCTACCACCGGCACGCTGTTCGGGTTGGCGTTCGCGTTCAGCTGGGGGCTGCAGGGCGCGGTGGAGGCGCAGTTCCACGAGATCGCCTTCGCCGTGCCGCTGCTGGCCCTGTCGCTGACCGCTTTTCTGCTGCGCAAGTGGGTGGCCTCGATGCTGTGGGCGATGCCGCTGGTGTTCGTGAAGGAAGACCTCGGGCTCACCGTCGCCGCCCTCGGCATCGTGCTGGCCGTGCGCAGCCGGCATCCGCTCGGAGTGTGGCTGGCCGTCTGGGGTGTCGGCTGGTTCGCGCTGGCCAGCCTGGTGATTCTGCCGCTGCTCAACCCAAACGGGGCCTGGGCTTATTCGAGCAGCATCGACCTGCTGGCTATTCTGACCAATCCGGCCGCGCTGCTGCAGCCGCAAAAGGGCGTGACCCTGGCGCTGCTCCTGGTGGCTGGTGGTCTGATCGCGGTTCGGTCGCCGCTCATGCTCGTGCTGGTACCGACGCTCGCCTGGCGCTTTCTGTCAGACAATTCCGGCTATTGGGGTCCCACCTGGCAGTACAGCGCGGTGCTCATGCCGATCGTGTTCGCCGCCGCCCTCGACGGTATCGTGCTCGCCCGCGGCAGTCGGCGGCGCTGGCTGCGCGGATTCGGACGGAAGGCGGCATCCGTTTCGATTGTGGCCGCCGTGGTGCTCGCCACGACACTGCCGCTGTTCAAACTGACGGATGTACCAGCCAATTTTTCGACGCCTCGCGCAGCCGCCGCGACGGCCGCGCTGCGCGTCGTGCCCGACGGGGCCGTGGTCGAATCGGATATCGGGCTCATGAACTATCTCGTGGAACGAACGGATGTCTACTGGCTCGGCAACCCCAATCCGCTGCCGGACTACCTCGTGATCGACCTTTCGGCTGGCGGCCTGCCCGCGGAGTGGACGTCGGCGCAGGTCGTGGCGGCGGCGCTGCATCCCGGAGTCGACTTCACGACGATCTACGCCGCCGGCGGCTACGAGGTGGCCCGCCCGACCTCCGCGACTCCCTGACCCCCGCCTTGCGGACGGGGCCCGGGCCCCGTCCACGGGCCCAGTTTATAGACTGGGCCCCGGGCCATAGGGTGGGCCCGGGACTAGCGCACCGACGGGTTCGCAGCCCTCAGTGCGTTCAGCAGGGCGGCGGCGGTGTGCGGCTCGTCGACCGTCACTGCGAACTGGTTGCCGCGGCGCAGGTTGACCACGAGGGCCGGCCCACCTCGCATCACCACGGCCGTGCGCCCGCTCGTCAGGCGGTAGCCCCAGCCGCCGTACTGCAGCGCGCTCACGGTGTCGGCAAACGCCGACTCCACCTGGTCGAGCGAGACCTTCTTCAAACGGATGCCCAACAGCCGCGACACCACACTCAGCCCACGACCGTCGACGGTGACCCGAACCTGCACAAAGACGAGCGTCACCAGTAGGATCACACCGACGACCACCCCCGTCATAACGCTGGCCGCGAGCGTCTGCTGCGCATCGGTCAGCAGCACGAAGATGGCCACTGCCCCGCCCAGCACGACGCCACCGCCGATGACGGCAATCACCGGACTCGTCACGAGCGTGCTCCAGGGCATGGACAGGTCGATTTTTGAGTTGTCGTTTTCTGTTGTCGGCGGTTCAGGTAAAACCGGGGGCATCCATTTCTGCGCCAAAAAGTACGGTAGCGCTCCATAGCCGCAGGCAGCGAAGGTGAGCAGAAGCCAGGCACCCAGTTTGGGCTCGGCATCGCCGGCGTCGATGGTGATACCGGCCGTCATCAGCCACAGCGAGGAGGCAAGGCCGGCGGCGAAGCCGAGCCCGACGTAGACCTGGCGCCGATTCGGGGCACGGCGCTCGCGAAGCCAGCCGGTCGCAAGAATCGCAGCACCCAGGCTCACCCCGAACGCAATCACGGCCATAGCCCACGTGGGGATCGTAGAACTGACCGCGCCGTCACTCCCCCACTGCCTCGGCAGCACGCTGGGAAGCCGATCAATCCAGAGCAACCACGTGACGACCACCGCCACGACGGGCAGCCAAAGGGTTGCCGCTGCTGCTACGTCCCGCGAGCGGGTGGGCGCCGAACTATTCACCAGTGTCATGATTCCCCCGATCAGGTGCGCGCCGACGAATCGGTCCGCAACCACTTCATCTAATCACGAGCGTGGCCCGTGGTGAATTCAGCAAATCGCCCGGGCGACAGCCAGACGAGCCCGGATCAGTGCGGCGCCGAGATCGCGACGGACCGAATTTCCTGAATTCACCCCGAGGTCAAATCCGTTGGTAGGCGATCGTGCACGACGGTGTTCGGCTGCCAGACGCGCCCTCACGCGGGTACTCCTGAATCGGCTCAGCGCTTGCGGCGGGCGAGGAAGGCATCCATGCGGGTGAACTTGGCTTCGGACTCGAACAGGATCGACTGGGCTGTGTTGTCGACGAGCGGATGCGCCGCCCGCGGCGCGTGGAAGACTTCCTTGGCCAGGCGGGTCGCGAGGGGATCCTGCGCACCGATGCGATCCGCCAGAGCGTGTGCGGCAGCGAGCAGATCCTCCGGATCGTGCACCTCGGTGACCAGGTGCACGGCGAGGCATTCGGGGGCACTCAGAATGCGCCCGGCGAGGATGATCTCTTTGGCCACCGGCTCTCCGACGAGCTCGGCCAGGCGCCAGAGCGCGCCGGCGGCTGGCAGGATGCCGAGCGCCGTCTCGGGGTTGCCCAGCCGCGCGCTCGTCGACGCGATGCGGAAGTCGGCCGCGTAGGCGAGCTCAGCCCCGCCGCCGAGCGCCCAGCCGTCGATCGCGGCAATGACGGGCATCGGAAGTTGCGCGATACGCGAAAACAGTCCGGAGTTGATGCCGAGCAGGGCATCGTCGCGGCGGCGTTCGCGCAGCTGGGCGATGTCGGCGCCGGAGGCGAAGACGCCGTTGGCGCCGCTGATGATGAGGATACGCGGCTGCAGCTCCAGCTCGGCGCAGACCGCGTGCAGTTCGTCGATCATGGTCTGGTCGATCGCGTTGCGCACGTCGGGACGGTTCAGCTCAACGTGCACCCGGTCGGCGCGGCGGTCGATCGTGAGGGTGGTGGGGGCAGGGTTGTGGGTCATGGTGGGACATCTCCGTTGAGGTCGGGCGGGGCAAATGGCGGTAGAACGCGGCAGTGGTCGGCAGCAGGCCGGTCAGGAGCCGGCGGCAGGTTCAGGGGCAGCCGACCGTGAGGAGCCAGGGGCGGCAGAGGCTGCAACAGTGTCTGGGCCGGCATCCGGCGCGCCGGCCGGGAAGACGCGTTTGTAGCTGCGACCGTCGGGCAGCGTAACGGTGCGGCTGACCAGGGTGCCGCGGCGCACCTGCAGGTAGATCGCCTGGGCGCTGACCCCACGGGCGGCCGCGGCCTCGGCGACCGACAGGCCGGGCAGGTCCGTCGGCACGCTGCTCGGCCGAACTGATCGCTTGCGACCGGCTGCCAGGCGGGCGCTGATCTCTTCGTCGCTGCCGCCCCAGCGCCACTTAGCTGCCGGAGCCTTGAGACCGGTTGCAGCGGCGATCTCGTTCCACGATGTCTTCGCCAAAACGGCGTCACGAACGGCCACGAGCGTCGCCGGGTCCTGCTCGAGCGCGGTCTGCAGCGAGCGGATGGCGCGCAGCCGTTCCAGGGGCGAGCCGTCGGCATCCGCTTGCAGGGTCAGCAGCCGCTGGAGCGCGGCGGTCGTCGTCGCCGAGAGAAACGAATCCACAGGTGCATCCTCACCGGCCGCGGGTGCAGCGTTCAGCCCTATCTTGCCAGACTGGATGCGTCGTTGAAACAGCTCAAGCGAGCACGACGACCGAGTGCGGGGCCAACAGCAGAGCATTGGGCAGCCGGCCCTGCACGGCTTCACCGCTCGTGGCGAAGGACACGAGAATGTCACCCCGCCCGGCCGGAATCTGAGTCGACTGGGCCCCGAGATTGATGAGGATCTTGGTGCCGCCACGGTGCAGCCGCAACCAGCCGGCAGCCGCATCGAACTCCACCGCGATCTGATCGAACCGGGGGTCGGTGAAATCCGGCTGCGCCCGACGCAGCACGGCGAGCTCACGGTAGAACCCGAGCAGGCGCGCGTGCGCGGGTTCTACGGCTTCACTCCAATCGAGTTTGGACCGCTCGAAGGTTTGCTCATCCTGTGGGTCGGGCACCTGGTCCGGATCCCAGCCCATGCGGGCGAACTCACTGATACGACCGGTTGCGGTGGCGGTACCGAGCTCCGGTTCGGGATGGGAGGTGAAGAACTGCCACGGCGTGGAGGCTCCCCATTCTTCGCCCATGAACAGCATTGGCGTGTACGGGCCGAGCAGGGTCAACGCCGCCGCAATCGCCAGCTGACCGGAGTCGAGCTGGCTGCTGAGCCGGTCACCGACGGCCCGATTGCCGATCTGGTCGTGGTTCTGGGAGGCGACGACGAGCCGCCAGGTGGGCATCCGTTCGAGATCGATCCGTCGACCGTGGGTACGCTCGCGAAAGCTCGAGTAGGTGCCGTCGTGGAAGAACCCGTGTGTGAGCACCTTGGCGAGGGCGTCGAGTGGCTCGAAATCGGCGTAATAACCGGTGGTTTCACCGGTGAGAGCAACGTGTACGGCATGGTGAAAGTCGTCACTCCACTGCGCGTCGAGGCCATAGCCATTGGCCTCGCGCGGTGTCACGAGCCGAGGGTCATTGAGGTCGGATTCGGCAATCAGAGTGCGCGGCCGCCCGGTTTCGGCGCTCAGCGCGGAGACCTCGACAGCGAGCTGTTCGAGCAGGTGGGTGGCGCTCGCGTCGCGCAGCGCGTGCACCGCATCGAGGCGCAGGCCGTCGACGTGGTAGTCGCCGAGCCACATCAGCGCGTTGTCGAGAATGTAGCGACGCACCGGGTCGGAGTGCGGTCCGTCGAGATTGAGCGAGGAACCCCAGGTGTTGCCGGCGGCCTCGCTCAGGTACGGGCCGAACTGCGGCAGGTAGTTGCCGCTGGGCCCGAGGTGGTTGTACACGACGTCCTGGATGACGCCGATGCCGTGCTGATGGCAGGCGTCGACGAAGTCCTGGTACGCGGCTGGTCCGCCGTAGCCCTCGTGCACGGCATACCAGAGCACGCCGTCGTAACCCCAGTTGTGGGTGCCGTTGAAGGCGTTCACCGGCAACAGCTCGACGAAGTCGACGCCGATTGACTGCAGGTGGTCGAGCCGACCGGCGGCTGCTTCGAGGGTGCCCTCCGGGGTGAACGTTCCCAGATGCAACTCGTAGATTACGGTACCGGCCAGCTGTCGACCGGTGAAGCCCTCGTCGTGCCAGATGTGGGCCGAGGCGTCGAACGTACGGGAGAGTGCGTGCACCCCGGCGGGCTGGCGCCGCGACCGAGGGTCGGCAAACGGTCCGCGACCGTCAACGATGAATCCGTAATCGACATCGACGGTCGGCTCACCCGCGACGGCCGGGCGAGCGGATTCCGGCAGCTCCCACCACCCATCGTCTCGCGCCGCTAGGTCGAGCCGGTCGGGGCCGAGCTGCAGCTGCACGGCGTGCGCGTCGGGTGCCCAGACGGCGAATTTCTGATCGTTCATGCGTGTCGTCCTGTGGGAGTGTCGGTGGCGCGTCGATTGCCTTCGGCGGGGATCAGCAGCGCCACCGGGTAACGCGCGAGCAGGTCGGCGACGCGCAGGATCGGACCCGTGAAACGTTCCCCGGTGAGCACGTCCATGTAGCCGCGTCCGGCGACGCCGATCGTTGTGTTTCCCCAGCCACCACCGGCCAGCAGTCCGATCGGTAGCCGAGTGGCCAGGGTGATCGCTCCTCCACGATCGAACGCCACGGCATGGGTGGCGGCTGCTCCGAAAACGGGCACGGCGGCGTAGCGGGTGAAGAGCTCTGCCCGATCGCGCCGCAGGCGCAGTGCCCGGCACGTGACCAATAGTTTGGCTGCGCCGGTCTCATCGACCGGAGGGAGCCATCCGCTGTCGATGCGGGCGAGCAGCCGCTGGCGCAACTCATAGTCGACCGAGCGCCGGTTGTCGGGGTCGACGAGTGAAGATTCCCAGAGCTCGCTGCCCTGATATACGTCGGGTACGCCCGGCATGGTCAGTTGCATCAGTTTGAGCGAGAGCGAATTGCTCCAGCCGGCCGGCTGCACCCGAGAGACCAGGTTGGTAGCGAGGTCGCGGGTGGGACCGGGCTCGGTGACGGCCGTGACGAGGTGGTCGAGTTTGGTTTCGAATTCGATGTTCTGGCTCGTCCAGGTGGTGGAGGTGCCGGCCTCGCGCGCCGCCTTGAGCGCGTAGGCCGAGAGTCGTTCCCGGCCGGCCGGCCAGGCGCCGATGATCGCCTGCCACAGCAGGTTCTCGAAGGGCGCATCCCCGAGCGGATGCGCCGCCCGCAGCTGTTCCAGGGCTACCTCCCACTCGGCGGGGATCTCGGCGAGCACCGAGATGCGCGCTCGCACGTCTTCGCCACGTTTGGTGTCGTGGGTCGACAAGGTCGTCATGGAGTGTGGAAATCCGGCCTGCCGGGTGCGCTGTCGGTGGTGGAACTCGGCAAGAGTCACCGTGAACTCGTCGGGATCGGCGCCGACCTCATTGAGCGAGGTCAGCCGGCTGAACCGATAGTAGGCGCGGTCTTCGACGCCCTTGGCCATCACCATGCCCGAGGTCTGTTGAAAGCGCATCGCGGCCGGATGCCCCGGGTCGCCGAGGAGCGGCAACAGCCGGTTGAGCTCAGCCGCAAGCTCCGGGCGGTGGGCGGCCGATCGGCGCGCCGCCTCCTGCAGGCTCTCCAGCCCCAGCGGGAGGTAGGAGCGGTAGACCGGAAACCAGGCCAGCAGGTCGGCCAGGGCCTCGGCGGTGAGGTCGGCAATGACGTCATCTGCCGCGCTGTTGGGCAGGAGCCGGGCGATGCGCTGTACCTCGGAGTGCAGGATGCCGTCGGCCACGTCGCGTTTGTTGCGATAGACCAGAGTCGCCCAGGTGGCGGCTGGATCGCCGTGCAGGCGGGATTCGAGGGCGTCGAGGGCGTCTCGCCCAGCGGGATCGACGAGTACCCGGTCGACGTCGGCGAGGGCGTCATATCCGGTCGTGCCGGCCGTTGCCCAGCTCGTTGGCAGTTGCTCGGGCCCCTCCAGAATCTTCTCCACCAGCACGTAGCAGCCGTTCGTGGCCAGGCGCAGTGCTTCGAGGTAACCGGCCGGATCGGCGAGGCCGTCGGGATGATCGACCCGCAGCCCTTGCACAAGACCCTCCCGCAGCCAGCGCAGAATCTCGCGGTGCGACTCTTCGAATACCCACGGCACCTCTACCCGGATACCGGCGAGGCTGTTCACGGCAAAAAAGCGGCGGTAGTTCAACTCGGCGTCGGCCCGACGCCAGTTCACGAGCTCGTAGTGCTGACGCTCGTGTACCTCGGCCGGGCTCGCCCCGTCGTCGGCGGTTCCAGCGGCGACGGGAAAGCGGTTGTCGAAATAGCGCAATTCGCCGTCGACGAGCTCCAGCCGGTCGAGCTCGGCAGGCCCATCTCCGAGTACAGGGATGCGAATCTTTCCGTGCCCGAACGCCCAGTCAACGTCGAAGGCCTCGGCGTAGCGCGACTGTTGGCCGTTCTGCAGCAGGTCCCACCACCACGAGTTGTGACGCGGCGTCGCGACTCCCATGTGGTTGGGCACGATGTCGACGAGCACGCCTAGCCCGGCCCGGTGCGCAGCCCCAGAGAGTCGGTCGAGCGCCTCCGCCCCACCGCGTTCGGGATCGACGACTGAGTGGTCCACGACGTCGTACCCGTGGTCGGATCCGGCTTCGGCCTGCAGCAGCGGCGACAGGTAGATCCAGTCGGCGCCGAGATCGCGAAGGTAGCCGACCAGGCTCGCGGCGGCATCGAGGTCGAAGCCCGCCGTGATCTGCAGGCGGTAGGTGGAGAGCGGGACGGCCACGGGTCCCGTCGCCGTTGAATCTGTGTCGAAGGTCACCGGCCCGGCCTCAGCTGGGTCCGGGCAGGGTGATCAGGCCTGTGGCGTTGGCCAGTGAGGCCGCAACCGAGTGATCCGGCGCGACTTCGGGCTCGTGATAGGCGCGCAGCACCACGAGGGAGCGGCCAGCCACGGTCTGGATGGCTCCCGCCGGACGGGCGATCGCATCCGCTCCTTCACCGGCCGTGTCGACGACGATTTCCCAGGCCGGGGCGTATTCGTCGGGTGGCAGAGTGAACTCGACGTCGCCGGCATCAGCGTTGAACAACAGCAGAAAATTGACGTCGACGACGTCCTGACCCCTCACGTCACGCTCGCGGATGCCGTTGCCATTGAGGAACTTCGCGACCGCCTTGGCATGGTTCTGATCCCAGTCGTCGGACACCATCGGTTCACCATCGGTGTTGAGCCAGACGATGTCGGGCAACGATTCGTCAGCCAGCCGCTCCACCGGGCGCCCGTCGAAGAACCGGCTGCGTCGAAATGTCGGGTGCTCGCGGCGCAGGCGGGAAACAGCGGCCGTGAATTCGATCAGCGGCCCATCGGCGTCAGCCCAGTGCACCCAGGTCAGTTCGGAATCCTGCGCGTAGGTGTTGTTGTTGCCCAGCTGGGTGCGGCCCAACTCGTCGCCGTGCAGCAGCATCGGCACCCCCTGCGACAGGAGCAGGGTGGCGATGAAATTGCGTGCCTGTCGGGCGCGCAGTCCCCGAATCTCGGGATCATCCGTGGTCCCTTCCACGCCGGAATTCCACGACCGGTTGTGCGACTCACCGTCGTTGTTGTCTTCGCCGTTGGCATCGTTGTGTTTCTCGTTGTACGAGACGAGGTCGGCGATGGTGAAGCCGTCGTGGGCGGTGACAAAGTTGATCGAGGCCATCGGGCGGCGGCCGGAGTGTTCGTAGAGGTCGGCTGATCCGGCTACTCGGGAGGCGAATTCGCCGAGGGTAGACGGTTCGCCGCGCCAGAAGTCGCGCACGGTATCGCGGTACTTGCCGTTCCATTCCGACCACTGGGAGGGGAAATTGCCCACCTGGTAGCCTCCGGGGCCGACATCCCACGGCTCGGCGATGAGCTTGACCTGCGAAACGATCGGGTCTTGCTGTACGAGCTCGAAGAAGGTCGAGAGCTTGTCGACCTCGTATAGGTCGCGGGCCAGGGCGCTGGCCAGATCGAACCGAAAGCCGTCGACGTGCATCTCGAGCACCCAGTAGCGAAGCGAGTCCATGATGAGCTGAAGCACGTGCGGGTGCCGAACGTTGAGGGTGTTTCCGGTGCCCGTGTAGTCCATGTAGTAGCGCTTGTCGTCGTCCATCAGACGGTAGTAAGCCTCGTTGTCGATGCCCTTGAACGAGAGGGTCGGCCCCATATGGTTGCCCTCGGCGGTGTGGTTGTAGACCACGTCGAGGATGACCTCGATGCCCGCAGTGTGCAGGCTGCGCACCATGCCCTTGAATTCCTGCACCTGCTGGCCGAGGTCACCGGTGGAGGAATACGCGTTGTGTGGAGCGAAGAATCCGATTGTGTTGTAGCCCCAATAGTTGTTGAGGCCCTGCTCCACCAGGGCGCCGTCGTTGACGAACTGGTGCACCGGCATCAGTTCGATGGCGGTCACGCCCAGCTTTTGCAGGTGGTCGATGACGGATGGATGCGCCAGGCCCGCGTAGGTGCCCCGCTGCGACTCCGGCACGGAGTCCTGCAGTTTGGTCAGGCCCTTGACGTGAGCCTCGTAGATGAACGACTCGCTGTAGGGCGTGCGCAAGGACCGGTCACCGGTCCAGTCGAAGAACGGGTTGACGACCACGCCGAGCATCATGTGCGCGGCCGAGTCCTCATTGTTGGGCGAGTCGGGGTCGTCGAAGTCGTAGGAGAACAACGACGGGTCCCAGTCGATGGCACCGGTCGTCGCCTTGGCATAAGGATCAAGCAGTAGCTTGCTCGGGTTCAGCCGGTTACCGGCCGCCGGGTTGTAGTCGCCGTGTACCCGATAGCCGTAGCGCTGGCCCGGCTGCACGAGCGGCAGGTAACAGTGCCAGATATAAGCAGATGATTCGCGCACTTCGATGCGCGTCTCACCGCCGTTTTCGTCGATGAGACACAATTCGACGCGTTGGGCGGCTTCGCTGAACAGGGCGAAATTTGTTCCGCTCCCGTCGAAGGTTGCGCCGAGGGGATAGGCGGTTCCGGGCCAGGTTTCCATGAGACTCCTCGAAAAGAAGGTGGGACACGGTCAATGCACGAGCAGCGACATAGCACCGCGCTGCGGGTGACCGAATCGCGCTTGGAGAATACGCTACAGGCATCCGCTGACATATCCGGTCACCCGGGCCCCACCCCGCGAAAAAGGCCCGGCCCTGCAAGAATGCCCGGCCCTGCAAGAATGGAGTGGTGCCATCGGCGGCGCCACGAGGACGGGAGTCACCATGACAGAATCTGAGCTCATCGGCCACTGGGTCAAAGCGCGGGCGCACATCATCGCGTCTCAGGCAGCCCCGACCTTTCTCCTGACTGCCATCGTCGGCTTTCTCGCCCTCGGCCTCCCGACCGCCGACCTGAGCGTGCGCATTGCCGCGGCGGGTATTCTGCTGGCGTCGGGAATCTTCGGTGCACTCGCGCAGATTTCCGCCGCGAATGAGGGGCTTGCCGTCATCGCCGACCTGCGCGCCCTGGAAACACCCGGCTCGCTCGCCCGATGCGTCGTGGCCATGGCTCGGTGGGTGAATGTCGTGCGCTACGTCACTCCGGCGATCTTCGTCATCGTTTACGTGGCCTTGCTGGCATCGCTCTTCTTCAGCGCCCCGGCTCTGCACTTCGGTCGCTGACGGCCCGGCTCTCTCGGCGGTACCTCACCCGGGGGCATCAGGCGGAGCTCGACACCCGGCGCTCGCGGCGAGCTCGCCACCACGCCCACGCCCGCGTCACGATGCGTTTGAAGAATTCGCCCACCCGACGGGCCGCGGCGAACTCCGTTCCAAGTACGGCGAGGCCTAGAAAGACGATGAGCCAGCCGGGACCCGGCAGGGGAATGAGCACGACGCCGATCACGATGATGATCGTGCCGAGCAGCCCAACGCCAAGGCGATAAGCGAACAGCAGGTAGGGGTGCCCGTCTACCCAGGCACGCGTGCGACGCAGAACACGACGCACCGGATGCCGCGGATCGCTTCCGCTGGCCATATCCCGGGACAGATGCTCAGACATGCACCCCAATCTAAGCCCGCTTTCTGGGAGGTCACCTCCAAGGAACTAAACGGCCGAACTATCCGGCAAGGAATCAAGGTAATACCACCGGTGGTCAGTTTTGCGAAAGCGGCTGACTTCGTGTTGCTGTGCTGCAATTCCGTTCTCCCGGTAATGAGCGATGAATTCCACGACTCCTGCGTTATCGAGCAGACCGCCGCGTTCGGTGCGCACGATATCGAGCCGCCGCCACGATATCGCCGCATCCAATTCGAGTCGCTCCGGTCTGGTGAGCGGATGCCACGATTTCAGCAGATACTGTACGTCACCGTAGGCAAAGGCGCTATACCGCGAACGCATAAGCCACTCGGCTGTGGGCGATTGGGCTGCATCGATATGAAAACGTGCGCAGCACACCGAATAGGTGTCCCCGCTCAGGCAGGGACACCGTTCATCCTGGTGATTCATGGCCGGTGAAGCTGAGCTCAGGAAGGCTGGAGCCTGCGGGCCTCTACTTGGCCTGAGCGTTTGCGTAGGCCTCGCGTACGGTTCCCGCAATGCGCCCGCGATCGGACACCTGAACGTCGTTGGCGGCCGCCCAGGCCCGGATGGCCTGCAGCTCGGCGCGGTCGGAACCGGCCGAACCGGCAGCGCGCGGCTTGGCGGGAACATAACCCACGCGCCGCGATACGTTGATATACGGTTTCACGGCCGCGCGAAATTCAGCGAGGTTTTCTGCGGACAGATCAATCTCATAGGAGTCTCCGTCAAACGTGTACGAAACGGTAGCTCCGGAGCCATTCTCGATAACGGTGCCGTCAAGGTCATCCAGCAGTTGAACCGTGGTCTTCTTCATTCTGAAATTCTCCAATGGGGTGTCGAATACATTCGGGATGGATACATTCGCATGTGGCATTAGCCACTAACGAATTATCGCTGGCCATACCGCTTTTGCGATACCCGCCACGCGATATTTCTTTTTGCCTCCACCTTTCCGGCACCGCCCACAGGTCGGCTCTGCTTCCTGCGCGGTTTCCCGAACGTTCCGCAGCATCCGCTCCGAAAAAATATCGGAAAGAATATTTAGCACAGCGTCGCAGGCACAAAAAAATAACCCCGACATTGTCGGGGCTACTTCTTCTTTGGTGGATCCGAGGGGATTCGAACCCCTGACCCCCTGCATGCCATGCAGGTGCGCTACCAGCTGCGCCACGGACCCAGATTGCTGTTCCGAATCTCTCCGAAACAACTTTGTTAGCTTACAACACAGAATGTGATCTGCGAAACCAAAGCTACTCCGCGACCTCATCGGAGACCGCGTCGGCCGCGTTTTCTGCCGCCACCTTCGACGGGATACCGGTCGGGATAACCGGGCAGTCTTTCCAAAGGCGCTCGAGGGAGTAGTACTGACGCTCCTCCTCGTGGAAGACGTGAACAACCAGGTCGCCGAAGTCCACGAGCACCCAGCGGCCGGCAGCGCGCCCTTCGCGGCGCAGCGGCTTATGGCCGGCCTCGATGAGCTTGTCTTCGATCTCACCGGCGATGGCGACGACGTTGCGCTCGGAGCGCCCCGTGACGATGAAGAAGATGTCGGCCAGGGGAAGCGGGTTCGAGACGTCGAGGGCAACCAGGTCTTCTCCTCCCTTCGAGTCGGCGGCGGCGACAGCGATGGAGAGCAGCTCGAGTGCGTGAGGTGAAGTGGTCATGAATGAATCCTTGAGATTGTGCCCCGGGGCGTGAATGCGCTCGCGGCGATGATAAGGGGAAACAACGACGGCGAGCCACATAGGCTCGCGAAGCAGAAATGGGTGGGGCGGGTACCGGAGGCCACTAGTAAGCGCCCGAGAGATAGCCGATGACGAACAGCGCCAGTACGCCGACCGCCAGAACAGCCGTTGCGATGACCGAGATCATGGGAAGCGACGCGCGCTGTTTCTTCGGCGGGGTCAACATGCCCCGTGTGGAAGCGTGGGTGCTAACCGCACGACTTGCGCTGACCGGAGCCGAATCCCCACCCAGCTGATCGGCGTCGAGCTGGTCCATCATGTGGTCCATCTCCGACGAATCAAACAGGTTCGGGTGAGCACCGGTCGAACCAAGACTGCGCGGCAGATCGAACGACCCGGTGATCATGATCTCACCGGTGTTGGAGATTGGGCTTGCACTGCTGGGCTGGTGGGGTATGGATGGCAGAATCAGCGCATTCGTGGTGGTGGGAATGCCACCGGCCCCGATTCCGCGGTTGATCAGTTCGTCGAGCGACTGGTCGGGCTGCGACAGATCGACCCGCGGTGTATCCGCGTCGACGGACCAGTGCCCGATGGGCGGTGTCCAGGCGGAAGTCGCACTGGACCGCTCCTCGTGCGGCCGGATCGGTTCGGGCACGACCGGTTCGGGCACGATCGGTTCGGGCTCGATCGGTTCAGCCGCGATCGGTTCGGCATACATCTGTTCGGGTTCAACGAGCGGAGCAGCGGTGGACTGGGTCGGCTCGGGCTCGATCAGCTCCGCCTCGACCAGCTCGGAATCTGAGGGTGCAGCTGCGGCCGGGGCAGCGTCGGGCTTTGCCAGTTCTTCCCGCGCGTGCAGGGCGCGCAGTTCCCGGCGGCTCAGGATGTGCGGCGCCGAACTCACCGCGGTGGGCTCGTTCGGGTGTGCTGGCTCTGTGGCCTCGATCGACGGCGACTCAGCCTCGGCGTCCGACTCGGAAATGGAATGGTGCCGACTCGAACGTCGTGATGACGCCGAGGTTGATGCAGCGAAGGATGCCGGGCGAAGCGCGGCCGGAGCCAGCACCGGAACGTCCAGCGTGGGAATGGCCTCGTTGACGAGGACACCGTCGTCACCCTGGCTGCGGGCACGCTCACGCGCCTGACGTCGGCTGAGCGGCTGAGGGTCTCCCAACGTCATGCCACACTCCGATACAGATGATGCTTTGAGATGTACTGGACGACCCCGTCGGGAACCAGATACCAGACCGGGAATCCCCGATTGACCCGTGCCCGGCAGTCAGTGGACGAAATAGCCAGTGCCGGAACTTCCAATAAGCTTACGTCCTGGTTCGGCAAACCCGAAACGCTCAGCTCATGGCCCGGACGACTCACAGCGACGAAGTGCGCCAGCTGCCAGAGCTCGCGCACATCTTTCCAGCCGAGAATCTGGGTGATCGCATCCGCTCCGGTAATGAAGAACAGCTCCGCGCCGGGCCGTTCCTCGTGCAGGTCGCGCAGCGTGTCAATGGTGTACGTCGGCCCCACACGGTCGATATCGACTCGACTCACGGTGAACCGCGGATTGGACGCGGTTGCGATCACGGTCATCAGGTACCGATGTTCGCCGCGGGTCACCCCGCTCTTCTGCCAGGGCTGGCCGGTCGGCACGAAAATGACCTCGTCGAGGTCAAAACTCTGCGCGACCTCACTGGCAGCAACGAGGTGCCCATGGTGAATGGGGTCGAACGTTCCGCCCATTACGCCGATGCGCGGCCGTCGAACTGTCACGGTAAGACCAGGCTTCTAGTGGCCACCGGAAGTGGACGTACCGCTGTGTCCGCCGTGCGCTGCGGCGTAGGCGTCAGCCTTGCCGCTGTGGCGGTTGGCGACCTCGCGAAAGCTCCACAGCACAACGCCGAGGGCCAGAAACAGCACGGCGGCGACCATCGGGTAGACGATGAGCGGCAACGGGAGGGCGATGTGCTCGACCTCGGTCAGCACGGCACTCAGAAAATACATCGGTTCTCCATTCACGGGCCACGGGGTCAGGCGCGGCTTGAGGCGGCTGCGACGGGTCGCGGGCCTGACGGCTCACGCCGTCGCCCTATTCTAGCCGGACCCCGGCGTCGTCCGAACTCAGGCACGCACCTGTCCCGTGCCGCGCACGATCCATTTTGTGCTGGTCAGCTCGGGCAAACCCATGGGCCCTCTGGCATGCAGCTTCTGGGTGGAAATGCCCACCTCGGCGCCGAAGCCGAATTCGCCGCCGTCGGTGAACCGGGTCGAGGTATTGACCATGACCGCCGCCGAATCGACCTCGTTCAGGAATCGCTCGGCGTTCTGCAGATCGTTGGTGATGATCGACTCGGTGTGCCCGGTGGAATAGCGACGAATGTGCTCGATGGCCTCGTCGAGCGAATCCACGATCGCCACCGAGATGTCCAGGCTCATGTGTTCCGTGCCCCAGTCGTCATCGGTTGCCGGGACCGCGGCGGGATAGAGGGCGCGCGCGCGAGCATCCGCGTGAATGGTGACACCGGATGCCGCGAGCTTGGCCAGCACATCGGGAAGCAGTCGTTCGGCCGCGCTGCGGTGCACGAGCAGAGTTTCCAGGGCGTTGCAGACGCTCGGCCGGTGAGTCTTGGAGTTGTGCACGATGTCGATCGCCCACTGCTTTGTCGCCGACTCGTCGAGGAACACGTGCACGACGCCCGCACCGGTCTCGATGACCGGCACCTGGGACTCAGTCACCACGGTCTGGATGAGGTTCGCACTTCCCCGCGGTATGAGCACGTCGACGTAGCCGCGCGCTTTCATGAGCTCAGTGGCTCCGGCACGGCCGAAGGGATCGATAGTCTGCACCGAGTCGGGGTTGAGCCCGGCCGCGGTGAGGGCCGCCTGCACGAGATCAACGAGCACTCGGTTGCTGTTCTCCGCGGCTGAGCCGCCGCGGAGCACAACGGCATTGCCGCTCTTCAGCGCGAGGGCGGCGAGGTCCACGGTGACGTTGGGGCGAGCCTCATAGATGACGCCGATGACGCCGAAGGGAACACGCACCTGGCTGATCTTGATGCCGTTGGGCAGGCTGCTGCCGCGCACGACCTGACCGACCGGGTCGGTCAGCAGGGCGATCTGTTCGACGGAGTCGGCGAGGGCGGCGATGCGCGGCGCGTCGAGCTTGAGACGGTCGAGCAGGCCGGCGGTGAGACCGTTGGTGGCCCCGGCTGCGAGATCGGCCTGGTTAGCCGTGACGATCTGGTCGACGTGGTCGCGCAGCGACTGAGCGACCAGTTTGAGTGCTGCGTTTTTCACCTGTGTCGGTGCGGAAGCGAGCGACAGCGAGGCGGTGCGGGCGGCCTCGAGGGTGGGCGTGAGCTGGGCGACATCGTTCAATGACTGCAACATGCCCTCCAGTTTACCGGAGGGCATGGGCAGGGACTATTTCGGCCGGCTAAGGCAGACGGAGGGCTGACGGTGCGGCCGATGGTTCGAACCAGGTTCCGACCGGTTCTCCGCGCAGTGCCTCGGCCACCAGCCCGGTCGCGGTGACGAGCACGGCGGTACCGGCCTGAGCGGCGATCCGGGCGGCCGAAATCTTGGTGCTGGCTCCCCCGGTGCCAACACCGTTGACCTTGGTCGCGCCGAATTCCATACCGACGAGCGGATCACCGGAGGCGACGTGGCTGATGCGCTCGGCGCCGGGCAGGTGCGGCGGGCAGGTGTAGAGGGCATCGACGTCGCTGAGCAGCACGAGCAGGTCGGCACCGATCAGGATGGCGACGAGGGCGGCAAGCCGGTCGTTGTCGCCGAATCGGATCTCGTGCGTCGCCACCGTGTCGTTCTCGTTCACGATCGGCAGGATCCGCAGCGCCATCAAGCGTTCCATCGCCCGCTGGGCGTTTCCGCGGTGGGTGGCATTGTCGAGATCGCTCGCCGTGAGCAGCACCTGTCCGGCGACGATGTCGTACCGGTCAAGGCTGTCCTGGTACCGAAAGATCAGCAGATTCTGGCCAACGGATGCCGCTGCCTGCTGGGTGGCCAGGTCGGTCGGCCGTTCCTGCAGTTGCAGGTACGGCATGCCGATCGCAATCGCGCCCGATGACACCAGAATGACTTCGGTGCCGCGGCTGTGCGCTTCGGCGAGGGCGTCGACGAGCGGTGCGATCTGCCCGGCATTCTCACCGCTGATCGAGGAGGAACCGACCTTGACGACAATGCGTGCCGCCGAACGAACGGCGTGCTGCGACTGGGCCCTCATCGGCGGAGGCTGGTTCGGCCGACGATACTCACGCTGAAACCATTGACGACGCGCAACCCCACAAGCAACTGGCCCT
The DNA here is from genome assembly GCF_900110125.1 of Cryobacterium luteum. Lineage (GTDB taxonomy): Bacteria > Actinomycetota > Actinomycetes > Actinomycetales > Microbacteriaceae > Cryobacterium > Cryobacterium luteum. The sequence goes on from NZ_FOCN01000011.1 coordinate 25,851, forward strand.
CCGGCAAGAATTCTGGACGCGTAGTGCGACCATCGGCAGTTTAGCGCAGCCGACCCGCACGCCTGATCAGAGCAGCGCGCGACTCTCGGCGCTGGCCGTCGGCTCAAACCAGGTGCCAACATGATCGCCGCTGCAGTAATTAGAGCAGTGCGCGCCGGTCTTCGCTGGCCGTCGGCTCAAACCAGGTGCCAACATGATCGCCGCTGCAGTAATTAGAGCAGTGCGCGCCGCTCTTCGCTGGCCGTCGGCTCAAACCAGGTGCCTACATTATCGCCGCGAAGAGCGGCAGCGGCCAGTTCGGTTGAGGTGACCAGAACGGCGGTGCCGGCCTTGGTGGCGAGGCGAGCAGCGACGACCTTGGTGCTCGCTCCCCCGGTTCCGACGCCGGTTGCTCCGCTGGAGCTGAATTCGAAGCCATCGAGCGGGTCGTCGGCGGCAATGAAATCGAGTTTCTCCGCCCCCGGCAGGTGCGGCGGCTTGGTGTAGAGCGCGTCGACGTCGCTGAGCATGATCAGCAGGTCAGCGTGGATGAGGGTCGCGACGAGCGCCGCGAGGCGGTCGTTGCTGCCGAACCGCAAACCGTAGACGGCCACGGTGTCGTTCTCGTTGACGACGGGCAAAATACGCAGGTCGAGCAGGCGTTCCAGCGCACGACGGGTGTTGCTGCGGTGCGGTTCTTTGAGGGCGTCGCCCTCGGTGAGCAGCACGGTGCCGGCCGCGATGCCGTAGCGGTCGAGGCTTTCCTGGTAGCGAAAGATCAGCACGTTCTGCCCGACGGCGGCCGCCGCCTGCTGGGTGGCAACGTCGCTGGGTCGCTCCTCCAGGTTGAGGAAGGGCATACCGGTGGCGACGGCGCCCGACGAAATCAGCACGACCTCGGTGCCGCGACCGTAGGCCTCGGCCAGGGCGTCAACGAGGGGGGTGATCTGGTCGGAATTCTCGCCGCTGATCGAGGAGGACCCGACCTTCACAACGACACGTTTCGCGCCCGCTACGTTGTCTCTGGCTAAGCCACTCACTTCTGAACTTCTTTCGTTGTGTCGCCGCCAACTTCGGTTTCGGTATCGGTTTCGAGTTCGGCGTCGGCTTCTGCTCCGGTGTCGGTCGGCGCGGTGTCGGTCGGCGCGGTGTCGGTCGGCGCGGTGTCGGCGACTCCCCCATCGGCGGTCAGCTCCACATCGGCAAGACGCACATCTTCGTTGTATTCCTCTTCGCCGGTCTGCCACATGCCCGCTTCGCGCTCACGAATGAGTTCGGCTCGGGCCGACGACTTGGCGTCCATCCGGCCAAAGTACTCTTCGCGACGTTCGTTGCTGGTGCGGCGCTTGGGCTCGTCGAGGCGAGCGTCGGTGCCGCGGGGAGCGGTGATGAGCTCGGCGGTCGACGTGAGAGTGGGCTCCCAGTCGAACACGACACCGTGGCCCGGGCCGATGATGACGGTCGAACCCGCGACGGCACCGGATTTGTACAGCTCGTTCTCGATACCGAGCTTGGCGAGTCGGTCCGCGAGGAAGCCGACGGCCTCGTCGTTGGTGAAGTCGGTCTGCTGAATCCAGCGCTCCGGCTTCGTGCCCAGAATGCGGTAAATGTTGCCGAAGGTGCCACCCTCGACCTTGATGACGAAGCCACCCTCGTCGACGGCCTTGGGACGGATGATGATGCGCGGCTTCTTCGCTTCGGCTGCGGCAGCCTCGGCGCGGCCCTGCTCAACGACCTCGGCGAGGGCGTAGTTGAGTTGCTTGAGCCCTTCGTGGGTGACGCTGGAGATCTCGAACACGCGGTACCCGCGGGCTTCGAGGTCGGCCTTGACGAAAGCGGCCAGTTCGCGGCCTTCGGGAACATCGATCTTGTTCAGGGCGATGAGCTGGGAGCGCTGCAGCAGCGGCTTCTGGCCCTCGGGTACCGGGTAGGCGTCGAGTTCACCGAGAATGACGTCGAGGTCACTGATCGGGTCGCGGCCGGGCTCGAGCGTGGCGCAGTCCAGAACGTGCAGCAGGGCCGTGCAGCGTTCCACATGTCGCAAAAATTCAAGGCCGAGGCCTTTACCCTCGCTCGCGCCCTCGATCAGGCCGGGCACGTCGGCGATAGTGTAGCGCGACTCACCCGACTCGACAACGCCGAGGTTGGGGTGCAGGGTGGTGAAGGGGTAGTCGGCGATCTTAGGCCGAGCGGCGCTCATTGCGGCGATCAGGCTCGACTTGCCGGCGGACGGGTACCCGACGAGAGCAACGTCCGCGACGGTCTTGAGTTCGAGGTAGACGTCGCCTTCCCAGCCGAGCGTGCCGAGCAGGGCGAAGCCGGGAGCCTTGCGCTTGGTCGAGGCGAGGGCGGCGTTGCCGAGCCCGCCCTGGCCACCGGGCGCGACGATGAGGCGCAGCCCGGGTTCGTTCATGTCGAGGAGCTGGTTGCCCTCCACGTCCTTGACCACGGTGCCGATGGGAACCATGAGTTCACGCATCTCACCGTTGTGGCCGTTGCGGTGATCGCCCATTCCGGGGCCGCCATTGTCGGAGCTGCGGTGTGGCGAACGGTGGTAGCCGAGCAGGGTGGTCGTGCTCGGGTCGGCGACGAGAACCAGGTCTCCGCCGCCGCCGCCGTTACCACCGTCGGGGCCGGCGAGGGGTTTGAACTTCTCACGTTTGACCGAAACGCATCCGTTTCCTCCATTGCCCGCTCGTAAATGCAGCGTCACGTGGTCAACGAATGTGGCCATGGAGTGCCCCTTTCAGGTGGCGCAAGAAATGCTTCAAAACAGAGGTGCTATGAAACGAATGCGGTGAAACTACAAGATCGTGCAGAAAATCGTTCGACGGACAAACACGTCAGGGCGGACCGAAGCCCGCCCTGACGATCAAATTATGCGAACCTACTCGGCCGCCACCACGATGTTGATGACCTTGCGGCCACCCTTGGCACCGAACTGCACGGAGCCGGCTTCGAGGGCGAAGAGCGTGTCGTCGCCGCCACGGCCAACGTTGACGCCGGGGTGGAAGTGCGTGCCGCGCTGACGAACGATGATCTCGCCCGCGCCGACAACCTGACCGCCGAAGCGCTTTACGCCGAGACGCTGGGCGTTCGAGTCACGACCGTTGCGAGTGGAACTCGCACCTTTTTTATGTGCCATCTGTCTATCTCCTCAGGCCTAGATAATGCCGGTAACCTGAACGCGAGTGAGCTCCTGACGGTGCCCCTGACGCTTCTTGTACCCGGTCTTGTTCTTGAACTTCTGGATGACGATCTTCGGGCCGCGAAGGTTGTTCAAAACCTCGGCGGTGACCTTGATCTTGGCCAGCGACGTAGAGTCAGAGGTGATCTTGTCGCCGTCGACGAGAAGCACGGCGGCCAGCTCGACGTTGCCGTCCTTGTCAGCCTTGATGCGGTCCATCGTCACGATGGTACCGACCTCTACCTTCTCCTGCCGCCCTCCGGCGCGCACAACTGCGTAAACCACTTTACGTACCAATCTCTGGGGAGCCCGAGGATTTCCGATTCTGGAATCTCACTGCTCTGACTTGTCTGCTGTATTCACTGCAGTACACGGACCGGCTGGCCCAGCGCACTCAGAAAACCCTGGTCTTTGCGTTTATTTTTCTAACGCACACCAAGGGTTGACTTTACCTGATCCGCTACCCATGGTCAAACCAACGGCACGGCGTGTCTGAACCACGGATGAAACACAGTGCGGCTCGTAGACTTCGATCATGGCAATACTTATCGACCAGCCTAGCTGGCCGGCGCACGGTACGGTGTGGGCGCACCTTGTGAGCGACTCACATCTCGAGGAACTGCACGCTTTCGCGGTCGCCGCCGAGATTCCCCGGCGTGGTTTCGATCTGGACCACTACGACGTGCCCGAAGCGCGCTACGCCGATCTGGTCGCGGCCGGGGCGCTGCCGGTGACCTTTCGCGAGATGATCGTGCGGTTGCGCTCCAGCGGTCTGCGGGTGAGCGCTCGGGAACGGCGCGAGCGCCAGGGCGCCCCGCCGCCTTAGTGCCAGCTGGTATCGAACCCGAGCACGCTGCGGCGAATCTCACCGGTGGCGACGTTCACGAACAGGGTGGTCGCATCCGCTGCCTGGGAATTGACGGGATAACCGTCGGAGACTTCGGTGTTTCGGTTCGGCACAATCTGCACGGCCAGAAACTGGTCGTTTGGAGAGAGTTCGAAACCGACGATCGTTTCCGAAGCGGATGCCGGCGCATAGACCGTGCGCGCCTCACCGTTCTGCACGAGGGAGAGGTACTGGCGCACGGCACCGGTGGCCGGGTCGAACTCGGCGACCCGCTGCACGTAGCCGTTGGGATCTGTACCGTCTGCTCCCCCGGCGAGAAACCGGAGTTCGGCGGTATACCGCGTGGTGCCCACGACGCTCTGCGGCACAATGATGGACTCGGTGCCCTGCGACAGGTCGAGCATATACTGACCGTCACGGTCGGAGACGGCGACGCGCACACCGTCGGGTGCGAACGCGGTGAGGTTGGCGAATTGCCCGAGCGGAACCGGTGGGTCGAGTTCCGGCTCGTTTTCCAGGGGGTTGCCACCGGACTGATCGAGCGGATTGATCAGCATCATGGTGGAGTCGTACTGCTGGGCGACGATGTCGGCGCGACCGGCCATGAAGCCCCAGGTCGTGACGCTGAGCGGATCGCCGTCGACGTCGAGAACCGCCGTGGCCGCATTGGTGCGCAGGTCCAGCACGAACAGCACGTTGTCGTAGTGCGGGCCGGGGGCATCCGCTGCACTATCGAATCGAAAGCCGAGCAGCGACTGGCCAGGCGCGGCCTGCAGGTCGTGCACGAGGCCGGCGCCGGGCAGGTTGAGGGCTTCGGCTGCGCCGTCGGCGTCGACACGGTAGAGCGCATTCGTGAAGTCAGAACCACCGTGCTCGGAACTGCCCTGCTCGGAGTTGACCGTGACCACGGCGAGTTCGCTGCCGATCGGGACGAATTCCTGAATGTTCGGGGAAGCAAAGGCCACGTCGGTGTCTGCTGAACCGGTCGTGGTGCGCAGAATGCGGTCGGCGGCGCGGGCACCGGCATCCGCTGACGGGGCCGCGCGACTGAGATAGTACAGCGAGGGTTCACTCGTGCTGAATTTTGCGGTGAGGGTTGAGTCCCGATTGACTGCCGTACCGGTGACCCCGCGCACGGCGACCGCGTAGTCGGTGTTGTAAGCCAGCGGCTGGGAAAAGGAGATGACGACCGAGTTTGCGCTCGTCGTCACCTGGAACGTCGTGGCGGGCTCGATGCTGATCTGTTCAGGGGTGACCTCCTCGAGTTGTCGGTTCGTCGCAAGCACCAGGCGTGCGTTGGCGGACGACACGACGGCGGCCCTGTCGATGTCGACGGCGGTGAGGCGGGGGCCGCTGACCAGGTTGACGGCGATGAGCGCGGCGCAGGCGGCGACGAGGCCACCGACCAGTATCCAGAGGGAGCGGCGGAACGGGCGCATCGATCGGGGCGGACTGGGTTGCCCGGTCAGCAGATCAACCCTGGGCTCAGTAGACATAGGCGCAGTAGACATAGGGGTCAGTAGACATACGGGTCATTCGGCTGGTCGACGACAAGGATTTCGACCGGGGTGATCGCGAGCGGGTCGCTCGCCGCCGCGCTCACGCTCAGGTCGAACCGGCCGGTGACCTGCACCCAGTCGTCGACCTCGTATTCGGCCTGCCAGCCCGACAGGTAGACCGGAACGCCGATCGGCTGGGCGTCGACGGCGCAGCAGGTCACGACGAACCGGGCGACGTAGAACACGTTCTCGGGGTCCTGGGCGTCGGGTGTCACGAATCCGATCACTTGAGCGGTCTTGTCGGAGTAGAAGGCGGGATCGGATGACTGGGCCAGCAGGGACACCCATTCCCGCACGCTGAGCTGTTCGAAGTCGCCGGTGCCGATGAGCGTCGCAGCCTGCTCGGCGTCATCATCGGTGCCCAGCCCGCCGGAATTCACCTCTCGCTGGGTCGCGGTCGCGCTGCTCAGGGTGGTCGGCGGAACGATGACCATGGCGACCCCCATGACCAGGAGCAGCACGACTCCCACCCCGGTCAGGGTCGTCTCGACCGGTCCGGTGCGCTCGACCTCGAAGGTGCGGCGCCGGGCGAATCCAGCGGCCACAAGCACGAGCCCGATGACTGCCATGGCCATCGTGAACACGAAGTAACGGGGGTGGATATAGAGGCCGAGCTGGCCGCTCAGGCCCAGCCAGAGGGTCGCCACGACGACCACGAGGCTGAGCAGCACGCCCTGCCAGCGCTCCGCCCAATAACGCAGGGCAGCGTTCGTCTTGCGGTCAGGCAACATAGTTCACCAGCAATCCGAGCGCCGCACTCATCAGGCCCACCACGACGGTGATCTGCAGCAGGGTGCGACTCGTGAAGGTCGTGCGCATGAGGGCGAGCATCTTGACGTCGATCAGGGCGCCGAACACCAAAAACGCCACGATGCCGCCGGGCAGAAAGGTGCTGCCGAAGGACAGCACGAAGAAGGCGTCGACGTTGGAGCAGACCGCCACGATGAAGGCCAGGGCCATCATGGCCAAAACCGACCACACCGGGTTGCTGCCGAGAGCGAGCAGCACCGACCGCGGAACGAACACCTGGGTGAGGGCGGCAACGGCGGAACCAATGAACAGGGCCGGCATGATCACCGAGGTCTCGCGAATGAAAATCTCGGTGGTGCGGCTGAACCGGCTCTCCCGGTTGTGCGCATGATCGTGCCCGCTGGTGGAACCGAGCATGCAGGCCGCCGCGAACCGGCTGGTCAGCAGGCTTTGCGGGTTGGGGTGTTTGCTGAACAGCCAGCCGACCACGTTGGCGATGAGGAATCCGCCGAGCAGGCGGGCCACCAGGATATGGCCGTCCCAGCCGAAGGCCTGGTGCGTGGTGATTATGGTGATCGGGTTCAGAATGGGCGCGGCGAGCAGAAAAGTGATCGATTCGGAGACGGTGAACCCGCCGACCATGAATCCGCGGGCGAGCGGGACGTTGCCGCACTCGCAGACCGGAAAGAACATGCCGAGCAGCGAGATCGACGCGCGACGCAGAATCGGGTTGCGCGGCAAGTGCCGGGCCAGTACTCCGTGCGGCAGCCAGACCTGCACGACCGCCGAGAGCAGGATGCCCAGAAAAACGAACGGCACCGACTCGATGATGACGCTGATCGCGAGGGTCAGGGTGTCCTGCACCCGGTCCGGCAGCGAGAAATCGCTCAGTTGTTCGTCGACGAAGGCCGGTGACATTGCCCGCACGACGAAAACGGCGAGCACCACCAGCACCCCCGCGGTGAGGCCGAGAGGCCATCGCCGCAGGAGAGGGAGTTGCCCGCCGATTGCGTTACCGTCTGACTTTATCGACGGTTAGGCGCCGTGCGGCGGCTGGCCGGGCGCCGATGTGGCGGTCGTCGTACCCGTCGCGGTCAACATGGCCTGGCCGGTGGAACCGCCGGCGGTCGTGACGCGGCGGCTGCGCGCGCGTCCCTGCCCGGGCAGTTTCGGTTCGGGCAGCGAGTCCAGCACCGAATCCAACAGCTGGTCGGTGACCTGCTTACTGGGGCGCCGGGCGGTGCGCGTTGACTTCTTCACCGGAATGTCGAGGATGTCGACGGACTCGGATTGTTCCGCCGCGGGCGCCTGAACCGCCGGACTGGCTACTGTCGGGGCGCCGGCTGCCAGGGTGCTGCGGCCGCCGCGGGTGCGGGGTGCTGCATCCGCTGCCGGGGTGGAAACGGTGTCGACGCTGAACGGCTCGCTGCTTCGCTCACTGACAGGGGCAGCGGATGCCGCTGGCTCAGTCTGCTGCGTGCTGGCTTGCTCGCTGGCCTGACGGGCGCGGGCCTGTTCGGAGCGCGACTGCTGACCGCGCCCGTTCTGACCACGCGAACGCGACTGGCGGCCACGCGAACGCTCGGTGCCGGTCTCGACGGTGTTGGCCTGCTCAGCCACGACCTGCTCGGTGACTCCCGGCTCGGTGTTGCCCTGTTCGGTGTCGGCCGGCTCGGTGTTGGCCGGCTCGGTGTTGCCCTGTTCGGTGTCGGCTGGCTCGGTGTTGCCCTGTTCGGTGCCGACCGGAGAGAGAGCCGGTGCGTCGGCATCCGCTGCCCGGGTTTCGGCCGGAACGATGGCAATGGAACCGGTGCGGGTGATGGTGCGGGCGGCGATCAAGGCGAGGGCGTGCTTGGCGTCCTCGGTGATGCCGTGGGTGCCCTGGCCGCTCTTCGGCGCGTCGGAAACGCCGGTGCCGCCGAAGTGGGCGTCACGGTTGCCTCCATCACGCTGCCCCGAGCTGTCCCGGTTGCTCGAGCCGTTAGTGGCACCAGGGGTGCTGCCCGACCCGTTGCTGCCCGAACCGGTGCTGCCGGCCGTGCTGCCGTTCTTGGTGCGCGGGCGGCGTTCCTGCGGCGGCTGCGCGGTCTGGCGGTGCTTCACGACCGGATCGTGGTGCACGATGATGCCGCGGCCTGCGCAGGCCTCGCAGTTCTCGCTGAACGATTCCAGCAGGCCCAGGCCAAGCTTCTTGCGGGTCATCTGCACGAGTCCGAGCGAGGTGACCTCGGCCACCTGATGCTTGGTGCGGTCACGGCTGAGGCACTCGATGAGGCGACGGGACACGAGGTCGCGGTTCGACTCGAGCACCATGTCGATGAAGTCGACGACGATGATGCCGCCGATGTCTCGCAGGCGCAGCTGGCGCACGATTTCTTCGGCCGCTTCGAGGTTGTTCTTGGTGACGGTCTCTTCGAGGTTTCCGCCGCTGCCAACGAACTTGCCGGTGTTGACGTCGACGACGGTCATGGCCTCGGTGCGGTCGATCACGAGGGATCCGCCGGACGGCAGCCACACCTTGCGGTCGAGGGCCTTTTCGATCTGCTCCGAGATGCGGAACTCGTCGAACGCGTCGACCTCGCCCTCATAGGTTTCAACCCTTTCGAGGAGGTCGGGGGCGACCTGGCTGAGATAGGTCTCGATCGTGGAGCGCACGTCGGGGCCGGCCACGACCATGCGCTGAAAGTCTTCGTTGAAGACGTCGCGCACGATCTTGACCAGCAAGTCGGGTTCGCTGTGCAGTTCGGCGGGGGCCTGGGCCGATTCGACCTGTTCGGCGATGTTCGCCCACTGCAGGCGCAGTCGGTTGACGTCGACGGTGAGCTGTTCGTCGGTCGCACCCTCGGCGGCGGTGCGTACGATGACGCCCACGTTGTCGGGCAGAACCTCCTTGAGGATCTTCTTCAGGCGCGCACGTTCGGTGTCGGGGAGCTTGCGGCTGATGCCGTTCATCGAGCCGTTGGGCACGTAGACGAGGTAACGGCCGGGCAGGGAAACCTGGCTGGTCAGGCGGGCGCCCTTGTGACCGATCGGGTCCTTGGTCACCTGCACGAGTACCTTGTCGCCGGGCTTGAGGGCAAGCTCGATGCGGCGGGCCTGGTTGCTGGTGCCGGAATTCTCGGCAGCGGCGTCCCAGTCGACCTCACCGGAGTACAGCACGGCATTGCGGCCGCGGCCGATGTCAACGAAGGCGGCCTCCATGCTCGGGAGCACGTTCTGCACCCGGCCGAGGTAGACGTTGCCGATGAGCGAGGCGTCCTGGTTCTTGGCGACGTAGTGCTCGACCAGCACGCCGTCTTCGAGCACACCGATCTGAATCTTGTTGTGCTTGGCGCGCACGACCATGAGGCGGTCGACGGACTCACGGCGGGCGAGGAACTCGGCCTCTGTGATGACCGGGCGACGACGACCGGCGTCACGGCCGTCGCGGCGGCGCTGCTTCTTTGCTTCGAGCCGTGTGGACCCCTTGATGCGCTGGGGTTCGGTTATGAGTTCGGGTTCACGGGGTGCGCGCACCTTGACGACCGTGTTGGCGGGGTCGTCGGTTCCGGACCGGTTCTCATCGCCGGTGCGACGACGGGCCCGGCGGCGAACCGTCGTGGCCTCCACGTCGTCGTCGTCGTCAAGTTCGTGGTGTTCCTGGTGGGACTGCTGCTGTGACGAGCGGATGCCGGTACGAGCCGGCATCGGCAGAATCTCCGGCGCCTGGAAGAGCAGGGAGAAGGACGAGCGCACCGGGGCCGCGACCTGGTCGTCGGCCGTGGCGTCTGCCGGGGTGGTTGGCGTAGCGTCGATCATCTGCTGGGCTCCGGTGACGTTGTTGTACTCGGCGATGGTCACCTTCGCGGGGGCGTCGGCCACTGGCACGATGGGCGCCTCGATTGCCGGCACGGTCGGTACTGAGACCAGCGCCTTCCGTGTTGATTTGCGAGTGCCGAACAGGCTCTTGCGTTTTTTGTTTTCGTTGTCTTCCACCATCACTGGTGCGCTCCTTGACCGCTGTGGGTGACCGCGCCACCCACCGGTTACTCTCTCGTGCGAGCCGGTCACCTTCGTGACCACCTCGCGAATGTTTTACTACGGCAACCGGCTTTGCTCCCTGTTGCTGCTCGGGGGCGGTGCTCTGGCTGCTAAAACTTCGGGTCGTGGGACCCTAATTCCGGGCGACTGTTGCCCGGGCAAGCTCTGTACTCATTAAGCTCTGTCTTCATTAAGCACTGTCTTCATTAAGCACTGTGGCGTCTGCTTGAGCGCGGCTCAACGACTATCAACGATTATCGCATGTAATCGCACAAAGCCACGCCGTGCGCGTGGCATAATCGCAAGAGTGCCACAGACAGAGCGTTCACAGCGTCCAACCGGCCTGGCTTTTTTCCTGATCACCGCCGGAATCATCGCGTTTGCAGCGGCCTTCGCCCTCACGCTCGACAAGATCCACTTGCTCGAGGATCCGAACGCTCAGCTGAGCTGCAGTTTCAGTGTTCTCATCGGTTGCGCGACCAATCTCTCCGCGCCGCAGGGAGCCGTGTTCGGCTTTCCGAACTCGCTGATCGGACTCGCCGCCTGGAGTGTGATCATCACGATCGGCATGGCGATACTGGCCGGGGCGCGGTTTGCCCGCTGGTTCTGGGTGGGACTCAACGTCGGCATGCTCGCCGCGATCACCCTCGTGATCTGGTTCATCGGCCAGAGCATCTTCGTGCTCGACGTGCTCTGCCCTTGGTGCATGGTGACCTGGGCGGTGACCATTCCGGTTTTTCTCACCGTGACCCTCTATAACGTGAAGGTCGGCAACCTGCCGGGTGGGGCATCCGTTCGCCGCGTGGCTGCCGGAGCCTATTCGTGGATTTTCGTCATCACGATCGTCTGCTATATCGTGTTTTTCATCGTTGCGCAGGTCAACATGGACGTGCTGAACCGACTGTAATCTGAACCGAAAATTGCCCCCGCTCAGAATTGAGACGAGGGCAATTGGCGTGGTGCTGGCTAGTCGAACCAGAGGGCGAGCTCGCGCGCGGCGGACTCGGCTGAGTCCGAGCCGTGCACGAGGTTCTGCTGAACCTTCACGCCCCAGTCGCGACCGAGGTCACCGCGGATGGTGCCGGGCGCGGCGGTCGTGGGGTCGGTGGTGCCGGCGAGGGCACGGAAGCCCTCGATGACCCGGTTGCCGGCGATGCGGAACGCGACGATGGGGCCGCTCTCCATGAATTCCACGAGGGGCTCGTAGAACGGCTTGCCCTCGTGCTCGGCGTAGTGCGCGGCGAGCAGCGAGCGGTCGGGTTCGACGAGCTTCACGTCGACGAGGGAATACCCCTTGGCTTCGATGCGGCGCAAAATTTCGCCGGTCAGGTTGCGGGCAACGCCGTCGGGCTTGACCAGGACGAGGGTTTCTTCGATCGGGGTGTTCATACAGTCTCCTTGGATTGGTCGGGATTTGAGTGGTCGATGCGGGAACCGGTGATCATGCAGTAGGTCCACATGGCGGCAAACAGGGCGCCGACGAAGAACATGGCCGGCGTGACGAACCCGGTGGCGATGATGACCGCCTGCAGCAGCCAGCCGATCGCGTACGACCAGCGATAGCGCAGGAGTCCGATCAGCGCGACCATAGCGAGGACGAGCAGCACACCGCCGATGATGACGGCGAGCGGGGAGACCGGGCCGGGTTCGGCCTGGACCGACACCAGGCCGAGCGTGACGACGGTGCCCAGGAAGACGACGATGGTCTCGAAGCCGAGGAGGATCGTGGCGAGCGAGCGTGTGACCGAGCGCGGCCCCCTCATTTCTCCATCCATTCGCCGGCGGCGGCGAGGGTGATCGCTTCGCCGACGAGCACGATGGATCCGGTGACCAGCACGGCCCGCTTGGGCGCCTCGGCGGCCCACTCGCGAGCGCTGTCGAGGGCACCGGCCAGGTCGTCGAAGCGGAACGTGACCTGCTCGCTGGTCCACTCGGCGATATTGTCGGCGAGGTCGTCCATGCGCACGGCACGTTCGGAGTGCGGCTCGGTGACGTAGAACCGGTCGACCTGGGGGGCGAGGGCCGCGATGATGCCTCCAGCGTCCTTGTCGGCGAGGATTCCGACCACGACGGCGATCTCGTCGAAGTCGAAGTACGCCTCGAGGGCCGCCGCGAGGGCCGTGGCACCGTGCGGGTTGTGCGCGGCGTCCACGAGCACGGTCGGTTCGATACCGACCAGTTGCAGGCGTCCGGGTGAGGTCGCGCTGCCGAGTCCCTCAGCGAGCAGATCCCCGACCAGGGCCTGGCTGCCCGCGCCGAGGAACGATTCGACGGCGGCGATGGCGAGTGCCGCGTTTTGGGCCTGGTGGGTGCCGTAGAGCGGCAGGAACAACTCGTTGTAGGTGCCGGCGAGGCCGCGCACCGAGATGACCTGGCCGCCGACCGCGACGGTGCTCGAGAGCAGTTCGAACCCCTCGTTCTCGCGGGCGAGGGTCGACTCGCTCAGTTCGACTGCACGGTCGAGTTCGGCCTGAACTTCCGGGCTCTGGGCTGCAGAAACCACGGCTGCCGCCGGCTTGATGATGCCGCTCTTGGTGCGGGCGATCTCGGCGACGGTGTTGCCGAGGCGCAGGGTGTGATCGAGGGCGATCGGGGTGAACACGGCCACCTGGCCGTCGGCGACATTGGTGGAATCCCATTCGCCGCCCATGCCGACCTCGATCACGGCGACGTCCACCGGTGCGTCGGCGAAGCAGGCGAAGGCGAGCACGGTGAGCGCCTCGAAGAAGGTCAGGGGTACCTCGCCGGCCGCTTCGAGCTCCTGGTCAACGAGCCCCAGATAGGGCTGGATGTCGGCCCAGTTCGCGGCGAGAATCTGGTCGCTGATCGGTTCGCCGTCAATGACGATGCGTTCGTTCAGCCGCACCAGGTGTGGGCTGGTCAGCAGGCCGGTGCGCAGGCCATAGGCGCGCACAATGCTCTCGACCAGACGGCTCGTGCTGGTCTTTCCGTTGGTGCCGGCCACGTGAATGATCGGGTACGAACTCTGCGGATCACCGAGAAAGTCCAGTGCGCGCCGGGTGGGCGCGAGGCGCGGCTGCGGCTGCGCCTCCCCCACCCGCAACAGCAGCTCGGCGAAGACGGCGTCTCCCGCTTCGCGGAAGGCGTCGAGGGGCGCCGGCTGGTTCATCGGCTCCTCATCGTCGCCGCGCCCGGTGATGTTCTTCCAGTCGGCGCTGTCGTCGGCGGGGATACCGTCGGTCGGGGTGTTATCAGACAAGGATGGCTCCGTTCACGCGTGCGACGGCTACGATGACGGCGCCCAGATTGACATAGTGGTCGGCTGCGAACCGTACGTAGTGCTCGACCGGCGCGCCGACGCGCGCTTCGAGCCACTCGGACGGCAGGTCAGCGGGAAAGTCGCCGGTGGACGGGCGGTGGGTGCTGAAACTCGTTGCGAGGGTCTCGGCCGCAACATCGACTCCCCGAGCGAGGTCGAAGGAATCGGCATCCGCTTCGCTTTGAAAGACGAGATCCAAACGGATGCGGTCGCTCACCTGAAAGCCCGCCGACTTGCGGGTGTCCTGCACGGCGCGAATGAGGTCGCGGGCGAAGCCCTCGGCCTCGAGCTCGGGGGTGGTGGTGGTCGCGAGCAGCGCGAAACCGCCGCCGGGCAGCAGCGCGAGGGCGGCGGCACCGTCGCCGGCGTCGCTGTTCGCTTCAAGGGTCAGCTCGTACTCACTCGGCTCCAGGGCGATGCCGCCGGCCGTGACGACGCCGTCGGTCTCGCTCCAGTCGCCGGCGCGGGCGGCCTTGATGACCAGCTGCACCTGCTTGCCGAGGCGGGGACCGGCGGCGCGGGCGTTGACGACGAGCTTGCTCGTGACACCGTAGGCTGGGGCGCTGTCGTCTTCGAGTTCGATCAGCGTGACCGTCTTCAGGTTGAGCTCGTCGCGGAGAATGGCGACGAAAGAGGCCAGCGCCTGCGTGTTGCCGGTGACGACGGTGAGGTTGGTCAGCGGCAGGCGCACCCGCAGGCCGGCCTGTTTGCGCAGCGACAGCACGGTGCTGCTGATCAGGCGCACCTGGTCCATCGTCGTGACGAGCTCATCGTCGGCGGGGAACAGGGTGGCGTCGGGCCAGTCTTCGAGGTGCACGCTGCGGCCGCCGGTGAGCCCCTGCCAGATGCGCTCGGTGACGAGGGGCAGCAGCGGCGCGGTGACCCGGCAAACGGTTTCCAACACGGTGTACAGGGTGTCGAAGGCTTCGTGGGCGGTGGCCCCTTCGGCGGCACCGCCCCAGAACCGGTCGCGCGACCGACGCACGTACCAGTTGGTGAGCACGTCGGCGAAGTCACGCAGCCGTGCGGCGGCGACGGTGCTGTCGAGGGCTTCGAGGTCGCTCGTGACGCCGACGATAAGGTCGCGGGTCTTGGCGAGCAGGTATCGATCGAGCACGTCGGTCGAATCGGTGCGCCAGGTGGCTTCATAGCCGCTGGCACCGTTGGCGGAAGATTTAGTGGACGACGACGCATTCGCATAGAGGGTGAAGAAGTAGTACGTGCTCCACAGCGGCAGCATGACCTGGCGGGCACCTTCGCGAATGCCCTCCTCGGTGACGACAAGGTTGCCGCCGCGCAGCACCGGGGAGCTCATCAGGAACCAGCGCATGGCGTCGGCACCGTCACGGTCGAAAACTTCGTTCACGTCGGGGTAGTTGCGCAGCGACTTGCTCATCTTCTGGCCGTCGTTGCCGAGTACGATGCCGTGGCTGACCACGTTCTTGAAGGCCGGTCGGTCGAACAGGGCGGTGGAGAGCACGTGCAGCAGGTAGAACCAGCCGCGGGTCTGCCCGATGTACTCCACGATGAAGTCGGCGGGGTTGTGGGCTTCGAACCATTCCCGATTCTCGAACGGGTAGTGCACCTGCGCGAACGGCATCGAGCCGGAGTCGAACCAGACGTCGAGCACATCGGTGATGCGCCGCATCGTGGACTGTCCGGTGGGGTCGTCGGGGTTCGGTCGGGTCAGCTGATCGATGTACGGGCGGTGCAGGTCGGTCGGGCGCACCCCGAAGTCGGCGGCCAACTCGTCGAGCGAGCCGTAGACATCCGTTCGGGGGTATTCGGGGTTGTCGCTCTTCCAGACCGGGATGGGTGAACCCCAGTAGCGGTTGCGGCTGATCGACCAGTCGCGGGCGTTGCCGATCCACTTGCCGAACTGGCCGTCCTTGACGTTTTCCGGAACCCAGTTCACCTGTTGGTTGAGCTCGACCATGCGCGGACGAAAGTCGGTGACGCGCACGAACCAGCTCGACACCGCCTTGTAGATGAGCGGGTTGCGGCAGCGCCAGCAGTGCGGGTATGAGTGCTCGTAGCTGGCCTGGCGAATGAGCCGGCCGTTGGCCTTGAGCAGCGCGGTGAGCGGCTTGTTGGCGTCGCTCCAGAGCTGGCCGGCCACTTCGGGAACGTCGCTGAGAAACTTTCCGCCGTCGTCGAGCGAGAGGATCACCGGGATGCCGGCGGCCTCACAGACCTTCTGGTCTTCCTCGCCGTAGGCGGGAGCCTGGTGCACGATGCCGGTACCGTCGCTCGTGGTGACGTAGTCGGCCACGAGGATGCGCCAGGCGTTCTGGGTGCCCCAGACCGCTTCGTCGGCATAGTAATCGAACAGGCGGTCGTAGCTGACACCCTCGAGCTCGAGCCCGGTCACCGTGCGCGAAACGGATGCGACGGCCTCAGCCGCCGACTCATAGCCGAGGTCCTTGGCGTAGTTGCCGACCAGGTCGATCGCGATGAGGTATTCGGCGCCGAGCACCGTGGCATCGGCTGATCCTTCGCGCAGCACCTCGGCATCGGGTGTGCCGTTCGGGCCGGCCGGCACGACGGCGTAGACGATTTCGGGGCCCACGGCGAGCGCGAAGTTCGTCGGGAGGGTCCACGGGGTCGTGGTCCAGGCCAGCGCACGCACGGCGGTGAGGCCGAGCGCTTCGGCCTTGGCGCCGATCAGCGGAAAGGTGACCGTGACCGTCTGGTCCTGACGCATCTTGTAGACGTCGTCGTCCATGCGCAGTTCGTGGTTGGAGAGCGGGGTCTGGTCGCGCCAGCAATAGGGCAGCACCCGGTAGCCCTCGTAGGCCAGCCCCTTGGTGTGCAGCTGCTTGAATGCCCAGATCACCGACTCCATGAAGGTGATGTCGAGGGTCTTGTAGTCGTTCTCGAAGTCGACCCAGCGAGCCTGGCGGGTGACGTACTCTTCCCAGTCCTTGGTGTATTCGAGCACCGACTCGCGGGCCACCGCGTTGAACGCCGCAAGACCCATCTCTTCGATCTGGCTCTTATCGGTGATGCCGAGCTTGCGTTCGGCTTCGAGTTCGGCGGGCAGGCCGTGGGTGTCCCAGCCGAACCGGCGGTGCACCTGCTTGCCGCGCATGGTCTGAAACCGGGGGAACAGGTCTTTGGCGTAGCCGGTGAGCAGGTGGCCGTAGTGCGGCAGACCGTTGGCGAACGGCGGGCCGTCGTAGAAGGTCCACTCCTCGGCACCGTCGCGCTGGTCGATCGAGGCCTGAAAGGTGTCGTCGTTCTTCCAGAATTCGAGCACCTCGTTTTCAAGGGCCGGAAAGTTCGGCGAGGGAACGATGGCCTCGGCAGGCGTGCCGTGGGGGGGCGTAGTACTGCTCTTGGGGTACAAAATGCTTCTCCTACCGGGACGGGTCACTGGGGCCCTGCTCCACGAGGACGAACGATTCTGTAGAAATCGCCGCGGTACCACCTCGCTTGCCGCCCGAAACCGCTGGGCGACCGCTTGTTCAAAGGCTGTGACGGGCCCGACCCGTTCGGTTCTACTGAGCTGCCAACCCGAGGGCGGGCATCCGTTCTTCCAAAGACTCCCCGGTGATAGCCGGGTCACTGTCATTGACCACAATCGTACCGGATGAACGACCGCCGTAGCCTAACGTTGAGGGGTGAAGAATCAAATGCGGCGCCCAGCCCGTCCCCGTCGTCTGCTCGCCGCCACGACCGGCATCGTCGCCCTCGGGCTGCTGTTGGCCGGCTGCACGCCGGCCGGCCCGAACGAACCGGCCGGCGAGCCCCGAAGCGGCGGCACGCTCACCTACGCCTCCGGCGACGCCGAGCCGAGCTGCCTCGACCCGCACGTCGGCGGAAACTTTCCCCAGGCGCTGGTCAGCGCCCAGTACCTCGAATCGCTCGTCTCCCGTAACGACGCCGGCCAGATCATTCCCTGGCTGGCCGAGTCCTGGACCCCGAGCGACGACGGCCTGACCTGGGACTTCACCCTGCGCGCCGATGTGACCTTCACCGACGGCACCGCATTCGACGCCGCAGCCGTGCAGGCCAACATCGCGCACCTGCAGAACCCGACGACACTCTCCTCGACCGGATACCTGGCCCTCGGCAAGGTGAAGACCGTTGCGGCGGTCTCCCCCACCGTCGTGCGCTTCACCCTGACAGAACCGGACAGCGCCCTGCTCGAGTCACTGTCCCAGCCCTGGCTCGCCATGGAATCGCCGGCCGCCCTCGAACGCAGCCAGGACGAGAACTGTGCCAGCCCGGTCGGCACCGGCCCGTTCATCGTGCAGAGCTGGGTGAAGCAGAACGCCATCACCCTCGTGCGCAACGACGATTACGTCTCCCCTCCAGCGGATGCCGCCCACGCCGGCCCCGCCTACCTTGAGGAGGTCATCTGGCGGTTCATCCCCGACTCGGCATCGCGCTACGCGGCCCTGCAGTCCGGCGAGGTCGACGTGATCGACAATGCCCAGCCGGACACGATCGTGCAGGCGAAGCAGAGCGATTCAATCGAGCAGCTCGACTCGCCCCGGCCCGGCGCCGCCAACCGCATCGAACTGAACTCGGGTCAGGCCCCCTTCAACGATGTGCGGGTGCGGGAGGCGTTCATCCGCTCGGCCAACGTGGACGATGCCGTGTCGAGCCTGTTCCAGGGCACGGCCACCCGCTCGTACTCGGCGCTGTCGAGCGTTGAGGGCACCGCCATCTCGAACGCCGCCCTGTTCGACTACGACCCGGCCGCCGCCGCCGAACTGCTCGATGCGGCCGGCTGGAACGAAACGGATGCCGACGGCTACCGGGCCAAAGACGGTGTGCGGCTGTCGGTGGAGTTTCCGGTGAGCACCAACCAGTCCATTCCGGCCGAGCAGAGCGTGTTCGAGCAGATTCAGGCGACCGCGAAGGAGACCGGCTTCGAGGTGAACCTCGCTCCGATGGATCTCTCCAGCTGGTACGCCGCCCTCGCCTCCAACGACTACGACGCGGTGAGCGCGCCGTACACCAAGGTCGGCCCCGACGTGCTGCGCATTCTGTACCACTCCGACAGCATCGTGCCGGCGCCAAGCGGGTACTTCGCCAACCTCGCCCAGGTGAACGACCCCGAGATCGATGCGCTGCTCACGACGGCGGCGCGCACCACGGATACCGACGAGCGCAGCTCCCTCTACGCCGACGCCCAGAACCGCATTCTGGAAGGCTTCTACCTTCTGCCGCTCTACGACCAGCAGAATCACTTTCTGCTGCGCGGCGATGTGCAGGGCCTTCGCACCCTGCCGACCGTGGCCGTGCCCACCCTGTACGACACGTGGCTGAACCGGTAAGCCCACGCCGGGCCGCGCTGCGAGTGTTCGCCCCCGTGGCAGCCCGCCTCGGCGGAGCGATCTTCGTACTCTGGGCGGTGGCCTCGATCACCTTTTTCGCGGTGCGCCTCATCCCGGGCGACCCGGCCCAGGCGGTGCTCGGCGGCCCCGGATCGCAGGCGTCCCCCGAAGCTCTCGCCGCGGTGCGCACCGAATACGGGTTCGACAAACCCGTTTTGGTGCAGTATCTGGCCCAGCTCGGCCGCCTCGCCACCGGTGATCTCGGCCGGTCGTACGCCCTCAATCAGGATGTCGGGCCGCTCGTGCTCGATCAGCTCGGCGGCACCGTGCTGCTGGCCGTTCTGGCCCTGGCTCTGGCCTGGCTGCTTGCCCTCGCGCTGGCCGCCTGGTCGACGCGCGGCGGCACGGTCGCCGCCCGGGTGGGGTCCGGCCTCGAGATCGTCGCGGCGGCGCTGCCGCATTTCTGGCTGGCGACCTCGCTGATCGTGGTGTTCAGCATTTGGCTCGGCGTGCTGCCGCCGATCAGTACCGTTGGCGCCGCCGGACTGGTGCTTCCGGTGCTCACCCTCGCGATTCCGCTGGCCGGTTTTCTCGGCCAGATTCTGCGCGAATCGCTGCTCGCGGCGTTGGAGAGCCCCTTCGTGCTCTCGGCCCGCGCCCGCGGCGAGAGTGAGCGCGGAGTGCTCTGGACCCATGCGCTGCGGCACGCCTCCCTGCCCGCAATCAGCCTCTCCGGCTGGGCGTTCGGTTCACTGATCAGCGGCGCGGTGGTCGTTGAAACCATTTTCGCTCGCCCCGGGCTCGGTCGCACCCTGCTGACCGCCGTCACCCTGCGAGACGTTCCCGTGGTGATCGGCGTGGTCATGATCGTCGCGGTCGCCTACATTCTGATGACGCTGCTGACGGATGCCGCCACTCGCCTGGTCGATCCCCGATTGCGCAGCGAATGAGCGATCTCGAGGTGCAGGCCGAGCTAGCCACCCAGGCTGCCCGCTCGGGTCAACCGCGCCGCCTCGGCCTGGCCGAGGCGACAGCCGGACTGCTGGCCGTCTTTCTGCTGGTCGCTGCTGTGACGCCGCAGCTGTTGGCCCTCGGCGACCCTCTCGGCATTGACCCGCTCTCGGCGTTCATGCCGCCGACGGGAGCGCACGTCTTCGGCACCGATGAGTCGGGCCGGGACATCTTCACCCGGGTGGTGCACGGCACCCAGTACTCGCTTGTGATCGGTGCCGCCGCCACGGCGATCGGGTTGGGGCTCGGCATCGTGCTCGGCACCCTGGCCGGGATGCTCGGCCGAGTGGTGGACTTCACCGTGAATCGGTTTCTTGAGGTGCTGTTCGCGTTTCCCGGCTTGCTCCTGGCCCTGCTGTTCATCGTCATCTTCGGCCCGGGAGTGGCGACCGCCACCATCGCCGTCGGGCTGTCCACAGCGCCCGGGTATGCCCGGATCATTCGCGCGCAGCTGATCACGGTGCGCTCGGCGGCGTTCGTCGAGGCGGCGACCGTTCTTGGTCGCACCCGCTGGCAGATTCTGCTGCGTCACATTCTGCCGAACACCCTCGCACCGCTGTTGGTGCTCGCAACCCTCGGCATCGGGCAGGCCATCGTCTGGGCGGCGACGCTGAGCTACCTCGGCCTCGGCGCCGAACCGCCGACGGCCGAGTGGGGCGCCATGCTCTCGGCCGGGCGCACCTACATCACATCGGCCTGGTGGATGAGCTTCTTTCCCGGCCTGTTCATCGTGCTGACCGCCGTGACGGCCACGGTGCTCGGCCGCAGCATCGACCGAAGAATGAGGCACGCATGAACCCGAAGCACGAATGACCATGACCGAACCGGCGGCGGCACTGACCGTCCACAATTTGCGGGTGGGCTTCGGCGCCGACCCGGTCGTTCGCGGTGTCTCGTTCGAGATCGCCCGGGGCGAGTGCCTCGCCATCGTCGGCGAATCAGGCTCGGGCAAGAGCGTGACCGCGCGCAGCCTGCTCGGTCTCGCCGGGGCGAACGCCCGGGTCGGCGCTGACCAGCTCGAACTCGGCGGGCAGACCGTGCTCGGCCTCACCGACCGTGCCTGGCGGGCCCGCCGAGGCAAGGACGTGGGCCTGGTGCTGCAGGATGCCCTGGTCTCGCTCGACCCGCTGCGGCCGATCGGCCGGGAAATTGCCGACTCGCTGCGCCTGCACACCACCCTCGGCGCCGCCGCCCGGGCACGCCGGGTGCTGGAACTGCTCGACGCGGTCGGCCTGCCCGAGCCGGCGACTCAGGTGCAGAAGCTCTCCGGGCAGCTCTCCGGCGGGGAACGTCAGCGCGCCCTGATCGCCGCCGCGATCGCCCTGGACCCGCCGCTGCTCATCGCCGACGAGCCGACCACGGCGCTCGACGTAACCGTGCAGGCGCAGATTCTGGCCCTGCTCGAGCACATCACGCGGGCCGGCACCGCCGTGCTGCTGATCAGTCATGACCTCGCCGTGGTGAGCCGCATCGCGCACCGGGTCGCGGTGATGCACGACGGCCGCATGATCGAGACCGGCCGCACCGAACAGGTTCTGGGCGCCCCCCGGCACGAGCAGACCCAACGTATGGTCGCGGCGATCCCGGCCGACAAACCGCGCGGCACTCGGCTCTCCCTCAGCACCCGCCCAAGGGATGCCGCGAGCCCGGTTTCAGCAGACAGCACCGTTTTGGCAAACAGTACGGTTTTGGACGACAGCACGGTTTCGGCAGCCAGCACGGTCGTGCTCGAAGCCATCGGACTGTCCAAGTCTTATCGACGACCGGACGGCAGCCGGCACCTCGCCGTCGACGACGTCTCCTTCGCGCTGCAGCGCGGCAGCACCCTCGGAATCGTCGGCGAGTCCGGCTCGGGCAAGACCACGACCGCCCGACTGCTGCTCGCTCTGCTGCCGCCGGATCGGGGTGCGGTGCGGGTGTTCGGCGAGCCGTGGAGCGCGGCGAGCGAGAAGACCCGGCGCGGGCTGCGCCCCGGCGTCGGCGCTATCTACCAGGATGCCCTCGGCTCGTTCGACCCGCGCTGGAACGTCGCCGAGATCCTCACCGACGCACTGGGCCTTTCGCCGGGCCTCCGTCAGCGACGCCGCGCACCGCAGACGACGGCTCGGCTTTTGACCCTGCTCGACGAGGTCGGCCTCGCCGCCGCGGTGCTGACCCGCCGCCCGCTCGAACTCTCGGGCGGTCAGCGTCAGCGGGTCGGCATTGCCAGGGCCCTGGCCGGTCGACCGGAGATACTCATCTGCGACGAACCGGTCTCGTCGCTCGATGTGAGCGTGCAGGCCCAGGTGCTCGACCTGCTCGACGACCTGCAGCGGGAGCGCGGCCTCAGCCTGATTTTCATCTCGCACGACCTCGGTGTGGTGCAGCACGTCAGCGACGAGATCGCGGTCATGCGAGCTGGTCGCGTCGTGGAGAGCGGGCCGGCGGCGCGCGTGTTCGCCGCGCCGCAGCATCCGTATTCGGTGCAGCTGCTCGCCGCCGTACCCCGGCTGCCGGCTTGAACGATCTGCCGGATTGACCCCCGTTCGGGGAAAAAGGGCCGATCGGGTAGATTAGACGGGCACACTCAGGCACCTCACCATCGACACGGTGCCGAATATACCGAACCGGAGAATGATGACCCACGCTGACCGCGTTCCTGAAAAGCCTGCCCTCGAAGGGCTCGAAGCCAAATGGGAGACCCGCTGGGAGAGCGACGGCACCTACCGGTTCGCTCGTGAGAACGCCACCCGCGACACGATTTATTCGATCGACACGCCCCCGCCGACCGCGTCGGGCTCACTGCACATCGGCCACGTGTTCTCGTACACCCATACCGACGTCGTCGCCCGGTTTCAGCGGATGCGCGGCAAGAACGTGTTCTACCCGATGGGTTGGGACGACAACGGCCTGCCCACCGAACGGCGCGTGCAGAACTATTACGGCGTGCGCTGCGACCCGTCGCTTCGCTACACCGACAACTTCGTTCCCCCGTTCGAAGGCGGCGACGGCAAGAGTTCCAAGGCCGCCGACCAGCTGCCGATCAGCCGCCGCAACTTCATCGAACTGTGCGAAACCCTCACCAAAGAAGATGAGAAGCAGTTCGAAGCGCTCTGGCGCACCCTCGGCCTCTCCGTCGACTGGACCCAGACCTACCGCACCATCGGCCAGGAAGCCCTGTTCACCTCGCAGCTTGCCTTTCTCGGCAACGTCGAACGCGGTGAGGCCTACCAGGCCATGGCCCCCACCCTGTGGGACGTCACCTTCCGCACCGCCGTCGCCCAGGCCGAGCTCGAAGACAAGGACATGCCCGCCGCGTACCACCGGGTGGCGTTCGCCAAGCCTGACGGTTCCACCATCGAGATCGAGACCACCCGACCTGAACTGCTCCCGGCCTGCGTTGCCCTCGTCGCGCATCCCGACGACGAACGCTACAAGCACCTGTTCGGCACCACGGTGACGACCCCGGTGTTCGGCGTCGAAGTTCCCGTGCTCGCCCACCACCTGGCCCAGAAAGACAAGGGCTCAGGAATCGCCATGATCTGCACCTTCGGCGACGTGACCGACGTGGTGTGGTGGCGTGAACTCGACCTGCCCAACCGCGCCATCATGGGTTTCGACGGCCGCATCATCGCCGAGGTTCCGGAAGCCATCGTTTCCGAAGCCGGCCGCGCTGCCTACGCCCAACTCGCCGGCAAGACCGTGTTCTCGGCCAAACAGGCCGTCGTGGAGCTGCTCAAGGCCAGCGGCGACCTGATCGGCGATCCGAAGCCGATCGTGCACGCGGTGAAGTTCTTCGAAAAGGGCGACAAGCCGCTCGAAATCGTCTCCACCCGGCAGTGGTACATCCGCAACGGCGCCCGCGACGAGAAGCTGCGCGCCCGCCTGCTCGAGCACGGCTCCGAGCTTGCCTGGCACCCCGAATTCATGAAGGTGCGCTACGAGAACTGGGTGAACGGCCTCACCGGCGACTGGCTCGTCTCCCGCCAGCGCTTCTTCGGCGTGCCACTGCCGGTCTGGTACCCGCTCGACTCCGACACGAACCCGGTCTTCGACCAGCCGATCGTGGCCACCCGCGACCTGCTGCCGGTCGATCCCTCCTCGGATGCCGCGCCCGGCTACACCGAAAGCCAGCGCGGCCAGGCCGGCGGTTTCGTCGGCGAGGTCGACGTCATGGACACCTGGGCCACCTCCTCACTCACCCCGCAGCTCGCCGGCGGCTGGGAACGCGACCCGGAACTGTTCAACCTGGTCTTCCCCTACTCGCTGCGTCCGCAGGGCCAGGACATCATTCGCACCTGGTTGTTCTCCACCCTGCTGCGCGCCGAGCAGCAGCACGGTATCTCGCCGTGGCAGCATGCCGCCCTCAGCGGCTTCATCGTGGACCCCGACCGCAAGAAGATGAGCAAGTCGAAGGGCAACGTGGTCACCCCGGCCGACATGCTCGAGCTGCACGGCTCCGACGCGGTGCGCTACTGGGCGGCATCGTCTCGGCTCGGGACCGATGCCGCTTTCGACCCGAAGAACCCGACGCAGATCAAGATCGGCCGTCGTCTCGCCATCAAGATCCTCAACGCGAGCAAGTTCGTCGCCATGTCGCAGGGCAGCCGAACGGCCCCGATCACCGAACCGGTCGACCAGAGCATGCTGGCGGGCCTCACCGCTGTCGTCGCCCAGGCCACGACAGCGTTCGAGAACTACGACCACGCTCGGGCGCTGGAAACCACCGAGAGCTTCTTCTGGACCTTCTGCGACGACTACCTCGAGCTCGTCAAGGAACGCGCCTACGGCGAGCCGGGCCCGGAGCAGGCCTCGGCCGTTGCCGCCCTGCGCACGGCGCTCGCCACCCTGCTGCGCCTGTTCGCGCCGTTCGTTCCATTCGCCACCGAAGAGGCCTGGTCCTGGTCGAACGAGGGCTCGGTGCACACCTCTCCGTGGCCGGTCGCGGCCGATCTGCTCGGCAGCGACGCGGTCGCCACCGGCAACATCGCCCTGCTCGACCTGGCCAGCCGCGCGCTGACCGGCATCCGTCGGGCTAAAACGGATGCGAAGGCGTCGCAGAAATCTGAGGTGGAATCTGCAGTAATATGCGGTGCACCCGCCGAGATCGCACTACTCACCCTGGCCGCCGCGGATCTCAAGGCGGTCGGTCGGATTCACGAATTGACCTTTATCGACGGCAGCGAACTCGCTGTGACCGACATCGTGTTCGCCACGGTGTTGGAAAGTTAGGAGACCCGATGTCAGTAACCGTGCGCCCGCTGGGCGACAAAGACTTTTTCCCCTGGCTGGGCCTGTTCGAGGGCTACAGCGCGTTCTATGAGAGCGAACTGACCGATCAGAAGGCCCTGCAGGTCTGGAGCTGGATCATCGACCCGAACAACTCGCTTGACGGTGCCGTCGCGGTTGACGACCGGGGCGATTTCGTCGGCCTCGCGCACTACCGCACCGTGCCGCGCACCCTCAGCGGCGACCTCGCCCTGTTCCTCGACGACCTCTACGTTGCCGAGGACGCCCGCGGCAAGGGTGTCGGCACACTGCTGATGGACTTCACCAAGGCGTACGCGCGCGAGCGAAAGCTGGCCCAGGTGCAGCTGGTGACCGCGGCCGACAACGCTACCGCGCAGGTGCTCTACGACCAGGTCGGTACCCGTACCGACTGGGTCACCTACGAAATCGACGTCTAGACCGTGCAGCTGGGCACGCGTTGGACTCTCGGGGGAACCCTGCCCACCGGGCTTCCCCACGTCGTTGAAATCGCCGTCAAGGCCGTCGAAGACGACCTCACGGCGCTCGCCGTCGATACCAGTACGTGGCGTTGGACGCTGACCTGGCTGGAGTCCAAGCCGGTGATCGAACTCGACGACGGCACGGTCATCCGCTTCAACCCGGTCGACGACAGCGCGACCATCACGCAGCCGTCGACGAGCACGGATGATGACGACGAGGACTGGATCTGATCCGGAGCGGCAGCCGCGCGGCCTGACCGCACCGGGTTTCAGGCCCGAGCGTCAGGCGCGGGCCAGAATTTCGCCGTGCGGCATACCGAACCAGCCGTCGGGGTCACGCACCCACTCTCGCCAGGCCGCGGCCATCCGCTTGAGGTCGGCGAGATCGGCCACCCCCGATTCGATGGCGTGGGCCGCGAAGCTGGATTCGGTCACCCGCACCGCCCACGATTCCCCCCACCACTCACGCTCGGCGTCGGACGCGAAGCACCAGACGGATGCGCTGCTGGTCACGGTGGTGAAGCCGGCCCGCCTGGCCCAGGTTTTGAGGGACCGGCCAGCGTCGGGGTCGCCGCCGTTCCAGTAGTGCACCTCGCGGTAGACCCGCATCCAGTCGACCAGCCCGTCGATCGGCGGCGCAATCATGACTCCCCCATAGTCCACGTCGCGGGCGGCGAACACGCCGCCGGGCCGCAACACCCGGCGGATCTCGGTCATCGCCGCGACCGGGTTGGCGAGGTGCTGCATCACCTGGTGGGCGTGCACGATGTCAAAGGTGTCGTCGGCGAAATCGAGCGCGTAGACGTCGCCGACCTGAAAGCTCGCGTTGTGCACCCCCTCGTCGGCGGAGAGACCGGTCGCACGCGCGACGATGTCAGGCGACGCGTCTATGCCGACAACTCGTCCGGGAGCGAGACGCCGGGCCAGATCGACCGTGATAGTGCCGGGGCCGCAGCCGACATCGAGCAGCACACCTCCGGTGCACAGCTCCGGAATGAGGTAGGCCGCCGAGTTCGCGACCGTGCGCCAGGTGTGCGAACGCAGCACGCTCTCGTGGTGACCGTGAATGTATTCGTCACGGGGGGCGGACTCAGAATTGCCGGTCAGGTCGGTCATGGTCAGATCCTACGCGCCGCCCGAGCGGCCGCGATGGTTAGGGTGGAGGCATGGCCTCGACAGCGAACAACCCGTTTTTCACCTGCAGCACCCTGCCCTACCAGCTGCCGCCGTTCGCCGCCATCACCGACCTGCACTACCGGCCCGCATTTCGCCACGGCATGACCGAGCAGCTCGCCGAGGTCGACGCTATCACCGCCACAGCGGATGCCCCCACCTTCGAGAACACCCTCGTCGCCCTCGAGCGCAGCGGGCAGACGCTGGCGCGCGTCGCCGAGGTGTTCTTCAACCAGAGTTCCTCCGACTCGAGTGACTTCACCACCGACCTGGAAGAAGAACTCGCGCCGCTGCTCGCCGCCCACGCCGACGCGATCCGGCTCGATCCCCTGCTCTACGAGCGCATCGCCGCCCTGCACGCCGAGCGGTCGCGACTCGGCCTCGATGCCGAGTCGCTCTACCTGATCGAGCGGTATTTCACCGAGTTCACGCTCGCCGGGGCCGGCCTGAACGACGGCGACAAGCAATCCCTGCGTGAATTCAACGCGCGACTGTCGACCCTCACCACCCGGTTCGAAAAGAACCTGCTGTGTGACACCAACGCCCTCGCGCTCGTGCTCGACGACGTGGCCGAGCTCGACGGCCTGACCGAGGGCGAGATATCCGCGGCGGCCGAAGCAGCCAGGGAACGGGGCCTCACCGGGCAATACGTGATCAGTCTCGTCCTTCCCACATCGCACCCCTATCTCGCGAGCCTGACCAACCGGGGGGTGCGCGAACGGTTGCTCGCGGCGAGTCGCGCGCGCGGCATCCGTTCTGATGCGGCGGGCGCCGACACTGACAACCGGCCCCTCGTGATCGAGATCACCCATTTGCGCGCCGAACGGGCCCGGCTGCTCGGGTTCGACAACCATGCCGCCTACGTGACCGCCGATCAAACCGCGAAAACGCCCGCTGCCGTCTGGAACCTGCTGGCCCGCCTGGCTCCCGCCGCCGCCCGCAACGCCTTGCTCGAGCAGGCCGACCTGCAGGCCGTGATCGATGCGGACGGCGGCGGTTTCGAGCTGGCCGCGTGGGACTGGGCGTTCTACACCGAGAAGGTGCGCCGAGCCAAATATGACGTCGACACCGCCGCCATGCGTCCCTATTTCGAGCTTGAGAGCGTTCTCGCCAACGGCGTGTTCTTTGCGGCCAACCGGCTGTACGGGCTCACCTTCACCGCTCGGCCCGATCTGGTGGGCTGGCACCCCGATTCGCGCGTCTTCGAGGTCACCGCCGAAGACGGCTCTGCCGTCGGGCTGTACATCGGCGACTTCTACACCCGGGATTCCAAGCGCGGCGGGGCCTGGATGAACGCCCTGGTCTCACAGTCCTCCCTGCTCGGCACTGACACGTCTGTGGTCTGCAACAACCTCAACGTCTCCAAGCCGGCTGCCGGCCAGCCCACCCTGCTCACCTACGACCAGGTCACCACCCTGTTCCACGAGTTCGGCCACGCCCTGCACGGGCTGCTGGCGCGCGCCACCTATCCCAAGTTCTCCGGCACCAACGTGTACCGCGACTTTGTGGAATTTCCCAGCCAGGTCAATGAGATGTGGATGCTCTGGCCCGACGTGCTCGCCAACTATGCCCGCCACTTCGAGACCAATGAGCAGATGCCGCAGCAACTAGTCGACCGCATTCAGGCGTCGTCGGCGTTCAACGAGGGTTTCCTGACCAGCGAATATCTCGCCGCCGCGCTGCTCGATCAGGCCTGGCACCGCATTGATGCCGGCACGATCGTCACCGACGTGGCCCGGTTTGAAGCGGATGCCCTCGCCTCCGTCGGTCTCGACAATCCCGCCATTCCCACCCGCTACGCCAGCACCTACTTCGCGCACACGTTCTCCGGCGGCTACGACGCCGGCTACTACTCGTACATCTGGAGCGAGGTACTCGACGCCGACACCGTCGAATGGTTCAAGGAGAATGGCGGCCTGACCCGCGCGAACGGCGATCGTTTTCGTGATCGGCTGCTCGGGGTGGGCGGCACCAAAGATCCGCTCGAGGCCTACCGCCATTGGCGCGGTCGGCCCGCCGACCTGCAGCCGCTGCTCGACCGACGCGGCCTCAACTAGCCGTTCGCTCGCACCCTCAGTATTGAGGATGCGCGGGACGATCCGCGGCCGTAGGCTACGTGGCCATGGACGTTCCGACGGGTCTCATTCAGGGCAGGGGGCGGCGGCGGTTTCTCCGGATCGCCGCCATCGTTCTTGCCGTCATGTTGCTGAGCGGGCTCGTCTCACACTACTTGCGCGAGAACATCGCCATCAGCACTCCGGGCTGGCGTGGCCTCAGCGCGCTAGCGGGTCTGGTCTACGCTGACGGCGAGGCGAATCTGTGGGCCTGGGCGTCCGGACTCCTCCTCGCCGGTATCGCCCTGTGCCTGGCCACCGTCGGCTTCGCTGCACGAAATGAGGGAGATCTGGGCGCACCCTACTTCGTGCTCGCCGCCGTCGCCGTCGAATTGTCGGCCGATGAGATCGCCCAGTTGCACGAAAAACTCGCCCGCTTTGACCTCGACAGCCGCTTCACCTTCGCTTGGCTCACTGTCGGTGTGCCGTTGGCCGTTGTCGCGTGCCTGCTTCTGCTCTGGATCGCCCGCAAGATCGACCGACTTCTTCGCCGCCGTCTCATCGTCGCAGGCGCTATCTACCTTCTCGGTGCCGTTGGCTTTGAGGCCATTGGCGGCATCGCGGTGGGAGGCCGCCTCGACGAGTTATCGCGCGCCAGCCTGACCTACCATGCGCTTGTCGGTATGGAAGAGGGACTTGAAGTGACCGGTGCGCTCATCGCGCTGGGTGCCGTGCTGTCCGCGCTGGTCGTTGAACGCATGGAAACCGGAATACTGCTGCGAACTCGTTTCGGTCGCGCAGGTGAACACCCCCTCAAGAGTGCACCGGCGACTCAGTGAGGCCAGACCAGATCAGAACCAACCTCCGTGGCACTCGATAGCCGGACGTCGAATGCACCGCGAAGCGACCGCTACAGCACCAGCCACTCCAACATCATGGCCACCGCCAACATGAGTTGTTCGATCCCCAGCAATCCCAGCAAATACCCGCCGGGGTACGCCCGAACTAGGCCGACTTCACCTGGCGAGTCTTGTGCAACACCATTTCGGCTGGCGCATTGTGCAGCACCGTGTCGCGGGTAATGATGACCCGCTCCACGTCGGTCGTGGACGGCACCTCGAACATGACCGGGCCGAGCACTTCTTCGAGGATGGCCCGCAGCCCGCGGGCGCCGGTCTTGCGCAGCACGGCGAGGTCGGCGATGGCTTCCAATGCCGGCTGTTCGAATTCGAGTTCAACCCCGTCGAGCTCGAACATACGCTGGTATTGACGCACGAGTGCATTCTTGGGCACGGTGAGAATCTGCATCAGGGCCACCTGGTCGAGTTGGGTGACCGTGGTGACCACGGGAAGACGACCGATGAACTCGGGAATCAGCCCGAACTTGTGCAGGTCCTCGGGCAGCACCTCGCTGAACAGGTTGATGTCGTCGCCCTTGATGTGCAGCGGAGCCCCGAAGCCGATGCCCTTCTTACCGGCGCGGGACGAGATGATGTCTTCGAGCCCGGCGAAAGCACCAGCCACGATGAACAGCACGTTTGTGGTGTCGATCTGAATGAATTCCTGATGCGGATGCTTGCGCCCACCCTGCGGGGGAACCGAGGCGATCGTGCCCTCAAGAATCTTCAGCAGCGCCTGCTGCACGCCCTCGCCCGACACATCGCGGGTGATCGAGGGGTTCTCGGCCTTGCGGGCGATCTTGTCGATCTCATCAATGTAGATGATGCCGGTCTCAGCCCGCTTGACGTCATAGTCGGCAGCCTGAATGAGCTTGAGCAGAATATTCTCGACGTCTTCGCCGACGTAACCGGCTTCGGTGAGGGCCGTCGCATCCGCTACGGCAAAGGGAACGTTGAGGCGCTTCGCGAGGGTCTGGGCCAGGTAGGTCTTGCCGCAGCCGGTCGGGCCGATCAACAGAATGTTGGACTTGGCGATCTCCACGTCGTCGTGAATGGCTTCGGCTGCGGTGAGCGTTGCCCGAGACCGCACACGCTTGTAATGGTTGTACACGGCGACGGCGAGGGCACGCTTGGCGGGTTCTTGGCCAATGACGTATTCCTCGAGAAAGCCGAAGATTTCTTTGGGCTTGGGGAGGTCGAATTCACCGGCGGCGGCCTCAGAGCCGGCTTCGGCCAGACGCTCTTCGATGATTTCATTGCACAGCTCGACGCATTCGTCGCAGATATAAACGCCGGGGCCGGCGATGAGCTGTTGTACCTGCTTCTGGCTCTTTCCGCAGAAGGAACACTTGAGCAGGTCGGCACTTTCACCGATTCGGGCCATGTCAGCCTCCTCCATTGGTCTCGCTGCAATTGAGCCTAGCCTGTGCGTGTGACAGTTACGTGCAGCACGCCACAAACCGAAACGGCGCGCCGCCCGAAGGCGACGCGCCAGCCGGCCGGTTCAGGTCTTTAGGCTATTTAACGAGCATAGGAAGGTTCTTACGGCTGGTCAGAACCTGGTCGATGAGCCCGTACTCGAGAGCATCGGCGGCGCTCATGATCTTGTCGCGGTCGATGTCCTTATTGACCTGCTCCACGCTCCGGTTGGAGTGGTGTGCGAGGGTCTCTTCGAGCCAGACCCGCATGCGTAGAATCTCGGCCGCCTGAATCTCGATGTCCGAGGCCTGGCCACCGCCCTGGCCGCCAACCGAGGGCTGGTGGATCAGGATGCGCGCGTTCGGTAGGGCGAGACGCTTGCCCGCTGTACCGCCAGCGAGCAGCACGGCCGCAGCGGATGCCGCCTGGCCGAGGCAGACCGTCATCACGTGCGGGCGGATGTACTGCATCGTGTCGTAGATCGCCGTCATTGCGGTGAACGATCCGCCCGGCGAGTTGATGTACATCGTGATGTCGCGGTCAGGGTCCTGGCTCTCGAGTACGAGAAGCTGGGCCATGACGTCATCGGCCGAGGCGTCGTCAACCTGCACGCCAAGAAAGATGATGCGGTCTTCGAACAGCTTGGCGTAGGGGTCCTGGCGCTTGTAGCCGTAGGCGGTGCGCTCTTCGAAGGTGGGGAGGATGTAGCGCGACTCGGGAGCGTTCTTAGTAGAGCCGCCCATCGAGCTGTAGGCCGTTCCACCGAATGTGGGGATAGTCATGATTTCTTCCTGTTCAGTTTCGGTGGGCTACTTGGACACGTCGGCGTCGGGGTCAGTGCCGCCACCGCCGATAACGTCCGAAGCGGATGCGCGCAGGTGATCGACGAAACCGTATTCGAGGGCTTCCTGGGCGCTGAACCAGTTGTCACGGTCACCGTCGGCGTTAATTTGTTCCGGGGTCTTTCCGGTCTGCGCGGCCGTGATCTCGGAGAGGCGCTGCTTCATGTCGAGAATGAGGCGGGCCTGGGTCTGGATGTCGGCGGCCGTGCCACCGAAGCCGCCGGACGGCTGGTGCAACAGTACCCGCGCGTTCGGGGTGATGTAGCGCTTGCCCTTGGTGCCGCTCGTGAGCAGGAACTGGCCCATCGAGGCCGCCATGCCGATACCGACGGTGACGATGTCGTTGGGTACGAACTGCATCGTGTCGTAAATCGCCATGCCGGCAGTGATCGATCCACCGGGAGAGTTGATGTAGAGGTAGATGTCGCGTTTGGAATCTTCCGCTGCCAGCAGGAGGATCTTCGCGCAGATCTCGTTCGCGTTTTCGTCACGGACCTCTGAGCCGAGCCAGATGATGCGGTCCTTCAGCAGTCGGTCAAATACACCGTTGGTGGGTGTCGGGTCGGCCATGTCGTGCTCCGTTTCAGTTGTCGCTTCTCAATGAATCTATCGGAGCGCGCGAGCGAAAACGGCTCTGTTCGCCCTCGGCAGATAACCGGATGCCGCGCACGGCTCCTGCAGCATGCAGAAGGCCGACTGGAGTGAATCCAGTCGGCCCGTGCCCGCCATCAGGCGGTACTGCTGCAAACGCTACTTCTTGGCAGCGGCCTTCTTCTTCTTGGGCTTCTCTTCAACCTCGGCGTCAGCGTCAGCGTCAGCGACCGGAGCTGCCTCGGCGTCGCCGGCAGCGGCATCCGCTTCAACAACCGGCTCGGCGTCGGTGACGTCGTCGACCGGGCCGGTGAACGCGCTCAGGTCGACCGGCTTGCCGTTGGAGTCAACGACCTCGGCCTTGCCCAGGGCGATGGCGAGGGCCTTGTTGCGGGCGACTTCGGCCACCATCGACGGGATCTGGCCGTTGGTGTTGAGGGTCTGCACGAATTCGCTCGGGTCCATGCCGTACTGGCTGGCGCCCTGGATGAGGTACTGGGTGAGCTCGTCCTGGCTGACCTTGACCTGCTCGGCTTCGGCGATCGTGTCGAGCAGAATCTGCTGACGGAAGGTCTTCTCGCTGGCTTCGGTGACCTCGGCGCGGTGGGTGTCGTCTTCGAGGCGGCTTTCGCCCTCGAGGTGGCGGTTGACCTCGTCGAGGATGATCGCGGCGGGGATCGGAACCTCGACCGAGCCGAGGAGCGTCTCAATGAGACGCTCGCGGGCCTGGCTGCCCTGGCCGAAGGCCTTGTTCTGTTCCACCTGAACCTTGAGGCTCTCGGTGAGCTCGGCGATGGTGTCGAACTCGCTCGAGATCTGAGCGAAGTCGTCGTCAGCGGCGGGAAGTTCGCGTTCCTTGACGGCGATGACCGTGATCGTGATCTCGGCCGTCTCACCCTCGTGGTCTCCGCCCATGAGGTCGGAGTTGAAGGTGGTGGTCTCGCCGGCGCTGAGCGAGTCGAGGGCCTCGTCGATGCCGTCGATGAGGTCGCCGGAGCCGACCTCGTAGGAGATGCCGCTCGCGGTGTCGACCTCTTCGCCGTCGATCGCGGCGTTCAGGTCGATCTGGGCGAAGTCACCGGTCTTGGCGGGGCGGTCAACCGTGATGAGCGTGCCGAAGCGGCTGCGCAGCTTGTCGAGTTCCTCGGCAACTTCGTCGTCGGACACCTCGACGGCGTCGACAGTGAGCTTGAGGCCGGCGTAGTCGGGCAGGTCGATCTCGGGGCGCACGTCAACCTCGATGGCGAGGAGCAGGTCACCGGAGAAGTCGGTGTTGCTCGGCCATTCGACGATGTCGGCCTCTGGACGGCCCAGCGGGCGCAGCTTGTTCTCTTCGACGGCCGCGCGGTAGAAACCGTCGAGACCCTCGTTGACGGCGTGTTCCAGAACGGCAGCCTTGCCGACGCGCTGGTCGATGATGGCCGGCGGGATTTTTCCCTTACGGAAACCCGGGATGTTGATGTCTTCGGCGATGTGGCCGTAGGCGTGGGTGATGGCTGGCTTCAGCTCTGCTGGGCTCACCGTGATGGTGAGCTTGGCGCGCGTGGGGCTCAGTTTTTCGACCGTGGACTTCACTCGAGACTCTCCTGTGTATTGAAACGGTGTGCTGCGGGTAATGTCGGGGCGACAGGAGTTGAACCTGCGACTTCTCGCCCCCAAAACGAGCGCTCTACCAAGCTGAGCTACGCCCCGGATCTTTCAATCCGCTGGTACTGATAACTGGGGAGCCAACCTGCTGGCGCGTGAGAACGCTCGCGACAGGCGGATTGACCTCAACCAGTCTAATGCACGCCATTCGAGCGGATGCGCGCCCCCTGGCATCCGGCACCCGGTTTCTTGTACTACGCTATCCCAGTGCCCGAATGTTGGGCGTGGGGTCGTAGCTCAATGGTAGAGCCTGAGTTTTCCAAACTTATGACGCGGGTTCGATTCCCGTCGACCCCTCTGTATCGACCGTAAGGACAACGTCGAATTGCGAAAGCCGCCAGCTTCTGCTGACGGCTTTCGCTGTTTAATCCGCTAGTGCCCGTGGGCCGGCGACAGCGCGCGCGGCCCGCTGCCGACGGCCAGGTTCGATTGAGGCACCCTCGCGTCGTGAGCGGTCGGCGGGGTGCCGGCCTGCTCTCCCGGCTTGACGACGACGAACTGGCCCATCATTCCGGCATCTTCGTGCGCCAGCATGTGGCAGTGGAACATGTACGGAAAGTCGGGATCGGTGTACTCAGCGAACTGCATGATCAGTTCATAGCGCACCCCCGGCTCGAGGTAGATCGTGTCTTTCCAGCCCGAGAGTTCGGCCGGCGGTGGCTCGGTACCTACCCGCAGCACCTGAAACTGCACGGCGTGCACGTGAAAGTTGTGCGGCAACGGCATGGCGTTGTCAACGGTCCACACCTCGGTGGCGCCGGCCTCGACGGTCTCATCGATGCGCGTCATGTCCATCAAGCGGTTGTTGATCGTGTAGCCGTTGAGGGTGAAGGAGCGGTCGGCGGAGGCATCCGCTTTCCGCAACGGTTCCATGGCGGCGAGGGTGGTCGAGGGGGCGCCGATGCTGCTGAGCGTGGCGGCGGCGCGCAGCTCCAGCACGTCGAGCGTGTCGTCGCCGGCGTTGCGGGTGGCGGCACTGGCCGAGGTGCCGAGGTCGGGCGGGGTGGACTGTAGATTTACCGTCTCGCCCGGGGTGACCTGCACGAGAATCTCGGCACGCTCCCCCGGTGACAAACGGATGCCGTCCATCGGCGCCGCCTCCGCGAGCAGTCCCCCGTCGGTCGCGATCAGGTCGAAGGACCGGCCGTCGCTGAGCCCGAAGTCATACATTCGCGACGTGGATCCATTGACCAGGCGAAGCCGCACCACCTCGGACGTGACATCGAGGTAGGGCGCGAGGGTTCCGTTGACCAGCAGCTGGTCGCCGATCGGCCCGATGTAGCCGCGCACGTCGGTGACGAATTGACCGTCGTCATCGAAACGGCGGTCCTGCACGACCACGGGAATGTCGTCGACACCGTAGGTGCGGGGCAGGGTGAGCGCTGCTTCCTCGTCGTCCTGCACCAGGAAGAGACCGGCCAGGCCCATTTCGACCTGGTGTTCCGTCTTTCCGTCGGGGTGCGGGTGGTACCACAGGGTCGCTGCGGGCTGGTCGATGGTGAAGTTCGGGCTCCAGGTGGCGCCCGGTTCGACCATCTGGTGCGGGCCACCGTCCATCTCGGCGGGCAGGCTCATGCCATGCCAGTGCACGGTGGTGGCCTCCCTCAGATCGTTCGCGACATTGATGCGCACGTCCTCCCCCCGGGCGGCGACGAGTGTGGGGCCGAGGTAGCTGCCGTTGTAGCCCCAGGTGTCGGTGTCAACGCCCGACGTGAACTCGGTTGTCCCCGATTCGGCCGTGAGGTCGAAGACTCGCTCTCCGTCAGCGTTGACGGTCGATTCAGCCAGCGGCGGGATGGCGAGCGGGTTCACAAAGTCGATCGTGCCGACGGTGTCGATCACGCCGGCGCCAGTGTCGGTCGAGCAGGCGGTCAAGCCCACGGCCAGCACGACCGTGCCGATCAGACCACCACTGATCAGGGTGGCAACACGACGGCGGGGGCGCACAAAGCGAGACGGGAGCATGACTCTATTTTCGCAGCCCGCCTGATGCGCTCACACCACGCCGGTTCCCAGCGAGTGCTTCAGGCCTGGCACCGCGGGCACCAGTACAGCTTGCGGGCGGCCATCTCTTCGAGCACGATGTGCGTTCCGCAGACCCGGCAGGGCAGGCCTTCCCGCTTGTACACCCAGTGCCGGTCGGCGCGATTCTTCATGGCCAGCCGATAGGTATCGCCCTCGAGCTTGTCCATGGTCATCATCTGCCCGGTCGCAACGCCGATGTGCAGCAGGTGGGCCCAGTCCTGCCAGAGCGCGCGCACAACCTCGTCGCTCAAAGACTTGCCGGGAGCGTGCGGGTTGAGGCCGGCCCGAAAGAGCATCTCGGCCCGGTAGACGTTTCCGATGCCGCTGACCACGGTCTGATCCATCAGCAGGCGGCCGATCGGCGCCGGCTTCCTGCGCACAACACTCACGAACCGCGCTTCGGCTTCCGGACTGTTGTCCAGTTCCGGGTCGGGTCCGAGTTTGGCGATGACGGCCTCGACCTGGGCCGGGTCAAGCACCTCGCACGCAGTCGGTCCGCGCAGGTCGGCGCAGACCGTGTCGCTGAGCAGGCGCACCCGCACCTGGCCGACCGGCTCGGGCGGAAAGGTGTCGGCGAGGTCGATCTCCTTTTCCTGCTCCGACATGCGCACCCGGGTGCGGCGCGGCGCCCCGATACTGAAGATCGAGTTCTCGCCGTTCTGGTCGAAGGTTGGGGCATCCGCTGAAAGATCGGTGCCGTGCTGGTTGGTCTGGCCCATCCGGCCGTTGGCCGCGGCCATCGTGGCATCCATGAGGATGTCTCCGCTGAAATCCCAGGCGCCGTACATTCCCAAGTGGATGCGCAACCACAGTCCGTGGTCGAACTCCAGGAACATCTGCTTGCCGACGGCGCGGGCATCCGTCACCGTGTGCCCGGTCAGTTGAGCGGCACCGGTCACGAACCGGCCCTGCGGCGAACTGACCGTGACCCGGTGGCCGACGAAATTGCGTTGGAACTGTCGGGTGATGCGGTGAACGGAATGACCCTCTGGCACCTCAGATCACTTTTCGTCGACGTTCTTGCCGACGATGGTTCCGCTGGTTTCATACTCCGCCAGCTGACGGATGCGACGCACGTGCCGCTCCTCCTCGCTGAACGGCTCGGCAATGAAGGCGTCGATGAAGCCGGTGGCCTCCCCGATGGTGTGCTCGCGGGCGCCGATCGAGATGATGTTGGCGTCGTTGTGTTCCCGGGCCAGCCGGGCGGTGGAGAGGTTCCAGACCAGGGCGGCGCGGGCGCCGGACACCTTGTTGGCGGCCATCTGCTCACCATTGCCCGAGCCGCCGAATACGATGCCGAGCGCTTCGATGCCGCTCTCCCGGTCGTCGACGGTGGCCTGCGCGGCGTTGATGCAGAAGGCCGGGTAGTCGTCGAGGGCGTCGTACGTCTGCGGCCCGTGGTCGATGACCTCGTGGCCGGCTGCACGCAGGTGCGTGATCAGGTGGTGGCTGAGGTCGAGTCCGGCATGGTCCGTGGCGATATGGATGCGCATAAGAGCAGTCTATTTAGTGCCGACGACCTCCGCGAAAATCGGCTCCCGGATGCGACTGCGCTTGAGCTCGAAGAATCCGTCGTAATTGGCGAGGGCCACGACGCCGTCCCAGAGCGCGAGGGCCGCATCGCCCATCGGTGCCGGGGAGATGACGGGGCCGAAGAAGGCCACGCCGTTGACGGCGATCACCGGGGTTCCGACGTCCTGGCCGACGCGGTTGATGCCGTCGAAGTGACTCGCCCGCATCTCCCGGTCGTACTCATCGCTGTCGGCGAAGGCGGCGAAGTCAGCGGGCAGGCCGACCTCGGCGAGCGCGGCCAGGATGACCTCGTCAGCATCAACGCTGCCCCCGGGGTGAATGAGGACGCCGAGGGCGTCATAGAGTGCCTTGACCATCTTTTGGCCGTGCAGCTCACCAGCGGCGGCCACGAGGCGGGTGTACTTCAGCGCCCGCGGAAAGAACGCCGCGTATTCCGCGCTCACGTCCTGATCTTCATTGAGGACGGCAAGGCTCATCACGTGCCAGGTCACCTCGAAATCGCGCAGTCGGGCGACCTCGTCGACCCAACGCGAAGTCATCCAGGCCCAGGGGCACGACGGGTCAAACCAGAAGTCAACGGAATCAGTCATGCGACCAGCCTAAGCGGGGCCAGCGGGGCTCCCGCATCCCCATTCCTGAGAATGCCGTTTGGGCAATGTCCCCCATGAGGGGGTATTGTGGCTGGGTTGAAAAAAAACTGCACCACGCAGTACAGCTTTGTCTTCGCAGCACAATATCTCCCCGGGAGAAATTCACATGCCCACTGACCGAAGCACGTCCAACCTGAATTCCGGCGCCACTAGCGCCGGGGCAGCACGGGGCAAGCCCGCAAGGACCCTCCGCCGCCGCCGCATCGCGGTCTCCGACGTCAACGTCGTCGACAAGCCCATCATGAAGCGCGCCCTCGGCGGCACCATCGTGGGAAACACCATGGAATGGTATGACGTAGGTATCTTCGGGTACCTCATCACCACCATGGGTCCGGTCTTCCTGCCGGAGGCGGACGCATCCGTTCAAACCCTGTTTCTGCTCGGAACCTTCGCCGCGACCTTCTTCGCCCGCCCGCTCGGCGGGGTGTTCTTCGGCTGGCTCGGCGACCGAATCGGCCGCCAGAAGGTGCTCGCCACCACCCTGATCCTGATGGCCGCCTCGACCTTCGCCGTCGGGCTGCTGCCCGGCTACGCTCAGGTCGGCGTCTGGGCCGCGGTCTTGCTGGTGTTCGTCAAACTCGTCCAGGGCTTCTCAACCGGCGGCGAGTACGCCGGCGCAACGACCTTCGTCAGCGAGCACGCCCCCGACACGCAGCGCGGCTACTTCGCGAGCTTCCTCGACATGGGCAGTTATCTCGGGTTCGCCATCGGAGCCTCACTGGTCTCGGTGCTGCAGCTCACCCTCGGGCAGGACATCATGGAGGCGTGGGGCTGGCGTATCCCGTTCCTCATCGCCGGTCCGCTCGGCCTTATCGCCATCTACTTCCGCATGAAGATCGACGAGTCGCCGGCCTTCCAGGCCACCCTCGACGCGCAGGAGGAAGCCCAGAAGAACCCGGTCGGCGCGACAGCCGACACTCCCAAGGGCCCGATTGCCATTTTCAAGGCGTACTGGCGCAACATCATCATCGCGATGATCCTGGTGGCCGCGGCGAACACTGTTGGCTACGCCCTCACCTCGTACATGCCCACCTATCTCACCGAGAACAAGGGGTACGACGAGTTGCACGGTACAGCGCTGACCATTCCGATTCTCGTGGTCATGGCCCTATGCATCCCGCTGGCCGGCCGGCTGTCCGACCGCATCGGGCGTCGCCCGGTGCTGTGGATCGGTGCGATCAGCACCGTCGTGCTGTCGTACCCGGCATTCCTGCTGATCGGCATCGGTGAGATCTGGTCGACCCTGCTCGGCCTGGCGCTCATCGCGTTCCCGGTCACCTTCTACGTCTCCAACCTGGCTTCAGCCCTGCCGGCGCTGTTCCCGACGGCGAGCCGTTACGGCGCGATGGGCATCTCCTACAACTTCGCCGTGGCCATTTTCGGTGGAACCACGCCGTTCATCATCGCGGCGCTCATCGTGGGCACCGGCAACGACCTGATGCCGGCCTTCTACCTGATGGGCACCTCGCTGATCGGGGCGATCGCCATCTACTTTCTCAAGGAATCGGCCAACCGCCCACTCCCGGGTTCGATGCCGAGCGTCAACACCCACGAGGAAGCGCACGAACTGGTCAAGACGCAGGACGACAACCCCCTGCTCGACACCGACGAGATGCCGTTCGACCATACCTTCGAGCCGCCGACCAACGCCCTACCCATTCAGGAACCGGCCAGGCTCTAGTTCAGTAATTGCCTGCGGGCGTGCGCGGCTTCGGTCGCGCGCGCCCGTTTGTCGTTGTTCGAAACGGATGCTCCCAGTCGGCCCGCGTAGAATTTGCGGATGACCTCCGCGCCCCCCAACACTGCGCCCTCCACCGCGGCCGAAACGAGCGCAGCCGAACCCGGAACCGAGTTTGCCGGAATCGACCCGCACGACCTCGAAGTGACCCTGCGGGTACTCGCCTCGCTCAGCGACGTGGATCCGGACAGCACCGACTTCGTCACCGTGCGCCAAGCTACCGCCAAGATGTTCAAGTCGGTCAAGATGTCGCGGCGCCTCGAGAAGCGCGCCATCATCGCGGACGCCGACCGCAGTGTGATCGCCGCCACGGCCACCGGCGCCCCCACTCGCATCGACGACGAGACCCGCGGCGCCCAGCTCTCGCTCGGCACGAGCGCGGCCACGGCCGGCGAACTGCTCGTTCCCCGCGCCTGCTACATCTGCAAGCAGAAGTACACCGTCGTCGACGCCTTCTACCACCAGCTCTGCCCGAGCTGCGCGCTCATGAGCCACGCCAAACGCGATGCCCGCACCGACCTCACCGGCAAGCGCGCCCTGCTCACCGGTGGCCGCGCCAAGATCGGCATGTACATCGCCCTGCGCCTGCTGCGCGACGGCGCCCACACCACCGTCACCACCCGGTTTCCGCGCGATGCCGTTCGCCGGTTCGCTGCGATGGACGATTCCAACGACTGGCTGCACCGCCTGCGCATCGTCGGCATCGACCTGCGCGACCCGGCCCAGGTGATTGCCCTCGCCGATTCGGTTGCAGCCCAGGGCCCCCTCGACATTCTCATCAACAACGCCGCGCAGACCGTGCGGCGCTCGCGCGGCTCGTACTCCCCCCTGGTTGAAGCCGAGGATTCCCCGCTGCCCGACGGCCCGCTGCCCGAGATCGTCTCGTTCGGGCACACGAATGATGCGCATCCGCTGGCCCTCGCCGCGTCGGTCTCCGGGCATCCGCTCCTCGCCGGTGCCTCTGGCGCCGGTGCACTCACCGCGGATGACCTCACCCGCCTCGCCCTCGCGGCCGGCTCGTCATCGCTCGAACGCCTCGCCGCCGGCACCGCGATCGACGCCGGCGGGCTCGTGCCCGATCTGCACGAGGTGAACAGCTGGACCGCAAACGTCGAAGACGTCGATCCGCTCGAGATGCTCGAAGTGCAGCTGTGCAATACGACGGCACCATTTTTGCTGGTGAGCCGCCTGCGGGCGTCGCTGACAGCATCCGCTGCCCGCCGCACCTATATCGTGAACGTCTCGGCGATGGAGGGTGTGTTCGGCCGCGGTTACAAGGGCCCCGGTCACCCGCACACCAACATGGCCAAGGCCGCGCTCAATATGCTCACCCGCACGAGTGCGAAGGAGATGCTCGTCGACGGCATTCTCATGACGAGCGTCGACACCGGCTGGATCACCGACGAACGACCGCATCCCACCAAGGTGCGCCTGGCCGAGGAGGGTTTTCATGCCCCGCTCGACCTGGTCGACGGCGCCGCCCGGGTGTACGACCCGATCGTGCGCGGCGAGGCCGGTGAAGACCTCTACGGCGTCTTTCTCAAGGATTACCAGCCCGGCGCCTGGTAACCCTCAGTCGAGGTCGAACGCCGTGTGAATGGCGGCGCTGAGCTGTGGCTCCTGGCGCGGCAGTAGAAATCCGATTTGGCGGCCGAGGCTGGCCACCGGGATGGTCACGATGTTATCGCAGCTCACGACGCAGTTCTGGTCGAGGCCGTTCGCCGGGCCGACCGAAACTTCGGTGGACAGTCCGCGCACGGTGCTGGTGATGGGGGCGACCGTCACCCGCGTGAGGTGCGGGCGCACGAGCTCACGGGTGAGCACGAGAACCGGCCGTGCCTTGTCGAGGTGCGCAATGTGAATCGCGCGCATCATCACGCGAGGTCCGACGGAATGATCGCGCCGTAGCGTGCGAGGTCGTCCAGGTCGTCACGGATTGTCGGCTGCTCGGACAGAATGCGCACATCACGCAGTGCAATCTCGCGGCGACGTTCTCGTTCGAGGGCCCGGGTGATCACAGCGGCGCGGCTGCTGTCGCGGCCCTCGGTCACCGCTCGGTCCAGGTAGTCCACGATGTCGTCGGGCAGGCGTACCGCGATCTGTCGGCTCATGCGCGTCAGCATACCACTTTGGGATTCATTACGGTATGGCGATGCAAAAGCCCGTAATCTGTCGAGGAAAGCACAGGTCACGAGCGAAAAGTCGCCACTGCCAGGCTGACCGCAGGCTACGCCTCAGCCGGCAGACCGCCAGCACAGGATGATCACAATTTCCGCAGCAGCGAGAGGGGTCGAACGGCCCTGCTGGTGAGCATTGATTGGCGTGAGAATGGGTAGCAAGACCTCGGCCCGAATACCCAAGGTCGCAGGTCCCTGGAGGAGAAGGAATGACTGCTGATTCGCTGCCGACTACGGCTCACCGCACCGACACAAGCGCTCGGCTGACCCAGTCACATCGCTCGCTGTGGCTCTCGATTGCCGCTGCCCTGCTCGCTTGGGGCGGCAGCATCCTGACCCTCGCCAACAGCGCTGTCTACGACCAGCTCACTCCGGTGTTTCTCCCGCAGGCTCTCGCCCAGGACGCGGCGAATCTCATCGTCGCTGCCCCGATGCTCGCCGTCAGTGCGGTTCTGGCGCTCCGCGGGTCTGTCCGCGCTCACCTGATCTGGCTTGGTGTGCTGGCCTTTACTGTCTACAACTACGTAATCTACGCGTTCTCCGTTCCGTTCGGGCCGCTCTATCCGCTCTGGACGGCGGTTCTGGGCTTGAGCCTGTTCGCACTCATCGGCGGCGTGCGCACCCTTACCGATGCTACGAGCACCGCCCGGTTTCGCAGCCATCGGGCGACCAGCGTCGCCGCGTGGGTGTTGCTGATCGTGGCCGGATTGTTCGCGCTGATCTGGCTCAGGGAGGATCTGCCCGCCTTACTCGGCCGAACGACCCAGCAGAGCTCAACCGACATGAACCTGCCCACCAATCCGGTCCACACACTCGACTACATCTTCTTCCTGCCGTCGGCGTTCTACGTGGGGATCGGGCTGCTGCGAGAAAACCCGTTTGCCTCGCGCGCGACCGCTCCGTTCCTCATCTTCATGGTCCTCACCTGCGTGCCAATTGTCCTGACTCCCGTTGCGCAGGCCGTCAGCGGGCAGTCGCCGGTATGGAGCATTCTCGCCCCGATTGGTGTCATCGCGGCAGTCGTGCTCAGCAGCGTCACCTGGCTCCTGATAACCGTCCGACAGGCGCCAGCGGGTCTCTGACCGTGTTGGTGCGCCCTACGATTGGCACCATCCGGTGCAGATCATCGGGCACCAGGGAGGAACGCACCATGATCGAGGACACTTTCGACCGCGACGTCGTGCGCTCGTTCAAGAAGTTCATAGAGCGCGTCGTGGCGACAGCGGATGCCCAGAACCCGTCCGGACTGTCTCCCCTCGGCGACGCGATCAGCGAGTTTCTGGGAGCGAACGCGTCGACGTTGCCGGTCGTGTCTGAGACGCTCGCCGATCATCGCCTGGTCGACGCCGACGTGGCCCTGACCACCCTGGGCGGTCTCGATCAAAGCAACGTCCGCGGTGTCTCCGGTGGACAACAGCGTTTTCACTCGAGCTTGTCGGAGCTCGTGGCCAGCCCGTTCCAGGGCTTCGGACTCGGGCCGGTGGACTACTCGGCCCGGGCCACCGGACCGACGTCGACCCGCCAGGTGGTCTCCTTCGGCCTCAGGCTCATCCGCTTCGAGGGCCAGCCGATCGCGGTGCTGCAACGCGCCGCCAACCCGCAATTCGGCCGCAACACGGCCGAACTCGAGATTATGGCCGAGTCGCCCGAAACCGTCACGGCATTTCTCGAGCGCCTCCGCGGCCTCATGATCGAGCACAGCGTGCTGCGCGGGCAGGTGCTCTCGTTCGTGCAGACCGAGTATGGGGCCGGAGCCGGAATCACCTTTCTGGAACGCCCCGTGGTTTCAGCCGCCGCCATTGTGCTGCCGGAGAGCATCCTCAGCACCATCACCGACCACGTCATCGGAATCGGTGAGCAGCGCCAGGTTTTACTCGCTGCCGGGCAACATTTGAAGCGCGGGGTGCTGCTCTACGGGCCTCCCGGCACCGGCAAGACCCTCACCGTGCGCCACCTGCTGAGCGAAACTCCGGGCATCACCGCCGTGTTGCTCACCGGGTCCAGCATTGTGCACATCGCTGCGGCCGCCGAGATCGCACGCACCTTCGCGCCGTCG
The DNA here is from genome assembly GCF_900110125.1 of Cryobacterium luteum. GTDB lineage: Bacteria > Actinomycetota > Actinomycetes > Actinomycetales > Microbacteriaceae > Cryobacterium > Cryobacterium luteum. Next base: position 70,284 of record NZ_FOCN01000011.1, read on the forward strand.
ATGGTCGTGCTGGAAGACATCGACCTGGTCGCGATGCAACGCAACGCCACGCCCCAGCCGCTTTTATTCGAGGTGCTCGACGCCCTCGACGGGCTCGACGGTGACGCTGACGTGGCGTTCGTCATGACCACGAACCGGGTCGAGGTGCTCGAGCGCGCCCTCGCCGAACGACCCGGCCGCGTCGATCTGGCCGTGGAGGTGCCCCTACCCGCCCTGGCCGAACGCGAGCGGCTGTTCCGCCGCTACGCGCAGAACCTGCCGTTCAGCCCGGCCGCCCTCGACGCCGCGGCCGGCCGCGCGGAGGGCGTGACCGGGTCGTTTGCGAAGGAGCTCATTCGCCGGGCAGTACTCCGCGCCGCCCTGCGCGAAGGCACGGTCGACGACACCGACCTGCAGGCGTCCCTCGACGACCTGTTGTCGGCCGGTGAATCCCTCACCCGACGCCTCCTCGGCACCAGCAGTGGCGACACCCCGCGCTGGCAGCCCGATGAGGAGCCGAGCGATGGGCCGAACGAAGGCAGCTACGTTCCACGGCACGGTTTGGTGATGACGCGCGAAGCCTCGTTCGGCTGGGTCACCGCAAGCGCAGCGCAATTGTCGGCGGCGCCGCCGCCGGCGCCGGCGCACGACGCGACGCGGGAACCTCCTCACGAGCCCCCCGCAAACCCGGCCGAGCCGGTGCAGTGACCGCTGGGGCGCTGGGTCAGGGCGATCGGCTCACCGGCCAGCGCCAGTATGAGACGGATGCCCCGGTACCGGTTACGGCAACACCTCGAAGATACCGCGGGCGCCCTTCTCGGCGTCCGACATGACGTGGCTGACGAAGGGGTAGTGGCCCGGCTGGGTGAAGCTGAGTTCGACGAACCCACCCTGGGCAACAGCGAGATCGAGCACCTGGGAGCCGCCGGTACCGGTGCGGCCGCCGTCCTTCAGCAGGTAGTCGCCCTCCTTGTAGACGGTGGAGAATTGACCGCCCACCACGTGGAAGGCGCTGCCCACGTTGGGCCCCGCGGCCAGCACCCAGACGCGCACGGTCTCTCCCGCCTTCGCCTTCAACGGTCGGGCGGCGTATTGGTTGGCGTACCCGTTGAAGACCACGACGTCGGGGAACTGCGTCGCCACCTTCGCGGCATCCACTTCACCGCCCTGAGCGCCGAGGTACAGTTCGGACTGCACGAGGAGGTACTCGCGGTCCACCGCCGCCAGGCCGGGCGGGTCGATGATCACCGCACCGAACATGCCGTTCGCGATGTGCACCGACATAGGCATGGTGGAGCAGTGGTAGAGCCAGATGCCCGACCGGGTGGCGGTGAAGGTGTAGACCAGTGACTCTCCCGGCGCGATGGTGCGCATCACGGAGTCGGGCGCGATGTCGCCGGCGTGGAAGTCGATCGAGTGCCCGAGCGTGCCCTCGTTCACGAGTGTGATCTCGAAGACGTCGCCGACGGTGCCGCGCAGGGTGGGCCCGGGCGCGGTGCCGTTGAATGTCCAGAGCATCTGGGTGACACCGGGCGCCACCTCGGTCTCCACGTTCCGTACGACGAGGGTACGCCGATGCGTTGTGGCGAGGGGGGCTGGTTCCAGTGTGGCGTCCCGCGCACGGAAGGCAGCGTCGGGTTCAGCCAGTGCATCGAGGTCATCGGCGGCTGATGCCCCGGTCGTGGCGGAGCCGTGGCCGGAATGGGCGGCGCTATCGGCGCCTGCGCTATCGGCGCCTGCGCTATCGGCGCCCACGGCGACGATGCTGATTTCCATGCCCAGCAGCCGATGCCCGGCGATCGAACACCAGCCGGCCACGCTCGCGCCGATCACGCCAACGTGCACGGTCTCGGCGGCGCCCGGGTCGAGTGACCCCGACACCAGACCGGATTCCAGGACCAGGTTGTGCACCATGTCGTCGCCATTGGTGAGGGTGATCACCAGCTCATCGCCGACCGGCACCTCGATGCGGTCGGGCACGAAGCGGGTGCCCACCATGTCGACGGCCACCGTCGTGGTCTGCCCGGTGATGGCCAGGGCGCCCCCGGCTGAGGATCCGGCGGCCTGGGTCGACACCGTCGACAGGCCCACCGAGGCCGGGTCGATCACAATGCCGACGGTCACCGTGAGCAGCAGTGCGCTCGCCGCCGCGAGCATCCGCCCGGTACTGCGCGGCCGATCGCCCGGCACCGGCCGTTCGCCCGGCGCCACGCGCACGAGCGGCAGGGCGCGCACCCGCCGGTTGACCCGCAGCGCACGGGTGAACAACACCAGGAAACTGGCCAGGCTGACCACGATCAGCATCGACAAGGCCACCGTGAGAGTGCTGGAGACGGGCAGCAACGACAGCGCGAGGGCGCCATTGACGACCGCGACCCGAAAGAGTCCGCCCCGGTCGAGCTCTGCCGCGGTGGCTTTGAGGGCGGCAGGACCGCCCCCGAGCGCTACGGGCACCAGGTAGCTGAGGGCACCGAGTAAAATCTGGGCGGCGAAGCCGATCGCGAAGTAGGGCACGAGGGTTTCGACGCCGGCGGCCGCGGCCGTCCAGCTGGGGGCGAGAGCCACCTGTAGCCCGAAACCGAGGGTGCAGAGCGCAAACCAGATCTGCGCGACACCGAGGCTCCAGGCGGCGAAGGTGACGGCGGGCGCTTTGCGCAGGTGTCCGAGGCCCTCTCCGAGCACTCGACCCAGAGCTACCAGGTACACAAGAACGCCGAACGCCACAACCAGGCGCAGGTCGGCCAGGCAGCCGACGAGTTGCAGCCCGAGACCACCGACCAGCACCGTCAGGGTGCGGCCAGCCGCCACTGTGGCACCCTCGACGCGGGTGTGCAGCACCGTGGGCCAGAGCAGCGCGACGGTTCCGATCACGGTGAGGCCAACCCAGCCGAGCAGGTTGAGAGCCAGGTGGCCGATGAACAGGCGTTCGTAGGCCTCACCGCCGCCGTCGAGCCGGGCCATCAGGATGCCGAGGGTCACGCCGCCGGCGAGCATCACGGCGCTAACTACGTAGTAGCACACGAGTGGGGCGAACCGGCCGGGCATCGCACCATGGGTCTGGCCCACGATCACGGCGGCGTGGGCGAGCGCGTTCAGGCCCACCAGGATGCCGCCGACCAGTACGAGGGGGTACCAGCCGATGACCATGCCCGTCATCAGGGCGATAGCGCCAACGGTGTGCATGCTCAGCCGCAGCCCGAGCGAAAAGTGGTGGCCGAGGGCTTTGCGCCGCAGCAGGGTGTCGGCGAAGTGCTGACTCCAGATGAGAATCGCCGTGCTGACCCCGCCGAGCAGCAGCAGGTGCACGAGCAGCCAGCCCGACGACGGCACCTGGCGGTGCAGCAGGGTGAGAATCACCGCGGCAGCGAGCCAGGCGGGCACCAGGCTGCCGGAGACGATGTGCCAGAGCTTGTCTTTCATAGCAGTGAACCCCGAAGGGCTGCGCTCGACGGTACGGTGGTGCCGCGCGGCGCGGCGAGCAGTCCGGTTCCGTTCGGAAGCAGCACCGAGAGCACGGCAATCAGCACGAACAGCAGCACCGCGACGATGTTGAACACACCGCCCCACTGCACCAGCACCGGCCAACCGTAGGTGTCGCCGAGCAGCACCCGGGCCAGCAGCGACACGTGCAGCAGCACCGCCGGCAGGTACATGACCGGCCGGTAGGGCAGCGGCCGGCGCAGCACGGCGGGGAGGATGGTGGGCGCGTGCGCCATGATCATCGACATCACGAAGCCCAGGAACACGGCGTGCATCAGGGCGTCGTACGCGGGGCCGGAATAGACCGGGCCCTGCAGCAACCAGATACCGCCGACGACAAGCAGCCAGCCATAGCCGGCCAGCAGGCAGCCGGCCATGTAGCGGGGCAGCCCGGTGGACCGCACCAGGCGTGTGGCCACGTCGTGCCGGAACAGCCAGCCCACCAGGGCCAGCATCCCGGCACCGAGCAGGGGGTAGCCGGCGACCGGCCAGACCAGGGCCACGACCGAGCCGAAGCTGAGGTTCAGGCTGATGCCGAGCATCCACCCTTCAGCCCGGCGGTTGACGGTGGGCGAAATACGGGACAGCTCGAGGCGCTCACCGGCGATCGTGAGCACCAGGTAGAGGATGAGCAGTGGCGCGAGCTGCGGGATACCGATGCCGCGCAGCCAGAAGATGGTGGCCATCAGTCCCGCGAGGGCGCCGAGCACCTGCACCGCGGTGGATACCGCGCCCTGCTTGCGCCAGATCTCGGCATAGATGGCCAGCAGCAGGGCGCTGCCGGCGACCAGGGCGGTCTGGCCCACGATGACGGGCAGCGGTGAGATGAGGGCGATGCCCCCGCCGCCGAACAGGCCGGGGGCGAAGTAGGCCCAGCCGCGGCGCACCGCCACGGCTCGTTCGAGCGCGACAACGGTGCCCACGAAACCGAACACCATCAGCGGGCCGTGCACCGCGCTGAGCCGCACGGCGTCGATCGGCGCGGCAAGGCCGAGCAACAATAGGGCGCCGTCGAGTCCGGCCAGCAGGGCGATGCCGCCGAGGAGAAGAAAGCCCAGCCGGGCGGTGACATTGGGTCGTGCCGGCGAACCGGGGCCACGTGCGCTGCCGGTTCGTCGAAGAGAGCCCGGCGTGGTCGTCGGCGGCGTAGTCATCGGCGGCATGGTCAGGTCAGGCTGGCGGCGGGGTCAGTTGGCGCGGGTCAGGCGCACGGTCCAGGTTTCGGGTCCGCTTTCGAGGTAGGAAACGGCGAAATCGCCGGGGCGGGCGGCTTCGAGCTGTCCGAGGAGCGGCAGCGGGTTGTGCGAGGCCACCAGGTCGAGGGTGAAGCCGGGCTGGATGGCTCCGAGTGCGCCGAAGATCGTGGCATGGCGGATGGCGTGCGGGATCGGGCGACTGTCGAGAACGATGGTCTCGGCGTCGTCGTGGCCGCAGGCGCACGCGTGTGCGGCGGGAGCGTTGGCGGGTGCGGCGTCGGGCCCGGCACCGGGTCGGCTGACAGACAGGTTGATCGTTTCGGCAGTCATGGACTTTTCTCCTTCGCCGGGTCGAGTGACCCTTATCGCCAGTTTAGAGGATTTTATTCCTTTCAATTGACCGGGCGTGTTTGCCCCGTGCAGCCGAGCCGCACTGAACATCAGGTTCGGTTGTCACTTCACCGGCGGCAGCCGATCGATCAGCGTCGCGTTCTCGGGGTCGTTGCCACGCCGGCGGCCCACCCCTCGTAGCAGGCGCTCATTCCGCGCGCTTCACGCTCGGCGAAGGCCCGGTAGCGGGCGCTCGTGGCAACCGTTGGATCAGTGTTCTCTCTCATGGGCACATCGTAATCATGGTTAGGCTTGCGGGGTGCGATGGCGCCACGAGTGCCAAAGCCTCACAATCGTGAATCGAATTGGAGAACTAAGTTGCCTGGAGAAAACCTCACCCGCATCGAAGCGACCGAGCGCGCCGCGCTGGTCACCGTAGCGAGCTACAACGTTGTGCTCGATCTCACCACCGGTCCCACGACGTTCGGCAGCACGACCACGGTGCGCTTTAGTGCCACCGCAGGCGCCTCCACCTTCATTGACGCCATCACCGCGCGGGTTTACTCGGTGACCCTCAACGGCGCAGCGCTCGATGCGGCCGCGGTGAGTGACGGCATCCGCATTCAGCTGCACGACCTGCAGGCCGAGAACGAGCTGGTCGTCGTCGCTGACGCGCTTTATACCAACACCGGTGAGGGCCTGCACCGCTTCGTCGACCCGGTCGACGACGAGGTCTACCTGTACAGCCAGTTCGAGGTGCCCGACTCCCGCCGGGTGTTCGCGGTGTTCGAGCAACCCGACCTGAAGGCTAAATTCTCCTTCACCGTCACGGCGCCGCGGGAGTGGCAGGTCGTCTCCAACTCCACCACGCCCACGCCGATCGACGCCGGCAACGGTGCCAGCACCTGGGCGTTCGAACCGACCCACGTGATCTCGAGCTACATCACCGCGCTCATCGCCGGCCCCTACGCCGTCGTACGCAGCGAACTCACGTCGAGCGACGGACGCACCATTCCGCTCGGCGTGTTCAGCCGCAAGAGCCTTAGCGAATACCTCGACGCCGACTACATCCTCGCGAAGACCCGCCAGGGCTTCGCCTACTACGAGGAGAAATTCGGCTACGCCTACCCGTTCGACAAGTACGACCAACTGTTCGTGCCGGAGTTCAACGCCGGCGCCATGGAAAACGCCGGCGCGGTCACCTTCACCGAAACCTACATCTTTCGCTCCAAGGTGACCGACGCCATCAAGGAACGCCGCGTCGTGACGATTCTGCACGAGCTCGCCCACATGTGGTTCGGCGACCTCGTCACCATGACCTGGTGGAACGACCTCTGGCTCAACGAGAGCTTCGCCGAGTGGGCGTCGACCATCGCCACCGCCGAAGCCACCGAGTGGCACGAAGCCTGGACCACCTTCGCCGTGATGGAGAAGAGCTGGGCCTACAAGCAGGACCAGCTGCCCTCGACCCACCCCGTCGTCGCCACCATCCGCGACCTCGACGACGTTCTGGTCAACTTCGACGGCATCACCTACGCCAAGGGCGGCTCCGTGCTCAAGCAACTCGCCGCCTGGGTGGGCATCGATGCCTTCTTCACCGGCGTCGGCTCCTACTTTCAGAAGCACCAGTGGGGCAACACCGAGCTGCGCGACCTGCTGGTCGAGCTCGAACTGGCCAGCGGCCGCGACCTCGGCGAATGGGCCGCGCTGTGGCTGGAAACCGCCGGCGTCAACACCCTGCGCCCCGAGATCACCGTCGACGCGGCCGGCCGGATCACCGGCTTCGCCGTACTGCAGAGCGCCGCCGCCGAGTACCCCACCCTTCGCCCGCACCGCCTCGCGATCGGCTTCTATACCTTCAACGATGCCCACCAGCTGGTGCGCACCCATCGGGTCGAGCTCGACGTCGACGGCCCCCGAACGGATGTCCCCGCTCTCGTCGGCCGCGACCGCGCCGACCTGATCCTGCTCAACGACGACGACCTGAGCTACGCCAAGGTGCGCCTCGACCCGGCCTCGCAGGCCGTCGCCCTCGAACACCTCGCCGAAATTTCGAGCCCACTCGCCCGCGCCCTGGTCTGGGGTTCGATCTGGGACGCCACCCGCGACGCCGAAACCACGGCCCGCGACTTCGTGCGCCTGGTGCTGAACAACGTCGCCACCGAAACCGAGTCGACCACCCTGCGCACCGTGCTCGGCCAGGTTGTGCTCACCGCGAGCTACTATGTGGCGCAGCCGCATCGCGACGCCGTGACCACCGAGGTGGCCGACGCCCTCTGGACGCTCGCGCTGGGCGCGGCAGCCGGCAGCGACGCTCAATTCCAGTTCGTGAAGTTCTTCGCCGCCGTCGCGGCCACCCCCGCGCAGCTCGACCAGGTGGCCGCTTTGCGCTCGGGCGAGACCCTGCTCGAGGGACTCACGGTCGACACCGACCTCGCCTGGGAGCTGCTCACCGCCCTCGTGGCCGGTGGGCGTGCCGACGCCACCGAGATCGATGCCGCGCTCGACGCCGACAACACGGCCACCGGAGCTCAGTCGGCTGCCCTGGCCCGAGCTGCCCTGCCCACCGCGGAGGGCAAGCAGGCAGCCTGGTCATCGCTCATCGACGTGGACACGGCCGCGACGACGATCGTGCGCACGACGGCCGCTGGATTCCTGCGGGTCAACGATGCGAAGCTGCTCGAGCCGTTCGTCACGACCTACTTCGACATGCTGCAGGCGGTGTGGGAGGCGCGGAGCTTCTCGATCGGCGAGAAGCTCGTCATCGGCCTCTACCCGGCACCGCTGAACAACCAGGCCCTCGCCGACGCGACGCAAGCCTGGCTCGACGCCAACCCGGAGCCGGCCGCGCTGCGCCGCCTGGTGGTGGAGAACCTCGCCGGGGTCGAGCGGTCGCTTCGGGTGCAGGCGCGCGACGCCGAGTAGCTCACCACGGCAGACAACCCCGCGATCGGCCCCGGCCGGTCGCGGGGTTTCGTGCATCGCGCCGTTCACAGCAAACTCCACGCAAACTGGGCGGATGCCACTGGCTGCGTTGCAGGCACCGGGTCACGCCGGCCGCACGGCCGGGTCTGCAGCCCCGGCCGAAGCCACTTCACGGGTGACGCCAAAGCCCCTCGGTAGACTGGCTCTGATATGAACTGGGAAACATTCTGGGCCGACCTCGGCACCTACTTCGCTCAAATTACGTGGACCGTCTACCTGGAGAAGATCTTCGCCGTCGCGATGATCGTCATCATCGCCTTCGCCGTGCGCTGGGCCCTGCAATATGTCATTCGGCGGGTCGTGCAGCAGATTGTCTCGGGCGTCAAGAAAAACCAGAAGGTCGACGACACCCAGGCGCTGAACGTGTCGCCGCTGGCCGCGGTGCGGGTCGTGCAGCGCTCCCGCACGCTCGGCGCGGTGCTGGCGAACATCGTCAACGTGTTCATTCTGATCACGGCGCTGCTGCTCATCGTCACCACCCTGAACAAGGACATTCTCGGCTCATTCGCCCTGCTCACGGCAGCGATCGGTGCCGGCCTCGGTTTCGGTGCGCAGAACATCGTCAAGGACATTCTGAACGGCCTGTTCATGGTCGTCGAGGATCAGATCGGCGTGGGCGACATCGTCGACGTGGGCTTCGCATCCGGTGTCGTCGAAACGGTCGGAATTCGCATCACGCAGGTGCGCGACGTCGACGGCACCCTCTGGTTCGTGCGCAACGGCGAGATTCTGCGCGTCGGTAACATGTCACAAGGCTGGGCCCGCGTCATCATCGACCTTGCCATCCCCTACAGCTCCGACGTCGAAGCCGTGCAGGACGAACTGTTGCGCGTGGCCAGCGCCCTCGCCTCGAGCCGCAAGTGGCGTGCGTTCATCCTCGAAAAACCTGAGATCTGGGGCCTCGAGTCGATCAGCGCCGAAGCCCTCGTCACCCGCCTCGTTGTCAAGACCCGGGTATCGGCCAAGTGGGACTTCGCCCGCGACCTGCGCCTGCACATGAAAAAGGCCCTCGACGGCATGGGAGTGCCGCTCACCCCGCTCAACAGTGTGGTCATGACCACCGGCGACGGCACCATTGACGGCTCTGCCGTTGAACCCGCCGAGGGTGCTCTGGACGCTGCCGAAGAGGCCGCAGCCGCCGTGCCCGATGTCATGGCCGGCGTACGTACCGGCCCCGTGTCGGTGCGTAAGCCCCGCGGGCCGCGCAAGGCCAAGCCGAAGAATGTTCCGGCTCCAATGAAACCGCCGGACCCGGAAACTCGTGGCGACGGCATTGACTAGCCTGAAGTAACCACGCATCACGCCTCGAGCAGAAAGCCGCACCACGTGACAACTGAACGACACCCGACCGACCAGCCGACCGCCCCTGCCGGCGTGCACCTGCGCGAAGGAGAGAACGGTGCGGTCGTGGTGCCGACATTCTTCGACGAGGTCGGCGGGACGCCGTTCTTCGAGAAGCTCGTGCACGACTTCTACGTGGGAGTGGCCACCGACCCTGTTTTGAAGCCGATGTATCCCGAGGACGACCTCGGACCGGCCGAACACCGCCTGGTCATGTTCCTCGAACAGTTCTGGGGCGGTCCGGGCACCTACAGCGAGCAACGCGGCCACCCGCGCCTGCGCCAGCGGCACGTGCCGTTCAAGGTCAATCCGGATGCCCGCGACCGCTGGCTCGCCCACATGAAAGTTGCCGTGGAAGCAGCCAATCTGCCGCCGCTGCAGCAGGGCATCCTCTGGGACTATCTGGAACGCGCCGCCTTCGCGATGGTGAACAGCTTCGAGGAGTAGGCCGCGCCCATGCTTGAACCCGGCCGGCTCTCGGTAGGCTCACTGTAGAAATACGGGTCGACGGATTCCCACCGCAACCCCTGACCCGGGGAGTTGGCATGCAGGAGAGCACCGCAGCACACGGCGACAACGCCTCGCCGCCGAGCACCGACCAGGTCGTTGCGGCGATCGCAGCCGGTGACGCCTATCGTGACACCGAACCTGACGTGCTGGCGCGATTCGAGACGCGCCGCACCGGGCTGACCGATGCCGAGGTGGCCCGGCACCGCGCACTGTTCGGCGACAACGTGATCGTGCAGGTGCAGCAGGAATCGATGCTGCTGCGCTATCTCCACCAGTTCAAGGACTGGATGATCGTTCTGCTGCTCGCGTGCGCGGCGATCACCGGCTACCTCGGCGACACGCTGACCTCCGCCGTGCTCGTACTGCTGGTGCTGTTGAACACCTCCATCGGGTTCGTGCAGGAATACCGCGCCGGCAAGACCATGGATGCCCTGCAACACCTCGCTCAATCGCTCACCCAGGTGTTGCGGGAGAACGTGTTCGGCCAGGTGGACTCCGCCGAGCTCGTCGTGGGCGATGTCGTGCGGCTGGAGGAGGGCGCGGCGGTGCCGGCGGACATCCGCTTGATCGAAGCGACCGCGTTCTCGACCAATGAATTCGCCCTCACCGGCGAGAGCGACCCCACCCGCAAATATACCCACGCCATCATGACCGAGGTCGCGGTCGCCGAGCGGCACAACACCGCGCACGCCGGTACGACGGTGGCCACCGGTGAGGCGATCGGCGTCGTCGTGGCCACCGGCACCCACACCGAGCTCGGGCGCATCGCCCGCCTCACCCAGTCGGCGCCGCGCACGGTGAGCCCATTACAGCGCGAGATGGGCTACCTAGCCCGCAATATCACCTATGTAGCGGTGGCCCTGGCCCTGGTGTTGCTTGTCGTCGCGGTGCAGGCTGACCTGCCGTTCCATGCGGCGCTGTTGTTCGCTGTCGGTTTTGCGAGCGCGGTCATTCCGCAGGGGCTGCCGGCCGAGGTGAACACGGCCCTCGCCCAGGCGGCCGGGGCGCTCGCACAGCGGCAGGCCCTGGTCAAGCGGCTCAGCGCGGTAGAAACGCTCGGCGCCACCGAGGTGATCTGCACCGACAAGACCGGCACGCTCACCAAGAACGAGATGACGGTGACCGAACTAGTCGTGGCCGGCCGCGACTATGTCGTGACCGGCATCGGCTATGCGCCGGAGGGCAGTATCGAGCCGGCGGGCGCGGCATCCGCTGATCGGGTGCGGCTCACCGCTTTTCTGCGCACCGGGTTGCTCGCGAGCAACGCCCGGCTGCTCGCCCCCGACGACAGCCATGCCGGCTGGCATATCCTCGGCGACCCCACCGAAGGCGCCCTCGTCACGGTCGCCGCGAAGGCCGGAGTGGACCTCGCCGCGACCGATCGTGAGGTGCGGGAGTTTCCGTTCGACTCGGCCCGAAAACTCATGACCTCCATTCGGGAGAGCCCCGAGGGCTCCCTCGTCGCCCACGTGAAAGGAGCGCCAGAGAGCATCGTGCAGCGCTGCTCGCACATCGACGACGGCGGCACCCTGCGGCCGATCACCGACGCCGATCGCGAGGCCTTTCTCGACCGGCACGCCGAGAAGTCCGATCGTTGCCTGCGCAACCTCGCCTTCGCCACCCGCACCGTCACCCCAGCGGATGCCGCGGCGGTCGACCCGCAGGCCGTCGAACGGGATCTCGTGCTGCTCGGCCTCGTGTCGATGGTCGACCCGATTCGCGAGTCGGTGCCGGGCGCCATGCGGACCGCCCTGGACGCGCGGATTCGGGTGAACATCATCACGGGAGACTTCTCCCGCACCGCCGAGGCCATCGCCCGTCAGGCCGGCCTCGACAGCACGGACCAACTGACCGTCGTCACGGCCGACGCATTGCGCTCAATGCCCGACGATCAGGTACTCGCCCACGCGCTCAAGGGCTATACCGTGTTCAGCCGGGTCGATCCCGAAGACAAGACCCGCATCGTCGACCTCGTGAAGAAGTCGGGCCACGTCGTGGCCGTCACCGGTGACGGCATCAACGATGCCCCGGCGCTGCGTCATGCCAGCATCGGAGTCGCGATGGGTGCCTCCGGAACGGATGTCGCCAAGGAAGCCGCCGAGGTCGTACTACTCGACGATAGCTTCTCCACCCTGGTCGGCGCCATTGAGAAGGGCCGGGTGATCTACGCAAACATCGCCAAGGGTGTGCTCGCCTGTCTCACGTCGAACGTCGCCGAGCTCGTGGTCAATATTGTGAGCCTGCTGCTCGCCACGATCGCCGGCGTTCCGCTCGCACTGAACGTGCTGCAGATTCTCGCGATCGACCTGCTCGGCGAGTTGTTGCCGATCGCTGCGCTCGGCAAAGATCCGGAATCGGGCCGGATCATGACGCGTGGGCCGCGCGATCCGAAGGCGCACATCGTCAACCGGCGCAGCATCCTCGATGTGGTCTATGCCGGCTCGCTCATCGGCCTGCTGGCAATCGGCAACTACCTGCTGTTCTACTCGCGGGCCGGTGTGAACCCGTTCGACGGCCCGCTCGCCGCCGCAATCGTCGCGCAGGCCACCACCATGACCTACGTGACGATTCTGGTCTGCCAGCTGGTCAACATCGTGCAGCGCCGCAGCGAGCTGGGCGCGTTCAGCCGCTACCAGTTCTCGAACCCCACCTTCTGGCTCGCCTGCGCCTTCGGCGTGGCGGTGATGCTTGCGATCGTCTACGTACCGTTCGTCAACGTGCTGTTCTCGACCGGCCCGCTCGGCTTCACGGACTGGGGCTTCGTGCTGCTCTCCGCCCTGATCTACCTCACCGTACGCGAGGCCGGACGGCTGCTTCGCAGCAGGCGCCACCAGGTCGCCTAGGTGACGCGGTTTGCTGCCGACGGCGTCGATACTGGAGACATGACGATCCGCGACCTGACCGCGTCCGACATCGACGCAGCGGCTGCCCTCTGGCATCAGGCTGGGCTGACCCGACCGTGGAACTCACCCGAGCTTGACGCGCAGCGCGCCCTCGACGGCGACACGTCGACGGTGCTTGGCGCCTTCGACGACGAGCGGCTGGTCGGCGCCGTCATGGTCGGCCACGATGGGCACCGCGGATGGGTGTATTACCTCGCGGTTGATGAGAGCCAACGCGGAACCGGGTTGGGAATGCGGATGATGGCTGCCGCAGAAGACTGGCTGCGCACCAACGGTGTCGCGAAGGTTCAGCTCATGGTGCGTTCGGGCAACGACGCCGTTCTGGGGTTCTACGAGCACCTGGGCTACGAGGACGCCAACGTGCAGGTTCGGTCCAAATGGCTGTTCCAGCCTGCGTCCTGAAAGTGGCCGGCATCTAGTGTCGATCAGAGGGCTGTGCGAGGCTGACTTCATGGACCGCATCGATCCCCAGCCCGCCGCGAACGAGCGCACCACGCTGCTGAAATTTCTCGACTACCACCGGGCGACACTGCTGATCAAGGTCGACGGACTGGGCGCCGCCGAGATGAACCAGCCGATTGCCACGTCAACGCTGACGCTCTCCGGCCTGCTGAAACACCTGGCGCTCGTGGAAGACGACTGGATCCAGGTGCGCTTTCTAGGACTTGCGGAGGAGGAACCGTGGGCCAGCGCTCCGTGGGACGACGACCGTGACTGGGAATTCAACAGCGCGCAGTTCGACGATCCGAACGCTCTCCGAAGCCTTTACCAGGCTGCGTGCGAACGCACGCGGAGCGCACTCGTCGACACCGACCTCGAGACACTCTCTGTCGGAACGGACCGTGACGGTCAGCAATGGAACCTGCGCTGGATCCTCACCCACCTGATCGAGGAGACGGCCAGGCACAACGGCCACGCCGACCTGCTCCGCGAGGCCATCGACGGAATCGTCGGCGAATAGTCGGCAGCTGAGAGCCGCCACTCGCGCAGCGGTCAACGCCCCTCGTATGCTGGACTCGTGGGGAACATTCGAGGACGTGCGGTAATAGCGGGAGCAACAGGATTCATCGGGCGGCGGCTCGTTCGCGAGCTCCGCGACCAGGGTTATGACGTTGTCTGCATCGGCCGGAACGGGCCGGACGCGCGGTGGGACAACGCATCCGCTGTACGGGCGTTGGTTGATGGTTCCGAGCTCGTGGTCAACCTCGCCGGCAAGAGCGTCAATTGTCGATACACCGACCGGAATCGCGACGAGATTCTGCGTTCTCGCATCGACAGCACTCGACAGCTCGGCGAGGCCATTGAAAGCAGCGCGGCACCCCCACGAGTCTGGCTGAACGCGAGCACCGCGACCATTTACCGCTATTCCCTCGACCGACCAATGACCGAGGCGACCGGGGACATCGGCACGGGGTTTTCTGTCGACATCGCGCAAGCGTGGGAAGCGGAATTCTATTCCCGCGAACTGGCCACCACCCGCCGCGTCGCGCTGCGAATGGCGATCGTGCTGGGTGACGGCCCCGCAACTGCGACCTTGGTCCGGCTCGCGCGCATCGGGCTCGGCGGTCCTCAGGTCGACGGCTGGTGGTTCCCGCATCGGCGGTATCGCGGGATCGGCGCGAACCCGACAGGGAGTAGGACTCGAACACACCATTCCCGCGGACGCCAGAAGTTCAGCTGGATTCACATCGACGATGTCGTCAAAGCGGTCAAGTTCATCGTCGAGAACGACGCGCTTGACGGGCCGGTCAACCTGTCGGCACCGCGAATCAGTGACAACCGCACCCTCATGGCGACGCTTCGGCGGCGAGTCGGAGCCGCCGTCGGGCTGCCAGCATTCAGGTGGATGCTCGAGCCGGCCATGTTGATACTGCGCACCGAACCAGAATTGGTACTGAAAAGCCGCTGGGTCACGCCGGAACGTCTGCTTCAGGCTGGATACACATTCACCTGGCCCGATCTCGGACCTGCGATCAACGATGTTGTGAAGCGATAATCTGCCTTTCTACGTTGGAACACCGCTGGCCCGACTTCAGGGCGCGGTGAAAGTCCCGACCGCCTCGCAGGGGCTGGCCGTTGGATCCGCTCGGTGCACGCTCGTGGCCAGCATCCCCAGGAGACCCTCGAGCTGGTGGCCGGCATCCGTTGAAATGCCAGAGAGGATGCCGGCTTCCACGTCGGCCACGCGCCGCTCGTAGCGGGCGAGAACGCTCACTCCCTCTGGTGTGGCTCGAATCTTTCGGGCCCGGCGATCACTCGGATCGGGAATGCGTTCCACGAGCCTGGCATCCACCATGCCGTCGAGCAGGTAGGTGAGCACGGTGCGATCGATGGCCAGGTGCGCACCGATGGCCTGCTGCGACGGCAGGTCGCGGTGAATGACGGTGGACAGTACCTGGTAACAGCGCACTCCCCCGGGCAACCCCTCAACGGCGGTCTCGAGCTGTCGTTGATATCCGCGCAGAACCATTGCGAGGTTCCATCCGAGGTCTCCCGGCACCGTGGCCGGCAGCATCGATTCGGTTGTCATGACAGCCATCGTACCGCAAACCATGCAGTTGCATAGATATTCTCCTGGGCATATGATCTGTAGAGCATCATATTTTGACGGGAGTAGCGCCATGAGCAGTCCGCACGCCACCACAATCGGCATTTTGGGAGCCGGCCGGGTCGGCACCGCACTCGCCCGGCAAGCCATGAAAGCCGGCTATCGAGTGCGCATCGCGACAACCCAATCGGCGGCGGACAATGCTCTTCTCGTTGAGATCGTGACGCCGGGGGCGGTGGCCGTGCAGGCGAGCGAGGCCGCAGCATCCGATCTCGTCGTGTTGGCCATTCCACTGCACAAGTACCGCACACTCAACCCCCTCGATCTCACGGGCCGAATCGTCATCGACGCGATGAACTATTGGGCGCCGGTTGACGGGGTCTTCGATGATTTCGAAAGCGACTCGCGCACCACGAGCGAGGTCGTCGAATCGTTCCTGACCGGCGCTCGTGTGGTGAAGTCGCTCAACCACATCGGTTATCACGAGCTCGAAGAAGACGACAAGCCCGCTGGGGATGCCTCGCGCCGCGCCCTCGCGCTCGCCGGTGACGACGCCGCAGCCAAATCCTTCGTCTCGCATTTCATTGACCGCCTCGGTTACGACGCCGTTGATGCGGGACCCCTCGCCGCCGGCCGGTCCTTTCAGCCGGCCACCGAGATCTTCACCGGCAGCCACACCGCGAACCAGCTCGTCGCCCTCATTCAGAAGGACCGTCCGCTCGCGGACGCCGCCTAAGCTCACACACGCAAATGGAGAACACCTTGGAAATCGGCGCCTACAGCTTCGGCGATACGCAACTCAATCCCGACGGGAGTTCGCGCTCCACCGCGGAGGCGATTCGGAACCTGTTCGACGCCATCGTGCTGGCCGACAAGGCCGGGCTCGACTACTTCGGCATCGGCGAGCACCACACCGTGTCGATGCCCGCCTCTTCGCCCGGTGCGATCATCGCCGCCGCCGCGGCCGCCACGACCCGCATCAAACTGGGCAGCGCGGCGAGCATCATCGGAACGGATGACCCGGTGCGGGTCTTCCAGCAGTTCGCCACCGCCGATGCGATCTCGGGCGGCGGCCGCATCGAAATCACCGCCGGCCGCGGCTCCTCGGTCGAGACTTTTCCTCTGTTCGGCTATGAGCTCGACGACTACGACGAGCTCTACGCGCAGAAGCTCGACCTGCTGCTCACGCTCAACACCAGCGCCACCGAGAACGTGACCTGGTCGGGCAGCGCGCGTCCGTCGATCCCCCAGCTCGACGTCGTGCCGCGCCCGGTACAGGGCTCCATGCCGATCTGGATCGCGACCGGCGGCAGCGCGCCGTCATCAGCCCGCGCCGGACGCCTCGGTCTGCCCCTCGCCTACGCCATCATCGGCGGGCAGCCGCACCGGTTTGCGCCCCTCGCCGACCTCTACCGGCAGTCAGCCAAACAGGCCGGTCACACCGATGACAACATCAAGGTCTCCGTCGCGACCTTCGGCCTGGTAGCCCCGACCAAGAAGGAAGCCGTCGAGCGGATGTATCCGGGCTGGGTCAACCTCAACGTGGAGATGGGTCGGCTGCGCGGCTGGCCGGCGCCGCAGCGCAGTTCCTATCTGGCCCAGGTCGATGCCCCCAGCGCCTACTTCGTCGGCGACCCCGACGACGTCGCGGAACGCATCGTCGCCCTGCACGGGCACCTCGGCCACATGCGCCACTTTCTGCAGGGCGACCACGGCGGGCTCCCCCAGGAGCACCTGCTCGAGTCCATCACCCTGCTCGCGACCGAGGTCAAGCCTCGCGTGGAGCGCCTCCTCGCCGCGAAGTGACGGTCTCGCGTGCCGAGGCGGCCGGTTAGCGGCGATTGTCGGGGGCATCCGCTGCTGCAGAGCGGGGTCGGCCATCAGAATCCTTGCTAATTCGGCTTATCAATTTGCCAGCAGTCTATCGCTGCGCAAAAATCAGCTAGAGCGCCAACAGATCGAAGTCTGTCGCCGGCTTCGCCCCCGAGAACGCTTTAAAACGTGCTCCCCACCAAACGAAGGTTGCCCCGTGAATGAGCCAGCACCCACCCCGGCCGAGTATTGGGAGAACCGGTACCGCGAGAACGGCAAATCCTGGAGCGGGAATGTCAACGCCGCGCTCGAACGTGAAGTCGCAGGAGTCGCCCCGGGGACAGCACTCGACATCGGCAGCGGTGAGGGCGGGGACGCACTGTGGCTGGCACACAACGGCTGGGTCGTGACCGCAGTCGATATCGCCCCAACAGCCTTGGCCATCGGCGCTGCGGCCCAGGGCCCAGACGATGTCGTGACCTGGGTAGCTGCGGACCTCGCCGATTGGACGCCACCGGGCAGCTACGACCTGGTCACCTCCTGTTTTCTGCACTCTTTTGTCGAGCTTCCGCGCGAGGCGATCCTGCGGAGGGCCGCTGCCGCGGTCGCACCCGAAGGGCTGCTGCTCGTCGTCGGTCACTCGGGCGCCCCGCACTGGCTGACCGCGCACGATGACGACGAACCTCACGCCGACGAGCACCACCAGAACCCAGGCGAGCACCGGCACGATGACGCTGACCTGCCCACAGCAGACGACGTTCTTGCTGCACTGTTTTTCGACAATGAGCGTCTCGATCGTGCCGAGTGGACCGTGCTCACCAACGGGCTGGTCGAACGCCCGATCACCGCTCCCGACGGGTCAGTGATCAGCATCGTCGACAGCGTACTGAAACTGCGACGCACAGCGGCCTGACGGAGACTTCGGCGGAGGATATCCTCAACGTCATGACCCGCTACGTGATCGACGCGCCGACGACGACGCCCGGCCTAGTCAGCCGGGCCGTAGGGCGAGCGAACGACCTCGTCGGCAGAACTGAGGTGCACGCGCCGCGCTCGATCAGCCAGCACGATCGCGACCACTCCGAGCAGCACCGTGCCGCCAATGCGCACCAGGGCGTCGACACTCATCAACACCACGGCCTCCAGCCCGAAACCCTGGCGGCTGTTCACCGTCACGACTGCCGAAAGCAACCACGAAACGGATGCTGCCCCCACGACTCCCGCCGGCACCCAGTTCCACGGCGCCGCCACGACGCCCGCGCGAGCGATCTGCATGACCGCGACCAGCGCCAACGCAAACGTCACGAAAGAGTCGACGTAACCAAACGCGAACAGCCCGTCCGACAGGGGGTCGTTCGAAAAGCTGGACGCGATGACATCCTGCAGCACCGACCCGAGCAGAAGCCAAGCGGCCAGCGCCGTCAGGGCGATGGTCCCCAGCGGACGCCGAGCCGTCACGCTTCCAGCCCCGCGGATACCGAATGCGAAGACCAACAGGGCTGCGGAGAAGAGTACCGGCCTGATACTCCCGCCGAGTGGGATCAGGGCCAGCGCGGGCTGTGCGACGCCGATGACCACCGTGGCGAGCAACAATGCTCCACCGATCAACCACGCGCGCGATGCATCAGACTCTGAGCGATGTGACTTCAATGCCTCAACCATGGTCCCCATGGTACTCAGCGAGCTCGCAGACAGTTCTCGAGCACGACGGACCCAGGTGGTAGCGCCACCTACTGCTCCACACCGGGCTGGAAAATCCTCATCCGAGGCGACCAATACTGGCCGCAACCCGCCGCTGAGATCGACCCGGCACAGACGCTGATCGCCCTGCCCAGCAAGAACCCGTTCCTACAGCAGCCGCTCCCGCTCGAAGTCCCGAGCCAACGGTTCGATGTCGGGCTGTGACCCGGGGCTGTGAAACTCAACCGTCAGTGGCTGCACGTGACGGGCGCGGCATCCGCTCTCGACAAGCGGACGCCGCATCCCACGCAACATTCTCGACTATTCCTCGTGCTCGCCGTAGCGCGGCGCGGCCAGGCTGAGCGTCTCGCCGCGGAAGAAGGCCGGACGCACCCGGGACTGCACGAGCATGATGACTACGCCGATGAGCAGAATGGCCATGCCGAGCACGAAGACCAGACCCAGCCCGAAGATCTCGGAACCGCTGCCGTAGTTCGGATCCATGCTGTCGATGAGGGTCGTGCAAAACAGCACCGTCAGGATGATGCCGCCGACCAACGGGAACACGAAGGTGAAGAAGGCGTTCCGCACGGTGGCGAACCACTGCCGGCGAAAGTACCAGACGCAGGCGAACGCGGTCAGGCCGTAGTAAAAGCAGATCATCATGCCGAGGGTCGTGATGGTGTCCCAGAGCACGTCCTCACTGACGAATCGCATGATCGTATAGAACCCGGCGGCGACGATCGCCGAGGCGATGGTCGCATACCCGGGGGTGAAGAAGCGCGGGCTGACCTTGGCGTAGGCCGGCGGCAGGGCGCCGTAGTGGCCCATCGCGAGCAGGGTACGGGCCGGTGAGACGAAAGTGGACTGCAGCGACGCGGCCGAACTGGAGAGCACGGCGATCGACATGAGCACCGCGAACGGTCCGAGTGCCGGGCCGGCCAGGGCAAAGAACACGTTGCCCTGAATGTCGGGGTTGCCCAGGCCCACGCCCACGCCGCCGACGCCCGCGAAGGAGATGGCCGCGATCGCGACGAACAGGTAGAGCACCATGACGATGATCACGGTGAGGGTCGCGGCGCGACCGGGCGTCGAGCGCGAGCCCTTGGTCTCTTCCGACATGGTCAGCGTGACGTCCCAGCCCCAGAAGATGAAGATGGACAGGCTCAGTCCGGCCGCGAAAGCCGAGAACGAGGTGACGGCGAAGGGGTCGAACCACGAGAGCGAGACCGGCGTCGGGTCGAACGCCGAGCCGTTCGCAATATGCACGAAAGCCATGATGCCGAAGCCGACCAACACGATCAGTTGAAAACCGACCAGCCAGTACTGCACCTTCTGGGTCGTCTGCATGTCCCGATAACTGATCCAGGTGGCGATCAGAATGAACACGAGACAGGTTCCCACGTTGATGAACGGATTGCCGGCGAGCCCCGCAATCTCGGCGCTGTTGCCGAAGATCTGCGAGAGCATCAGGTAGAAGAAGTCGACCGCGATGCCGGCGAGGTTGCTCAGCACCACGACCGTGGCGGCGATGAGGCCCCAGCCGGCCATCCAGCCGATCCAGGGCCCGAAAGCCCGCGTCGCCCAGGTGAAGCTCGTGCCGCTGTCCGGCATGGCCTTGTTCAGTTCGCGGTAGCCGAGGGCCACGAGCAGCATGGGGATGAAGCCGGCCACGAAGATCGCCGGGAGTTGCAGACCGACCTCGGCCACGGTGGGGCCGAGGGCTCCGGTGAGCGTGTAAGCAGGGGCAATGCAGGAGATGCCGATGATGACGGCACCGACCAGTCCGACGGAGCCGGCGCTCAGGCCCTTCTTGGAGATGCCACCGTTCTGCTGGTCAACGGCTGCACTGGCGTTGAGTTCTTGAGTCATTGTCTCTTATTCCTTCACCGTCTCGATGAAATCTCGCGGCACCACGATAAGCGGTACCGGCAGTTCGCGCAGCATCTTGGCCGCAATCGAACCCAGAAAAAGTCGATTTGGTTGCGCCAGCCGGCTGGAGCCGACCAGGCAGACCTCGGCTGCATCCCAATGCAGGCCGCGAACGGCGTGCTCGATGCTGCCGCCGGAGGCGACGCTCGCCGTGACATCGAGCCCGTCCATCAAATGTTCGGTGGCGTAATCGAGCACCGACTGGGCGGGGTCGGCGGCCAGCTGAATGGCCTCGGCATCGGCGCCGGGGCGATCGATGGCGACGAGAGAAACCAGCCGCAGCGGGGCATCCACTGTGCGTGCCAGGCGGATGCCGGCCGTCAGCAGTCCGTCGGCTCCCGGTTTGGTGCCAACCGCGCAGGTGACCCGGCCGATCGGTTCGTCGGTGCCCATGACCCTGGTGCCTTCGGGCGCAAGCGCCACGGGCACAGGGGAGGAATGCAGCAGCCCGCCAGCGACGCTGCCGATCGCGAACCGGCCGAGCAGGCCGTGCGTGGCCGCGCCGACCACGATCAGATTTGCCTCCAGCCGCGCGGCAGCGGCGAGCAGCCCCTGGGTGAAGGAGTCGGCGTGTTCGAGGTGGGTGTGCACGGAGATGCCCGCAGGCACCAGGGCGCGCGCTTCGTCCAGCCAGCCCTCGGCCGTGTCGAGCAAGAGGCGGTCGTATCCGGGGTCGGCGGGGGTCAGCGTCGCGCGCTCGCCCCCGTTGAGCACGAGCACCACGTCGAGTACGGAGCCGGGCGCCCGGGCGAGGCGCACGCCGAGGGCCAGGGCATCCGCTCCCGCCGGGGTGGCGGTGTAACCGACCAGAAACCTCACGCGCTCGGCCCGGTCAGGGGCGCGGGGGCCGCGATGATCGCCGCCGCCGTTTCCTGCCCGACCCGAATGGCGCCGTCAACGTGCTGGTAGCCCTTACCGGCCATATCGCTGCAGGAGAAAGAGATGGGACCGACGGGGCTGCGCAGCTCGGCGCCGTACCGGGCCAGTCCGCCCATATCGAAGCTTGCCGCGTAGGCGCCGCGGGTCCATTCTTCGGAGCCCCAGTCGCTTTCGTAGTAGACGACCGGGTGCAGCGCCTGCTCTCCGTAGTAGTGCGACATCGACTCGAGGATGCGCTTCTTGCGTTCGTCGGCCGAAAGCGCGAAGACGCCGTCCGCTTCCTCATCGGAGACAAAACCCACCAGGGTACCGCGCGGGTCGTCGAAGTTGGTGTTGTCGTAGGCCTCGTGCACCAGCTCGTAGGGGCTGAAGGCGGTACCGGAGAGATTGTCGGCACGCCAGAACGGTGTCTCGTAAACGGCGTGCACCTTGATCACGAAGCCCATGGAGAGGTGCTGGTGCAGCTGCTGCTGCCGACGCGGCAGGGGAGGGTCGAAGCTGATCCGGCTGATCAGCGGCGGCGGAACGGCCACGATGGCGTGCCGGGCGGTCACCGTCATGCCGTCGGCGACAACCGTGACACCCGCCTCGTTCCAGGCGAGGCTGCGCACGGGCTGCCCGAGATAGACATCGCTGCCGAGCTTCTCGGCCAGCAGCAGCGGCACCTGCTGCAGCCCGCCGACCACGCGCTCGTCGAGAATGAAATCGGCGTCGACGAGGTTACTGAACGACCCGGCGCTGGCCGCCATGAGCAGCGCCTGCAAGGCCGAGAACGCGTGCGCCGGCTTGGTGAGCATGGCCCCGGCAATGAACATGCCGATGTTGTCGCGGGCTTCCTGGTCGTCGGTCTGCGTCTCCAGCCAGCGACTGAACGATATCTCGTCGAGTTCCTTGGCGAGCGGATGCTCCCAGGGACGATCCGGGTTGATCTCGGCCACGAGGGCGTCGAGCTTGTCAATCAAGCCCACGATCTGCGCCTCGGTACCGGCCGGAACGGGAAAGATCTCCCCGTCGAACCGGCTGACCACACCGGACCCGTTGATGTAAACGTTGCGGCCGGCCCGGTAGCGTGGATAGGTTTCCAGGCCCAGCTCGGCCAGCGTGCCCTTGAGGGCATGCTGGTCGGGCGAGACCCATTGGCCGCCGATCTCGAGCATGGCGCCCTCGATCTGGTCGGTCCACAGGCGCCCGCCGACGCGATCGCGGGCTTCGAGCACGACCACACTGAGGCCGGCTTTCTGCAGTGCGGTGGCGGCGGTGAGACCGGATGCCCCGGCGCCGATAATAACGACGTCACGATCAATCGTGGTCATGGTTGCTCCTGTGGTGACTGGCGGGTTAGACCGCGGGAATGAGGGTGTACTTGGTCGAGAGGTACTCGTGGATGCCTTCGAGGCCACCCTCACGACCCAGTCCGGACTGTTTGACACCGCCGAACGGTGCCGCGGCGTTGGAGACGAGGCCGGTATTCAGGCCCATCATTCCCGTGTCGATACTGTCGATCATACGGTGTCCACGTGCGATATCGGTGGTGAAAACATAACCAATCAGACCATATTCGGTGTCATTTGACATTTCAATGGCCTCTTCGTCTGTTTCGAAGGTTCTGATGCCAACGACAGGTCCGAAGATCTCCTCCCGCACCATGCGGCTGTCGGCGCTCACGTTGGCCAACACGGTCGGCGTGTAGAACGAGCCGGGGCCCTCGGGGCGCGTGCCGCCGGTGAGCAGGGTGGCACCGTGGGCGAGGGCGTCCTGCACCAGGGATTCAATGTTGTCGACGGCCGCGTCGGTCACGAGCGGACCGAAGTTCACCGTGGGGTCGATGCCGGGGCCCGGCACGAGCTCGTTCACTCGCGCGGTCAGTCGACGGCCGAATTCCTCGGCTACCGACGCGTGCACGATGAATCGGTTGGCAGCCGTGCAGGCTTGGCCGGTGTTGCGAAACTTCGCGATCATCGCTCCGGTGACTGCCTTCTCAAGGTCGGCGTCGGCGAACACGACGAAGGGAGCGTTGCCGCCGAGCTCCATCGAGGTGCGCAGCACATTCTGGGCGGCCTGGGCGATGAGCGCCCGCCCGACGACGGTCGACCCGGTGAAGCTGAGCTTGCGCAGCCGAGGGTCGGCGATGATCGGGGCCGATACCGCCTGCGACTGGTTCGTCGTGATGACGTTAACGACACCGGCCGGCACACCGGCATCTTCCAGCAGCTGCACGAACAGCAGGGTGGTCAGCGGTGTCAGCTCAGCCGGCTTGACCACCACGGTGCAGCCGGCGGCGAGTGCCGGCGCGATCTTGCGGGTGGCCATGGCGAGGGGAAAGTTCCACGGCGTGATCAGGTAGCAGGGCCCGACCGGTCGTTGGGTTACGACCATCGTGCCGGTCCCCTCCGGGGTGGGGCCGTAGCGGCCGCTGATGCGCACGGCTTCTTCGCTGAACCAGCGCAGAAACTCGCCGCCGTAGCTGACCTCGGAGTTGGCTTCGGCGATCGGCTTGCCCATTTCGAGCGTCATGAGGGTGGCGAAGTCGTCACGTCGCTCCTGCAGCAGGTCGAAGGCGCGCCGCAGAATCTCGGCGCGTATCCGGGCCGGGGTGGCCGCCCACGAGCTCGCTGCCCGAGCGGCCGCATCGAGCGCACGGGTGCCGTCGGCGACGGATGCGTTCTGAATCTGCTTGAGAACCCGCCCGGTAGCCGGGTCGGTCACCACGATCAGATCCCCCGTGCCGTTTACCCACTGGCCGTCGATGTACAGCTGGTCGGGTACCCGAGCCAACAGTTCGACCTCCGTCGACCGCACAGCGGCACTCTCGATCACGGCGCTCATGCTGCGGCCGAATCGGCAGCCAGCGCGTCGGCCAGAACCTGCAAGCCCTCGAGCAGCAGGTCGTCGGGAATGCTGAGCGGCGGCAGAAGGCGGATGACGTTGCCGTAGGTTCCGCAGCCGAGCAGGATCACACCCTGCGCGTGGCAGGCGGCGATGACGCGATTGGTCAGCCCAGCATCCGGCTCCCCGGTAGCGGGGTCGACGATTTCGATGGCCGTCATGGCGCCGCGACCGCGCACCTCAATGATGCGCGAGTCGACCGCGGCGAGCGCGGTCAGGCGGTCACCCATGATCTGTCCGAGGGTGGCGGCGCGCTCCACCAGGTTGTCCGTCTCGTAGGTGTCGATGGTGGCGAGCGCGGCGGCACAGGCGAGCGGGTTGCCACCGTAGGTACCACCGAGGCCGCCGGCCTGCGGCGAGTCCATGATGTCGGCGCGGCCGGTGACGGCCGACAGCGGCAAGCCGCCGGCGATGCCCTTGGCGGTGCAGATCATGTCGGGCACGATGCCCTCGAATTCACAGGCGAACATGTGCCCCGTGCGGGCGAAGCCGGTCTGGATTTCGTCGGCGATGAAGACGACCTCGTTGGCGCGGCACCAGGCCAGCAGGGTGGCCAGAAAACCCGGAGCTGGAACGATGAAGCCGCCCTCGCCCTGGATGGGTTCGATGATGATCGCGGCGAGGTTGCTCGCGCCGACCTGCTTCTCGATCTGGGAGATGGCCCGATTGGCTGCAACGACGCCGTCTAGGCCGCCGTCGCGCAGCGGGTAGGACATCGGTGCGCGGTAGACCTCGGGAGCGAACGGACCGAAGCCGCTCTTGTACGGCTGGTTCTTGGCGGTCAGGCCCATGGTCAGGTTGGTGCGGCCGTGATAGGCATGGTCGAAGGCCACGATGGCCTGCTTGCCGGTGAAGTGCCGGGCGATTTTGACGGCGTTCTCGACCGCTTCAGCACCGGAGTTGAACAGCACGCTGCGCTTCTCGTGGTCACCGGGCGTGAGCCGGTTCAGGGCTTCGGCCACTTCGATGTAGGAGTCGTAGGGTGCCACGGTGAAGCAGGTGTGGGTGAACTGAGCCAGCTGGGCAGCGACGGCCTCGACGACGCGCGGAGCGCTGTTGCCGACGCCGGTGACGGCGATGCCCGATCCGAGGTCGATGAGTGAGTTGCCGTCGATGTCAACGAGAACGCCTCCGCCGGCGGCTGCGACGTAGACGGGCAGCGCGATGCCGACGCCGGCCGAGACCGCCCGGGCCTTACGTTCACTCAGCGCCTTCGACTTCGGCCCGGGGATGCTCGTGACCAGCTTGCGTTCCTGAGCCAGCGAGGGACCACCGAGCGGCGTGCCGGTGGGGCGAGCGGGAGCTACGAGTGTCATGAGGGTTCCGATCGATGCGAGGGCGGTATCGCGGCACGATGCCGCTGTGCCAGAGCAGCACGGGGCAATGTTAGACAGAAACAGGTCAGCCACCGCCATCCCGCCTGTATAGTGTGGGCATGTCAACTCGCCTATCTGTATAGGGACCGATGCTTCCCACCCTGCGCTTGCTCCTCGCTGAACCGAATCTCGGACTCACCCTGCTCGGAGACCCCGAACCAGCGGCCCGTGGGGCGATGCTCGAGCGAACCGTGGAGTGGGTGCACAGTTCCGATCTGATCGACCCGACCCCGTTCCTCTCCGCCGATCAGGTGCTGCTCACGACCGGCACCCAGTTCGGCGCCGACACGGCAGCGGATGTCGACTTCCTCCCCTACGTGCAGCGCCTGGCTGCCCGAGGCATCACCGCCCTCGGTTTCGGCACCGAGGTGATTCGGGACGGCACACCCGACGCGCTGCTCGCGGCCTGCCAGTCGCTGGGGGTGCCCCTGTTCGAGGTTCCCTATCGCACGCCGTTCATTGCCGTGGCCCGGGCAGCCGGCGATCTCGTGGCCGAGGATCGATTCGCGCGCGCCACCTGGGCCCTCAAAGCCCAGCGCGCCATCGCGCTCGCCGCGCTGCGCCCCGACGGTTTGAGCGCGACCCTCGCCGAACTGTCCACCCAGCTCGGCCACTGGGTGGCCCTGTTCGATGTCAGCGGCACCCTCGACCGGGTGTTTCCCCGCGAAACCTTCACCGTCACCCCCGACGCCCTCGCCACCGTGCAGCACGAGGCCCGGCGACTGCTGGCCCGCGGCCAGCGCTCCAGCAGCACCATCGACGCCGGCGGCGAAACCCTCACGCTGCAGACCCTCGGCGGCCACGACCACCTGCGCGGGGTGCTGGCCCTCGGCGGCCCTCGCGCCCTCGACCAGGCCAGCACCGAGGTCGTCACGAGCGTGATCGCACTCGCCGGCCTCGCCCTGGAGCAGAACAACGCCCTCGCCCGCGCCCAGGGACTGCTGCGCACCGGGCTGATGCACACCCTGCTTGGCGGGGACCAGAAACTGGTCGAGCAGATCTCCCGGCAGATGTGGGGTGCACTCCCCGTCGCACCGGTGCAGGTCGCCGTCGTCGACGCGCCGGCGCCGCGCCGCGACGCCATCACGGACTACCTCGAGCTGCGCGTTGAGGATTCCCCCGGGCAGGTGTTCTTCGCCCGCCAGGACGACACCATCGTGCTGTGTCTCGACCGCGCGGCGCACGGCATCCTGGTGAATTTGTGCACGCTGTTCGACCTGCACGCCGGTGTCTCGGAGCCGAGCAGCTATCGCCAGCTGCCCCGCGCCCTCGAACAGGCCGAGCAGGGACTGGCCAGGGCCAAAGAAGGCGCACCGGGCGTGACCGAGTTCGGCGTCGTCGCCCGGCAGGGCGTGCTAGCGCTCCTCGCGAGAACGGATGCCCGCGAGGTCGGCCTGGCCACGCTCGCGCCGGTGCTCGCGCACGACCGCGTGCACGCCACAGAGCTTCTAGGAACCGTGCGTGCCTGGCTGCTCTGCAACGGGCACTTCGGCGAAGCCGCAGCCCAGCTCGGCGTGCACCGCCACACAGTGCGCACCCGCATCCAGCAGGCGGAGCAGCTGCTCGCTCGCGACCTCGGGTCGTTTCCGGCCCGGGCGGATGTCTGGGCGGCGCTGCTCGCGACCGACAACGCCGTTCTGTAAAAGGTCAGGCCGTGAGGGTCCACGGCTTGCGCCGCACCAGCACGTGCCCGCGGCTCGTGCTGAGGCGGGTCCACAACCCCGACTCGAACAGTTGCACCGGTTCGTCGTCGGCGAGAAATCCCAGGCTGAACGCCGCAAAACCGGCTCCGGTGGGCACGAATTCGAGTCCGTCGACCTGGCGGCCCCAAACCTCCGAGCGCACACGCTCAACGATCAACTCGCCGACGCCCTCGGGAACAGTCGCGGCAACCTCGTCGATCCCGGCCCGAGCGGCCACTTCGAGATTTGCCGCCGGAGTCTGACCGTGCGGTTCCCAGCCGCCCTTCGGCGGGGAGATGCCGGCCCAGGTCACCGTGTTGACCTCAAGGGGAACGGTCACCGTGACCGGCACGGTCGGGTCGCTCGTGGTGGATTCGAGGCGCTTGAGACGCTCCAGCAGGGACCGCACCGGCACGACCTTGTCGAGGTCCACCGGCTCGGTCAGGGCGAAGGTGCGCAAGCCCAGCACTGTCGGGCTCGCATCGAGCAGACCCCGCGGATAGAAGATGGCGGTGTAAACCGCGAGAACGCCCTCGGTGGCCATGAGGCGCACCGAACCATCGAGAACACGTCCGGAGCGTGACAGAAACACGATCAGGTCGCTGAGGGACTGGGAATCGGTAAGAGTGAATGACTGGCTCATCATCTCCTAAACTACCAAGATACGAAACATCCGCATGCCGCGGTCGCGAACTTGCCCGAGGAGACAGCATGCACAAGCCGATGGAAGGCCTCCTGGCTGTCCTCGATCTGACCGACACCGGTGCCCGCACCAGCGAAGACATCTTCACCGGTCCGTCCCAGTGGATGCCGCTCGGCCGCGTGTTCGGCGGACAGGTGCTGGCCCAGTCGCTCGTCGCCGCGATGCGCACGGTTCCCGACGAACGCCACGTGCACTCCATGCACGGGTATTTTCTGCGGCCCGGCGACGTCAATCAGCCGATCACCTTTTCGGTCGAGCGCATTCATGACGGTCGCTCGTTCTCCACCCGCCGCACGCAGTGCTATCAGGACGGCGTGCCGATCCTGTCGATGATCGCCTCGTTCCAGGACGCCGACGAGGGCCTGGAACACCACGTCGAGATGCCCACCGACATCCCCGACCCGGAGAGCCTGCCGACGGCATCCGATTCACTCTCCCACATCGACCATTCGGTGGCCCGCTACTGGGCGAGCGAGCGCCCGTTTGATATGCGGCATGTTCCCTCGCCGATCTATCTCAAGGTCAACGGTGAACACACCTCTCGCCAGGCCGTCTGGATGAAGACGTTCTCCCCGCTGCCCGACGACCCCGACCTGCACCGCGCGGCACTGGCCTACGCGAGCGATTATTCGATCATGGAGCCGATCATGCGCCGGCACGGCGTCGCCTGGTCCTCTCCGGGACTGAAAGTCGCGAGCCTGGACCACGCCATGTGGTGGCACCGGTTCGGTCGGGTCGACGAGTGGTTGCTCTATGTGCAGGATTCCCCGAGCGCGCAGGGGGGCCGCGGCCTCGCGACCGGCAGCATCTTCAACCGCGAGGGTGTGCTCCTGGCCACCGTCGCGCAGGAGGGCATGCTGCGCGTGCCCATCGTTCTCGAGTAGCTCGCCTACCAAGTCGGTTTGGATTCAAGCAACACCCGCTCGTCGGGCATCCACCGAATATCCACACTCGCGATGTCGTTCTCGGCGACGCTCGTGGTGCCGGCCGCGCTGATCGTCGTGCCGGGGCTCGAGATCCAGCTGGCGACGAGGGTCTCCTGGCCGTCCCGGTCGGTTACGAACAGGGCGTACGGCTGCGGCCCGAAATCGTTGCCGCTCTCGGCGTAGCTGCAGCTCGCATCGATGCGGGTACCCCAGTCTTTGCCGGTCAGGCTGAACGTAGCGGTGAGCGGGCTGGGAACGACCGCGGTCATCGCGACGGCCGGTTCGCTCACGCTGCGATTGGGTTGTGGGAGCCAGCCCGGCACGACCAGGGCAGCGGATGCCGCGATCGCGGCCGCCGCGACCACCGCGCCGGCGGCGAGCAGCCGGGCCCGCCGGGTTCGCGCCCTGGCCGCCTGCACCAGTCGGGGCAGCAGGATGGCGGAGGGGGCGGCATCCGTTCGGGGACCAAAGGCCTGGCCAAGCTGCAGGGCCTGGTCGAGCGGAACCTGTGCCAGCAGCCCGGGCAGGCCCACGAGGTGGGCGACCGCCTGGCTGCAGGCGACG
Source organism: Cryobacterium luteum (assembly GCF_900110125.1). Lineage (GTDB taxonomy): Bacteria > Actinomycetota > Actinomycetes > Actinomycetales > Microbacteriaceae > Cryobacterium > Cryobacterium luteum. The sequence continues at coordinate 99,996 of NZ_FOCN01000011.1, forward strand.
CAGTCGTTGAGGTGACGCTCATAGTCCCGTCGGTCACCCGGTGACAGGGCGCCGAGCACGTAGGCGCCATCCCAGTCGCTGTACTGATCTGCCGGGGTGTTCATCGTTCCGTCACTCCTCGCTCCTGCAGGGCAAGCCGCAGGGCGCGCAGGCCGTAGTGCAGCCGTGATTTGACGGTTCCTTCGGGAATGGCGAGGTCCCCGGCGGTCTCGGCCACGGACTGACCCCGGTAGTACGCGCAGACGATGACCGCCCTGTGGTCAGCCGAGAGGTCGTGCAGGGCATCCGCAACAAGCCAGGCGTCGAGCAACGCGTCGGTCTGGTCGTCAGTGGGAACCTCGGGCAGCTGGTCGGTCGGTATCTCGTGCCGGGCCCGTGCCGAGCGACGATCGTCAATCACCAGGTTGCGCGCCACCGTGAAGAGCCAGGCCCTGGCTGATACTTCAGTCTGGTCGAGCAGACGGGGGCGTCGCCACGCGCGCAGCAGGGTCTCCTGGACGACGTCGTCAGCGAACGCGGGGTCGTGGGTCAAGCGCACGACATAACGCCACAACAGTGCCGCGTGTTCGTCGTGGAGGGCCTGCAAGAGTTCGGTACGCTCATCGGCCATGACCTACCTCCCCTGCTTAACACGATGATGTGGTCGTTGCGGTTCATGCCAAGGGCTGAAACACTGAACCGAACCGCTCCCGACCTCGTTTTCAGCTATAGCAGAGCCAACCTACCCGCGAACGCGTTCATCAAGGAGAATCATGACACCGGCACTCAACCTGTCCCGTCGCACCATGATGCTGGCCGGCGGAGGCGCTGCCGCAGCGGTGACCCTGGCCGCGTGCAGCAGCCCAACGGATGCCGCCACCGTCCCCCCGAGTTCGGCACCGACCGACTCGGGCAGTGCCGCCGCCGCGTCACCGACAGAAATCGCCAAACTCGCCGACATACCCGTCGGCGGCGGCCTGGCCGCAACCCTCGACGGCCAACCGATCCTGCTCGCGCAACCGACCAAGGGCACGGTCGTCGCTTTCAGCGCCATCTGCACGCACCAGGGCTGCAAGGTGAAGCCGGCGGCGACGGAGTTCGATTGCCCGTGCCACCAGTCCCGGTACGACCTCGCGACCGGCGAGGTTCTCGGCGGTCCGGCCCCGCGGGCGCTCGACAAGGTGACCGTCACGGTCGACGGCGACACGGTGCTGGCCGGGTGACGACCGATGATCAGGGACTAATCAGGGACTAATCAGGGACTGATCAGTCGCTTGATCAGCGGCGGGCGAACGCGATCGGTGCGTCAAGATAGGGCGTCCAGGCCGCGCGTTCGGTGTCGTTGATGCGCCGCGGTCGCTCGCTCGCTGCATCGACGAGCACAATGGTCGTGTTCGCTCGGGCATACAACAGCTCGGGAACCACGCCCTCCGGGCTGTACACCTCATAGCAGACATCGAGGCTGGCCCCGCCGAGTTTGCCGAGCCACAGTCGCACGTCCAGCGGCTGCCGCAGGTAGGGCACCGGCGCGAGATATTCGATCTCCTGCCGCGCGATGAGCGTCAGGGTCGCCGCTCCCGGGCGTCCGTCGAGCACGGCCGTGCTCGCGCCGATCGCCCCGTCGTCTTCGGTCACCCAGAAGGCCAGGATGCGCGCCTCCTCGAGCAGGCGCAGCATCTCGGCATTGTTGACGTGTCCGTAGGCGTCGAGGTCGGACCAACGCAGGCGGATCGGTACGTGCAGCTTCACCGGTTCGGCTCTCTAGTCGCGGGTGAGCTTGCGGTAGGCGGAACGGTGCGGCTTGGCCGCATCCGGGCCGAGACGTTCGATTTTGTTCTGCTCGTACGACTCGAAGTTACCCTCGAACCAGTACCAGTTGGCCGGGTTGTCGTCGGTGCCCTCATACGAGAGGATGTGCGTGGCCACCCGGTCGAGGAACCACCGATCGTGGGTGATCACCACGGCGCAACCCGGAAACTCAAGCAGCGCGTTCTCAAGCGACCCCAGGGTTTCAACGTCGAGGTCGTTGGTGGGCTCATCGAGCAGCAGCAGGTTGCCGCCCTGTTTCAGGGTGAGGGCCAGGTTCAGACGGTTGCGCTCACCACCGGAGAGCACACCGGCCTTCTTCTGCTGGTCGGGGCCTTTGAAACCGAAGGTCGACACGTAGGCGCGCGACGGAATCTCGGTCTTGCCGACCTGGATGTAGTCCTGACCGTCGGAGACGACCTCCCACAGCGTCTTGTTGGGGTCGATGCCGCCCCGGTCCTGGTCGACGTAGGAGATGTCAACCGTTTCACCGATCCGCAGCTCACCGCCGTCGAGCGGTTCCTTGCCGACGATGGTCTTGAACAGGGTGGTCTTTCCCACGCCGTTCGGGCCGATGATACCGACGATGCCGTTGCGCGGCAGGGTGAAGCTGAGGTTGTCGATGAGCATGCGCCCGTCGAAGCCCTTCTCCAGCTTGGTCGCGTCGATGACCTGGGCGCCGAGGCGCGGCCCGACCGGAATCACGATTTCTTCGAAGTCGAGTTTGCGGGTGCTCTCGGCCGCGGTGACCATCTCTTCGTAGCGAGCCAGTCGAGCCTTCGACTTCACCTGGCGGCCCTTGGCGTTGGAGCGAACCCACTCGAGCTCGTCGGCGAGACGACGCGACAGCTTGGCGTCCTTCTTGCCCTGCACGAGCAAACGTTCCTGCTTCTTCTCCAGGTAGGTCGAGTAGTTGCCCTCGTACGGGTACAGGTGTCCGCGGTCAATCTCGGCGATCCACTCGGCGACGTGGTCGAGGAAGTACCGGTCGTGGGTGACGGCGAGCACGGCGCCCGGGTACTTGGCGAGGTGCTGCTCGAGCCACAGCACGCTTTCGGCGTCGAGGTGGTTGGTGGGTTCGTCGAGCAACAGCAGGTCGGGCTTCTGCAGCAGCAACTTGGTCAGCGCAACGCGGCGTTTCTCACCACCGGAGAGGTTGGACACCTCGGAGTCGCCCGGCGGGGTGCGCAGGGCGTCCATGGCCTGTTCGAGCTGGGAGTCGAGGTCCCAGGCATCCGCTGCATCGATGGCTTCCTGCAGCACGCCCATTTCGGCGAGCAGGGTGTCGAAATCGGCGTCGGGTTCACCCAGGGCGAGGCTGATCTCGTTGAACCGGTCGACCTTGGCCTTGATCGGTCCGACGCCCTCCTGCACGTTCTCGAGCACGGTCTTGCTCTCGTCGAGCTGCGGCTCCTGCATGAGGATGCCGACCGTGTAACCCGGGGAGAGTCTCGCCTCGCCGTTGCTGGGCGTGTCCAGACCAGCCATGATCTTGAGGATGGTGGACTTTCCGGCACCGTTGGGGCCGACGACACCGATCTTGGCACCGGGAAAGAAGGACATGGTGACGTCGTCAAGGATCAGCTTTTCGCCGATCGCCTTGCGAGCGCGGACCATTGAGTAAATGAATTCGGCCATAGTGTTTACCAGTCTATTTGCCGGGTGGCCCCGACCAGACACAAACCGGTCGACAGAATGGGCGCGACCACGCTGTGGAAGCCATTGCTGGCCGGGCCGATCTGGCCGATCAGACATTCGCCGGCGAACCGCACCGAGAACTGCACCGCGTCGGCGGCGAGATCGGCCTGAGTGCGGTCGAAGGTCACTTCCATGGCGGCCCGGTCGAACCCGCCGGCCGCGAGCGCGTCGATGTAGTCGCGTCCCCCGGCGGCCGGATTGGCTTTGATGACCCCTGCCGCCACAAAGTTGAAGTAAACGAGGTTCTCGGCGGCGGTTCCGGTGGGCAGCAGCCTCGGGCTGGAATCGGACGTCGCCGAAGGCTCCGGCTCCGGCTCGGCGGAGCCAGACGACGCCGGCGCGGTGGTGCCGGGCTCGGCCGGGCTGACGGTGCAGGCCGTCAGGCCGACCGCGAGGAGCAGAACTGCGCCCACCACTCCCACGCCCCCCAATCCCCGGGTACGCCGCAACTGTCGGGTGCGCCGCCGCCCGGAACCCATCGTCATCTTCTGCTCCGCCGGTTCTGCCACGCTCACGAACTGCCTCCCCCAGTCCACACATGTGGACGATGCTACGAGTCTAAACGCGCATACGCATCCTGGTCAGCGTCGCTGTCGATTGGAACAAAGCCGTCTCCAGAACGGTCGATGCGACCGGGTTCGGCCTCGTACGCTGCGAAGGAGTCCGCGGATTCAACCGGTTCCGGCTCGGTCAGATCTGCACCAGCCTGATCGGTACCGCTCTGCTCGGCACCGTTCTGCTCGGCAACGCTCTGGTACGCACCAGCACGCGCTGGTGGCCCGCTGCGCACCGGTGTCGTGGTGTACCAGGCGAGGTCGTGTCCGACGGAGTCAGCAATGATCTCAACGGAAGTCCCGGATTTTTCGGCGTTGCTCCATTTGCGAACGACCAACCGCCCGGTGACGACGACGTGCTCGCCTTTGCTCAGCGACTTGCCCGCATTCGCGGCCAGCTGGCGAAACGTCGTGACGGAGTACCAGCAGCTCTCGTCAACGATCCATTCATCTGTGGCCTTGTCACGGTGACTCTGGCGGGAGGCCAGCCGAAAGGTGGTGATCGGGGTGCCGTTCTTGCCGAAGATCACACGGGGGACGGAGCCGATGACTCCGGATATTGTGATTTGGTCGCTCATGGTTTCTCCCGGCACAGTGATTGCGTGAAAACGCAAGCGCACGGCGCCAAGCTTTCTGCCGGCGCACACGACCCGGGAACGACAACTCGTGCCAGTCTTCGTCGTTCCCAGGTCGCACACTGCGAGTGTGCCGCCCGCAGTAATCTCTTGGTGCGGGCGGCGGGGAATCGGTGGAGAATCCTCCCCGCTAGCGGCTGGGGAGGAGGAACTAGCCGACGAGGTATTCGGAGTACGACTTGCGAATCTTGTTGACCTTCGGCACCGCGACCGCCATGCAGTAGCCCTGACCGGGGTTCTTGTTGAAGAAGTCCTGGTGGTAGTCCTCGGCCTCGTGATAGTCGCCGAGCGGTTCGATCGTGGTCGTGATGCCGGAGCCCCACCATTCGCTCGCCCGATCACGAGCCGTTTCGAACAGTTGCTTCTGCTCATCGTCGGTGTAGAACATGGCCGACCGGTACTGGGTACCCACGTCATTGCCCTGGCGGTTGAGCTGAGTCGGATCGTGCAGCGTGAAGAACACGTCAAGAATGACGCTGGCCGGAATGACCTCGGGGTCGAAGGTCACGGCGACGGCTTCGGCATGGCCGGTGCGCCCGGTGCAGACCGCTTCGTAGCTCGGAGTGGCGGTGGTGCCGCCGGTATACCCGGACACCACGTCACTCACTCCGCGTAAGACCCGATAGACAGCATCGAGACACCAGAAACATCCACCCGCGACCACAAAAGTTTGCACCCGATCAGCCTAACTCGTCGGTCGCTCTGCACCCAGTTGGAACCGGTGTTCCCGCCGCCTGTTCGCCCAAAGCGGATGTCGGTGGTCCCCCATACGCTGAGTGAAAGACCCGCGGCCGGCCAGGTGACCAGTGATTCCCAACGAAGGAGCTCGAATGTCCACTCTCAGTGCACCGCGTACCGCTCGCGCAGGAGTTCCCGTGGTCCGTGGCCGCTCCTTTATCCTCGTTCGCGACGGGCTCTGGCGCATTGTCGACCCCGACGGCGCTGTCATCGGCTACATCGAATGTCACCCGGGGGGCGACGGCGATCGCTACAGCGCTCGCCGAGTGGTCTTCGCGACCCGCACCCGTGAGGTTGGTGTGTTCTGGCGCTTCGACGACGCGGTCGACTGTTTTCGCTAGCCGTCACCTATTTGATGCATTTGGGTGGGGGCACGCCGCGTCTGGTCCCCGAGAACGGGGTGCGGCGCGGATAAAATCCACCACATGGAATGGTGGAATAGCTTCGTAGCCTGGTTTGCCGCTGAAAGCACCCGACCGCTGGTTTTCACCGCGGTCGTGTTCGTCGGCGCGATCGTCATTGCCAGCGTGCTGGCCGCGTTGATCTCGCGCGGAGCCGTCAGACGCATCCTCACCCAGCGAGACCGCGAGATCAAGGTGGCAGCGATCGCTGCCCTGGTCGACGCTGCGACCGAGGCATCCGTCTGGAATTCGTTGACACCGCAGGAACAGGTCATGAGCGATCGCGCCGTCGGCCAGGCTGACATCCAGGTGCGGTTGTTGCCGATCCGCGGATCGGGAATCGCTGCGAACTGGGCCAACCACGAACTGTATGAACTCAAGCGCACCTCCGCCACCTTCGGCTACCAACTGGAGCCGGCCCTGGTGGAGTTTCGTGACCGCTTGGTCGAATGGCAGAACAAGCCGGCCCGCGCGCGCAAGATCTTTCAGGGCGACCTGGACCGGTGGAAGGCTCAGAACTCCTCGACCGAGAAGAGCCTGCTGGCCGAGCAGGACGCCTGGGTGGCCCAGCAGCATCACGACCAGTACACGGCGAGCGATTCCGCTCCGGTACCGGTGCGGGCTGCACCGATCACCCCCGCGGCGGTGAACCGTGGGGTGGCATCCGCTTCACCGGTATCGTCCGATGCCTCAACGGAAACGCAACGACTGCTCGACGACGTGAACAAACTCGAGGTGCGCAGCACCGACCCGCTGACCCGATCCTCGGCGGCACCGACGCTCTGAGCGTCGATAACATCGGCATCGAGCCGGTCGGCGCTTCTGCGCTGACCGGCTCGTTTTTTATGCCCGGTGGGGAGCTGCTTTCGCCACTCGTCGCTACTTCCACCACTCGTCGAAGAGGGAGGCCGGCACCCGCCGCTTGTGCTCGGTGTTGAGGTAGCGCGCTTCGATGGCGTCGGCCACTTCGTCTTCGACCGGCTGTCCCTCGAGAAAATCGTCGATGTGCTCGTACTGCAGCCCGAGGTTGGCCTCGTCGGTCTGGCCGGGTGTGTGGTCGAGCAGGTCGGCGGTGGGATCTTTCAGGTAGAGCTGCTCGGGCGCGCCCAGCTCCATCAGCAGGGCTCGGCCCTGGCGCTTGGTCAAGCCGGTCAGCGGCAGAATGTCTGTGCCGCCGTCGCCGTACTTGGTGAAGAATCCGGTCACCGCTTCGGCGGCATGGTCGGTGCCGACCACGAGCAGACCGAGCTGGCCGGCCAAAGCATACTGGGCGATCATGCGCGAGCGGGCTTTGACGTTGCCCTTGGTGAAGTCGGTCATAGCCACATCGAGGCTCGCCAGAAATTCGCTCTCGAACCCGTCCACGGCCAGTTCGATGTTGAAGGTGGCTTGCGAGGGCGGGCGGATGAATTCCAACGCGAGTTGGGCATCCGCTTCGTCGCGCTGCACGGCGTAGGGCAGGCGCACGGCCACGAAGGTGGCCGGGTGCCCCTCGTCAACGAGTTCGTCGACCGCCATCGCACACAACCGGCCGGCGAGGGTCGAGTCCTGGCCTCCGCTGATGCCCAGGACCAGGCCTTGGGCGCCGGTGCGCTTGAGGTAGTCCTTGAGGAATTTCACCCGGCGGCGCACCTCCGCGGCCGGTTCGATGGTGGGTGAGACGTTGAGTTCCGCGATGATTCGCGCCTGGAGTTCTCGCATAGTTGAATCTACCAACCCTCGAGAAGTCGTGCTGCCTGGTTGTTGTCCAACTGTTGAAGCAACCCGTCACCGACTCTGGCAGTCAGAAGAAACATCTGAATTCGTGTCATTGTGATCATGAGATTCCCTCGCGCTTAGGGGTGGTGTGCGGTAGAATTATGGGTGAAGGAAGCACCGCCGCCATGCCCCTCACCGCCCCGCCCGCCGCAGCCGGTCCCGTGCCGGAGGGTTCCCGGGTTGAGGCGGTCGCTCAGGCCGGCGCCCTTCTGGCGGCGGCGTTTGACGGTGACCTTTGGGTACTTCGACGATGCGGAGGCCATCGCGGTGCTGGCGGCACTCGAGGGTCTCCGTCGTAAGCTCGATGGGGCCAGACTACGTTCCACCACCGACATCGGGGTTCGGGCCGAGACCGACCTCGGGAACGGGTCGCTGGCCTTTTGTAACGGATGCCGCACCCGGGTCGAGTTCATCGCCCAGCTCGCCGGCATCAGTGGCCGTGAAGCCAAACGGCACCTGAAGCTGGGTGAGAGCACGGTGGAACGCACCCCGATGGGGCTGCCGGTAGCCGCCCGGTACCCGGTGATCGCCGATGCGCTCGGCAGCGGCGAGCTCGGCCTCGAATCGGCGGAGATCATCGCGACGACCCTCACCGCGCTGCACGGCACGGTGCTGCAGAGCGACCTCGACCACGTCGAACGTGCCCTCGTCGCCTCCGCGACCGGAGCGATCACGCCGGAGACTGCCGGGCTGCCGGGCTGCCGGGGGCGGGCATCCGCTTCGCACCCGACCTGCTGCGCGCGCAGGCCCTGGAATGGCAGGGGCGGCTCGACCCCGACGGCACCGCCCCGAGCGGGCACGCCCCACTTGAGACCGCGCCGAGTATTGATGGCGTCGGTCACGATGTTGGTCGGCATAAGCCGGCGCAAGAAGCAGCAGCTGCGGGCCGTGGCGGCCAGGATGAATTCGAACATGGCGCGGCCTCTCAAATATTGTCCTCGCCACGAGCGATGGCGCGCAATATCGGTGACCTGAGAAAATTCCAAATCAGATCAACCACAGACGAAAGCACCGAAAATGCGTTCCAAAAGCGGATGCTCGCGCACCGCCCTGCGGTCCTCGCAGGCAATAATCGGCAACGGCGACACTCCCACACCCGCACAATGTTGCGCAGAACGGATACTGACCGCCGTGGCGGCCGTTTCGCCAATACAAAGGACGAAATGAAAGCCACTGTCCAGACCCGCGGTGGCACTCAGCGGATGCCCAGCCGGGAATTCCTCCTGTCGATCATGGTTCTCCTTAAGACGCGTCAGGATCGGCGAGCGTCAGTGCCCGCTGGAGAAACCGACGCCGGCCTCAACTGAAAGAAGATCAAACATGGACATCAACAATCTCGATCTCACAGATCGACGCGGAATCATCACGGGGGCGGGTCAAGGCATCGGTCGCGCAATCGCCCTCGAATTTGGTCGACGCGGTGGCCACCTGCTGCTTGTCGGCCGCCAACTGGCCACGCTCACTGAAACCGGTCGACTCGTCGCCGCCGCAGGCGGAACGACCGAGATCCTGGTGGAAGACCTGACCAAGCCTGGTGCCGTCGAGCGCATCGCACACACCGTCGCTTCCTGGAAAACCGTTGACCTCCTCGTCAATAATGCCGGCAATGTGCGCGCGGGTCGGCTCGAGCTCACCAGCGATGCGGATGTTCACTCGATGATTGATCTGAACCTCACGGCCCCGATCCTGTTGACAAAAGCACTGCTCCCTGCACTTCGCGAAAGCGGTCAGCAACGCGGAAGTATCCTCCTAAACGTCTCCAGCGGGATAGCACTTGTTGGAATGCCGTTCTATTCGATCTATGCTGCAACAAAGTCAGGCTTGGCCCAATTCGGCGAGTCGCTTCGCCGGGAATTGACCGGAACGGGTGTGCACGTCGCGACCGTGTACCCCGGCGCGACCGACACTGACATGATGAGGTCGCAGAATGCCGGCGCCGAACTCGGCTGGGGACGCCGCAGTCTGGCCGACGTCATCACCGATCTGATTACGGCCCTGCAGGCCGGCGAACATGAAATCAACACCGCGCCGGAAGGCCGCCGTGCCATGCAAGACCTCAACCGCACTGACCCGATGGCAGTGGATGCCGCCCTCGCGCCCGGTCTGGAGAACCTCGAACTCGCTGTCCGGGACCACCGCAGCATTTAGGAGTCCGCGCGCTCCGGCCTGCCTCCGGCAGCCGCCCTGCGAGCTCGCTCATCGTGCGCACAGGAGTGCTTAGACGAGCCGCCACCTGTCTGTGTGTGGCGGGCTCGTCTGCCCGAATGAGCCAAGCAACAACGCAGTACCTGCCGTCTCCATAGACACCCGCAGTACCTGATCCGCCGCACTTTTCGACAGGTTGATGCCCGCCGGGGTCGATCCGGTGAACGACAGTTAGCGAAGCCGGGCGTCCGTGATCAGCGGCCCGGTCACAGCGCCAGCGCTCGTAGTCTGCACCACGCTGAGAACGTCGGCCGGTATCCCACGCTCCTGAAGCACCTGGTCAAAAAAACAGCGCGCTGAGCGGGGTGAGAGTGGCTTGCCCATCCCGAGCGTCATCAGCAGTGCAAAGTCATAGACCCCGACGCTCACTGCTTCGAACGCGCCCAAAGCCCGACTGTGATCGCGCCTCAATGAAGCAGGCCTGTTGGCGGCGCGTGTTGCGGCGGAACTTTTCGTGCAACGTGGGGCGCCATCCGGAACTTAGTCGCGCATTCGGCTGCCTGTACCGGTGTGTTCGCCCGCGGCAGCGCAAAGCTAAACCTTCTTCAGCGGATCATTTCCCCAGTTCATCAACGAGTAGCGCCAGCGCGAGTGCTCGACATCGGAATCCGGTTTCTGTGCCGAATGTCGCTTGACGTAGCCGACCACCTTATGCATGTGTTCGATATCGGACGCGGTCAGATCTCCTCTATTTGTTCCAAGAATCGTGACGATCCTGCGTCCGGACCGATGGCCGGTGGATTCCCCGCTACCATCGTCTTTCTGTCCGACCTCTTTGGATTCGTCTGTGTCGAGCCACGACGAGATCTCACTGGCGGTCATCGTGACCGCGTTTTTCCAGTCGTCCCAGATCGCATCAACATCGTTCGCTTTAGCTGCCATAACTCAATCATCGTGGTGAAGCTTCACCTCGACAAGGGCGTGTGTTGGCTTAGTGGGGTGATCCGAACTTTTACGAAAGGGCTCGGTCACAAGAAGCACTCTTGGCCCTACGAACATTCGAATTGCGCGCATCGGCCGAACTGGCGGCGAGCTGATAGTTGACTTCCCACTAGTACCTGGACACAGCCGTCCGTAGGCTGCGAGCATGAAAGTTTTCAGCACAGGTGACCGAGTGAGTTGGGCGACGTCTCAGGGGCGAACTCAGGGGGAAGTCGTCGACAAGAAGACGAGCGACTTTGACTTCGCGGGCACAACGTTTCACGCCTCGAAAGATGACCCTAAATATATCGTGAAGTCCGAGAAGACGGATGCGGAAGCCGCCCACAAGGCCAGTGCCCTGCGCAAGCTGTCGCCACGATAGGGCAACTGCTATTCGAACAAATAGGCACTTCTATCCGGCTGCCGGTACCTTCGGTTTGCACTGGATGAAGGGCGGGGGCGGGGCTGGCCGGAGCGAACCCGATCCAGGAGTTTGACCTAAGTCCTGAACCGTTTGGCTACTAACGACGGCTCGCAGACCAGCGGCACGCTTCCGCGAGCTCGTCCAGCGATTTCCGAGCGGGCTTTCGGCCGACCTGGCTAGAATGTCCTCAAAGCATTTCAGAGACGGATGCCCGCGGATGGGAGTCCCGCGGCGATAGCCGGTAACAGTGCATCGAAGGTGTCATCTCCTTTTGCGAGCCGCTGCGCTGCCGCAAGCGCGGCATGAGCGCGGGCGGCATGAGCGCGGGCGGCATGAGCGCGGTCGGCATGAGCGCGGTCGGCATGAGCGCGGTCGGCATGAGCGCGGTCGGCATCGAGCTTCTGGGCCGTCGAATCCGGAACTGCCCCAAGCGGCCGAACACCGGTGATGCCGTAGCGGTCTCGGTAGGCCGCGACGGCGCATCCGTTTTGGTGCCACGCGACTGCGGCCGCCCCGCGGGGCGCGGGGCCGAGCGCCCGAGTCCACGGCTCCCCCGCGAGCAACGCCTGGTCGAGCACAGCGGCCGCTCGCGACTCGATCAGGTCGGCGCGCTCGGCCAGCGCCTGGTGCATGGCAGCGTCCATCGGCCCGATCGCGCGCGGGATCAGCCCTGCGACGAGACGCGGCGCACGGCGCGTGCGACCGGCTCCGGTATCCCGCGACTCGACCGCCGCGACCCTTGACCGCAGTACCGCAGCGATGTCTTGCGCATCCTCGAACCCGCGCGCCGCGACCACGCGTGGCAGCAGGCTCGCCACGTCGACATAGTGGGCCTCCGCCCGCCTTAGCTCTGCAGTCAGCGGCCCGAAGGCATCGGAATTGATCACGTCCAAGGCCTGGCCCGGCGACAGACCACTCGCACGCACCAGCGCGGCCCACCGGTCGTGCTGCGCAGCCGCCGCGAGGGTCTCGTACTCCGCCGCGAGTTGCGCCACTGAGCCCCACGCATCCTGCTCGGCCGCCAGAGTTTCGTGGGCGGACAGCTCGGCGCCGACGTGCTGCAAAATGCCACAGAGGATGCTGCGCGCCGTCGCGTCCGCCACGTCACCCGGCCGCGGCCCGACGTGGGCAATGTCGGGGCGGTCGACGGCGACGTAGGCGGTGTTCGCTTCCCGTCCCCGCGTCATCGCAACGTACAGGTTCTCGCGCGGCATGCTCGGCGCCACGACGACGTGCGCGGTATCGGTCGTGAGGCCCTGCGCCCGGTGCGAGGTGACCGCGTAGCCCAGGTCGACGTGCTGAGCGAGGTACGACGCGGGCAGCAGCACCGCGCTCCCCCACCGCCGACCCTGCCGCTGCACCTCGACCGAACCGTTCCGATGCACGCCGATCACGTTCCACCGGTCGCCGTTCCGCACCCAGCCGCGCGACGCAAACAGTCGCCGATCGTTCCGACGGGTGATGACCATGTCACCGACGGCGGCGCGGGTTCCGTCGTGCAGGGCGACCTCGTACAGCGCGTTGACGCGACCCTCCAGAATCAGTTCGGTGCGAGCGCGCACGTTCAGCGCCGCGACCGCCTCGTTCGAGTCGCTGATCAGCACGGTCAACTTGCCCGAGCGGATGTCCGCACGCCACGCCTCGTAGGCAGCATCCGCCATCGCCTCGGTGCTGCCATCGCGCAGGCGATCGTGTCCGGCATACCGGTCAATCACGTCGGGGTTGCCTTGGCGCAGTTTGAGGGACGCGGTCTTCTACCACTCGTGCAGGAAGAGGTGCACGTCAATGAGTTTGTCCGAAAAAGTGGTCGGCGTTCAACAGGAGGCGTACTGTCACCATGTGCTGGTGCCGCCGCTCAAATCGTTGAGTTTACGAAGGGCTTGACGCCATCTAAGTGACGGTCAATACTAACGGCATTGGCAGAACCCCGACCCACTTCGTCGGGCTCAGCAAGGAGAAGTTCGCATGCGGAAGCGATTCGCTGTCGGAACGGTCACGATTTCCGTGGTGCTTGCACTCTTACTCTCGGGATGTGTAGGCAGCAGGATCGTATCCACCGGCGCGGATGATGCTGCTCGAGCAGCGGCGAACCTGATTCACAGGGGCGCGGACGCTGGGGCGCGGGGCGCGGCCGCGGTCCTGCTCCACACCGGAGTCGACGATGCGGCCGCCTTTCGGAGCGCGGCGAACGCGGCAGTTGATGACGCCGTTCAGGCTCCTCGCTGGACTAAGTTCAAATCGCAATTCGCCGCGAAGGTAGCAATGACGCGCGAAAGCCCGTTGTGCGAGCCGGCAATCGATCTGGTCTTCGCAAAAGATTCCGAGGATGTAATCGATGCGTTGTACGGGCTCGCTGGGGAGGCGGATGCCCGAGGTGACGGGCAGGAGCTCTATAACGACACGCTCGACTTGATTGAGATCTGGGAGAATTACGACCCAGCAGAACCCGACAAAACATATCTCACGGTCAGTACGGCCCTATTTCAAGACTTCTACTGCGTTGACTAAGGTGCATCGGCTCAACACTCGCTCGGGTCACTAACCCGCCCGAGCCGGGCACGCCCCACTTGAGACCGGAGAGTGCGAATCGAATCGAACACGATGTTTGGTCCGCCCAAGCGCAGCAAGGAGTGGTGAACGCGGGCGGTCAAGGTCCAAGTGAGCTCAAACCTGCGGCAGCCTTTCAGGTGCTGCCTCGTATCAAGCGATGGCGCTCAATACGGCAAGGTGGGACTGATATCGACTGCCCAGTCGACGCGCTGGTCAAGTAGAACGTCCACGCCGTCTCCGGGGACCTGCCATTCCGTGAACAGCGCATCGGTCCTGCGTGGCTCTTGCGAGGAACGATGTCGTCGGTCTCGACCTCTTCCTGCGTACGCTCGCTCAAATGGCTCGTACGAGCCAGTGTTGTTGCGAGACCTCTGGGCCGGACTGTTCAATAGGGTGAGGGTTTCGAGGCTCGCATTGAGCGCGTCCACAGCCTCACGCGGCAGGTCCTCCGCGCGGAGCAACACCGGAGGCGACTGGGCGACGGTCAACAGACCGTGCCGGAGCACGCGTGTAGCTCGTTCTCGCCACGCCGCCGTGAGATCTGCCAGCGAGTGCACCTGCTTCGCCGGCCGCGTGGCGAGCGTGGCCTGCGCGCGCAGCCTCATGATCGTCACCGGCCTCGGCCGCCGCCTGTGACTGGTCACGTACTCCTCGATCAACCGATCCGTCTCGACATCGATGTGCCGAGACCGGGTCGAGAATTCCGCAACGAGCGCCTCCGGCACGCCGGCCAGAGCCCAGGCCGGATGGCGTTAACGCCCCCGCCCGCGCCTCTCCCGCTGCACGCCGAGCGATCGCGTGAGTTCGTTGGCAAACAGGGATTCGCGCCCGGTGGGAACCCTGTCGCGGCCGGGCGATGCGGCCGCCCTGCGCGAGTGGGACGATCCCGAGTCGGGCGCGGTGATGATCCACGACCCGCACGCGCAAACCCTCACCGCGATCGTCGCGGTGTCGCACCCGGCGTTCGCGCTGCTCGACCCGGACGAACAGCATCGACGCGTGGTCGGGTGGGACCGTGTCTTGGCCGGGGCCTGCCGGTCGGGCCGGATCGCGCGTCTGCAGGTGTCGGAGCGCACGCTGCCCGATTCTGGTACCGGGCTGGCCGAGTGGTGGGAGCGGCATGGCATCAACGACGGTAGTTGGGCCGCCACCACCTATCGCGATCTCATCGAGCGCGCCGGGCCCACTAAGGAGCACCATGCGACGACGACAGCGGTGTCCCTCGACCTGAGCGCGGCCTCCCGACAGGTGCGCACGCAGGGCGGCGGTATGCGCGGCGCAGCGACTGTGCTGCGCCAGGAAATGACCGCCCTGACCGGGGCGCTACGCGCGGCGGACCTCACGGTCGGTGACTGGCCGACCGCCGACGAGCTCGCGGTGATTCTGCGAACGGCATACGACCCCGCCGTCGGCGTCGATCTGGTGCGGCATCCGTTGGTTGGGCGGTCGCTGGCCACGGCCGGGCCGGTCGCGGTTGCCGAGGGCTGGGATCACCTGCGCACCGATAGCGCGTTTCATGCGGTGTTGTGGATCAGTGAGTGGCCCAGGTCGCAGGTGTTCACCGGTTTTCTGTCGCCGCTGGTCTTCAGCAACGGCATCCTGGGCACCGTGTCGCTGCACTACCTGCCCGTGCGCGCCGACCAGGCCGCGCGCGACCTGCGCACGAAGAAGACCGAGCTGATCAGCGACGCCCTCCAACGAACCCGCATCGACCAGATAGAGGATGCCTCCGCCACCGCCGAATACGACGACCTCCTGCACCAGGAGGCCGACCTCACGGCCGGGCACGGCGTGCTGCGCACGACAGGACTGGTGTGCGTGACCGCGGGCACTGTTGATGAGCTCGATGCCGCCGTCGCGTCGATCGAACAGGCCGCGATTCAGGCCTCGTGCGAGACCGACTCGTGGGGCAGCAGGCGCAGGCGTTCACTGCTGCGGTGCTGCCGTTGTGTCGAAGGGTGTGAGGAGTGCACTCGCCCTTAGAGGATTAGGACTTCTACTTGCAATGGCGCGCAGTAGTCGGTGAGCCAATCGCGATCTTCGGCGAAGGCGAAGGCACGCCCGTAGTCTGATTGAATATTTAAGTCGGATTGATTTACTCGGTCACCGAAAAGGGTGTACACCCGGTCGCTGTTGCAGCGCCGACTCATATAGACCACCCCATCGAACCCGGCGATGTGCGCAGCCTCCGCCCACTTCACGGTTTCCGGATACCGATCTGCTTCGGTCTCCGTCACTTCGCTAGCGGGCACACCAAGCCGTCGGAAGCTGGTTCCGAGGAAGGCTGCGAGTCGAAGCCGCCGGGTAAGGATTAGCTTTGAGGCGACGCTCGACTGGTAACTGCGTGGGCGGAGAACCCCGCCTGAAAATGGGACGCTGTGGAGGAGCGTTTCGCAGATGGCAGCGTCCTCGGTCGCTGCCGCGTAAAGGATAGGGACTATTGGGTCACCAAAAAACGCGAAGCGTGTAGGAGCACCGAGTCCGGGGTTGAATTCGTTGGCTGCGCGGGTGTTGCTGTGCACCCGGTACAGCGGCGATCCGCCAGGTAGAAATATGGTTGCTGCAGTAAAGGGTGTCGGTGGTGCTACCACTGAACAGTCGCTTCATCCCGCGCTCTAGTCAGAATCTCCTCGGTCGCATCTAAGTTGTCGGCTGGTCGTCCGCCGCCGTAGTAGCCCGACGGGGAACTCAGCCAAATGGTCAGATCTTCCACGTTCCATGTGAGTTCCTCCGCCAGCGCCAAGAGGAGAGGAATTGCCGGTTTGATCCGGTGAGTTCGAGCGTTGAATTGGAACCCAGGGTAGACGTAGGAGTTTCGACGTTGAACTCCCAAGAGTTGCCCCTTGGCACGGAGGTTGGAGGCGTAGGCCCTGTTAGCGTTCTTGGCGCCGAGGAGGGCAGCGACCTCGGTACTGGTGAGGAGTTTGTACCTCTCTTCGACCTCTCGCCACACATTCTCTGTCGCCTGGAGGGCACGGGCGGTGGACGGTGTTGCCGCCGTGTCCAGCTTCGTTAGAGCCGGGCCTAACGCTTGGACGCTAAGCCGGGTATTCACCAGGTCCCGAATCAAGTGCTGTGCTTGCTGGCGACTGAGGCCCGGTATCAAGGCGAGGAGCTGAGCGGCGACCGAGTCGAGTGATTTTGGATCACCCAGTGCTGGCGTCTGCGCGTTAGCGGCTAAAGGTGCTCTAACCTGCCGGGCTTTCACGCCACGAACATTATCAATCTGAATAACACGCACGACCTTGGTGCCGCGCATCTTTCGGCCACCGGCATGGGCATGCGTGAATGTCGTCGCCTGACTTTTGTTCTTAGCCTTCACAACGTTCACCGCATCCGAGGTTTGGACTTTCTTTGCTCGGGCTGCACGCACGATCCTGTCTTTAGTGCTCACAGTCGCCTCCGTTACTTACATCAGAGTCTAGCGTCAGTTCTGTCAGATATGGCTGTGGGTTTCACGTTTATGGGCGCCTTGAGACGACCGTACTCTTGAGTGCTACTTCGATCTGTTGCTGGGTCGGAGCTCCGGCCACGCCGTTCGGGGTGAGATAGATCCGGCAGGCGAGATCGCTGGTGCGGCCCTCCGTGGAGAAGAGATCGACTCCGTCGACGAGGATCGTCGGCGATCCGGCGAAGAGAAGACTCGCGGCCGTCTCAGCGGAATCGATCAGTATGGACTTGATGGGCGTGTTCGACGGCATGGTGTTGCTGACCGCGCGTTGCAGGCGATGAAGGGTTTCTCCCGAGTTCGGGCAGTCTGCGACGTGGAGAATCTCGATTGTCGCCATGGGTTTCTTCCTCTGCACGGGACCGTCGAGATCCAAATCTTCAGACGGGTACGACGCCTCGTAGCCCAATTGTGCCACCGGAGTCCCCCGCCACGTAGTCCACTGCGCACCTCCAAGACGAACCGGCTCAACCCGCTCGACGAGGGCCACCGGGCAGCATCCGCTTCAGACGAAGAGTGGTCGGCCCAGCTGGCCGCCCGGCGCCGCGACCTGATCGGCGCCCTCGCCGAAACCGTGCTCGATCGTCCCCTCAGCCCGCTCGAGCACACGGCCATCGACCTCGCGCTGGCCGATGCCGTGCGCAGCGCCGAGGTACCGATCCTGCCGATGGTGGTCTCAGCGACGCGAAGTGACGCGCGTCTTTTCGATCTGCGAGTGTTCAAGCGGATGCTCGCCACTGCCTGAATCAGACTGTCTTAGCTATTCGAAAAATCGTCAGTCCAGAAGAGCACAGACGCAACGACTGGGCGGATACCGCCCGGTCGCACCAAGAACACGGGGACCTTCGGCCCTACCTGTTGCAACCCATCGCCCGTAGCGTCGACATGCACCTCGTCCTGAGCTGGCTACCCCGCCCGCGACACAACCACAGAGGATCTCGATGACCGTTCTACAGCCTGCTCCCAACGTCACACAGGTTGACCGAGCCGACAGGTCCACACCTGTGACATCTGTATGGCGTGTGTTACTCCTGATCCTCTCCGGGTTCTGCATCGTTTCGGCGATCGCTGGATTTATCGCGCTCGGGCCGGGCGGCGCCCCGGGCTGGCCGCTCGAATTCCTCGAGGGCAGCCCCTTCGACAGCTACTGATGGCCCGCGACCATTCTTCTTGTCGTGGTCGGCGGAACTCAATCCGTCGCTTTTGTGCTCCTGTTACTTCGCCGCGCTTCGGCGCCCCTCTGGGCCGCGATCGCAGGCTTTGCCATGGTGATCTGGATCATCGCGGAACAGCTGCTCTTTTATGTGCCGGATGTGAGCGGCGAATGGATCGCACTGCCCATCCTCCAGATCGTCTATTCCGCGGTCGGTCTGGCGGAGCTCGGCTGTGTGCTCGCACTCCTCGGAGTCTTCAACCGCGAACACACCCATGCGGTCATCGCCCGTCGAGCGGCCGGGCCGCAGGAATTATCAGTGCAGCTACCGGTGACGGCGGTCTGATCGTCCTCAGCGGAGCTCGGCTTCATTGCCGAGACAACGCGACAGAAAGGTACGTGCGGCGCATCTCCTAGTGAGCGCGGACCACGACGGTCTGCCCCAATCACAGGAGGCACAGTCCCATGGCACTTCACACCCAGCATTCACTGTCCGGCTTTATCGCATCAGAGCCGCAGCAATCCATAACCGAGAACGGCGACACCCGCTTCTACGTGCGCGTCGGCCAGCCGCACTTCCGCCACGAATACAACGGCAGCTTCACCGCGCTCAAGCCGACGTTCCACGACCTTGTCGCCTACCGAGCCACCGCCGAACGGGCGCTCACCCGATTCGCGAGAGGCGACAGCTTTGTCGCTGCAGGGTATGTGCGAACCTTCCAGGTCGAGCGCGACGGCGAATTCATTCAACGCGAAGAGTTCGTCGCCAAGAAGATCGGCCACGATCTCGCGGGCACCAACTATCAGGTCACTAGAACCAATCGCCCGGCTCCGGGCAGCGAACAAGACGCTGCCGCAACGCGGGAGGCAATCGTCAGCGAGACGGAAGCTGCTCACGCCAGCTCGGGGTGGTGAAGCAGCGATGGCAAAGTCCTTGATCGAGTGGGCATCCGGTGAACACGACGACGCGTTCGGAGCAAGCTCGTTGGATGATCTTGACGGGCCGCTCACTGCGGAGCCGCCGCATCCGATCAATTGGAACCTGCTCAGCGCCGACGACGCCGAGGCCAAATGGATCGAACTCAACCGGTGGGTGAACTGGCTGCGGCGCACCTACGGGCTGCCAACATCCGTCGTACCGCCGTTCTGGCATCGACACCCCGAACTCGTCTGGGAACTCTCCGCGCTGCACCTGCACTGGCTCGGCGTCTACGACCCCGACCAACACGGCTCCGCCCCACTCGGCTGGCACCGTGACTTCGCGGATGCCCGCCAGCGCCTCCGCGACTGGGTCGCGATCTCAGGGACGCGGCTGGAGCGGGATCGGCCTACTCGGCAGACTCCGTGGCCCGGCGAGCCGCAGTCCGACGCCGTCGAAGACGTGGTCATCGGCGATCGCGATGAGGACTTCGTGCTGTTCGTCGTCGACGATGTCGTGCGTCGCCGCGATGCCGAGGCAGCGTTCAACTCTCGCGCTGAATCTCGTTGATATCGCCAAGCCTTGGCTCTTGCGAAGGGCGTAAATGGACCAACTGCGCTGTCCCAGTTGACGCACCTGAGCGCGACTGTTTAAAGGGCGGGGCAAACGCGACACCCTCGGGCTCGTGACCCGCAGAACCCTGTATCCGTGCGGACGTGCCCGCTCAGCGTCCGCCTTACGGGCGCACCTCCCTCTGGCGGGTGGAAGACGTAGATCATAGTGTGAGGCTATGGGCGAAGAGGCGATTGTCAGAGTGGTGTTATTCGTGGTCACGGTTGGCAGTGGCGTTCTGATGCTGTGGATCGCGCAGGCTGCAGCCAGCGGACGCCTCGGACGCAATCAGCTCGCTGGCTCGCTACGTTAACGCAGCAACACTCAGGAGCGGGAAACAACACAGAGATACTGGATGTGACCCAGCTGACCCGCACGGTGACAATGAATTGCACTCAGGGGGACGCAACCTTTCTGCGCCGCAGAGGGACTCGCGAACTACCGCTCCTGAGACGACCCGCAGACGCTGTTTCCCTCTCCATATATTTCGCTCCGGAATGATCGTTACCCCTCCTCCGAAGAGTTCATCAACTGGACCCGAGGTGCGGTTGACAGTTACCCAGATCGTCGGCCTCTGGCGGTTTATGCGCCAACTCTGACGGGCATACTCATCAGTGGGGCACGATCCCGGTCGTTGAAAACCGGGAATTCGCGGCCCAAGAGCGCTGGCCGATCATGGTCGGCGGCATTGCCGAGGGGGAGCCACGGTGTGAATAACGCATAAATTCTCTCGGTATTCATGCCCGCTCTTTCGAGTATCCGATATACCCAGGAAGGCAATTCCGAATGTTCCAGCAAAAACAACGTGGACGCTCCGGCCACATTGCCTCTTCGCACAACACCACCCTGAAACGCCGTGCACGGTATTCCATGGGAATCGGCGGTGCCCTTGGTGCCGTCCTTCTGACGGTGATCACGATCGCTCCGGCGAACGCAAGCGCGGGCGCAGCTGACGATGATGCTCTGAGTACGTCGATCAACGCCCCGCTCGCCGCAGCCCGGAACGCCGCAGGCGACAGTCTCGACCCAGCCGGCTTCTGGACCGAGGAGAAGCTTCAGAGTGCCATACCGCTCGACCTGTTGCCGGACACGACAGGCAGCGACCGGCGCAGCGAACCTCCCGCCGAAAGTGACGAGTCCTCGGACGAGGGAGTCACTCTGTCCGATCCCGTCGCACCGCTCCAGTCATCCGAGATCACGCCGTTCGCCGATCCAGTCGCCTCTACGGTGGGCCGCTTGTTCTTCAACACTCCGAACGGTCCCAGCTCGTGCACGGCTTCCACAATCAACAACGCCAATAAGAATTTGTTGATCACCGCTGGCCACTGCGTCCATCAAGGCGGCGGTGGCGCATGGTACTCCAACTTCCTATTCGCCCCTTCGTACTACGATGGGCCCTCAGCTCAGGGCTATTGGAGTTGGAGTAACGCCCGAACCTTTAACTCCTGGATGGACAGTTCGGATTTCACCCACGATCAGGCGTTCATCGCCGTTTACCCGAACAACGGGACCCAGATCGTCGACGCGGTCGGCGGCAATGGTCTTGTCACTGGTGCCGGGCCGGTTCAGAGCAATGTGCGGGTATGGGGCTACCCGGCTGATCCTCCGTTCACCGGCGAGATTCCTTACTACTGTGACGGTAACACCACTGCGGTCGCGTTTAGTTCGGACGCAAGCTTCCCCTGCGGCATGAATGGTGGGGCGAGCGGTGGGCCCTGGTTGAAGGATCGTATCAACGTGAATCTGGGCTATACATGGGCGATCACATCGCGATGCCAGACAACGCCGGGGACTACGGACTGCGCGCTGACCAATCTGCGCTCCACGCCGAACACACGCGACGTTGTTACCATGTTCAACCTGATGTAGGGAGACGCAGTGTGCGGATGGAATTACGTGGACGCGATTGGCGACTGACATGACGAAAAGCATCATCGCATGCCTCGCGATTCTGGGCATCATGTTCTTGACCGCGTGCGGTGGGCGCGCGCCCAGTTCGACGCCTTCACCGACTGACGGTTCCGGCTCTCGAGAGATCACGGTGCCGACTGATGAACCGCCGACGAAGGAGTTCTGGACAGACGAGCGGCTCCGCAGCGCGACCCCGATGCCGATGCCGCCGGCCAAGTAGTCAACGCCTCGGGCGATGCCCAGCCTCACCGATAATGCGTGGGGGTGCGTTCTGAATATCTCAGAACCCCCGCTACCTTGTTTGTAACTTCGGATGGTGTGAGTATCTGAGGGAGTTGGCCTGTCGGGTCCGGCATGATTGTTGCCCCCAGTCGTTGATGATCCGGGGGGGGTGTTGTCACCGGACTCGATTGGCGTCGGGTGATCGCTGACAGGGCTCGACTAGGCGTAAAGCCGAGGTCGTTTGTAACGTGGATGCCGAGACTTGACGCCGTAGACCAGGCCTCGAATACAAGTGGATGGGAGCAGTCATGATCGAAAACTATGACAGCGTCGACGTGTTCGTCGGTGTCGACGTTGGCAACGTCGAGCACCACGCCGTCGCCCTGAATAGGACCGGCAAGGGTTCAATGTCGTCCTGGTGGATCAACCTCTGGGACCGCCACGCCGCAGTGATCTTCGACAAAAGCACCGGCCCCTTCCTCGACTGCGACCCCGCCGAGGGGCACCTTCATCGCCGCAAAGACAAGTTCCCAACGATCATTTTTTCGACAAAACCACCCGATAATGTGGAGCTTTAGGGGAACCTGACCGAGCTTGCCGGCCTGATGTGTCATAGAGGATCAGTTCCGCACGAGCAATCACGGTGTGGCATCGGCAGGTGCGAGCCTCAGAAGAACGCGACCTCGTAGCCCGGACATGGCATCGAGCAATTCAGCTGGATCCTCGCAATCAAAGATTCCATACTCAAGGCGGTCGAATGAGCTCTCCGGAGGCCGTACCGTGTCCCCAACGTCCGCCATGACATAGCTGCGCGTCAAACCGGTGACTGCGTTCCAGCCGGAGACGTCTATCTGCGCGACGACGCCCTCCCTGATGCCGATGACTGTCTTGGTCGAGAGCTACTGGCGGGAGATCAGCGGTGGTCTTACCGAGCACGGCATACCGATCCACCATTTCGTCCTCCACGCCGACCAAGCAACGCTCCGCGACCGCATACAAAACGACAAAGACCTCGGCCCCTCGACGTTCCGCTTCGCGTACTTGGAGCCATACGCCGAGGCAGCTCATACCTGGCTACACAAAGAAGCCGAGGTCATCGACACCACACACATCACAGCGGACCAAGCCGCGCAGCAGATCGCGGATTCAGTGCTTGATCACTGAGAACGCGGGACATCCGGCATCCTTGATGCCCGGTGAAGGATCGCTTACCCAACCTCGCGGGAGCCCCGAGTATGCCCTTCCTGCAACGGTCCGCCGACGCTTTCGAGGACCTCATGCGCGATGCGGCAGAGCTCCTCAGATGATCGTGGAACTGACTCCGCCCACTGAACGAGGCGCTTCGCAGCCGGATCTTGAAGATTCCCGAGGCGTCGCACCAGCCACTTGCCGCCCCCAAGCCAGCTGCGGTTGGCGAAGAGCAGCAGCTCCCCAGCGCGCGTGTAGACGTCCGCGATGATGGCGAACTCCTCTCCGGGATCCGGGCGTCCCTGAAGATCATCGATGGCTGCCGTGAGCCCGTATCGCAGGTCGGCTTGCTGTGTCGCGCCGATCGGCTCCGGGCCTGCGGCCATCACCCCTAGCGCACGGGCCTGCAGCAGCGACGTTGCGACGTTGTCAACCAGTGGGATGCCGCCAGCCCACATATCCAAGGCGACGGGCCGGCGCTGCTTCGCCTCCAAGGCGAACCACTCATCGATGCCCTCGGGGCCGTAGACAAACGATTCGACCAGCCAGCCGTCGTGTCTGAGCGTTTCTGCGAAGCTCGCCGGACGGTCGTCGTAGTAGACCACGATGTCGAGATCAGAAGTTCTGGTCCCGCGGCCGCGCGCGATGCTGCCGGCTAAAGCGGACGCTGCCGCCTCGGGGTGTACCTTCCTGACGAATGCTTGAGCCGATTTGAGGGCCCCGTCCAGTGCCGAAGTCATGCCTTGAGCATAGGGCGACACCAACGAGCGCCGCTGGGTCGAACCGTGAATGCGCCCGTTCACGGATCCCTGCGGACAATGCCCCGCAGGGGGTTCGGCTAACGGGTTGCCCAATGCCGAAGGCACTCCGATGGCGGGAATGCCCCCTGCGGGCGACTTTGCCCGTACCCTGAGCCGGTCGGTAGGCTACAAGCGAGGCCGCTGCTGGCTGATCGGGGGGTCAAATGTCGTTGTCGCTTCAGCCCGAAGGTGTGCAGGAGGCAGACGCGTTGCCGGTGCGTCCGGTCGTTGCGCGCATCCGGCGCCTAATTGTGCTCGCCATGTTCGCTGCGCTTGGGTACAGCGCCTTTACTGTGGCTAGCAAAGGTTACTGCCCAGGTGGCGTGAATGCTGATGGCACATTTATCGATGCAGCCGGAAACGTTACCGAGCTGTCGCCGAGCTGCATTAACCTAACGCTCCAACCGAGTGTCTTTATCTATATCGGGATCTTCGCGATCGTGATCGGAGCGCTTACCTTCGTACTCCGCCGGGCAAGCGATGTTCCCGCCGCGTTGCGTTACCTCAATCGCGGCGCTTTGACGGTCGTGGTCCTCGCTGTCGCATCGGTCGCGATTAGCCAGATTTGGTTTGCGATGATTCCCATTACCGATTGGAATGGCGCGGGCACATTCTTCTACCCGTTCCCATTTGGTTCAGTCGATCTCACTATCACTCCGATGCAGACTCAATAACTTTGAGAACGTGATGGGGCCAAGGGCATCGCTTGCCCCAGTTGAAGTGCACCCTGCCGCGTAGCACCCCCCTGCGCGCAACCTCAACCTCCGGGAAGCAAACTGAGTGAGGTTCGTCGACATGCTCCAGGCATATTCTCCGGCCGGCCAGGGGTCTCGCAACCCATCTGTCTCACATCGCCAGCGAAGTAAGACGACGCGAGTCCCGGAGTCCCGGAGTGCCGGGTGCCCGTAAGCCGTTGGCGGATTCAACCGGTCGTCGCAACACTCGATTTTTGTGAGGTGTTGTACGTGTGGTTGAAGAATGAGTTCGTTAAGAAACAGGCGCGGTTTTGGGTGTTGATGACTCAAGGCTCGACGCTGACTGCTGCGTGCGATGCTGTCGGGGTGAATCGACGAACTGGACGGCGTTGGCGTCAAGCAGCGGGTGGGCGGATCCCTCGTCCTGAGGCAGAGAAGTCTGGGCGGTACTTGTCCCTGGAGGAACGACTGCAGATCGCGGACTTGCACCTAGGTGGCACGGGCGTGCGGGCGATCGCTGCTCTGGTGGGCCGGTCTGCTGCCACGATCAGTCGAGAGCTGGCTCGAGGC
>NZ_FOCN01000016.1 GCF_900110125.1 Cryobacterium luteum
ATGCAGGCCCGCTCAATCTGCCGCGACGACGAGATCCCGCGGGCCGACGCGTAAATCCACACCGCCAACAACAGGTCGGGGTTATACCCCCCACGGCCCGTGCCGCCGAGTTTGGTCTTGTCGTGCAAAGCGCTCGTGTCGAGCTGCTTCACGACATCGATCAGGAACCACGCGAGGTGATTCGTCGGCAACCAATCACGCATATCCGGCGGTATCAGAAACGATTGATCACGATCCACCGGACGATAATTCAGGGCCATAAACCATTTTCCCAGACCCCCCAAACACACCCCGCAACGACACGCACCCGAGCAAAATTCAATTCAGGAGCGATCCCATTAAGCAACAGGCTCTAGATCATGGGCCCGGCTTCCGAAGGTGGTCCCGGGGCGCCCAGGCAGCACACTCCGAACGTCGGAACCTCGGCTAGGCTGCTCCCAACGCGCCCCCACCGCAGTGAAGGAGATTCAATGTCGAGTCAGAGTTACGACGTCATCGTGATCGGCGGCGGCGCTGTCGGGGAGAACGTCGCGGACCGCACCAGCCAGGGCGACCTGAGCACGGTCGTCGTCGAAAGCGACCTGGTGGGCGGTGAGTGTTCGTACTGGGCCTGCATGCCATCGAAGGCTCTGCTGCGCAGCGGCGCCGCCCTCGCCGCAGCCCGGCGGGTGCCGGGCGCCGCCGAAGCTGTCAGCGGAACCGTTGATGCCCGCGCCGCCCTCCGCCAGCGCGACTCCATTGCCAGCCATTGGAAGGACGACGGCCAGGCGAAATGGCTCGACTCGGCCGGCATCGCCCTCGTGCGCGGCCACGCCCGCCTCACCGGTGTCAAAGAAGTCACCGTGACCGCAGCGGATGGCGCGGTGACCGTTCTCACGGCCACCCACGCCGTCGTCGTCAGCACCGGATCGGCGGCGCTGCTGCCCGACATCGACGGCCTCCGGGCGGTCAACCCGTGGACCAGCCGCGAGGCCACGAGCGCCCAGCAGATTCCACCGCGCCTCGCGGTGATCGGCGGCGGCGTCGTCGCCGCCGAGATGGCCGCCGCCTACGCCTCGCTCGGCTCGGCGGTGACCGTCATCGCCCGCAGCCCCCTGCTCGGCGGGCAGGAACCTTTCGCCGGTGAACTCGTCACCGCCGCGCTCGAGGAGAACGGGGTGACCGTGCTCATCGGCCGCTCTACCACCACAGCGCACCGCGAACACGACGGCACGGTCACCCTCGCTCTCGATGACGCAAGCACCGTCACGGCCGATCAGGTGCTCGTGGCCATCGGTCGCACAGCGCGCACCGACGATCTCGGCCTCGATACGGTCGGACTCGGTGCCGGCGACTGGCTCGACGTGGACGATACCCTGCTCGTGCAGGGCGACTCCCCCGACCTCGCCGGCGACTGGCTCTACGCCACCGGCGACGTCAACCACCGGGCCCTCCTTACCCACCAGGGCAAATACCAGGCGCGGGCCGCCGGCGATGCGATCGTCACCCGGGCGGCCGGCCGACCGGTCGACGATACACCGTGGGGCGCCCACGTCGCGACCGCCGACCACGCCGCCGTTCCGCAGGTGACCTTCACCGACCCGCAAGTCGCCTCGGTGGGGCACACCGCCGCATCCGCGGTGAAGGCAGGGTTTCGCATCCGTATTCTCGATTACGATCTCGCCAACCTGGGCGGCGCGTCGGTGCTCGCCGTCGGCTACGTCGGCAAGGCCCGGGCGATCGTCGACCTCGACCGGGAAGTGCTGCTCGGCGTCACCTTCGTGGGCCAGGACGTCGCCGAACTGCTGCACTCCGCCACGGTCGCCATCGTCGGCGAGGTGCCGATCAATCGGCTCTGGCACGCGGTGCCGAGCTACCCGACGCTCACCGAGGTATGGCTGCGCCTGCTCGAGGCGTACGGTCGCCCCGGGTTCACCGATAACGACACCGACACCGACACCGACGAAGAATTAGGCTGACCGGATGCGACGTATCCTCTTCGATTCGCCGCTGAGCCGGGCCGGCTACCTCTACGCGACGGCGGTCGGGCTGGTCTGGGGCTCGATCTGGAGCACCGGCCGCGTCGAAAAACGGGCCGGCCTGTTCGTCTTTCGCGGCATGCCACCGTGGACCTTTGGGCGCGGCGGCTCCTGCGTTGGCGGCTGCTACCTCACCAACCAGAACGTCACGGCGACCGTGCTCGAGCACGAGGCCGTGCACAAACGCCAGTGGCAACGGTTCGGCCTGGTCTTTCCGCTGCTCTACGCGCTCGCCGGGCGCAGCCCCCTGAACAACCGCTTCGAAATCGAGGCGGGCCTGAAAAAGGGCGGGTACATCCGCTAGCTCAAGCCAGCGTGGTTCGAGATCGCACCGCCGACACCGGCGAGGGGTCGCAAATCGTCCCAGAGCGTCCCTGGAACGAGCGAATTGCGCCCCCTCCAGGGAAGCAGCTGACACACAACCGCCCGGCCTGCGAACAGGCCGGGCGGTTCTGGTTAGGCGGTAAGTACTACTGCGCGGCGATGTACTCGGCGTCGACCGCGGCAGCCGCGGCGAAGACGGCGAGGTTGGCGCGCAGCTTGGCGCCGAGGTCGGCGTCCACGCTGGTCCAGTAGCCGATGGCTCGCTCGGTGACCTCGGGCCGGGTCACTCCGCTGATGGCACCGGTGATGGTGTCGAGAAAACGCGCCTTCTGGGCGTCGTCGTAGACCTCGCGGTACAGCGTTCCGGCCTGGCCGAAGTCGTCGTCTTCACTGCGCAGGGTGGCGGCGGCACGCAGCAGCGAACCGTCATTCTCCCACGAGCCCTCGCCCGCGGCGGCGGGGTCGGCGACCGGGCCGCCGAGGGAGTTCGGCGCGTAGTTCGGCTGGCTCGGTGCGTTGTAGTGGTGACGCTGCGCGCCGTCCTGCGAGTAGTTGTTCAGCGGGCTGATCGGTGCGTTGACCGGCAGCTGGGTGAAGTTGGTGCCCACACGATAGCGCTGTGCGTCGGGGTAGGAGAAGATGCGCGCCATGAGCATCTTGTCGGGGCTCGCCGCGATGCCGGGCACGAAGTTGGCGGGCGAGAACGCCGACTGCTCGATCTCGGCGAAGAAGTTGTCGGGGTTGCGGTTGAGCGTGTGGGTGCCGACCGGGATGAGCGGGAAGTCGGCGTGCGGCCAGACCTTGGTGACGTCGAACGGGTTGAACCGGTAGGTGTTGCCCTGCTCGTACGGCATGACCTGCACCGAGACGTTCCAGGACGGGAAGTTGCCGGCGGCGATCGCGTCGGACAGGTCGC
Organism: Cryobacterium luteum; assembly: GCF_900110125.1. Lineage (GTDB taxonomy): Bacteria > Actinomycetota > Actinomycetes > Actinomycetales > Microbacteriaceae > Cryobacterium > Cryobacterium luteum. The sequence continues at coordinate 3,259 of NZ_FOCN01000016.1, forward strand.
GACGGTAGTAGTCGGCATCCGCGCCGGCGATGAGCTCGGCTTCTGATCCCTCCATCTCGACGTTGCCCTGGTTGGATTCGAAGTGGTACTTCACCCAGAAGCGCGAGCCTTCGGCGTTGATCCACTGGTAGGTGTGCGAGCCGAAGCCGGGCATTTCACGCCAGGAGCGCGGCAGGCCGCGGTCGCCCATGAGGTAGGTGACCTGGTGGGCCGACTCCGGGGAGAGGGTCCAGAAGTCCCACTGCATGGTCGCGTCGCGCAGGCCCGTGCCCGGCAGGCGCTTCTGCGAGTGGATGAAGTCGGGGAATTTGATGCCGTCGCGGATGAAGAACACCGGGGTGTTGTTGCCGACGATGTCGTAGTTGCCCTCGCTGGTGTAGAACTTCACCGAGAAGCCGCGCACGTCGCGCCAGGTGTCGGGGCTGCCCTGCTCGCCGGCGACGCTGGAGAAGCGCTGCAGGGTGGGGGTGACGGTACCCGGCTGGAACACGGCCGCGCGGGTGTATTTCGAGACGTCGCCGGTGACGACGAACTCGCCGTGCGCTCCACCGCCCTTGGCGTGCACGATGCGCTCCGGAATGCGCTCGCGGTTGAACTGGGCGAGCTTTTCGACCAGGTAACGGTCGTGCAGCGCGGTGACGCCGTTGTCGCCGACGGTGAGGGAGTGTGCGTCGCTGGCGACGGGGGTACCCGTCTGGTCGGTAGTGGGTTTGATAGTCATGGTGCTCCTTATTGTGAACAGCAACGCGAGGTTGACGGAGGAAGTTTAGGGGTGGGAGGTTTCCAGCTGGCTTGCGGTCTCGAGCTGGCACTGCACGCACAGGCCCCAGTAGGTGACCTCGGCGGCGCGCACGTCGAAACCGAGGGCATCCGCCGGTTCGAGGCAGGGGGCGTGGCCGACCGCGCAGTCCACATCGTGTACCGCGTGGCAACGAGTGCACACGATGTGGTGGTGATTGTCACCGACCCGGCGTTCGAACAGCGCCGGCGAGCCGGCCGGTTCAATCTTGCGCACGAGCCCGGCGCTGCCGAACGAGGCAAGCACCCCATAGACCGCCTGCAGCGAGGTGCCGGGCAGGCCGGCGTGCACCACGCCGAACAGCGCGTCGGCGTTGGAGTGCGGCGCGGCGGTGAGGGCACGCAGCACGGCCAGACGCGGCGCGGTCACCTTGAGACCGGCCGATCGGATGATGCCGGCCAACGACTCGGAGTCGGCCGCGGCCAGGCCAGGGCCTGCGTGGTCGCTGCTCGAATCAATCGTTGTCATGCTTCGACCCTAGCAGTTGTTTTGATTAATTCAAAACAATTCCGCAGCCTGAGCCGGGGAGACTTTAGCTAGCTAGGATAGCGAGCACAAAGTTCTGGAGGAACTGTGCTCGCGATCACCCGCTTCATCACCGGCAAACGCACCGCGTGGGCGGTGTTGCTCGGCACCGTCATTGCCGTCGGGCTGCTGTTCACCCTGCTGCCGGCCAACGAATCCGAGGATTTTCCCGCCGCCGGTCTGCCGAAAACCAGCCAGGCCGCCCAGGTCACCGAGCTGCTCGCCGAGTTTCCCTCGGCCGACCAGACCGCCGCGATCGTGGTCTGGAGCCGGGACGGCGCCGAACTGACCGCGGGCGATCGCACCGCGATCACCGCCGCGGCTGAACAGCTCGGCGCCGCGTCGATCGCGCCGCGCGCCGCGACGCCGCAGTTCAGCGACGACGGCGAGGCCTCGCTGAGCGTGATGCCGCTGGAGGCGCTCGGGGCGACCGCCGACATCGAGAATACGGCCACCGACATCCGTCGGACGGCATCGGGCGGGCTGCCGAACGGGCTGACCGCCTACGTCACCGGGCCGGTCGGGTTTCAGGCCGACATCACCAATGCCTTCGCCGGAGCCGACTTTCGCCTGCTGCTGGTGACCGTCATCGTGGTCGCCGTGCTGCTCATCGTGACCTACCGCAGCCCCGTGCTCTGGATCGTGCCGCTCGTCGTGGTCGGGCTCGCCGACGGCCTCGCCGGCAAAGTGGCCGGCGCGCTGGCCGAACCACTCGGTTTCGCCCTCGACGCCTCGATCTCCGGCATCCTCTCTGTGCTGGTGTTCGGTGCCGGCACCAACTATGCGCTGCTGCTGGTGGCCCGCTACCGCGAAGAACTGCTACACACCGAGAGCCGCAATGTGGCGATGCGCACCGCGGTGACGAGCGCCGGCCCGGCCATCGCGGCCAGCGGCGGCACCGTCGCGCTGAGCCTCGCCACCCTGGTCTTCGCCGAACTCGCCGGCAACCGCGCGCTCGGCATCGCCTGCGCGATCGGCGTGATCATCGCCATTCTGTTCGCCCTGCTCGTGTTGCCGGCCGCCCTCGTGGTGTGCGGGCGTGGCCTGTTCTGGCCGTTCATTCCCCGCGTGCAGGCCGAAGCCGCCGCCCCGCGCGCCGGCTTCTGGACCAGGCTCGGTCGGGGCGTGGCCCGGCACCCGGCGATCATCACAACCGTGTCGGTGCTCGCGATCGGTTCGCTCGCGTTCGGGCTGAACGGCGCCGCGGTGGGATTGTCGCAGGCAGACCAGTTGCTCGGCAACCCGGAGTCGGTCGTGGCGCAGAAAATTGTGGACGAGTCGTTTTCGGCGGGGCTGACCAGCCAGACGGTCGTGCTCGCTCCGGATGCGGCATCCGCTGACGCCGTAGCTGTTGCCCTCGCGACCCCCGGGGTGACCGCGGCGGTCGCCGGTGAGAACGCCGGCGGGCTCACCCGCATTGACGTCACCCTCGACAGTGAACCGGGCAGCGACGAGACCTTCGATACGATCGCCGCGCTGCGCACCGACTTGGCGGATGCCCCGGCTGCGGTTTCGCAGTCGCTGGTCGGCGGCAGCGATGCCACGGCCCTCGACACGAAGACGAGCGCCGAGCGCGACCAGGCCCTGATCCTGCCGCTCATTCTGGGCATCGTCTTTCTGATTCTGGCGCTGCTGCTGCGCTCGCTCGTGGCGCCGGTGTTGCTCATAGCGACCGTGCTCGGTACCTTCTTCGCGAGCCTCGGCGCGTCGAACCTGATCTTTCAGAATCTGCTCGGCTTCGCGGCGTTCGACACCAACGTCGTGTTGTTCTCGTTTCTGTTCCTGGTGGCGCTCGGCGTGGATTACAACATCTTCCTGACCACCCGGGCCCGCGAAGAGGCCCGGCGTTACGGCACCCGGGAGGGCATGGTGCGGGCACTGTCGTCGACCGGCGCGGTGATCACGAGCGCCGGAATTCTGATCGCGGCGGTGTTCGCCGTGCTCGGGGTGCTGCCCGTCGTAGCGCTCACCCAGATCGGGGTGATCGTCTGCATTGGCGTGCTGCTCGACACCCTGGTCGTGCGCACCGTACTTGTGCCCGCCCTGGTCTTTCTGATCGACGACCGATTCTGGTGGCCGTCCCGGCCGGTTTCGACGCGCGGCTAGCGGGCCCGCCAGAACCGGCCCGCCACAAGCCAACCCGCCACAACCTAGGCAGGCTCGGGCGGCACCCTGTCCTGCCAGCGGATGCGCCGCTCCAGCTGCGCTCCGAGCGCGAGCAGGGTGGCCTCGCCGCCCGGCCGGCCGATGAGCTGCACGCCCATCGGCAGGCCGTTCTCGGTCTGGTGCACCGGGAGCACGATGGCCGGCAGGCCGCTCACGTTGATCATCGAGGTGAACGGCGTGTACTGCACCTGCTGGGCGAAGTTGGCCTCGGCGTCGTCGGCGTCGTACCAGCCGACCGGACGCGGAGTGAGCGCCATGGCCGGGGTCAGCACGGCATCGAATTTTGACAGTTGGCGAATGAACGAGCGCTCGAACGCCGTCAGCGCGGCGAGCGCCTCGGCGAGGTCCCGGGCGCTGAGGGCGCGACCGCGGGCGAGCAGCCACTGGGTCAGCGGTTCAAGCAGGGCGATCTGGGCGTCGGTGTCGGCGGGGATGGTCGCCGCCCCGGCCTGCCAGAGGGCCCGGAACGCGGGCACGTAGCTCGGGTCGGGCTTGAGGGCCGTCTCCTCGAGCCCATGCTGCAGCGCGGCAAACCCGGCCACGGCCAGGTCGAGGGCGGCCTGTGCTTCCGGGGCGATCGTAATGTCATAAGCGTCGTCCCAGGCCGAGGTGGTCATCACGCCGAGCTGAAAACGGCCCTCGCCGCGGACTGCCGCCGCCAGCAGCGGCGTCTCGTCGCCGGGGGCGCGCAGGGCGTAGTGGTGGTCGGGGTGACCGTCTCGCGGCGCGATCATGGCGTCGAGCAGCAGCGCGGCATCCGCTACCGTGCGGGCGAGCGGACCGCCGACGGCCAGCCCGCCGAGCTTGTCGATGCCGGAAGCGGACGGCACCCGCCCACGGCCGGGCTTGAGCCCGACCAGCCCGCAGGCGGCGGCGGGAATGCGAATCGACCCGCCGCCGTCGGAGCCCGGCGCGAACGGCAGCAGGCGTGCGGCGACCGCGACGGCAGCGCCGCCGCTCGAGCCGCCGGCCCCGAGCGCAAGGTTCCACGGGGTGCGCGCCGGCGGGGCGGCGAGACTTTCGGTGTAGGAAGCGAGCCCGAATTCTGGGGTGTTGGTCTTGCCGAGGCTGACCCCGCCGGCGTCATCGAGCGCCTGCACGAGGTCGTCCGACTCGTCGGGCACGAAGCCCTCGAACAGCCGCGACCCGAACCCGACTGGCACCCCGGCGCGCAGGTACAGGTCTTTGTCGGCGAACGGGAGGCCCCAGAGCGGCGCGGTACGCGGCATCCGCTCTTCGACGTAGCGCGCGCGGGCGCGGGCGGCGTGCGTGGTCACGGTGACGAACGCGCCGAGGGCCGGATTGAACTTTTCGATGCGCGCAAGGTAGTGCTCCGTGAGCTCGCTCGGACTGATCTCGCGGTTCTGCAGGGCCTGCCATTGTTCCAGGGCGGTCAGTTCGTGTGGATCAGCCATGTGCCGAGCCTAGTTCGACCCGGCGCGGCGACCGGCCACCTCTGGTGATGCACGTCCGGGGCGGCTAGCCTCGAGCCATGGCCAGCGCTTTGTACAATCCCATCGGCACCACCGCGCTCATCACCGGCGCGTCGAGCGGACTCGGCGTCGGGTACGCCCACGAGCTCGCCCAGCGCGGCGCAGATTTGGTGCTCGTCGCCCGCCGGCAGGCCCGCCTCGAAGCCCTCGCGGTGGACCTCGCCGAGAAATACGGCACCGTCTCGACGGTCATCCCCCTCGACCTCAGCACAGCGGATGCCGTGCCCGAGCTGGTCAGCGACCTGCGCGAGCGCGCGATTACCATCGGCACGCTCGTGAACAATGCCGGCTTCGCGACCTTCGGCACGGTGCTCGACTCCGACGAGGAACGGGAACGCGAGCAGGTAGCCGTCAACGTGCACGCGCTGACCGCGCTGACCCACGCTTTTCTGCCCGACCTGGTCGAGACCGCGTCGCTGTACCCGCATACCGCGGCGCTCGTGAACCTCGCCAGCACGGCGGCGTTCCAGCCGGTGCCGCGCATGGCGGTCTACGGCGCGACCAAGGCCTACGTGCTCAGCTACACCGAAGCGGTCAGCTATGAAACGCGGGCGAGCGGCCTCAAGGTGACGGCGATCTGCCCGGGCCCGGCCGACACCGAATTCTTCGAGGTTGCCCAGACCAGCGGTGGCAAGAAGGGCACGCCGCTCACGGTCGAGGAGGTCATGCGCTCATCGTTCGCTGCGCTCGACCGGTCGGTGACGCCATCCGTGGTGCTGGTCGGCGCCCGCAACGCGCTGCTCGCCCGGGTCGCGAGCATCTACCCCCGCCGGGCCGTGCTCAACGCGGTCGGTCGCCTGAACACGCCGCGCTGACCCGCGCTCGGGAGCCCGGCCCGGCCCCGCAACCGCTTGCGTTTGTGGGGCCAATTCAGGAAATCTGCTCCGCAGCGGATGCGCCGCCCCGTGATTTGCGCCTGGCGATCAGCGCCGAGACCTGGATTTCCTGAATTAGCCACCGTAGGTCGCTCTGAGATGCCGGCCCGAGGCGCGAGCCTACTTCAGGCTTTTCTGCAGCAGGATGGTGCCGAGCCAGCGCTCGAACTTGAAACCGACCTTGCCCATGCGGCCGATCTCCTCGAAACCGAAATCGCGGTGCAGTTTGATCGAGGCATCCGCTCCCTGGTCGGCGATGACGGCGATGATCTCCTTCAGGCCGGCCGCTTTGCACCGTCGGATCAGCTCGCCGAGCAGTTCACGCCCGAGTCCCTTACCGGTCGACGCGGCGCCGAGGTAGATCGAGTTCTCCACCGTGAACCGGTAAGCCCGTTTCTGCTTCCACGGGCTGACCAGGGCATACCCGAGAATCTGTCCGGCCGGCGAGACGGCGGTGATGAACGGCATCCCCTGCTTGTTCAGGTAGTAGAACTTATCGCGCCACTCGGCGAGCGTCATGGCATCTTCATCGAAGGTGACGGTGCTGTTGGCGACGAAATAGTTGTAGATCTCGCGAATGTGCGGCAGGTCGGTCGCCCGAACCTCACGCATCTCGTATTCGAACGGCGCCTCGGCCGCAATCTCCGGACGCAGATGGCGAGGCAGCCGACGACGAGGCGCGTATTCTTCCTCAAGCACCGGGCACTCCCCTTTCTGGTTGGTTCCAGATTACCGGAAGCTCCCAACGGACCGGCGCCGCCCCCTGCCGGGCGAGCAGGCGATTGGCCGCGCTGAACGGCGCCGAGCCGAAAAAGCCGCGGCGGGCTGACAACGGGCTCGGGTGCGCCGACTCCAGCACGGGCGTGTCGCCGAGCAGGGGCTTCAGGGTGCCGGCGTCTTTGCCCCACAGAATCGCCACGAGCGGATGCCGCCGCGCCACCAGCGCACGAATAGCCTGGTCGGTCACCGCCTCCCAGCCGTGCCGACGATGCGATCCGGCCGCCCCGGCGCGCACGCTGAGCACCCGGTTGAGCAGCAATACCCCCTGCTCGGACCAGGCCGAGAGGTCGCCGTGCTCGGGCCGCGGCAGTGTGAGGTCGGCGGCGAGTTCGGTGTAGATGTTGCCGAGGCTGCGCGGCAGCGGCCGCACGTGTGCGTTGACGGCGAAGGCCAGGCCGATCGGATGCCCCGGCGTGGGGTAGGGATCCTGCCCCACGATGAGCACCCGCACCGCGGCGAACGGCTGACGAAAGGCCCGAAGCAGGTGCTCCGGCTCCGGCAGAACCTCGTGCCCGGCTGCGCGTTCGGTCGCCAGGAACGAGCCGACCCTGGCCAGGTCGTCGGCTACGGGGGCGAGCGCCTGCGCCCAGCCCGGGTCGATCTGCCCGTTTGCGGCCAGCTCGTCGAGGGTCACGCGGTGACCATCCTGCCGCGCCCGCTGGCGCCCGCCGCCGGGCGCGGCGGCATCCATTTACCGGCTCGCATCACCAGATCAGGCGCCGATGGTGCTCACGAGCACGCCGCCGTCGGCTTGGCTGACCTTCCAGACGCTGCCGGCGCCGAGCACGCGGAGTGCGCCCTCGCCGATGACGAGCACGGTGTTCTCGTCGATGGCCAGACCGCCGTCGACGAGGCCGGCCTCGGTCGCCGCAATCAGGCGGGACAGGCTGCCGGACTGGGCAGCGTGCACGTCGACGGTCACGTCGAGCAGGCCGAGGCCCTGGGCGAGGGTGATCTCGTCGAGGCCCTCGGCGACGTCTTCGGGCGCGACTTCGACGCCGCCGATGCGCCAGCCGCCGATCAGGGCGCGTTCGGCGGCGATCATGGCGCCGGCCGAGAAACCAAGGTACGGCACGCCGGCCGAGACTTGGCGGCGAATCTCGCCCGCGATCGGCAGCAGGGCGGCCAGATAATCGGGGGTCACACCGCCGCCGATGATGATGCCGTCAACGGCGCCCAGAGCGGTCAGGTCGGCCGTGTCGCCGGGCGCGAGCATGGTGCGGCGGGTTTGCGCGGTGGCCCCGAGCGACGCGGCCAGTTCCTCGGCGTGCGCGCTGCCCGGCCCGACGGTGATGACGGCCACGATCGGTTCGTCGCGGTCGGCTGTGAAAGCCTGAGCCGTAACCTCGGCTCGGAACATTCCGAACACCTCGGCATCGTGCGCCGGGTCTCCCCCGCCGCCGACCAGGTGCACGCTCACGCCGTGACCTCAGCAGCGGTGACGTCGGCGAGCGCTTCCGGCGCGATGCTGTCGGGGGCTCCCGGTACCGGCGGCAGCGCCGACCACGGGAACACGATCCACTTGTCGGTCTCCCGCCAGGTGAAGTCGGGCACGTGCACCGTGCGCGGCTTGGTATAGAGCGTCGCGGTGCGCACCTCCATCGCGGTCTCGCCGAGCAGGCGCATCACGAGCGCGAGGGTGTGGCCGGAGTCGGAGACGTCGTCGACCAGCAGCACCCGCTTGCCGGCGAGGGCCGGAGCGTCGAGCATCGGGGCCGACAACACGGGCTCCGGCAGGCGTTCGTCGATGCCGGTGTAGAACTCCACGTTGATGCTGCCGCAGTTCTTGGTGCCGAGCGCGTACGACACGGCTCCGGCCAGCAGCAGGCCGCCGCGGGCGATGGCGATCACGACATCCGGGTGAAAACCGCTCTCCCGCACCCGCACGGCCAGCTCACGCGACGCCGCTGCGAAGTCGGTCCACTGCAGAATTTCGCGGTCGATCACGGACGGTGTGGGCACAGCCTCGGCATCATTGGTCATCCGTCAATGCTAGCGACCATCCACACCATCCAAAACGGATGCCGCGCTGCCAGCTGGCAGCGCGGCATCCGCTTGCAGACAACGGCTACGGAACCTGACGCTGGTCGACGCCGTTGTAAGCGGACAGCGGTCGGATGAGCGCGTTGCTCTTCTTCTGCTCCATGATGTGCGCGGTCCACCCGGTGATGCGCGCCGCGACGAAGATGGGCGTGAAGGTGAGGGTGTCGAACCCCATCAGGTGGTAGGCCGGGCCCGACGGGTAGTCGAGGTTCGGCAGGATCGCCTTGCGGGTGGTCATCGCCGTCTCGAGGGCTTCGTAGAGTTCGAGCAGTTCGGGCTTCTGGTAGTGGTCGACGAGGGTGACCAGCGAGGCCCGCATGGTCGGCACCCGCGAGTCGCCGCTCTTGTAGACGCGGTGCCCGAAGCCCATGATCTTGCGCTTCTCGGCGAGCGCCTGCTCGAGCCATGGCTCGGCCCGTGCGGCCGAACCGGCTTCGAGGCCGATCTCGGTGAAGGTGTGCATGACGGCCTCGTTGGCTCCGCCGTGCAGGGCGCCCTTGAGCGCCCCGACCGCACCGGTCACGGCCGAATACAGGTCAGACAACGTGGAGGTGATGACGCGTGCGGTGAAGGTCGACGCGTTGAAGGAATGCTCGGCGTAAAGGATCATCGATACGTCGAAGGCGTTGACGACGACAAGCTCAGGTACCTCGCCGAAGGCCATGTGCAGAAAGTTCGCCGAATAGCCGAGGTCATCGCGCGGTTCGACCAGGTCCTGGCCGCGCCGGCGACGCTGGTCGTAACAGACGATCGCGGGCAACTGCGCCATCAGACGAATCGACTTCGCGAGGTCGGATTGCGGGGACGGGTTCTCGGCGTCGGGGTCGCTCGCGCCGATGACGCTCACCGCGGTGCGCACGACGTCCATCGGGTGGGCGGTCAGCGGCAGCTCGTCGATGATGCGCTTGATCATCGGGCTGAGGTGACGCAGCGAGCGTTCGAGCGCTTCGAAGTCGGCGAGCTCCTGGTCGTTGGGCAGTTCGCCGTGCCAGAGCAGGTAGGCGACCTCTTCGAAGCTCTTCTTGGCCGCGAGTTCCTGCACCGGGTAGCCCCGATAAAGCAGCGAGTTGGTTTCCGGGTTGACCTTGGAGACCGCGGTCGTGTCGACGACGACGCCGGTCAATCCTTTATAGATGTGCGGTTCCACCGTTTGGGTGTCAGACATGGTGCTCCTTTAGACCTGCGTCGAACTGGGCGTCGAAATGTGCGGGTTCAGCGTGAAATCGAAGATACCCGAATCGAACTGGCTGTACGAGGAGTAGTCGAGCAACTTGTACAGGTCGGCCCGGTGCTGCATTTCCGGCAGCATCGTGGTGAGTGAGCCGTGGCTCTCGATCGCGTCGAGTCCGCGGGCGGCGGAACCCATCGCGAGGCGCAGGAGCGACACCGGAAAGATCACCAGGTTCATGCCGACGTCTTCGAGCTGCTGCACGGTGTACAGCTCGCCCTTGCCGAATTCGGTCATGTTCGCCAGAATCGGCACCGACACGGCCGCCCGAATGGTCTCGAACTCGGCCAGGCTGCCCATCGCCTCGGGGAAGATCGCGTCGGCGCCGGCATCCTGCAGCGCCTTGGCGCGCGTGACCGCCGCATCCAGCCCGTCGACGGCACGGATGTCCGTGCGCGCCATCACGAGAAAGTTCGGGTCCCGCCGCGCGTCGACCGCCGCACGGATGCGTTTGATCGCGGTGTCGGTATCCACGACCTGCTTGCCATCGAGGTGACCGCAGCGTTTCGGGTTGATCTGGTCTTCGATGTGCATGCCGGCGAGGCCGGCATCCTCGAGGGTCTGGATGGTGCGCGCCACGTTCATCGGCTCGCCGAAACCGGTGTCGGCGTCGACGATCGCCGGCAGGTCGGTCATGCGGGCGATCTGCTGCGACCGGCCGGCCACCTCGGTCAGGGTGGTCAGGCCGATGTCGGGCAGGCCGAGGTCGGCCGAGAGCACTGCGCCCGAAATGTAGACCCCCTCGAACCCCTTCTGCTGGATCAGCTTGGCCGAGAGCGGGTTGAACGCGCCGGGGTAGCGCAGTATCCGGCCGCTCGACAGGCCGGCGCGCAGGGCGACGCGCTTGTCGGCGGCGCTGGCCTTGGCGTACAGCATTAGAAGATACCGTTCGGGGTGGCGATCGACTCGAGCAGTCCCGGCTTGGCCACGATGGTCAGGCCGCCGAGGTCGGCGGCAGTGAGCTCGGGCAGGCGCTGCGCGAGGGCGAGGAAGCGTTCGATCTCGGATTCCTCCATCACCGGCGCGGCGAGGGTGCGGAACTTGGTGATGTACTCGGCGCGGGCGAAGGGTCGAGCGCCCAGCGGATGCGCATCGGCCACGGCGATCTCGTCGACCAGGCGGGTTCCATCGGCCAGCTCGATTTCGACGCGACCGCCGAAGGCCTTCTCGGCCGGGTCGAGGGAGTGGTACCGACGCGTCCACTCCTGGTCTTCGGTCGTGGTGACGGTGTTCCACAGGGCGATCGTGTCGGGGCGGCCGGCACGCTCCGGGCTGTAGGAGTCGACGTGGTTCCAGCTGCCGTCCTGCAAGGCCACCGTGAAGATATAGGGAATGGAGTGGTCGAGGGTTTCGCGGCTCGCGGTGGGGTCGTACTTCTGCGGGTCGTTGGCGCCGGAACCGATCACGTAGTGCGTATGGTGGCTGGTGTGGAGACGTACGCTCTTAATGGCACCGGCCACCAGCAGTTCGGGGTGCTCGTTGTGCAGCTTGCGGGCCAGGTCGATCCAGGCCTGCGCCTGGTATTCGGCCGAATGCTCCTTGGTGTAGCTGTCGAGGATGGCGCGCTTGGCGCTGCCGGCCGCCGGCAGCGACACGTCGTACGAGCCGTCCGGGCCGTCGAGCAGCCAGGCAATGACGCCGTCTTCGCCCTCATAGATGGGGGTCGGGCTGGTCTCGCCGCGCAGCGCCCGGTCGACGGCTTCAACGGCCATCTTGCCGGCGAACGCCGGGGCGTGGGCCTTCCAACTGGAGATCTCGCCCTTGCGCGACTGGCGGGTGGCGGTCGTGGTGTGTAGCGCCTGGCCGACGGCCTGAAAGATGGTCTCCTTGTCGAGGCCGAGCAGGGTTCCGATGCCGGCGGCGACCGACGGGCCGAGGTGGGCGACGTGGTCGATCTTGTGCGCGTGCAGGCTGATCGATTTCACGAGGTCGATCTGAATTTCATAGCCGGTGGCGATACCGCGAATCAGGGCGCTGCCGGTCAGCCCGCGCGACGTGGCGAGGTGCTGGGCGACGGCGACGATCGGCGGAATGTTGTCGCCGGGGTGCGAGTACTCGGCGGCCAGAAAGGTGTCGTGGTAGTCCAGTTCACGCACGGCAACACCGTTGGCCCAGGCGGCCCACTCCGGGGACACCCGGCGGGCCGGCGCGAGGCCGAACACGGTCGAGCCGTCGCCACCGTTGGAACGCGGGTGGGCGAGCGCCTGCGAGCGGGCGGCAATCACCGGGCGACGGGTCAGGCTCGCCGCAGCCACAGAGGCATTGTCGATCACGCGGTTGATGACCATCTCGGTCACGTCCTCGGAGACCAGGGCAGGGTCCGCGGCGACCTCGGCGATCTTCCAGGCCAGCTGGTCCTCGCGGGCCAGATTCTCGTCGCTCTTGTGAACTCGAACGTGGTGAAGCTGCACTGTGGATCCCTTCGTTAGTCGGCCGCAGTCGCAGATCGACTACTGGCCGAGTCCTCATCGATCGCCGCGAGGACGCTCAGGAGGCTTTGGTGAAGATGAATATGGGTGGCGTGGGCTGCCAGCGACGGGTCGCCGGCAATGATGGCGTCGATAATCAGCAGATGCTCCGCCGCTGCAGCACGCAGTCGCAGCGGATTTCTACGAGCAAGCCGGCGGATACGGGCCAAGTGGGTGCGAACGGCGCGCAGGGCGCCGACGAGAAAGGGGTTTTCGACGGCAGCATCGACGGCGTCTTCCAGTTCGTCGATCAGCGCGTAGTAGCGGTGCACGCCGATGTCGCCCTGCTCCAGAAGCTCCGGCGCGGTGAGGAACGCGCCGCGCAGCTCCACGAACGGCGCGGGATCACGTCGAGTCGCGGCCAGGCGGATGGCCTGCACCTCGAGGGCCTGACGCAACTCATACAGCTCGGAGATACTGTCGACGGAGATGTCGGTCACTTCGAAGCCCCGTCCACGACGGCCGACCACGAGGCCGTCGGCAATCAGTCGGGCCACCGCTTCCCGCAGCGGGGTGCGAGAGACGCCGATGCGTTCAGCCTGTTCTACTTCGAGCAGGGCAGCGCCCGGGGCGAGGAGTCCGTTGAGAATCTCCCCGCGCAGCTGGCGGTACGCCCGCTCACTGGCGCGAAGCGGTACGTCCAACCCCAACATTGCGGTTTCTGTATACACAAGAGCGATCCTATTCCACATTGTCGGGTTATATGCAATACTTCAACCACTCTTTGTATACAGAGGCTCTTCAATGGAGAAGGTAACTATGAATGGCGCATCAGGTGGGGCCTATCAGGAGGCTTGGCGACGCAGCATTTCGTCGCCGGACGACTTCTGGTTGGACGCCGCCGCGGGCATCGACTGGATCACGCCGCCATCGAAAGCCCTCGACGCCGACGGGCCGGTGACCGGAAGCTGGTTCCCCGGGGGGACGCTCAACACGAGCTATAACGCCCTCGACCGTCACGTCCTGGCCGGGCGCGGCTCCCACACGGCCCTGATCTACGACTCGGCCATGACCGGCACCCGGATTCGTTTGAGCTACCTCGATCTGCTCGGCCGAGTCGCCAAGTTCGCCGGCGCTCTGCGCGCCAACGGTGTCGGTACCGGCGACCGGGTCATCATCTACCTGCCGATGATTCCCGAAGCTGTCATCGCCATGCTCGCCTGCGCACGCATCGGCGCGGTGCACTCGGTAGTGTTCGGTGGTTTCGCGGCCACGGAACTGGCCGTGCGCATCGATGACGCACGGCCGAGTGTCATCGTCACGGCATCCGGCGGGCTGGAACCGGGCCGTGTGGTGGAATATCTGCCGCTGGTCGAGAAGGCACTGGCGCTCAGTCAGGGTTCGGTGCACACCGTCATCGCGCGAAGCCGGGAGAGCATTCCCGGTTCGGCGGCGGACTACCAGGACCGTTCCGGAACGACGGTGCACTGGCTGGACTGGGCCGACGAAGAAGCGAAGGCGGCACCGGCCGACCCGATTGCCCTCCGCTCCGACGATCCGCTGTACATTCTCTACACCTCCGGCACAACCGGTAAGCCCAAGGGCATCATCCGGGACAATGGCGGCCACGCCGTCGCCCTGAACTGGTCGATGCGCAACGTCTACAACGTCGGGCCGGGCGACGTTTTCTGGGCCGCCTCCGACGTCGGCTGGGTGGTCGGGCATTCCTATATCGTCTACGCACCGTTGTTGGCCGGGGCGACCACGGTTATCTACGAGGGCAAACCGATCGGAACCCCGAATGCCGGCGCATTCTGGCGCGTCGTCGACGACTACAAGGTCAAGGTGCTGTTCACCGCACCGACGGCCATCCGCGCAATCCGCCGCGTCGATCCTGACCTGCTCGAACTGAAAAATCACGACGTGTCGAGCCTGACCAGCCTGTTCCTGGCCGGTGAACGTCTCGACCCCGAAACCTTCCACTGGGCCAACGATGGGCTGCACTGCCCGGTGGTCGACCACTGGTGGCAGACCGAGACCGGCTGGGCGATCTGCGCCAACCTGCTCGGCATCGAAGAGCTGCCGACCAAGCCGGGCTCGGCCACGGTGCCGGTACCCGGCTACGACATCGCCATTCTGGATTCCAAGGGCAAGCCGATCGACAAGGTCGGCAAGGACGGCAACATCGCCATTCGGCTGCCATTGCCGCCCGGAACCCTGCTCGGCGTCTGGGGCAGCGCGGAACGTTTCGCGAGTTCGTACCTCACCGCGTTCCCCGGCTACTACGCCACCGGAGACTCCGGGCATTTCGATGCCGACGGCTACCTGTTCGTGATGGGCCGCACCGACGACGTCATCAACGTGGCCGGGCACCGATTGTCGACCGGCTCGCTCGAGGAGGTTCTCACGCTGCATCCGGCCGTCGCCGAATGCGCGGTTCTCGGCGTACACGACCAGCTCAAGGGTCAGCGTGCCGCTGGTTTCGTCACGCTCAAGGCCGGCAGTACCATCGACCATGGCGTTCTCGCCGCAGAGCTCGTCGCCCTCGTCCGGGAGCATGTCGGCCCGGTCGCAGCGTTTCGCGACGTCACCATACTCGACCGACTGCCCAAAACGCGGTCGGGCAAGATTCTTCGCAAAACCATTCGACAAATCGTCGACGGTGAAGAATATTCCGTCCCTCCCACCATCGAAGATCCCACCGTTCTCGACGATCTGAAACGTGCGCTGTCAGCATCCGTTTCTTAGGCCGTCACGAGCACCCCACCGCGCACCCACAATTTTTCGACACCCACATTTTTCGTCCCTGAGGCAAGGAGGCCCCATGAGTGAAGCAGTGAAAGACGCCCCACCGAAGTCCACGATCGACTACGAGGCGTATGAGAAGACGCCGCAGTTTTTGCACATGAAGAAGACCCGCAACCGTTTCGTGGTGCCGCTGTCGATCTTCTTCCTGGTCTGGTACATCGCCTACGTGCTCGCGGCAGCCTACGCGCGTGATTTCATGGCAACGCCGGTGTTCGGCAGCATCAACATCGGTCTGCTCCTCGGCCTCGCGCAGTTCGTCACGACCTTCGCCATCACGATGAGCTACGTGACCTTCGCCAACCGCAAGATCGATCCCCTGACCGCAGAACTTCGCGGCGAACTTGAAGGGCTGGAACAGCGATGAACGCTTTGCAGATTCTGGCCACGACGGTCAAACCGGTTGAGAACAACCCCGTTCTGAACATCTCGATCTTTCTCGCCTTCGTGGCGGTGACGCTGATCATCGTCATTCGCTCGGGCCGCAACAACAAGACTGCGGCGGATTATTACGCCGGTGGCCGCTCCTTCACCGGGCCGCAGAACGGGTTCGCCATCGCGGGCGACTATCTTTCGGCAGCGTCGTTCCTTGGCATTGTCGGCGCGATCGCCGTCACCGGCTATGACGGCTTCATGTATTCCATCGGCTTCCTCGTGGCCTGGCTCGTCGCCCTGCTGCTGGTTGCCGAGCTCATGCGCAACACGGCCAAGTTCACCATGGCCGATGTGCTCTCCTTCCGGCTGAAACAGGGCCCGGTGCGCATGGCAGCAGCCACGACCACACTGGCCGTCTGCTTCTTCTACCTGCTCGCCCAGATGGCCGGCGCCGGCGGACTCGTCTCGCTGCTCCTCGGCATCAACGACAAGCTCGGCCAGTCCATCGTGGTCACCGTCGTCGGCGGCCTGATGATCGTCTATGTACTCGTCGGCGGTATGAAGGGCACCACCTGGGTGCAGATCGTCAAGGCCTTCCTGCTGATCATCGGCGCGTTCGCGATGACCATCTGGGTCCTCGCGATCAACGGCTTCAGCTTGTCGAACCTGCTCGACAGCGCCGTCGCGATCTCCGCCTCCGGCGCCGACATCCTCGCTCCGGGACTGAAGTACGGCGCCAACCCGCTCGACTTCATCTCGCTCGCCCTGGCTCTGGTGCTCGGCACCGCCGGGCTGCCGCACGTGCTCATGCGTTTCTACACGGTTCCCACCGCCAAGGAAGCTCGTCGCTCGGTGGTCTGGGCTATCTGGCTGATCGGCGCGTTCTACATCTTCACCCTCGTGCTCGGCTTCGGTGCTGCCTCGCTCGTCGGTGCGGACACCATTGAGGCCGCTCCCGGCGGCGTGAACTCGGCGGCTCCGCTGCTCGCGCTCGCCCTCGGTGGTCCACTGCTGCTCGGCTTCATCTCCGCCATCGCCTTCGCGACGATCCTGGCAGTGGTAGCCGGAATCACCATCACGGCGGCCACGAGCTTCGCGCATGACATCTATGGCTCCGTAATCAAAAAGGGCAAGGGAAATCCGGACGACGAGGTCAAGGTTGCACGTCGCACCGTCGTCGTCATCGGAATCCTGGCCATCGCCGGTGGTATCGGTGTACAGGGTCAGAACATCGCCTTCCTGGTAGCACTGGCGTTCGCCGTCGCGGCGAGCGCCAACCTGCCGACCATTCTCTATTCCCTGTTCTGGCGTCGGTTCACGACCCGCGGCGCGGTCTGGAGCATGTACGGCGGCCTGTCCTCGGCTGTTCTCCTGATCATCTTCTCGCCGGTGTTCTCGGGCACCGACACGTCGATGTTCGGTGCCGGTGTCGACTTCGCGTTCTTCCCGCTGAGCAACCCCGGTATCGTCTCCATCCCGCTCGGCTTCTTCCTGGGCTGGCTCGGATCGGTCACCAGCACCGTGAAGGAGAGCCCGAAGCTCGCCGCCGAAATGGCCGTGCGCTCGCTCACCGGCCACGGCGCCGAAAAGGCCGTCGAGCACTAACCCTCGCAGTCCCACGAACGGGCCGGCCAGGAATTACATCCTGTCCGGCCCGTTCTGTATGCCAACACGAGGAGCGACGGGGGCGGGTTGTTCGCGGGGTTGCGAGTTTTGAGGTGTTTCAGGGGTCTTGCGCACGCTTTTCGCGCAAGACCCCTGGAACGCCTCAATGTTTGAGCGAGGAGCGGATGACCCGTCCCAGACGCGGGCCGCGATTAGGGCTCGCGCACCGTCAGCTCGCCGCGGGCGATGCGGGTCGGCGCGGCCTGGGCGACCGGCTTGATCACGATCAGGTCGAGGTTCACGTGCGCCGGGCGCTCAACGCTCGACACGATCGTCTCGGCCACGTCCTCCGCCGACAGCGGATCTGGCACGTTGTCGTAGGCCGCGAATGCCTTGTCGGCGTCACCGTTGAAGCGAACCAGGCCGAACTCATCCGTTTTGACCATGCCCGGCGCGATCTCGATCACCCGGATCGGCTCCCCTGAAAGCTCGAGGCGCAGCACCTCGGTCATCGCGTGCGCGGCGAACTTGGCCGCGTTGTACCCGCCGCCGCCGAGGTAAGCGACGTGCCCGGCGATCGACGTGACGGTGACGATATCGGCCGACCCTGCCCCCGAGCGGATGCCGGCGCGCAGCAGCGGCAGCAGGGCCGTGGTGACCCGTTTGACGGCGAGCACGTTGATCTCGAACATCCAGGCCCAGTCTTCGATGCTGCCGGCCTCGACCGAATCGAGTCCCTTGGCGCCGCCGGCGTTGTTGACGAGGGCGTGCACCGGGCCGGTCTCGGCCAAATAGTCGCGCAGCGCGTCCACATCCGCTTGCACGGTGAGGTCGGCGGTGAAGACATCCGCTCCCGTTTCCGCCCGCAGTGCGGCCAGGCGATCGGCACGCCGGGCGACTCCCACCACATCCCAGCCTCGAAGCCGGAACAGACGAACGGTCGCCGCTCCAATTCCTGAACTTGCTCCGGTTACAACGACTCGTCGAGTACTCATTTCTCCATTGTGGCGGGAGAATGGATTGAATGAGCACCGCACCGACGAACTCAGTGGGAAACACCACCAGCCAACCAGTCAAGCGCCGCGTACCCCTCTGGGACAACGCGCGCTGGATCGCGATCACCCTCATGGTGGTCGGCCACGCGATTCTCAAACTCATCGGCGAAGCGGATGTCGCGTACACGCTGTACCTGTTCATCTACGCGTTTCACGTACCGGTTTTCGTGGCGGTGAGCGGCTATTTTGCCAAGAGCGGGCCGCCCGACGCGCGGCAGATGCACCGGCTGCTCAGCGACATCATCATTCCGTACGTCATCTTCGAGACGATCTGGACCGGCCTGCGCTGGATTCTCGGCGGCAAGCTCCTGCTTGACTACTCCACCGCGAGCTGGACCCTGTGGTTTCTGCTCGCCCTGCTCGTTTGGCGCATCGCGCTGCCCTATCTCGTTCTGCTGCGCTACCCCCTGCTGATCAGCATCGTGATCTCCATCGGCGCCGGGTACCTGCCCAACATCGACGGAACCTTCACCCTTTCTCGTACCCTCGGCCTGCTGCCGTTCTTCGTGTTCGGCTGGAAACTGCGCCAGTGGCTGCTGACCGACACCTGGCTGGAACTGCGCGCCGGCCTCATCTGGCGCTGGCGGACCGGAGCGCTCGGGCTGTTCGCCGCGCTCTACCTGATCATCGCGCTGAACATCCAGACGCTGCGCGACCTGCAGGTGCGCCGGTTCCTGCTCTACGACGAGGCCTACGGGGTCTTCGACTATTCAGAGTTCTGGGCCGGCGGCATCCGTTTGGCGGTGATGCTGCTCGCTTTCACGCTGATCGTGGCCTTTTTGATGCTGATTCCCCGGCGTTCGACCTGGTTCACCCACCTGGGAGCGGCGACGATGTACATCTACCTGCTGCATACCTTCGTGCTGTACCCGCTGCGGGAGTCGGGAGTACTCGACGGGCCGCAGCCAGCATGGGTGCTGCCCGGCATGATCGTGCTGAGCGTGGCCATCTCGATCGTGCTGTCGATGCCCGTCGTTCGACGGGTGTTCCGGCCGCTCGTCGAGCCGCGGGCCCGGTGGCTGTTCCGGCCCGATGCTGCCACACCGACGGGAACGATCGTGCTGCCGCACGAGAATCGCACATTGCCGCCAGCGAGAAAATGACGCTGTGTTTCGCCCGTTGTTGCACGGCCATTCGGGCCTCTTTATGATCGGGGCCAGAGCGTTGGAGAGTCCGCGCTGTATGAGCCGGAGGCTATCGTGACCGACAATTCTTCATCGTGGAAGTTTGAAACCAAGCAGGTTCACTCCGGCGCTCGTCCCGACCCGGTCACCAACGCCCGGGCCACCCCGATCTACCAGACCACGTCGTACGTGTTCAACAGCGCCGAGCACGCCCAGAACCTGTTCGCGCTGGCCGAATTCGGCAACATCTACACCCGCATCCAGAATCCCACCCAGGCGGTCGTCGAGGAGCGGGTCGCAGCGCTCGAGGGCGGCACGGCGGCGCTGCTGCTGTCCAGCGGCCAGTCGGCATCCACTTTTGCGGTGTTGAACATCGCCCAGGCCGGCGACCACATCGTGTCGTCGAGCTCGATCTACGGCGGCACCTACAACCTGTTCAAGTACACCCTGGCCAAGCTCGGCATCGAGGTCACCTTTGTGGAAGACCAGGATGACGTCGCCGAGTGGGAGCGCGCGGTGCGCCCCAACACCAAACTGTTCTTCGCCGAGACCATCGGCAACCCGCGCATCAACGTGCTCGATATCAGCCTGGTAGCGGATGTCGCCCACGCGAACGGTATTCCGTTGATCGTAGACAACACGATTGCGACGCCGTACCTCATTCGCCCGTTCGAGCACGGCGCCGATATCATCGTGCACTCGGCCACCAAATTTCTCGGCGGCCACGGCACCATCATCGGCGGCGTTCTCGTGGACGGCGGCAAATTCGAGTGGTCCAAGAACGTCGAGAAGTTTCCCGGTCTGACCGAACCCGACCCGTCGTACCATGGCGCGAGCTACACCACCGCGGTCGGCGACGGCATCGCCTACGTCATCAAAGCGCGCGTGCAGCTGCTGCGCGACCTCGGCAGTGCCATCGCCCCGGCGAGCGCCTGGCAGCTCATCCAGGGCATCGAAACGCTCAGCCTGCGCATCGAACGGCATGTGCAGAACGCCCAGGACATCGCAGAGTGGCTCGACAACCACGACGACATTGCCTCGGTGAACTACGCCGGCCTCCCGTCGAGCCCCTGGTACGCCACCGCCAACAAGTACGCCCCGCTCGGCGTCGGCGCGGTGCTCTCGTTCGAGCTCAAGGGCGGCGTCGCGGCCGGCCGCGCCCTCGTCGACAACCTGAGCCTGTTCAGCCACCTCGCCAACATCGGCGACGTGCGCTCCCTGGTGATTCACCCGGCCTCGACCACACACGCCCAGCTCACCCCCGAGCAGCAGCTGACCGCCGGCGTGACGCCCGGCCTGGTACGCCTCTCGGTGGGCATCGAGAACGTCACCGACCTGAAAGCCGACCTCGAGGCCGGCCTGGCCGCCGCCCGCGCCATCGTCAAGCGTGACCGCGCCGACGCCTGAGGTCGGTCATCGCCCGGGCGCACAACGTAACATGCGCCCGGGCCGGTCATTCCACCGACAGAATGGACGGGTATGGAATGGCAATCATCAGCGGACACGGTCCCGTCGAGCTTCATCACCGAAGCCCAGGCGCGCTCGGTCCTCGGCAAACCCCCGGCGACCGGCGCCTGGCGCGACGGCGACCCGGTCGGCCACCGACAGTTCCTGAATCTAGGCCCGCTCACCTTCGAGGCCGGCGGTCGCCTGCCGGCAGCCCGCCTCGCCTATGAGACCTGGGGAACCCTGAGCCCGGCCGGCGACAACGCCGTGCTCGTGCTGCACGCCCTCACCGGTGACAGTCACGTGGTCGGCGCGCCCGGCCCCGGGCACGAGACGGGCGGCTGGTGGGACGGCATCGTCGGTCCCGGCCTCGCCATCGACACCGATCGCTGGTTCGTCGTTGCACCGAACATGCTCGGCGGCTGTCAGGGCAGCACCGGGCCGGCCTCGCTCGCGCCCGAT
Source organism: Cryobacterium luteum (assembly GCF_900110125.1). Classification (GTDB taxonomy): domain Bacteria; phylum Actinomycetota; class Actinomycetes; order Actinomycetales; family Microbacteriaceae; genus Cryobacterium; species Cryobacterium luteum. The sequence goes on from NZ_FOCN01000016.1 coordinate 24,448, forward strand.
GCGCTGGAGTGGGGCATCCGCTTTCCCTATCTGACCATCCGAGACCAGGTCACCGCGCAGCGCGTGCTCAGCGACCGGCTCGGTATCGACCGCTGGGCGGCAGTCATCGGCGGGTCCATGGGCGGCATGCACGCCCTCGAATGGGCCATCGAGACCCCCGACCGGGTTGACCGCCTCATCATCCTGGCTGCGCCGCCCGTCACCACCGCTGACCAGATCGGCCTGAACTCGGTGCAGATCGAGGCCATCCGTACCGACCCGGCGTTTCGCGCCGGTGACTACTACGACGAAGCGGATGGCGACGGCCCGACCCGCGGTCTGGCCCTGGCCCGCCGCATGGCCCTGTTGAACTACCGCAGCCCGGCCGAACTGAACGCCCGCTTCGACCGGGGCTGGCAGAGCGGCATCAGTCCGCTCGGCGCCAACGGCCGCTTCGCCGTGGAATCCTACCTCGACTTTCACGGTAATAAATTCACCAGACGGTTCGACGCCAACAGCTACATCGTGCTCGTCGAAGCCATGAACTCCCACGACGTCGGTCGCGATCGCGGCGGCGTCGCGGCCGCTCTCGGGCGGGTCACCGCCCGCTCGGTCGTGGTCGGAATCGACAGCGACCGACTGTTTCCGGCCGACGGCCAGCGCACCATCGCCGCCCATCTGCCGAACAATATTGACGGCCCCACCGCGGTGGTGCTCGAATCCGGGTATGGTCACGATGGCTTCCTGATCGAGAACGAAGCGATCGGCGCCCAGATTCGGCGGGTATTGCACTAGGGGGGACCCGTGTCGGTGGCGCCCGGTATGGTGCTGTTAGACACGTTCATCTCCAATCGGACAGGCACCCATGCAACGCATTTTCAAGGAGCGCGACCGCCTCCTGCGAAGAGCGGTGCAGGCGGCCGGGCTCACCGGTTCGGCCACGACCTTCGCGTGCCTGCTGGTTCCGGGCGGTCTGGAGGCCGACGCACGTCTGTGGGCCGTCGTGCTCGTGCTGGTCATGGTGGCCGGCCAGTACCTGCTCGGCAGCACGGGGGCCCTGCGCTGGGCCGTCCTGATAGTGCTCTGCGGCCTGGCCATCATTCTGGTCGTCGGCTTCACCAGCCATCCCGGCGTGCCCCCGAACCTGATCGAGGAAAGTGTCATCGGCATGGTCTCGACCGCACCGATGTGCGCCGTCGCGGCCGTGCTGCTGACCAGCCCACGCCGGCTGCTGCTGCTCGTGTTGTTCTTCGTGCTCACCGTCACGAGCGTGGCCGTCGTGACGGTCGATGCGCCCGACCGCACCGTGCTGCTGGCCCTGACCGTGAGCATGTGGCTGGCCTTCACTCTGGCCTCCTGGTGGATCGCGCAAAGCGTGCCCCGCGTCATGCACCGCATCGCCGCGATCGGCCGCGCCCACCGGGCCGAACGACACGCGAGCGAGCTCGAAGCCCAGCGCCGTCAGGACGCCCGACTGCTGCACGACACCGTGCTGGCCACCCTCACCCTGCTCGCACACTCCGGTGTCGGGGTCAGCCCGACCGCCCTGCAGAAACAGGCCGGCGACGACGCCCGGCTGCTGCGCCAGCTGCGCCTCGGCGGCCTGCCGACCCCGCGCCGGTCCGGGGCGTACAGCCTCGAGCCGGCCACGGTACTCACCCTCGGCGACACCCTCGACGCGGTGCGCCAACGATTCGAACGCATGGGCCTCACCGTCAACTGGCACGGCTGCGGCCAGGTGCAGCTGCACAGCAACGTGCTCGACTCTTTCTTGCTGGCGCTCTCCGAATGCCTCGAGAACGTGCGCCGCCACTCCGGCGTCGACCACGCCGACGTGACCATAACGGATGACGCCACCACCGTTCGCGCGATGGTCACCGACACCGGGGTCGGCTTCGATCTCGGCCAGGTCGGCTCCGAGCGGCTCGGCGTCGCCGAATCGGTCATCGCCCGGCTGCGCGACGTGGGCGGCAACGCCCGCCTGTTCTCCTCACCGGGCGCCGGGACGACGGTCGTCCTGGAGGTTCCCAAGTGAGCCAGTTCAGCGATACAGCGCCAATCGCCACCCACCCGCGGGGTGTCGGTTCGCGTCTGCTCGGCGGCCCCGTTGAACGCAGCTGGCCGCCGGCATCCGCTGATCGACGCAGCCGCGCCGACCTCCTACCGCTGCGGTTTCCGCGCACAATTCTGCGTGGTGACGGCCGCATCACCGTGTTCCGGTCGGACCAGAACGGTTTGGGCGCCCGTCATCTGGGCATCGGCATGAGCGTCAGCGGTGCCTGCATCGTGCTGTTCCTCATGGTGCGACTGATCATCCAGGCGCAGCCGGGCCACCTTCCGGTGCTCAGCATTCTGGCCTGGGTGATTCTGCTGGCCACCGCCGTGACCGTGCACCTCGCCGTGCACAAGCTGGCCTCCCGCCTGCCGCTCTGGCTGTTTCTGGCGGCCCTGGGCGCCTGCTCGGTCGTGCTGGCCCTGGATCTGGCCGGGTCGTGGGGGCTGGCCGGGGCCGGCGACTTTCCCACCGCGGCCCCCGCCGTCGGCGCCTTTCTGCTCTCGATCGTGACACTGCGGGAGACCGGGGACATCACCATGGCCACCGTCGTCCTCGGCGTGGTTATGAGCGTGGTGACCCTGTTCGAAAAGCGCACTGACCTGCTCACCCTCGGCCCTGACATTCTGTCCATTGCCCTCGCGGTGGCGCCGCCGCTGGTCGGGGCGAGCATCGTGCAGGCGTTTCGGCGCATGGTGCAGCGCGAACTCGACCTGGTGCTGGTGCAAAGCACGGTCTCCCAGCCCCGGTTCGCGGTGGGCATGCTCGCTTCCGAGCAGCTGGCCCGGCTCGACCTCGACGCTGAGACTCTGCTCGACGATGTGGCCCAGGGCCGCACCGCCCTGCCGCTGGCACCGTCGACGGCGACAACGGCAGCGTCACTGGCCACCCAGTTGCGGTTGCACCTGATCGAGGGCCGCACCGAAACCTGGCTGCACCATGCCATCACCGAGAGCGAATTCCTCGGCCCGGTCGTCGCGCTGAGCGACCCGGCCGGCCTCGCCGGCCTACTGTCACCGCCGCAACGCGACGGGCTGCTGCTCACGATTTGGCTACTGATCGGGGATACGGCGCGGTCGGGGGCATCCGTTTCGCTGAGACTTGGACCGATTGCCCCCACACATGGGGCAGGTCCGCACCACAAGGTACGTTTTCCGATCGAACTGACCACAACGGGGGTCGCCCGGCGGCGTGTCGATCCGGAAACCTGGCAGGCGATTCGTGCCGTCGGCCCGCATGTGGACTCAAATCGGTCCGGAAGTCTGCGGGTAGACATCGAGTGCAGTGTGGACAATCCCGCGGATGCCTAATATTGGGGATTTTGACGATAAGGTGCAGGCAGTAGGAGGCAGAAAATGACGACAACAGACCGTCCCATTCGTTTGGCCCTGGTTGATGACCACAGAATGCTTCTGGGGGCACTCACCGAGTGGATCCGGAGCGCCGCTGATGACATCGAGATGGTAGCGGCGGTGACCACCTGGCCCGAGCTGCTCACGCATCCCGAGTTTCCGGTGGATGTCGTGCTGCTCGACCTCGATCTCAAAGACAACATCCCGGTGTCCCTGAAGATTTCCACGCTCAAGACGACCGGCGTCAAGACGGTGCTCATGAGCACCTATTCCGAGCCGGCCCTCGTGCGCGAGGCCCTCGCGGCCGGAGCGCTCGGCTACCTCGTGAAGAGCGAAGAGGCGAGCATGATCGTCGACGCCATTCGCGCCGCGTACAACGGCAAGTCGTATATCTCGGCTGAGCTCGACTACGCGCTCAACTCCACCGAGAACGTCGAAGGTCCCCGCCTCAGCGCGCAGGAACGCCGGGTCATGGCGCTCTACGGTGCCGGCGAGCCGGTCAAGGCCGTCGCCTACCAGCTTGGCATCTCCGAGGAGACCGCCAAGAGCTACCTCAAGCGCATTCGCGAGAAGTACCGCCTCGCCGGGTACGACGTGGGAACCAAGGTCGCGCTGCGTAAGCGCGCCATCCACGACGGCATCCTGCTGCAGACGGACTGACGCCCCCTCTGAAACCTGACCGGCCCACCCGGCGACAGGCGGGCCGGTCAGTGTGCGTTAACGTGAGCGTTCGACCGGGATGAGCGGGTCTCAATTGGTCAGGCCGAAACGGCACGCCCCGGGCTAACGGGAGCGTACGACGGGGATCAGCTGCGTGCCGTACGGAACGTGGTGGCCGGCGTGGCGGCGTCGCCGGTCGATGCTGAAGGTGAGCAGGGTCAGCAGCACGCCGATGACGCTGAGCCCCACACCGATCCAGACCGGCGCGAGATAGCCGAGCCCGGCAGCGATTGCGCCGCCGCCGAGGGCTGCACCGAGCGCATTCCCGACGTTGAGCGAGGAATGATTGAGCGCCGCGGCGAGCGACTGGCTCTCGTGGGCGACGTCCATCAGGCGCGCCTGAATGGTCGGTGAGAGAGCGGATGCCGCCGCACCGACCAGGAACACGCCCACCAGCAGCCCGGCCAGGAACTGCGCCGACAGGCCGAGGGTGACGAGCGCGAGAATGAGCACGCCGAAGGCGATGTACATGGTGCGGCGCACGCTCCAGTCGGCCAGCGCTCCCCCGGCGAAGTTGCCCGCCGTCATGCCGAGGCCGATGACCACGAGGATGAGCGGTACCGCGGCCGCGGCCAGCCCGGTGATTTCGATCACGAGCGGCGCGACATAGGTGTAGACGGCGAACAGCCCGCCGAAGCCGATCGCGCCGATCGACAGGGTGATCCACACCTGCAGTGTGCGGAAGGCCCGCAGCTCGGCCCGCATGGTGGCCTTCGGGTTGCCGGCCTGGAACGGCACGAACACGGCGACCGCCACAAAGGTGAGCGCGAAAATGGCGGCGACGACGAGGTAGGCGACGCGCCATCCGCTCATCTGGCCGATCCAGGTGATCGTCGGCACCCCGATCACGTTGGAAATGGTCAGGCCGGAGAGCACGATGGCGATGCCGCGGGCTCGCTTGCCCGGTCCCATCAGGTGGGCGGCGACGAGCGAAGCGATGCCGAAGTAGGCGCCGTGCGGCAGCCCGGCCACGAAGCGGGCGGCGAGCACGGTCTCGAAGGTGGGTAGCGCGGCCGAGGCGATCGTGCCGAGGGTGAACGCGGTCAGCAGGCCGAGCAGCAACTGTTTGCGCGGCCAGCGGGCGGCGGCCGCTGCGATGGTCGGCGCGCCCACGACGACGCCGAGGGCGTAGGCGGAGATGAGCCAGCCGGCCTGCGCGTTGGCGGCATCCGGTGCGCTCGCGTACAAGCCGGGCAGCAGGTCGGCGGCGAGGTTCGGCAGCAGACCCATAGCGACGAATTCGGTCGCGCCGATGCCGAAGCCGCCCAGGGCGAGGGCGAGCAGGGCAAAACGAATACGGGTCGACGGCAGCGGCGTCGACCCGTCAGGTGTGAGGGGCATGCAATCAGCCTAATCGCCAGCCTGCTCGCGCGGGAGGTCTAACCGTCGAGTGCGGTCTCCAGGCGTTCGAGCTTGCCGGTGAGCTCGCCGGTGTGGCCGGGGCGGATATCCGCCTTCAACACCAGGGACACGCGCGGCCCGAACGCGCCCACCGCCTCGGTCGCCGCCTTGATGACGGCGAAGACTTCGTCCCAGTCGCCCTCGATGGTGGTGAACATGGAATCGGTGTGGTTGGGCAGGCCGGAGGCCCGAACGACACGCACGGCAGCGGCGACCGCGTCGTGCACGGATCCCTGCGAGTCGGCGGCGACGGACGGTGCGACAGAGAATGCTACGAGCATGGGTGACTCCTTCGGTGGGATGATCGGAAAGGTGACGATTATTTCTCGGCCGAGCCGAGCCGGCGGCGCACGGACGCCCGCACGACGGCCTTACCGGTTTCCTCGACCCAGAGGGCGGACGACCCCACCAGCACCGCCACACCCCACTGGGGCGCGGTGAGCGCTGTGGTGTCGAAGAGTCCCTGAAGCACCTCGAGCTGAACCACAGCGACCTGCAGCACGATGACCGCGACCAGGGCAACCCAGATGCTCCGGTTGGTCAGGGTCTGGGCGGAGAAGACGGAATGGGTGTCCGAGCGCACGTTGAGCAGGTTGAACACCTGATAGAACACGAACGTCGTGAAGGCCAGGGTACTGGCGAAGGCTGCGTCATCGGCGCTGTCCGGGAACACCACCGGGGCCAGGGTCAGTACGGCCAGGGTTCCGGCGGCCATGACGAGACCCAGTCCGAGGATTCGGACGAGCCGGGCCCGGGTCAGCAGCCGTTCATTCGCCGGGCGAGGCTGTTGCTGCATCGTGCCCGGTTCGGCCGGATCCACGCCGAGGGCGAGGGCGGGCGGGCCGTCCATGATGATGTTGACCCAGAGGATCTGCAGGGCGGTGAACGGCGCCCCGCCGGCCAGCCCGGTCACGCCGGCGACCAGGAAAATCAGTACGAACCCCCAGGCCGTGGTGAGCTGGAACCTGACGAATTTCAGGATGTTGGCGTAGATGCCGCGGCCTTCCCTGACCGCGGCCACGATGGTGGCGAAGTTGTCGTCGGTGAGGATCATGTTCGCGGCGCCCTTGGCCACATCCGTGCCGGTGATACCCATGGCGATCCCGATGTCCGCCTGCTTCAGCGCCGGCGCATCGTTGACACCGTCCCCGGTCATCGCCACGACATTGCCCTCCCTTTGCAGAGCCTTCACCATGCGAATCTTGTGTGCGGGAGTGACCCGGGCGAGCACACCGAACCCGGCAGCACGTCGGCCGAGCTCGCCGTCGTCCAGCTCGTCGAGGTCAAGACCGGATGCGGCGGCGCCGGGAATGCCCAGGTCCTTGGCGATGGCCGATGCGGTGACCAGATGGTCGCCCGTGATCATGTGCACCTGGATTCCCGCTCCGCGCGCCTCCGCGATGGCCTGAGCCGCCTCGGTTCGGGCCGGATCGACGATTCCTACGATGGCGTAGATCGTCAAACCGGTGACCAGCGCCTGCAGCGATTTCTCGTCGTCGGGGAGAGCCGTGTGCAAACGCCGCCCGGCCAGCATGAGGGTGCGCAGGCCCTCGCCGGCCAATCCCTGGATGGCCTCATGAATATTGCGGCGATGCAGGTCATCGATCGGCCGGATGCCGTCCGCGGTGAGCACCGAGTCGGTCACCTGCATCAAGGCCACCGGGGCCCCCTTGGCCAGGCATCGGTAGCCGATGACAGGCGCGGACTGGCTCGCATCCGCCGTGGTATCTGTCAGCCGGTGGAAGGTGGCCATGTACTTGTAGTCCGCGTCGAACGGGACCTCCGCCAGGCGCGGGTGATCCCGCCGCGCTGCGGCAACATCCAGACCGCCCTTTTCGGCCAGTACGACCAGTGCGCCCTCCGTCGGATCGCCGACCAGCTTGCCGTCACCGATGACGGCATCGTTACACAGCGCCATCGTCAGCAGCGCCTCGGTCAGGTCGGGCAGCCCGCCCTCGCTCAAAATTTCCCCGTCGGTTGAGTACCCGGTGCCGGTGATCTGAAAGTCGTGTCCGTGGATGTTCAGGCGGTGGGCCGTCATCTCGTTCATCGTCAACGTGCCGGTCTTGTCCGTGGCGATGTGCGTGACGCTGCCGAGGGTCTCCACCGCCGAGAGCTGCTTGAGAATGGCCCCCCGGCCGGCCAACCGCGCGGCCCCCATCGCCAGCGTGAAGGCGACGACCGCCGTGAGCCCCTCGGGAATGGTCGCGACGGCCAGCGACACCGAGATGATCAGCAGATCGGACCACGACTGCCCGCGCAGCAGACCCAGTGCGAACACCACCGCGACCACGATCAGGGCAACCAGGGTCAGCGTCCGGGCCAGCTGGTCGATCCGTCGCTGCAGCGGGGTGCGTTCGCGTTTCACCTCACCGATCAACGCCGCAATGGCACCGACCTCCGTGCCCAGGCCTATCGCGGTGACGACCATGGTCGCCCGGCCACGGGTGACTTCGGTGTTCATGAAGAGCATATTGTCGCGGTCGCCGAGTGGCAGGTTCTCCGCGGCGAGCGGATGCGTCGACTTGCCGACGGGTTCGGATTCGCCGGTCAGCGTGGCCTCGGCCACCTGCAACCGCGATTCCTCCAGGACGCGACCGTCGGCCGGAATGGAATCTCCGGCATCGAGCAGAACGATGTCGCCGGGAACCAGGGCGCTCCGGGCCACCTCCTGCTCGCTGCCGTCACGGCGGACCACCGCCATGCCCGCCGACATGATCCGCAGCGCCTGGAGGCTGTTTTCGGCGCGGCGTTCCTGCAGATAGTTCAGGGCCGTGTTGAGCATGATCACCGCCAGGATGACAACCGGTGTCTCCCATTCCCGGGACACGACGGCACTGACCACCGCGGCGATCACCAGCACGAGCGTCATTTTCTCGGCCAGCAGGCCGATAATTTTACGCCAGGCTGCAACTTTCGCGGGCTCGGGGAGCAGATTGGGGCCATATTCCCCCTGCCGGGCCAAGGCCGTCCCGGCCGTCAGACCGATGGTCGGATCAACCTGCAGCCGGCTCGCGACGACCGTGGCGGCGAGGGTATGCCACGCCACGAGCGGGGCCGCTGGCTCAGCACCGACACCGGCGGCTGACGACGCGCGGGATCTGGCACTCACGAGGAGACTCCGGGAGCTCGCCGGTACAGTGCCCAAAGCGCCCAGCCGAGCAGCACGAATTCGAGCAGATTGCGCAGGCTCAGCACGAGCACCATGAGGGGGTGGGCCTCGATCACCCAGTCATACAGGGACGGGTAGATCACCTGCGTGAGCGCGGCGAGCGCAAGGCCGAGCAGCGCGGGGGTGCGCCAGGCACGACCGTTCAGAACGAGTCCGAAAATGATCGGTGCGGCCAGCCAGCTGATGAACTGCGGCGAACCCACCTTGTTGAACGCGATCAGGGTCAGAGTCAGCGCGAGGGCCAGGGGCGGCAGTACTGCCAGCACGTCGGCTCCCCGGCGCCCTGCCCGCAGACCGAGCAGCAGCACCACGCCGGCGGCGAGCGCCAGCAGCGGGGTCATCGCGGCGCTCACGGCGGTGACGCCCGCGCCGGCCACCTGAAACGTGAGAATCTGCTGGTCGTAGTAGATGGCGCTACCCGGCACGCCGAGGGCCGCCTGCCAAAGCCACGGCACGGCCACCGGTGACTCGATCTGAATTCCCCGCCCCGCCTGCTCGGCGACGAAACTCAGCACGTGGATTCCGCTGCCCCGGCTCAGGCTGAGCAGCGCGGCCATCCCGATCACCGTCACGGTGACCGCGGCGGCGACTGCGAGCATCCGCCAGCGTAGTTTCGACGCCACGAACAGGGCGGCGAGCGCGGCGACCGGCCAGATCTTGATCCAGGCGATGATCGTGAGCAGCATGGTGCCCCAGAGCGGGCGGCGGCGCAGCCAGAGCAGGGCGACGATGACGAGCGGCACCGTGACCGCGTCGATGCGCAACACCGCGATCGGGCCGAGCAGCGTCAGAAAGGCCAGCCACCACCAGGCCGCTGCCCGGTGCGAGCACGCGAGCACCCGGAAGGCCGCGGCGTTCAGCCCGGTCACCAGCAGAAACCAGGTGGCGAGGTAGGCCGGGCCGCCCAGGGTGAAGGCCGCCAGGATCGGTACGAGGGCGAGCACCGGGTAGACGAAATTCTCGGTGATTCCCACGATGTTGCCGGTGGCCGCGCTCTCGGCCCAGCCGCGGTAGACGACCTCCACGTCGCCGAGCGGATACCCCGGCCCGAACAGGGCCAACAGAATCAGCAGCAGGTGCACGATCGCAAAAGCCGACCACAGCCCGGCGGGCGGATGCCGCAGTGCCGGCCGCGCAGGCCCGGTCACGGCCCTGCTCTCCTCATGAATGTGCACGCTTTACCTTTGCACAACCGGCCGGTTCTCGTACCGGTCAGCGGGTTGGGCGTGGCCCCGGATCGACCCCGTGGTCGAGCAGAGCGGCGACGGCCCGCGGCACGGCGTCGGCAATGTCGAGGGCCGCGATCGGGCCGCCGGCGGAGGCCAGATTCGCGGCCGCAGCGTGCAGGAGCGCGGCGGTGGCGGCGAGCGGGGCGAGCGAGGCCGCATCCGTTTCGAGCTGATCGGAATGGGTGGCCAGGAGGGCGCCCAGGATGCCGCCGAGCACGTCGCCCGAGCCGGCCGTGGCCAACCAGGCCGGTCCGGTGGAGACGGTCAGGCGGGCGCCGGCCGGCGAGGCCACGTGGGTGACGGCGCCCTTGAGCAGCACCGTCACGTCGAACAAGCGGGCGGCGCGAATGGCCCACTCCCCCGGGTTGGCGGCGATCTGCGAGGCGGAGCCCGGCTTGGCCTCACCCTCGAGCATCGCCGCGAGCTCACCGGCGTGCGGGGTGATCACGGTGGGCCCGATCGCGCGCGACACGAGGTCGAGGGCGCCGGCGTCGATGACGGTGGGCAGGCCCTCGGCGAGTGCGTGCTGGAGGGCGGTGGTGACGGCATCCGTTCTCGTGGTGGTAGTGATGCCGGAGCCGAGCAGCCAGGCCTGCACCCGGCCGGGCCCAATCACGATCTCGGGGCGGCGCTGCAGCACGAGGGTGGCGGCGCGGCGCGGGCCGAGATAGCGCACCATGCCGAGGCCGGTGCGCACGGCCGCGTCGACGCCGAGCACCGCGGCGCCCGGGTAGTCCTTGGAACCGGTACGCACACCGAGCACGCCGCGCGAGTACTTGTCGTCGCCGGCCTGGGGCCGGGAGATCCAGTCGCGGGCCTGTTCGGCCTCCCATTCGAGCCAGCCGCGCGGTTTCACCATGTCTCCACGATAGGACGTTTCCGAACGGCGCGCGCCTGCGACGTGTGCGCCTGGTCGCGCCCCCGGTCGCGACCGCGCCCGGTACCGGCGCGCGCTACGGTAACGGTCGTAGCGGCCACCCGTCTCGGGCGCGGTCATCCGTTCGGACGTGTCGCGGCGGGTCAGTCACTGACCGTCGAGTTGGCGGTGCCCTCACGCTCGCGCGCTTCGCCGCGGCCGAAGGCGACGGTCTGCGACACGCAGATGATGTTGCCCTCGGTGTCCTTGAACCAGGCCGCACGATCATCGTTGGTCGTCGCGATGCCGTTCTCGGTCTTCAACCCCGGAAAATCGTATTCCTCAAACGTGACGCCGCGCCCACGCAGCGCCGCAACCTCGGCATCGATGTCGTCGGTGTCGAAGCCGATCGCGGTGTTCGTCGCGCTTCCGGCATTCTCGGTCTCGTAGACCATGATGGCGGCGCCCTTCGGGGTGCGGTAGAGCAGCCCCTCCACGCGTTCCTCCACCGGTTCCATGCCGAGCACGTCCTTGTAGAAGCGCCGGGCGCGCGCGAGGTCACGCGCGGGAAGCACGGAGTAGGTTTCCAATTGACTTAACATGAGCGTTCCCTTTCTGCACCGAATGTGCATTTTTCAGGAAGCATTTTACGCCCGTGTCGCCGCCTTGGCGAGACGTGCAGCCGGACGGGGCCCGGGCCCCGTCCAGAAACGTGAGGGACTACTCGCGGCGGGTGGCGTCCTGCACTTCGCCGACGAGCTCCTCGATGATGTCCTCGAGAAAGAGCACCCCGGTGGTCTCGCCCTCCGCGGTGAATGACCGCGCCAGGTGCGCGCCGGAGCGGCGCATGGTGGCGAGGGCATCCTCGAGGTCGGTGTCTTCGAAGATTGAGATCAAGGCACGGATGCGCTTGGCCGGGATCTGCCCCGCGTAACTGTCCGGCGCGGCCAGCGTTGCTTCCCCGGCCGGAGCGACTTCGAGGTCGAGCACATCCTTCAAGTGCACATACCCGGTGAGGAAGCCCTCGGCGTCGGCGAGCACGTACCGCGAGAACCCGTGACGCGTGACGGCCTTCTCCACATCGGCCGGTGTAGCCGACTCCGGCAGGCTGACCAGCTTGCCGAGGCTGACGGCCACGTCACGCACCTTGAGATTGGTGAACTCGAACGCCGCGCTGAGCGCGCCGGTTCCATCGCTCAGCACACCCTCCCGGGTGGACTGGGTGACGATCGTGGCGACCTCGTCGAGCGTGTACGCGCTCGTCGCCTCGTTCTTCGGCTGCACGCCGAACAGGCGCAGCACGCCGTTGGCGCAGGCGTTGAGGGTGACGATCAAGGGTTTGAAGACGCGAGCGACGAAGACGAGCGGCGGCGCGAGCAGCAGCACAGCGCGGTCCGGCACCGAGAACGACAGGTTCTTCGGCACCATCTCACCGAACACGACGTGCAGGTAGGAGACCAACAGCAGCGCGACGATGAACGCGATGGTGCCGATGTACCCGTCGGGCAGTCCGGTCAGGCCGAGCGGCACCTCGAGCAGATGATGGATCGCCGGCTCTGACACGTTGAGAATGAGCAGCGAGCACACCGTGATGCCCAGCTGGGAGGTCGCGAGCATGAGGGTCGCGTGTTCCATCGCCCACAGCGCGGTTTTTGCGCTGCGTTTTCCGGCTTCGGCGAGCGGTTCGATCTGCGAGCGGCGGGCCGAGATGACGGCGAATTCCGCTCCGACGAAGAAGGCATTGGCGGCGAGGAGCACAACCAGCCAGGCAAGTCCGGCCCAGTCGCTCATTTGTCGCTCACCTTCTTTCGATCAGTCTTGGTGTCGGCCTTCAGCGCGGGCTCCACAACGGCTTCGGGGGTGAAACGCAGCCGGTCGATGCGGCGTCCCTCAAGCCGCTCGACGGTGAGGAATCCGCCGCCCACCGGCACCCGGTCACCGATCACCGGCAGTCGACCCAGCTCGCTCATGACGAAACCGGCCACGGTCTCGTACGGGCCCTGCTCCGGCACGGTGACGCTCGTACGTTCGAGTAGTTCGTCGGGGCGCAGCATGCCGGGAAAGGTCAGCGAATCGGGGGAACGCACCACACCGGCGCGGGCCCGGTCATGCTCGTCGGCGACCTCGCCGACGAGCTCTTCGACCAGGTCTTCGAGGGTGACGACACCCGCCGTTCCGCCGTATTCGTCCACGACGATCGCCATCTGGTAGCCGCGGCCGCGCAGTTCGCCGAGCAGGTCGTCGAGCTTCATCGTCTCGGGGACGCGCACCGGGTCGGTCTGCAGGGCCGACACCGGCACATCCGCTCGTCGGCCGCGGGGCACGGCCACGGCCTGCTTGACGTGCACGACACCCACAACGTCGTCGGCGCTCTCGTCGACGACCGGAAACCGCGAGTAGCCGGTGGCGCGCGTGAGGTCGATGACGTCCTGCGCCGAGTCGGTGCGATGAATGCTCGCCACGCGCGGCCGGGGCGTCATCACGTCGGAGGCGTCGTGGCCGGAGAACAGCAGCGTGCGGTGCAGCAGGGTGGCGGTGTCCTTTTCGAGCAGCCCGGCGCTGGCCGATCGACGTACGAGGGAGGAGAGTTCTTCGGCGGTGCGGGCGCCGGACAGCTCCTCTCTCGGTTCAATGTCGATGGCGCGCAGCAGCCCGTTGGCGCTGTTGTTGAGTAGCAGCACGGCCGGTTTGAACACGGTCGTGAACACGGTCTGGAACGGGATCACCAGGCGCGCGGTCTGAATCGGCAGGGCGAGGGCGAAGTTCTTCGGAACCAGTTCACCGATCACCATCGACACCAGGGTCGCCGTCACGATGGCGATGGTGGTGCCGAACGCCGGAACCAGGTCGACGGGCAGTCCGATCGAGGTGAGCGGGCCGCGCAGCAGCGACGACAGGGCCGGTTCGATCGTGTACCCGGTGAGCAGCGTCGTGAGGGTGATGCCCAGCTGCGCGCTCGACAGGTGCGTCGACGTGATCTTCAGCGCGGAGATGGTGAGGTGGAGGCGGGTTTCCCCACGATCGCGCCTGGCTTCGAGGTCGGCGCGATCGAGATTCACCAGGGCGAATTCACTGGCGACGAAGAGGCCCGTTCCGACGGTCAGGAGAAGTCCGAACCCGAGCATGATCAGCTCAGACAAGGAGGTCACCGCCAGCGGCTACGGGCGAAGGTTTGTGAGAAGCGGGTTCAGCGGTGGGAGGGTCGTCCATTATTCCTCCGAGTATACCGGGCGCACCTGGCCGCGCACCCGGCAGCAGCGCTACCAGGAAACCGGCAGCGCCTTGCCCTCTTCATAGCCGGCGGCCGACTGGATGCCCACGAGCGCCTTCTCGTGAAAATCGGCGACAGAGGTGGCCCCGGCGTAGGTGAACGAGGAACGTACCCCGGAGGTGATCATGTCGAGCAGGTCCTCGATCGACGGCCGCAGCGGGTCGAGGTAGATCTTCGAGCTTGAAATCCCCTCCGCAAACAGGGTTTTGCGGGCGAGGTCGTAGGCGTCGAGGCGCTCGAACCGTGCCTGAACGGCCTTGGTCGAGGCCATTCCCCAGCTTTCCTTGTACAGCGCGCCGCGGGCATCCGTATTGAGGGTGCCCGGAGCTTCGGCCGTTCCGGCGAACCAGGAACCGATCATGACGGATGCCGCGCCCGCAGCCAGCGCCAGCGCCACGTCCCGCGGGTAGCGCACCCCGCCGTCTGCCCAGACGTGTGCCCCCAGTTCGCGGGCGGCGGTGGCCGTTTCGAGCACCGCGGAGAACTGCGGCCGGCCGACGGCGGTCATCATGCGGGTGGTGCACATGGCGCCGGGGCCGACTCCGACCTTGACGATCGTGGCGCCGGCTCCGACCAGGTCGCGCACGGCGTCCTTCGTCACGACGTTGCCGGCCACGATCGGAAGCCCGAGGTTCAGGTCGGCGACGATGCCGAGCGCACGCAACATGCCGTCCTGGTGGCCGTGCGCGGTGTCGATCACGAGGATGTCCACGCCGGCGGCGGCGAGCGCCCTGGCTTTCGCGGCGACGTCGCCGTTGATGCCGATCGCCGCGGCGACCTTGAGCCGGCCGTGCGTGTCGAGGGTCGGCTGGTAGAGGGTGGAGCGCAGGGCGCTCTTGCGGCTGAGCGTTCCGACGACGACGCCGTGGTGCAGCACCGGGGCGAAGTCGATATCGGCCTCGGTCATCAGGTCGAAGGCGCGGCGCGGTCCGTCGACGTCATCGGCGTCGAGCGCGGTCAGTTCACCGTGCAGCAGGTCGCCCAGGCGAGCATCGGGCAGAGCGGTCGCCAGACGACTCGCGACGATGCAGCCGAGGTAGTCACCGCTGTCGGAATGAATTACGATGCCCTGCCCGGCCACGGCCGGAACCTGACGTAGTGCGCGTTCCACGGTGTCGTCCGGGGCGAACACGAACGGCGTGTCGAAACGAACCGACTGGTCTTTTACCCAGCGGATGGCCGCGTCCAGGTCTTGCAGGTGCATGTCCTGCGGCAGCACCCCGAGCCCGCCACGCCGGGCGAGCGAGGCCGCCAGTCGCGGACCGGTGACCGAGTTCATGTTCGCCGACACGATCGGGATCGTGGCTCCGGTGCCGTCATTCGGGGCCAGTGAGACGTCCAAACGGCTGGTGACGGCCGATTGACCTGGCACCAGAAACACGTCGGAATAGGTCAAATCGTGGCTGGGCGTCGTTCCATAGAACTGCATACCAAGAACGCTAGCCGTTCAGGGGGGTGTTCATGGTCGCGCGGGATGGGATTAGGCTAGATGGGCAGACTGACCTGACGGTCGATATCGTCAGCGACAGCCGCACTGAAAACGCAGATTGCCCGGCGAATGACCGCGCCGAGGGCATCCAAATTCAAAGCAGAGAGTGGGCGATCCCACGGTGTCAAGCCAGGTAACCGGTGGAGCTTCTGACGAGACAACGTCAGGCGAATTCGGAGCAAACGAGTGGCTCGTTGACGAATTGTATGAACGATTTCTCATCGACAAGCAGTCGGTGGATGAATCGTGGTGGCCCGTGCTCGAGAGCTACCACCAGACCGCCAACACCCCGGCGGCTGCCGTGACGGTTCCGCAGGCGGCCCCGCCGGCAGCATCCGCTCCCCCGGCAGCAGCGCCCGTCGCTGCAGCGCCGACAGCAGCGCCGGCCACCGTCACCGAGACCCAGAAGACGGCCCGCACCACGTCGAGTGCGCCCAAGCCGGCCCCGGTTCCCGCCGACGCTCCCGTCACCAGCCCGCAGGCCGTCGTCACCGATGAGTCCGAACCGGTCAAGAACGACAAAGTCTCACCGCTGCGCGGTATGGCGAAGTCCCTCGCGACCAACATGGTCACGAGCCTGACCGTACCGACCGCCACGAGCGTGCGCACCATTCCGGCCAAACTGCTCATCGACAACCGCATCGTCATGAACAACCACATGAAGCGGGCTCGCGGCGGCAAGGTGTCGTTCACCCACCTCATCGGGTGGGCGCTGATTCGCGCGCTCAAGATGTTCCCCAGCCAGAACGTGTACTACGACGAGGTCGATGGCAAGCCCTCCGTCGTCGCCCCCGCGTATGTCGGCATGGGCCTGGCCATCGACATGCCCAAGCCCGACGGCACCCGCGCCCTGCTCGTTCCGGCGATCAAGCGCGCCGACACGATGACCTTCGGCGAATACCTCGCCGCCTACGAAGACCTCGTCACCCGCGCACGCAAAAACAAGCTCACCGCCGACGACTTCGCCGGCGCGACCCTGTCGCTGACCAACCCGGGCGGCATCGGCACCGTGCACTCGGTGCCCCGTCTGATGAAGGGTCAGGGCTGCATCATCGGCGCCGGCGCCCTCGACTACCCGGCCGAATTCCAGGGGTCGAGCGTCAAGACGCTCACCGGCCTGGCCATCTCCAAGACCATCACCCTCACGAGCACCTATGACCACCGCGTCATTCAGGGCGCCGGTTCGGGCGAGTTCCTCAAGATTGTGCACGAGCTGCTGATCGGCCAGCACAACTTCTACGAAGAGATCTTCTCGGCGTTGCGCATTCCCTACGACCCGATTCACTGGGCACCGGACATCAGCGTCGACCTCACGAGCGCCGTCGACAAGACCGCTCGTGTGCAGGAACTGATCAACTCGTTCCGCGTGCGCGGCCACCTGATGGCCGACATCGACCCGCTGGAGTACTCGCAGCGCAGTCACCCCGACCTCGACATCGCCACCCACGGACTCACGTTCTGGGACCTCGACCGCTCCTTCGTGACTGGCGGATTCGGTTCGCAGCGCCAGATGCTGCTGCGCGACATCCTCGGTGTGCTGCGCGACTCGTACTGTCGCACCACCGGCATCGAGTACATGCACATCCAGGACCCGGCCCAGCGCAAGTGGGTGCAGGAGAAGATGGAAAAGTCCTACGTCAAGCCCACGCACCACGAGCAGATGCGCATTCTCGCCAAGCTCAACGAGGCCGAAGCCTTCGAGACGTTCCTGCAGACCAAGTACGTCGGGCAGAAGCGTTTCAGCCTCGAGGGCGGCGAGTGCACCATTCCGCTGCTCGACACCATTCTGCAGGGCGCTGCCGAGCAGGGCCTCGACGAGGTCGCGATCGGCATGGCCCACCGCGGTCGTCTGAACGTGCTCACCAACATTGCCGGCAAGACCTACGGCGAAATCTTCCGCGAGTTCGAGGGAACGCAGGACCCGCGCACCGTGCACGGTTCCGGCGACGTGAAGTACCACCTCGGCACCACGGGCATGTTCCGCGGTGAGGACGGCGCGGAGATCCCGGTGTCGCTGGCCGCCAACCCGTCCCACCTCGAGGCCGGAGACGGCGTGCTCGAGGGCATCGTGCGGGCCAAGCAGGACCGCAAGCCGATCGGCACCTTCTCCACCCTGCCCATCCTCATCCACGGCGACGCCGCGATGGCCGGCCAGGGCGTCGTGCTCGAAACCCTGCAGATGTCCCAGCTGCGCGGTTACCGCACCGGCGGAACCGTGCACATCGTCGTCAACAACCAGCTCGGTTTCACGACCCTGCCGCAGGATGCCCGCACCAGCGTCTACGCGACCGACGTCGCCAAGACCATCCAGGCACCCATCTTCCACGTCAACGGGGATGACCCCGAAGCCGTCGTGCGTGCCGGCGAACTCGCGTTCGCCTACCGCCAGGAATTCAAGAAGGATGTCGTCCTCGACCTCATCTGCTACCGCCGTCGTGGTCACAACGAGGGCGACGACCCCTCGATGACGCAGCCGCTGATGTACAACCTGGTCGAGGCCAAGCGCAGCGTGCGGAAGCTCTACACCGAGGCGCTTGTCGGCCGTGGTGACATTACAGAGGAAGAATACGAAGCCGCTCACCGCGACTTCCAGGACCGCCTCGAGCGCGCCTTCATGGAGACGCACGCCGCGCAGACCGCGTCGATTCCGATCATCACTCCGGAGATGGCCGCTGCGGCCAAGGCCGAGTCTGAAGCGCAGGCCAGAGAAGACGCCGCCGGCGAGCCGGAGACGACCGGTGTTCCCGAGAGCGTCATCCAGCTCATCGGTGACGCGTTCAACAACAAGCCGGCCGGGTTCACCGTGCACAACAAGCTGCAGCAGCTGTTGCAGAAGCGTCTCGACATGAGCCGCAACGGCAACATCGACTGGAGCTTCGGCGAACTGCTCGCACTCGGTTCGCTGCTGGTGGAGGGCACCCCCGTGCGTTTCGCCGGCCAGGATGCCCGCCGCGGCACGTTCGTGCAGCGTCACGCGGTGCTGCACGACCGGGTGAACGGCCAGGAATGGCTGCCGCTGGCCAACTTGAAAGACAACCAGGCCAGGTTCTGGATCTACGACTCGCTGCTGAGCGAATACGCCGCCATGGGCTTCGAGTACGGGTATTCGGTGGAACGCGCCGACGCCCTCGTGCTCTGGGAAGCTCAGTTCGGTGACTTCGCCAACGGCGCGCAGACCATCATCGACCAGTTCGTCTCGTCTGCCGAGCAAAAGTGGGGGCAGCGGTCATCCGTCGTGCTGCTGCTGCCCCACGGGTATGAGGGCCAGGGGCCCGACCACTCGTCGGCTCGCATCGAACGGTTCCTGCAGCTGTGTGCCGAGGAAAACATGACCGTAGCGCGCCCGTCGACGCCTGCGTCGTACTTCCACCTGCTGCGCCGCCAGGCATACATGCGCCCGCGCCGTCCGCTGATCGTGTTCACGCCCAAATCGATGCTGCGTCTGCGCGGCGCGACGAGCGCCGTGGCCGAACTCACCAGTGGCAAGTTCGAGACGGTCATCGACGATGCCCGCATCAGCGACAAGAACGCCGTCAAGCGCGTTCTGTTCATGGCCGGAAAGATCTACTACGACCTGCTGAACGAACTCGACAAGAACCCGAACCCCGAGATCGCCCTCGTGCGTGTCGAGCAGTATTATCCGCTTCCCGCCGTGGAGTTGAAGAACGTGGCCGCCCAGTATCCGAACGCCGAACTGGCCTGGGTGCAGGACGAGCCGGAAAACCAGGGAGCCTGGCCGTTCTTCTACCTGGAAACCAGCAAGCTCGGCCCGCGCGCCATGCGGTTGTTCTCGCGTCCCGCGTCGGCCTCTCCGGCCGCCGGTTCGGCCAAGCGCCACGCGATCGAGCAGGCCAAGCTGCAGCGCGAGGCGTTGACGCTGTAACAGCGACACCGATGCGGCAATGGAGGGTGACTGCGGTCACCCTCCATTGCTGTATCCGTTGCTCAATGACACGGCCGATTTTCGGTACAGCACCTTCGACCACGTCGAGTCGATGACGGGCGGAGTGTACGACGCCGACGCCATACTGCCGGAGGGCGTGCCGTCACGCTGGCAGGTCTATCTGGGCGTTGCCGACATTCGGGCGGCCGCAGCGCGGATGCCCGAACCGGGCGGCACGGTGCTGCGGGAGCCCTGGGATTTCCGATTTCCGAACCGTCGCCCAGCTAACCGATGCGACCGGCGCCGCTTTCCTTCTCGGCCAGGTCGAACCGTCGCCGCGCTGACTAGTGCGAGGCCTGCAGGGCGCGCAATTTGATCAGGACCTGATCGCGCAGGTCTTCCGGCGCGGTCTCCTTGCAGGCACGCTGCATCACCTCGGTCAGGGTGCGCCCGACAAGGTGCTCGCTGCTGCAGTCGGGGCAGCTGGCGAGGTGCTCCTGAATGTCGGCCGCATCATTTTTGCGAAGTTCGTTGTGCAGGTATTCTTCGAGCTCGGCCTTGGCCTTCTCGCAACCACAATCGGTCATTTGTCTGCGCTCCTGGATGTTTTCTGGCCCTGGCCCAGCCCGCGCTCAGCCGCGTAGCCGGCCAGCAGTTCGCGCAGGAGTCGCCGGCCACGG
This sequence comes from Cryobacterium luteum, assembly GCF_900110125.1. Taxonomy (GTDB): domain Bacteria; phylum Actinomycetota; class Actinomycetes; order Actinomycetales; family Microbacteriaceae; genus Cryobacterium; species Cryobacterium luteum. The sequence continues at coordinate 44,533 of NZ_FOCN01000016.1, forward strand.
TGCAGGCGGCTCATCACGGTGCCAATAGGGGTTTTCATGATTTCGGCGATCTCCTGGTAGGAGAACCCTTCGACGTCGGCGAAGTACACGGCGAGTCGGAAGTCTTCGGGAATGGACTGCAGGGCGTCCTTGACGGCACTGTCGGGCAGATGATCGATCGCCTCGGCCTCGGCCGAACGCCCCGACGTGGCCGTGGTTGATTCGGCGCCGCCGAGCTGCCAGTCTTCGAGGTCGTCAATGGTGCCCTGATAGGGCTCGCGCTGCTTCTTACGGTACTGATTGATGAAGGTGTTGGTGAGGATGCGGTACAGCCACGCCTTGAGGTTGGTGCCCTGCTCGTACTGCGCGAAAGCGGCGAAGGCCTTCACAAAAGTCTCCTGCACGAGGTCCTGCGCGTCGGACGGATTGCGCGTCATGCGCATGGCCGCCGCGTAGAGCTGGTCGAGAAAAGGCAGCGCCTGCTCTTCGAACAATCCGCGGGTCTGCTCGCGCAGTTCGGCCTTGGTCGGTGCAGGAGGCGTGAGTTCTGGGTCGCTGCTCGAAGGGTGTTCAGCGGAAACCGGCGTGTCTGAAGTCATCACGGGCAATTCTAAGCTGATACCCACAGCCGGGGGTCGTTCCAACAGCATTGACACCGTTACGGATCTCCCTCAGATTGTTATCACCGACTATTCTGATAACCGATGTTGATCTCGAGATATTCCAAGCCGGAGTTCGATCCGTACGGCGACAATTCACCGACCGAAGCGGATGCCTGGTGGCCGGCGCCGACCACCGCCGCCCCCCTGCAGGCGGTCCTGGCCCTGCCGGGCTCGAAATCGTTGACCAACCGGGAGCTGGTGGCATCCGCTTTGGCCAGTGAACCGTCCCTGTTGCGGTCGCCGCTGCACTCTCGCGACAGCGACCTCATGGTCGACGCGCTGCGGCAACTCGGCGCCACGATCGAGGCCGTCCCCGGTGCGGGCGCGTTCGGCGCCGACCTGCGCGTGACCCCGCCGGTCGAACTGCTCGGGTCTACCACGATCGACTGCGGCCTGGCCGGCACCGTCATGCGGTTTCTGCCGCCGCTGGCTGCCCTCGCTCTCGGCCCGACCACGTTCGACGGTGATGCCGGTGCGCGCCGGCGCCCGATGGGTCCCATCATCGGGGCGCTGCGCGACCTCGGCGGCGACATCAACGATGACGGCAAGCGCGCCCTCCCGTTCACCGTGCACGGCCGTGGAGCGGTCACCGGCGGCGCCGTGACCATCGACGCCGGCACGTCGAGCCAGTTCGTCTCCGGGCTGCTGCTGGCCGGCGCCCGCTTCGAGCAGGGCCTGCACCTGACCCACTCGGGCGACCGGCTGCCGAGCCTGCCGCACATCGAGATGACCATCGAGGTCCTGCGCGCCCGCGGAGTGATCGTGGCCACTCCCAACGTCGGCGAATGGATCATCGAACCCGGTGAACTCGCCGGCCGAACAGTCGACCTCGAACCCGACCTTTCCAACGCCGCGCCGTTCCTCTGCGCAGCGCTCGTGGCCGGCGGCAGCGTCACGATCACCGGCTGGCCGCCCCACACCACGCAGGTCGGCGCCGACCTCGAGCAACTGCTGCCACGCTTCGGTGCCACCGTCACTCGGGTCGGCGACCGCCTCACCGTCACCGGCGGCGAGCACATTCAGGGCGTCGCGCTGGATCTCTCCACCGGCGGCGAACTCGCCTGCACCCTCGTGGCGCTGGCCGCCCTGGCCGAGACTCCCAGCACGATCACCGGCATCGGACACATACGCAACCACGAGACCGACCGTCTCACCGCCCTCGCGACCGAGATCAACCGGCTCGGCGGCAACGTCACCGAACTGCCCGACGGCCTCCAGATCGAGCCGGCTCCCCTGCACGGCGGGCAGTGGCTGAGCTACGACGACCACCGCATGGCCACGGCCGGCGCGCTGATCGGGCTCGCGGTGGCCGGTGTCGACGTGGAGAACATCGGCACGACCGCCAAGACCCTCCCCCAGTTTCCCGAGTTGTGGCACGCGATGCTCACCGAAGCGGCACTGTAAATGGCCGCGCTTCCGCCCGCCTCAGACCGAGGCGACAGTGACCTCGATCCAGCCTCCGGCCGGCACAGCGAGGCCGACGACCTGGCCGGGGAGGCCGGCGACACCTGGTGGTCCTCGGCCGACGACGACGAACCCGAGTTCGACGAGTCGAGCGTGCGCGTGCGCCCCGGCCGTAAGGGCAGTAAGCCCCGTTCCAAGACCCGGCCGAGCCATCAGGACGCCCTGACCGGACGCATCCTCTCGGTCGACCGCGGACGCTACACCGTCATGCTCGACGAGAACCTGCCCACCGAACGGCGCATTACGACCGCGAGGGCGAGCGAGCTGCGCAAGAAGGCCGTCGTCAACGGCGACCGCGTCGACATCGTCGGCGACACCACCGGCGCCGAGGGCAGCCTGGCTCGCATCGTACGGATCGTGCCGCGGGACACCCTGCTCCGGCGCAGCGCCGACGACACCGACGCCGTCGAGCGCGTGATCGTCGCCAATGCCGACCAGATGCTCATCGTGGTCGCGGCCGCCAACCCGGAGCCGCGCATCCGCTTGGTGGATCGCTACCTGGTCGCGGCCTACGACGCCGGCGTGAAGCCCATTCTGTGCATCACCAAGACCGACCTCGCCGACCCGGCCGCGTTCCTGGCCAACTTCGCCGGCCTCGACCTGCCCGTGTTCCAGAGCGGTGAGGGCGGCATGCCGATCGAGGCGATCTCGGCGGCGCTGATCGGGCACGACACGGTCTTCGTCGGGCACTCCGGCGTCGGCAAATCCACCCTCGTGAACGCGCTCGTGCCCGGCACCAACCGGGCCATCGGCGTCGTCAACACCGTGACCGGCCGCGGACGCCACACCTCGTCGTCGACCGTGTCACTGCGCCTGCAAACGGATGCCGGCCGCGGCTGGGTCATCGACACCCCCGGCGTGCGGTCCTTCGGCCTGGGCCACATCAACACCGACAACATCCTCAGGGCGTTCACCGACCTCGCTGCGATCGCCGAGCGCTGCCCGCGCGGCTGCACCCACCTGCCCGGCTCGCCGGACTGCGCGATCGTCGATGCCGTCGAGGCCGACGAGCTCGGCGACACCGGCCGGGTGCGCCTCGACTCGCTGCAGCGCCTGCTCGCGACGTTCGCGCCCGCCCGCTGAGCCGGCTCGCCAGGTCGGCCGCGGATACGATGGAAACATGACGGATTCAGCACGCCTCGCAGTCGGCGACACGGCCCCCCAGTTCACTCTGACCGACCAGGATGGGGCATCCGTTTCGCTGAGCGGTTTCGCCGGCAGCAAGGTCGTCGTGTACTTCTACCCGGCGGCGATGACCCCCGGCTGCACAACGCAGGCCTGCGACTTTCGGGACAACCTCGGATCACTCAAGTCGGCCGGCTATCAGGTGCTCGGCCTGTCCAAAGACGCCCCGGCCAAGCTTAAGAAGTTCCAGGAGCACGATGCGGTCAACTTTCCGCTGCTCAGCGACACCGACCTCGCCGTGCACCGCGCGTATGGCGCGTGGGGCGAGAAGAACCTGTACGGCAAGATCGTCACCGGCGTGCTGCGGTCGACCTTCGTGATCGACGAGGCCGGCGTCATCACGCACGCGCTGTACAACGTGAAGGCCACCGGGCACGTCGCGAGCCTGCGCAAGAAGCTCGGCATCGACGCCTGAGGTTGAGCGACCGGGCCGTCACGGCCCGCACACGGCCGCTCTGGGCCCAGCCGGTCAGTCGGTTTCGGACTCGGGCTCGTGGCTGGTCGCGGCAACGACCCGGGGGTTGAAGACCAGCACGAGCACGATGATCGAGGGCAGCAGCAGCGCCCAGCCCACGTCGGGCCGGGCGTAGATCCCCTGAAAACAGCCGATGGCTATCATGACCTGCACGAGCTGCCAGGTCACGGCGGCACCGCGAATCCACGGCCGTCGACGCAGTGCCCCGACGGTGATGGCGCTGACCCACACGGCAGCGACCACGGTGAGGGCCAGCAGGGCGAGCGAGGCGCCTACCGAGTTGGGGGTGTCGATGAGCAGTTCGAGCACCCACCAGGCGCTCAAGACCCAGAGGGCGAGTGCTTCCAGCGTGAGCAGCACGATGAACACCCCCAACATGGGGGCACGACGAAGCGCCTGGAGGTCAATCCAGGCTGGGCGCCCTGTACCAGAGCCGCTGTTCACAGCGAAAAGCCATACAAAACTATTGATTTGATACCTCTATTATGGGACGATATTTGAGGCCCGGTTGACGCTCACAGGGACGTGAGCTGTTTCAACGCGGTTATCGCGCAGATCCCATCTTCCTGCAACCGGTCATCACCCCTGCAACTCTGGCCAATCGGCCGTGCACCCATGTAATAAAAGGAGCATCCCTATGGACTGGCGCGATAAAGCTGCCTGCCTCACCGCTGACCCGGAACTTTTCTTTCCGGTCGGTAACACTGGACCCGCTGTGGACCAGATCGAGAAGGCCAAGTCGGTGTGCGCTCGATGCAACGTCACCGAGGTGTGCCTCCAGTACGCCCTCGAGACCGGCCAGGACTCCGGAGTCTGGGGCGGTCTGAGCGAAGACGAGCGCCGCGCGCTCAAGCGCCGCGCCGCACGCGCCCGCCGCGCCTCCTAGCGAGCCAGCGCACCGACAGAACGCGAGCCTACGGCCCTCCGGTATTCCCGGAAGGGCCTGGGCTCGCTTTTTTATGCCCGCCGGCGCCCTCGTGCGGCGCCCCCGGGGCGCGCGACGGGCATCCGCTGCCGGGCGCACCTTATGCAACCGGGCCCATGATCTAATCTGGGCCCAGTTTCCGGGACCGGGCCCGGAAACATGTCCACGCGGGCCGTCTCCGGAAGTGCCACGGTCCGTTCCGGCCGCGCGACCGGCATCCGCTTGCTGGGCCCACCCTATGAACGTGGGCCCAGTTTCTAAACTGGGCCCATGGACGGGGCCCGGGCCCCGTCCACGAAAAAGGCGGGGCTAATTCTCCTGCATGAAACGCAGGGGGATCTCGATGGTGACCTCGGTGCCGCTGCCCATCATGGTGTGCCAGTCGATAGTGCCGCCGAGTTCGCCCTGAATGAGGGTACGCACGATCTGCGTGCCGAGGCCCGAACCGACCTTGCCCTCCGGCAGGCCGGCGCCGGTGTCGCGCACCATCACGGTGAGGGTCTCGTCGCTGCGCTGCGCCTCGATCGACACCTCACCTTCGCGTCCGGCCAGGCCGTGCTCGACCGCGTTGGTGACGAGTTCGGTCAGCACGAGCGCGAGCGGTGTCGCGTACGCGCTCGGCAGCGTTCCGAAACTGCCAAAGGACTTCGGATGCACGGTGGTGTTGTGAGCGGATGCGACCTCCACCGTCAGCAGCAGCACCCGTTCGAAGACGGCGTCGAAGTCGACAATCTGGCTGAGCCCCTCCGAGAGGGTGTCGTGCACGACCGCGATGGCCGCGACCCGCCGCATCGCCTGGGTCAGCGCCTCGCGCGCGCGGTCGGACTGGGTGCGCCGTGCCTGGATGCGCAGCAGCGACGCGACGGTCTGCAAGTTGTTCTTGACCCGGTGATGAATCTCTCGAATGGTGGCATCCTTGGTGATCAGCTCCCGTTCCTGATGCCGCAGCTCGGTGACGTCTCGGGAGAGAATGATCGCGCCGACCCGTTCGCCGCGGTTGCGAATGGGAATCGCGCGCAGCGACACCGTCACCCCGCGCGCTTCGATATCGGTGCGCCACGGCGCGCGCCCGGTAACCACGAGGGGCAGAGACTCGTCGACGACGGCGGTGCCGGTGAGCAGGCCGGTGGTGACTTCAGCGAGCGACTCGCCCTCGAGTTCCTCGGCGAAGCCCATGCGGTTGAATGCGGAGAGCGCATTCGGGCTGGCAAAGGTGGTCAGGCCGTCGACATCGAGCCGCAGCAGGCCGTCCGATGCGCGCGGGGCGCCGCGGCGCGGCCCGGTCGGGGCGCCGAGGTCGGGAAAGTCCCCGGAGGCGATCATGGCGAACAGATCGTTTGCGCAGTCGTTGAAGGTGAGCTCCTGACGGCTCGGCGTACGTGCCTCACTCAGGTTGGTGTGGCGGGTGAGCACCGCCACCGGGGAAGGCGCCACCTCGGCACCGGTCGTGCTCAGCCGACGCAGCACCGGGATGGCACGCACCCGAGTGGGAGTTTCCTCGTACCAGTCGGGGGCCGTGGTATCGACGATCTTGGCGGTCTCGAACGCTTCGGTGACCTGATTGCGCCACTCGGCCTTGACCTGCTGACCGACGAAGTCCCGATAGAACAGGGTGGCGGCACTCGACGGGCGCGCGTGCGCGACCGCCACGAAGTTGCCGGAACTCGTCGGAACCCACACGACGATATCCGCGAAGGCGAGGTCAGCCAGCAGCTGGCCGTCCGCAACGAGCATGTGCAGCCAGTCCACATCTTCCGCGCTGCTGCGGCCCTGGGCAAGTACGAGATCACTGAGAGTCGACACCCTCACTAGCCTAGATCCCCGCGCGCTTCCCCGAAGCCCGCTGTGGTGGCAGTACAAAATTGGGTCCATGATGTGATCATGCACACGACGCCGGCACCGAAGGATCGCACCTTGATTCTCATCCTCAGCATCATCGGCGTCCTCGTGCTCGTCTCTCTTGTTGTGGTCTTCACGCGGGGGGCACCGGAAACGCTCGATCCGACCACTCCGGAAGGCGTGGTGCAGGCCTATTCCGCGGCCGTGATCGACGGTGATGAGGCGGCCGTTGCCGCATTCCTCACGGAGGACGCCGCGGTGGGCTGCAGCCAGGGTGAGCGCGGTCCGACCGACAACCTGCGGGTCGTCCTGGTGTCCACGACGGTTCGTCCCGATTCGGCCGATGTCATCGTGTCGCTGGTCACCTCCTACGACGACGGTCCATTCGGTGCCTCCGAGTATGAGTTCGAGAGCAACTTCGACCTGGTCAGGGTCGACGGCGACTGGTTGATCGCTCAGGCCCCGTGGGAGCTCACCATCTGCCCGAACCCGACGTTGACGAAATGATCGTGACGACATGACGGCGACGCGATAATGTCCGTTCTGGTTCTCCTCGTTCTTCTCGTCGTGTTGGGCGCCGGCATCACCGCCATCGTTGTGGTCGTGCGCCGATCAGCCGGGCAACCCGGCAGCGCCTCGGCCCCGGCTGCGCGCCGAGTGGTGGTGTACGTTCTGCTGTTCGCGCTGGTGGTCATCGGCGCGATCGGCCTCAGCGGCCTTCTGGGACGCCTCCTCGACACCGGAAATCTCCCGACCGGCCCCAACCTGGCCGGGAGCGATGTGTCAGCGCTGGCGCGGTCGCTGGCCTTCACCCTGATCGCCGGCCCGTTCGCCTCGTTGCTGTGGTGGGTGCTCTGGCGGCGATTGGCCGGCGCGGAGCGTGAGTCGATCGCCTGGGGGCTGTACCTCGCCGGCATGCAGACTGTTGCGCTCGTGACGGCGACCTCGGCCCTGCTCTCGACCCTTGCCGCGCTGGTGCGCACCGACTGGCAGCCGCGCAGCTTCGCGATCGCGCTGGTCTGGGCTCTGGTCTGGGCCTGTCACCGGTGGATGTCCCGGCATCACGCCAAAAGCCCCACCCGGCTGACCGGCGTCGCGCCGATCCTCGGCGCGATTTTCGGCCTGCTGATCGGGGCCGTCGGCGCAGTGACCGCCGTGGCGTCCGTGGTGAACGCGGCCGTCGACGCCCTGCTCTTCTCGACCGCCGTCGGCGACCCGTGGTGGCGGCTGACGCTGCAGGCCGGCGTCTGGCTGCTCGGCGGCGGCCTGATCTGGTGGTGGCAGTGGATGCGTGAGCACGCCCAGCTGGTGCGCGGCGTACTGGCCGATCTCGTGCTCATCGTCGTGGGTATCGCCGCCGCAGCCGCCACAACTCTGGTCGGAACGGGAACGGTGCTGTTCGTGCTGCTCCGGCTGGCTTTCGCCCGGGAGTCCTCGCTCAACGATATTCTCGACCCGGTCGGTACCGCCATCGCGGCGGCGCTCGTGGGCGCCCTGGTCTGGTCCTACCACCACGGCCTGCTGCGGCAGCGCCCGGTGCTGAGTCGGCTGGCCGCGAGCCTCGTCGTTTCCGGTTTCGGACTGGTGGCGGCCGCGACCGGGCTGGGCATCGTGGTCAACGCCCTGCTGGCTGGCCTGGCACCGGTCGTGGTCGGGTCGGACACCCGCTCACTGCTGCTCGGCGGCCTCAGCGCGGCACTCGTCGGCGGCCCGGTCTGGTGGGCCACCTGGAAGCCGCTGCGCCCGGTCGATCCGGTGTTCGCGCAGGTGACGGGCCGCCGGGTTTACCTCATTCTGATCTTCGGGCTCAGCGCGATCGTGGCGATCATCACCCTGCTCGTGATCGGCTACCGGGTGTTCGAGTTCGCCCTCGACGATCTGAGCGGGCAGAGCCTGCTCGACCGGGTGCGAGCACCGCTCGGGCTGCTCGTCGCCACCGGCCTCGCCGCCGGATACCACTTCTCGGTCTGGCGACGGGACCGGTCGGCCCTGGCCGCGGCCGGCCTGCCAGGCCGTGCCATCCACCGGGTGATCCTGGTCACGGCCGGAGACCCGACCGCACTGCGTGACCTCATCGCCGATCTGACCGGAGCCGCCATAACCGTCTGGTCGCGCGCTGACTCGCCCGCTGATTCTTTGCCGTCGGTCGAGCGCCTCAGGCTGGCCTTCGCGGGAGTGACAGCACCGCGCGTGCTGGTCGTCGTGGGTGCCGGCGGCAGTGTCGACGTGGTCCCGCTGCGGAATTGATCCGGTCACTGCGCCGGGGCCGCCTTGCGGGCGGGCCACCACGCGCGCCGCGGCATCCGCTTTGATGCCTGAGCCGGAGCGACGATGAGTTCTTCCAACACAAAACGACGGATGCCCAGGCGCACCGGAGACTTCGGGCTCGCGTCCCGCAGGGTGCGACCGGTGAGTATCGCCACGTCGAGGGCTCCCTGGTCGTGCGGCACCAGAACGGGATCCTGGATACTGCCGTAACGCAGCAGCATGGCCGCCACCTGACCGCGTGGATTCAGCCCGACAGCGCTCGACCGTACCTGGTTCATCACGACGCTGACCGTGGTGCTCCCGATCGTTTCGGTGAGGTCGCTCCAGGTGCGCAGAAACCGGGCCATGCCGACCGGGTCGGCCAGCCCGCAGGCGACGACGTGATCGGCCACGCGCAGGGCCGTGATGGTGGCCGCATTGCGGCGGGGTGCCCGAAGGTCGCTGGACAACTCTTCGTCGCTCTCGAGGTTGAAGCCGGTGTCGAGCACCACGTAATCCGTCCAGTGCCGCAGCGCGTCGATGGTGCGGGTGACGCGCTCCGTGGAGAGTTCGGGCCAGCGTGACGACAGGCCGAGGCCGGTGAGCACCCAGAAGGCGCCCTTGGGCGAGTTGTACCGCTGAGCGATGCGTTCCAGTTCCGATTGGTTCAGGCTGTCGCTGCCGGCCAGCCGGCACGCGGCCGCGAAGCCCGGTGCCTCATCGAGCATGCCGAGGCTCGGTGCGATCGAGGCACTGTAGGTGTCGAGGTCGGCCAACACCACGGTGTGGCCGGCCGCGGCGATTTCCGCGGCGATGTTGATGGCGAGGGTGGTCCGTCCGGGAGCGCCCGACGGCCCCCAGACCGCGATCACCGAACCGGTATTGAGCGCGCCGCCGGTGAGTTGCCGCTCCCCCACACGCAACGGAACGACGACGCCCGACACAAGCAGGTCCTCGATGTTCGACCAGTCGCAGGGGATCGCTACCGTTTCGTAGAGGCCGAGCGTGCCGGCGTGGCGCCGTTCCTGTTCCGTCGCGGTGAGGGCGACCACCCGGATTCCGCGTTCGTCACAGGCGGCGATCAACTGACCGGTCAATGATTCCCGGCGGCCGCTGACCACCACGACGTGCGGCTGTCCGTGGGAGAGAGTCTCCAGAAATTCGCGGGCGGTGTCAACGCGCGTGACCACGCTGTGATTGCAGTCGATGATGTCGGACAGCATGCGCTGTTCGGTGGCCCGGTCCAGAACGAGCGCGAGCCGGGCCATCACGCACCTGCCGGGGTGTTCACGGGAACGATTGCGAGGGCGTCGCCGTTCATGACGGCTTCGAGCACCGCGCCCACCGTGGCCTTCGGCACGAGCATCTCGACCGATTGGCCGCTGGAAGCCGCGATGATGCCGGTCGGTTCGACGATACGCACGACGACGGCCTGCCCCACCAGGATCGTCGGCGGCGCGTATTCGCTTGGTCCGGTCGCGCGCGCCGACCAGATATCGACGACGGATCCGGCCGAGATGGACCCGGCCAGTCCGCCGGGGATGTCGACGACGACGCTGGTGACGTCGCTCCCCGACGAGTCACCGACCGCTGACCGGGCCACGAGTTCGCCGGCCAGAATGGTCTGGGTGACCAGCAGCCCACCCTTCAGGTCCGCTGAGGGCACAAGATACAGGTCCGTCGCGCCGCCGAGCTGCACGCGGGTCAGGGTGACGTCGGCTGTCTTCAGATGGTCGCCGACGGTCAGCGTGTGCCGTGCGGTGTAGACCGCCGTGGTGCGATCACTGCCGGCGACGATCATTCCGACTCCCGCGATCGACGCGGCGACGAGTACCAGACCGATGACGAATCGGGGATCGACCCAGAATCGGCGGCGCGTGCGGGTGGGACGGGGTGTTTTCATCCGTTTCCTCGCTTGTCGGTATCGGGTTGCTGAATAGGTGGGCGGAACGAGTGGGCACTAGTGCAGGCGAACGATATGGATCTGCCAGAACGGGACCAGGTTGTAGTGCAAAACGTCGGGCGTGCGGCGCAAGGTTCCCAGCGGATGCACCGCCAGATCGAGGTGGTCACGCGCCACCCGGTCGATGGTGCCGATCAGGACACCGCCCTTGGTATGGAGTTCCACGGTGCGTCGTCGGCGGCACAGGCTGCTCAGCACGAAGGGGAATCCGACGCGTTCGGTCTGCCTGCCGGCGGCCTCTGACTCGATGGCGAGCGAGGCCTGACTCTGCTGTTCGGTCAGCAACACACCGGCAACGGCCGACAGCGGGATCACACACTCCACCGGATTGTTGGCCGCACCGGGCAGGTCGGCCGCCAGCCAGTCCAGCCCGAGCGTCGTCGGGCGGAGGGTGAGAGTCTCGCCGGTCACCAGCACCACGCGGATCTGAAGTGCACCGCCGACACCGGCGGAACGCAGGACGTTGCTGATCCGGGTGCGCAGGGAGAGTTTTTCCAGGCGCTGGCGTTCCGCTTGCAGGCTGAGGTCAGCTGCCGCGGAGCTCAGCGCGCGGTCGAGCTGCCCTTCGAGGTCGTCAAACAGATCATCCCAGCGCACAGGTAGAAAGTAGCCGACACCGAGCATTCTCGCTGGCCTTATACACAGGCTCTTTAAGCGCTCGACAGCGCTCCGACCGGGCTGCTTAGGTTTTGCGCCAGAGAAGTTGCAGGTTCGATGGCAGGAGATACGATGACATCACCGGGTTTCAGCGCTCCGCGGTTGCGGGATGACCGAGGGGAACAGCGTCCCGACGGTCCCGGCACGGCCCCGCAAGCGATCGTTCCCGCGCTACCGCTCGAAGCGGAGCGGTTCCTGCGCTCCCTCGCCCTGAGCGCTGTCGAGATCATCGCCGGGGCCAGGAATCTCGAGCAGATTGCTCGCTGGGTCACCGACGACGTCTACGCCCATCTTCGTGTTCGCGTCTCGATCGCGGCCCGGGCCAGAGCAGTCACGGGGACCGTCGCCCACCGCCCGATGCTCTGGATCGAACACGTCACTCTGTCACCGACCGCCACCGGCGGCTTCGACGCCGTCATTCTGGTGCACGACAAACGCCGACCGCATGTCGTCTCATTGCGGGTGGAAGGCGCGACCCGGCATCTGCGCGGCACCGTGCTCGTCGTCTTGTGATGCACCACCGGCACATGTAGCCCACGGCCCGGTGACACGCGCCCGCGGTTGGGCGTGCGTCACCGGGGTGTTCGACGCGTTAGGTCGTCTTCTTGCCCTGGGCGCGGCGTTCGGCCCGATTCACCGGGGCTGCGCCCTCAGTTTTCTGCCCAAACGCTCCCCGCTGGGGCGGGCCGGCGGCTTCGGCCGGCTCGTCGTCGCTCGCCGCGACGGTGGCTGTGCGCCTGGCCCGGTCCGTGGCGGCCTGCTGGATCTGGCCGCGCTGGTTGCGCACCTCGACTCCGCCGGAATCGCTCGGTGCGGTGTAGCTGAGCTTCTCCTCGGGGGCGTCGGCCGGGGCGAGTCCCTTGGCCGCGACGACCGGTCCGGCGACGGCACCGGCACCGGCGGTCACCTCGACGTCGAGATTGAACAGGAACCCGACGGTTTCCTCACGAATCTGACCCATCATCTGCTGGAACATGGCGAAACCCTCGCGCTGGTATTCCACCAACGGGTCACGCTGGGCCATGGCGCGCAGTCCGATGCCGTCCTTCAGATAGTCCATCTCGTAGAGGTGGTCGCGCCAGCGACGGTCGATCACCGAGAGCACGACGCGGCGCTCCAGTTCGCGCATAGCGGGTGCCCCGAGGGACTCTTCGCGGCGTGAATAGGCGAGCTTGGCGTCGGAGAGGATCTCACGGCGCATGAAGTCGCGGTTGATCCTGCCCTTGTCGCCGGCCTCGGAAACGACCTCGTCGATGGTCAGGCCCACCGGGTAGAGGGTCTTGAGTTCCGTCCACATGGCATCGAAGTCCCAATCATCTCCATTGCCGTCGCCGGCGTGCACATCGAGCACCTCGTCGATGACGTTGGTGAGGAAGGTCTGGGTGCGCTCGTGCAGGTCGTCACCCTCGAGGATGTGGCGGCGGTCACCATAGATGGCCTCGCGTTGCCGGTTGAGCACGTCGTCATACTTGAGCACGTTCTTGCGAATCTCAGCGTTGCGCCCCTCGACCTGGGACTGGGCGCTGCGAATGGCTCGGCTGACCACCTTGGATTCGATCGCCATGTCGTCCGGCACGCCCTGCCGGCCCATGAGGGCCTCGGCGGCACCGGCGTTGAACAGCCGCATGAGGTCGTCGGTGAGCGACAGGTAGAACCGGCTCTCGCCCGGGTCGCCCTGACGCCCGCTGCGACCGCGCAGCTGGTTGTCGATGCGGCGCGACTCGTGCCGTTCGGTGCCGAGCACGTAGAGTCCGCCGGCCGCGATTACTTTCTCCGCTTCTTCGGCGACGTCGGCCTTCACCGCGGTGAAGACGTCGTCCCAGGCGAGTTCGTATTCGTCGGGCGTTTCGACCGGGCTGAGGCCTTTGCCGTTCATCTCGGCGACGGCGAGGAATTCGGCGTTTCCGCCGAGCATCACGTCGGTACCACGACCGGCCATGTTGGTGGCGACGGTGACCGAACCGAGCCGGCCGGCCTGCGCGACGATCGCGGCCTCCCTGGCATGGTTCTTGGCGTTGAGCACCTCGTGGCGCACGCCCTTCTTGGCGAGCAGCCGCGACAGGTATTCGCTCTTCTCGACGCTCGTCGTGCCGACCAGAACCGGCTGGCCGGCTTCGTGGCGTTCGACGATGTCTTCGACGACCTGACGGAACTTGGACTCTTCGTTCTTGTAGATCAGGTCGGACTGGTCGATGCGCTGCATCGGCTTGTTGGTGGGAATGGCGACGACACCGAGCTTGTACGTGCTCATGAACTCGGCGGCTTCGGTCTCGGCTGTTCCGGTCATGCCGGAAATTTTCGAGTACAGGCGGAAATAGTTCTGCAGGGTGACGGTGGCCAGGGTCTGGTTCTCGGCCTTGACCGCAACGCCCTCCTTGGCCTCGATCGCCTGGTGAATGCCCTCGTTGTACCGTCGTCCCATGAGGATACGGCCGGTGTGCTCGTCAACGATGAGCACCTCGCCGTTCATGACGACGTAGTCTTTGTCTTTCTTGAACAGGGCGTTGGCCTTGATGGCGTTGTTCAGGAAGGAGATCAGCGGTGTGTTGGCCGACTCGTAGAGGTTGTCGATGCCGAGGTAGTCCTCAACTTTTTCAATGCCGGGTTCTAGCACGCCGATGGTGCGTTTCTTCTCATCGACCTCGAAGTCTTCGTCGGCGACGAGACGCTTGGCCAGGCTGGCGAATTCGTTGAACCAGCGGTTCGCTTCACCCGACGCCGGCCCGGAGATGATCAGCGGGGTGCGTGCCTCGTCGATGAGGATCGAGTCGACCTCGTCGACGATGGCGAAGTAGTGTCCGCGCTGCACCATGTCGCTGGCCTGCCAGGCCATATTGTCGCGCAGGTAGTCGAAGCCGAATTCGTTGTTGGTGCCGTAGGTGATGTCGGCCGCGTACATCTCGCGACGCTGCGCCGGGGTCTGACCGGAGAGGATGCATCCGGTCGTCATGCCGAGAGCGCGGAAGACGCGACCCATCAGTTCGCTCTGATAGCTCGCGAGGTAGTCGTTGACCGTGATGACGTGCACGCCGCGGCTGCTGATCGCGTTGAGGTACGCGGCGGTAGTGGCGACGAGGGTCTTGCCCTCACCGGTTTTCATTTCGGCGATGTTGCCGAGGTGCAGGGCTGCTCCGCCCATGAGCTGCACGTCGAAGTGACGCAGCCCCAGGGTGCGGGTGCTGGCCTCCCGCACGGCAGCGAAGGCCTCCGGCAGCAGGTCATCGAGCGATTCGCCATTGGAGTACCGTTCCCGCAGGGTGACGGTCTCGTTTTTCAGCTCGTCGTCGGTGAGCTCATGGAAGTCTTCTTCCAGCGCGTTGATGGCTTTCGCATAGTTTTCCAGGCGGCGCAGAACGCGGCCTTCACCAACACGAAGAACCTTTTCAAGAATTGACGCCACGAATGTACTCCACTAGTCAAACGGTGCGGGCAGGTACTGCGGCAGCCCAATCGAACTACCGCAGCACACGCCTGCACCTCTCGTCTGGCAGATGCCAGAGCACCGACCTGGTCGGCGGCTAAGGCAATGCTAGTTGGTCAGTTGGCACGCCCGCTGGCAACGGGCACAGCCTCCTGCAGCTCCTCGCCCGAACCGTCGAGTTCGATGACCCCGTAGTCCCAGCCCTTACGCCGGTACACCACGCTGGGACGTTTGGTCTCCAGGTCCTGGAATAGGTAGAAGTCGTGGCCGACGAGCTCCATGAAGTACAGGGCATCGTCAACGGACATCGGGGCTGCCGCGAAGACTTTGCGACGGATGACGACGGGGCAGTATTCTTCCTCTTCGGCGACGGCGGGAGCATCCGCTTGCACGATGGGAATCGCGCCGGTGCGTACCCGTTCGAGAGTTTCCGGGTTGGCCGGTGTGATGTCGATGACGCTGAAACCGACAGCGGACGCCTCGTGCAGTGAGGTGGGACGGTGGGCGCCGCCGCGGTGCACCTTCTTGCGGTCCTTGGCCCGGCGAACCCGCTCGAGCAGACGGCCAAGAGCCACATCAAAAGCGGCGTACTTGTCGGATCCGTCAGCTTCGGCCCGCACCAGAGGACCCTTGCCGATCAGGGTGAGTTCGACTCGATCGTTGCCGGCGGCAGCACCGTTCTTCTCGTGGTGGCGGCTGACCTTGATCTCGAGCGCGAGGGCTTTCTCGGCGAGGAGGGCGATTTTCTCGGCCTTCTCCGTGGCGTACTCGCGGAAGCGATCAGTGATCCCCAGGTTGCGTCCGACGATGTTAGTTTCCATGACGACCTCCAGTTTGGCGGACCGCCCCAAAACCGGGCGATCATTGCGCGCCTTTGTCTCCACCGTAGCCGTGGCGGTGAGATATGTCACAGTATTTGTCGATCAGTTTGCCCAGAGCTCGAAGACGGAGGCAGCCGACGCCGTGTTTGCGCCAGTGTGGCCAGGCCGACGACGATACCGCCCGCAGCGAACACGGCGCGCCGCGCCTCGAGCAGGGTCGCACCGGTGGTCACGATGTCGTCGACGAGGATCACCCTCGTTCCATTGAGCGGATGCCGCGCGACGAGGCTGTTGCTTTTGTTCGCGACGCGCGCCGCGCGGCCGAGGCCGACCTGGTCGACGGATTCCCCGCGCTGCGCGAGCGCCGGGATCGGGTACAGCCCAGCCCGGTGCAGCAGGGCATCGACCGGGTGGTAACCGCGCAGGCGCCAGGCCAGGCGGGACGAGGGAATGGTGACGAGCTGGATGCCGCCGCCGTTCCCACGCGGGACGGCGGCGAGCGCGGCCACGATGGCCGCTCGCAGCGGCGCGGCGAGCGCACCGGCGGCATCCGTTCGACCACCGTCTTTGTAGGCGGCGATCACGTGGCGGGCCACCCCTTCGTAGCTCAGGGCCGCCCAGACGAGTGCATCGTCGCGCGTGACCGAATGCACCGCCGGGAGCAGGGCCAACCGGCAGCTTGAACACAGGGCGCGGTCGAGGGCACCGCAGCCGCTGCACGCGGTCGGCAGGACCGTGGCCCAGGCATCCAGTCCCGCAGCGGTCAGTCGAGTGCGCAGCCCTCGCATCATCGGGCCAGTCTTCCGCGTGCATGCGGCGTGCGGGGCGCCAACTCTCCACCCGTGCAGGAACGCCTCTGGCACCGCCTGGGGAGGAGACGGCCGACCGGCTAGCTGCCGAGGCCCTGTTGGGTGGCCAGCAGGATCACGTCGTCGATGCGGGCCTGCCAGCCCGCTCCCCGCTGCACCTCCAGGCTGCCGGTGTCGGTGATTACGCGCAGGTCGCGCACGGAGTTGCTGCCGACGATGAACCGGCTGCTCGCCGGGGATTCCAGGACGGAGCTGACGCCGCCGATCTGCTGCGCCACGATGCGTGCCTCACCGCTCGGCAGGGTGCTGAGCGACGCCACGGTCAATTCGTCGATCCAGGTTGCGTCGAGGCCGGCCCCGCCGCCCGCCGCCAACAGCACGGGCGCGCCGAGGCCGGTCGGCGCCTGCTCGGTGCGAATGATGGACGCGACGACGAAACGGGTCTCCGAGCCGGTGCCGAGCAGGGCGATCAGCCGGGCGCCGTCCCTCGAGATTTTCAGGGCCGTGATCGAGGTGGCTTCGGGCCACGGCGTCGGCAGCACGGTCGCCTCTCCCGTTGGGCTGTAGACGACCAGGGCGGTCGGATCGTTTGACGGCACCGACCAGACGAAGCGGTCGTTGTCGATCGACGGCGCCAGGAGCCCAGCGCGCGCGTCGAGCAATTCGGGCTCGCCGCCGTCACGCACGACGTAAACGCCGTCGCTGTTCAGCACGGCGGCTGAAGCCTGGCCAGACGCCAGCGTCACCGCGGTGGGGGCCAGTTGGGCGATGGTCGCAGACAGCCCGTCCAGCGGGGTGACGCTCTGCCCGGTGGCGGCCAGAAAACCGAATTCGTCCCCGCGCAGCACGAGGGCGCGGGCGTCCACGCGCGGATCGATGACGGGAGCCCCGGTCTCGACGTCGTCGATGGCCTGGAAGTTCTGGTCGATGGTGATCTCGACCGTGAGGCCGGACGGCAGGCTCGCCGCCAGCTGCGCTTTCATGCGCTGCAGCGTCTGCCGGTCAGCGTTGAGTGCTTCGCTGTTCAGGTCGACCATGGCCTGGCGCCCAACCACCTGTACGGCGTCGGCGGTGAGCTTGGAGCCTTCCGGAAACGCCGTGGCGACCGCTCCGGTCAGCCAGGCGCTCGGTCCGTTCAAGACGGCGTTGACCAGCTTGGTGGGAGCGGATGCCCCGCGCGGAAACCAGCGCAGGTCCGGAACCAGGAACCGAAAGCCGGGATCGTAGAAGTACACGGGTTGGGCGCTAAACACGTCGTTGAACGTGTTTTCGTCGATCACGGTGCCGTTCGGGGCCGAGCTGATGCGCCACTGGCCGCCGATCTGCTGAAACTCGTAGCGTAATGGGACCGGACTGGCGTCGACCTCACGGTATTCCCCCGCCTGGTCAACCTCGGCCACCGGCGTGACGGCAACCAGGGTGGTGCCGTCGTCGATGACCGTCAGGGTGCGCCCGGAGCCGTTGTCGACGGTGACCCCCGCCGTGGCATCCCAGCTGGATTGGAAGGCCGGGGCCAGGAACTGGCGGGCGATGTCGTAATTGTTCTCAGGGCTCGAGGAGGCGTCGATGAAGCCCCGCAGAATCGATTCCGGCGCGGCATCCTTTTGCGGCAGCGCCGGCAGAAATACCGGGGCTGGATTGTCGTCGGGTGCGATGTCGTTGCCGGCGTGCACCGCACCGTCGCGCGGAATGCCGGTGCAGCCCCCCAGACCGACGGCGAGGCTGATGGCGACGAGCAGCGCCGGGAAGACGCGGCGGCGAGGTGTGCGCTCAGTCATGTCGCCCTCCGCCCGGCACGGGCATCTGCCCGGCGTCGCCGAGCACGGCGGTGGCGTCGGCGGTGGCGTCGGCGGTGGCGTCGGCGGTGGCGTCGGCGGGCGGCAAGGGGATCGGTGACGCTTGCAGCACGGCACCGGCCACGCGGGGCAGCGTCAACCGAAAACACGATCCTTCTCCCGGACTGGACCAGACCTGCAGCCAGCCGTTGTGCACACTCGCGTCCTCGCGGGAGATGGCCAGCCCGAGGCCGGTGCCGCCGATCGTGCGTTGGCGCGAGGGGTCGGCCCGCCAGAACCGGTCGAAGACGTGCGCGACCTCGGCCTGGCTCATTCCGAGGCCGTAGTCGCGTACGGCGAGCGCGACAGCATTCGCATCGCTGTCGACCGACACCACGACGGGTTTACCCTCACCGTGCTCGATGGCGTTGCCGATGAGGTTGTGCAGCACCCGGCGGATGCGCCGCGGATCGACGTCCGCGTTCAGATACCCGCCGGGAGCCACCAGGCGCAGGTCGCTGCCCTTGGACTCGGCGAGGGATCGCAGACTGTCGATGGCGTCTTCGGCGAGGTAGACCAGGTTGGTCGGTTCACTCTCGAGTTCAACGGATCCGGCGTCGTAGCGGCTGATTTCGAGCAGGTCGCTCAGCAGCAGCTCGAAACGTTCGACCTGGGTGTGCAGCAGCTCAGCGGTGCGGCCGGTGGCCGGCGCAAAGCTCGCCCGCTGGTCGTACAGCACATCGCCGGCCAAACGGATGGTCGTCAGTGGTGTGCGCAGTTCGTGCGAGACATCAGACACGAACCGTTGCTGCACCTCGGACAGGTCGGCGAGTGCACGAATCTGGCTTTGCAGGCTGTCGGCCATGCCGTTGAAGGAACGGGCCAGCGTCGCAATGACGTCCTCACCTTTTTCGGGAATGCGCACCTCGAGATCACCGGAGGCGAGTTTCTGGCTCGTCTCGGCGGCCACCCGCAGGGGCGTCACGACGAAGCGAACGACGATCCAGGTCACGGCGCCGATCAGCAGCATGAGGGCAACGCCGGCCACCCCGAGGGTTTGCTGCACGAAGAGCAGGGTCTCTTCCGCGTCCTTCAGGCTGTAAGCGATGTACAGCTCGTAGCGGCCGGCCACCGGAACGGTGATCTGCGACCCCACCACGATGCCGGGAACGGTCGTGGCGTCATCGCCGGTGAGGGTGACCGACTGCCAGAACTGGTCGCCGATATTGGCCTGCACCTCGGTGCGCAGTTCGGCCCCGATCACGCCGGTGGACTGTCCGAAGGTCGACGAGTCGAGCGGTGCAACGGTTGACGAGTCCTGGCCAGGAACCCGCAGTACGGCAACCAGTCGGCTCGATGAGGCCGCCGAGATCGAGGTGCGCGCCGCGCTGAGCAGGTTTTGCACCTGCACCCGGTCGGTGGCATCGGAAGAATCCAACAGGCTCTGCGCTGCACTGGTCGCGCGGTCGGATTCGAGAAGCACCTGGCTGAGTCGCGATTGGAACAGGTCGTTGCCGATGCTGGCCGACATGTACACGCCCACCACCAGAATCGCCACGCCGGAGAGAGCGACAGAGATGGTCACCGTACGGAATTGCAGGGACGAGCGCCACGACGCGCGCACAAGCCGGGGCCAATTGCGCGGCCGTCGCCAGTAGGTCAGCTGGGGCATGGTGCGGCCAACCGTTTCTGCGGGGGTCGCCGGGGAGCCATCTGCGGTTCCGCCTCGCTAGCTGGCCGTGCCGGCGCGGTAGCCGACTCCGCGCACCGTCATGACGATCCTGGGATTGTCCGGGTCGTGCTCGACCTTGGCGCGCAGCCGCTGCACGTGCACGTTCACGAGCCGGGTGTCGGCCTTGTAGTGGTAACCCCACACCTGTTCCAGCAGCATTTCGCGGGTGAACACCTGCTGGGGTTTGGAGGCGAGGGTCAGCAGCAGGTCGAATTCGAGCGGAGTGAGGTTGATCGCGGCCGTTCCGCGGGTGACTTCGTGCCCAACCGCGTTGACCACGAGGTCGCCGATGTGCAGCGCGAGCGCCCCGTCGGCCGCGGGCGGGCGCAGACGGGTGCGAATGCGGGCGACGAGCTCTTTGGGGTTGAACGGCTTGACCATGTAGTCGTCAGCCCCCGACTCGAGCCCCTTCACCACGTCGGTGGTGTCGGACCGGGCGGTCAGCATGATGATCGGCACCCCAGATTCGGCGCGGATCAGCCGGCACACTTCAATGCCGTCGAGGCCGGGCAGCATGAGGTCGAGCAGTACCAGATCTGGCTTCTCGGTGCGAAACGTCTCGAGGGCGAGCGATCCATCGGCACAGAAGCCCGGGGTGAAGCCCTCTCCTTGCAAAACGATGCCGATCATCTCGGACAGGGCGGTGTCGTCGTCGATCACCAGAATGCGTGCGGTCATGGGTCTCTTTCCAGAACAATTTCGTGGTGTGTTCTGATTGTGCGCTCAGCAGATTGCCCGATGAGTAGGGCAAAGTCTGGCATAAGAGTAGCCGAGCGCGCTGACAGAGTGCCTCAGAGCGCATTTCTCGATCGACCTGTGCCAGCATTGAATAGTGACAGACTCCTGGCAGGCTCCCGACGCCCCCGTTCCCCCGCGCTACGGTCAGTTCGCGGCGCCCGCCACGCCCGATCAAGGCGGTCCCTTCAGCAGTGACCCGGGGCAGGGCTGGGCTCCTCCGCCCAAGCCGGGTTTGATTCCGTTGCGGCCGATCGGGTTCGGTACGTTGCTCGGCGCATCCTTCCAGGTGCTGCGTCGCAATCCGAAGGCCACCTTCGGGAGCGGCCTCATCGTGCAGGCGGCGATCATGCTCGTCACCGTGGTCATTGTCGGCCTCGTCACCTTCTGGGCGCTTGATCGCATCGACAGCGCTCCGCTCGACCAGAAAGATGCCGTCACGGCCGGATCGGTACTGATCGGCGCGCTGTCTTTGATCATTCCGGTGGCGCTGTCCCTCATCGGGTCGGCGCTGTTGCAGGCTGTCATCGTGCTCGAAGTGGCCCGCGCGACCCTCGGCGAGAAGCTTCGCCTCGGCGCCCTGTGGCGCCGTGCGGCGACCCGCCTCTGGCCGCTGACCCTATGGACTCTGCTGCTCACCCTCGCGCTGCTCATCGGCGTGGCTGTGATCGCCGGCATCGTCGTGTTGTTGGTCAGCGTGGGCGATGTCGCCGGCATCGTCGCCGGCGTGCTGGTCGGAATCTTCGGCGGCCTGCTGCTCGCGGCGGCGAGCGCCTTCATCTATACCAAGACCAGTGCCGTTCCGAGCCTGATCGTGCTGGAGAAGTTGGGGGTGCGGGCATCCGTTTCTCGGTCGTGGTCACTGACCCGCGGCTACTTCTGGCGCACCCTGGGCGTGCTGCTGCTGGTCGGCCTGATCGTGCAGGTGATCAGCCAGATCGTCACCACCCCGGTCTCGTTATTGTTCGGTGTGGGCACCGTGCTGGTGGACCCGACCGGCGCGTTCGCCGAAGAGTCATCGATTCTCAGCGTGGTCGTCAGCCTGATCATCGCCATTCCGGTGGCGGCCGTCGCGGCCGTCGTGCAGTCGGCGGCCGTGGCCCTGATCTACCTTGACCTGCGCATGCGCAAGGAGGGCCTCGATCTGGAACTGGCCCGCTATGTCGAATCCACCTCGCAGGGCGGCGACGTGCCCGACCCCTACCTGATACCGGCCGGTTCCGGCGGATACCCGGCGGCATGACCGCGTTCGGCCTGGCGCAGCTCACAGCGGTGGCCGGGCGGAGGATTGTCGGCCTCGCCGGTGATGTACCGGTGGCTCCCGACGCGCCCGAGGCCCGCCGGTGGTTGCGGGAGGAACTCGCCAAGGCTCCCTACGAAGCGGCCAGGCCGACCTGGTTCGACCGGGCGTCGCAGGGTTTTCTGGACTGGATCAACTCGCTCGCCATCAGCGGCGACGGCAGCCTCGCTGACTGGTTGCCGATCGTTGTGGTCGTTCTCATCGTCGCGGCGCTCGTGGCGGGCTGGCTGCTGTTCGGCGCCCCCCGGCTGGCGCGGCGACGCCGGGCCGGCAACGACCTGTTCGGCACAATCGACCAGCGCAGCAGCGCCGAGATGCGCACGGCGGCCGACGCTGCGGCCAGTCGCGGCGACTGGAGCCTGGCCTGCGAGGAGATCTTTCGCGCCCTGGCCAGGGGCCTCGCCGAACGCACGGTGCTCTCGGTCACCCCCGGCACGACCGCTCACGACTTCGCCGCGCGAGCCCGGCTGGCCTTCCCGCCAAGCGGCCCCGCCCTCGCCCTCGCTGCGGACACCTTCGACCGGGTGCGCTATCTCGAGCAGACCGCGCTCGAGCCCGACTATCGATCCCTGGCCGCGCTCGAGGCCGAGCTGCGGGCCGCGTCGCCCGTCACACTCGCCCCGCTGGCCGCGGCAGGCCGGCCATGAGCGCAACACTCACAACGGATGCCGCCGCCCTGAGTTCCGCCGGTGGCACTCCCACGACCGTGGCAACGCCGACCCTGCGCGCGTTGCTGCGCCGCTCCTCCTTCTGGATTTTCGCTTTCGCCGGCATTGTGATTGTCGCCATCGTGGGCGTGTTCCTCTCCGGCGGCAGCAATGCGGCCGGCCGCGCCCTGGCCGGCGACAACGCGGCGCCGGCCGGGTCGATGGCGCTCGTGGAGGTGCTGCGTCAGCAGGGCGTCACCGTGACCCTGGCCGACTCGCTGGTCGAGGTGCGCGACGCCGTCGGCGCTGATTCCACCGTGCTGCTCTACGACGAGAACGGCTACCTCGACGCCGGGCAGCTGACCGAGCTGGCCGAGGGAGCGGCGCGTACCGTTGTCGTCGCGCCCGATTTTCTGGCCCTGCAGGCGCTCGCCCCGTCCGTGGGTTTCGGCGGTGTGTCCGACACCGCATCGCTCACAGCTGACTGCTCGGTGTCGGCCGCGAACCGTGCCGAAAACCTCCTGCCGGGCGGGGCCACCCTCTCGATACCGGAGGGCGGGCATCCGCTCCTGACCGGCTGTTTCGCCAGCGACGCCGAGACCTTCTCGCTGGTTCAGGTAGAGAGCGCGACCGGCGGCCTCGTCTCGCTCGTGCCGGACGCACGCGTCTTCAACAACGAGAACGTGACCGGCTACGGCAACGCGGCGCTCGCCCTCGGACTGCTCGGGGAGAGCGACTCGCTCGTCTGGTACCTGCCGACGCTGGCCGACCTGCCCCGAACCGGGCCGCCGTCGCTCGCCGAGCTGACGCCGGGCTGGGTCAGCCCCGTGGCCGTGCTGCTCGTGCTCGCCGCCGTCGCCGCCGCGTTCTGGCGTGGCCGCCGGTTCGGGCCGCTCGTGGCCGAAAATTTGCCGGTCACGGTGAAGGCGAGCGAAACCATGGAGGGACGGGCGCGGCTGTACGCGCGCAGCAACGCTCGACTGCGCGCGCTCGATGCGCTCCGCGTCGGCGCCGTGCAACGCCTCGCCCGAGCCGTCGGCCTCGGCCGCCTCGCCCAGCTGGACGAGGTCATCGGCACGGTCGCCCGGATCACCGGCAGCGCACCAGCCGAGGTGCGGCGGGTGCTGGTCGACGCGATTCCACACTCCGACGCGCAGCTGATGGCGCTCTCCGACGCCCTGCAGGCCCTCGAACAGGCGGCCTGCCGGGCCGTCAAGGCCGGAGTGGTACCTGCTGCCGAGGCGGCGGCATCCGCTTCTCGTGAATTCTCACCCCCTCCAGCCGAGAGAATGGAACCATGACGACTCCCACGGACCTGATCAACACAGCGCCGACCGGCGCAACGGATGCCGCAGCGCTGCGGGCCGCCCTCAACCGGGTGCGCACCGAGGTCGGCAAGGCCGTCGTCGGGCAGGACGGCGCGGTGACCGGGCTGATCATCGCCCTGCTCGCTCGCGGCCATGTGCTGCTCGAGGGCGTGCCCGGCGTCGCCAAGACGCTGCTGGTGCGCACGCTCAGCCACGCGCTGAGCCTCGACACCAAGCGCATCCAGTTCACACCCGACCTGATGCCGGGCGACGTGACCGGGTCGCTCATCTACGACGCCCGCGCCGGGGAGTTTGAGTTTCGCCAGGGGCCGGTGTTCACGAATATCATGCTGGCCGACGAGATCAACCGCACCCCGCCGAAGACGCAGTCCGCGCTGCTCGAGGCGATGGAGGAGCGGCAGGTCAGCGTTGACGGCGAGTCGCTGAAGCTGCCGGAGCCGTTCATCGTGGCCGCGACGATGAACCCGATCGAGTATGAGGGCACCTACACGCTGCCCGAGGCGCAACTCGACCGGTTTCTGCTCAAGCTCGTGCTCGAGGTGCCGCAGCGGGTCGATGAGATCGAGGTGCTGCGCCGCCACGCGGCCGGCTTCAATCCGCGCGACCTCGCCGGAGCCGGCGTTGCCGCGGTGCTCGGCGCGGCCGAACTCGCCGCAGCGCAGGCAGCCGTCGCCCGCGTCGGGTCGAGCGCTGACGTGCTCGCCTACATCGTCGATCTGGCCCGCGCCACGCGCACGAGTCCCTCGGTCAAACTCGGCGTCAGCCCCCGCGGAACGACCGCCCTGCTCGCCGCCGCCAAGGCGTGGGCCTGGCTGAGCGGCTACGACTCGATCACCCCCGATCACGTGCAGGCGATGGCGCTGCCGGTGTGGCGGCACCGCGTGCAGCTGCGCCCGGAGGCCGAACTCGAGGGCGTCGCGGTCGATGCCATTCTGCGCGGCGTGTTGCAGCAGGTTCAGGTTCCGATCTAACGATGACGCTCAGCGGACGGTTCGTTCTTCTCGTCGCCCTCGGCGTGGTGCCCATCGTGTGGTTCGGGTCTTCCAGCGAGCAGGCTGCCGGCGTGCTCCTGCTCTGGCTGGTGTTCGTGCTCACGCTCGGCGCCGTCGACCTGGCGTTGGCGGCGTCGCCACGCGTAGTGACGATCGAACGGATGCTGCCGGCCCGGGTTCGACTCGGCGAATCCGTCACGAGCGAGCTGTATCTGACCAACACCGGGCGCCGCCGCCTGGTGGGCGTGGTGCGGGATGCCTGGCAGCCGTCGGCGGGGGCCGGTCGAAATCGCAGCCGGATCGTGGTTCCGCGCGGCGAGCGCCGGCTCGTTTCGCTCACGCTCACCCCGTTTCGTCGCGGGGAACGGCGGGTCGAGCAGGTAACGGTGCGCACGCGCGGTCCGCTGGGTCTCTGGAACCGCCAAGCCACGCTTAATGCGCCGGGGCGCATCCGCGTGTTGCCGCCCTTTCACGCCCGCAAACACCTGCCGTCCCGCATTGCCCGGCTCAAAGAGCTCGACGGGCGCACCAGCGTGATGGTGCGCGGGCAGGGCACCGAATTCGACTCACTGCGCGAATATGTGCTCGGCGACGACGTGCGCTCGATCGACTGGCGAGCGACTGCCCGGCGTAACGACGTGATGGTGCGCACCTGGCGGCCGGAACGGGATCGCCGTGTCGTCATTCTGCTCGATACCGGGCGCACTTCGGCCGCGCGGGTCGACAACGAGCCGCGGCTGGACACCGCGTTCGAGGCCGCCCTGCTGCTCGCGGCGCTCACCTCGGTCGCCGGCGACCGGGTGGATTTTCTCGCCTTCGACCGCCGGGTGCGGGGCCGGGTGCAGGGCGCGACCGGCGCGGCCCTGCTCTCGCAGATGGTCGATTCCATGGCCATGATCGACCCGGAACTCATCGAAATGGACTGGGCTGCCGTTCCCGGCCAGGTGCGATCGATTACCAGCCAGCACGCCTTGATCGTGGTGCTCACCTCCATCGATGCTGCGGGCGCATCGACCGGGCTGCTTTCGGTGCTGCCGCAGCTCACCAAACGTCACACGGTGGTCGTGGCCTCCGTGCTCGACCCGGCCACCGTGCTCGCCGCGGCCACCCGCGGCGGTCGCACCGAAATCTACCGGGCGGCAGCTGCCGAGCGGGCCCTGCTCGACGTGGCCCGGGTATCGGCCGCCATCCGCCAGCTGGGAGCGGATGTCGTCACCGCCTCGCCCGCGCAGCTTCCGCCGGCCCTCGCCGACCGGTACATCGCTTTGAAGGCCGCCGGACGGCTCTAGCGTCGGCGCACCCTCCGACCTCAATTCGTTGGTCGAAATCTCAAGGCTCGATCCACGGCTTGTCGCGACCGCCAGAGGCAGGACCGCACCCAGATGGCGCTGCCGGTCAGGCCCCGTAAATGCGCGTGCTGCCCGCTTCGAACTCGCTCAGGTCGCCGGTCTCACCGGCGCGGGTAGCACGGCCGCCGAGCACGATCATGTAGGTCAGGAACGCGCCCAGCGCGACGGCGCCGATACCGATCTTGATCGCCCACGGCCACGGCTGGGAGGTGACGAACCCCTCGATGATGCCGGAGACCAGCAGCACGAAGACGAGGCCGATCGCCACGGTGAACAGGGCGCGGCCGTCTTCGGCGAGTGCCTGCCCGCGGGTGCGAGCGCCGGGGGCGATCCAGGCCCAGAAGATGAGCAGCCCCGCGGCCGCTGCGACGAAGATGGCGGTCAGTTCGAGGAGCCCGTGCGGAGCGATGTAGAGAAAGAACACGTCGCCCTTGTCGTAGGCGAACATGACCGCGGCGGTGGTGCCGAGACCCATGGCATTCTGCAGAATGATGAACGGCACGTACACGCCGACGATGCCGAAGGCGATGCACTGCGCCGCGATCCAGGCATTGTTGGTCCAGACCAACCCGGTGAACGAGGCTGCGGGGTTTTCGGAGTAGTAGCCGACGAAGTCTTCGTTGGCCAGCTGCGCGAGTTGGGCATCCGTTCCGAGGTTGGCCAGCACCCTCGGGTCGTTATAGGCCCAGACGGCGTACAGCCCGGCAACGACGAAGGTGACGACGGCTACGGCGAGGGTGAGCCAGCGCAGCCGGTACAGGGCCGCCGGCAGCTGGGCAACAAAAAATCGCGGAATCTGAGCGAGCACGTTGGCGCTCACGCCGGTGAAGCGCAGCCGCGCGCGGGACAAACCGACCGACAGCCGGTCACCCTCCAGCGTCGAGCCGGCCGTGGACTTGATGGCGGAGAGCTGGGTGGCGCCGGCCTGATAGCGCTCAATGAGTTCGTCGGACTGGGCACCACTCAGACGCCGCCGGGCACCGAGCTCGGTCAGGCGGTCCCAGTCGGCGCGATGCGCTGCCGTGTATGCGTCGAGATCCATCTGGTTCAATAGTAGACATGAAGGAGACCGCGCGTCCCACTGCAGCTTTTGACCTGAGCGCCGGCGACGAGCTGGTCACCGGAGAAGCCGTCGCGCTCGACGTGCGGCCGGCGAGCGTCATTCTGCGCGCCGCCAGCTCGATCATCGACACGTTGGCCTACCTGGCCCTGTACCTGCTCATTCAGCTGGCCTTCTTTCTCAGCCTCGCAGAATTCACCGATGCGGCGCTCACCCAGGCGGTCTCGATCGCAGCGCTGGTCTTCTCGCTGCTCGTCGTGCCGGTGTTGGTCGAAACGCTCACCCATGGCCGCTCGCTCGGCAAGCTCGCCATCGGCGCTCGTATCGTGCGCGACGACGGTGGAGCCATCTCGCTGCGCCACGCGTTCATTCGAGCCCTGACTGGCGTTCTCGAAATCATCATGACCCTCGGCGGCCTCGCCGCCACCACCGCCCTGCTCAACGGCCGGTCCAAGCGCCTCGGTGATCTGCTCGCCGGGACCTACAGCCAGCACGAGCGGGTGCAGCGCAACCGGCAAATTCCGCGTCAGCTTCCCGAAGCGCTCCTGCCCTGGTCGCAAACCGTGGACATCGCCCGGCTGCCCGACCGGCTGGCCCGTCGAGTCGCGCAGTACCTGCGCCAGTCTGCGCACCTGACACCGCTCACCCGCGAACGCCTCGCGCAGGCCCTCGCGGCCGAGGTCACGCCGTTTGTCTCGCCGCTGCCCGATGCTCCGGCTGAGTATTTTCTGGTCGGAGTCGCTGCCGTGCGCCGCGAACGCGAGTACACCGCGCTCCTCCTCAAGCGCGAGCGTCTCGCCCGTCTCGCCCCGGTGCTGACCGGCCTCCCCCACGGATTCCCGAACCGCTGACAAAACATCGGAGGCAAGCACTCGGTGCGTACTAACTCCTCCGTTCCGCACTGAGAGCCAATGCAAAAGCTGCTGGATACAGCATGCGGACGGTCGACCTAGCAGACAGCCACAGTCCCGCAGTTGCCCGCTGCCCGCTGCCCGCTGCCCGCACTCGCTCTTACCACCACTGCCGCACGTCGCAGCTTTGCGTAGCGTTCAGGTTGTGGGTGGGGTGTCGGGGTATTCGCGGGGTGCCGAGTTATGGCCGTTGGCGGGGAGGCATCCGCACGCTTTTCGCGGATGTCTCCCGGGCAAGGGCCATTGTTTGAGCTGAGGAGCGGATGCCCTGGCGCCCCGCAGAGGCAAAGCCGGGGTCTCGACACCGCAGCTTAACGAAAACGGGCCACCCTGAGGTGGCCCTGTTAACGCAGAAAGGCCACCCGGGGGTGGCCTTTCTGGTCGTTCTAAGTTAAGTCCGGCGGTGTCCTACTCTCCCACAGGGTCCCCCCTGCAGTACCATCGGCGCTGAGAGTCTTAGCTTCCGGGTTCGGAATGTGACCGGGCGTTTCCCTCTCGCTATAGCCGCCGAAACATCTTCCGATGAATCGAATCTATATTATTCAATTATAGAGCCCTCAATGATGAGGGTTTGTTCTCGACCGTACATCGAGAACCACATAGTGGACGCTAAAGCAGCTTCTTCAAACTGAAGTGTTATCAAATTATCGGCTTATTAGTACCGGTCAGCTCCATGGGTCTTTA
>NZ_FOCN01000037.1 GCF_900110125.1 Cryobacterium luteum
AGCGTTCAAAACGGCCGGCGCCGATGTGCGCGGTGGCCTCGGCGTCGATGAGTTCTTGGTAGAGCGTTTCGGTCACCGTTCGGATTCGATCGGTGACGTTGGTGAGTTTGAGCTCCGCGAGGAGCGCAAGCAGGGCAGACTGGTCTAAAGCCATCGTGTGATGTGTCTTTCTGTGAGTTCTTTGATCGGTACTCACTGACCATCGCACGGTGGCTCTTTACGTTGTTAATCCAACGATCAAACCCCGGGAATTACACAGAGATACTGGATATGGCTCTGGTGCGGGGTGACTCAAAATTACACTGACTCCTTTCGAGGTTGTCTTTGAGTGGATCTGTCCGCCGTACCAGAGCCGCTAATGCCGCTTGATCGGGGCGACATGACTTGATAGGAGCCTGGCTAACAGTCTCACCTCTGTGCTGTCTGCCCTCCCGACCCAACGGCGATTTCCCTTCAACGAAGAAACGGGAACGAAGTCATGACAGTTGCAATTCTTGAACCGCCACACATCACCGTCGCAGTCGCATCTCCGAACACCATCTTCGCGGGGGTCGATACCCACAAAGACACCCATCATGTCGCCATCGTCGACGGCCTCGGACGACCGATCGCCGACCGGGAGTTCCTTGCAGTGGGCAGTGGGTACCGCCAAATCATAGATTTCCTCCACGCGCACGGCATCGTCGAAGCCGTCGGCGTCGAGGGCACGGGCTCCTACGGCGCGGAACTCGCCCGTGTCTTGGCGGGAGCCGGCATGCGCGTGCTTGAAGTCTGCCGCGCCAACCGCGCCGAGCGCCGACTGCGCGGCAAGTCGGATCCCCTCGACGCACGCCAAGCGGCCCTGTCCGTCGTCGCCGGACGA
Source organism: Cryobacterium luteum (assembly GCF_900110125.1). Lineage (GTDB taxonomy): Bacteria > Actinomycetota > Actinomycetes > Actinomycetales > Microbacteriaceae > Cryobacterium > Cryobacterium luteum. The sequence continues at coordinate 863 of NZ_FOCN01000037.1, forward strand.
GGACTTGCGACCCCGAAACAACGCGACGGCGACGTCGAATCGATGCGGATCTTGCTCGCGGAACGATCCTCGGCCACCAAGGCACGCACCGCGAGCATCAATCAGATCCACAGCCTGTTGGTCAGCGCGCCCGAGGCAGTCCGACAGGATTTTCGTCGCTTTGACGGCGACAAACTTACAAACACTCTCGCGCGCACACGTCCGGCGCCCGGCACCACTCCGGAGCTGGTAGTTCGAGCATCGGCGAAACGGCTCGCGCAACGCCACCAGGCGCTGACGGCAGACATTGCCTATATCGACCAGCAACTCACTGTGCTCGCCGTTCGTCAGAACCCGGCTCTCATGGCCGCAAGCGGAGTCGGCCCATTCGTTGCCGCGCACTTGCTCGCCACTGCCGGCGACAATCCAGATCGCATCACCACCAAGGCTCAGTTCGCAGCCCTCTGCGGCGTCGCACCCATACCGGCATCCTCCGGAACACGGCAGCGCTTCCGTCTCTCACGCGGAGGTGACCGGCAAGCCAACGCAGCCTTGCACCGCATCGTGCTGCTTCGCAAACGCCACAAGGAACCCCGCACCATGGCATACATCGCCCGCCGCACCGCCGAAGGTCTCTCCGACCGCGACATCGTCCGCTGCCTCAAACGCCACGTCGCCAACGAAATATTCGCGTTACTCACCCAAAATCACGCTGTCCCTCTGCCTAGTGGACCGTGGCTGCGGCAACGCCGCCAAACCCTCGGCATCGTCCTCACCGACGCAGCCAAACAGCTCAACGTCCCCTACCAGCGCCTACGCCGACTCGAGATCGGACAACGCGCCGACATCGACCTGGAAACCGCCTTCAGCGCATGGCTCGACGGCAAGGCTCAGCATCCCAATACGGCACAAAGAGTCGCTTGACACCAATAGGAGCATCCACTCGGGGGGACGCAACCCACCGCGCTGATTAAGTACTGATAAGTAGATCACGGAATCGCTCTGCCGGGGGTGTCCCAGCCGAGCGTTTTGCGGGGTCGGCCGTTCAGTTCCTGCGCGACCCGTTCCAGATCCTCAAGGCCATAAACCGACAGGTCACTTCCCTTCGGGAAATACTGGCGCAGGAGCCCGTTGGTGTTCTCGTTCGAGCCCCGCTGCCAGGGGCTGGCCGGGTCGCAGAAATACACCGGCATGTCTGTCGCGGTGGTGAATGACTTGTGGGTCGACATCTCTGATCCCTGGTCCCAAGTCAGCGACCCGCGAAGGTGTGCCGGCAGCTTGCCGATCGTGGCCACCAGACCGTCACGGACGGCGTCGGCTGTGTGGGCGCCGGGCAGGTGGACGAGCATGACGTAACGGGTGGTGCGCTCGACCAGGGTCGCGATCGCGGTCTTGTTGAGTCTGCCGGTGATGAGGTCGCCTTCCCAATGCCCGGGGATGGCACGGTCCTCGATTTCGGGTGGCCGGTCGGCGATCATTACCATCGGGTCGCGGAATCGAGGCCGCCGTGCAGATTCGGTCTTCTGAGGTTTGCGGCGCGTTCGTCCGGACCGCAGCGCCTCCTGCACTGCCCGGCGCAGGCCGCCCCTGGCTTGCACGTAGAGCGCCTGATAGATCGTTTCTGGTACCACGCGCATGTCCTTGTCGGTCGGGTATTGCTTGACCAGAGCCTGACAGATTTGTTCCGGAGACCAGCGGATCTGCAGCTTCTCCTGGACGAACTGCCGCAGGCCCTCCTGTGTCACGAGCTTCGCTTTCCGGGGCCGTGGTCGGCGTGCGGCGGCAGCGCGCTGAGCCGCATACGGAAGGTAGGTGACATTGTTCTGCCTGTTGCGGATGATTTCTCGGCTGATCGTCGACGGCGCCCGGCGGAGTGTCGCCGCGATCGACCGGATCGACATGCCCGTCGCGGACAGGTCACGGATCGCTCCCGATCAACCAACGACAGGTATCTCGAGTCGATGGGTTTCAGCTGCGCGGGAGTCAGCCGGATATGAATCACTCAGTGCGGTCACGGTCTTGTTGTAGTCGATGATGCGCCCATCAGGCAGGACCCGACGGTTGTCGGCGTGCCGGATGCCCTGGTCCCAGTCGACCGCTGTGCGAATGTTTAACCCGACCTGCCGGGCTGCCTCTTTTCGTGGGACGGCGTCGGCGCGCAGACGGAAGTATTCGGTCCGTCGCGCACGTTGGGCGACCTTCACGTCGATGCCCGCGAGGGTTACCCAATGCCGACACGTCATGGGTTTGAAGCCGAGTTCCTCGGCGGCGAGTCGGATGCTTCCGAGCCGTTCGAACGCGGCGAAGAATGACGCCTTCTCGTCGTCGGTGAACGTTCGGGCTGGTGGTCGTTTTGTCTGTTCGGAAACCATGGTCGCAACTCCTGAATAGTGCTGGGTGTTGCAACGACCGATAGAACCCAAGCAGTTTTCATGGCCACCAGCGGGCATTTCTCGTGGCCGCCAGTGGGTCGTTCTTCATGGCCCTTGACAGTCTGTGAGCGTTTGTTCGGCACACACCCTATACAGATCTGTTTTGACTGGAACACGGCCGTGCATAGCTCGGACTATGAGGGGCGGCCGGGGCGTCGTGCTCTGACGCGAGTCGAGCTATAGGGCTTCTTCGATCATGCCGACGACGAGGTTGTCCGGCTGCGCCACACGGGCACGAAGGGATGGCTGTCAGCCCAGCGGGACGCCATGGCGGTCAAAGTCGCCTACGCCTATGGGTTGCGACGGCGGGAGTTCCAGATGCTGGACTTGGAAGACTTTGGCCCCAACCCGCACGCTGCGGGAATTCGATGGCAACGGTGTTCTCGACGTTCGTTGGGCCAAGGCGACCAAGGGTGGGACCCCGCGTCGCCGGTCGGTGCTGACCGTGTTCCCGTGGGTCACCGAGGTCATCGATGAGTGGGTCGGCACGTTCCGCGCCCAGTCTGACACGGCCCCGCGCAGCTCGGCGCTCTGGCCGAGCGAACGCGGTGCCCGGGTCGGCCCAGATGCACTGGGCCGAGGATTTGCCAGCTGGAGAACGGAGGTCGGACTGCCATCGGAGATCGGCCCGCACTGCCGGCGGCATTCCTACGTCACCCATCTCATTGAAGACGGTTACGACCCTTTGTCCGTCCAACAACGGGTGGGTCATACCCACGCCTCCATCACCTCCATCTATACCTCGGTGTCAGCCGACTTCCGAACCCGGAGCTTGAGAAAAGTACTGAACGCGAGTATCGCGGCAGCTCTCTCCGACCCCCAGAAGGACAGACCATGACCGCGAGACGACGCATCAGCTACCACTGGCACCTCCGAACCCTCATGGCGGCGCACAGCATGTGGAAGACGACCGAGTTGGGCCCACTGCTACGTGACCGCCGCGTAAGTCTGTCGCCCGCGCAGGTATACCGTCTCGTGGCCGAGCAGCCGGAACGACTGTCGCTGCATACGCTCGCTGCGCTTTGTGACATCTTCGACTGCACCCCGAATGATCTCGTGGAGCCCTACGTCGAGGCCACCGTGGGCAAGCAGGCAGTCAACGCCGCTCCGGCCATTGACATCTCAGCGGATTCACGCCCGGTCCGGGCTCGGATCATCGCCGAGGAGAAGACATGAGTCGTCCGCGGAAGGCCCCTGATCCCACTCGTCATACTCCGTGCGCCCGTTGTCACGAGGCATACTCCCCGGCCGCCAGATGGCCGAAGGGGGGATTTGCACCGACACGATCAACCAGGTCACGCTCTCGGCGTCTGCTGGCGACCTGCGCGAGATGTTCGGCCGCGTGGCGTCCACTGTGCTCGTAGGCAACGTCGACGACCACTGGAAGAACCACGGCTTCCTGCGCGTCGACGGCACCTGGCGACTCAGCCCGCTCTTCGACGTGAACCCGACACGCTCGGGAAGCCGAGTGAGCTCACGCCGGATCAACGAGCGGGATGACGCGTCCAACCGCGACGCGCGTCCGCTCTTCGAAGGTCGAGATACTTACCGGCTGACGATGCATGACGCCGCAGACGTGCTCTCCCGCGTGACTCGCGCAGTCAGTTCCTGGCGTCAGATCGCGCAGAAGCACAACATCAGGAACGAAGAGATCGAGTACATGGCCTCCGCGTTTAGCGAGATCCAGTTCGAGTACGCCATACGGTACGTCGATGAGCGCGCAGGCTCAGGATAAACAGGATAAAGAAACTAAAAAACACTAAAGGGGGACGCAATGTTAATAGGATTATTATGAATTAATAGAAATTCATAAGCATGCCGACGGGGGCGCAGGCGGATTCGCCCCTTACGGAGGGTCATCCCCGGTTCTTGATAAAGTTATTACCGCACGCGGCGACTGATAACTTTATCAAACAGTGCAAGTGACACAATGGCTGCCATGCATCACACGCGCGTCGACACTCTGCTCCCAGCCGACACTTTCCCTGGCACCGGCATCCTGCTCGCGCTGGACATAGATGGTGTGCTGAACACCATCGACATCGAGCAGTGGGAGCGTAATCGCAGGACCGGGCAGTCTCTCGAGAAAGCTTTGCCTCCGGTGGTCGACGGATTCGAGCGTCGTCGCGTTCGCACGGCCCATGGGGACAAATTCTGGGTGGACATCAACCCGAACGTTATCGACGCTCTCGGTACGTTTATCCAGACCGACAATGTTGAGTTCGGTTGGCTCACAACGTGGGGACCGAACGTACGGGCTTTCATCGAGCAAGCACTCGACGGAAACCTGTCCGGTGGTTTCGTGCTGGCCAAGAAGCCCGCGCGATCGCGCGGTGCTGTGCCTGCGGAATGGAAACGCAGGGCGCTCCGCGCGCGCGTCGAGACCACAGGGCAACCATGGATTTGGGCAGATGACGAAGAGATGGCGATTGGTCGCACTTCGACGAACTTTGGCGACGATCCATCTTCGCTGTGCCGAACCTGATGTTCGAGCCGGCGCCGACCGTTGGGTTGACTGTCAACGATGTCGCGGCGATGCAGCGATTTGCTGCGTCGCTCTCTCTGGCTGAACAGAAACTCGAAGCGTGCGAATTCGGGGCAACACCAACAGAGCTACAAACGCTCCTGGGCGATCGTCTACCCGCGTTCCAGGCCTGGATGAACGGGCAGACCACAGCCATGTGTCCAGAGCATGGTGTGGTCGTCAACCGCGCTGATCTGGAGAGCTTCCTCACGGGGCGACGATCCGGCTTCGACTAGCTCACGGATACAGCATGTGCATGTGTCTGAGGGGACCGCTAGTGTCGAGGCCGGAGGTTGAAAATGCAGTCTGATCCGACTTTTGTAGGGGCTCTTGACCCGCGGGTTCACGGAACGATTCACCAGAAAGTTGACGCTGCGCGAGACGGTGGGTTACCTGAGCACAGGGTGCTCGCTCGAGACACGCGGTGGGAGGTGCGAATGCACACGGCCCATCACACACGAGACGCTCATCTACTCCGGATCCTGGCCGCAGATGGGGAGTCATCGGTACGCGCCAATGCCGCACGGAACCCGGACACTGAGGATGATGTGCTCATGACCCTCGCATCCGACGAGGACTTTTCGGTGTGCCAGGCACTCACGCGAAACCCCAATATTTACAGCATCCCAGAGCTCCTGGCAATTCTGATGGGTTGCGTACCCGGCGTCGTATCTGGGCTGGCCAGGCACACAGGATCACCAGCCGTTCTCGCAGCACTTGCTGTCAATTCGGGTTACGTTCCCGGCTACGAAATCGCTGGAAACCCCGCGACGACATCGGACACGCTGCTCATCATCTCCCGCAGGCAACATCCTGAGCACGAGTTCGACATGGTCATGGAGGCTCTTGCCAGTCGAGACTGTGCGCCCGAGGTCCTGGATACAATCGGACGGTTGGAGATTAGTCGGCGCGCAGCGCTCTCGCTCATACAGAACGCCGCGACACCAGTCGAGACGATTGAATTCATCGCAAACAGCGTGCTGTGGAATGAGGGTAATTCGGACATCGGGCACCTAGCGCAGAAGAGCCTCGCGCCAGACGTTTCGTCTGAAAAGCTAATTGAACGCAAGTTCGAGCTGGGGCCTGAGGGTACCGTCACATACGATGCCGGCGGCGACTATTGCGTCACCGTGCACTTCCAGCTTGGTGTTTTAGCGGCACATGAGATCACGATCAGTGTCGACAACCAGGGTGCGCCCGGTGGCGCAGCGGACGGCAGTCTGGTCGAACGCGACCAGGCAACGCGGCGAGTCAAATTTCGGTTCGAGGATGGCCTCGAAGACTTCCTGGTAGCCAACTGGCGGGACATTGATTTGTTTGCCGACTACGACTTTGTGGATCAGCAGTACAAGACGGATACAGGCATCATCGACATCCTGGCGCTGAGCAAAGACAAGAGCCACTGGTTGATTATTGAGCTGAAGAGGGACAAGGCTAGCGACGTCGTCGTCGGCCAAATTCTCAGATATATGGGTTGGGTCGAGCGTGCTCTCGCGGCACCCGATCAGCGTGTCACGGGGCTGATAATTGGTGACCACGACGATCAGCGTCTTCGAGACGCGTTGAAGTTCACACGAGAAGGGTCCGTCAGCTATCGGTCATATCGTCTGAAAATCGACTTCGAGTAGCATTCACAGCGAGCGGTCAGCCCGCCGCGAGGCGCGGGCTTTTGCCCTCTTACTGCGGGCGAAGGCTCTGGACACCGGTCCTTCGGCCAAGGAGTTGGAATCGAGTGTGAACCAGATCCAACCACTGCGGCGCCAATGAATCGCGACGATCTGATTGAAGAAGTATTTTTGACTTTGTGGGGCCGTCATCCAAGCTTCATTTTCGGACAGGAGCTTCTTGAAAAGCTTTGAAATAGTTGGACGAGTTTTCGTGGCCTTCCGTACGTGTCGGATGTACAGGCCCGCTCCCCGTGCCCATTCGTTGGAGGTTTCCTCGCGGGTCAGCTCCAAGAACAACGGCATCAGATCGATCGCGATTTGGCGCGGTTCGGCACGTAGTGAGTCGTGCGTCGGGTAAGTCACGGCCGACTGCTCATCGACGGCTCCCAAAGCGATCTGCCGACTGCCGGCGCGAGAAACCCCGCGCCAATCCTTCGCTTCGATGGGCGTCAATGCCATGAGCATGTCCGTGAGCGCTGCGATAAACAAGCCGGGCCTGTTTGTTAATCCAGCCACGGCTTCAGCGAGGCGCCGGACGGCGTTCTCTGAGGCACGCGAGTCGATGCGCCCGTCAGCGTTGTCAGATTTGGTCGCGGAATGGGTCATAAAAGGCATGTTAATGGCGCTTGAGTGTCCGTGATCTGATCGCGCTCGACGTGGATCAAATTGGTGCGTGAGCGGACGAAGCGCCGCCGCTATCCCTTCGCAGCGCTGAAGGCGCGCCAATACCTCGGGAAAAGCGAAGCCCCGCACACCTCGACGGCGGTGCGGGGCTTCGATGCGGCAGCTGAGCGTTTAGGGGGTTGAGACTGGATTTGCGCTCGCGCTTGTTGTCTATAGCAGCCTCTACGCCCTATGTAACAAGCGCCTCATCGCCGGACTCAAGACCGACGAGATCTGTTCGTTTGCAGCCCCGAGGGTTGAGACCGGGGACCTGTACGAGGTGACGCGATGGACGGTCCGCGAGCCGTCAGGCTGGTTTCGCATTCTTGACGATCATCAACAGGTCGCAGACATTCACGATGCGGTGTACTTCTTCGGTGGCCAGAGCGCGAGCGAACTCGCTGTTGCTACCACCAAGCACAGGTGGTGTGCCGTGCACAAGCCGATTAATGACCCCCGCCCGGTCAAGGAATGTGCCGCGCATGAACGGTTCGATGGCGTTCGCAATAGACCGAGCTGCCTGCGGTCCGGCCTCGACGAAATCCCCGTTCGGCCCGCTGAGAACGGGTGCGTGCGTGAGAACGCGGGCATAACTCTCAGCAGGGCTTTCGTTTTGCGCATCATCAGCGCCGGCGTTCAGGTGTGACATGTCTGTTCCTTCCACGGTGGATCGTCTCATTCTTAGTGAATATTGCTGTGTGCTCAGGGAAAGTGTGCAGCGTACAGTCGCGGATATAGCGTCGGCGATGTGTAGAGAGAATGATGCTGATTTAGGGAGAAATCCAATGCGAGGACAAGCCGACGATCAGCCCACGCGGCGGAGCAAGCGCCGACATCGGACAGTGGGTAGGGACTACCCGAGGACGGTGCCGGGGAAATCAGGCGACAAACACTCGCTGAAGTGATCGCTGGAATGAAATCCCCGGCGGCTGAACAGGTCAGTCGGTGCTGTCCAAGTCGATGGCAGCCGATCCCGCAAGTCCGGCCGGTTGTCGGCGGATGAGACCTTTGTAATTGACCTTTAGTGGGAAGACGATCGACTTCTTGAGCGGGTCATTGCCGCTATAGCTGCTGCTCATCCAGTCCAGTAGGCCGTACTCCACGCTCAGCGGCTCAGGCGCGTTCATGAGTTCCTTTGGACGCACGCTGTCAGATGCCTTGTGCTCCCACTTTGGGGAGCCAGCGAGATACTCACGCAGGAAGGAGACGAGTGTGTTGTGGCTCTCCGGTTTTCCGCTCGGGTTGGTCCTGCGGAACCACTCAGAGTAGAGGGCATGCAGAAAACCGAACGGCACGAGATCCCAGACGAGCTGGGGCTCGAACTCTTGCCAGAAGCTCAGCAGCATGTTGTTGTTGCCCATGTAATCATCCAGGGCCTCTTTGCAGGCCTCCGGATTCGACAGCTCAGTGTGTTGCATCTCAAGTGCGCGCTTCAGCACGTACTCCAGCACCACTGGACGTTTGAGGTAATCCCGCTTAATATACTTGCGCTCGGCACCACCGCCGAACCACTTGTTGAACTTCACGATAAGAAGCCGGCGGTAGAACGAGTCGCTCTTATCCTTCGTTCGCGGGGTGTTTGAGTTGAAGCACTGGATGTCGATCCCGAGAAAGCGAACTGCAACCGGCGTCTTGTATTTCCGGTTCAAGGTGAATACGTCGCCGGTGACTGCTGCCTTCCAATCGGCGATCCGGTCGAAAAAGTCTCCTACGTCATTCTCATCAACGAGGTTCACCCGAGCATAGACGAGGGCCTCCATCTTGAACTCGTGGCCGAAGTCCGCGAACTTTACAGCGGAGCATGCTTTTGTTCCCAAGAGATTCCTCAGCATCTCCACGAGCGTGCCTTTGCCATTGTTGCCCCGCTCAGCAGCGAACCAAATGGCTTTGTCCCACGGCGCGTAGGACCGCACAGCGGCGCTGATCACCTCCCAGAGCAGTTTAGGCACGCCCTCGTCGTCACTTAGGCTCGCGATCCAGGATTCGACGTCCCATTCCTCATCATCGGGCATAACGATGACGGGGCTCTTAGCATTTGCGTCGTAGGTGGTTGGGAGCTTCGAGAGGAATACCCAGTCCCCAGAGAACGGGCGCAGAACTTGCCGAGCATGGTCGTACACACCGTTCGCTACAGGGATCAGGTGCGGCTCTGTCGTGCGAACAACCTGCGGGGCGTGGATCTTCAGACGTCCGAAGAGCGAATCGATCGCACTCTTTGTCATTGAGGGCTTCAGCTCGCTAGCGAGGGCTTTGATCCGGGCCTCTGACGTCGTGTATGTGCCCTTATCATCGCCAGACTCGACGTACATTGCCAACAACGTCATATCATCCGCCTGGCCTTCTGACAGGTCCACGGCAACGATGCGATGACGGGCAAGCAACACCTGCGCCACAGTTACTTCATCGAGCGTTTGGATCTTGACAATTGGTGGCGACGAAGACTCCGAGTCCTTGCGCCCCTTATTCTCCAGAGAGAGCGCCCCGTTAACGCGCTGGAGCAGCGCGTCACGGATCCCACTGAGTTGTATCGTAGTGTCGTCGAGGATGCTTGGCAGGTATTTGCTCACGACCAGCTCGACGAGGGTTTCCTTCGAGGTAGGAATGAATCCAGCCTTCGGGGATGGAGAGCTGGAATCGCTCTTCGAGTTCGAGTGCGTTGGGGGAATGGGGGGAGTAGACTTGGTCATAGAGCCGCGAAACTCTTCTGAGACCGCTCCACCATCGGTGGGGCGGTTTTCTGTTGCCGGCATTGTCTTATTCACCTCTCAGCGAAGAAGTGAACGCTGACACGATGACGTCTCGCTGCTCAGGGCGGAATGCCGGCGCCTTGGCGGCCATGCGGGCGGCCCAGTCCTTGAGGGTGGTGTCTGCGACGACTATGGGCGCGGGTGCGACGAAGGCGTCGAGGTCTTCGGGCTTAACGTAAACCCGACCCTTGATTTTCACCGCGGGAATGAGCCCAGCCTTGATGTGGCGACGGATGGTCGAGACACCGTAGTTGCTGCGTTCAGAGGCTGCGGGGAGGTCGAGGAAGTCTATGAGGCTAGCTGATGAGTAAAGCATTGGTGCTCCTATGTGAATCGGAGCACAACGTCAGATCTTTTCTTTTGTGGGGGCTCTAATTCTCTGGATGACGCACCAGCCAAATGCCGTGATCCGCACCCCCTAGAGGGGGTCTGCACTTGTTTTTCGTCGCGTTGCCTGCCGACATCGTGGTAT
>NZ_FOCN01000067.1 GCF_900110125.1 Cryobacterium luteum
GGGTTCCATGCCGGTGGGGGTGGGGTAGGCGGGGAAGTTTTGCAGGTCGGAGACGCGCACGATGGTGGCGGGGGAGCAGACGGTGCAGGGGGTGGCCAGGATGTTGGGGTTGACCCAGGGGAGGAAGGTGCAGTTACCCAGGGGGAGTGATTCGAGGCCGAGCTTTCGGGGGTCGCCGCCGGGGCAAACGGGCTGTTCGGCGGGGGTGACCGCCCCGCTGCCTCCCTGTCGGGGGCCCGTGCCGGACCCGCCGGGACCGGACGTGGCATCTGCTGTCAGGTCGACGCTCGGACCAACCACGATTGCCTGCGCACGCGGACACGAGCCGTCAGCAAGTCCAGCTCGTGTGCAAATTTCGGCTCTCGCAGAATCCGCGACACCCATTGATCCGAAAACTAGAGCTACGACGACAGAAGCTAACAGAAATCTCGACCGGACCATACGTCTTCCTTGTCAACGAGGAGCGTGGATGGGCTACCAACGCTTGAGACGAAGCGAACCTGCAAGGGGACTCGATCAATTCGCTGTGCCGGCGTTACATCGGCCCCGGAAGCGTCGAGGAGTCGAAGCCCAGAAACATCGGAGCACATATACACTTCGACTTCGGCGAGACCGTAGGGCGAATCTGAGTAACGAATGAGAGCGATGGAGTCAAAACTGGACGCACCTTTACCAATGTGCCCGGCAGTTGAGAACGAATCGAGGGCCTGAACTACTTGCGGGAGGTAGGCCTCACTGACTGACGCGCTGACCTTCGTAAAATCCTTTGGCGCCGGGGCGCTTCGCATAACGTCGTCAGAAAGCGCTGCGTAGTTAGCATAGGCAGCCTTTGCGGCGGCCAGGGCCTCCTCGTTCGAGGAGAAGACCGGGGCAGTCTCGGTCGGCGCGGCTGTCGCATCGGCGATGGGTGATGCGGTGTCGCTGGGTGTGGGATTGGCGGAGCATCCGCTGAGCGTGGCGACGATCAGGAGCAATATGCCGACGGTTGTCACGGCTCTGTGGCGGGGGCGGTGCGGCGGCGGGGTTCGCATGCGGTCACCATAGACCGAATTGCTACAACCTTTCGATGTTTCCACAGGCTGGTTTTTCTGGCGAATTCGCGCTACGACCGGGCCGACTCTCTCCATTCCTGGGCCTTCGACGGTCGCAGTGTCGTGGCCCACGGGCCGGCGATGCCAAACGTGGCGGGCCAACGCCAACATTATGGCGGCCGTTCCGGGCCGCGCAGCGGAACGGCGCTGGCGAAGATGGGCGAGGGCCCGTGCTGATTGCGAAAACATTTCTTTGGGTATTCTTTTGCGGGTTTGATCGGTTTAGTGCTTGTAAGCATGATTTTTCCTCGGGAATGTCGGTGGTCGGGTGTTGACGTGAATCATGAACAACCTGGTGCTGGAGCTCACCCGCACGTCGGCCCTGGTGGCTGCGCTGGGTGATTCCAGTGC
>NZ_FOCN01000014.1 GCF_900110125.1 Cryobacterium luteum
CAGCGGCCTCGGCGCCGGGCTCACCGCGAACGTCAACATCACCGTGCCGGTGCTCACCCTGATGGGTAAGAGTGAAGAGCCCGGCGAACTCGAAGGCTACGGGCCGATCGACCCCGAAACCGCCCGCAAGCTGGCCGGCACCGCAACAAGCTTCCTGCGCGTCCTCACCCACCCGCACACCGGCATCGTCCTCGACGTCAGCGCCGAACCCTTCCGAGTACCCGCCGCACTAAAGAAATACCTCCGCCTGCGCGACGGAAGCTGCCGCTTCCCCGGCTGCAACCGCTCCGCCGGGCACAGCGACCTCGACCACACCATCGACAAACAATTCGGCGGCCCCACCACCGCCACCAACCTGCACTTCCTCTCCCCCGCCCACCACAACCTCAAACACTTCAGCAACTGGACAGTCACCGCCGACCCCGACGGCACCCTCCACTGGACCAGCCCAGCCGGCAAACACTACGCCACCGACCCCGCCACCCGAATCACCCCACCGCCGCAACAAGCACCACCAACACCCCCACCACCAGCCACGCCACCACCACCCGTACCGGACCCCTGGACCTCCGACAGGGCCGCCTCCGGCTCGGACACCACCGACACCCACCCGTTCTAGCGCCGCGCGGTCACCTGCGCGGCGGGGAATGCCGGGTGCAGAATGCTGACCGGCGGGCGGGGCATCCGCTGAGCCGCTCGTCCGCAACACTATTGCCGAGGGCAGCTACCGGGTGTAGATATGGGGCATGGTCGAATGCCTGCCCCATTTCATCGGATCAAAGTCCATTCCCGGCGCTCAAATTTCGGATCCTCTCGCGGTGTGCAAGATCTGCGGGGGAATCACCTGCAACGAGCACGGCCAGCGCGACCCGGCCGTGCCGGAATTCGTCTGCGTACTTTGCGATATTGCCCCTCTCAATCACAGCGCCGGCGGCGGTGGTGACGGCGGCCAACCATCCTCCTCCAGCCGCTTCGCCTCGTGGGAACAGTTCCTGGAACGGCAGCCATCGTATCCGCAGGACTGGCTGGCCGAGGGCCTGTACCAGTGGACCAACGAACCCGGCCTTCTGATCGAGTACGTGGGACCAGACCCGGCGGCCCAGAAATTGCTCGCGGCAGCCGCCGCACTCGGCTCTCTGTTGGAGATCCCGCCCGAACACCTGCCGCAGCGGGTGGCGCTGATGCTCGGTTTCGGACCCCAGCTGCTGCTATGACCGTTCCGGCCGTCGCGCCCGCCTTCGACTACGAGATCCGCTGCCGCGACGATGTGGCCGAGGGGACCCTCAGTATCCCGGAACGCTCCGACTGGTGGAGCCTCCCGTCCAACGTGAGTTCTGACATCGTTCGAGTGGATGTGGGTGGTCGCGTCGATTTTCTGCGCGCCACCCAGCGAAAGTTCGGCCAGTCGAACGAGGCCTTAGTGGTCTGCGGCACCTCGCACCAGCTGCGCCTGCATCGGCTGCGCACCTCGACCGATGGGCGCCTGGCACTGTTCGGGCTGGCGCTGGCGATCATCGCCGAGGGCATCAAACTGTCCCTCACCATCGGTCAGAGCACTCCGCTCGTGGCCATCGGAGCGGTGGGCGTGAGTGTGCTCAACGTTCAGGCCGTGCTGCTGACCGCGATCGGCCTCGTGCTCGTGGTCTGGAAGCGCGTGCTCGCGGCACGGGGTTGAGAAGCACCCGCCATGAGACGGACAGCCGCTCAGGAGGCCGAGCGGGCTCGCTTCGGCTTCGATTTGGGCTTGGCCCGGTCACGGCTGGCCTCGACGCTGCGCCGCAGTGCTTCCATGAGGTCGAGCACCTCGCCGCCCTCACCTTCGTCGGTCGTTTCACCGAAGGTCACCTCGGTCGACACCGCGTCACCGCTCTTCAGCTTGGCCTCAATTAGCGCCCGCAATTCGTCCTGATAGTCGTCGTTGAAGGCATCCGGTGCAAAATCGGCCGCGAACGACTCAACCAATGCCGCCGACATATCCAGTTCTTTGGCACTGATATTGACCCGCTCGTCGAGGGACGCAAATTTGGCCTCGCGTACCTCGTCGTCCCAGAGCAGGGATTGCAGCATAAGCACGTCGCCGTGCACGCGCAACGCACCCAGCCGGGTCTTCTGCCTCAGGGCAAAGTGCACGATGGCCGTGCGATCGGTGGCTTCCAGCGTGCGCCGCAGCAGCACGTAGGCCTTGGCAGACTTGCCGTCCGGTTCGAGAAAGTAGCTCTTGTCGAGCATGATCGGGTCGATCTGGTCGCTCGGCACGAACTCGACCACGTCGATCTCCTTGCTGTGCTCGGCCGGCAGCGACGCGAAGTCGTCAGCGGTGAGCACCACGGTCTGCTCGCCGTCGTCGAAAGCCTTGTCGATGTGGTCGTACGGAACGACCTTGGCGCAGATCTCACACCGACGTTGGTAGCGGATGCGTCCCCCATCGGCATCGTGCACCTGATGCAGTGACACGTCGTGATCCTCGGTGGCGCTGTACACCTTGACGGGCACATTGACGAGCCCGAAGGTGATCGCACCGGTCCAGATGCTTCTCATGCGACCAGTACACACCCGAATGAGACATTTTTCGCCTAGTAGACCCGGGGTTTCCGCGGCACAGTTGACGCATGAACGCCAGCAGCCAGGTCGTCTCTGTGGAAGGCCACCGCATCACACTCACCCACCTGGACAAGATTTTGTACCCGGAGACCGGCACCACGAAGGCCGACGTGCTGGCCTACTACGCGGCGATCGCCGACGTGCTGATCGCCCACGCGGCGAACCGCCCGGCCACCCGCAAGCGCTGGGTACACGGAATCGGCACCATCGAGCACCCCGGCACGATGTTCTTTCAGAAGAACCTCGAACCGTCAACGCCGAACTGGGTGAAACGGCACGAGATCGCGCACAAAGATCATGTGAACACCTATCCGCTCGTGAACGACCTCGCCACCCTCACCTGGCTCGGGCAGATGAGCGCCCTCGAAATCCACGTGCCGCAGTGGCAGTTCGGCCGCACCGGCACCCCGCGCAATCCCGACCGGCTGGTGCTCGACCTCGACCCGGGCGACGGTGTCGGACTGCTCGAATGCGCCGAGGTGGCGCGGCTGGCCCGAGTGATCCTGCAGCACATGGGATTGCAACCGATGCCGGTGACCAGCGGGAGCAAGGGCATCCACTTGTATGCCGCCCTCGACCTGTCGTACACCTCAGACCAGGTGTCGGCCGTGGCACACGAACTGGCCAGAGCGCTCGAGGCGGACCACCGCGATCTCGTGGTGAGCGACATGAAGAAGACCCTGCGCCCCGGCAAGGTGTTCGTGGACTGGAGCCAAAATAATGCCGCGAAGACCACCATCACACCGTATTCCCTGCGCGGGCGCAGCCACCCGATGGTTGCGACGCCGCGCACCTGGAAGGAGCTGGCCTCGGCCCAGCTCGAGCAGCTCGACTACAGGCAGGTGCTCGCCCGCTTGAAGCGCCGGGATGATCCGCTCGCGCTGCTGTCGGCCGGGTCGTTCGAGCATGCGGCTGGCACAACCAGCGACACGGCGACCCCCGCCCTCGTGACAACGGACCGGCTGACGGTGTACCGCGGCAAGCGCGACGCCGCGAAGACGCCGGAGCCCGTTCCCGCTGCGCCGGCCGTGGCGTCCAACGGCCTGTCATTCGTCATTCAGGAGCACCACGCCCGCAGCCTGCACTGGGATTTTCGACTCGAACACGAGGGGGTGCTCGTGTCGTGGGCGCTGCCCCGCGGCGTGCCCGTCACATCAGCGCAGAACCGGCTGGCGGTACACGTCGAAGATCACC
The DNA here is from genome assembly GCF_900110125.1 of Cryobacterium luteum. GTDB lineage: Bacteria > Actinomycetota > Actinomycetes > Actinomycetales > Microbacteriaceae > Cryobacterium > Cryobacterium luteum. The sequence goes on from NZ_FOCN01000014.1 coordinate 3,796, forward strand.
CGCTCGAGTACGGCAGCTTCGAGGGAACTATTCCGGTCGGGGAATATGGTGCCGGCGACGTGTCCATCTGGGACCGCGGCGTGTACGACCTCGAAAAATGGCGCGACGACGAAGTGATCGTCACCCTGCACGGCGAGCCGGACGCCGGGCTCGGCGGCACCGCCCGGTTTGCCCTGATTCGCACGAGTGACAGCCACGGCAGCAGGGCAGCCAACAACTGGCTGATTCACCGCATGAAACCGAGCGTCGGATCCTCGGGCAGCTCACGCACGAATGCCCGCCCGCACGGCGGCCCAGCCGCCGAGATCACTCCCCCGCCACCGAAAAACGCCTACTCTCCCATGCTCGCCGCCGCCGGTTCCGAAGCCGATCTCGGCGACGACCTCGGACTTGGCGAGTGGGCGTTCGAAATGAAGTGGGACGGCATGCGCGCACTCGCCTATGTGTCGCTGGCCGAGCACAACGTTCGCTTGGTCACCCGCAACGGGCACGATGTGACCGCGTCCTATCCCGACCTCGTCGCCGACCTGCTCGCGGCACTGGCGCCAAAAGCGAGCAGCGCAGCACAGAGCAGCGCAGCACAGGACGGCGCAGTGCTCGACAGCGCAGTGCTCGACGGCGAGATCGTGGCCGTCGACAAACGCGGTCGCCCCGACTTCGGCCTGTTGCAGACGCGGATGAAACTCACCGAGGCCCGCGAGGTCGCCTCAGCGGCCCGCACGGCTCCGGTGCAGCTGATGCTCTTCGACCTGCTCGAGCTGAACGGCCGCTCGCTCACCGGATTGACCTACACCGCGCGCCGAAACCTGCTGGAAGCCACGGTGACCGCGACCGGCTCCACGCAGGTACCGCCACGTCTCACCGGCGGCTTCGCCGAAGCCTTTCAGATCAGTCGCCAGCTCGGTTTGGAAGGGGTCATGGCCAAACGGCAGGACGGCCGCTATACGATCGGGCGGCGGTCCAGGGACTGGGTGAAGATCAAACATTTTCGCACCCAGGAAGTAGTCGTCGGCGGCTGGCGACCGGGCCGAGGCAACCGCGCCGGTGCGATCGGATCGCTGCTCCTGGGGATACCCACCGACACGGGCTTGCGTTACATCGGCCGGGTGGGCACGGGGTTCGGCGAACGCGACCTGGCCGACATCCGCTCAAGGCTCACCCGTCTGGTGCGCAAGACCACTCCGTTCAGCGACATCCCGCAAACGGATGCGCAGGGCGCGGTCTGGGTGCGCCCCACCCTCGTCGCCGAGGTCGAGTTCGCCGAGTGGACTGCGACCGGTCGGCTGCGCCAGCCGTCCTGGCGAGGCTGGCGACCCGACAAGGCACCGGGCGACATAACATCCGAATGATGCGGGTACGATCTAGCATTACCCCATGGTGAGTGCTCGACATCCCGAACACGCGGCGATACCACGCGCACAACGCGTCACCCGCCGGTGGCCGCTGATCAGCGGTCTCGGTGCGGTCGCCCTCTCCCTCGGCCTCGGCGTCCTGGTACTGCTGCGCGGCACCGCTGACACCGCCGACGCCGCATCGCTCGCCATCGACCGGTCCTGGCTGGCCTGGATCGACCGGTTTCGCGGCCCGGCCCTGGACTCCGCCGCGCTGGTCTTGAACTATCTCGGCTTCGGGCTTACGGCGTCGCTGCTGATTCCGGCACTGATCGTGGCCGTTCTGCTGCTGGCCCGACGTTTCTGGGCGGTCGGCTTCTATCTCGCGGCGACGATGCTCACCGGCGGAGCCGTTCAGGTGATCAAACGTCTGTTCGCGAGAACCCGCCCGCAGGACATCCTGGTGACCGTCGATTTCGGATCGTTTCCGTCGGGTCACGTGGCGAACGCGGCCGCCATGGCCACCATTTTCGTACTCCTGTTTCCACGGTGGTGGGTCGGGGCGCTCGGAGCCGCCTACACGCTGGCCATGATGATCAGCCGCACCTACCTGGGAGCACACTGGTTGACCGACACGATCGGTGCCCTGCTGCTCGGCACGGGCATTGCCGTTGTAGTCTGGGCGCCGTTGGCGGCAAAACTCGACGGCGAATACCGGCTGCGAGCCGACCGGAGACCGCACTAACCAGACCTCGCTGTTGCACCGAAAGGACGCGCGGATGAATGCCATCCAGCCCACCACGGCGTGGCGCTCACGCTGGAACAAGCTCATCGTCGATCCCCGTCCGCTGTCAGCGGCCGGGCGTCGTCACATGCGGTGGACAGCCGGCGCGCTCGTGGCCGCCGGAATCATTTTGTTCGCCTGCTTGCTCGTTGACGTGCTGCAGCCCGACCGGGCGTCGTTCTACGATTCTCCGGTTCGGGAGTGGCTCGTCGATAACCGGTCGCCGACCCTCACGGTCGTCATGATCGGGCTGGCCATCGTCTTCGGGCCGGTCGCACTGCCGATTATCGTGCTGGTGCTCACCGTGGTCTGGGGTTTCACGGGCAAGCACGCGTGGCGGCCCCTGCTGCTGGCGATCGCCATGCTGACCGGAGTCATTCTGGCTCAGATTCTGGCTCCCCTTATTGCCCGCACCCGCCCGCCGGTCGAGCTGATGCTGTTCGGCGCCGACTACTCCTTCTCATTTCCATCGGGGCATGTTCTCGGCGCGGCCGATTTTGTGCTGGTGCTGACCTACCTGATCGTGTCGCGGAGGCCCAGCCGCCGGGCTGTCGCCATTGGGTTCAGCATCGCGGTGGTCTGCATCGCCCTCGCCGCGATCAGCCGGCTGTATCTCGGCTACCACTGGGCGACGGATGCCCTCGCCTCGCTCTCGATTTCGCTCGTGGTGCTCAGCGCCGTGATCGCCTGGGATACCCGTCACGCTGCCCGCGGTCTACAACCGGGCGCGGCGGGCTCGAACGAAGCAGTAGACGCCGTACGCGATCAGGCCGATGCCGATCAAGATCAGGGCGATCGTTCCGAACGGCAGGGCGGCGAGCGCCTTGAGCGCCCCATCGAGCCCGGTGGATTTACTGGCATCCTGGGTGAGCGCGGCGGCACCGATGAGGATCGCGACGACGGCGAGCGCGACGCCCTTGGCGACATACCCGACGACGCCGAGGGCGATGACCGCGCGCCCGACCGGCCCGCTCGGCACGGCGACGTCTGACCGAAACTTCTGCGCTGCACCCTTGTAGATGAAATACCCGGCAACGCCGAGCACGGCCACCCCGGCCAGGAACAGCACGATTGTGCCGCCGGGTGAGGACAGCAGCGACGCACTGGCGCTCTGGGCGCTGCCGGCCGAACTGGACGAACCGCCCTGAGCAAAGGTCAGGGCGGTGGCTCCGAGCGCGAAGTAGACGATGGCTTTGGCAATATTGGCCAGACGACGCGACCACCTGCGTTTGGGCTCGCCCTGCAGCACGAAGGCGGAGATGAGTAGCCAGAGCCCCAGGGCGAACATTCCGATCACAACGGTCCAGAGCAGAAATACTCCGCCCGGGCTCGACGCCAGTTGCGCGAGCGCCCCGCTTTGATCAGCCGAACCGCTGCCGGCGCCGATCGCCACGGTGATCGCGATCGAACCGATCAGGATGTGCAGCAACCCGTTCACGGCGAATCCCAGCCGGGCCAGCAGTTGCAGAGTGGAACTGTTGCTCGCGTCGCGAGCGATGTGTGTCGCCGATGCATTCATCACGGGCTCAGCATAGGCGCACACACACCGTCCCGCGCAGGACTAGACCGTCCACTGGCACATCACCGGGTGACGTCGTCTCGGAGTGACGGGTCACCGGCCTCGGACGTCTGGGCACCTTCGGCGGCGACACCGGCGATGTTGACCATCCAGTTGGTGCCGAATTTGTCGACCAGCGTGCCGAAGCTGTCACCCCAGGGAGCTTTGTTGAGCGGCATGGTGATGGTGCCTCCCTCGACCAGCTTGTCCCAGTAGCCGGTCAGTTCGGTCTCATCCTCGCCGCTGAGGGAGACCGTCACGCTGCTGCTCGTGGGGAGTTCCATGCTGTTGGGGGTGTCGGAAGCCATCAGCGAGAATCCGCTCGTGGTCGTCAGCTCCGAGTGCATGATCTTGTTCTGTTCGGCCGGATCTTCGCTCGCCTGGTATTCCCCGAAGGTGCTGCGGGTGACCTCGCCGCCGAAGACGCCCTGGTAGAAGTCCATCGCTTCGCGGGCAGTGTCGCGAAAGCCGAGATACGGGTTGAGACGACTGCTCATGGTTGTTCTCCTTCTCATCGGGGCGGGGTTGTGGAGTGGTGCTGTGATTATTGCCCCGATCCAGCAATCTGACGAGTCGTGACAGGCAGCCGTTCCCAGGAGAGCGCTATGGCCGTTCCCTGAACCGACACAGACTGCTCGGCGGGTACAGTGACGGGCATGAAGCTGATCGCCATCGACCCGCCCACCCGCAGCTTTTCGCGCTGGCTCACCGACGAAGAAATCGGCCGGGTGATCGCCCACAAACGCGGCTGGCGGCAGGCGCCCGACGGCAGCGTGCTGGCGGGCAAGATTCGCAAGACCAGAATCAGCGCTTCGCTCGCGCAGCTCGGCGCCACCGCGGTCGCGCGCGGCTGGGCCAGCCGGCCGCGGGTCGAGCCGAGCGACAGCAGCGGCCCCACCCACATGATGTGGGGCATCATCGACGCGCGCACCGACGCCGAGATCGCCGCAGAACTCGGCGGGTAGTTCTCGGGGTACGTCGCGTAGCGTGGATGTATGAGCCTCGACCCCAGTTACATCACACCCGGCAAAGATTTCGACCGCGACACCAATTACATCGAAGACCGCATCACCCAGGACGGCCGGGACGGCTGGCCCGTGGAACCCGGCCGCTACCGTCTGGTCGCCGCCCGCGCCTGCCCGTGGGCCAACCGCACCACGATCGTGCGCCGCCTGCTCGGCCTCGAGGGCGTCATCTCCCTCGGCCTGCCCGGCCCCACCCACGACAAGAACAGCTGGACCTTCGACCTCGACCCGGGTGGCGTGGACCCGGTGCTCGGCATCGAACGCCTACAGCAGGCCTTCTTCGCCCGCTTTCCCGACTATCCGCGGGGCATCACCGTACCGGCGATCGTCGATGTCACCTCGGGTCAGGTCGTCACCAACAACTACCCGCAGATCACCCTCGACTTCGAAACCGAGTGGATCGCGCACCACCGCGCCGGTGCCCCCGACCTCTACCCCCAAGCCCTGCGGGCCGAGATCGGCGAGGTCGCCAACCTCATCTTTCACGACGTCAACAACGGCGTCTACAAGTGCGGCTTCGCCGGCAGCCAGAAATCCTACGAGCGGGCCTACGACGCACTCTTCGCCCGGCTGGACTGGCTTGAAGAACGCCTGGCCGGGCAGCGGTATCTCGTGGGCGACACGATCACCGAGGCGGACATCCGCTTGTTCACCACCCTTGCCCGCTTCGACGCGGTCTATCACGGGCATTTCAAGTGCAATCGCAACAAGCTCAGCGAGATGCCGGTGCTGTGGGCCTACGCGCGCGACCTGTTCCAGACTCCCGGTTTCGGCGACACGATCGATTTCAACCAGATCAAGAAGCACTACTACGTGACCCACGTCGACATCAATCCCAGTGGCATCGTGCCGAAGGGTCCGGATGCTGCGGCTTGGCTGGCACCGCATTCTCGCGCCGATCTCGGTGGCCGTCCGTTCGGCACCGGAACCCCGCCGGAGCCGCCGCTGCCCGCCGAGCGCATCGTGAACTGACGATCGCGCTAGTCGGGCTTTTTGGCGCGGCTGGGCTGCACCCGCGGCGGCTCCCCCGGCATCTTGGGAAAGTCCGGCGGAAACGGCAGCTCGCCGAGGCCGTCGGCCAGATCGCGTTCCCACCACGAATAGAGGGTGTCGATCGAGCCGGGCTGCTCGTGCAGGGCAGCCCACGGGTCGCCCTGCTCCCGCAGCCGGGCCGGCACGGTGAGGATTGTGAACGCGCGCGGATCGGCCTGGGCCAGTTCGCTCCACTCCAGCGGGCAGGACACCGGGGCGTGCGGCAGCGGCCGCGGGCTGTAGGCGCCCGCCATGGTGCGGTCACGGTTGGCCTGGTTGTAGTCGATGAAAATGCGCTCACCGCGCTCTTCCTTCCACCAGTTCGTGGTGACCTGGGTGGGCATCCGTCGCTCCAGCTCGCGCGCTGCGGCGATGACCGCGTGCCGCACGTCGAGAAATTCGCGGATCGGAGTGATCGACGCGAACACGTGCAGCCCGCGGTTGCCGGACGTCTTGACGAACGCGGTCAGACCAGCCTCGGCCAGCAGATCCCTGAGCTCGAACGCGACCGGAATAGTGTCAGCGAAGTCCGTGCCCGGCTGCGGATCGAGGTCGATGCGCAGCTCGTCGGGATTGTCGGCGAGTTCGGCGCGAGACGGCCAGGGGTGGAACACGATCGTGTTCATCTGCACCGCCCACACCGCGGCGGCCGGTTCGTCGATCACGAGCTGCGGATGCGTGCGCCCGCTCGGGTAGACCACCGGCACGGCCCGCACATAGTCGGGTGCGCCCTTCGGCGGGTTCTTCGAGAAGAACTGCTCGCCGTCGATGCCGCCACTGAATCGTTGCAGCGACAGCGGACGATCACCGTTGGCGCGCACGAATTGCTCGCCCACGGCGATGATGTACCGGGCGAGATCGAGTTTGGTGATTCCCGGTTCGGGCCAGAGTACCCGGGCCGGGCTCGACAGGCGCACCGCGCGCGCGCCGTGCGGGCCGTCAACCGTCACAACCTGCGCGTCAGAGCTCATGCGCACACTGTAGTCAGATACGTCAGGAGCGGGTGCCCGGCACGCGTACTCTGAACGAGTGCCTCGAGTCGTGACTGCCCTGCAATGACTCCAGCGCACCCGGGCCGCGGGGCGGCATCCGCTGGTTGGAACGGGCACTCCCACGGCAGCTCCGACTACCGCAAACTGCTCGCGGGACTGTTCTTCGCCGGCATCGCCACCTTCGCCCAGCTGTACTCGCCCCAGGCGGTGCTCGCCCGGATCGCCGACGATATCGGCGTCAGCGCAGCGGATGCCGCTCTCGTCATCTCGGCGTCGACGCTCGGCCTGGCCGTCGGCGTGATTCCCTGGTCGCTCGTGGCCGACCGACTCGGCCGGGTGCGGGCCATGTCGATCGCCGTGATCGCGGCAACGGTGTTCGGGCTGCTCGTGCCCTTCGCTCCCACCTTTTCGCTGCTGCTCACCGGTCGTTTCGTGGAAGGGCTCATGCTCGGCGGCGTACCGGCGATCGCGATCGCGTACCTGAGCGAGGAAATCGAGCCACGGCACGCCGCCCGCGCGGCCGGCACCTACGTTGCCGGAACCTCGATCGGCGGTCTGCTCGGGCGGCTCGTGGCCGGGCCGATCACCGAATTGGCACACTGGCGGGTGGGAGTCTTCGCGGTGGGAGTGCTCTGCGCTGTCGCGGCCGTTCTGTTCATTACGCTGGTTCCTGCACCGCGCGGCTTCGTGCCCCGACGATTCGTGCCGCGGCGGGCACGCGAGCGTGGCAGCGACCCGGGGCTGGTCGATCTGTTACGCGCCAACCTGTCGTCGCCGCGCCTGCTCGCCCTTTATGCCCAGGGGTTTCTGCTGATGGGCGGGTTCGTCGCCCTCTACAACTACCTCGGTTTTCGCCTCGCCCACGACCCGTTCAACCTGCCGCAGGCCCTGATCAGCCTGGTCTTCGTGGCCTACCTGGCCGGCACCTGGTCGTCGGCCCAGGCCGGCATTCTGGCCGCCCGCTTCGGCCGCTGGTGGGTGCTGATCAGTTCTCTCGCGTGCATGACCGCGGGAGTGCTGCTGACCTTGTCAACCGTGCTGGTACTCGTTCTGCTCGGCGTGCTGCTGGCCACGGCCGGGTTCTTCGCCGCCCACGCTGTCGCCTCGGGCTGGACCGGGGCCGAAGCCCGGATCGGTCGCGCCCAGGCATCATCGCTCTACAACCTCGCCTACTACGCCGGGTCGAGCCTGTTCGGGTGGCTCGGCGGCGTGTTCTTCGTGCAGTGGGGGTGGGGCGGAACCGTCGGCATGGTCGCCGGCCTCGCCGTGCTCGCGGCCGTTGTGACCGTTGCCGCACTTCGTCCTCCGCAGAATCCGGCCCACACCACCGGGTTCGCAGGTAGCCGATCTAACATCGGACCATGACTGAGCGAGTACAACCCGACCCCGTGCACCCCGGCCAGGAATCCGTCTGGGATTACCCACGCCCACCCCGCGTCGAGCACACCGGGGAACACGTCACCATCGAACTCGAGGGAGTGACCATCGTCGACACGACCGACGTCGTGCGGGTGCTCGAGACCAGCCATCCGCCGGTCTACTACCTGCCACGAAGCGCCTTCGCTCCGGGGGTGCTGCAGGCCGCACCCGGCCAGAGCTACTGCGAATACAAGGGCGTCGCCGGTTACGCGTCAATCGGCGCGCGCATCCGCTCAGCGTGGTTCTACCCCACTCCGACGCCGGGATATGAATCCCTGGCCGAGCGGGTCGCGATTTATCCGGGAGCGATGGACCGGTGCACCGTCGACGGTGAAACCGTGCGCGCGCAGGAAGGCGACTATTACGGCGGCTGGATCACCGCGAAAATCGTCGGACCGTTCAAAGGGTCAGCGGGCACTATGGGGTGGTAGCGATTCTCGACGAAATTGTTGCACGGACTTGTCCGGGTGCGGGTACCCTCAGACCAGCCAGGCCTAACTGAAGGAGCTGCCGTGAACCGCGACGAGAGTGACGATCAGATTCTCAGGCAGTGGACACGCCGCCTCAGTCAGGCCCTTCAGATTCTGGACCTGGAGGTAGACAACAACCTCGTGCTCAACGTCGCCGACGAAGCCGCCCATGCGGTCAGTCCGATGGCCGCACCCATCACCACCTTCGTCGTCGGCTACGCCGCTGGCTTTGCCGCTGCTCAGTTAGCGCTCGCGTCGCAGACGGCCATCGTTCGGGCAGCGGATGTCGTGATCGCCGTCTGCCGGCAGCCCGCGACCGAGAGTCCCGACGAGGGCGGCTGGGTCAACACCGCCCAGTAGCCCAACGGCGCATTGTCTCAGCCGATCAGGCAGCCGCACGCTCCAATCGAATGATGACGGCCTTCGATACCGGCGTGTTACTGCCGTCCGCGACGCTGTCGAGCGGCACGAGCACGTTCGCCTCCGGATAGTACGCGGCGGCGCAGCCGCGCGGCGTCGGATAGGCCACCAGCCGATAGCCCCGCAAGACCCGGTCGACGTTGTCGCTGAACTCGCTGTGCACATCGACCAGATCCCCGTCGGAAAACCCGAGGGCGATGAGGTCCTTCTTGTTGATGAAGACCACGTGCCGGCCCTTCTTGATCCCACGGTAGCGGTCGTCGAGCCCGTAGATGGTGGTGTTGAACTGATCGTGGCTGCGCAGGGTTTGCAGCACCAGTCGCCCGGGCGGTACCTCGAGGTGCTCGAGCGTATTCGTGGTCAGCATGGCTTTGCCGGTGGGGGTGTTGAAGGTGCGGGAGTCGCGTGGGCCATTCGGCAGCACGAACCCGCCCTCCTGGCGGATGCGTTCGTTGTAGTTCTCGCAGCCGCCGACCACATTGGCGATGTGATCGCGGATGCGGTCGTAGTCGGCTTCGAAACCGGCCCAGTCGACAGCAACCTTGTTCTTCAGCACGGCCTGGGCCAGCCGGGCGATGATCGCGACCTCGGAGAGCAGATTCGGTGACACCGGCTTGAGCTTGCCCCACGACGGGTGCACCGCGCAGACGGAATCCTCCACCGAGACGAACTGCTCCCCGCTGGCCTGGTGGTCGATTTCGGTGCGCCCCAGGGTCGGCAGGATGAGGGCTTCTGCGCCGGTCACGGCATGCGAACGATTGAGCTTGGTCGAGATCTGCACACTCATCTCGGTGCGCGTCATGGCGGCCTCGGCAATGCCGGTGTCACTCATGGCGGCGACGAAGTTGCCGCCGAGCCCGAGCCACACCTTCATCGACCCGTCGCGCATGGCGCGCACCCCGTCGACGGAATCGACGCCGTGCTCGCGGGGCGGGTCGAAGCCGAACTCGGCCTGCAGGGCGTCGAGGAAGGCCGGCGGCATCTGTTCCCAGATGCCCATGGTGCGGTCGCCCTGCACGTTGCTGTGGCCGCGGATCGGGGACGCCCCGGCACCGGGCTTGCCGATGTTGCCGCGCAACAGCAGCAGGTTGATGATTTCCTTGATGGTCTCGACTCCCTTCTTCTGCTGCGTCAGCCCCATCGCCCAGGTGATGATCACGCGATCGGCGTTGATGTATCGCTGCGCAAGTTCGTCGATCTGAGCCGCGCGCAGTCCCGTCGCGGCCAGCACCATCCGCTCGTCGAGGGCGGCCAGATGCTGCCGCAACTCGGGCAGCCCCTGGCAGTGTTCGTCGAGAAAGGACTGGTCGAGCACGGTTCCCGGCGCGGCAGCCTCGGCGTCAAGCACCCGTTTGGAGACGGCCTGCAGCAGGGCCATGTCGCCGCCGATGCGAATCTGCAGAAACTGGTCGGCAATGTCGGTGCCGTGGCCGATGATTCCGCGCACCCGCTGCGGGTTCTTATAGCGGCGCAGGCCCGCCTCCGGCAGCGGATTGACGGCGACGATCCGGGCGCCGGCGTCCTTGGCTTCTTCAAGCGCGGTAAGCATGCGCGGGTGATTGGTGCCAGGGTTTTGCCCCATGATGATGATCAGGTCGGCCTTCGCGAAGTCGTCGTAGCTGACCGTGCTCTTGCCGATGCCCACGGTCTGGCCCATGGCCCAGCCGGTGGATTCGTGACACATATTAGAACAGTCCGGCAGGTTGTTGGTGCCGTAGGCCCGCACGAACAGTTGGTAGGCGAAGGCGGCCTCGTTGGAGGCGCGACCGCTGGTGTAGAAGGCGGCCTGGTCGGGCGAGTCGAGCCCGTTGAGCTGGGCGGCGATCACGCGAAAGGCCTCTGGCCAGCTGACCGGCTGGTAGTGCTCGCTGCCGGCCGGCTTGTAGACAGGTTCGACCAGCCGGCCCTGCATACCGAGCCAGTATTCGCTCTTCTCCCGCAGGTCGGCAAGCGAATGCTCGGCCCAGAAACTGGTCGGGATGGTGATCGGGGTCGCCTCCCAGGTGACGGCCTTGGCGCCGTTCTCACAGAATTCGAAGGCTTTGCGCGTGCCCGGGTCGGGCCAGGCGCAGCTCATGCAGTCGAAACCGTCTTTCTGGTTCATCGACAGCAGGGCGCGCATCCCCCGCAGGGCACCCATCTGGGTGAGCGCCGGGTCCATGGAGTGCAGCACCCCGGGCACGCCGGCGGCCCAGGCCTTGGAATGAGTGACCTCGATGTCATCATCGGTGACGTCTTTGATCGGGGGTTCACTACTCATTCTGATCTCCGTTGCTCTGGTGCCGGCCGCGCGCTCGTCGCTGGCACGATACACCGACTGGAGCGGGAGCATCCGGTGCGACAGGAATCTCTTTTATACCCCCATGGGTATAGTCTGGGGACTCCTCCCCAACGAAAGGCACCCAAAATGTGCAGAGCCATCACCTGCAAGACCTGTCAGAAGACCACCTGGGCCGGGTGCGGCCAGCACGTCGACCAGGTCATGAAGGGCGTGCCGCGCAACCAGCGTTGTGAGGGTCACGTAAAGGAGAAATCCACCGGCGGATTCTTCGCCCGCCTGCTCGGTCGGTAGGGCAGGCCGGCCTCATCCGGTCATCTGTGCACGCAACACGCCGTCTACCCCGATAAGAGCGTCGGTACACTGAACACAGTCAGGAGCCGGCCGCATTCGACGTTCGCCTGACTTTGGTTGGGGGCGCGGATGAGCAGCAGGGCACGCACGACAGCGCGGAGGCCACTGCTCTCCAACTTCGTCTGCAAAACGGTCATGGCCCTCACCGGCCTGATCTTCTCGGCGTTCGTGCTCGTGCACATGGTCGGCAACCTCAAGGTGTACCTGGGCGGCGAACATTTCAACGATTACGCTCACTGGCTGCGGGAGGCGTTCGAACCGGTACTCCCTTACGAGGGATTGCTCTGGGTACTGCGCCTCGCCCTGCTCGCCAGCCTCGCCGGGCACGTCGCCTGCGCGGCGCTGCTCTGGCGTCGCGCCCGTGTCGCCCGCGGCCCGGTACGCCGACGACACGCGGGGTGGCGTTCTTTCACAGCACGCACCATGCCGGTGACCGGCCTCGTGCTGCTGTTCTTCGTGATCTTTCACGTGCTCGACCTGACCACCGGCACCGCGCCAGCCGCGAGCGGGGGGTTCGAAGCGGCGACCGTGAACACGAGTCACGCCTACGAAAATCTCGTGGCCAGCTTTCAACGCCCGCTGGCCGGTCTGTTCTACGCTCTCGCCATGATCGTGCTCGGCCTGCACGTGGCCCACGGCCTCTGGGCCGCAGCCAATGACCTCGGCGCGACCGGCCGGCGATTTCGCCAGGTGGCCGTCGTCGTCTCTGGCGTCGTGGCCCTGGTGATCATGCTCGGCAATATTTCGATCCCCATTTTCGTGCTGATCGGAGTACTGAAATGACCGCTCCACGCCCAACGGGTGCCGCTGCACCGGCTCTCACGCCGGCTCTCACGCCGGCTCTCACGCCGGACGACGTTCGCACGATCGGCGACGCGATCTCCGGCGGCCAGCCATCGCAGAGCGGACCAGACGCCTGGGCGGAACGCAAGCTGCACTACAAGCTCGTCTCGCCGCTGAACCGACGAAAATTCCGGATCATCGTGGTGGGCACCGGACTCGCCGGAGCGGCCTGCGCGGCCGCCCTCGGCGAGCAGGGCTACGACGTGCACGCCTTCACCTTTCACGACTCGCCCCGCCGCGCGCACAGCGTGGCCGCTCAGGGCGGCATCAACGCGGCCCGCGCCCGCAAGGTCGACAACGACAGCCTCGCCCGTTTCGTGAAAGACACCGTCAAGGGCGGCGACTTTCGCGCCCGCGAGGCCGACTGCTGGCGCCTCGCCGAGGAAAGCGTGCGCGTGATCGACCACCTCGACGCCATCGGCGCCCCGTTCGCCCGGGAGTACGGCGGCCAGCTGGCCACCCGTTCCTTCGGCGGCGTGCAGGTGTCACGCACCTATTACACCCGCGGGCAGACCGGGCAGCAGCTCGAAGTCGCCGCCTCGCAGGCACTGCTGCGTCAAGTCGCCGCCGGCACCGTCACGCTGCACACCCGCAGCGAGATGCTCGACCTCATCGTCGACGACGATGCCGCGGACAGCGCGGGCACGGGCGGTGCCGCCCGCGGCATCGTCGTGCGCGACCTGATCACCGGCCGCATCTGGTCGCAAACCGGCCACGCGGTCGTGCTCGCGACCGGCGGTTACGGCAACGCCTTCTTCAAGTCCACCCTCGCCAAGAACTCGAACGTTTCGGCCGCCTGGCGCGCGCACCGCCGCGGGGCCCTGTTCGCGTCGCCATCGTTCTTGCAGTTTCACCCGACGGCGCTGCCGCTCGGCTCGGACTGGCAATCCAAGACCATCCTGATGAGCGAATCGCTGCGCAACGACGGCCGCATCTGGGTTCCGGTGCAGCCGAATGACTCGCGCGCGGCGAACGACATTCCCGAAGCCGAACGCGACTACTACCTCGAACGCCGCTATCCCGCCTACGGCAATCTCGCCCCGCGCGATGTAGCCAGTCGCGCCGCCCGCGACGAGATCGAAGCCGGTCGCGGCGTGGGGCCCCTGCGAAACAGCGTCTACCTTGACTTTCGCGACCCGCTGGCCCGCCTCGGCCGCCCAGTGCTCGCCGAACGCTACGGCAACCTGTTCGAGATGTACGCCGACGCCACTGGCGACAGCCCCTATGACGTACCGATGCGCATCGCGCCGGGCGCGCACTTCGCGATGGGCGGGCTGTGGTCGGACTACGACCTCATGACCAGCATCCCCGGCCTGTTCGTGGGCGGCGAAGCCGGCTGGGCTTACCACGGCGCCAACCGGCTCGGAGCGAACTCGCTGCTCTCCGCCAACGTCGACGGCTGGTTCACCCTGCCGTACTCCATTCCCAACTATCTGGCGCCACTGCTCGGCACCCCGGTTCTCGCCGACGACGATCCGATGGTTCTGCGTGCGGTCTCCGAAACGCGGGCCGGCGTCGAGACGCTGGCCGCGTCGCCGGGCACGCAGGGACCCGACCGATTCCATCGGCGGCTGGGTGAGATTTTGTACGCGCACTGCGGGGTCAGCCGGTCGGCGGCGGGGCTGGCGGAGGGCATCCGCTTGATTCGGGAGCTGCGCAGCGATTTTCGCAACGACCTCCGCGTCGCGGGCAGTGCCGACGGCTTCAACCAGGAGCTCGAACGCGCCGGACGGGTGGCCGACTTCATCGACCTGGCCGAGTTGATGTGCATCGACGCGCTCGACCGCGACGAATCCTGCGGCGCACACTTTCGCATCGAGCACCAGCTCGGCGACGGCGAGGCCGCCCGGGACGACGAGAACTGGTCGTTCGTCTCGGCCTGGGAACGTGGGGCGACCGGCTCGTACCGACGCCATCAGGAACCCCTGCACTTCGAATCGGTTCAGCCGGAGACAAGGAACTACAAGACCTCGTGAAGCTCACCCTGAAAATTTGGCGCCAGGATTCGGCGCAGGCGGCCGGCCGGTTCGAAAGCTACTCGCTCGACGGTGCGGGCGAGGAGTTCACCCTGCTCGAAGCCCTCGACAAACTCAACGACACGCTCGTCGAGACCGGCCAGGTGCCGGTCTCGTTCGACTCCGACTGCCGCGAGGGAATCTGCGGCTCCTGCGGCGTGACCGTCGACGGCGTTCCGCACGGACCGATCGCGAATACCCCGTCGTGCCGGCAGCACCTGCGCAGCTTCACCGACGGCAGCACCGTCACGCTCGAGCCCTTTCGCTCCGGCGCTTTTCCCGTGGTGCGGGACCTCGCCGTCGACCGATCCGGACTCGACCGCATCATCGAGGGCGGCGGGTACGTCTCGATCGACGCCGGCACGGCAACGGATGCCGACGCCCACCAGGTCAGCCACGAAACGGCAGAAGCCGCCCTCGATTTCGCGGCCTGCATCGGCTGCGGGGCCTGCGTCGCCGCCTGCCCGAACGGCTCGGCGAGCCTGTTCACGGGCGCCAAGCTCATGCACCTCACCCTGCTGCCGACGACCCGTCAGGAGCGAGGCCAGCGCGCCGTCGGCATGACCGAGGCGATGGATGAAGAGTTCGGACCCTGCTCGGTCATCGGGGAATGCGTGGAGGTCTGCCCGGCCGGCATCCCGTTGACGGCGATCGCCGGCCTCAACCGCGAAAAGCTACGCTCGGTGCTGCGCGGCAAGGCGTCGTAAACGTTTCACCAGAGCCCGAGCACCTTCATCCACAGGCTTGCCGAGACCGTCCAGATGGCGATCAGCACGACGCTCATGATGAACCCCACCCGGAACCACTCCGAGGTCTTGACGTAGCCGGAACCGTAGATGACTCCGGCCGGGCCCGAGGCGTAGTGCGTGATCGCTCCGAACAGGTTGCCGATGAAGCCGAGCGTCAGCGCGGCGAACATCGGCGGGGCGCCGGACGCGATGGCTGCGCCGAGGAAGATCGCGTACATCGCCACAATCTGCGCCGTGTTCGACGCGAAGAAGTAGTGCGCGTAGAAGTAGGCGAGGGTGAGAATAGCGAAGGCGAGCATCCACGGCAGGCCTCCCACGGCGACGGCTACGGCGTCGCCGATCCAGCCGATGACGCCAAGCGCGTTGAGTTGGTCGGCCATGCCGACGAGCACGGAGAAGAAGATCAGCGTGCTCCAGGCTGAGACGTTCTCGGCCATGTCCTTCCAGGTCAGCACGCGGGTGACCAAGAGGATGCCGATGCCCACGAAAGCCGCGGCCGTCGCGCTGATGCCGAGCATACTCCCGAGCACCCAGAGCACGAGCAGCAGTACGAAGGTGCCGGTCATGACCAGCTCGCCGCGCGACATCCGTCCCATTTCGGCCAGTTCTTTACGAGCATAGGCGGGCGCTTCGGGCGTTTTGGTGATCGTCGGGCCGTAGACCTTGGACATCACCCAGGGCACGGCAACGAGGCTGAGCAGCCCGGGAACGAGGGCGGCAAGCGCCCAGTTGCCCCAGGTCACGTCGATGCCGAGATCGATCGCGGCCTGCTGGGCGATGGGGTTGCCGGCCATGGCGGTGATGAACATCGCCGAGGTGACGGCGTTGACCTGCACCGAGGTGAAGGCCAGATAGGAGCCGAGCTTGCGCCTCGAAGCGTCGGTGTCGGGCGTCGACCCCTGCTCGCGGCTGAGCGAGGCGATGATCGGGTAGAGCACTCCCCCATTGCGGGCCGTGTTCGACGGCGTCGCCGGAGCGAGGACGAGGTCGGTCAGGGCCAGGCCGTAGCTCAGTCCGAGGCTGGAAGCGCCGAGCTTGGAAATGAACCACAGGGCGATGCGGCGGCCGAGGCCGGTGAGCAGAAATCCCTCAGCGATGAAGAAGGCGGCCACGATCAGCCAGATCGTGGGGTTGGAGAAACCCTTGAGCGCCTCGGTGGCCGGGTCCATGGTGCCTGTGATCATGGCCAGCGCCAGCCCGAGCAGCGCAACGGATGGCGTGGGCAGCGGCTGCAGGATCAGCCCCAAAATTGTGCCGACGAAGATCGCCAGCATGTGCATGCCGCGAGCGTCGACGCCGTCGGGCGGCGGCACCAGATAGATCGCGAGCGTGACGAGAAGGATCGCTGCGACCTTGACGATCACAGTGCGTCGGCCGGGCGCCTCCGTGGCGACCGATGTGACGGTTGATTCGGTACTCATGATGTCTCCACGGTTGCTCGGCGCCTCCGACCAGTCGACCCGGCCGAAGCGGAACTCGTGGACGCGCGGGATCGTTCCCGCGTGACGTCACGCTTGCAATTTTAGCGTCATCGCCGCAAACCCGTCGACGACTACACTCGTTGCAATGACTCCTGATCAACTTTCCGAGGCAGCGACGAACGCACGTCGTTCTGTGCCGCGACTGCTGGGGCGGCTGGCCCTCGGGGGCTTCCTGCTGCTGGCCGGAATCAGCCATCTCACCTTCAATCGGGAGGCATTTCAGGCGCAGGTTCCCTCCTGGGTGCCCCTCGACTCGGACCTCGTCGTCGTACTCTCCGGAATCGCCGAAATCACCCTTGGACTCGCACTCGTCGCGCTGCAGCGGTGGCGGGTGGCTGTCGGCTGGACCGTGGCCGCATTCTTCGTGGCCATCTTTCCCGGCAACATCTCGCAATTCGTCTCGGCGACCGACTCGTTCGGGTTGAACTCGGATCTGTCTCGGGGCATCCGCCTCGCCTTTCAACCACTGCTCGTACTGTGGGCACTGTGGTCCACTGGTGCCTGGCGAGCCTGGCGCGGCAGCCGGCACCGTGAATCGGGTGCGACGCCTAGAGCGAAGTAGTGACGGGGCTTGAGCGCAACCACATGCCCGACGTGGGGTGAAACGGTAGCAGGACGTGCAGGAGGAGCCCGGACAGGGCGGTGAAGGCCATTGCTCCGATCGCGCCGAAATTCGTGGACTGTGCGTCGACGTCGCCCCCGGCCAGCGTCGTCAGCGTCCAGCCGAGCGCCCACAGCGCGGCCACGCCGATGGACCACAACCACCGTCGCCGGGCGCGGTGCGGTAGCGCGACAGCCTGAGCCGCACCGAGCACGAGTCCGGTGATCGCTCCCATCAGGGCCAGCTCGACCAACGTCGTGCGATAGTTGACGACGGTCGAGCCGAACAGCAGCCCGAGGCCCATGCCGATCCCGGTCAGGGGAATCCAGATCAGCGGATCGAGACGACGCCGACTGACCAGCACCTGTCCGACGCCGATGACGACCCCGCAGACCGCGCCGCCGATCAGCGCCGACACGGGATTGCTGACCCGCCCACCGACCGCCGTGCCCGCCAGGCCCGCTATCGGAAAAGCAAGGAACCCGATCAGCCAGAGCAGCCAGGTGGAGAGAAAGGTGGGGTTACGAAAGCTGGGATTACGGTGGAGGCGCCGCGTGCTGGTCACGATTCTGCTCCAGTCCCAAACGCCGGTCGGTGGGGTGCTCCGGTCGGCCAGAAGATCTGAAGTCCGACACACAGACATGGTACGCCCAGGCCAGTGCACCGCGACAGCTGGTAGGCACACCCGGCAACGACCCCGCAGCAGGGCCGGCGCCACCACTACTGGGCTGGAGTGCCCATGTCTTCGGACCACACGGCAGTCGCCCCGCTGTGACCGATCAGGATGGCCTGCACCATTGTGCCCGACGAAGCCCCAAGCGCCGCAACGGCGATGGCGATGGCAACCCACTGCGGCGCACGGGTCGTTGGTGCCTTCTTGAGGTTCCACCAGAACAGCACCGCGGCGATGAGGACCATTCCGATCACCCAGGGCAGCATTCCTTCGGCCAGGTCAGCGTGAGTTTCAATGAGGGCGCTCTCGGAAACCCGTTCTTCCAGGGCCTCCCCCGATTCGGTCGACAACGGCACGAGCACGAGCGCAGCCAGGGTCAGCCCGAGCGGCAGGAGCTTGGCCCAACGGCGAAAGCGCGGCCAGAATGCTGCCAAAAGCAGGATCAGCGCCGCGGTCGGAACCACGACCTCGGTCGCGTGCACGATAAGCGGATGCATGGGCAGACCGAAAAATGTGTCAAGCATGGTTATCTCCACAGGTAAGTCGTCTCGGCGCAGGTTCTTCAGATCAAACGTGCGTCTCTACATCGATGCTAGAGACGGGGGTCTGCCATCGCTATGTAGGACAGCCTGCGCTAAGCGGAGGCGGCGTCCCCGCCAGGTGCGGATGTCGCGACCATCTACTCCTGCTAAGTACCGCTAAGCCGCGGCTTGCGGCGACGCCAACGGCGTGATGTAGGAGTAGCCGCTGGCGGTGTTCTTGGTGATCGACAGCACGAGCTGCATGTGTGGCTCGAGCGCGGTGACCTTGTCGAGGGGCGCGCCGACGATGAGCTGAAAGCCGAGCCCCTTCCACGCGGCGACGGCCCGGCCGGCGAACTCGGCGTCGGATTTCACGAAGCCCTCGTCGAGGAACACTGGGGCGAAGCGCGGCCGGGTGCGGCTTTCATCGCCGAGCTGAAAGCGCAGGGCTGCACCGACGACGAACGCCACGAGTTCCTGCGACTCGCCACCGCTCTTGCCGCCGAGCGAGGAGTAGGTGCTGACTTCCACGCCCTCCGGCGTCACCCGCACCGCGGTGATCTCCACGTGAGCGCGCACGTCGAGCAGCAGCTCGCGCTGCGCGGTACTGGAGCCGGTCAGGCCGTCGGGTCGACGGATCAGAATCATGAACTGCTGCAGCCGGGTGAACCGGTCTTCCGTTTCATCGTCGGTGAGCTGTTCCGTCGACCCCGAGGAGAGCGCCTTGAGCTCCTTGCGAAACGCGGTCGCGTCATCGCGGTGCAGGCGGCGCAGCGAAATTTGCAAGCGGTCGCGGGTCGCACCGAACGGAAGTGTTGCGAGGATTTCATTGATTGGCCGCAGGCGGTCTTCGATCTCCTCGATCGCCGTGTTGAACGCGCCGGTGAGCGGCACGAGGTCCTGCCCGCTCCACGTTTCCAGATGACGTTTCCATTCCTGACGCCGCTCCGACAAGCCGAGGGTGCGGATGGCATCGAGGATGTCGGTATAGCTCGTGACCGATTCAAGCGCGACGCCGATGTTCGGGTCGGGCCAGCGGGCCTGGTAGCTCTCGAAGATGCCGATCATGGTGGCTCGGTCGCGTGCGGCGAGGCCCCGATCCTGCGCCGATTGGGCGATGAGTCTTTCACGCAGGCGCTTCAGGCCGCCGGGAAAGCCGGCGAGATCGTTCTGGTCGGTGACGAGTGCGAACTGCTCGCTGAGGTGTGCGGAATGCTCCTCGGACAGGGTCAGAGTCGCACCCCGTTCAATCTGCTCGAGCCGGTCGGTCACCGTGTCCTGCGCGTCGACAAGGGCGCCCTGCTCGTCACCCAGCGCCGCGCCGGTCTGCTCGGTCAGGTGCTTGAGCTTCTGGGCGGCGTCGAGTTCCAGCAGGAGCCGGCCCTCTTCGTCACTGAGGGCTCGCAGGATGTCGCTGCCGGCCAGCATCCGCTCTTGTTCGGACTGCTTCGCGAGAATGCGTGCCGCGGCGGCTGCAACGTCGATTGATGACCAGTCGGTGTCGAGAATGTGCTGGTGAGCGGCTTGACGCCCCCGCAGCTCACCGAGTTGCTCGGCAATAGCGGATGCCCGCCCCGCGGCAGCGTCGGCCACCAGCGCCTGCGCACTCAACTCCGCCGCAATGTCGTCGAGTCGGGCGCGGCTGGAAAACCCAATGATCGATTTCTGGCCCGCGTTCGCACCGTGCGCGCCGCGGGAACCGTTGCGGGTCTGCCCGCTCGGGGTCACCCGTGCGCCGGACCAACCGGATTCAGCCGGGCCCCCCAGGTCGGACGGGCCGGGCACACACAGGGCGTCGAGGTTCGATGACCTGAGGCGCGCCTGCACCCAGCTGCTGAACGGCGAGTTTTTCACGTCGAGCTTGCCCGACACGTAGCGGGAGTCTCCGGCGCGGTGCTGGTGCGGCTGCAGCGCCACGCCCTCGAAGTGGATGCGCAGCGGCAGCTGCAGCGGATCGATCGCCGCGCTCAGCTGCGCGAGCCGGGTTTCATCGACGAGCAGCACCCGTACGACCGACGCCAGGGTCACCTCTGCGGCCTGCCGCCACTGCTCCTCGCCGGCGGCGAGGTCGATCAATTCGGCCAGGAACGGCAGTTCCTCGGGCGGAATTGCCGCGGCCTCGGCGATCATCAGCCGGGCGTTGTGCAGGGCGAACGGCACCAGGCTCTCCCGCCCGGTCAGAAACACCCGTTCCTGCTTGAGTGAGCGGATGCCCTCCTCCACCGGGTATAACTCACGTTGCAGCGCCGAGCGAGTCGCTTCCAGTGCCGTCTCGGCGGCCGTGAACCCGGTAGCAAACAGGTCAGCGCCCTGCTGGGCGGCTGCAAACGCCGCGGCGGAATCGATCGGCGCGGAATCGATCGACGCCGCCAGCGAACGCACCCGGGCATCGAAAGCAGTGCGCTCACGAGCCACCTGGTCGTGCTGCTCGCCCAGCTGCACGAGTTCGGCCTGCAGCCGTTCGAGCACGTCGCCGCCATTATCGCGCTGCTGCTGTTGCAGCTGGGCGACCCGGGTCTTCAGCGCCGTTTCGGTGTCGCGGGCCTTGGCCCTGGCGGTCTCGTTCTCACGGCGGGCGGCCCGGTTGGTGTCGGCGGCGTTCTCCAGCAGGGTGTGCTCGGCCATCAGCTGCCAGAGCACGAAGGGGGTGTTCCCTGGCCGGTGCACCCCGAACGTGTCGACCAGGTCGGCCTGGGCGGTCGCGGCCTCGTAGGACTGGTGGAGCTGGGGCAGGCGTTCGAGCACCTGGGCCTTCTGCGCCTCGGTGACCATGGCGCCGTAGGAACGTTCGAGATCTTCGAAGTGGTCGACCGCCTTGTCGGCGGCGGCGAAGGTCGCGGGCTCTTCGAGCACCATCGACTTGTACAGGCCGTCGACCGTTTTGACCTGCTGGCCGGCCTGGATGCGGGCGAGCAGGCGCAGGGCCTTACCGCCCTCGCCGTTCGCGCCGATGCCGAGCCGGGTGTACAGGGTCTGGGCGAAGGCCGCGTAGGTGTCGAACACGTCGAGGCCGTCGAACCGGGACTTGAGTGCACGTTTATCGAACCGACTCTCGGCGCAGGAGGCGAGGTCGCGCAGGTCCAGGCTCCCGTCGGTCGTGGCCATTTTCATGGTGACGTCGGCGAATTTGTGGGTGCCGCGCGGCACGAAGTAGGCCCGCAGCACGGTGAATCGGCGTTCGTTGTCATCAATAAAGGTGAGAGCGACGGCTCCCCAGGTGGCTTCGTGCGCACCCCGCAGCACCTGGTCGGTCAGTTCACCCGTGCCGGCTTCCCGGTTGGTGTCGGTCTTTCCGCGCAGGTAGGTCATCAGGTTGCGCTGGTCGACGCTTCGGGCGCGCCCCGAGCCGGCATCGTTGGAGGCCCCGTTGAACGGAGTGTCGGAGGGCATCATGAGAGCGAGATAGGCGTCGAGCAGGCTGCTCTTGCCCGTGCCGGACGCACCGGAGACGAGGGTGGCCTGCCGGGCAAAGTCGATCTCATGGTGGCCGTGAAAACCGCCCCAGTTGACCAACTGCATCGATTCGGCCCGCCACTGGGTGGTGCCCTCGGTAGCGCCGTCGATGTAGAACAGCGGGGAATCGTTCATACCAGGGGCTCCAAAAGGGTTTCTTCGCGGTTTTCAGCGCTGTTTTCTTCGCGCAGCCAGTCGAGCAGCTCACCGAGGCGTTCCACCGACAAGAGCACCTCAATCACCGCCGAGATGCGAAACCGGTCCGGATCACTGGTTTTCAGCAGCACCCGCGCCTTGGCCAGGCTGTCGACCGCGGCCGCTGCCTTGCGGGCGTCTCCGGAAAGGTCAGTGGCGTACTCGGGGCGAAAGTGCGCGACGTTCTCGACCAGGTTGTCGCGGTCGACCAGCACGATCTCCTGGCCGTTGGCTCGTTCGCTGCGAAAACGCTGTCGCAGCAGCACGAGCAGAATGGTCTCTTCGCGGGTGTAGGCCACGTCGTGCAACAGTGTGGGAAACCGTTCGCCGCCCTCAGCGATGGCTTGTCGCTTGAACGCGACCTCGTAGTGCCGGTCGACGTGCAGGTCGAGAAAGACGTCGTTGAGGCGCGATTTGAGCAGGCTCTGCGACTTGAGCAGGGTCTGCCATTCGGCCGGCTGCAGGGCCGCCGAGATGTAGCGGTGCTTCAGCAGCAGCACGAGGGTGCGGCGTTGCTCCGCGCTGAGCCCGCCCTCGTCTCCCTCGAACAGGGACAGGCTCGCCGGTTCGCTGTCGATACCGGTGTACTCGACCACATCGCCGTCGGTCATGTCGTCAGTCATATTGCCGGTCAGGTCGTCATTCATGCTCGGAACCCAAATTCTGGGCGGCCAGGGCCGCCATGTCGTCGTTGGTCAGGGTGCGGCGCGGCAGGTCGAAAACCCGCACCGAGCCATCCGGTCGCACCGTTTCGAAGCTCTCAAGGCCGGGCTGAACGGCGGGCACGCCCAGCTGGGCGGCCAGTTGCAGCAGGCCGAGAATCTCGACCGGCCGGCGCAGGCTGGCGTCGAGCGCGTTGAACGCGCTGCCAACGGATGCGGCCTCCCCCGCCCCGGAAGCCGCCCCGGATCCCGCCGCGAACGCCGCCACCAGCGCGTCGCGCAGTTCTTCGAGCAGCGGCCCGCCCTGCTGACGCAGGTCGCCGAGGCTCGGCCCGGCCGGTGCAGCAGAGGACACATCGACCAGCGCCGGCGGACCCCGGTGAGCGACCGGGTCGTAGAAGCGCTCACGCAGATGCTCGACCTCGAGTCGGCCGGGCATGAGTTCGGCGGTGACCGTGGAGCGCGGGCCGGCGGTCAGCATCCAGGTGGCCAGTTCGCGGTTGATATCGCGCAGCACGTGTTCGAGCTCGCGGTCTTTCACCACGTCATGGTTGACGATGTGCTCGCGCAGGGTGGTGGTGAGCCCCTTGCGCTGGGTCAGCACGTCGTCGATGCCCTTGCGCAGCAGGGTCACGGTACTCATGAAGCTGCGGCGCTCGTTCAGGCTCAGTTCGAGGGCGAACGGGTGCAGCAAAATCGTCTCGAGGTCGGCTTTGAGCCCCTGTATGAGGGTGTCGTTGCGCAGCAGCGTGAACGCGCCCTCGAAGGCGCGACCCTCAGCGGTCGACGACATGAGGGCATCCGTTTTGGCGAGGTAGTCGTCGAGGACCTCGCTGATCGGGCGTTGCTCACCGCGAAAGTCGTTGATGATTTGTCGGTGCATGGCCGCGACCGACTCTTCGACGCGTTTGAAGTCGCTCGGCAGCTGCGCGATGAGGTCGATGAGGTTGGCGTAGCCCTCGTGCATCTGTTCGTTCGAGGCGGCCGCAATCAAGCCTCCGTCGGCGAGGCGGTCACGTTCGCTGGTCAGTTCATCGATCTGCTGGTCGAGGCGGCGCACCCGCTCCTCGCGATCGGGGTTGGCCTCGGTGGCGCGGTGCCGCACCGTGTCGACGATCGTGGCGAGGCGGGATTCGCTGATCAGCGCCCGATCGCCGGCGAGACCGTCGACCAGCAGCAGGGCTTCGAGGGCGTGGCTGGTGAGTGAGTAGTGCTCGTCACTTCCCTCATCGCCGTCGCGGAGCTCGCGGTACAGCCAGAGGTCGTTCATCCACTGCACGCAGAGGGCCCGGCCGGTTTTCTCGGGGGCGTCGATGCCGGTGCTGCGGAGGTCGGCGAGGTAGGCATCCACCTGGGTGTGCAGCAACTCGCAGGGAACGCTGCGGCGATCACGGCTGAACGAACTCTTGAACACCGCGAGCACGAACGGCGCCCATTTGCGGTCGAGCAGGCGCAGGGTGGGTTTGTCGAAGGCTTCGCGCACCCGCGCCAATTCGCCCGCAATATCACTCAATAGCTGGTTCCTCTCCAGCTCTCCACTTTAACCGACTGGCCGGGTGCCCCCGTACGGTGGCCAACCCAAATACGTCGGGCCGCCAATGTGCAACTTTGTGTCGCAGAATTTCTTTGGGTGAACAAGAAAGCGGCGAGCGGGCGACCCGAGCGAGACGCCTGCGGCAGAGTTTCGCCATGACTACTCCAGCAGAGGCCAACCAGAACCCGACCCGCCAGCACGCCACTCGTCAACTGCATCTAAACGCGTTCCTCATGAGCACAGGCCACCACGAGGCATCCTGGCGGCTGCCGGAAAGCAACGGCCTGGCCGGCACTGACGTCGCGCACTTTCAACGTCTCGCACGAATCGCCGAAGCTGGCCGGTTCGATTCGATCTTCTTCGCCGACTCCCCGGTGTTGGGGGGCGACGTGGGGCGCCGTCCCTCCGCCACGCTCGAACCCACCGTGCTGCTGACCGCGATCGCCGCAGTCACCGAGCACATCGGCCTGATCGCCACGGCGAGCACCACGTACAACGACCCGTACAATCTGGCCCGCCGGTTCGCCTCGATCGACCATGTGAGCGGTGGCAGAGCCGGATGGAACGTGGTGACCACAGCCGGTGACGAGGCGGCGAAGAACTTCTCGCAGCCCGGCCAACTCGCCCATTTCAGCCGGTACGAGCGGGCGTCGGAGTTTCTCGACGTGGCGCAGAAACTTTGGGACAGCTGGGACGACGACGCCACCGTCGTCGACAAGGCTTCGGGCGTTTGGGCCGACCACGACAGGGTGCACGCCATCAACCACGAGGGTGAACATTTCCAGGTGCAGGGCGCGCTCACCGTGCCACGGTCGCCGCAGGGCCATCCGCTCATCGTGCAGGCGGGTTCCTCGGAAGACGGTAAGAATTTCGCCGCCGAGCATGCCGAAGCCGTGTTCGTCGCCCACCAAACGCTCCAAGATGCGCAGGCGTTCTACGCCGACCTCAAACAGCGCACGAGAGACCTCGGCCGCGACCCGGAGAGCATCAAGATTCTGCCCGGCATCGTGCCGATCATTGCAGCCACCGAAGCGGAGGCTCGCCTGCTCGAGCAGCAGCTTGAAGATCTGATCCAGCCGGAATTCGCCCGCCAGCGGCTGGCGAGCCTGCTCGGTCGTTCGCCCGCGTCGCTCCCGCTCGATGAGCAGCTGCCGGCTGATCTGCCCCACGAAGACGCCATCGAGGGGGCGAAGAGTCGCTACACCCTCGTCGTTGAACTGGCGCGCCGGGAACACCTCACCGTGCGCCAGCTAATCGGCCGGCTCGGCGGCGGCCGCGGACACCTCGTGGCCGTCGGAACGGCAACGCAGATCGCCGACACGATCCAGACCTGGTTTGAATCGAAAGCGGCCGACGGCTTCAACATCATGCCCGCCGTGCTGCCGTCCGGGTTGCAAACCTTCGTCGAACAGGTCCTACCGATTCTGCGTGCGCGCGGCCTGTTCCGCACCGAGTACGCCGGCAGCACCCTGCGTGAACACTATGGACTCCCCCGCCCGCAGAGCCGCTTCGCCGTCGAGCGCTCGCTGCTCGGCGCATCCGCCTGACCCGCCAGAAAAGGACTGATCATGAATCGAAAACCCCTCACCACCCTCGGCACCGCCATCCTCGTCGCCCTGGCTGCGCCGCTTTTCACCAGCGGATGCTCCGGCTCCGCCGCCGCCGACACCGAGATCACCACCATCCGCTACCAGGGCGCGCCCAACACCGTGAGCCTGATCGAGTTGGCCGGGGAACTCGGCTACCTCGGCGACCTCGATCTCGACTGGGTGAGCAACACCACGAGCGGGCCGCAGAGCATCCAGTCGGTCGCCACCGACGAGACCGACATCGGCGGTGCCTTCTCCGGCGCCGTCGTGAACCTGATCGAAGCCGGCGCCCTGGTCACGGCGGTCATCAACTATTACGGCGAAGACGAGAAGACCTTTACCGGCTACTACGTGCTCGAGGACAGCCCGATCCACACGGCACGCGACCTGATCGGCAAGAAAATCGGCGTGAACACGCTCGGAGCCCACCACGAAGCCGTGATCAGGACCTACCTGCAGGCCAGCGGCCTCAGCCCGAACGAGATCGCCCGGGTGGAACTCGTCGTCGTCCCGCCCAACGACACCGAACTGGCCGTGCGCCGAGGTCAGCTCGACGTCGGAACCCTCGGCGGGGTCTTGCAGGACAACGCACTCGCCGTCGGCGGCGTGCGTGCGCTGTTCACCGACATCGGAGTGGTGGGCGGTGCCTTCGACGCCGGCCAGTACGTGCTGCGCAACGATTTCATCGACGCGAACCCCGCTACCTCGAAGAAGCTCGTCACCGGCATCGCCCAGGCGATCGAGTGGCAACGCAAAACTCCCGTCGACGAGGTGATCGCCACCTTCACGAAGATCATCGACGAACGCGGCCGCAACGAGAACACATCGACACTCAAGTATTGGAAGAGCGTAGGGATCGCCCGCACCGGCGGCGAAATCACCAACCAAGACTTCACCCGGTGGGCCGGCTGGCTCAAGGAATCGGGTGCCGTCACCACCAGGCTCACCCCGAGCGACTATTACACCAACGAGTTAAACGGTCTGCTCGATGCTGGACAGGAGTAGACCATGAGTCCCAAAATCAGCCTGCGGGGTGTGAGCAAGGAGTTTCGCATCCGCCCGTCGAAGGACCAGCCGCAGGGCGCCGTGCTTACCGCCCTCGACAATGTCAGCCTCGACGTTTCCGCAGGGGAGTTCCTCACGCTGGTGGGACCGAGCGGCTCCGGCAAGACCACCCTTCTCGACATTCTCGCCGGCCTGTCCCGACCGTCGTCCGGCAGCGTGTTCGTCGACGGCGCCCCGATCACCGGCTCTGGCCGCGACCGTGCCGTCGTGTTCCAGCAGTACGCTCTGTTCCCCTGGCGCACCGCAGCGGCCAACGTGACTTTCGGGCTCGAGGGGCATCGGCCGGGCGTACCTCGGCTCTCGAAGCGGCAACGCGTCGACAAGGCAAGCGAGTACCTCGACCTCGTGGGACTCACCGGTTTCGAAGACCGCTACCCGCACGAGCTCTCCGGCGGCATGAAGCAGCGCGTCGCCATTGCCCGCAGCCTCGCCTACGAACCCGACATCCTGCTCATGGATGAACCTTTCGCCGCGCTCGACGCCCAGACCCGGGAGCAGCTGCAGGGCGAGCTGCTGCGCATCTGGAAGGCCACCGGCAAGACAATCGTCTTCATCACGCACGGCATCGAAGAGGCCGTGTACCTGGGCCAGCGGGTCGCGGTGCTCAGCGCACGCCCCGGTCGGCTCAAACAGATCGTCGACATCGACCTCGGCGAGCGCAGCACCACCGAGGATGTGCGATCGAGCCCGGCCTTCGTCGCCCATCGCCATGAGATCTGGTCGCTGCTGCACGATGAAACTCGCGCAGCCCAGGATGCCGGCCACCACAAGATCCTGCCCGACGGTACGGCACCCGACGAGCAGAGCCAGCAGAAGGTAGCAGCCCGATGACCGCGACACTGGTTCGCGAGCGCCCTACCAACGTGACGGATGCTGCGGGCACACGCCCGCTGCCCGCGGGCGACGTACGTCCGACCAGTGCGGCCCTGCTCACGTTTACGCGGCGTGCCCTGTGGAAGTCGGGGGCGATCGGGCTCTTCCTGCTGTTGTGGGAATTCGGGCCGATCTACCTCGCCGACGAGACCACCCGGGTGTTCATGCCGCCGCTGCACGAGGTACTGGCCGCCGGGGCCAGCCTTCTCGCCAACGGGCAGCTGCAGGAACACTTGGCTGCGAGCCTCACCCGGTCCATCACCGGGTTTACTGTGGCCGTGGCGTCGGCGATTTCGCTCGGCCTGCTCGTGGCCTGGTACCGCGCTCTCGACAGTTTTCTCACCCCGCTGCTCGAGCTGTTTCGCAACACGGCCGCGCTCGCGCTGCTGCCGGTGTTCATTCTGCTGCTCGGCATTGGCGAACTGTCGAAGATCAGCATCGTGGCCTTCGCAGCGTTCTTCCCGGTGCTTCTCAACACCATCGCCGGGGTGCGCACGGTCGACCCGCTGCTCATTCGCGCGGCGCGGTCGCTCGGGCTTTCGAACTTTCGGCTGTTCCAGAAGGTGATCCTCCCCTCGGCAGTGCCCACAATCTTTACGGGCATTCGCATGGCCGGAACCTCCTCCATTCTCGTGCTGATCGCCGCCGAGATGGTGGGAGCGAAGGCTGGGCTCGGGTATCTGATCGTGAATGCGCAGAGCAGCTTTCTCATTCCCGACATGTATGCCGGCATCCTCACGGTGTCGCTGCTCGGCCTCACGGTGAACTTTCTGCTGGTCGGCCTTGAACAGCACTTCTCCCGCTGGCGCACCGCCGTCGGCGCCCAGTCCCTCTGAACCAACCTGCCCCCGGTACTACCAATGTAAGGAGATCCCATGCCCGTCATCACCGAAACCCTCTGGGCGGTGCACTCCAACGACTATGACTACTCGGTGCCGAAGAACCTCGAGCACGACAATACCGAGGTGCGCCGTGCGGAGTTCACCCGGGTGAAGTACGAGTCGGCACACCCCGTGGTGCGCGTGCACCCGCTGACCGGCGAACGCGGTCTGGTCATCGGCGGTTTCGCGCAGCGACTGCAGATCGTTGGGCTCTCCACTACGGAGTCCCGCAACTTTCTGCGACTGCTGCAGGGTGATTCGTCACAGTACTCGGAGACCGTGGCGCTCGCTGCCTGACGTTCAGGACCGGTCGGTGGCGCGTAGGGTAATTCACCCCCTGCGCGCCACTTTTTTCGGCACCTTTACGCTGTGCGTCGGTGAGCGTCGCGGTAAGTCTCCCGACCCGGCCGCATTCGGGCGCTCGGCCTAGCTTTCAGTCATGACGAATCACACCCTGCCCCTCCGGTTTGAGCACGATGGCACTATCGTTCTCGGAGCGATGGTGCGCACCCTGGGTGCCTTCCCCTCCGGCTGGCGATATCCCGGCGCGCATCGCGACCCGGCGGCCGATCCGAAGGCGCTCAAACGCGTCGGCCGAGCCGCCGAGAAGGCGGGCCTCGACTACATCTTTCTCGGCGACTGGCTGTCGACCGACACGGACCTTGAATTCTCCGATCCGCACCTTCTGTCGCGGGTCGACCCGATGAGTACCGCCGCGTTTCTGGCGGCCTTCACCCACCACATCGGCATTATCGGCACCGTCAGTACCGTGCACTCCGAGCCCTACGCCGTGGCCAGGGCGGCCGCCTCGATCGATCGCCTGAGTGGGGGCAGGTTTGCGCTGAACCTCACCCTGACGACCGATCCGCGCGGCGAGGCCAATTTCGGCCGGGCCGGAGTCACTCCGGAGTTCGACCGCTTCGATGTGGCCAAGGAGTTCGTGGCGGTGCTGCGTGGCCTGTGGGACACCTGGGACGACGATGCCTTCACCCGGGACGCGTCGGGCGGATCACTCATCAACCGTGAGCTTATTTCCAGCCTCAACCACATTGGGCAGTCCTATGCGGTCGCCGGCCCGCTCAATGTGCAGCGGCCCGTTCAGGGGCACGTGCCGATCATGCATTCGGGAACCTCACATCGAGCCCAGGAATTTGCCGCCGAGTTCGCCGATATCTACCTCGTGGCACCGGCCGACCAGGCAGAAGCCGTTCGCCTCTATGACACGACGAAGCGTCGGGCCGTGTCTTTCGGGCGACGCGCAGCCGATCTCACGATTATCGCGCCGATCCTGCCGATCATCGGGGTCACCCGCACCGCCGCGCACGCGGTCTATGACCGTCTGGTTGAGCTCTTCCAGGTGCACGACGGCAGCGCCACGGCCGAGAAACTCGACCTTCCGGCCAATCGCAACGTTCAGACGCTGCTGCGCATCGTCGGTCTGCCGCTCACGATGCGCAGCTTCGACGAGAGTGTCAGCGCGAGCACGGCTGCACGTTTCAATAGGCTCGGCGACAGGCTGATCAACCTTGTGACCGAGCGCTCCGGCCGCACTGTTGGGGGCACTCGACCGGTGACCTACCGACATTTGCTCGTGGCCCACCTCATTCGCTCGCCGATCATTGTGGGCGACGCCGTCGACATCGCCGACTACATCGAATGCTGGTATCGCGCCGGAGCCGTCGACGGGTTCAGCGTGCTCAGCGCCTTTCTGCACGAGCAGTTCGAGTTGTTCGCGAGTCTCGTGGTGCCAGAGTTGCGCCGCCGCGGCCTCGTGCGGGAGGCGTACACGACAACGACGCTCCGCGGCCATCTCGGCTCGAGCGTTCCGGCCCGGCGCGTGCCCTCCGACCACCTCATCGCCTAAGGAAGCCCATGGTTACCCAGACCCTCATGCCCGCTGACGCGAACGAAACCGTTGAGCAGTCATTCATTCGCGCGTTTCGCAGCCACCCGGGAGGCGTCGTCGTCATCACCGCTGTCAGTCCCGACGGCGCTCCGGCGGGGTTTACCGCTACCTCGCTCGTGTCGCTCTCGGCCTATCCCCCGAGAGCGACTTTCAATATCGTGAAGTCGGCGTCGAGCTGGCCGGCGGTCACCGACGGCGCACTGCTCGCCGTTCATTTTCTGGCCGAGTCCTCGTCGGAACTGGCCCAGCGCTTCGCCGGACCGGCCGCCAACCGGTTCACCGGTGATCACTGGTACAGCAACGATCTCGGACTGCCAATTCTGCGCGATGCCATCGGGGTGCTGGTCACCCGGGTGAGCACGGTCGTGCCAATCGACCTGAATGCGGTCGTGGTGCTCGACATTCAGCAGGGTCGGTTCAGCGACAACTACCCGCCCCTGCTCTACCACAACCGGCACTTCGGCACCGTCGCGGTGCAGCCGGAAGACGTCATCTGACGCCTCGTTAACGGAGTACACTCAGAAATGCCTTGACTCCGTTATCGAGTCGGGCGCCAGATCGACAGCGAAATCGGGTGAGCAGCGGATGCGATCGGATCGACATATAGACGCCTCACCCAGCGCAGGCACGCCGGGCACGACGGGCCGCCGCGAACGCAACAAGGAAGCCAAACAGGCCCGCATCTTTGCGGCCGCCGCCGAACTGTTCGCCGAACACGGCTTCGCCGCCGTGACGACACAGCAGATCGCCGAACGGGCCGATGTGGCCAACGGCACCCTGTTTCGCTACGCGTCGACCAAGTCCGAGCTGCTCCTGATGGTCTGCAACGACGATTTTCGCCGCAACCTCGATCGCGGTCTGGTGAACGTTTCTGCTGATGAATCGGGCGCCACCGAACCGGCGCGGCGCATCCTGACGCTGCTCACCCCCCTGATCGTGGCCGGGCGGCGCAGCGACGCCAACACCGCCGCCTATCAACGCGAGATTCTGTTCGGAGAACCGAGCGAGCGCTATCGCACCGAGGCCCTCGTTCTTGTGGCTGAGTTGCAGAGCGCGATCGCCGGCATCCTCGCGGATGCCCCTGCCCAAACCCCGCTCGCAGCCAGCGCGCCTCCAACCGTGAACGACCCCACGTTCGCCGCCCGCGCCGTGTCCAACGTGCTGCACCTCGAGCTCGCTCGGGCCGCCCTGTCGGGAACGCCTCTCCCCGCCTTTCTCGCCGCTCTGACCAGCCAGATTGACCTCATCACTCGGGGATACCTCGCACCGCGCCCGCCGGGATAGCTCTCGATGCGCCCCCACCGGCTCCGCACGATAATCAGCACCACGATAAGGGACAAACCATGACCAAATTGACCAACATCACCGTTCTCGGAACCGGCGTTCTCGGCTCCCAGATCGCCTACCAGACCGCGTTCCACGGCTTCAAAGTGGTCGCCTACGACATCACCGACGCCGTGCTCGAAACAGCGAGGGCGCGTTTTCGCACCCTCGCCGACACCTATACGTCCGACGTTGCCGGTGGCGCTGACGGGCGCGCCGAGCAGGCCCTCGACAACATCACCTATTCCAGCGACCTCG
Organism: Cryobacterium luteum; assembly: GCF_900110125.1. Taxonomy (GTDB): domain Bacteria; phylum Actinomycetota; class Actinomycetes; order Actinomycetales; family Microbacteriaceae; genus Cryobacterium; species Cryobacterium luteum. The sequence continues at coordinate 36,081 of NZ_FOCN01000014.1, forward strand.
CCGCAGCCGTACACGACGCCGATCTGGTCATCGAGGCCATTCCCGAGAACCTCGCAATCAAGGAAGACACCTACAACCGTCTCGGCGCCCTCGCCCCGGCGAAAACGATCTTCGCGACGAACTCGTCGACGCTGCTGCCGAGCGACCTCATGGGGTTCACCGGCCGCCCCGACCGCTTTCTCGCACTGCACTTCGCCAACCACGTCTGGGTGCATAACACCGCCGAGGTCATGGGCACGGCGCTGACCGATCCGGATGTCTACGCCACCGTCGCCGAGTTCGCCGGAGATATCGGAATGGTTCCGATCGAGATTAAGAAGGAGAAGGCCGGATACCTGCTGAACAGCCTGCTCATTCCACTGCTCGACGCGGCCGCCGACCTGCTCGTGGACGGCATCGCCGAACCCGAGATGATCGACAAGACCTGGCGCATCGGCACCGGCGCCCCGGCCGGACCGTTCCAAATCTTCGATATCGTCGGGCTCACCACCGCTTACAACATCTCGTCAACGGCCGGTCCCAAGCAGCAGCTATTCGCCGCGTACCTCAAGAAGAACTACATCGACCAGGGCAAGCTGGGCATCAGCACCGGCGAAGGTTTCTACCGCTACGCGAATTAGCCCGGGTGCGCCGGTGACCGTTTGAACGTGCGGAGCTTTCGCCCTGCACGGGGGCGAGCTTCCGGCGGTGACCGGCGCTGTCCGATGGTGCGGGTGAGCGGTGGCCTATTCTCCGCGGTTTCGTACCTGGTCAGTTCGATGCGTGGCCGAGCGGGGCGTCGCCGACCAGGTACAACCGCTGCGTGGCCCGGGTCATCGCAACGTAGAGGGCTCCGGCCCCGCGCTCAGAGGCCGCGAGGATGGCCGCTGGGTCGACGACGACGACCGCGTCGAACTCGAGTCCCTTGGCGTCCTGCGGAGTGAGCAGCGCAATCTCCCGGCTCAGGCCGAGCGCCCCGACACCGAGCAGGTCGCCGAACTCAGCCCGCAGCGTCGTTTCAAGGGCGTCGAGCGCGGCGTCGACGACGATCACGGCGAGGGTGCCACCGACACCCAAGGCGCGGTCGCGGCGCACCGCGGTTGCGGCATCCGCTACCGTGTCGACCGGCCACTCACTCGAGCGCACCGTTCGCGACCGGGTGATTTGCAGGCGATGCGACAGTGCCACCGTCTCGGCCGCCGTGGCGATCTGGCTCGGAGTTCGATAGTTCACGGTGAGTTCTTCGAGCCGCCAGCGGTCGGCCTCCGGCGAACCGTCGAGCACGGGCTGTAACGCTTCCTTCCAGCTGGCGGATGCCGCAGCGCTCGCCGCCTGCGCAATGTCACCGACGATCGTGAACGACCGACGTGGTCCGCGCCGCAGCACCAGCCGCCACTGCATGGGCGAGAGTTCCTGGGCTTCGTCGATGACGACGTGGCCGTAGGTCCAGCTGCGATCCCGCGCGGCACGCTCACTGGTCGTGGCCCGCTCCTCGAGTTCGGCGAAGCTGGCGGCGAGCTCCTTCGCGTTGACGAGGCCCTTCACCTGCATGTTCTCGATGGCCGTCTCGGCGTTCTCCACATCGCGCCCCCGCTGTTCTTTGAGCGCGCGCTTCTTGGCCTGATCGACCGCGTTGTACTCACCGAGCAGCTCGGCCGCTTCGTCAAGCAGCGGAATGTCAGCGATCGTGAACTCCGCGTCGCGCGGGCGGGCCAGCAGCTTGCGTTGGGCATACCGCCAGCGCGGAGTCAGCTCGGCCAGCCAGTGCGGCCGGGCGTAAAGGTCTTGCACCAGTTTCTGCGGGGTCAGCGGCAGCCAGGCGGTGTTGAGCGCCACCCGCACATCATCGGCCAGGCGCAGATCCTCGCGCAGCATGGGTAGGTCGGTGTCGTCCATCGACCGGCCCTGCTTCTGCAGCTGTTCGAGCCAGACCCGGGACAGCGCGTTGATGGCGGTCTTCACGAATGTGACCCTGGCCTCGTTGTGGGTCTTGCCGGTGCCGCGAGCGCGCGCGATCGCGTGCGCCACGAGTTCCGGCTGCAGCACGATGCGGTCGCCGTTCACCACGAGTACCTGCGGGGCCGAGGGGGTGCGCTGCCGGGAATGCACCGCTCGGGCGATGAGGTCGGCCATGAAGGCCTGGCCTTTGAGGGCCGCAACGGCCGGGGCGTCCTCTCTGGTCGCTTCAACGCCGGGAAAGAGCTGCCCGACCGAGGCGAGAACCACGCCGGTCTCACCGAGCGAGGGCAGCACGGCCTCTATGTACTGCAGAAACGAACGCGACGGGCCGATGATGAGCACGCCACTGTCCCGCAGGCGATCCCGGTGCGTGTAGAGCAGGTAGGCAGCGCGGTGCAGTGCCACTGCGGTTTTTCCCGTGCCCGGACCGCCCTGCACGACCAGAACACCGGCCAGCTCCGAGCGGATGATGCGGTCCTGCTCGGCCTGGATGGTCGAGACGATATCGGACATGTGCCCGGTGCGCTGCGCGGTGAGCGCTGCGAGCAGGGCGCCCTCGCCCTGGTGAGTCGTGGCCGACGGATCGGCGAGCAGGGCCGCGTCGAGAATTTCGTCTTCGATGCGGATGATGCTTCGCCCCTTGGACAGCAGGTGCCGGCGGGCTCTGGCGCCGAGCGGCGTGGCGGCGGTGGCCTGGTAGAAGGCACTCGCTTGCGGCACCCGCCAGTCCAGCAACAGCGGCTTGTGGTCTTCGTCGCGCAGGCCGACCCGGCCGATATAGCGGTAGACCGAATCCCCCGAACCGTCGGGCACAGTCTCCAGCCGGCCGAAGGCCAACCGGTCGTCCACCTCGCGCAGCTGCACGATGCGGTCCTCATAGAGCCGGGCGAAGGTGTCGCGTTCGCTGCGAGACTGGTGGTTGCCGCCGACGTCGAGGCGGCGCACCTCTTTCAGCTGTCCCTCGGCCTCTTTCTGCAGCGCGTCCAGCCGCGCATACAGCGCCCGGACATAGTCCTGTTCCCGCACAAGCTCCTGGTCGATCACGCACGCACCCCTTAAACCGAAGCCCCTAGTTTACTCGCCGACGGCATCGGCCTTGCTGTGTATTAAGCCGCTCGGGTATGCCAGCCGGCACGCGTCGTTCCGGCGGTCGCCGTGGCAACGCGGGCAAGCATTCCTTATCCAAGAACTCGATGCGAGCTGGACGCCTCAGGTCACGGCCCTGGAAGCTCTGAACTACGCCGACTACCCCTACACGCCAGCGACAGAAGTGCCGCACCACGACGAGTCTGACGTGCGCGAACTCTGGCAGTCCGGCTGCCGTTTCCGCCAATTCTGCGCTCGAGCGCAATCTGGACTGTGGGAGTGATTTCTCGTGGCGACGTTGGTGACTACGCTGTGTCGCAGTGCGCTCCTGTCGAGTGCTCTGCTCTTATTGGTCGCGTTCAGAAGGGCTGGCGGCCACGTCCGCGTGTGCGGGCAAGCCCGAACCGGCCGGACTCGACTCGGTTGAGGGAGCTGTGACCGCGGCGATGGCGACGCCGACGAGCGCGACTGCGCCGCCGAGTGCGGTGATCGCGTTGAATGATTCGCCAAGTAAAAGGGCGAAGAGGTAACCGAGTGCCGGAATTGCTGCGGTGAGCACGCCGGTGACCGCGGCGGGAAGGCGTTCGGCGCCGTAGTTAAAGAGAACGAGAGTCGGCGCGGTGATTACGACACCGAGGACCAGCAGCCCCCCGAGGCCTCCCCATCCGCTCGGGACGGCGGCCGCGCCGGCCGCCGTCTCTGCGACGAGCCAGGGGACCATAATCGCCGTACCCCACACGGCGGTCGCCGTCGCCAGCACGAGTGGATCAACGGCCCCGGCCGGCTGTCGACCCACGGCGGCCCGTTGTTGGGGCTCGGCGGGTGCACCCTTGCGGAGGAGCACTGTATAGAGTGCGTAGCTGGCCAGACCGGTGAGGCAGAGCAGCACACCGATGTCCAAAGTGAGGCCAGCACCCGCCACGATAACGACGCCGGCTGTCGCGAGCGCTAGTCCGACGATCGTGCGGGGAGCCACGCGCTCCTTCAGGATGAATAGACCGAGCAGGGCGGTCAGCGCGGGCAGCGCCGCGTTGCTGAGAGCGGCCGTGCCGGGCGTAGTGAACTCAAGACCGATGTTGGTCAGCGAGTAATATATCGAAACTCCGAGGAGCCCCAGCAGAATGGTGCGCGGGTCTCGGAGGGTACGCGCGAACAGTGGCCGGCGTGCGGCAAGGGGCACAAGGACGATCAGCCCGATCCCGAACCGGCCGACCGAGAGCACGGCTGGCGACGCCGTTTTCAATACCTCGCCGCTGATTCCGAAGCTCGTCGACCACAGCAACACGGCGATTCCGACGGCTACCAAAGGAAGGCGTCGATGAAGTGCGGTTTTGACCATGCTCGCAGTCTATTTCCGGACCAACGCCTACCCTGGTGCACGCTCGTCGCTGCGAACCTCAGTGGATCAAAGACGTCAACGGCAGTGACTCCGGTTGAGTGCCCAAGCTCGGAACGAGCATCACCCGAGACAGCCCCGTCCCGGTGCTCAGTTCTCGTAGCGATCCCGTTGCCATCCACGTTTTGACCTGACGCAACTGCCTACGGGTGCGCGAAGGGCTCGATCGATACCCCCGGCGTTGGAGCACGGAACCCGGGGGTGTCGCAAGACACTTCAACGAGGTATATCCAGTTGTCGCCGTCGAACCCACCCGTCACTCGCAGTTGGTCGCTGTCAACCAGTCCAGCGAGCTGGGCCCCGTAGGTGAACGAGTCGTAATCCGGGTCGAAACTGGTGGCAGGAAAGGTTGACGTCCAGACCCGCGCGTAGCGTTCAGCGGTAGTCAACCAGTCCTCGTCCATATCGAACCAGGAGCTTTTTGCGAGAAAGGCGACTTCGTAGCCGTCTGACCTCGTCTCCCAGTGCGGGGTACCGCTCAAGTCCTCGGACTCGGTCCAGCAGGCGGACTCTGGTGGCGCGGCGCGCTGCACGTCCCACGTTCCCTCGAAGGCATCGAAGGTGGGATGGATGGAGCCCGCGATGGTGTCGGTGATGCTCGACCACTCGGTGAGCCTGCCGCCGGACGCAGCGGTCGGCGACACCTGGGCATCCGTGGGCTGGGAACCGCAGCCGGTAGCGCCCAACAGGAAGATTGAGACCATTGGGAGAACGAGGGCGGTGCTTCGGATGCGGGCCATGCCTTCACCCTAAGACCAGCGTTGCTACGGCGAGTCGGGCGCAGCTCTGACTGAATTCGTTCGGACGAGTGATCCGCTGCGACCGGCCACCGGCAGCATCCGTTTCGGTGTCAAAGTTTGTGTCGAATGTTTACGTGCGTGTTCGCTTATTCGCGCCGGCGGGAACAAGCTGTGGTCATGTCAGTCATCACGGTCGCACCGCTGGAGCATATCCGGCGCGAGCGCAGCAGCATCAAGTGGACTCGGTTTCCCGCCGACGTGCTTCCCTTGTTCGTTGCCGAGATGGATTACCCCCTGGCCCCGGAGATCATTGCAACTCTGGTCGAGCGTGTGCAGGCGTCGGATACCGGCTACCTGGACGGACCCGGCCCGCTCGCCCCGGCCTTCGCCGCATTCGCCCTGAAACGCTGGGGCTGGACCGTCGACCCGAGCCACGTGCACCTCGCAACCGACGTGAGCGTCGGCATCGTCGAGGCGCTCCGCCTCGCCGTACCGCCCGGCGGTCGGGTTGCGATCACACCGCCGGTCTATCCGCCCTTCTACGAACTCGTCGAGGAGGCCCTGGCTACCGTCATCGCGACCCCGCTGATCGAGCACGGTGACACCTGGTTGTTTGACTTCGCCGCGCTGGAGAGCAGCTTCGCTGCCGGCATCGATGCCTTTCTCCTGTGCAACCCGCACAACCCGCACGGGATCGTCTGGGCCCCCGACACACTCGAAACGCTCGCCCGGCTCGCTGCTCGCTATGACGTCTTCGTGATCTCCGACGAGATCCATGCCCCACTCACCTACCCCGGCGCCACCTTCACTCCGTTCGCCCCGCTCGCCCTCGCCGCTGGTGCCCGGGCGGTCACCGTGACCAGCGCAAGCAAGGGCTGGAACGTGGCCGGACTCAAGTGCGCCATCGTGATCGCGGCCGATGACGCCACCAACGATCTGCTGGGCCTTCTGCCCGAGGAAGTCGCCTGTCGCACCAGCATCCTCGGCCTGCACGCGAACATCGCCGCGTTCGGTTGTACCGACTGGCTTGACAATGCCATCGATCAAATTGTCGCCAACGATCTACTGCTCTCTGAACTTCTCCGCGAACACCTGCCCGCCGTGATCTATCACCGGCCGCGCGCCAGCTATCTTGCCTGGATGGATCTTCGCCACGTCGGACTGGGGGACAACCCCTATCAGCGCATTCTCGACGACGCCCGCGTCGCCCTCAACAGCGGCGAGTCGTTCGGGCTCGGCGGAGCGGGTTTTGCCCGCCTCAACCTGGCCTGCTCCCCCGACACCCTGCGCGAGGCCGTCGTGCGCATCGCGGCGCTCGTCGCGCGGGAAACCGCCGATACACCGACGGCCGTTTGATGACCACCCGCGCACCAGCGGATGCCCCGCTCCAGCCGCATATTGACGCAACAGGAAGTTCCATGGTCACGCCCGCACCAGCATCCGCTTCGATTCTGAATTCCGACGCTTCCGATGTTGTCGACCCGATCACCGACTGGGACGGCTTCAGCTTCAACACCCGCCAGGTGCACGTCGGCGAATACGCCGACGAGAACCGCGGTGCGCGCATTCCGCCGCTCACCCTGAGCGCCGGCTACGTCTTCGACTCCTTCGACGACGGGGCCGCACGTTTCAACGGCGCCTCGCGCGAACCCATCTACTCTCGGCAGGGCAACCCCACGAACGCGGTCGCCGAGCAGCGTCTGGCATCGCTCGAGGGCGGCACCGCCTGCGTGGCCGTTTCGAGCGGGCAGGCCGCGATCAGCGCCGCCCTGTTCGCCCTGGCCGAGTCGGGCGAGCACATCGTCTCGACCGCGAGCATCTACGGCGGCACCCGCATCCTGCTCGGCCGCAGCTTTCGCCGCATGGGCATCGAGGTCGACTACGTCTGGGACACCGACTCCGACGAAGCCTGGGACGCCGTGATTCGGCCCGAGACCAAAGCCATCTTCACCGAAACCATCCCGAACCCGCGCAACGACGTCGTCGACATTGCCCGCATCGCCGCCGTCGCCCGCCGCCACGGCATCCCGCTCGTCGTCGACAACACCGTCGCCACACCGTACCTGATTCGCCCGTTCGAGCACGGCGCCGACATCGTCGTGCACTCCACCACGAAGTTTCTCAGCGGCCACGGCGCCGGAGTGTCCGGCGCTATCGTCGACGGCGGAACCTTCGACTGGGCGGCGAGTTCACGCCGCTACCCGCTGTTGACTGAGTCGCTGCGCACCGGCCTGCCCTCACTTCTCGACCGCTTCGGGCCGGCCGCCTACGCCCAATACGTGCGGGAGGCCGTCGTCAACGATGTCGGCCCCTCGCTCTCACCGTTCAACGGTTTTCTGCTGCACCAGGGCATCGAAACCCTGTCGCTGCGCATGGAACGCCACGTCGACAACTCCATTGCCATCGCGCACTGGCTCGAAGAACAGCCCGAGGTCGAGGTCGTCGACTACGCCGGCCTGCCGAGCAGCCCGCTGCACGAGATCGCGCAGCGCTACTACAACGGACGAACCGGATCGGTCTTCGCCGTCACCGTCAAGGGCGGCACCCAGGGTGCCCGCGCCTTCACCAACGGACTGCGCGTGTTCAGCCGCATGACCGGAATCGGCGACACCCGCTCAATGGTGCTGCATCCGCTCTCCACGACGCATGCTTCGTTCGCCCCCGACCTGAACGCCCGCCTCGGCATCACCGCCGGGATGCTGCGCCTGTCAGTCGGCATCGAAGCGCTCGATGATCTGTTGCTCGACCTCCGCGGCGGGCTCGACCGAGTCGCCGGCATCCTCTAAACGCTAGGTACCCTGAAGTAATGAAGCTCACCGCGCCAACTTTCACCCCGCCCAGACGCACCTTCGCCACGCTGGGCGCGCTCGTGCTGCTCGCCGCCCTGAGCGGATGCGCCACCACTGCCACCGGCGCTGGCGCCGGTTCGTCAGCATCCGCTACTACCGCGGCGTCCCCGGCCGATTGCACCGGCGTCACCGTTGTCGTCGACTTCGGCACGCTCGACGCCGATACCGTCACCGACTGTGTCGCCGCGACCGAGGCGATTGCCGCGAGCGAATCCCTCGCCACGATCGGCGTCACGACGGAGGGCAGCGTGGAATACGGCGACCAGATCGTCTGCCGCGTCAATGACCGCCCGGCCGCCGACGAAACCGTCGTGGTCGAGGGCCAGGAGTCGTTCACCGAAACCTGTTCCTCGATGCCGCCGGCCTACGCCTACTGGGCTCTCTGGGTGAAGGCCAGCCCCGACGCTGACTGGGACTACGCCATGGAAGGGCTCGGCACGCTCGAGGTCGAACCCGGCCAGTCCGTCGGCCTCGTCTACACCACCGGCACCGAAACTCCCACGCCCGGCAGCTAGTGTTTCGCCTGCGCCTGGCCCCGCTGCGCGCGGCAGTCATGCTCGCCGTCGGCTTCGTGCTGCTGCGGGTCGTCTACCGGGTGGTGTTCGGCGGCGCCGGAGCCGGCCTCGGGCCGGTGCTGCTCGACCTTCCCCGGCTGCAGCTCGACGCACCATTCAGCCACATCACCCTGCTGGGCCCGATCACCCTGCTCGGTCTTGGCAACGCGGCGCTCAGCGCCCTGCCGATCTCCGCCGTCATCGTGTTCTTCGGGCTGCTCAACGCCATCATCAACGTGCAGGCTCTGTTCGCCCGCGGTGCCGGCCGCGGGCCGCTGCGGGCGATTTCCCGTTCGCTCGTGATCGCCTGGGCCACCTTTCCGGCCCTCCTGGAGTCGGTGCGGCGCGTGCGGGTGGCCCGCGCCCTGCGCGGTGAGCGCTCGATCGCGTCCCTGCTCGTGCCGGTTTTTGAGCAGACCATCGAGCGCGCGCTCGCGTTGGCAGCGTCGATGGAGACCCGAGGATTCGCGGCCGCCCGCGTCGTTCCCGGCGTGTGCGAGGCACCGGTAGTCTTAGCCGATGCCGGTTTAAATTTCAGAGGCGACTGGCATCTCGACGATCTCAACGTTACGCTGGCGCCGGGTTCCCTAACGGTGATCGTCGGCGCGACCGGATCGGGAAAGACCAGCCTGCTGCACAGCATGAGCGGCCTGTTCCAGCACTTCTATGACGGCGTGCAGCACGGCAGCATTGACATTGCCGGGGCCGACCGGGCCGCGACTCCCCCGCGCGACACCGCCGGTTGTGTCGGGCTTGTCGCGCAGAACGTGCGCCTCGGCTTTGCCGCCGAAACAGTGCACGACGAGATCGGTTTCGCTTTGGCCGTGCGCAATGTGGCACCATCGATCGTGCACGCCCGGGTGCTCGAGCTTGCCGCGCGACTGCAGCTTGAACATCTGGTCGACCGCCCGATCGAGCAGCTCTCGGCCGGTGAAGCCAGCCTCGTCGCGATCGCCGCCGCCCTCGTCAACCATCCCATCCTGCTGCTCGTCGACGAGCCCCTCGCCGACCTCGACACGAATGCCCGTGAGCGGGTCTGCACCGTGCTCGGCCAACTGGCCCACGAGGCCGGCGTCTGCGTCGTCATCGCCGAACACAATACGAGCGAGTTCGCCCTGGTAGCGGATGCCTGGCTGCAGATTCGAGGCAGCCGCCTGCACGAGGTCCCCCTCGAACAGGTCCTCACGACGGATGATACCGAAGATACCGCACCGAAATCGAACGCGAGCGCGTCTGCGGTGCCGCTTGCGAGCATCCGTCGGCTGAGCGTGCGGCACAAAGACCACCTGGCCGTCGACGCCGTGTCCTTCAACGTGCCGGCCGGCGAGCTCATCGCGCTGCGCGGCAGCAACGGCGCCGGCAAAAGCAGCCTGCTGCGGGCGATCGCGCTGCCGACGGCGGCTGACACCGTGATCGTCGCCGGGCACGATGTCCATTCTTTGAAGCGGCGAACCCGCCGCCAGGCGGTGGCTCTCGTGCCCGAGAACTTTGATGACCTGCTGTTTGCCATCACCGTGGCCGAGGAGTGTCGCCGCGCCGATAGCGGGCTGACCGGCGCTGACACGGCACAGACCTTTGCGCGTCTGCTCGGCTTCGACACTGCAGCGGATGCCACGCCCCTGTTCGAGCGCCACCCGCGCGACCTTTCGGCCGGCGAACGGCTCTGCCTCGTGATGGCCATTCAGCTCGCGGCCCGGCCGGCCCTGTTGCTCGTCGACGAACCCACCCGCGGCCTCGACCACCGGGCGCGCTCCCTCGTAAGCGCTGCGCTTTTCACGGCGGCCGGTCACAGTGCCGCGGTCATCTTCGCCACCCACGACGACGACTTTGCGCAGAGCCTGGCCTCCCGCACCCTGCGCATGCACGCCGGGCGCCTCACCGCTCCCATCGGAGTGCTCTCGTGAGCGTTGTCGTATCGCCGCGCCGCAGCATCCGCTTTACGGCCTGGACTCTCACGGGCGGCAGCGTTCTCGCCGCGGCCGCATTCGCCTGGCCGTTCTTCGTCGGAGCGGTTCCGGCCGACGCGCAGGTCGCGGTTCCGATCGTGGCCTTTGCGCTGATTCCGGCGCTCATCGTGGGCCTCGTCCTCACCCTCGACCGGGAGATGTACACGGCCAAGACCGTGGCGCTGCTCGGTGTGCTCTCGGCCGTCGGCGCCGCGGTGCGCATCGCGGGTGCCGGTGTCGGCGGAGTCGAGGCGGTCTTTGTACTGCTGATTCTGGCCGGTCGGGTCTACGGCGCCCGGTTCGGTTTTCTGCTCGGACTGCTCACCATCGCGGTATCCTCGCTGCTCTGGGGCGGCTTCGGCCCGTGGACTCCGTTCCAGATGTTCGCCTGCGGCTGGGTCGGAGCCGGCGCTGGGCTCCTTCCCCGCTGGTCAATCACCACGGTGCAGCGGTGGCGCATCCGCTGTGAAATCGCCCTTCTGGCCGGCTACGGCGTGGTCGCCTCGTACCTGTTCGGGCTCGCGATGAACCTCTGGTTCTGGCCGTTCGCCGTCGGCAGCGGCAGCGGCATCTCCTACGAGGCCGCCGCCGACCCCGGTCAGAACCTGGCCTCGTTCGCGCTTTACTCGCTCGTCACCTCAACCCTCACCTGGGACACCGTGCGCGCCATCACCACGGTCGTCGGCATCGTCCTAATCGGCCCGGCCGTGCTCGCCGCCCTCCGCCGAGCCCGCCTGGGACCGCGCCGTTGACTCGGCATCCGTTTCACGCCGCGCGCGAGCTGCGCCGGTGCGCGCGAGGCAGAACTCGCGCGCACTGGCGGAAGTCCAGCTGCACGCGATGCGCTGGAGTTCCGGCCAAACCGGAACTCCAGCGCATCGGCGCAACTCCCCCGGGGCCTGCCCGCTACACCGAGAAGTACTTCGCTTCCGGGTGGTGGAACACGAACGCGTCGGTCGACTGCTCGGGGTGCAGCTGCAGCTCTTCCGACAGCACCACTCCCATGCGCTCCGGCTTCAGCAGCTCGACCACCTTGCGGCGATCCTCCATCTCGGGGCAGGCCGGATAGCCGAGCGAGAACCGCGCACCGCGATACTCGAGCTTGAACATGCCGGCGATATCGCTCGGGTCTTCGCCGCCCACACCGAATTCCAAGCGGATGCGCGAGTGCCAGTACTCGGCCAGCGCCTCGGTGAGCTGCATGGTCAGTCCGTTGAGTTCCATATAGTCGCGGTACTGGTTCGCGGCGAACATTTTGGCCGTCACTGAGTCCACGTTCGCGCCGGCGGTGACCAGCTGGAGGGCGACGACATCCGTTTGCCCGGTGTCCCTGGAACGCACAAAGTCGGCCAGGCACAGGTGCTTGTCACGCCGTTGTCGGGGGAAGTTGAACCGCAGGCGGTCGGTACCGAGCTCGCCGCCACTACCGCCGTCGGGGGCGAGCAACCCGGCCTGACCGACCAGACCGGCGGGGTCGTCGCCGTGGTGCAGCACGACCATGTCGTCGCCCTCGGCGACCACGGGAAAGTAGCCGTAGGCCACGGAGGCGTCGAGCATGCCCTCGCCCAGGATGCGGTCGAGCCAGTAGCGCAGGCGAGGCCGGCCGACAGTGTCGACCAGTTCCTGATAGCTGGCGCCGTCTTCGGCCCGGCTGGGCTTGAGCCCCCACTGCCCCATGAACGTGGCGCGTTCGTCGAGAAACGCCGAGAAATCGGCCAGCGCCACACCCTTGACGATGCGGGTGCCCCAGAACGGCGGTACCGGAATCGGGTTATTGCTCGCGACCTCGGAACGCCCGGGCATCTCTTCGGGTTCGGTGAGGGTGAGCAGGCTCTTCTTATGGATGCGCTTCTTCAGCGGCGGCAGCCCGACCGCACGGGGGTCGGCGCCACGGGCGATGGCCACGAGCGGTTCCATCAGGGCGAGACCCTCGAAGGCGTCCCGGGCGTAGCGCACCTGCCCGGCGAAGACGCTGTCCAGGTCGTCCTCGACATAGGAACGGGTGAGGGCGGCGCCACCGAGCAGGATGGGCCATTTGCCGGCGAGTCCGCGGGATTCGAGTTCGAGCAGGTTCTCCTTCATCACGACGGTGGATTTCACGAGCAGCCCGCTCATGCCGATGACGTCGGCGTTGTTCTCTTCGGCGACGCGAATGAACTCAGCGATCGGCTGTTTGATGCCGATGTTGATCACGTCGTAGCCGTTGTTGGTGAGGATGATGTCGACGAGGTTCTTGCCGATGTCGTGCACGTCGCCGCGCACGGTGCCGAGCACGATCGTGCCCTTGCCGGCCGCTTCGGATTTTTCCATGTGCGGCTCCAGCAGGGCGACGGCGGCCTTCATGACCTCCGCGGATTGCAGCACGAACGGCAGCTGCATCTCGCCGCTGCCGAAGCGGGCACCGACGACCTGCATGCCAACGAGCAGGTGCACGTTGACGATGTCGAGGGCGCTGAGCCCGCTGGCCCGGGCGAGGTCGAGGTCGGCTTCCAGGCCCTTGGCCTCGCCGTCGATGATGCGTCGCTCCAGCCGCTCACCCACCGGCAGGGCGGCCAGTTCGGCCGCGCGCTCATCTTTCAGGGCGGCCGAGTCGACGCCGGCGAACAGATCGAGCAGCGCCACGAGCGGGTCGTAGGTGAGGGTACCTTCGGCGTCGTATTCGCGGCGGTCCCAGACCAGGTCGAGCGCCACCTTGCGGCGGTCGTCTGGCACAGAGGCGAGCGGCACGATCTTGGCGGAGTTGACGATAGCGGAGTCGAGTCCCGCCTCGGTGGCTTCGTGCAGAAACACCGAGTTGAGCACCGAACGGGCGGCGGGATTGAGCCCGAACGACACGTTCGAGACGCCGAGGGTGGTGTGGATACCGGGGTACTTCGCCTTGATCTGCCGGATCGCCTCGATGGTCTCGATGCCGTCGCGACGGGTTTCCTCCTGCCCGGTCGCGATGGGAAAGGTCAGCGCGTCGACGATGATGTCCTCGACCCGCATGCCCCACACGTTGACGAGAGTGTCGACCAGCCGGGTGGCGATGCGCACCTTGTGTTCGGCGGTGCGGGCCTGTCCCTCTTCGTCGATGGTCAGCGCGATCACGGCGGCGCCGTGCTCCTTCACGAGCGGCATGATGCGGCCAAACCGCGACGTGGGGCCCTCACCGTCTTCAAAGTTCACCGAGTTGACGACCGGGCGCCCGCCGATGAGTTCCATGCCGGCCTGCAGCACGGCCGGCTCCGTGGAGTCGACGACGAGCGGGAGGGTCGAGGCGCTCGCGAGCCTGGAGACGACCTGTTTCATATCGGCGACACCGTCACGGCCGACGTAGTCGATGCAGACGTCGAGCAGGTGGGCGCCGTCGCGCACCTGGCTGCGGGCGATGTCGACGCAGTCGTCCCAGTTCTCAGCGAGCATGGCATCGCGAAAGGCGCGCGAGCCGTTGGCGTTGGTGCGCTCGCCGATGGCCAGAAAGGCACTGTCCTGGTCAAAGCTGACGTGCTGATAGAGGCTGGCGACGCCGGCATCCGCTTCGAGAACGCGGGGTTTCACGGTGACGCCCCGCAACCGTTCGACCACGGCGGTCATGTGCGCGGGAGTCGTGCCGCAGCATCCGCCGACCAGGCCCAACCCGAACTCCTTCACGAACTGTTCGTGCGCCGCAGCCAGCTGGTCGGGGGTCAGCGGATAGCTCGCGCCGGTCTTGGTCAGCTGCGGCAGGCCGGCGTTGGGCATACAGATCACAGGCACGCGCGAGAACTTACTGAGGTGGCGCAGGTGCTCGCTCATCTCGGTCGGTCCGGTGGCGCAGTTCAGGCCGATCGCGTCGATTCCGAGAGGCTCGAGCGCGGTCAGCGCGGCCCCGATCTCGCTGCCCATCAGCATGGTTCCGGTGGTCTCCACCGTCACCTCGACGAAAATGGGCAAGCGGATGCCGGTCTCGGCAATAGCCTGCTTGCATCCGTTCACCGCGCTCTTGGTCTGCAGCAGGTCCTGCGAGGTCTCGATGAGAAACGCGTCGGCGCCGCCGCGGATGAGGCCGAGCGCCTGCTCGGCGAAGGTGGCCTTGAGGTTGGCGTAGCTGGTGTGGCCGAGGCTCGGCAGTTTCGTGCCGGGGCCCATCGAGCCGAGCACCCAGCGCATCCGGCCGTCGCGGGCTTCGAACTTTTCGGCACTGGTGCGGGCGATCTCGGCGCCGAGCCAGGCGAGTTCCTCGATGCGGTCTTCGATGCCGTAGTCCGACAAGTTTGACCAGTTCGCTCCGAAGGTGTTGGTTTCGATGGCGTCGATGCCCGTCTCGAGGTAGACATCGTGGATGGCCGCGATGATGTCGGGGCGGCTCACGTTGAGGATCTCGTTGCAGCCCTCGAGCTGCTGGTAGTCGTCGAGAGAAGGATTGTGCTCCTGCAGCATGGTGCCCATGGCGCCGTCGGCGATCACCACGGAGTTCGTCACGGCATGCAGCAGGGCCTGGGATCGAGCCGGGAGAGCCGCTTCGACGGGTGATTCGGCGGCAGTTGTTCGCTCGGGCTCTTGGTCGGTGCTCATTGGCTCAGCTTAACGGCGGGTGCAAACGGTCGGTCGCGCCGAAGTAACGTTTCTTAGCCTTCAGCGGATGCGCGCGGCTTTCGGGCCGGAGTACCGCCGCAACTCGGCGCCCCGTGGGGCGCCGAGTGTCGTGCAGGCCGCGTGGCACGCGGCGACTGCCCGATGAGTGACGAAGGACCCCGTGCCAGGCACAGAGATCAGAGCCCCCGCATTATTCGTCACTCACGAGCGTCGCCGCAGCCGCTTCCCCCCGGAAGCCACGTTAGACATGTCTATCCTAACCCTATTTGTGAGGCCGGTACAGACATCCGCTCCGGCCGTACTCGCCGAGCGGTAGGATGAACGGGGCAAATAGGGGGTATCGATGGACTACGCGTCACGCCAGAAACAAGCACACACCATGGTGGCCGCGCTAAACCTGCCCCGACCCCTCACGGCCGACTTGCTGCACCAGCACATGGAAACGATGCGTGGCAAGAAGATCGTGGTGCAGACCGCGACCCCGCGCATGCTTGAGGCTGGGCTGTGTGGGCTCTGGATCGCCGTAGCCGGGGAAAGCTTTGAGCGCATCCACCATGCACCGACCAGCTCGGTGGTGCACCGCCAGCAATTCATCAATCACGAATTCGGCCACATGATCCTCGACCAGGAACAAGAATTGATCTCTGCGGAACGGGTGGCTCTGCTGGCCCCGCTGATTCCTCTGGATGCCATCGCCTACGCACTGTCTCGCAGCCAGTTCACCGACGAGCAGGAGGCTCTCGCCGAGGCCATCGGCGATCAACTGGCCCTCATGATGCTGCACGACGGGCCAGAAGCGGCCCACGGCACTCAAACCGGATTCGGACGCGTGCTCTAGTGCAAGCACTAATACTGATAACGGCGTCTGCAGTCCTGTGGATAGCAGCAGCGTTTTGTGTCCCCTCTGTTTTAAAAGGACGTCGGCGTCCACTATTTTGGTTCCTGGCCACCTTCGCTCTAACCATGAGCCTCCAACCCAAGCCCGTCTACGACGCTATGGATGCCTTACTGGGCGGTGTCAACGCGACGTACTTCATTTTTCATGCGCTGGCTATCGCCACGGTGGGCTTGGCGGATGTGATGGTTCAACAAGCGGTTACAGCGTCTGAAATCGCACGCAGGCGGAAAATAATCACGGCCGTGGTTGCGGGTCTGATCGTCTTCGTTCAGGCCCTCCTCTTCTTCGGCAGCGACTGGCATCTGACGAACAACATTTCCCAGTCGTTTATTGCCGAATGGTCCTACACCGCCTACGCGGCGACAACGTGGGTCACCATCGCATTCTTTTCCATCTCGGTGCTGTCCGCCAGCGTGGCCGACCTGCGGGCACAGACCAGAAGCGCCACTCGCGTGGCACTGATAATTTTGAGCCTCGGTTGCCTATGCATTCTCGCTTATACAATCAACAGCCTCATCGGTGCGACCCAGACGACGCTCGACCCGACATTCGTTCTGCCAGATTGGCGTGAATCCGTGCAGAAATTCGTGTTGCTCCTTGCACCACTCAGCATGGGCGTCGGCCTCGGATTGACCGCCGCCGTCGATGCGCTGGCCGCCGCCAAGAAGAATTTTCGCGACCGGGTGTTGCTCTGGCAGATCACTCCGCTGTGGCAGCGCCTCCTCGCCGACAATCCCGAGCTCAGCATCGAACGCAAGCTCTCCCCCCGACAACTGCTCACCGTGCGCAATCCCGGAGTGCACCTCTATCGGCGGCACGTCGAAATTCGCGACAGCCTGCTGTTGCGCTCCGGGCAGACCGTGACCGCCGACGAACTGGTCATAATCGATCGGGCCGAAGCGCGCACCCAGGCCCGAACCACTACTCTGGCGGGAGTCGCCAAATGAGCGCCGCGCGAGGCGCCGGCGAGGTGAGCCCGCAGCTGGAATTGGCACGCAAGCTCAATCTGCTGCTCGACGTCGTCGTGGCCGAGGGCAACACGCCATACACCTATCGCCAGATCGAAGCGGGCTTGAACGAACGCGGCCTGACCCTCTCGCGAGCACGCTGGGCCTACATGATCACCGGCGAAGGCCCCCTCGTCACCGATCAGGCACTGCTCACCGGCATCGCCGAGTTCTTCCGCATCCCCCCGGAATACATGCTCGGCGACGGCGACCTGCCGGAACGCGTCGACGCTCAACTTGAGTTCGTGAAGAGCCTGCGCGTTCAACGTGTGGTGAGCTTCGCGGCGAGGATGCTCGGGGATGTTTCCCCAGAAACCCTTCGGTCCATCACCGAGCTGCTCGAAACCGAGACCATGGAACCCGCCGATGGGTCGACCTCCGGCCCGCCCGCCTAACCGAACCGGATCGGGGAGCCGGCGCGCCGCGGTCACTGCCGACGAGCACCTGACTAACGGGCGGTACCGCCGGCGATCGTGTACGACCACAGCTCGCTGCTCACACCGACGGGACGCGCGGCCGGTTCGCCTTCCTTCGGCGTCTCACTGCGGTGGCCGTGAGCGAACGACGGCGAACTCACCCAGGCTTGGAACGACTCCTCGTCGGCCCAGCGGGTCACGACGAGCCAGGTCAGGCGGTCATCGGTGGGCTTGAGTAGTTCGAAGCCCTCGAAACCGGGGCGGTCGTCGACGGCGCCGGCGCGCGCGGCGAATCGCTGGGCAAGCTCGTCGCCGCCGTCGCTCGGCACGGTGATGGCGTTGATTTTGATGATCGTCATGGGGCTGCTTCCTGTTGACACGCTCGAAGGTAACTCCACCATGCTGCCACTTTCCGCTGCGCGGACGCGCCATTCCCCGTCACGACAGCTCTAACCGGCCGGGTTCCCTATGCTGCAGGGCCAATGCTTATGCTGGAGACACTATGCGACTTCTCCTGATCCGCCATGGCCAGACTCCCGGCAACGTTCTCGGGCGGCTCGACACCGAGCATCCCGGTCCGGGGTTGACCGATCTCGGTCTGCGTCAGGCCGCCGCCATTCCCGATGCCCTGCGCTCCGACCCCATCGACGCCATTTTTGTGTCGACGCTGCTGCGCACTCACCTGACGGCGCATCCGCTCGCCGCCGATCGCGGACTCGACGTGCAGGTCGCGACCGGGCTGCACGAGATCGAAGCGGGGTCACTCGAAGGGCTGCGCGATCGGGCATCCGTTCGCACCTATCTGCAAACCGCGGTGGCCTGGGGTTCCGGTGATCTCGACCAGCGGATGCCCGGCGCTCAAGACGGTCATGACTTCTTTCGACGGTTCGACGCCGACATCGCTGTGGCAGCCGCGACCGCGGACGTCGCTGCTGTGTTCAGCCACGGCGCGGCCATCCGAGTGTGGACCGCAGCCCGCGCGCAGAACGTGCCGGCGACCTTTGCCGGCGAGAACGAACTCGACAACACCGGCGTGGTCGAGCTGACCGGCTCACCCGAGGAGGGCTGGACCCTGCTGTCCTGGGCCGGTCTGCCGGTGGGCGGGATGGCCCTGGCCGACCTGACGGCGGCCGACCCGCTCGGCGAGCCACTCGCCGAGCCGTGATTTTCAGCCCGATTTAAACGATTCAACGGCTCAAAACTCACGGCTCGACGCCGACCGGCGCGCTACTCCAGCTTGGCGCGGGGCACCCTGGGCCGCACGAGCGCATGGCTGTCGCGCAGCAACTGCTCGACGAGCTCGGCGGGTACCTGGCCGCCGAGCTCGACCGTGATCCAGTGCTTCTTGTTCAGGTGATAGCCCGGCGTGATCCAAAGCGGGAACTCCTCGCGCAGGGCGCGACTCTCCTCCGGATCGCACTTGAGCGACACCGTCAGCGGCTCGCTCGCCAGCGCCGCGAGGGCAAAAATCTTGCCGTTTCCGCTGGTCTTGAACACGCTCGTCTCCTCACCGAACGGAAACGTTTCGATCGCTTGCGGCAGGCTCAGGCAGAGGTCGACGAGCGCGTCGGGGGTCATGTTGCCAGCTCAGGCAGCGACGAGGCTCATAGCATCGGCGGTCAGTTCCACCGAGCGCAGGCGGCCAGCGATGAACGGCGACTGGTGGGCGAGAATGAGTTCGTCGGCTCCGGTTCCCGCGGCGAATTCCTCGAGATAGGCGCGCACCTCTTCGGCCGTGCCGACCGCGGAATAACGCATCATATTGGCGATATTGCGGCCCTCCGGCGTGGTCAGAAAGACGTCGATCTGGTCGTCGCTGTACTCTGGGGTCGCCGGGCCGCGGGAGAGCATGCCGCGTACCCGGGTGCGGCGGGTGGTCTCGAACTGGTGCACGGCATCCGCTTTATCATCGGCCGCGATCACGTTGGCGGCCACGATGAGGTGCGGGGCGGCGAGCTGCTCCGACGGAGTGAAGTCGCGGCGGTAGAGCGCGATGGCGTCGTGCAGCGCATCGGGTGCGAAGTGCGACGCGAAGGCGTAGGGCAGTCCGAGGGCGGCGGCGAGTCCGGCACCGAACAGCGACGACCCCAGAATGTACAGCGGAACATTGGTGCCGGCGCCGGGAACGGCCTGCACGCCGGGCACGATCGATTGGCCGCGCAGGTAGGCCTGCAGCTCCATGACGTCCTGCGGAAACTGGTCGGAAGCGCGCGGGTCGCGGCGCATCGCTCGAGCGGTGTTCTGGTCGCTGCCGGGTGCCCGCCCGAGGCCCAGATCGATGCGGTCGGGGTAGAGCTCGGCGAGGGTGCCGTACTGCTCGGCGATCACGAGGGGAGAGTGGTTGGGCAGCATGACGCCCCCGGATCCCAGTCGGATCGTGGCGGTCTGCCCGGCGACGTGGCCGATCAGAATGCTCGTTGCCGACGATCCGATGGTCGGCATGTTGTGGTGCTCGGCATACCAGACGCGCGCGTACCCGTGTTTTTCGGCCTTTTGCGCGAGCGCGACACTCGCCGCGAAGCTCTCCCGAGCGGTCTGCCCGGGGGCAATCGGAGCGAGGTCAAGGATGGAGAGCGGAATAGTCATACTGGGGGCAACACCGTCACGCCGAATTCGTTACCGCAAGCCGCCAACGAACGAGAAATTGCCCGGCTCAGCCGCGCTCGGCCAACCGGCCGACACCGGGGAGGAAACGACCGGCGCGCGCACCGTAGGAGCGGTATTCGGGGTGCTCAGCCACGAGCATCCGCTCTTCCCACCGCGTCTTCACCGACAGCAGTGCGACCAGCGCGATCCACACCACCACATGCCAAGCGGATGCCCCCACCAGCACGAGCGCGACACCGCCGGTCATGAGTCCCGCATAAATGGGGCTGCGCATGAGCCCGTAGACGCCCGAAGTGATCAGCGGGGCGCGCTCGCGGGGAATCGGGCTCGCGGTCAATGCCGGCCCGAGTCCTACGACACCGAGCACCGCGAGTGCCGCGCCGACCAGCCCCAACGCGATCGCGGCCACGATGACGCCGATGCCGGTCGACCAGAGCGAGCCGTGCGGCAAAAATACCAATGCCCCGAGCAACAGAAATTGCCCGGCGACCAGGCTGAGCGCGAGTGCACGTTTCATAGTTTGAGGGTACGCCCGCACGGGTAGCGCGCGAATCGAAGTTAACGGCGCATCACCGCCGTGTAACGAAATGAAACAATTTCGCGTCAATGCAGACATTCCGTACGACGGCCACTTACCCTCGTACGAACAGACCAGCTCCGCCAGTATCGTCGGAGAGTGACATTGGGTTTCGATTCCGATCGCGTGCCAACAATTCGCGCACAATCGCGTCGAAGCAACCGCCTGCTGCGGCAGGTGCATTCGCCCGGCAGCTCAGACGAGACGCCCCGCCGAAGTGGATCCACCATGACCGACGATGAACTCCTGCTTGAAATCGACTACACCGGCTACGACAGCTCCTGCCGCGACCCGCACATCACGCCGGCCGAGGACCTCGTCGAGTGCCGCCGTCTGCGCGGCCACGACGCTGAAACACACGGCACCCGAGCCGGGGTGCGCGCCATCCGCTGGCAGGCCGGCGCCTCTCCTCTGGCCGCGTAGACGCATCCTCGGGCCGAGCTTAGAAGCTGGGCCCGTGGTCGGAACATGTGCCCGGATACGAGCGCGGCGGAGTATGTGGGTTAGAACCTTCGCAGTCGGATCTCGTCTGCGAGTTTGATGACACAAATTCGCTCATAAATTTCACTTTTTCGATGCCGGCAACCACAACCCACCGCCGGATCGCTAGACAAAATGCTCACGAACGAAGGGGGACACAAGGCCGAAGCGCATGATTCCCGAGCCTCAACTCGCGCCATTTTGCTTGTTGAAAGCATTGAGATTCCCTCGCTTTTGTGTTCGACTTGGAGAAAATTGGCGTCAAGGAGGCAATGGCGCCCATGTTCATGGAAAACCCGAACGAGACCAGCTCGAACCCAGTCATTGTGGCGGTGGAGCAGGCCCGGGACGCATTGCTTGAGGCTTTGGGCGGAGTGTCCTTCGGGTCCTTGGGCGATGAAGAATCGTTGACTCTTCTGCTCGCCCTCGAAAGCGTCGGCCGGGTGGTCGACGGAGCCCGGGTGCTGTCCACGACGGATGTGCTCCGCCGCTCCGAATACCTCGATGCTTCCGTGGCCACGAATGCCGCTGCGAAAACGGCGGAGCACACATGCGCGACGGCCGCCCCTGGGTTCGCGGCCCCCTACTCTTCGACGCCACCCAAACCTGGCGTCCCGGCGGCCAAAACCGTGCCGCCACCCCCGCCGAAAAACCCAACTGGGAAAAATAGGGCCGGCCGCACGGGAACGACGCTGAGACTGAGTCAGATCATGCCTATGGCGAGCTCGACTAGCGAGACGTTTGGGTCCTGCAGGCGGCCAGCGCCGGTTTGCCTTGCTCTCGACGAGCTCGACCAGCGGGATGGCTGCGATACGACATTGATTCGCGTCGAACGCGCATCTTCTGCGCGCGGGATGGGCAGTACTCTGCACTCCCAACGTGCGGGAAGGTAGCGGGAGCGCCTCGTTTGCGCGCACCGACGAAGGGCACAACTACGTTCACCGGTCTCAGCGCGAACCTTTCTGGGCGATCTTCCGCCAGTTCGGCAGCCTTCGAGTCGTGTCCGCCGCGGCCGAGACGCTCGGCCTCGTCGGGTCGCCCAACCTGCCGTTGCCGCTGCTCGGACTTGATCGGGCCGCCCGGAGCGCACTTGAGACGGCCCTGAATACGCTCGGCCTGGGCGCGTAAGCCTACGCCCCGGGTTGCAGGCGTAGTGTCGTGGGAGTGCAACTGACTACCCCCACCCGGCTGCTCGGGACCGCCGAGTGGCGGGCCCTCGAGCAGGCCCACGAAGCGCGCGCCGACGCGCTTACCCGTGGTCGCCGCGAGCGGGCGGCGACCGGCCAGACGCATCCGGTCGACGATTTCCTGTTCACCTACTACCCATTTCGCCCTGGGCTGCTGCGCCGCTGGCATCCCGGCGCTGGCGCACTCCTGCAGGGCGCCGCGACCGAGCCTCGGGCGAACTGGAAGTGGTACCGCACCACGGGCAGCGACAGCCAGGTGGATTTCGCCGCCTTCTCCGAGAAGAATGAGCGCGTCATCGCCTTCATCCGAGCACTCCTCGCAGCGACCCGACAGCGGCCGGCCCAGTTCGGCTGTTTCGGACTGCACGAGTGGGCGATGGTCTACCGTCAGGGTGAGCACCGCCACATCGCGCCGCTGCGCCTTGGCCAGGGCGATACCGATGCCGTCGTCCTTGAAAACCGCATAGCGTGCAGCCATTTCGACGCGTTTCGGTTCTTCACACCCGAAGCCCTGCCCCTCAACCAGCTGCAGCCGACGCGGGAGAATCAGCCGGCGCTGGAGCAGCCCGGCTGCCTGCACGCCGGCATGGACATCTATAAGTGGGTGATCAAGCTCGGCCCGTTGGTTCCCGGCGAGGTGCTGCTCGACTCCTTCGAGCTCGCCCGCGACATTCGCCAGCTCGACATGGAGGCCTCCCCCTACGACCTGGTTGACTGGGGCTACACGCCGGTTCCGGTCGAGACTGCCGCCGGGAAGGCCGAGTATGTGCGCCGCCAGCGCGGTTTCACTGAGCGCAGCAACGCGTTGCGGGAGCGTGTCGTTCGACTGCTCGACTGACGCAAGGTCCTCGCTTGCCATCCAGCGCGGGTTGCCAGACTGTTCTCAGGTTTCGCCGCAGCGACCAGCGGATGCCGCTCGTGACGGCGATCTGCGCGGGTCGCCACGAGCCTGATACGCGTTCAGATCCGCCCAGGACACCCATTTGGGGTAGGCCGACCAAACCCGATCCGTCGGGGCTCCGGACCATCTGTGCGGCCCGAGTAAACATCGGGCCGGAACAGAACAACGAATAGGAGCTCTCATGAACACGATCACGAAGCACACGAACATTCGCAAGATCACCGCGCTGGGCATCACCGGCGCCGCAGCATCCGCTCTCATCATCGGCGGTTTCGTCGCCCCGGCCCAGGCCCTCGACCGCGACAACAGCAGCACGAGCACGAGCGCCGACAGCTCGTCCGAGCAGAACCGCCTCGACATCATCGGCGACCTGTTCGACCTCTCGGGAAACGACTCGACCGGCAACGGCGTGCTCGGCAACGACACCTCGTTCGGCGGAGTCGTCAACGGCGGAGTCGTCAACGGCCCGCTCGTGAACGATTCTCTCAACAGCGACATCGGTGATGTCGCCTCCGGCAACGAGGTCGGCAACGACGCGTCCGTCGGCAGCGGCAACGACGTGGTCACTCCGATCGAAGCGCCCGTCACCGCCCCGTTTGACGCCGGCAACGGCACGGATGTCGGCACGGATGTCGACGGCGGCGACATCGACGGCTCCGTCGACTCGATCGTCAACGACGTTCTTGGAGACCTCGGACTCGGGCTCGGCCGCTAACCAGATTGTCTAAATGAGGGCGTCTCCCATCCGGGAGGCGCCCTTTTTCTGGCTGCCCAGTCGTTTCTGGCTGCTCAGTCGTTTCTGGCTGCTCAGTCGCGCGGGTACGACTCGATGATCTCCCGCATCCTCGGCAGGCCGAACTGGTCGGCGATGGCCGCGCCACTGTGTGTGCCGAGGCGGGGGTCGGCATCCGCTTCGAGCAGCAACCGCAGAATCACCTCATTGCCCCGAAAAACCGCGCAGGAGATGGCGGTCTGGCCCATGACGTTGACAGCGGATGCGTCCGCCCCGCGCCGCAGCAGCTCAGCGACGGTCTCGGCGTGCTGCTGGTACGCCGCGACGATCAGCAGTGTGTCCCCGCGGGTGTTGACGACGTCGAGTCCGACTCCGGCGTCGATCATTTCGCCGAGCGGGCCGGTGAGACCGTCGCGGGCGAGGTCGAAAACGCCCTCGATGACCTCCGGGCTGAGCCCTGCTGTGTTCTCGTTCACGACTGCTCCCACTCGCTCTGGTGTGTGCCCAGCGTAACCGGACCGCGCCTGAGCAGCCGAAACGTCACAATTCGGCGACCAACCCTGTGTGCGCTGGCGCGAGCGACGACGCCACGCTCCAGGCCATCCAGGACGGACTCAACCAGCCGCAGATGCTGACGTCGATGCCGATGAACGGTTACCTGTGGGTGTCTGTTCTCTACGACGACGGCACCATCCAGAAGTTCGTCGACGAGCAATACGGTCCCGACGTCGTCATCGTGCAGTCGGCCCTGCGCCCGGCGAGCTGACCGGTCCCGCCGCGAGCAACGCCACCACCTCGGTGTCAGTCGTCGGCGTGAAGTCTCGATAATGCGCACCGACCGCCCAAAACTGTGGCGGCTGGATGACCAAGACGATCTCGTCGGCACCCATCCGGAGATCGGCATCCGGCGGCATGACGGGCGCGGCCATCACGACCCGGGCGGCTCCGCGCTGGCGGGCCACCTGGCATGCGACGCGCGCTGTGGCACCGGTCGCTATGCCGTCATCGACGATGATCACGACCCGGCCGGTCAGGTCGAGCCGCCGTCGCCCGCCGCGGTACAGCGCCTCCCTGGCCTCGAGCTCTGCCCGCTCGCGGTATTCGACGGTGCGCAGCTTCCCCGCGCTCACCCCAACCTGCCGAACGATGTCGTCGTTCAGCACACGCACACCGTCTTCGCCGATGGCGCCCATGGCTACTTCGGGTGCAATGGGCAGGCCGAGCTTGCGCACCACGATCACATCCAGCGGCGCGTGCAACGCCCGCGCCACCTCGGACGCCACTGGAACGCCTCCGCGCGGAAGCCCCACGACCACCGGGTCGCTGGATCGCAGGGACGTCAGCCGGGCGGCCAGCTGGCGCCCGGCATCCGCTCGGTCGGCGAACACGGAGTCAGCCGGCCGGCACGCCGAACTGCCCGGCGCTCTCAAACTCGATGTCGGCGACGCGTTCATCCGGGGTGTCGAACGATTTGATTTGCAGCGCGTTCATAGTTATCGACATGACCGTCTCCTCAATTCTGGAGGGCCGTTGGCAGGGCGTTTTGAGCAGGCGACCCACCGGGCGTGGACGGCCTGTTTACGGCCCAGAATAGTCTCGGTGTGCGACCGCGGGTAGGGCCGTCGCGAGTGGATTTGGGGAACCGACGCCGCGGCATCCGTGGTGAAATAGGGGAATGTTGCGCCGAAGCGCCCCCGAGCACCGTTTTGTCCCGTCCCTCGACGGGGTGCAACTGGCCACCTACGAGCTGGGCGACCCCGACCATCCGACCGTGCTCGTGGTACACGGCTTCGCGTCGAGCGCGATCGCGAACTGGCACGCCACCGGTTGGACGCGCGACCTGACCCGGGCCGGCTTTCACGTGATCGGTATCGACCAGCGCGGCCACGGCGCGAGCGACAAACCGCACTCGGCCGAGGCATACACAATGGAACTACTCGTCGGCGACGTCGAGGCCGTGCTCGACGCCTATCTGCTCACCGAGGTGCGCTACGTCGGCTATTCCCTGGGCGCCCGCGTCGGCTGGCAGGCCGCCCGCGAACTCGGCGGGCGCATCACCCAGGCGGTGCTCGGCGGCATCCCCGACGGCGATCCGCTCAAACGATTTCGGATAGCGGCTGCCCGCGCCCACCTCGAACACGGCGCGGAAGTCACCGACCGCCTCACCGGCACCTATCTCACCATGGCGAAGGCCCTGCCCGGCAACGATCTCGCCGCGCTCGTCGCGCTCGTCGAAGGCATGCGTGGCGGCTCGCAGCCTGGACCAGCCAATGCCCCCACGCAACCGCTGCTGTTCGCCACCGGCAGCGAAGATAGCATTCTCGCCGCCTCGCGGGCACTGGCCGAGGCCACGCCCAACGGGAGTTTCTTCGAGATTCCCGGTCGAAACCACTTTAATGCGCCCACGTCGAGGCCCTTCCGCGAAGCCGCGATCGCTTTTCTGAAAGCCTAGGGCTGCGGCTTTATCTGGGTCACCTTAACCGGTTCGGATGAACGGTCATAGGTGATCCACTCGCCAACCTGGTCACCGCGGGAAAAATGACCCGAGCGCATCTTGCTGCCGTCTTTTCTGAACCACTCCCAGTACCCGTCCAGCTCGCCGCCAGCTTTGGTTCCGCGCGCTTTCACGCTGCCGTCGGCGTAATACTCGCAGTGTTCGCCATCCGGCGCACTGTGCTGCATGGTGGGCATGGAATCTCCTTTCAAGCACCACTCCGGGATGCAGCGCACGCGTTGTCCATCAGGCCAGTCTTTCAGAGCGGCCCGGCTTCGCAGGGATGGAGCACCAAACTACCCCCGGGGCGTGACCGTCGTCGATCGTTTCCAGACCGGTCCGATGCCGATCCGGTTGGCCGCCGCCACATCAAAGGTGTACGCGGTGCCATTTCTCAGCCCGGTCACCACCGCCGATTGCACCCGGCCGACCACGAGTCGTGTGGTCACGAGCTTGCCACCCGCGTAGGCTCGCACCCGATAGCCGAGAATTGCGGCGCCGCCGTCGGTGGGGGCCGTCCAGCGCACGGTAGCGGATGCCTGTCCTGCGGTCGGCGTTCCCATCGTCGGTGCCCCCGGGGCCGTGCGAACGGGGACATACACGTCCACGGCGTCGGCGCCCCCCGGGCCGAACGGAATACCCGTCAGCATGGTGATGGCGATCAGGGGCGCTGCCCCCGGCTGCACATCGATATCTGAATCGGATGCTGAACGGTCGCGAACCGTGACGGTGATTCTGCTTCCGTCGGCGGAGACCGCCTGGGGCAGCAGAAGGTTCTCCAACGAATCTTCGTTGAGATCGGATCCGAGCGCGACCTGGCGTGAGACAAAGGGACGAGGGGTGCCGGTCCAGAAGCCGCGAGGCCCCGTGACGGTGACGCGATCACCCTTGCGCACGGACTGCGTGGGCGCGGAAAAATATTGCGTCCTGGTGTTCACGGAATCGACATCGTCACGGTGCAGGCTGAAGACCGGAGTGCGCTCACCCGTGTCGGTACCACGTTCCACGACCGCGGTGACCGATAAGAGGTCGCCCGAGCCGAGCCCAAGGCGCGGCGGCTGTGCCGTCGGTCCGGTGGCCGTGAATTCGAACCCGTAGTATCCGGCGGCATGAACCGGCACGCCGTTTTCGTCGGACGGCCCGATCAACGGGCGATGGCCGGGCGTCACGGAGAAGAATCCGGCCGGCAAAGGAATGGTCACGCTGCGCTTCTGGGCATCGAGCGACACGGCGCCACCCACGGTGAAGTTCTCGCCGTACAGGCTGTATTCCACGCGCGAGATATCGAGTGCGGAGACCTCGGACGGGAGCAGGAACCGTACGCTCGTGCTGGACGTCGGCAGACTCATGCGGTGGTCACGATTACCGGCGTCGTTGTTGATGAATATCGAGTGAGAGAACGGTGCCGGCAGGGCTACTGCCCGCGTTACGCTTGCGATCGCGGTGGCACTGGCACCGGTGGTCGCCAGGCCCAGCAGCACCGTGAGCGCGGCAGCGAGCGACGCACGCCAGCGCACTGACATTTTCGGGTTCTCACGAGAACTGTGCAGATACATTGGCGGTGCCCTTCACTCAGCAATGAGCCCCCTCCGAGCGACGTTGCCCGGAACCCAACGAGAATAGCGCGATCCCGCCACCACTACGGGTGTTCAGCCCAACCGGTTCCGGCGGTATCCACACCCTCCCTCCGACGCGACGGCAAGCGGATGCCGCGGCCGCGGGCATCCGCTTTGGGAGTCGCCGGACGAGCCTTTACGCCGACGGCGAACTCTTCGACTACCGTTGTACTATGACCGCACCAGACACCACTGCGCAGAACGAGGCAGAAACTGCCACTGCAACCAAGACCTTTGCCGATCTCGGACTCAACGACGCCATGCTCAAGGCGCTCAAAGTCGTCGGCTACGAAACCCCATCGGCCATTCAGGCCGCCACTATTCCCCCGCTTCTGGAGGGTCGCGACGTTGTCGGACTCGCCCAGACCGGTACCGGCAAGACGGCCGCATTCGCGCTGCCCATTCTCAACCGTCTCGACCTATCGCAGAAGAACCCGCAGGCCCTCGTGCTTGCGCCCACCCGCGAACTCGCGCTGCAGGTCTGTGAGGCCTTCGAGAAGTATGCCGCCCACATGCGCGGCGTGCACGTGCTTCCGGTCTACGGCGGACAGGGCTACGGCCAGCAGCTGTCGGCCCTGCGTCGCGGCGTGCACATCGTCGTGGGTACTCCCGGTCGCATCATGGACCACCTCGCCAAGGGCACCCTTGACCTGTCGGAGCTGAAGTTTTTGGTGCTCGATGAGGCCGACGAGATGCTCAACATGGGCTTCGTCGAGGACATCGAGACCATTCTCGCCGACACCCCCGACGACAAGCAGGTCGCGCTGTTCTCGGCCACGATGCCGGCCCAGATTCGCCGTATCTCCAAGAAGTACCTGCACGATCCCGAAGAGATCACGGTCAAGAGTAAGACCACGACCAGCGCGAACACCACCCAGCGCTACCTGATGGTGTCGTACCCGCAGAAGCTCGACGCGCTCACCCGCATTCTCGAGGTCGAGAACTTCGAGGGCATGATCATCTTCGCCCGCACCAAGAACGAGACCGAGTTGCTCGCCGAAAAGCTGCGTGCGCGCGGCTATTCCGCCATGGCGATCAACGGCGACGTGCAGCAGGTGCAGCGCGAACGCACGATCAACCAGCTCAAGAGCGGCAAGCTCGATATTCTCGTTGCAACGGATGTCGCCGCTCGCGGCCTTGACGTGGAGCGCATCAGCCACGTGGTCAACTACGACATTCCGATCGACACCGAGTCGTACGTGCACCGCATCGGTCGTACCGGCCGGGCCGGCCGCTCGGGCGCGGCGATCAGCTTCGTCACCCCGCGCGAACGCCGCCTGCTCTCCGCGATCGAGAAGGCCACCCGCCAGCCGCTCACCCAGATGCAGCTGCCAAGCGTTGAGGACGTCAACGTGACGCGCCTCACCCGCTTCGACGATGCCATCACATCGGCACTCGACGAGTCTGACCGCATCAGCAAATTCCGGGACATCATTGCGCACTACGTCTCCCACCACGACGTGCCCGAGGTCGACGTGGCCGCTGCCCTCGCCGTGGTGTCCCAGGGCGAGACTCCCCTGCTGCTCTCCGCCGAGGATGTTCGGGCGCAGCAGCGCATCGAGCGCGACGAGCGGGTTGAACGCTCTGAGCAGCGCGGTGATCGCCCGGAGCGTGGCGGCCGCAACGACCGTTTTGGTCGCGACGACCGTGGCAGCAGCCGCGACGACCGTGGCAGCTACGCTCCGCGCAGCAACTTCGGCGACCGCGACGACCGCCCCGTGCGCAGCGAACGCCCGGTGCGGTCCAGCGGCAAGCCGATGGCGCAGTACCGCATCGAGGTCGGCAAGCGGCACAAGGTGGAACCGCGTCAGATCGTTGGCGCCCTCGCCAACGAGGGTGGCCTGAGCCGCGACGACTTTGGACACATCAAGATTCTGCCCGAGTTCTCGCTGGTCGAGCTTCCCGCTGACCTGGCGGGCGACGTGTTCTCCAAGCTCGAGAACACCCGCATCAGCGGCAAGCTCATCGAGCTGCGTGCTGACAAAGGCGGCGCCTCACGCTCCGCCGAGCAGGGCGATCGCCCGCCGCGCGCCCCGCGCCGCGAGTACTAGGCCGCAGGTCGATGAGCCCCCTCACCGTTCGCGGTGAGGGGGCTCTCTGCACAACTCCCGGCGCGCATAACTCCTGCAATTCTCACCGGGGCGCCGCCACACCCGCAGAAGCACGGGGAAGTTCAATTTGCGCCCCTCAAATTGCAGGAGTTGTGCGCCGGCCCGGCTTACGAACCAGGCCATCCCGGATCAGCCCGCGGCGACATCGATGAGCACCTTTCCGGTGACCCCGCTTTCGACGAGGGCGTGGGCATCCGCCGTGTGCGCGAGGTCGAAGCGGTGCAGCGGCAGTCCCGCATCCGTTCCGACGGCCAGCGCGCCGTCCACGAGAGCCTCGTTGATGCTCGCGGCGGCCTGCTGCACGACCTCGATGCCCACGGTGTAGAGCAGTACGAACTGGTAGCGCACGTTGAGGCTGAAGTGCTTGCGCACGTCTAGGGTCATCCGGTCGCCCCCGTTGTTGGCGTAGACCGCGATCGATCCGCGGTTGCGAATGACTGCGAGGTCGAGTTCGGAGTTCTGGGCGGGAGACACCTCGACGATGAGGTCGACGCCGTCGGGTGCGATGGCCCGAATATCGGCGGCAGCGTCGGAGTCGGTGTAGATGAGCACGTGGTGTGCGCCGGCGGCGGAAGCCAGTGCGGCCTTGGCTGGCCCGCTGACCGTCGTGATCACGGTCGCACCGGCCCAGCAAGCGAGCTGGATGGCGGCATGACCGACGGCGCCGGCACCGCCTGCGACGAGCACGATCTTGCCGTCGAGCGCTCCCAGATGCAGGCGCCGGGGCCCGTCCTCGGCCACGGTGAGGGCCCGGTATGCGGTGATGGCCGGCACCCCGAGGCTGGCTCCCTGGTCGAAACTGGCGGGGGATGGCAGCAGAAAGACGCGTTCCGCCGGAAGCACCGCAAGTTCCTGGGCAGTTCCACTGTCGGCCCGCTGGTAGGCGGCGAGCGCGAGCCACACGCGATCGCCGACGGCCACGTTAGAGACACCGGCTCCGACCGCATCGACGAATCCCGCGCCGTCCTGGTTCGGCACCACGTCAGCGAACGTGAGGGCCTCCCCCGCACCCGCGCCGCGGCGCGACTTCCAGTCAGTCGGGTTCACTCCACTAACCACGATTCGCACCCGAACTTCGCCGGCTCCGGGCTCGGTCACCGGACGCTCGACGAGGTGGAGCACGGACGGGTCACCGGTTTCGCTGTACACAATGGTCTTCATATGAGGGATAACACCCGAGGCACGGTAATGTTTCCCGACGATGCCTTGCGTTAGGGCGACAAACGTTTGATGGTCGCTTGAAGGTTCTCGCGAATCATGAGGTCATTGAGAGCGAGCGCGCCGGCGCTCGCGCCACGTCATCGCGGCGAGCGCAGCCGCCTCTTGCTCCCGTGCGAGCCTGGCCGCATCGCTTCGCGCGGCCCGGCGCTCCTGCCAGAGTGCGAGCTGTTCCGCCACATCACGGGTAGGGGTGACCACGGGCGGCCCGCCCTGCAATTGCCGGCGTGCGGCCACGACGCGACTGTTGAAATCGTTGAGAATCTCCGTCACCGCAGCCTCGGAGTGCGCGCGGTCGAGGCGGGCGTCGAGCTCGGCGTTCTCGGTACGCAGGGTGAGAGCGGGGGGTCCGAGCCCGGTGATCTTCTCGCTCTCAATCTTCTGGCGAATCCACCAGTCCGGGTCATACCCGCGGTCGAGGTTAGCGAGCGGCTTGCCAGCGCCGGGCAGGTTGTCGAACTCGCCGCGCCGAATTGCCTGCTGGATGGCCATTTCCACATACTGGGCGCGGGCCTCCATCATGGACTGCCCGGCCGCGTTCGTCTCCCGCTCGGTCGCTTCTGTCGCGGCGGTGTCTGCCTGCTCGGGCGGCAACATCCGCTCTACCCGGTAGCGAGCCACATTCACACGTGCGTCGCTGCGATCTTTCTTGCCGGTCATGGCTGCCAGCCTAGATCGCGAGGGGCTCGGAGTCGACCGGTGCGCCGTCGGTTGCCGGGCGGACCGCGTGTGACAACACCAGCCGAAGCAAATGCCATACGCGAAGCCCTCCGATCTGGCGGGCACCGAAGAGATCAGCCACGTCGAGCTCATCGGAACCACGATCTCGCGGCTGCTCGACGGCTCGCCGCGCTATCAGGGCAAGCCGACCGATCCGCTGGACATCCCTGGCGCGGGCGGCAAAATCCCACTCGAACTGGCCCTCACCCAGGGCAACATCCATCATTATCTGGTGGGTGCGCAGGGCGCCCTGCCCGTTGATTCGGTGGGCAACCCGTGGAGCGGCAGCTACGTCTACAACTCAGGTAATCTCGTTCTCGACCTGCTGTACAACCTCATGCTGGAATCCACCGGGCGCCTGCAGAAGTGCCGAATCTACGAGATGACCGACAACAAGACGGCCCGGTCGACGATTTCATATCTGATCGTGCGGGACCAGGCACACGAGAACGGCTTTGCGAAGGCGCTCGAAACCCTCGGCGTGAACTGGAAGACTCTGCTTCCGATTCCGAAAACCAACGCCGAAAAATTTCCGGAGGTCAAACGGCTCGTCGACCTGGGCCTGCACAGTAAGCAGTACACCTTCGACCTCGCCGGGCAGTCGGAGGCTGGCAAGATCTATCGGGGCATGTCGCCGTCGAAGGACGGCACGAAGCTCGATGCGACCGAGCAGGCTCCCGCCGGCGTTCCGTCGATGATCTCGGCGGAACGCCTCGAGGAGTTCGCGCCCGGCCTGGACCCGGAACTGCTCGCCCTCATTCAGGCGACCGCCGACCTGGAGCTCGCCGACGTCGACGCCATGTTCGGCCCGGTCGGCGCACGCGCAAACGACTAGATCGCCTGCGAAGCAGAGTGCCCCGCCACACGGTGCGGCGGGGCACTCTGCTTCAAGCTTCGACGTCGACCCACTCACGACTGATCGGCTTGAGCTCGGCGATCAGGGCCTGGCCGGCAAGCGGATCGTGATCGTCGTTCCCTCACCCCCAGCGGATGCCGCGGCGATGGTTCCACCGTGCCGCGTGACGATCTCGCGCACCAGAGCCAGGCCGATGCCCGAACCGGCAACCTGCCGGGCAGCGCGACCGCGCCACAGCCGGTCGAAGATATGCGGAAGTTCGTCGGCGGGAATGCCGGGACCACTATCGGCGACCTCGAGCGCGGCCACTCCGTCCGCCTCCCAAACAGTCAGCCGCACGCTGTCGCCGGGGCGGCAATACCGCGCGGCATTGGCGAGCAGGTTGGCGATGGCCTGGTGCAGCCGGTCAGCATCCGCTCGAACGAAGACTGGGTCCAGGGCCTCGACGCTGACGCGCACCGCCGCCACTCGCAACCGTGCTTCGTGTTGGGCCACTTCCTCCCTGGCGACCTGGGCCAGGTCAACCGATGCCAGTTGCAGCGATAAGCCGGCCGTCTCGACCGCCGAGAGCTCGGCCAGATCCGCTACGACCCGTCCGAGACGCAGGGACTGATCGTGCAGGCCCGCGAGCCCTGCGGGTGTGGGCGCAACGAGCCCGTCCCGCAGTTCTTCGAGCCCGGCCTGCAGGGCGGCCAGCGGTGTGCGGAGTTCGTGCGCAACATCGGCGGTGAGGGTTCGGCGGTCCCGCTCCGAGCCCATGACCGAATCCGCCATGTCGTTGAAGGCGACGGCGAGTTCGCCGAGTTCCCCCGGCGCCCCCGATGGGGCACGGGACTGCCGGTTGCCGGCCGTGAACGAGTGGGCGGCATCCGTCATTGCGCGGATCGGGCGCACCAGGCGACGGGTCACCAGCCAGCTCGCGGCGAGCGCGACGGCGAGCGCGACAACCGCGGCGACACCAATCCAGGTCCAGGCGACGTTCCGCACACCGTTTCCCGCGTTGCCACCGAAGCTCAGACGAACCGTACCGACCTCCACGTCGTCGGCGACAATCGGCAGGATGACGGTGTTCTCCCCCCTCCCCTGGCCCGGGCCACCGGTGCGGGCCTGCAACGTGACTCCGCTCGCATCCGCTACCGCAACACGAGCCGATGCCGCAGCACCGATCGCGAAAACCCGGCTGAGGTCTGCCGTTTGCCAGCCGCCGGCCTGAACGTACGCGTCGGCTCCGGCAGACGCCGCCGTAGCCGCAATGTGCGCGCGGTCAGCTTGAACGCCCCGATCAACCCCGACGAGCGCGGCGCCGCTCAGCACGAGCACTGACGAAATAGAGACCATGACAAACGCCAGCAGCAGGCGTCGACCCAGCGAGCCAAGGCGGGTCATGACCGGTCCTGGGTCAGTCCGAGCCGGTAGCCGACTCCGAGAACCGTCTGCACGACATCCGCTCCGGTCACACCCAGCTTGCGGCGCAAGTTCTTGATATGGGAGTCGATGGTGCGCTCATAGCCGACATATTCGTACCCGCGCACCCGGTTCACCAGTTCGTAGCGAGAATAAACGCGCCCGGGTGCCGTCGCCACCGCTGCGAGCAGGCCCCATTCGGTGGGGGTGAGGTCGAGCATGATCCCGTCGAGCCAGGCCTGGTGCGAGCTCTCGTCGATGCGCAGCCGCTGGTCGCCGTAAGTGACCGGGCCAACGTCGGCCGGCGGCCCGCTGTACCGGTGCAGCACGGCCTGCACCCGCAGCACCACCTCAGCGGGACTGAACGGCTTGGTCACATAGTCGTCGGCACCGAGCTCGAGGCCGTGAATGCGGTCTTCGGTGGTGCTGCGCGCGGTCAGCACGATGACCGGCAGGGTGCCGAGGGCATGGATCTCCCGCAGAATATCGGTGCCGTCGATGTCGGGCAGGCCGAGGTCGAGTATCACCAGGTCGGCCGCCGTCAGCAGTGTGAGCGCCTCGGCACCCGATGGGGTCGTGAAAACAAAGAACCCAGCACGTTCCAGATAGCGCCGCAGCAGTTCGCGAATATCGCGTTCGTCTTCAACTACCAGCACCGTGGGCATACTTCACCCTAGCTTTGGCTCGGCAAGCGGATGCCGCAGCGCTCGCGTTCTCCACACCAACTCCATACGGTCGCCAGATCGTCTGCACCCCCGAGCGACATCGTGGAGTCACCAACGAAAAGGGAGCACACCATGCGCAGGAAGATCATCATCACCTCGGCGATCGCTACAGGCGTCGTCATCACCGCCCTCATCGCGACTCCGAGCCTGGCCGCCGCCCTGCGAAACGGCGATGCGGCAGCGAACGGAGCGGGCGCGCGTTCGACAAGGAGTGAAGCCGTCACCGGAATGTCGGGGCACCAGAGCAACGCAAAGAACGACAGCTCCAATCACGCAACGGGCTCCGATCACGCCGGCTCAGGCATGCCCGGCTCCGGCGCGGGGCTCACCGATGTGCCCAGCGGCACCGTCACCGGCGAACAGGCCACCGCGCTCGCGGCGATGGCTGCCGAGGAGAAGCTCGCGCACGATCTTTACCTCGCGTTCTCCCAACAGTACGACGCCGCTGTCTTCACTCGCATCCTGAGTTCTGAAACGAAGCACAGCGATGCCGTCGGCACGCTGCTCGAACGCTACGACATCGCCGATCCAACGGTCGGGCTGGCCGCCGGTGTGTTCTCTACCGACGTCACCCAGAATCTCTACGACACCCTGCTTGCCGAGGGTTCCGTGAGTCTGGACGCTGCGATGAACGCTGCCCGCACCGTGGAAGAACTCGACATCGCCGACCTTACCGCTGCGACCGAGGGTGTCACCGCTCCCGACGTGCTCGCGGTCTACGAACACCTGCTGGCCGCTTCCGAACACCACCTCGTCGCGTTTGGCGGCAAGACGTTCAGCGACTGAAGTCTCAGTGAGTGGATGCCGCGGCCGTCGCCTCTCCGGAGTCCACGACCGCGGCCTCGTGCCGCAGCGGCTCCTCTGGCGGCAGCGACTCTGCCGCCAGCTCGACCCGCTCCTCGCCCACGGCCGCAATGCCACCAAGAATGAGCAGCCCGCCGAGCAGCTGCACCGGGGTGAGTTGTTCCCCGAGCAACAGCCAGGCGAACAGCGATGCGAAGATCACCTCGAGCAGCCCGACAAACGATGCCAGCCGCGACCCGAGTCGTCCGGCCGCGGTAATGCCGGCCGCGTAGGCGACCGCCGTACTGATGACGGCGAGAACGAGCAGCGGCACCCACCAGGGCAGCACCGTGTCCAGCACGTTCAGGTCGGCAAAAGAGGCCGTGAACGGCAGCAGACCGCAAACGCCGAGCACACCGAGCACCACGCCGCCCACCAGCAGACCAAACGCGGCAAGCGCGATCGGCGGCAGCCCTTCGGCCGGGCGCGCGGCGACGACAAAGAACACCGCACAGGCAATCGCCGCTCCGAACGCGAACACCACTCCCACCGGGTCGACGGCCCGAATCGCGCCGGGTCCGATGACGAGCACCAACCCGGCCACGGCGAGGGCCGAGCCGAGAAGAACCGTGCGCCGCGGCATCCGTTTCGTCGAGACCCACACAAAACCGACCAGAATCAGCGGCGCGAGAAATTCAATCAGTAGTGCGGTGGAGACTGGAATAGTTTGCAGGGCAGCGAAATAGGCGAGCTGGGTGGCCGCGACACCCACGATCCCCATGCCCAACACCCGCCAGCGGCCCAGCCACAGCACCGACCAGCGACCGCGCAATGAGTAGAGCGCGAATGGCAGCAACACCACCCCCGCCGTTAGTGCGCGAGCGGTGACAGCCGCGGTCGGCGACCAGCCGGCCTCGAGCATCGGCTTGACCAGGGCGCCCGAGGTTCCGAAAGAGAGAGCGGCGACGGCAGCGATGATCAGGCTCCCGGGTAGTGAGGACAGCTTCATGAAGAATCCTTTAGTCATGGGCTAAACTATGTTCACCACTTACGGTAGGACCGAATTGTTAAGGAGTCAACTTGCATTTTGCCCCTGACACCGAAGAGGCCCTCGAATTCGTGGTCCTGCTCGGCGACACCGATCCCGGGGCCTCCCGCAGCGGCCGGGACGAGCTCGAGACTCTTGAGGACCTTGCGACGCTCCTCGCGCCGATTCCGTTCACCGGGCGCATCGACGGGAACGACGCCGAACTGGCCGACGTTCGGCAGACCCGTGCGCTGCTCCGCCGAGTCTGGACCCTCGACCGCGATGATGCCGTGGTCGAGGTCAACCGCATGCTGCGCGAGGCGAAGGCGCTGCCCCAGCTGGCGCGCCATGACGTGTCGGACTGGCACCTGCACGCGACGGTGCCCGAGGCACCGCTCGGGGAGCGCATGCGCGTCGAGGCGGCACTGGCCCTGATCGACGTGATCCGCAGTGACGAAATGGGTCGCCTGCGCATGTGCGAAGCGGATGCCTGCACCGGCCTGGTGCTCGATCTCTCCCGCAATGGGTCCAAGCGGTTCTGCAGCGTGCGCTGCGGCAATCGGATGAATATGATCGCCTTCCGCGGGCGTCAGGCGGCTACTGCCCAGAGCTCTCGTCGCGAACGCGAATGACGACGTTGCCGATCTTCTGGCCGACCGCCACGTACTCGTAGGCCTCACGAATCTGTTCGAGGGAATAGGTGCGGTCGATTATCGGCCGAAACTCACCCGATTCGGCCAGCCCCTTGAGCAGCAACACATCGTCTCGGGTGTCCTTCGGGATGGGAAACAGCACGCGTTTGCGGCGCAGCAGCGGGGTGGTCACGGCCAACACCGGGTTCTGCCACATCGAACCAAGCTCGGACGACACGTAGATCCCCCCGGGAACGAGCAGCCGCCGGCAACGCCCGAAACTGCTCTTGCCGACCGCATCGAGCACCACGTCAAATTCGTCATCGAGAGTCGTGAAGTCATCCCGGGTATAGTCGACGACCCGCTCGGCACCGAGGGAGTCGAGCACAGACAGGTGCGCCGTGGCGCAGACCGCGGTGACTCGAGCGCCGAGGTGCACGAGCAATTGCACTGCTGCCGAACCGATTCCCCCGGTGCCTCCGTTGACCAGCACCTTCTGCCCGGCCGTGATCTTCGCCGCGCGAATCATGTTGAGCGCATAGTGGGCACCCTCCACGATCGGTGCGGCCTCGCCGTACGACCATCCCGCCGGAATCTCGGCAACCAGATCTGTTTCGGAGATGGTCAGGTATTCCGCATGCCCACCAAACTTCACCGCGTTGTAGCCGAACACTCGCTGCCCGACCGTGAACGACCGCACGCCGGAGCCGACCGCGGCGACGTCACCGGCGAACTCGCAGCCGAGAATCGTCGCTCGCGGCGCACGCAGACCGCTGAAAAATCGAACCACACGTGGCTTGCCGCTCAGAAAGCCGCAGTCCGTGCGATTCACGGTGCTGGCGTAGACGCGCACAAGCAGCTCGCCCGGACGGGGAACCGACGACAGCGCATTCTCGACGTGCACAAAGCTCGGCGGTCCGTAGTGGCGGTACACGGCAGCTCTCATGCGGCACAGCGTACTCTTCCCGTCCCAACGCATCAGTGGACTGCCTGACAAGCGGATGCCCAGGGAGGGTCTGTCAGAACCCCCTGCGGTCCTGACAATGCCACCCGCTTCGCGTAGCGTTGAAGCAGCGGATCTCACCGTCGACACGTGCCACGGCACGGGGTCCCCCCGCATTCCATCACCCGTACTGGAAGAGTTTCTTATGACGACTACCGTTCCCGCCATCGCCGCCCCCGCAGCTGGCCAGCCACTCCTACGCACCACGATCGAGGTGCGCACGCCCGGCGCCCACGACGTGGCCATCGATATCAAGTTCTCGGGTATCTGCCACTCCGACATTCACCAGGCCCGCGACGAGTGGGACGTTGGACTGTTTCCTATGGTCCCCGGCCACGAAATCGCCGGCATCGTTTCAGCCGTCGGCAGCGATGTCACCCGTTACCGCGTGGGCGACCGCGTTGGGGTGGGATGCTTCGTGGACTCCTGTCGCGAGTGCGTCAACTGTCTGGCCGGGGAGGAGCAGTACTGCCTGAAGGGTGAAGTGGGCACCTACAACTCGCGGTACTACGACGGAACTCCCACCAACGGCGGCTACAGCACCGCAGTCGTTGTGGACGAAAACTTCGTTCTGGGCATCCCGAACGGCATCGAGCTTTCCGAGGCCGCTCCCCTGCTCTGCGCCGGCATCACGCTGTACTCTCCGCTCAAGAATTGGAAAGCGGGCCCCGGAAAGAAGGTCGCTATCCTCGGCATGGGCGGCCTGGGGCACATGGGCGTGAAGATCGCGCACGCGCTCGGCGCCGAGGTCACCGTACTCAGCCAGACCCTGAGCAAGCAGGAGGATGGCCTGCGCTTCGGCGCAGACCACTACTTCGCCACGAGTGACCCGACCACGTTCACAGAACTGGAGAACCACTTCGACCTCATCGTGAACACGGTGGCCGCGAACCTCGATATGGAACGCTACCTGCAGCTGCTCGCACTCGACGGCACCCTCGTACACGTGGGAATTCCTACTGAACCCGACAGCGTGAAGATGTTCTGGCTCGCCTCCCAGCGGCGCTCAATCGCCGGCTCGAAGATCGGCGGCATCCGTCAGACACAGGAGATGCTCGACTTCTGTGCTGCCCACGGGATCGGCGCCGACATCGAGATCATCTCGGTCGATCAGGTCAACGAGGCCTACGAGCGCGTCGTCCGCAGCGACGTACGCTACCGTTTCGTCATCGACGTGGCCACCTTCGCGAATGAGACTCGCTCCGCCGTGTAATACAGGCCGGGTGCGCGACGCAGGTCGATAGCGGCTTAGACCAGCCGTCCGAAAATCGCTCCCGAAATGTACTTTCGGGAGCGATTTTCATTCTGCTCGGGGATTACGCCCGCGCCTCGGCGAGCAGGCTGTCGATTTGGCCCATCGCCTCACGCATGCCCTCTTCCATGCCCATATCCATCATCTTCTGCAGCTGCTCGGCGGTCTCGAAGGTGCTGAAAACGGTCATGCGTGTTCCCGCTTCAACCTGCTCCAGGGTGACCACCGCGTGCGTCACCCCCAGTTCACCGGTGGGCTCACCGTCGTCATCGGCGAAGCCATCGTCAAATTCCAAATGCTCGGGCGAGCGGATGGCGGTGGTCACCCACCAGCCGCGCGCCTTCTCGCCGTCGGGGCCGGTCATGTAATACTTCGATCTTCCGCCGGGTACGAAGTCGTGGCGGTCGAAGGTGGCTGGCCAGGTGGGCGGCCCCCACCAGCGCTCCAGCTGGCGCGGATCCTCCCAGATCTGCCAGACACGTTCGACGTTCGCGTCGAATTCGGCCACAAAGGTGAGGGTCAACGCCTCAGGATCTGTCTGTGAACTGACGACGGTCATGATTCTTCTCCTTTTTCTTGTTCCGCGACACCCTGGGACAAGATGTCACTGATGCTCTGGGCGCGATCCCGCCAGAGTTCTTCATAGTGCTGCAGCAGTACCGTGGCTTTGCGCAGCGTGTCAGGGTTGCTGCGCACGATTTGTTCCCGACCGCGACGCTCTTTGACGATGAGGTGCGCTCGTTCGAGCACGGCGACGTGCTTCTGCACGGCGGTGAAGCTCATGGCGTAGCGCTCAGCGAGCGTCGACACCGACTGCTCTCGCTGCACGACCCGCACGACGATGTCGCGGCGCGTGGCATCCGCGAGCGCGTGAAAAATGCGATCGGTCTCGTTACTCACGTCTTGATATACAACCATTTGGTTGTATGGTATCGCCTAGGCCGACGTTCGGCAAGGGAAATTTCCCTCCGGACTGCACGATGGCGCACCCGACTCGCAGGGCGCGTATTCGTGACAGAAAATCACTCATGACTTCGATCTCGCGAAGTGGTGCAGGAGCGATATTTCAGGCATTTACTGGAATCAGCGGCGTAAAATTCGCGAAAGCCGCCAAATCACTTCGCTAGACCACTTCTGAGTTTTTCTCGCTTTTCTGTTCGATTTGCGGTAAAATCGTTGTGAAGGAGGCACTGGCGCCCATGTTCATGGAAAACCCGAGTGAGTCCAGTTCATCTGCCGCCATTGTGGCGGTGGAGCAGGCCAGGAATTCCTTGTTGGCGGCGTTGGGCGGGGTGTCGTTTGGGTTGCTCGGTGACGAGGAATCGCTGAGCATGCTGCTGGCTTTGGAGAGCGTGGGCCGGGTCGTCGACGGGGCTCGGGTGCTCTCCACGTCGGATGTGCTGCGCCGCTCAGGCTGCTGTTGATCAGAGTGCCGCCGCCCCGAGTACCGCCCCGGAACATGCTGGTGCGGTGGGGGCGGCTCCGAGCGTGGCGGGTGCGTCGGCGGCTCTGGCGGCGCCGACGTTGGCGCGGCGGCTCGGGTGCCGCAGCGGGGTCGAGCTGGTCTGCACCCTGGCCAGGCTCTCCCGCGCCGAGGTGCGCCAGCGTGCCGCGCTCGGCGAGAAAGCCGGCCAGCGCATGCTGCTCGGCCGGCCCCTCGCCCCCACCTACCCCGTGCTCGGCGCCGCCCTGCAGAGCGGGGCGCTCGGGCTGGAGCAGGCCCGGGTGATCGTGACGGTGCTCGACGGCCTGCGTTCCTCCGTGCTGGTGGAGGATCTCGATCGGGTCGAGCGTTCCCTCGTCGCCAGC
>NZ_FOCN01000009.1 GCF_900110125.1 Cryobacterium luteum
AAGCACTGCGGCTTTCCGCACCTTTGGGGTACGTATAGATACATTACGGCCACCCAGCCCACCCGTCAAAACACACCCCACCCGGGCGTGTCGCACGGGGTGCGGGGGAGACTGGGAACGTGAGCAGACCAGGGAAGATGACGCAGCAGCATCCACTTGAGCATCGTGCCTGGATCTTGCGCCTAGGGTTTCGCCGCAGCCTGCTGCGACCGAGTGATTCCGACCGGAGTGACCGAGTCACCTATATCGAGTTGTTCTTCGATCTCATCTTCGTCTTCGCGCTCACCCAGCTGTCGCGCTACCTCTACGCAAACCAATCCTGGGTCGGTGCCCTCGAGTCGATCATTCTGGTGCTCGCTCTATGGTGGCTCTGGGTTTACACCACCTGGGTGACGAACTGGCTCGACCCGGCGAGGCTCCCGGTGCGCGGCGTCGTGATCGGCCTCTCGCTCGTGGGCCTCGTGATCAGCACGTCGATCTACGATTCGTTTGGAGATCAGGGTCTGGTCTTCGCTGTCGCCTACGTTGCCCTGCAACTGGGGCGCACGGTTTTCATGGTGCTCGCCCTCGCCCGGCATGACCCAGCCCTGCACGCGACTTTTCTGCGCATCCTGGTGTGGCTCTCGGTCGCCAGCTTGTTCTGGATCGGCGGAGCCCTCCTGCCACTGTCGTTGCGGCTGCCGGCCTGGCTGATCGCCCTCGCGATTGAGTACGGCTCAGCGAGCCTCGGGTTTCGCCTTCCCGGATTGAAGGCGCCGGGAGTCGATGACTGGGACGTCTCCGGTCCCCATATCGCGGAGCGCAGCGCCCTGTTCGTGATCATCGCCGTCGGTGAGTCCTTTCTGGTGACCGGGTTCGCGTTCGTCGACCAGGAGGCATCCGTTGTTGGAATCTTCGGCTTGTTCCTCGCTTTTGTGAACGGCGTCGCCATGTGGTGGCTCTATTTCGATCACGGAGAGCGCGCCGGGAGCAAGGCGATTTCAGCGTCGAGCGAGCCGGGTCGGAT
Organism: Cryobacterium luteum; assembly: GCF_900110125.1. Taxonomy (GTDB): domain Bacteria; phylum Actinomycetota; class Actinomycetes; order Actinomycetales; family Microbacteriaceae; genus Cryobacterium; species Cryobacterium luteum. Next base: position 1,007 of record NZ_FOCN01000009.1, read on the forward strand.
CGCTCGGCTCGCCTACACCTACGTGCACGCCATAATCATCGCGGGAATTGTGCTCACCTCGGTCGCTGACAAGTCGGTACTGGAACACCCGGGAGATGCCATGACGCTTGCGGTGGCCGTGACCATTGTGGGCGGGCCCCTGTTCTATCTCGTCGGGCTGCTGCTGTTCCGCTGGATCGTCGCGCGCACGCTGCTCATCTCCCACGTCGTCGGGCTCGGGCTGCTCGCCCTGACCGGTGCCGCGGGGGCACTCCTGACTCCGCTCGGGCTGGGTGCCGCGACCTCCGTCGTTCTGGTCATCGTCGCGGCCTGGGAGACGATTGCGCGCGTTCGCGCCGGCACGACCGACGACGACGCCGGTTGAGCGGATGCCGGGCCAACCTTGTGGCCGCGGGCCCCGGTTAGAAACTGGGCCTGCGGACGGGGCCCCGGCCCCGTCGCAGTGCGGGGAGAATGGGACGTTGGACTCTGGTGCTTGGGCCGTGCAGCCGAGATACTGAGCGGAGCAGCATCGTTTCGCAACGATCAGGAAGGCAATCATGGGTTCCCTCACGTATAACCGCGTCGTCGTGGAGATCGACGATCGCACCCTTGCTCACCTGCAACTCGTGATCGTGCAAAAGCTGCGCCGGGGTGAGAGTTTTCTGCTGTCCTGGCAGGATTCGGCAACGGCCGGTTCCGGACGCAGCTCGATCTGGCTCAATCCGGCCATCCCGCTGTATTTCACGTTCGCCAGCCGGCACGCCGCCACACTCAACCGACAGTGGATCGAAGATCTCAGCCGATCAGCCAACAGTGCTCCGGGACTCGTCATCGTCAGCGAGGTCGGATCCCTGCCGGTGACCACGCTTGCGGCGCGGCCGACGTCCACGTTCGATGCGAAAACGATCGCGCGCACCGACACCGGGCTCATTCAGTCCGTGTAGCGCGTGCTTATTCGGGCTGGGTTCGCAGAATCGCCGCGAGTTGGAGTGCGACTTCGTTGTCCGGGTCCAGCTTGAGGGCTCGCTCGACCTCACGCCGTGCGCCAGCGGCATCCTGGTTTGTATAAAGAACGATGGCGTTCTGCACGGCGATGGCAGCGTCCTGCGGTGCCAATTCCACCAGTGGGGCCAGGGTCTTCGCGGCACCGGCCACATCACCCTCGGTGAATTGCCCCACCGCGAGCGCGCGCTCGGTAGCCACGGTGTGGGGAAGCCCGACTCGTGACCGCTCTGCCCAATCGATCGCGCGTGCGGAGGCTCCGGGAACGCCGGCATCTGCGGCAGCGGCGAATGACTGGGCGGCGATTCCGGAGAGGTCGGCATCCCACGGACGAATGGCGGAGGCGGTGCTGAACGCGCTTTCGGCTGCGGCGATCTCGCCGCGGGCTGCGTGCTCGACGCCTGTGGCGAGGGGAACTTCGGCGCTGACCACGACAATCAGCCAGATTGACCAAACCGCCAGCAGAATTGAACGACCGGCCGCCGCAGTTCTGCGCTGCGAACTCGACCGCAGGCGAATTCGCAGCCCGCCTTCCGGCCTGCCTGCCACGAGGATTCCCAGCAGGAGGGCGGCGACGATGGTCGTTGACGGCGCCGTGAAGTGCGTGAGCAGGGCAACACCGAACCCACCGAGGGCCGCGAGGGAGCCGGCGAGAACGTCGCGACGGGCGGCATCCGTTTTCGGGGATGCGGCCGGACCGCGCATTGCCGCAGTCGGCTCGGCATTAGGCAACCGTCGCCAGGAGCGAAGACCGAACACCGCGGCCGTGATGAAGAGACCGCCGACCACGATGAGCAGCGGAATGCCGCCGGCCAGAAGAACCTGCAAGACCCCGTTGTGCGGAGAATCCAACACCGATTCACTCGTGGAGTTGCCCGCATTGGCGTTGAGGAATCCGCTCACTCCGACGCCGAGCGGATGCTCAGCCACTACCCCAGCGGCATCGCTCCAAAACGTGAACCGGCCCTCGAGGGACTGTGTCGAGAGCGGGCTCGCGCCGAGCACACGATTGCGGGTGAAGGGCACGGCCAGCGCCCCGCCGATGAGGAGCATGCCCGCAAGGGTGGCAATCCCCACGAGGCGAAGTCTCTGCCGGCCCGACGACCGCACGATTTCGAGGGCCATCAGAATGCCGAGCACTAGTACCGCAGCGAGCAGCCCTGCGCGCGACGCACTCAGGATGACGGTCGCGACGGCGAGCACCAAGGCCGTACTCAACCAGACTCGCTCGGCCAACCCCGTTCTCGGGTTGGTCCAGGCGCGCAACACGGGAAGCATCAGCATCGCGCAGAAAATAGCGCCGAGCACGCCCTGGTCGGTGGCGTTTCCGGTCAGGGACCCGGGGCGGGCCAGGTCCGTGGCGATGGGCCGTGCTCCGACCGCTTCGAGCAACGAGACCAGGCCGAGGGCGATGGCGGCCGTCGCGATCGCACGCACCAGCGTGCGCAGGCTGTCGGCAGGAGCGCCGGGGCCAAGCAGACGCGCGCCCGCCCACAGCGCACCGAAGTAGACCGGCAGGGTGACGAGGCCCTCATAACGCGGCCAGCGCCCCATGAGCTGCACGCCGGGGGCCGCCGAGATCAGCACGCTCAGCAGTGCGAGGGCGAGGGCAGAGGATGCCGCAGCCACAAACCAGCGCGGCAGCCGTCCGCGTGCGACCGCGACCGAGGCGAGTGCGACGGCGATGGCTGCGAGGGCGTCCTTCGGCAGGAACCACCGCACGAACGCGTCGGGAAGAAAGACGATCGACGAGGCAATGAGCAGCCAGAGCGCGGCCGTGGCTGCACGGCGGCGGGCGGGCGGGATCGCGGCGGGTCTGGGGACCTGGCGCTGCGGCATCCGCGTGGCGGGAATTGCTTTGGACATCACGAAGCGGCCTTCGACACATCAGCCGTCGAAGGCCGCCCGTCGATGCGGGTGCGTGCTGCTATTTCAGCGCCAAGGCGGTGCGGCGACGCGCTCGGATGGTCAACGCCAGACCGCCGAGTGCCATGAGGGCCAGGGCGAGCCAGCCCGACGAGAGGTCGGTGCCGGTGTCGGCCAGAGCCACGACCACTGCGGCCGAGGTGTAAGAGACACCGTTTTCGTCAACTAGCACGATGTGGTGCGTGCCCGACGCGATGTTCGCCGGCATGGGGAAGCTGCCGCTGACGCGACCCAGTGCGTCGGCGGTGAGGGTTCCGAGCAGCACCGGGGTGGAGTGCAGCCAGATGTCGACAACCTCAAACGGGGCGAAGCCGGTGCCGGTGATCGGGATGCTCGCTCCCGGGGCGATGGTCTTCTGCGGCATGGTCACGCGATCGCTCTTCGGTCCGACGACGGAGACGGAAGTCACCCCTCCGGTCTGAGGCAGCAGAGCTGGTGAGACCGGCGTAGATGTCGTGTTCGCCGGCTGGACTGCTTTCGTAGACTCACTCCAGAACGTGGCCGACCCGGTCGCCATCCCGGTCACCCGCACGTTCAGGGTGCTGCCGAGGTCATCTTCGGTAATCGTGTACGTACTAGAGGTTTTGACATCGCCGTAGCTACCGGACCGATGCCACGCGTAGCTCAACTCTGGGTCAGACGGGGTCCAGGGGCCAGCCACGGAGAGGGTCTGGCCCACACGAGCCTCACCGACGATCGCCACTTCACCCGAGATGGGGTAGGCCGTACCGTCAAGAACCAGAGTTGCGTCGATGTTTGAAACCTCGAAGTCCTTCGCGACTTTGATGCTCTTGGCGCCCTCGGCAGTGGGTGCATTGTCGTTGTACACCACAGCGAATCCCGTCGGCGTGCCGTAGGAGCCGAAGCTCACCTTGTAACTGCCGGCAGCGAGAGAATTCACGGAATACGAGCCGTCGGAGGCCGTGTAGTCAATGCCGTTGAAGCCAGGGGTTCCGTCCGCTGCGAGAATGGTTACTTCAATATTCTCTGCGGGTGACGTCGTTCCCAAGACGTTCTTCGAGACGACCCCGGAGATGACGCTGCCCTGCTCCAGGAGGAAGTCGGCAGTCACATTGGCCCCGTCCAATGGCACCGAGGTTGTTAGACCGAGAAATCCGAAACCGTCTGCATTCGGTGCCGCGAAGGACACAATAGCCTCTCCTGTGCTCATGCCGGAGAGTTCATAGCGCCCGTCGACTTTCGTCGTTGTGCCGCGGTAGGACTGCCCAACACGGACACGGACGGATGCACCGGCGACCGGAACGATGCCGTTCGGCGTCACCCCGGTGACGGTACCGGAGATCGTCAGGTTCTCGGCGACAGTCGTAGCGAGTGGCGGGTTCTCCTCGACCGCAGTGGCCGGAGCCGCCGCGAGGGCCCCGAAGGTTAGGACGGCCGCTACTGTGAGCACGACCGCGAAGCTATGCTCCCGGATACGTGTGAACAAGTTCCCCATGATGACCTTCGATCTCGTGCGAGCGTTGGTCATGCGTGCATGTCCGAACGCGCGGAGCAATGCCCCCCACTGGATCCTATGTGGCGCAACAGATCGCAGCATCCGCTTCCTGGCCTGCGTGTCAGCCCAAACCGGGTGCCCCTCGAACGCGCGAGATCGCGGACCGGGCACGAGAAAGGGGCCCGCACAGTACGCGGGCCCCCTACGTTTGCGACGGCCTAGTGCTTGGCGACCAGGGTGAGCACGTCGTAGGACGCGACGAGTTCGTCATTCTGGTTGGTCAACACGGCATCCCAGCGCACCTCGCCGTACTCGTCGGTCTCCCGCGGGGTGATCTGCTTCGCGGTGAGCGCGACCCGAATGCTGTCGCCGGGCGAGACCGGCGTGACGAACTTCAGGTTCTCGAGGCCAGAGTTGGCGAGTACCGGGCCGGGTGCCGGGTCGACGAACAGGCCGGCGGCCCAGGAGACGAGGAGGTAGCCGTGGGCCACCCGGCCGGGGAAGAACGGGTTGGCCGCGGCGGCCTCCTCGTTCATGTGGGCGTAGAAAGTGTCCCCGGTGAACTGCGCGAAGGTTTCGATATCCGCTAGCGTCACCGTGCGGGAATCCGAGACGATCTGATCGCCGATCACGAGTTCGGCGAGGCTCTTTCGAAACGGATGCGTGCTTCCAGCCCGCGCAGACGCGCCCTGGTGCCAGATTCCGGTGATCGCCGTGAGCATCTCGGGCGACCCCTGAATGGCGGTGCGCTGCATGTGGTGCAGCACGGCACGGATGCCGCCGAGCTCTTCACCGCCGCCGGCCCGGCCCGGGCCGCCGTGCACGAGCTGCGGCACCGGCGAACCGTGCCCGGTTGAGGTGCGGGCGTCGTCGCGGTCGAGCACGAGCACCCGCCCGTTGAAGGCCGAGATGCCGGTCATCAGGGCGACGGCAACCATGGGATCGTGGGTGGCGATGCTGGTCACGAGCGACCCGCCGCCCCGACGCACCAGGGCGATGGCCTCATCAATCGTGTCGTAGCCGAGCACGCTCGACACCGGGCCGAAGGCCTCGACCTCGTGCACGGCGTCGGCCGAAGCATCGTCGAAACGCAGCAGCAGCGGCTCGACGAACGCGCCATCGGGAGCGAGCGCGGTCGTGCCGTCGGCGTGTAGCACGGCCGGGGCATCCGTTCGGCCGACGACCAGATCGCCACCGGCGGCCTGCAGGCGAGCAACCTGCCTGAGTACCTCGAGGCGCTGCGCGGTGGAGGCGAGCGGGCCCATCGTGACGCCCTCAGCTCGGGGATCGCCGAGGACGATGCGTTCGGTGATGCGTGCCTGCACGGCGGCGACGACGTCGTCCATGGCCTCGCGCGGCACGATGACGCGGCGGATGGCGGTGCATTTCTGGCCGGCCTTGACCGTCATCTCGGTGACGACCTGCTTGACGAAGGCGTCGAATTCGGGGGTGCCTGTGGCGGCATCCGTTCCGAGAATCGAGGCGTTGATCGAGTCGGTCTCATTGGTGAACCGCACTCCCCCGGTCTGCACCGAGTCGCTCGCGCGCAGCTTCTCGGCGGTGGAGGCCGATCCGGTGAAGGCGACAAGGTCGCCGAGGCGCACGTCGTCGAACAGGGTCGGCACACTGCCGGAGACGAGCTGCAGCGAGCCCTCAGGCAGCAGGCCCGAGTCGGCGAGGATGCGCACAAAAGCTTCGGCAAGGTAGCCGGACGGGGTAGCGGGCTTCACCAGGGTGGGCACGCCGGCCAGGAAGGCCGGCGCGAACTTCTCCAGGGAGCCCCAGACCGGAAAGTTGAACGCGTTGATCTGCACGGCGACTCCGGGCAGGCGCGAGTAGATGTGGCGCGCGATGAAGGAGCCGTCCTTGGAGAGCGGCTCGACCGGCCCGTCGACGTAGACGCGGGCGTTGGGGAGTTCGCGACGCCCCTTGGAGGAGTAACTGAACAGCACGCCGATGCCGCCGTCGATGTCGACCCAGGAGTCTACTTTGGTGGCGCCGGTGCGGCTGGACAGCGCGTAGAGCTGCTGTTTGTGTTCGGTCAGCACCAGCGCCATCTGCTTGAGCAGCACGGCACGCTGGTGAAAGGTGAGTTCGCCGAGCGACTTCTGGCCGACGATGCGGGCGTACTCGAGGGCGGCGGCGAGGTCGAGGCCCTGCGTGCTGACACGGGTGACGACCTCGCCTGTCGAGGCGTCGCAGACATCAGTGCCGGTCGAAGCGTCGGTCGGGGTCCACCAGGATCCCTGCACGTAGCTGGGCAGAATGGTCGTCATGGGGTCTCCTTCAGGCTGGGTGCGGGGTGCTGTCTCGGCCTGGGCGGCCATCAGGCTTCGTCCCAGCGGTAGAAGCCCTGGCCCGACTTGCGGCCGAGCTTGCCCTCGGCGACGAGCCGGCGCAGCAGCGCCGGCGGTTCGAAGCGGGCGCCGAGCTGTTTGTGCAGGTATTCGGCGATGCCGAGGCGCACGTCGAGGCCGACCAGGTCGGTCAGTTTCAACGGTCCGACCGGATGCTTGTAGCCGAGCATCATCGCGGCATCGATATCCGCGGCACTCGCGACACCCTCTTCGAGCATGCGGATGGCTTCCAGCCCGAGGGTGACTCCGAGCCGGGAGGAGGCGAATCCAGGCGCGTCGCTGACGGTGATCGGAGTCTTGCCGAGGGCGGAAACCCAGCTTTGGGCATCCGCTACCAATTCAGGCGAGGTGGCGCTGCCGATGACGAGCTCAACCAGATTCGAGGCAGGCACCGGGTTGAAAAAGTGCAGGCCGAGAAAGCGGGCCGGGCGTGCCAGTTCGTCGGCGAGGTCGTCGATCGAGATCGATGAGGTGTTGCTGGCCAGGGCTGCGTCGGCGGAAAGCTGCGCCTCGACCTTGTGCAGGGCCTCGATCTTGAGCGCGCGCACCTCGGGAACGGCTTCGACGACGAGTTCCCGGTCGGAAAACAGGCCGAAGTCCGCCCCGACGGCGAGGCGGGCCTCGAGTTCCAGCCGGGTTTCGCCGGTGGCGCCGCGGGCGATGCTCGCGTCGACGGCGCGCAGCACGCGGTCGCGAGCAGCCGAGGCTTCGACGTCGTTGCGTTCGACGAGGGCAACGTGGGCTCCGGCGAGCAGAAAGGCGTGCGCGATACCGGCGCCCATGCGCCCGCCGCCGAGCACTCCGACCCGGTCGGGCACGCCCGATTCGCCGCGGTCGCCGAGTTCGAGTTCAGACACAGACATCAGACACGCTCCAAAATGAGGGCCGAGCCCTGGCCGACGCCGACGCACATGGTGGCGAGGCCGTGCTGGGCGTTTTCCCGCTCCATGCGGGCGAGCAGGGTGACGACGAGGCGAGCTCCGCTCGACCCGAGCGGATGCCCGAGGGCGATAGCGCCGCCGTCGCGGTTGACGATTTCTTCGTCGAGGCCGAGGCGACGGATGCAGGCGATGGACTGGGTGGCGAAGGCTTCGTTGAGTTCGATGGCGCCGAGGTCGGTGATGGCGAGGCCGCTGCGCTCGAGGGCGCGTTGGGTGGCCGCGACCGGGCCGAGGCCCATGATCTCCGGGGCCAGGCCGACGCTGGCACCGACGACGATGCGGGCGCGCGGCGTGAGGCCGTACTTCTCCACGGCCTCGCCGCTCGCTACGAGAATCGCCGACGCACCATCGTTGAGCGAGCTCGCGTTGCCGGCCGTAACGACGGAGCCGCCGGCGACGATGGGGCGGAGGGCGGCGAGGCCTTCGAGGGTGGTGTCGCGGCGCAGGCCCTCGTCGACGAGCACCTCGCCCTTTTGGGTGGGAACGCCGACGATCTCGTCGACGAAGTGGCCGGCGTCGATGGCGGCGGCGGCGCGCTGATGGCTGCGCAGGGCGAAGGCATCCGCTTCGGCGCGGGTGATGCCGTCGAGCCGGGCGACCTCTTCGGCTGTCTCCGACATGGAAAAGGTGGCTTTGTCGCGGGCGGCCAGTTTGGGGTTCACGAAGCGCCAGCCGATGGAGGTGTCGAACTGGGCGCCGGGCTTGGCCCAGGCTCGATCGGGTTTGGCCTGCACCCAGGGGGCGCGGGTCATCGATTCGACGCCGCCAGCGACCATCAGATCGGCGTCGCCGGCCCGGATAGCCTGGGCGGCCATGGTGATCGCTGACATTCCCGAGGCGCACAACCGGTTGACGGTGATGCCGGGCACGTGGTCGGGCAGTCCGGCGAGCAGCCCGGCCATGCGGGCCACGTTGCGGTTGTCTTCGCCGGCCTGGGTGGCGGCGCCGAAGATGATCTCCTCGATCAGGCCAGGGTCGATGCCCGCGCGGCGCACGGCCTCACCGACCACGAGTGCGGCGAGGTCATCGGGACGAACCGAAGCCAGCGCCCCGCCGTAACGACCTACGGGGGTGCGTGCTCCTCCAACGAGGTAGGCCTCAGCCATGTTCTCTCCTGACGACGGTGTCTGCGCGGGCATGCGGGAACGACTCGAAACTTACCGACCGTTCGGAAAGTAATTCTGACAGATGCGGGCCGGTTCGCACAACCCGCTGGCGCCTGAGTACGCAAAAGGGCACCCGCCGATTAGCGGGTGCCCTTACTGAGGCGTACTACTGCGAGCGGATGCTAGATGTTGGCGAGTTCCCGCACAGCCGCGTCACCGGGGGTGGCGGAGGTGTAGCTCGCATCGATCTCGGCACGGTCGAGCAGCTCGTCCATGCGGCGCTTGCGCTGCTTGGGAATGAGCGTGACGACGGTTCCGGTCTTGCCCGCGCGGCCGGTACGGCCCGCACGGTGCAGGTAGGTCTTGTATTCGTCGGGGGCGTCGGCCTGGATGACCAGGTCGATGTCGTCGACGTGGATTCCGCGAGCCGCGACATCCGTTGCGACGAGCACGTTGACCCGGCCGCTCGTCAGCATCTGCAGGTTGCGGGTTCGACGAGCCTGGTTGAGGTCACCGTGCAGGCTGGTGGCCTTGACTCCGGCGTCTTCGAGCTGGTCGGCGAGCTGCTCAGCGTAAGCACGGGTACGGCTGAAGATGAGCGTCTTGCCCTCGCGGTTGACGAGTTCTTCGATGATGCGGCCCTTGTCGCGGTGCTCGATGACGAGTACGCGGTGGTCGATCGTGGAGGAGGCCTGGTCTTCACCGGCGACCTCGTGCACGGCCGGGTTGGTCAGGAATTCCTTGACCAGCGAGGCAACACCCTTGTCGAGGGTCGCAGAGAAGAGCAGCTTCTGGCCGCCGGCCTTGGTCTGGCGCAGGATGCGCTGGACCGGCTCGAGGAACCCGAGGTCGCACATGTAGTCGGCCTCGTCGAGCACGGTGACGACGACTTCACTCAGGTCGAGGCGACCCTGGTCGATGAGGTCTTCAATGCGGCCCGCGGTGCCGATGATGATGTCGACGCCGCGCTGGAGGGCGCTGACCTGACGGTACTGCGGAACTCCGCCGTAGATCTGGGTGGTGAAGAGGCCGACGCTGCGGGCGATGGGCTGCACGGTGCGGTCGATCTGCAGCGCGAGCTCACGGGTCGGTGCCAGGATGAGTGCGCGGGGCTTGCGGGCCATCTTGCGGTCCTTGGCGCCGTTGTTCTCCATGAGCTTTTCGACGAGGGGAGCACCGAAGGCGATGGTCTTACCGGATCCGGTCTTGCCGCGGCCGAGCACGTCGCGCCCGGCGAGCACGTCGGGGATGGTCGCAGCCTGGATCGGGAACGGTGACGGAGCGCCGAGGGCGGCGAGTTCGCGCACAATGTTCTCGCCAAGGCCCAGGTCGCCGAAGGTCACACCGACGACATCGGAGGCCGTCGTCGCGATGGCTTCGAGGCGCTCCAGTACGACATCATCGCCGCCAGCAAAGCTCGGCTTGGCGCCGTTTTCGCTGCGCTTCGGGTAGAACTTGCTGTCGCCATCGCTCGGACGGTCGTTGCCGAAGTCGCGGCGCGGCGGGCGGTCGTCGTTGGAGCGACGCGGGGCGCGGTCTTCGAAGCTGCGGGCCGGGCGGTCACCGTAGGAGGGACGCTCGGTGCGGGGAGCACTATTACGGTCTCCATACGAGGGACGTTCGGTGCGAGCCGGACGGTCGTTGTTGTAGGCCGGACGATCGGTGCGCGGGGCACGGTCGCCGTAGGAGGGACGCTCGGTACGGGGAGCGCTGTTGCGGTCGCCATACGACGGGCGGTCGTTGTTGTAAGCCGGACGATCAGTGCGTGGGGCACGGTCACCATAGTTGGGACGCTCGGTGCGCGGGGCACCGTTGCGGTCGCCATAAGACGGACGCTCCGTGCGCGCCGGACGGTCATTGTTGTACGCGGGGCGATCGGTGCGCGGTGCACGGTCACCATAAGAGGGACGCTCGGTACGGGGAGCACTGTTGCGGTCGCCATACGACGGACGGTCGTTGTTGTAAGCCGGACGATCAGTACGAGGGGCACGGTCACCATAGGAGGGACGTTCCGTACGAGCCGGACGGTCGTTGTTGTACGACGGGCGGTCTGTGCGGGGACGGTCGTTGTTGTAGGCCGGGCGTTCATTGCGCTCGCTGTTGGTGCGGCCGCCGTTTTCGGGGCGAACGGAACGCGAGCCGTAGGCCGGGCGTTCGCTTGAGGGGCGCTCGTTTGCACGCGCGGCACGCTCGTCGGCGTTCCAGCGCTGCTTCTTGGGGGCACTCTCATCGGCGCGGTAGCCACGGTGTCCGGGGCTCTTGCTGCCGGCGTTGTTGGAGCCGCCGTGGCCCGATCCGCCCTTGGAGGCGTACTTGGGATCGAAGTTCTTACCGCCGCGACCGACGGGGGAGTTGTGCGAATTGCCTTGAGGCATAAAAATTTCTCTGGGTTGTGTTCAGTACATGGCAGAACAACATCGCACACGCGACGTAACTGAGAACCCGAGCAATCTTGGTCGGGGCCGTTCACATACAGTGATTTTTCACCAGCGGATTACTGGGAAACCGGCCCAACTTGACTTACAAACCCATCCGCGCACAGCACGGTGTCAAGAGCCGACTTGTCTACGCTACCGGAAGCTTGCTGAAAAGTCACGCAGAAGGGTGCACATTGCCTCGCCCTATTCTGGAGACATGACCATTTCGATCAGTATCGAGCCGCCCCGGCAGACCGACGTCGCCGAACTGCTGGCCGCCGGTACCGTCTTCGCGCATTCGCTCTACCCGGTGGAGAACACCTTTCTGCTCAGCACCGACGAACTGGAACGAGCCGGCGTCGCCGTGTACGTGGCCCGCGACGAGCACGGCACCGCCTGCGGCATGGCCGCCCTGGTGCCGCTGCGCTCCCTTGAGCACGCCGCCGAGCTGAAACGGCTGTTCGTACACCCGGCTGCTCGTGGGCGTGGCGTCGCCGGCCGCCTGCTCGACCGCATCGAAGCGGATGCCGCCGAACGCGGCATCCGCTCTCTCGCGTTGGAAACCGGCACGCTGCAGCACGCGGCCATGGCGCTGTACCGCGGTCGCGGCTATGAGCAGATCGAGCTGTTCGGCCAGTACATCGGCGAAGAGCTCAGCGTCTGCTTCGCCAAGAGCCTGTAACTCAGGCGGCACCCTCGAGCAGCCAGGCCGGGAACGCCGAGCGGCTGCGCAACGGTCGCGGCCCGTGTTGGAGAAGTTGGCACGGGTTTCAACACCTGCCAGCCTCCGGCAGGCGTGCCGCGACGCTCCGCGAGTTCAACGCGGTCGACCGCCGACTTAGCCCGGCCGGCCGCCGATCCGGCGGGACAGCTCGGCCGCGGTCACCGCCACGGCTGCGGCGAGCGCCGGCCAGCGATCCACGTCGAACCGATCGTTCGCGAAGGTCACGGCGATGGCGGCGGCCGGCCAGCCGGCATGGTCCCGCACCGCGAGCGCGACCGAGGCGATGCCGGGCGTGATCTCACCGTTCTCGGTGGCGTAAGCATCCGTTCGCGCGCGATCGAGCACGGCCCGCAGCTCGAGCCTCGTGCGCGGGCCACGGCCGTCGCGTTGCTCGAGCGCCGCCTGACTCGGGTAGAGCGCACGCAATTGCGCGGCGGGCAGGCCGGCAAGCATAGCGCGACCGCTGGCCGTAAGGTGGGCGGGCAGTCGCACCCCCACGTCGGAGACGAGGGAGGGGCGGTGCGCGGCGCGTTCCTCAACCAGGTAGATCACATCGCGCCCGTGCAGCACGACGAGGTGAGCGCTCTCCCCCAACCGGTCGACGAGTTGCGCGATCAGGGGGCGGCCGAGCCGGGAGAGCGGTTCCTGCCGGCTGAACCCGGAACTCAACTCGAACGCGGCGATGCCGAGGCCGTAGCGGTGTTCCTCGGGCAGGTGCACCACGAAACCCTCAGCCACGAGACAGTCGAGCAGTTGGTACACGGTCGAGCGCGGCAGGCCCAGGGAGCTGGCCAGCGTGGCCGCCGGAACCGGTCCGCGCTGGGCGGCCTGATGCATCAGCACCCGCAGCGTGTTCTGCGCGGCCGGAACCTTCGAAGCCATCCTGTCCCTTCAGCCAGCGGGCATTCAGAGCGGATGCCGGTGTCCGGTATCCCGGACATCGTTCAGCGTATCGCCCTGTCGCGGGAGACCGCGAGGGTGTGCACTCGAAGCATGACCCTCGCGACCGCCTCCAGCACATCCGCGCACGACTCGAGCGAGGCATCCGCTGTCACGGCGAGTGTCGTCGTCGGTACCATCGCACTCTCCTTTACCGACGTGATCGCCGTCGCCCGGCACAACGCGCGCGTCACCCTCGACCCGGCGAGTCTCGGCGAGGTCGCGGCGACTCGCACGATCATCGATGCCCTCGCGTCGGACACCGAGCCGCACTACGGCATCTCTACCGGGTTCGGTGCCCTCGCGACGACGTTCATCACGCCCGATCGCCGTGCCCAGCTGCAAGCGAGCCTGGTGCGCTCGCACGCCGCCGGCAGCGGGCCCGAGGTGGAACGGGAGGTCGTGCGCGCCCTCATGCTGCTGCGGCTGAGTACCCTGATGACCGGTCGAACCGGCGTGCGGCCGGCCACCGCCGAGACCTACGCGGCCGTACTGAACGCACAGATCACCCCGGTGGTGCACGAATACGGCTCGCTCGGCTGCTCGGGCGACCTCGCCCCGCTCGCGCATTGCGCCCTCGTCGTCATGGGCGAAGGCCAGGCGCGCGACCGGGCGGGCAGACTGACCAACGGCGGCGATGCCCTGGCCGCAGCCGGAATCACCCCGGTCGTACTCGCCGAGAAAGAGGGCCTCGCCCTGATCAACGGCACCGACGGCATGCTCGGCATGCTTGTACTCGCCCTCGACGACCTGGCCAACCTGCTGGTGACTGCCGATATCGCCGCGGCGATGAGCGTCGAAGCCCTGCTCGGAACGGATGCTGTCTTCGCGGCCGACCTGCAGCAGCTGCGGCCCCAGCTCGGCCAGGCCGACAGCGCCGCCAACCTGCGCCGACTGCTCGCCGGCTCCGGCGTGCTGGCGAGTCACGCCGGTCCAGAGGACACGTCGGTACAGGACGCCTACTCCCTGCGCTGCGCCCCGCAGGTGCACGGTGCCGCGCGCGACACTGCCGCCCACGCCACACTCGTCGCCGGCCGTGAACTGGCCAGCGCCATCGACAATCCGGTCGTCACCGTCGACGGTCGGGTGATGTCCAACGGTAATTTTCACGGTGCCCCACTCGGCTATGTGCTCGATTTTCTCGCCATCGCGTCAGCGGATGTCGCGAGCATGAGTGAGCGGCGCACCGACCGTCATCTCGACGCGAGTCGCAGCAAGGGGTTGCCGCCGTTTCTCGCCCACGAGGTTGGCGTGGACTCCGGGCTCATGATCGCGCAGTACACCGCCGCCGGCATCGTGTCGGAACTCAAACGACTCGCCGCGCCGGCCTCCGTTGATTCGATCCCCTCCTCGGCGATGCAGGAGGACCACGTGTCGATGGGCTGGCACGCCGCCCGCAAACTGCGCCGCTCACTCGACGGACTCGGCCGGGTGCTCGCGATCGAGATCATGACCGCGGCGCGTTCGCTCGATCTGCGCGCGCCGCTCACGCCGGCTGCGGCGACCGGAGCGGTGCGTGATCTCGTGCGCACCGTGGTTCCCGGACCCGGGCACGACCGCTTTCTCTCCCCCGAAATCGAAGCGGTCGTGCAACTCGTGGCGTCGGGTGCGGTGCGGCACGCGGCGGGCACAGATCTGGCCTGGGGTTAGCCGACCTTGTAGCGACCTTGATAGGTCGCTTCGCCCCGTTGTGACCCGTGCGGCGCCGTGCCATACTTGCGCCACGCCGGCCCATCCGAGCCGCGTAGCTCCATTACCCGAATGGAACAGGTCCCGCAATGTTGCCAGCCTCGAAGCGCCGTCGCACCGGAGGGCTCGGGCGTTTCCGGCAGGCACGGCACCCGGATCGGGCCGTAACGTACCGTGACGGTTGGCTGGCTGTGGCCCTGATCACGGCGCTCGTACTGTTCGGCCTGCCGGTCGCGGCGAGCGCTGACGAGCTGCCAGCCGGGGCGCCGGCCGCACCCATCGTCGATACCCCGCCGGAAGCGCAGCCGCCGAGCGATCCCGCGCCGGAACCGACCATCGGTCCGTCCCCGGAACCCACCGCGCAGCCCTCGCCGGACCCCACGCCCGAACCCTTGCCCGAACCCACGCCGGAACCCACGGTCAGTCCCAGCCCCGAACCGACCGCGGAGCCCACACCACAACCAACACCGCAACCAACGGCTACGCCGGAACCGGAACCGACCCCGACCGAAGAACCCACCCCGGAACCGAGCGACGGCCCCATCCCGCCGGTGACCGACCCCGAACCAGCCCCCAAGATCGCTCCCGACCCGCGCGGAGCCCCGAGCCCGGCTGCACCCGTCGATAGTGTCGCGTTGGCCGCAACCGCGGCATCCGCTCAAACGGCCGCCACGGCCCGCGCCGCTGCCGCGATAGCGGCCGAACGAGTCGCCGCCGCACGCGCCACGGCGCAGCACCTCGCCGGGCAACGCGGCGCGGAACTGGCCGTCGCCCTCACCCGTTCGCAAACCGCCCAGGCCGTGCTCGACACCGCCCGCGACGACCTGGAATCCACACTGGCCAGCCAGACGATCGCACGGGGCCGCGCCGCTCTCGTGCACCGACTGGCCGTAGAGGCCTCCCGGGACGCCGCAGAGTCCAAGACCAGCTTCGCCGTACTCGCACGCAAGCTGGCCCAGCAACAGAGCGGCGTCGGCGTCGCTGACGTTTTTCTCGGCGGGCATTCCCTCGACAACGTGCTCGACCAACTCAGTACGCTCGACCAGTTGGACCGCGGCACCGACAACATCGAGACGATCCAGGCGCGCGCCGAGGCCGACCAGGCGCGGGCGATCAAGCTGAATCAGCAGGACGCCGAGACGCGCACCGCCGCGAGCTCGGTGACGGTCGAGGCCAGTCAGGCAGCAGTCGATACGGCTGCGAGCGACTTCGAGGTGGCGGGTCTGGCCCTCGTCGCCGCCGCGGCTGATGCCGCGAACGCTGCTGCAACCCTTGCCGCACTCGACGTGCGCCCGATCATTCCCACCGACGCCGGCCAGCTGAGCGATCAGGGCTGGGCCAACCCCGCACACGGGCCGATCACGGATGGCTACGGCCCGCGCCCGGTTCGCCCGCTCCCCGGGGTCGGCGCGTTCCACTACGGCACCGATATCGGGGCCGGCTGCGGAGCCCCCGTCTTTGCGGCCACCGCCGGCATAGTGCGGGCGGCCGGCTCCGTTGGGAGTTACGGCAACTGGATCCTCCTCGACCACGGCCAGGGTGTACAGACGGGCTACGCCCACCTCAGCGATACCCTGGTCGCTGTCGGTGATCGGGTCGCCGCAGGCCAACAGGTCGGCCGGGTGGGCAGCACCGGCCTGTCCACCGGCTGCCACACGCACGTCGAGGTTCGAGTCGACGGCGTGCGCATCGACCCACAAGCCTTCTTTCTGAAGCGCGGCGTGGTGCTCGGCCGCTGACTACCGAACAACCCGACGGGCCGCGCGCCGCTCCCGGGCGCCCTCGACCAGCAGGTAGAGCACCGGCAGCACGATGAGAGTGAGCACCGTCGACGATACGAGCCCGCCGATGACCACCAGGGCGAGCGGCTGCGAGATGAAGCCGCCGTGGCCGGTGAGGCCGAAGGCCATCGGCAGCAGGGCGAAAATCGTGGCGAGCGCCGTCATCAGAATGGGGCGGAGCCTCCGGCTGGCCCCCGCAACGAGAGCGTCGCGCACCGACAGCCCCCGCCGCCGATACTGGTTGACCAGGTCGACCAGCACGATCGCGTTGGTCACCACGATTCCAATGAGCATGAGCACGCCGATCAGCGACGGCACCCCGAGGGGAATACCGGTCACCACCTGCAGGGCAATGGCGCCGGTCGCCGAGAACGGCACCGACACGAGCAGCAGCAGCGGCTGCAGCAGCGACCGGAAGGTGGCCACCATCACGATGTACACGATGAGGATGGCCACGAGCATCGCGACCCCGAGCTGCTGAAAGGCCTCGGCCTGGTCGGCGCTGACCCCGCCGAGCGTCGCGGTCGCCCCGGTCGGCAGCGCAGTATCGGCGAGCATCTGGTTCAGCTGCGCGTTCGCCGTGCCGAGGTCGTCGCTCGCGGGCGTCGCCGAGACGGTCGCCGTGCGTAGCCCCTTCGCCGTGGTGAGCGTGCTCGGCCCATCGACTTGCTCCACGGTCGCGAGTGTATCGAGAGCCACCGATCCGGTGCGCGTGGGAATCTGCACGGCGGCGAGTTCGGCGGCGGTTGTCGGAGGCGACTGCGCCGTCAGGTACACGGTGAGGTTGGTCTCGTCGATCACGATGGAGCCGATTGCGCTGGGCTGCATGGCCTGTGACACGAGGGTGCCGAGTGCGAATTCGCTCAGGCCGGCTACCGCCGCCGCCGCCCGGTCGACCGTCACGGCCAGGTAGGGCAGCGAAGCGGCGAGGGTGCTCGCGCTCTCGGTGATCGCCCCGAGTTTCTGTACCGCGCTGAGAATGGACGTGGTCGCGGTCTCGAGGTCGGCATCCGTTGCCGCGGTGATGTCGACGGCGATGTCGGAGGAGGCTCCGAACCCGCTGGCCGCGGCCACCGAGATCTCGCCCACGTCGCCCAGTTGGGCCAGGGCCGTGCGCGCATGATCTTGCACCGCGTCGGCGTCGGCCCTATCGGCGGTGGTGATCGAATAGGTCACGGCGCTCGAGGTCGGCGCTCCGCCGCGGAACGCGCTCGCCGCGCTTCCTCCGCCGATCGAGAGCTGCACGATGTCGATACCATCGAGGCGCTGAAGCGCGGTCTCGACCGAAGCGGATGCCGCATCCTGCGCGGCCAGGCTGGTGCCCACCGGAAGCGTCTGCGTCACCCGGAAGGTGTTCTGCCCGGTTGATCCCAGAAAGTTCACCTTCATGAACGGCACGAGCGCGGCCGTTCCGCCGAGCACGAGCACCGCGAGCAGCAGGGTCGCGACGGCGTGTTTCAGGGTGAAGCGGATGACCGGAAGATAACCCGTCTGCAGCCGTCCCGGGTTTTCGCCGGCCTCGGCTGCCGCGGACAGCCCCGTGGGCAGGCCGGTCGAAACGGATGCCGCAGCCGCGTGCCGCGAGTGCGCTGCGGGCACCGATCCGACGGTGACCCCGCCGATATCGGAGGCGTCGGGCTCGCCACCGGTCGTTGATTCGGCAGCTGGTTCAGCGGTCGGCGCCCGCAAGAACCAGAAGGCGAGCACCGGCACGATGGTCAGCGAGACGAGCAGGGAGGCGAGCAAAGCGATGGCCACGGTGAGAGCGAACGGCCGGAACAGCTCGCCGGTCGACCCGCCGACGAAGGAGATCGGCAGGAACACGGTGACCGTCGTGACGGTCGATGCCGTGATGGCCCCGGCCACTTCGCGCACGGCGAAGACGATCGTGGCGGCGCGATCGGCGCCGGCCACGAGGTGCCGCTTGATATTTTCGATCACCACGATGGAGTCGTCGACGACCCGCCCGATGGCGATCGTGAGTGCGCCGAGGGTGAGGATATTGAGCGAATAGCCCACGCTCTGCAGGCCGATGAAGGTGATCAGCACCGAGGTGGGAATCGAGATCGCCGTGACCAGCGTGGCCCGCACCGAGAGCAGGAACAGCAGAATTACGATCACCGCGAAGCCGAGGCCGAGCAGCCCCTCCTGGGTGAGCGCGTCGATCGACTGCTGAATGAACGGCGCCTGGTCGAACACCACGGTGAAAGTGGCGGGCGCGACGGCCGCCTCGAGCTGAGGCAGAATCGCGCGCACCGCCTTCGACACGTCGACCGTGTTCGCGGCGGGAACCTTGGTGACGGCGATGGTGAGCACGGGTTCGCCGTTCACCCGGGAGATGCTCGCGACCGGGTTCTCAGCGAGGGCGACCGTGGCGACGTCGCCGATGTTCGTGGGGCCGGCATCCGCTGTGGCGCCGGTGAAACCGGCCGAACTGGCCACGAGCGGCAGGGCGGCGATGTCGTCAACCGAGCCGAGCTTCGAGCCGGCCTGCACCGACAGTGTCGTGAGGCCCTCGGTGATGGCGCCGGCCGGAATGAGCGACCCGTTCTGCTGCAGCGCGTCGCGCAGGTTCTGGGTGCTGAATCCGCGCGCGGCGAGCTCGTCGGCGTTGGGCGTGATCGTGACGCGGCGGCCGATATCGCCGACCAGGGCGGCGTCACGCACGCCGGCCACGTCACGAATGTCACCGAGCACACTGCGCTTGAGCTGGTCGGCGAGCGCAACGGTATCGCTCGAGCTGACCGCGAGGGATATCACCGGAAAGTCGTCGATGCTGCCACTGATCACCTGCGGGTCGACGTCGGCCGGCAGCACGCCCTGGATGCGGTTGATGGCCTGGTCGATGCGGGATTCGGCCTTGACCAGGTCGGTGCCGTAGGTGAAGGTGGCGCTCACCAGCGAGGAGTTGGTGTTGCTCGTCGTCGACGTCGTCTCCAGCCCGACCAGACCCTGGATGGCGGTCTCGATCGGGGTCGACACGTCGTCGTTGACGACCTGGGGCGATGCACCCGGGTAATTTGTCGACACGAGCAGCTGCGGCAGCTGCAGGGATGGAATCAGCTCCTGCTTGAGCCCGGTCAGGGCCAGGCTGCCGAACACGGCCGCCACAATGGTGATGAGGGCGATCAGCGCCCGATTCTTCATGCTCAGTACCGCGAGAAAATGCACCAGCTCAGTATGCCAGTGCGCGGCCTGCGCCCGACCTTTAGACTGAATCCTCGTGACTCGTCGACTGATTCAACTACTAATGGGCCTGTTTCTCTACGGAATCGGCATCGCGTTGATCGTGCGCGGTGCCATCGGCGTGGCCCCCTGGGACGTGCTCACCCAGGGCATCGACGCCCACCTGCACCTCGGCTTCGGCCTGATCACCACACTGACCAGCGCCGTCGTGCTGTTGCTGTGGATTCCGCTGCGCCAGAAGCCCGGCCTCGGCACCATTCTCAACGCTCTGCTGGTTGGCCCGGCAGCGGATGTCGGCCTCTGGTTAATTCCGGCCGACCTCGCCCTGTGGCTGCGCTGCGTTCTCTTCGCGGCCGGCCTGATCACCCTCTCCGTCGCGACCGGCCTCTACATCGGGGCCCACTTCGGACCGGGCCCGCGCGACGGCCTGATGACCGGCCTGCACAAACGCACGGGCGGACCGATCTGGGTCGTGCGCACCGGAATCGAGGTCGTCGTGCTCGCCGCAGGCTGGCTGCTCGGCGGCAACGTCGGCGTCGGCACCGTGCTGTTCGCCCTGCTGGTCGGCCCCCTCTGCAACCTCACCATGCCCCTCCTGGCGATCAAGCGCCCCGCCCCCGCCGTACCCCTCCCCGAGCCCGAGCCCGAGCCCGAGCCCGAGCCCGTTCCGTAGTCGATGCCGCGGGCCGTCCAGCCTAACGAAACCTCCAAGCAGATCAGTCGGCTGCGAGCCCACAGAAGTCGGTGATCGTGCCCTCGAGAATGTCGGCGAGCGCACGCACCGACTGCGCGTCGGCCCACTCGGTGTCCGCATGCAGGCCCTCGCCGTCGGCACCGAACACGACGCAGGCAATGCCTGCTTGCAGAATGAGCCCGGCGTCGGTCCAGAACGGTTCGCCCCGGGTCGCCGCGGGTCGCGCGAGCACCCGCTCGGTGTTGGCGGTCAGCGCTCTCACAATGGGCCAGTGCGGCTCGGCCTCGAACGCGGCGCGGCCCACCAGTCGGGTCAGTGTGAACTGAAACTGGGGTTCACCAACGGCCACGGCGGTGAAGAGCGCGCGCAGCTCGGCCTCGACACGGTCGGGCGGCTGGCCCGGCAGCATCCGTCGTTCCACGGTGAGCACACAGCGGGCCGCGACCGTGGCCGCATCGTCGCCACCGACAATTTTCGATACCCGCACGGCGCCGTGGCCGAGCGTGGCGTGGGCCGGTTCGGCGTTCAGCCGCTGGCGCAGGCCATCGAGGGCGGCGAGGGCCAGGCCGGCGTGCCAGATGGCGTCCACGCCGAGTTCGGGCTGGGAGCCGTGCGCAGCCAGGCCGGTGAGCTCGAGCTCGAACCAGGCAAAGCCACGATGCGCGGTGGTGAGTTCAAGGCTGCTCGGCTCGATCACCAGGGCGGCGTCGGCGCTCAGTGTGCGCAGCACCTCCTCGGTGCCGATGCTGCCGAATTCTTCGTCGGCGACGAGGGTCACGATCACATCGCCGGCGAGTCCCAAGGCCGATGCCCGCGCTGCCGCCACGAGAATGGCCGCAAGCCCGCTCTTGGTGTCGACGGCTCCGCGCCCGTAGACCCGGCCGTCCCGGAGTTCACCGCTGAACGGGTTTGCCGCGTAGGTCGCGACGCCGACCGTATCGAGGTGAGCGTTGAGCATGAGCGAGCGGCCCGTGCCGGTGCCTTGTTTCACTCCGACGACCGACGGGCGCCCCGGAATGTGCTCCAGCACGGTGACCTCGAAGCCCCGGGCAACCAGCCACTCACCGCACCAAGCCGCGATTTCGACCTCCCCGGCGGCGCCCGGCACGAGGTCGGGGTTGACCGAATCGATGCGCACGAGTTGCTGCAAAATCGCGACGGGGTCGCTCTCAGGGGGTAGACGGGTCATCCCTAAAATCTAAGCCCTCTCGCGAACGGGGACGTGCGCTGGGTAGGGTGCAGCATGGGCAAGACATCACGGTGGGGGCTGATCCCGGCGGCGCTGGTGAGCGCATCCGCCGTGCTGCTGTTTGCGTTGCGAATGCCTGTGGCCGGCTACGTCGTGCTCGCCGCAGCGCTCGTGCTCGCCTTTCTGATCAACCGGGCTTTGTTTCGCGACCTGTTACTCATTGCCGTGGGCCTCGCCATCATCAGCACGATCTCGGTAGAGGCAAACATCAGCTACCCCAACATTGCGCTCATGGGCACGGTGCTGAGCCTGTCCGTACTCGTTCCCTACCTTCTGTCGCGGTACTACTTCACGGACCACGCGATACGGTTTCCGATTCGCACCGGGCAGCGCTGGACCAGGCTCGAGCGGGCCTACCTGCCGATCGTGGTGCTGATCGGGTATCTGATTCTGCCGAGCTATTTCATCGGTAGTGGCGCGTACCAGAACTGGCCGGCGGTGACCGTGCCGGACGAAATCGCCCGCCTGTTCGTGGGCGTGGGATTCGTGGGCATCTGGGATGAGTTGTTCTTCATCTGCGTCGCGTTCGCCCTGCTTCGGCGACACTTCGTCGACTGGCAGGCCAATATTCTGCAGGCCGTGATCTTCTCGTCGTTTCTCTGGGAGCTCGGCTACCAGTCGTGGGGTCCGCTGCTCACGGTGCCGTTCGCACTGCTGCAGGGCTACACCTTCGCCCGCACCCGGTCGCTGACCTACGTGGTCTGCGTGCACCTTTTGTTCGACGTGGTGGTGTTCGCCGTGCTCGTGCACGCGCACAATCGTGTCTGGCTCGACATCTTTCTGTACTGACCCTCTTGCACCGTTCAGAAACGCGATATATCGTGTCTTACAGGACACGCGATATAGCGTGAGTTTCCCCTTCTGAAAGGACAACCCAGTGTCACTGGAAAAATGGCTGGTCGCCCCCGGGCAGACCAAGATTATCGACGTCGAACTGGTGCGCCACCTGAAGGTCGGCCTCATCGCCGGCACGGTCGACATCATCGGCCATGACGAACCCGGCGCCCGCATTGAAGTGCACGGCGTCACCGGCAAAGACCTGAAAATCTCCATGGACGGCGACCGCCTCGAGATCGACCACCCGCAGCTGCGCTGGGACAATTTCATCGAGGTCTTCGCCTCGTTTCGCGGCACCGCTCGCGCCGAGGTGAGCATTTCCGTTCCCCGCGACGTGGCGTTGCGCTTCGGAGTCGTCTCAGCCGACGCCCTCGTCTCGGGTCTGCGCAATGACGCCAAACTCAGCACCGTCTCTGGCGACCTTGTCATCGACGATGTGCAGGGCGACCTCGAACTCAACGCGGTGAACGGCGAAATCTCGGTGCGCAACCATGTGGGAGCGCTTTCCGTGCACACCGTATCGGGCGATATCACGGCGAGCGGCAGCATCCGTCAATTCACCCTCGACGGGGTCTCGAGCAACGTGTTCCTCGACCTGGCCGGTACGCCAGACCAAATCGTGACGAACTCGGTCAGCGGCAACCTCACCGTGCGGCTCGAGACCGCCGTCGCCGCGCGCTACCACCTCAATACCCTCTCCGGCACGCTGCAACTCGACGACCACACCGTGCGCACCGCGTTCGGCAAGGGCTACGAGGGCTCCACCGGCGCCCTCGACGGCAGCTGGGTCGACGTGCGTTCCAACTCGGTGTCCGGCGACATCTCGGTCGTGCGCCGCGAACCCACGAGCCCGACGTCGGCCGGTGCAGCGGATGCCTCCCCTGCTTCCGCAGACACCGCCCCTGCTTCTCAGGCAGACCCGGCATGAGTGCCATGTTCGCGCACGGCAGCCTGCGCCTCTACCTGCTGAGCCTGCTCGCCGAGCGGCCCCGGCACGGCTACGAGCTGATCCAGGCGCTCAGCGACCGCTTCGGCGGTACCTACAGTCCGAGCGCCGGCACGATCTACCCGCGGCTGGCCAAGCTCGAGGAAGAGGGCCTCGTCACCAAGCAGGCCGACGGCCGCAAGACCGTCTACGAGATCACCGACGCCGGGCGTGCCGAACTGCTCGCCCGCGACGGCGAACTCGGTGCGATCGAGGACGAGGTGACCGACTCGGTTCGCCGCCTCGCCGACCAGGTGCGCACCGGCGTCAACTCCGCCATGAAGACCCTGCGCGCTGACCTCGCCTCGGCCGCCCGCCAGGCCCGCGGTACGACCGCCCCCGAATCGCGCGGTTACGACGGTACTCCCGAGTCGTGGGATCCGACCGGCTCATCGGACTGGGAGCGCAAGACGCCCGCCGAGCAGCCGCCCGCGGCACCCTCGAGCGCCGAACCCGCGGCGCCCGCGACCGCGCGCCAGGAATCAACGCAGGCCCTGCGCGAGGCCGACATGGTATTGAACGAATTCCGGCAGCAGCTGCGCACGGACCTGCGCACCCAGGCCGCCCGGTCGGTCGTGCCGAGCGACACCGTGCCGGCGCTCCGCCGGCAACTCGCCGAGGTGCGCGCGAGCATCCTCGCCACGCTGCACGCGTAGGCCACCCTCCCCGAGACCGCCAGCGCCCGCCGTCCATTGTCTCCGCTTCGCAGTGCGCGGGAGTTGAGCCAGTGCGCGGGAGGCGGAACTCGCACGCATTGGCGCAAGTCCAGCTCGTCGCATGGCGCGGGAGTACTGGCCAGGCCACAACTACCGCATACTGGCGCAAGTCCGGCGCTGTGCCGCCGAGGCGATCTGCACGCCGCCGAGGCGGCGGGTTATTCGCGGAGTTGCGAGTTTTGAGGTGTTTCGGGGCGTTGCGCACGCTTTTCGCGCGATGCTCCGAAACACCTCAATGTTTGAGCGGGGAGCGGATGACCCGTCGTCGCGGCCCACACGAACAAGTTCACGGTCAGAGGTCAGCAGGTGACCTGTCGTCTCGGCCCACACGCATCCGTTCAACATCCCGCCGCCGCGCCCACAGGCATCCGTTTCAAACCTGAGGAATCGCCCAAGAACACGGCTCAATTTGACAGAGGCCGGCTTAGGTGTAGTGTCGTCCCTCGTGACACCCGAGGCGAGCGCCCCAGTACCGGAAAGTCGTTCCCCCAAGCGGTGGATCATCGGCGATCCGCTCCCCACCGAGCATTTGGACGGCCAGCTGCTGCCCAAGCACCTCGCCCTACCCATCTTCGCGAGCGACCCGCTGTCAAGCGTGGCCTACGCGCCGCAGGAACTTCTCATGATTCTCACCCTCGGCGGGCTCGCCTTTCTGAGCTTCGCCCCCTGGGTGGCCGCGGTGGTCGTCGTGCTGCTCGTGGTCGTGGTCGCGTCCTACCGTCAGCTGATCAAGGCCTACCCTTCGGGCGGCGGCGACTACGAGGTCGCCCACAAGAATCTCGGCGAGAAGGCCGGCCTGGTCGTCGCATCCGCTCTGCTGGTGGACTACGTGATGACCGTGGTCGTGTCGGTGGCCAGCGGGGTCGACAACATCATTTCGGCGATCCCGGCGCTGGCCCCGCTGCGGGTCGAGCTCGCCGTGATTTTCATCATTCTGCTCGCCGCGACCAACCTGCGCGGCGTGCGGGAGTCGAGCAAAGCTTTCGCCGTGCCGACCTACCTGTTCATCGGCAGTGTGCTGCTCATGATCGTCGTCGGTCTCGTGCGCGCGCTGCTCGGCGACGCGCCGGTGGCCGAATCGGCCGGCTATGACGTGCAGGGCGAGAACCTCGCCCAGGCTGCTTTCGTCCTGCTGCTTCTGCGCTCCTTCGCGAGCGGATGCTCCGCCCTGACCGGCGTGGAAGCCATCGCGAACGGCGTACCCGCGTTCAAACACCCCAAGGTCAAGAACGCCCAACGCACCCTCACCCTGATGGGCGGCATCGCCATTGTGCTGTTCATCGGGCTGACAGCGCTCGCGCTCATCTCCCAGGTGCACTACGCGGAACGCGCTTGCGACCTGATCGGCTGGGCCGAATGTGCCACCTCCCCGCAGCGCAGCCTGATCGCCCAGGTCGCCGCGGCGACGTTCGGCGACTTCTCCATCATGTTCTTCGTGCTTCAGGCTGCCACGGCGGCCGTGCTGCTGCTCGCCGCAAACACGGCCTTCAACGGGTTCCCTCTGCTCGGCTCCGTGCTCGCGCACGACTCGTACGCTCCCAAGTCGCTCAGCACCCGCGGCGACCGCCTGATCTACTCCAACGGCGTTGTCCTGCTCGCCCTGGCCGCCTGCGCCATCATGATCGTCTACCAGGCCAACCTCACCGTGCTCATTCAGCTGTACATCATCGGTGTGTTCGTGTCGTTCACGCTCGGTCAGACCGGCATGGTGCGGCACTGGCTGAAACTTCTCAAAACGAACCCGCCCAATCGCGGCTCGATCATTCTGAGCCTGTCAATCAACGGATTCGGCGCCGCACTGACCGGCATCGTGCTCATCGTCGTCACCATCACCAAGTTCACCCACGGCGCGTGGCTGGTCTTCGTGATGATGCCGGTGCTGTTCCTTCTGATGATGGGGGTGAACCGGTACTATCGCGACGTCGCCAAGGAGATCGAGGTCGACCCGATCACGACCTTCGGGTCGCAAGGCGACCATGCCATCGTGCTGGTCGGCAAGATGCAGAAGCCGGTGCTGAAAGCCCTGGACTATGCCATCGCCGCCCGCCACGTCAGCCTCGAAGCCGTGCACGTCTCCATTGACACGACCGAGACCAAGGAACTCAAACGCGCCTGGGTCAAACAGAACATCCAGGTGCCGCTGCGCATCGTCGCCTCGCCCTACCGCGATATCAGCTGGCCGCTGATCAACTACATCAAGGGCCGCCGGGACGAACACGGCTCCGAGGTCATCACCGTGTACACGCCCATTTACATCGTCGGCCACTGGTGGGAGGGCCTGCTGCACAATCACAAGGCCCGACGGCTGCGCCAGAAACTCATGCTCGTGCACGGCGTCACGATCGCCCTCGTGCCGTGGCTGCTCGACTCCTCCGAGCTCATCTACGGCCGCCGATCCCGGCCCATCCCCGGTCAGGACCGGCGCGGCGAGCCCGTGCGTTCCCGCCCGGTGTCGCGCCGCCCGCTTGCGCCGCCCACCGGAACGATCGACACTGCAACGAAATCGACCACGATCGTCGGAACGGTCCCCGCGCAGTCCCGCCCGTCGGCATCCCGAAGGCGCAAGCGCAAATAGCGGCGGGCATCCGTTTTAGGGGCTACAGCTGGGCCATAATCTGCCGGGCGATGATGCGACCGGCCCGGTTGGCACCGACCGTGCTGGCCTGCGGACCGTACCCGGCGAAGAAGATGCGCGGGTCGGTGAAGGAGACACCGGAGCCGATGGCGACGCCGCCGGCCTTCTCCCGCAGTTTGAGCGGGGCCAGGTGGCGCAATTCCGGCCGAAAACCGGATGCCCACACGATCGCGTCCGCCTCGGTGAAGGTGCCGTCACTCCAGCGCACACCGGTCGGTTCGATGCTCGAGAACATGGGGCGGGCCACAAGCAGCCCCCGGTCAATGCCGGCCGCGATGCGGCGAGTGACGGGCACGCCGGTGCCACTGACGATGCTGGGGAGGGCGCTGCCGGCGCGAGCCGCGCGATCCTGCTGCATCACGGCCGCCACGGCGGTCACCTCGGCGAGCTGGTCGGTGTGGCTGAAGTCGATCGGCCGTCGGGACACCCAGGTCAGTTCGCTCGCGACGCCCTCAAGCTCGAGCAGGAAGCCGATCGCCGAGGTGCCACCGCCCACCACAACCACCCGTTGACCGGCGAACGCGTCGCTTGACACGTAGTTCGCCGTGTGCACCTGCGTGCCCATAAATGTACTCGCGCCCGGGTAGTGCGGAACGAAGGGTGCACCCCACGTGCCGGTCGCGTTGACGATCAGGCGCGCATCGGTCTTCTGGTCCCCGAAAACGGTCGAACTCGTGTCCACGACCAGTGTGGACTGTATCGGCATCACTCTCGTCACGGTCACCGGGCGCACCACGTTCAACTCATAGTGCTGTTCGTAGTCGCGGTAGTAGTCGCTGACGACGTCCCGCGCCGGCAGATCATGATCGGCCGTGTCGAAGCTCAGTCCGAGGTCTTTCATGCCGGGAAGGTCGTTGACCCGGTGTGCCGATCCGAGGTGCAGTGCCTGCCAGCGGTGCTGCCAGGCACCGCCGGTGCCCGGGCCGCGGTCGAAGATGATGAAGTCATGGCCGGCCACGAGGTCGAACCGGCGCAGGTAGTAGGCGACGGACAGCCCGGCCTGGCCGGCTCCGATGATGACGATGGGCACGCTGACATTGCCCGTCATGCCACCCCATTCCTACGGATTAGCCTTGCGAACGACGTCCGCGGGGCGCAAGGCCCACCATGCTAAACTAAACTCTAGTTTTTACACATTCCGTTCGGCAAATCCCGAGGGTCTCGCGACTCGCTCGGCCTGGCATCGTAAGGGGGTCACGCATGGGGCGCGGCCGTCAAAAAGCAAAGCACACCAAGGTAGCTCGGGAGCTGAAATATTTCAGCCCGGATACCAACTACAACGCGCTCGAACGCGAGCTCACCGGGCATCCGTCCGACCCGCGCCTCGACGAGGACCTCGCCAAATGGCCGGAGTACGAAGCGGACAAGGCCCGGAAGGCTGCGAGCGACGGTGCCGGCGATTCCGCTGATGATGACGACGATCCCGACGACGACGACCGTTACGTCGATCACTACGCCCCCGAAGACGAGAAGAAGCGCGCCTAGGCCGCGGCGGCGGGTGGCGGCGTCCGCTTGCGGCGGCGACCACTGCGTCCGTTCGCGGCATCCGTTTGCGGCACACGTTTACGCTGCCGCAATGTGTCGTCGCCGCGGTTCGTCACTCAGTGGCTACGCTGCCGTTCGTGGCGCGCGCACCCGGCAGGCCATCCGCGCCAGCTGCGTGAGCCAACACCTACAGAAAACTACCGCGCTAACGTAGGCGCGTGCCATAACCGGCCGAAGCGCCAGACGGGCCCGGGTCAGTTCGCGTAGGCCCCGACGAGACGAACGGCGCCGCCGTTGACACCCTTGGCACCCTGCTCAAACCCGGTCAGGTCGTGTGCGGCGCGCGAAACGCGGCCGGTGACCCAGGCGGGAATGCCGCTCGTCGCCAGGCGGGCGATGACCGATGAAGCGGATGCCGCGTCAACGACCGCGAACATGCCCACTCCGAGGTTCCAGGTTCCCTCCGCGCTTTCCAGCGTGGAGCCGGCCATGTCGCCGAGCACCCGGAACACGGGGGCGGGCGACCAGGTGGACCGGTCGACCTCGACCCAGGAGCCGACGGGCAGCACCCGGGCGAGGTTCGCCGCGATACCGCCGCCGGTGACATGGCTGAGCGAGTGAATGGCGCCGGCCAGTTCGGGATCGTTGATCACGTCGAGCAGCGGGCCGGTGTACAGGCGGGTCGGTTCGAGCAGAACCTCACCGACCATGCCGCCGAGTTCGGCTGATGTGTCGGTGTAGCCGATGCCGCGCTGCGCCAGAATGTGGCGCACAAGCGAGTAGCCGTTGGAGTGCAGGCCACTGGAAGCCATGGCGATGACAACGTCGCCGGCGACAACCTTCTCAGCGCCGAGTACCTGGTCGGCTTCGACCACACCGGTGGCCGCGCCCGCCACGTCATAGTCGTCCTGGCCCAGAAGCCCCGGATGTTCGGCGGTTTCGCCGCCGACAAGGGCCGTTCCGGTCTCGGAGCAGGCCCGCGCGATGCCGGCGACGATGGAGGCGATGCGCTCGGGCACGACCTTGCCGCAAGCGATGTAGTCGGTCATGAACAGGGGTCGGGCTCCGACGACGATGATGTCGTCGACGACCATGCCGACCAGGTCTTGCCCGATGGTGTCGTGCTTGTCGATGGCCTGCGCGATGGCGACCTTGGTGCCGACACCGTCGGTTGACGTGGCGAGCAGGGGCTGGCGAAACTTGGTGAGGAACGACACGTCGAACAGTCCGGCGAAGCCTCCGACGCCGCCCCAGACCTCGGGGCCGTGTGTCTTCGACACGGCTGACTTCATGAGTTCGACCGCGAGGTCACCGGCGCGGGTGTCGACTCCGGCTGCTGCATAGGTTGCGTTGGAGGAGTTACTCATTCTGGTCTTCCCGGGTCACCGAACGGCACCTGGCCCAGGCGGGCGAGGGGTTCTTCTTTGCGTGCGGCGAGTGCCAGCACGGCTTCCAGATCAGAATCCGGGCCGGGGTCGCATCCGTTCGACGCCGTCGGTCGTTCGAGCAGGTTCTTGCCGAGGTGCTGCGACTCGGGCAGCGCGATCGGGTAGACGCCGGTGAAGCAGGCGGTGCACAGCCGTTCTCGTGGCTGCTCGGTGGCTTCGATCATGCCGTCTTCGGAGAGATAGCCGAGACTGTCGGCACCGATCGACTGGCGCACCTCGTCGATCTCGAGGCCGGTCGCGATGAGCTCGGCGCGGCTGGCGAAGTCGATGCCATAGAAGCACGGCCAGGTAATGGGCGGGCTCGAGATGCGCACGTGCACCTCGGCCGCTCCGGCCTCGCGCAGCATGCTCACGAGGGCGCGCTGGGTGTTGCCGCGCACGATCGAATCGTCGACGACGATGAGCCGCTTGCCCTTGATGACGTTCTTGAGGGGGTTCAGTTTCAAGCGGATGCCGCGCTGCCGGATGGTCTGAGACGGCGCAATGAAGGTGCGCCCAACGTAGGAGTTCTTGACGAGCCCCTGGCCGAACGGAATGCCCGACGCCTGCGCGTAGCCGATGGCGGCCGGGGTGCCGGACTCCGGGGTGGGGATGACGAGGTCGGCCTCAACCGGATACTCCGCGGCGAGCTTGCGGCCCATCTCAACCCTGGCCTCGTGCACGCCGCGACCCGCGATGGTGGTGTCGGGCCGGGCGAGGTAGACGTATTCAAAGACGCAGCCCTTGGGCTCGGCCTTCGCGAAGCGCTGCGTGCGCAGCCCGTTTTCGTCGATGGTGATGAGTTCACCCGGTTCGACCTCGCGCACGAAGCTCGCGCCGACGATGTCGAGGGCGGCGGTCTCGGAGGCGACGACCCAGCCGCGTTCGAGGCGGCCGAGCACGAGCGGCCGCACGCCCTGGGGGTCGCGGGCCGCATACAGGGTGGTTTCGTCCATGAAGACGAGGCAGTACGCGCCGCGGAGGCGCGGCAGCACCTCGAGCGCGGTGGCTTCGAGGGTGTGGTCGAGGTCACCGGTGAGCAGAGCTGTGACGACGGCGGTGTCGGTCGTGTTGCCGCGGGCGAGTTCACCGTCAACCTGCGGATAGCGTTCGCGCACGAGCTGCAGCAGCTCGGCGGTATTGGTGAGATTGCCGTTGTGGCCGAGGGCTACCGTTCCGCTCGAGGTGCGGCCGAGGGTGGGCTGGGCGTTCTGCCAGCTCGACGAACCGGTCGTGGAGTACCGGGTGTGCCCGACGGCGATGTGCCCGAGCAGGGTGCTCAGCGAAGCCTCATTGAAAACCTGGGAGACCAGTCCCATGTCTTTGTAGATGAGAATCTTACTGCCGTCGCTCGTGGCGATGCCGGCCGATTCCTGGCCGCGATGTTGCAGGGCGTAGAGGCCGAAATAGCTGAGTTTGGCTACCTCTTCGCCGGGAGCCCAGACACCGAAGACCCCACAAGCATCTTGTGGGCCCTTCTCATTGGGAAGGAGATCGTGATTTAACAGTCCGTCGCCACCGGGCAAGCCGCAGCCTCTTTACTTCTCGTTGAACGCTTGGAAATCATCGTTGGGGGTGCCGGAGCCAGGCTCAGCGGTACGCATGTCGTTGGTATTGATGTCGCTCGTCCCCAGTCTATCGGCGACGACCGACACGTTCGAGCGCCCGATGACGCGGTCGATCACGAGGGCGACGACCGCACCGAGGGTCGTGCCGAGGGCGAGTCCGCCGAGCAGCAGGAAGCCGAAAATCTGCGCCCGGTCGTACTCGTCGTTCTCGGGGAAGGAAATCGTGAGAATGAGGGCCAGCAGCACACCGACAATGGCGCCGAGCAGCATGAAGTTGCGGTACCGCGGAGCGCGATGCACGGTCACCGTCGTCTCCGCCAGGAGCATCTCGCTGGCGGTCGCAGTGTCGGCGGCGGTGTCGGCGGCGGTGTCGGCTGACGGGTCTTGGGGTTGCTCGGCCTGGGGCCGCTCAGAAGAACTCACCCCCGTATTGTCCCATGGGCAGATGCGAGACTGGCTCTATGAACACGATTGCGGTACTCGGAAGCGCCAACATGGATCTCGTCGTACGCCAGTCGCGCCTCCCCTTGCCCGGAGAGACCATATTCGGTACCGGTTTCAGCACCGTTCCGGGCGGCAAAGGGCTCAACCAGGCGGTCGCCGCAGCCCGGCTCGGCGGCGACGTCACCTTTCTGGGCGCGGTCGGAGCGGACGCCTACGGAACCGAGCTGCGTGCGCTGCTGGTGGGCGAGGGCATCCGCTCTGCCGAACTCACCACAGCGGATGCCCCCACCGGCACCGCCCACATCTCCGTCGTGGACAGCGGCGAGAATTCCATCGTCGTGGTGTCGGGGGCCAATGCCACCGTCACGACCCTGAGTGTGGAGCAGCGCGCGGTCGTTGCCGATGCGGCCTTTCTGGTGATGCAGTGCGAGCTGCCGACCCGGGTGCTGGTCGAGGGGATCGCGCTCGCTCGCGCGGCCGGGGTGTTCACCGTGCTGACACCGGCGCCGGTGGTGCCGCTGCCGGCCGGTTTTCTGGCCTCGGTCGACCTCGTCGTGCCGAACCAGGGTGAAGCCGCCGAACTCACCGGGGAAAGCGACCCGGTGCGCGCGGCCGAGCTGCTCAGTGCCGAGGGCAGCTGGGCGATCGTGACGCTGGGTTCGGAGGGGGCGGTCGTGGCCTTCGACGGCGAAGCCCTCGGCCTCGCGCCGGCCCGCCCGGTGACGGCAATTGACACCACCGCGGCGGGCGACACCTTCGTCGGGGCGCTCGTGGCGCAATTGGCTGCGGGGTACCTGCGCGGCACCGCGGTTACCTCCGACCAGATGATCGAGGCCGTGCGCTATGCCACGGTGGCGTCCTCGATCGCGGTGACTCGCGCCGGAGCAACCACCTCGATGCCGACCAAAGCCGAGGTCGACGCGATCCTCGCGTAGCCCGGGGTCAGGCCCGGGTGCGCACCACGCGAATGGTGACCAGGGCGATTGCCGCGGCGGCAACGGCACCGAGCAGGATCAGCGCCAGGGTCCAGATGTTGAACGACGCGACAGCGTCGACTGCGACCCCAGCCACGACATCGCCGTCATAGCCGAGGCTGTCGGTGCCGGCGTGCGGGGCTGTGGCGGCAGCATCCGTTGGTGCAGCGGCGATCTCGGCGGCGAGCGCTGCGCCCGCCGCGTCGGCGAGTGCCTGCGAAGCAGCCGTGAGCACGGCCGGAACCACGACTCGCGCCGAGGTGTTCGGCGCGGTGGGCGCCGAAACGTTCGGTGTCGTCACCGCGGGTACCGCTGCCTCCGGCACCACGACCGGCGCCGTGACGGTCAACGTGCGCACCTCGGAGTAGGCGGTGGCTCCATAGGGGTCTGCGGAGTAGGCATACCAGCCGTGGGTGCCGACGCCCGGGTTCCAGCTCGCGGTCACCGTCACGCCGCTTGTCACCGTGTCGAAGGCGGCGATCGCGGTGGTCGACAGGATGTCGACGGTGAAGGCATCCGTTGCGAGGGATTTCTGCATCGACGTCATACCGAAGGCCGCGTAGGGCACCGTGAATTCCTGGTGCTCCAGGTCGAGGGTGGGGTCGTCGGAGTTGTAGACGTCGAGGTAGGGCGAGTAGGTGCGCACGCTGATCTGCTCGGCGGCGTTGTCGAAGTGCAGCAGCCGCAGAAAGGACTGCCCGCCCTCCGGCAGGCCCTGGTAGTCGAACAGCATCTGGTAGACCGAGCGGTCGGGGGTGCCGTCGCCGTTGTCGTCGAACTGATCGATGCGGGTGAACGCGTCGTGGTAGTGCCCGGAGAAGACCATGGCCACGTTGGCGTTGGGGGCGACGACCTCGTCGTAGATCTGCTGCGGCACCGCCCCCAGGCCGCCGGTGGTGAGCATGTACTCGTGCAGGTTGAGGATGGCGGTGCGCTCGGGGTACTGGGCGAGCACCTCGTTGAGCCAGGCGATGCCCTCCGCGCTCGGCGCCCAGCCGAGGTAAAGCATGATGAAGTCGATTCCGCCGGCCGTGACCAGATCGTAGTGGCCGCGGTTGTCTTCGAAACTGCCGCCGTACCAGGGGTTGGCTTCGTAGCGTTCGGCCCCGAAGTTGGCCTTGTACGCGGCATAGTCGGCGTCTTTCTGGCCCACATCGTGGTTTCCGGCCAGCACGCCGTAGGGTAGCTGGGCGTCGTCGAGCATGCTGTACGCCGCGTTGGCGTTGGTCCACTGGTGTTCGTCTTCGAAGTTGTCGACGATGTCGCCGGTGTGGAACAGGTACTGCAGGTTGACGGCGGCGCGCTGCTCGAGCAGGTAGTCGTGGATGTCGAGCTGGCGCTGGTAAAACGTGTCGTTGTAGTACTGCGTGTCGGATTCCACGGCGAGTGTGAAGTCGTAGTTCGCCCGCGCCGTGTCGTTCACGTTGTTGACCGGCAGGGTGCTCGACCGGTCGGACAGATCGGCGCCGGCGAAGCCCTCGGAGTGCTGGATCAGCACGGTCATGACCTGGTTCTGCACGTGGTCCAGTGCCGGCACCATGGCGTCGAGGGTGAACGCGGTCGCGCCCTCACCGATGGTCACGTGGCGATCGAATTCTTCCCAGGCACCGGTGGTGAGATTCTGCACGTAGAGCAGCACCTTGGCGTCGGCGTTCGCGGTGCCGTCCCAGCGCACCCGCGCGGTGAAGTCGGCGCCGGCATCCGTTGGCACGTCTACCTCGAACAGCTGGTAGGGAAACTGTGAGTCGGAGGTGCTCGGCGAGGTCGCGCCGTCCAGTCGCGCCATGGCGGTGACCTGATCATCGGTCAACAGGGTCTTGGCAGACCGATCGGTGACGTCGGCGATGGCGGTGGTGCCCGAGTAGGCGCGCACGTTGCTCTCGGCAGCGGATGCCGTGAATCCCCGCCGCAGGGTGACGTTCAGTTGGTCACCGGTCGGGTCGGTCGCCCGCGCCGTGAGGTCGAGCGGTCCCTCTTCGACGACCGCACCGTTGAGCGGCGTGATCAGTTCGTTGCCGGGTTCCTCGACCGGGGTGGAGAACACCGTGCTGCGCTCACCAACGTTGCCGACGTTGTCCGTGGCGGTGAGCAGCAGGGTGTGCTCGCCGTCGGCCAGCTGGATCGATGAGGTGGCATAGGGCAACTCGATGGGCCGGCCGTCGAGGGTCGCGACGAGCGTGTCGAAGCCGGCGCCGGCATCCGTCGCACTGCCCTCGATCATGAAGTCGCCCTGGTACAGCTGGCCGGCGATGGCGGATGTCGTGACGGCGGGAGCCGTGTTGTCGACCGTGACGGCGCGAGTCACCGAGTCGACGCCGTTGCTCGCGAGTACAGTGTGCGCGCCGTCGGCGACCGCGGTGGTGTCCCAGGCATGAGCGACGGCCATGTAGGCGTCACCGGGAATCGTGAAGCTCGAGTTGTAGAAGTCGAGCTTGCCGGCGCTGTCCCCCATGTTGAGCGCCAGGCTGGGATCGGTGTAGCCGGCAGGCTGCAGGCTGCGGCCGTCGGGAAGCACGAGGCGCGGGTTGCGAATTTGAAAGTCGTCGTTGTTCTCGTTCGGGTTGATCTCCGGGGCTACCTTGGAGCCGGCCCAGACGCTGACGACGAGGTCTTCCCCCTGCGTCAGGTAGGTCAGCGGCACCGGCGTTGCGATGGTCTCCCAGCCCTCGGGAATGCCGTCGTCGAAGATGCGCAGCACGTCGGTGCCGATGAGCACACCGTTCTGAAAGAACGTGTTCACGGCGGTGACTTCGAACACGAACTGGGGTGCGAACTCCAACTCGGGATTCGTCGGCACGGTCTGGTCGTCGATGCTCAGGGTCATACCGTCGGTGCTGCTGTCGCCGGCGGCCGACACCGTCGTGCTGCCGGCGACGAATTGGCTGTCGGTGAGGTTGAGGCGCACCGGGGAGTTGTCGACCCCGGTGAGGTCGACCCGCTTTGTCGGGGAAGTGGCCTCGGTGCTGCCGTCGCTGGCCGTGAAGTAGTACTCGTACCAGCGCTTGCCGGTGAGGTCGACCCGCTGCAGGTCGTACTGGTAGCCGTCGACGCCGTCGGTCGACAGATTCATCGTCAGGAATTCGGTGTCGATATTGCTCTTGAGGTGCAACTCGACGGTACGCGCCTGCACATCGTCGGTGACGGTGGCCGCCAGAGCGAAGTTGTTGGCCGGATCAATTTCACCGAGCGTGTGATCGACGATCATCGGTGACGTCGTGTCGGCGGCGACAGTCTTCGCCTCGCCGGGTACCTGCGCCGCGAACACGGTACCCGGGGTGGCCGCGACCTTGCCCAGGTTCAGCTGACGTCCCGGGTTGCTGCTGTCGTTGCCGTACTGGATCCCCTTGTTGGCATCGACGTCGTCAGCGCCGGCGAGGTTGTAATAGGCCGAGTTGACGCTGAAACCGGTATTGGTCAGGATCTCGACGCCGCGTGGCGAGCCGTTGGCCAGGCCGCCGGCGAAGACCTCGACCAGGTCGGCTCCTGGGGTTAGGTCCGAGCCGAAGCGACTGTTGAATTGGGTGGCGGTGAGCGTGTCGTTCTGGCCGTTCTTGATCCAGAACACGAGGTTGCCGCCTGGTTTGATCACCACGTCGGTGGGGGTGCTCGGCCAGCGCACGGTTGAGCTATTGGTGAGGTCCGCGAGCGGATACAGGTAGTTGAGCGTGTAGTCCGCGAAATTGATGGGGCTGGCGGTGGCGTTGTAGACCTCGATGAACTCGTAGCCGTCGGCCGAGCCGACATTGGTCGTGTCCGGCGTGATCTCGGTGATCTGCAGCGAGGCCGGAATCGCCATTTGGCTGGCTGCCGTGGCCGACACTGCTGGGGCGATGGCGCCCGCTCCGCCGATCAGCAACACGAGGGCCAACGCGGTCAGAGACGGACGGAACGAACGGGAGAGAATGCGCACTGAGCAGGCCTTTGTTTCATGGGCGGTCTCGCTCAAGCTAGGTGTGTCGCGGGTCCGGTCCGTGACGTGCCGGTGAACGGACGGGGCTTCGGCGAATCACTCTGCGTATGGGGGGTACGGCGCACAACTGCGGAGCTGACAGGTAAATCGGGTTCTGGAAGGCTGAATCAGGAGGAATTGCTGTTTTTTTCGCAGGTTGGTACGCGCTGGGGCACCGGCAGCACCGGCACGTGTCCGGTGAGATCCGCCCGAGCGCCGGAAGCGTGGATGGCGCCGCTCGCCAGACCGTCGGCCCACGATAGGGCGCCGGTGGCGAGTCCGAGCCAGGTGGCGGCATCCGTTTCGATGACGTTCGGCGGGGTACCGCGGGTGTGGCGGGGGCCGGCGACGCACTGCACGGCGCCGAACGGGGGCACGCGCACCTCGAGGGTGTTGCCCTCGGCCTGTTCGGCGAGCAGTTGCAGGGTGTAGCGCACCGCCTGCGCCCGGATCTCTCGGCTCGCGCTGGCGCCAGCGGCGAGCGCCGCCCGTACCGCAACCCGGCCGGCTCCATCGTCGATGCGTGCTCGTGCCATGGCTCCAGTCTGCCCGATCGGGCGGGCCCGAGGCATCGGGTAGCCTAAGACGGTGAAAATTCTGGTCCTTGGTTCCGGTGCCCGCGAGCACGCCATCATCACCGCGCTGCTTCGTGAGGAGCCGCAGCCGAGCGTTACGTGCGCCCCCGGCAACGCCGGTATCGCCGACGCGGTGCCGGTCACTGCACTCGACCCGAACGACCCGGTCGCTGTGACCGATTACGCGCTGCTGCACGGCGTCGAACTCGTCGTGATCGGGCCGGAGGCCCCCCTCGTCGCCGGCGTCGCCGACGCCCTGCGCGCCCGCGGCGTGGCCGTGTTCGGGCCCGACAAAGCCGCCGCCGCGCTCGAGGGCAGCAAAACCTTCGCCAAACGCATCATGGATGAGGCCGGCGTTCCCACCGGCCGTGCCGTACGCGCCGGCACCCTCGCCGAGGCTGAAACCGCCCTCGACGAGTTCGGCGCACCCTACGTGGTCAAGGCCGACGGCCTCGCCGCCGGCAAGGGCGTGCTGGTCACCGACAACCGCGACGCCGCCATCGACCACGCAACGTTCTGGCTCGAACACGGCAGCGTCTTGATCGAAGAATTTCTCGACGGACAGGAGATCTCGCTCTTTCTGCTCAGCGACGGCGAGAACGTTCTGCCGCTGTCGCCCGCCCAGGACTACAAGCGCGCCCTCGACGACGATGCCGGTCCCAACACCGGCGGCATGGGCGCTTACTCGCCGCTGCCGTGGCTCGACGCCCAGTTCGGCAGTGAGAACGCCTTCGTCGACGAGATCATCGAGACCGTCGCCCTGCCGACGGTGCGCCAGCTCGCCGCGGAGGGCACCCCGTTCGTCGGGCTGCTGTACTGCGGGCTCATTCTGACGGATGCCGGCATCCGCGTCATCGAGTTCAACGCGCGTTTCGGAGACCCCGAGACGCAGGTCGTGCTGCCGCGCCTGGTCACGCCGCTGTCCGGCCTGCTGTTCGCCGCCGCGACCGGTACGCTCGGCGGCCTGCCCCGCCCGGTCTTCTCCGCCGAGGTGGCGGTCACCGTCGTGCTGGCGAGTGAGAACTACCCGGAAACCCCACTCACGGGCCGGGAAATCACCGGGCTCGACGCCGCCCTGGCCGTGGACGGCGTGACGATCGCCCACGCCGCGACCCGGGTCGACGGCGGCACGCTCGTCTCGACCGGCGGACGGGTGCTCAGCGTCGTCGCCGTCGGCGACTCCTTCGCCGAGGCCCGCGCCCGCGCCTACGAAGCCCTCGGGCACGTGTCCCTGGCCGGCGCCCACTTTCGCACCGACATCGCCGCCCGGGTGGCCTGACTCGACCCAGACGGGTGCGCCGCCCGCGTCGCCCGCGTCGCCCGCCCGTTCGCGCGTGCCATCCCGCCTCGTGGTGGCCAAATCAGGAAAAACGTGCTGCTCGGATCGGGGAAGCCCGGAACCATGCGGTCTTCCACCCATGGCGGCCTGGATTTCCTGAATTAGCCACCGAAAATGGGCGTAGCAGACCCGATCACACGCTCTGACGCGCGCGATCTTCGTGGGAGACACCCCCGAGCATGCGGGAGAATGAACGGGTGAGCCAATCTGAGTACGAGTCCCCCGCATCCGCCGTCGCACTCGACGGGTGGGCGCCCGTCTACTCGGGCAAGGTACGCGACCTTTATGTTAAATCTCACGATGGTGAACAAACGGATGCCCCCTCCCTCGCGACCGCTTCGCGGGTTCTCGTGGTCGCGAGCGACCGGGTCAGCGCGTTCGACCACGTGCTCGAGCCCGGTATCCCCGGCAAGGGCGAGCTGCTCACCACCCTGAGCCTGTGGTGGTTCGACCGGTTGACCGACGTTCCCAACCACCTCGTCCCCGATCACGAACCGGTCGGCGGCACCGTGCGGGAGATCATTCCGGCGAGCGTTGCCGGGCGGGCCATGCTCTGCCGCACCCTGAACATGTTCCCGATCGAGTGCGTCGTGCGCGGCTACCTCACCGGCAGCGGCTGGAAGGAATACCTCGAAACCCAATCGGTCTGCGGCATCAAACTGCCGGAGGGTCTGCAGAACGGTGACCGCCTGCCCGAGCCCATCTACACTCCCGCGTGGAAGGCCCCGATGGGCCAGCACGACGAGAACATCTCGTTTGAACGCACGGTCGAGCTGGTCGGGCCGACCATCGCCGCCGAGCTGCGCCGCCTCTCCCTCGCCCTGTTTCAGGCCGCCGGCGCCATCGCCGAGCAGGCCGGCGTCATTCTCGCCGACACCAAGTTCGAGTTCGGCGCCGACCGGCAGACCGGCGTGACGGTGCTCGCCGACGAGGTGCTCACGAGCGATTCCAGCCGCTACTGGGACGCTGAAGCCTGGCGCACCGGAACCACCCCGGAGGCCCGCATGGCGAGCTTCGACAAGCAGATCGTGCGTGATTGGCTCGCCGCACACTGGGACGGCGCCGGCGTTCCGCCCGAACTGCCGACCGAGATCGTCGAGCAGACCGCAGCCCGTTACCGTGAACTGCTCGAGCGCCTCACTGGCGTCTGAAGCTCGAACGGGGGGCAGGCGCGACGTGCGCATCGCGGAATAGCCGGAGCGGCAGCGCAGTTATGCCTGCTGTGACTCTCACTGCGAAAGACCTGCTGGCCGCCGACACCGGAATGGGCGCGGTGACCCTGCGCGTGGGCAACCTCGACGCCATGATCGCCTACTATCGCGACATCGTGACCCTCGAGCTGCAGAGCCACGACGGCCCCGTCGCCGTGCTCGGCCGCGGTCACGTTCCGCTCGTAATTTTGCACCACGCCCCCGAGCTCGCGGCCGCGGAGCCGCGCTCGGCCGGGCTGTACCACACGGCCATTTTGTTCGACACGCAGGCCGACCTCGCCGCCGCCGTGTATTCGATCGGCACGAAATCCCCAGGAACCTTCACCGGCAGCGCCGATCACCTGGTCAGCCAGGCTTTTTACTTCACCGACCCCGAGGGCAACGGCATCGAACTGTACTGGGACCGCGATCGCACACAGTGGAGCTGGACCCACGGCCAGGTCGAAATGGCTTCGCTCTACCTCGACCCGAACGCATTCATTTCTGAGCATATGTCACAGGAACCCAGCGCCGGCCACGCCATCGTCGGCCACGTGCACCTCTCGGTCGGCGATGTTGCGAGTGCCCGTGAGTTCTACGTCAACCGTCTCGGCTTCGAGGCAACCGCGAACTTCGGCCCCTCGGCCCTGTTCGTCTCGGCCGGTGGCTACCACCATCACATGGCCATGAACACCTGGGAGAGCTCGGGCAGCGGCAAGCGCCGCCTGGCCCTCGGGCTCGGCGAGATCAGCATCATCGTGCCGACCACCGACGATATCGGTGCCTTGGGCGAGCGGATGACCCACTACGGAGTCGACACCCGTCACGACGGGCAGACCCTCAACTTCGACGACCCGTGGGCCAACCGCATCCTGGTGCGCGCCGCGGACCACACGAACGCCGCCGCAGACCCGGTCGCGACGCCCTGAACCTCAGCGGGCGGCGCGCGCCGCCCGGCGGGTGAGGCCGTGCACGGTGGCCTGGTAATCCTTCACGTTGAGCGGCCGGCCCGGCAGCTTGGACCGCGGCGCGTCGGCCGCGCGCAGGCCGTCGAGCACGATGGAGAGCTGCCGCCGCCACTGGCCGGCGTAGCCGTCGCCGAGGCTGCCGAGCGATCCGACCATGGTGACGAGCACGGCGAGGTCGACCGCGTCAACATCGCGGCGCAGCGTGCCGTCCTTCTTGGCGCGGGCCACAAGGCTCGCGATGAAACCGTCGAACTCCGCCGCCGGCCGCGCCGACGGGTCTAGCCTGGCCATGCGCCGCAGGATCGGCGGCAGCGAGGGGTCGGCGACGAGCCATTCGGCGACCCGTTCGGTATAGACGACGAGCGCGTCCCACGCGGTGGGCGCAGCCTCGATCTCACCGCGCACCGCGTGCAACTGCGCGAGGGCGAGGTCGTAGAGCGCGCGCACGAGGTCGTCGCGGGTCGGAAAGTTGCGATACAGCGTGGCCACGCCAACTTCGGCCTGGCGGGCGATGGCCTCGAGTGAGGCATCGACGCCGTGCTGCGCGAGCAGGGTGCGCGCGCTGAGGATCAGTCGATCACGGTTGAGCCGGGCGTCCCGGCGCCGGGGTGTAACCGGGGCAGTCCTCTCGGGTGCAGCCGGAACCGGCACGCCCTCCTGGGGCTTTCGGGTGGGCGAGGTCATACGCTCCAGTCTAGAACTTTGACCTGCCCCCCTCGTTCGGTGTTGCGCCCACCGCCGCAACGTGCGCACAATTCAACCAAGCCGAACGGAACCCCGATGACCCTCAAGAACAACACCCGCGACTTCGACCCCGAGATCGTCACCGATTTTCGCGAGAAGATGAGCTACGGGGCCTACCTCGATCTGCCCACCCTGCTCGATGCCCAGAAGCCGGTGAGTGTTCCCGAGCACCACGACGAGCTGCTCTTCATCATCCAGCATCAGACCACCGAACTGTGGCTCAAACTCGTGCTGCACGAGCTTCAGGCGGCCATCGAGGCTTTGCGCGCGGACCTGCTCGCGCCGGCTCTCAAGGGCATCGCCCGGGTCAAGCACATTCAACGAACCCTCACCGAACAATGGTCGGTGCTCGCCACCCTCACCCCCACCGAGTATGCCCAGTTCCGCCATTTTCTGGGCAATTCGAGCGGGTTTCAGTCGTACCAGTACCGTGCGGTCGAGTTCGCGCTCGGCAATAAGAACCAGCGCATGCTCACCGTCTTCGAAGCGGATGCCGCAGCCCACGCCCTGCTCACCGCCACCTTCACCGCGCCCAGCCTCTACGACGAGTTCCTGCGCTACCTGCACCGAGCCGGTTACGACATTCCCGATGCGATACTCGAGCGCGATGTGACCGAGGCCTGGACGTTTCATCCCGAACTCGTGCATACCTTCCGGGGAATATACGAAAATGCCAGCGAGCACTGGGCCGCCTATGAGGCCTGCGAGGAACTCGTCGACCTGGAAGATAACTTTCAGCTCTGGCGTTTTCGGCACCTCAAGACCGTGCAGCGCATCATCGGCATGAAGCACGGCACCGGCGGATCAAGCGGTGCAGCCTTTCTGCAGAAGGCCCTCGAGCTCACCTTCTTTCCGGAGCTGTTCGCGGTGCGCACGGAGATCGGCACGTGACCACCCACCTTTCACCCGGTCGCGGCGCCGTGTATCCGGGGTTTCTCGACGCGCACGTGCACCTCGCCCTGATCGACCCGGTCATGCTGCCAAGCGGCGGCATCGCCCGGGTGCTCGACCTCGGCGGCTGGCTGCCCGACGGCCCGCGCCCGTCTATGCCCGATTTGGCATACGCGCATCAGTTCGTGACCGTCCCCGGCGGCTACCCGAGCCGGGCCGACTGGGCCGAGCCCGCGTGGACCTGCGCGGTTTCTGGCGCAGCGGATGCCGCCGGCGCGGTGGACCTGCAGGCTGCGGCGGGGGCATCCGTTTTGAAGATCACCCTGAACTCGGAGGCTGGGCCGGTGCTCGGCGGCGAGGCCCTGCTGGCGCTGGTCGGCCGGGCGCACCACCGCGGCCTGCCGGTCGTGGCGCACGCCGAGGGTGCCGGCGAGGCCGAGCGCGCGTTCTCTGCCGGGGTCGACGCGTTCGCCCATACCCCGTTCTCGGAACGCCTTGGCGATGATCTGGTCAACGCGATGGCCGGCCGAATGACCTGGATCAGCACCCTCGACATTCACGGCTGGGGTTCCCGCACCGCTGCCTTCGAAATCGCGAGCGATAACCTGCGCCGGTTTCACGGCAGTGGAGGTCGGGTGTTGTATGGCACCGACCTCGGTAATGGGCCGCTGCGCCTCGGCCTCAACCTCCGCGAAATCGTGGCGCTGCTCGGCGCCGGCCTGACCCCTGACGATGTGCTGGCGGCGCTCTGCTCGTCGGCACCGCTCGGACTGACCGTGGCCGACACCCGGGTTACCTTTGTTCCGGGCGAACGGCCGCGTGACCCCGGCGCCTTCGCCGACTGGCTCGTCACCGCTCGCGCCCTCACCCGCCCCGAACTCGAGGAACTCGCATGACGCCCACTCCGAACACCGGCCTCGATGCCCACCTCGCTTATGCCCGGCGGATGGACCGCATCGACGGCCTCGCCCACTACCGGGCGCGGTTTCTCGGCACCGACGCCGACGCCGACACGGCCAACCCGCGCTCCTACCTCGACGGCAACTCGCTCGGTCGCCCGCTGCGGGCGAGCGCCGACCGCATCACCGACTTTCTGCACCACGACTGGGGCACCCGGCTCATTCGCGGCTGGGATGAGCAGTGGATGGACCTGCCGCTGCAAATCGGCGACGACCTCGGCCGCGCCTGCCTCGGCGCCGCTCCCGGCCAGGTGTTCGTCGGAGACTCCACCAGCGTGCTGCTCTACAAGCTGGCCCGCGCCGCCGTGGATTCCCGCCCGCAGCGCACCGAAATCGTGCTCGACAGCGACAATTTTCCCACCGACCGGTACATCCTCGAAGGCATCGCGCGCGAGCGCGGCCTGACCCTGCGCTGGATCGACTCCGACACCGAGAGCGGAGTGACCGCCGAGCAGGTGCGTCAGGTGGTCGGCCCGCAGACCTCCCTCGTGCTGCTGAGCCACGTGGCCTACCGCTCCGGCTACCTCGCCGATATGCAGGCCATCACAGCCGCCGTTCACAAGCACGACGCCCTCGTGCTGTGGGACCTGAGCCACTCGGTCGGGTCGGTGCCGGTCGATCTCGACCGCTGCGACGTGGACCTCGCGGTCGGCTGCTCGTACAAATACCTCAGCGGCGGACCGGGCGCGCCGGCGTTCGGCTACGTCAGGAGTGACCTGCACGAGGTGCTCACCCAGCCGATCCAGGGCTGGATGGGAGCGCAGGCCATCTTCGAGATGGGGCCGGGGTATCAGCCGGCTAGCGGCATCCGTCGTTTCATGAGCGGCACCCCCGCCGTGCTGGGCATGCTCGCCATGCAGGACACCATCGCCATGCTGAATGAAGCCACGATCGAGTCGGTGCGCGCCAAATCGGTCGCGTTGACCGAGTTCGCGATCACCCTCGTCGATGAGTGGCTCGCGCCGATGGGGGTCACCGTGGCCTCGCCGCGGGAGCAGACCCATCGCGGCGGGCACGTGACCATCAACCATCCGCTCATGCGGCAGGTCACAAAGATTCTGTGGGACAACGACGTCATTCCCGATTTTCGAGCACCGAACGGGCTGCGGCTGGGCCTCGCCCCGCTGAGCACGAGCTTCGTCGAGACCTACGACGGTGTCGCCGCGGTGCGCGACGTGCTGCGCGGCATCCTGCTCGGCCAGAACGGCGGGCGGGGTCACACCCGGCCTGTAGAATTACGGTGATTTAGAATTGCTGTGATTTGCCACGACTATAAGCCCCAGACTGTATGCGGAGTGCCCTGTGCCAACGATCGTCGTCGAAGTAATGCCCAAGGCCGAGTTGCTTGACCCCCAGGGCAAGGCCGTCGCCGGCGCCCTCGGTCGCCTCGGTCAGACCCAGTCAGCGCTGGCCAAGGTGACCGGCGTGCGCGTCGGTAAGCGCTTCGAGATCGCCATTGACGGTGAAGCGGATGCTGCCACCCTCACCGCCGTGCGCGAACTCGCCGACACGGTGTTGTCGAACTCCGTAATCGAGGATGTCGTCGGCATTCACGTGCAAAGCGCTCCGTCGTCAGCGGTTGTCTGATGCGCATCGGCGTCGTCACCTTTCCCGGCTCGCTCGATGATCGTGACGCTGCGCGTGCG
This sequence comes from Cryobacterium luteum, assembly GCF_900110125.1. Classification (GTDB taxonomy): domain Bacteria; phylum Actinomycetota; class Actinomycetes; order Actinomycetales; family Microbacteriaceae; genus Cryobacterium; species Cryobacterium luteum. The sequence continues at coordinate 45,788 of NZ_FOCN01000009.1, forward strand.
ATCCGCCTGGCCGGCGCCGACGCCGTAGCCCTCTGGCACGGCGACCACGACCTGCACGGCGTGGATGCCCTCGTGCTGCCCGGCGGGTTCAGCTACGGCGACTACCTGCGTGCCGGCGCCATCGCGAGCCTTTCGCCCATCATGACCGAGGTCATCGCCGCGGCGAACCAGGGAATGCCCGTGCTCGGCATCTGCAACGGTTTCCAGATGCTCACCGAGGCCCACCTGCTCGACGGCGGCCTCATTCGCAACGAGACGGGCCGCTTCATCTGCCGCGACCAGGGCCTGCGCATCGAGAACAACGCGAGCGACTGGACCAGCGGGTTCGCCGCCAATGCCGAGATCGTCATTCCGCTCAAAAACGGTGAGGGCTCGTTCATGGCCAGCGCTGAGACGCTCAAGGCACTCGAGGGTGAGGGCCGCATCGTGGCCCGCTACATCGGCGGCAACCCGAACGGTTCGCTGAACGACATCGCCGGCGTCACCAACGCGCGCGGCAACGTCGTCGGCCTCATGCCGCACCCCGAACACGCCGTCGAGGCCGGATTCGGTCCCGACACCGACGACGCCATGGCGAGCGGCATCGACGGCCTCACTTTCTTCACCTCGGTCATCACTCAGGCGCTCATCGCTCACTAGTCAGATTCTTTTTCTGCGACTGTCCTATTCACAGGGGCTGGTTCGTTCCTAAGGTAGATCCATCAACGGATGGTTCAAACCAAAAAGGAGCGCACCATGACCAGCTATGTCGCACTGATCTACACCCCCGATGTCGATTGGAGCCAGCCCGAGTACGCCGAGGGCATGGCCGAGTATCAGACGTTCGGTGAGGACGCCGCGAGCGTCATCCGCGGCGGCGCCGCGCTGTACCACACGCCCACGGCGACGACGGTGCGGGTGACCGGCGGCAAGGGCGGTGATGTCGTGCTCAGCGACGGACCGTATGCCGAGACGAAGGAGGCCCTTACCGGCTTCTATCTGCTCGAGTGCACCGACCTCGACGAGGCCATCCGTGTCGCGTCGATGATTCCGGGCGCGTGGAACGGTGCCGTCGAGATTCGTCCGGCCCTGCCGATGACTGTGCGGGTGCCCTCGCTCGAGACCAGCGACACCGTCACGCAGTGAGCACGGGCGAGTTCACGGGCGACCGCGCGGCCAGGCCCCGTGCGGTCTCCCGTGAACTCACCGACATTCTGCAGAATGAGCGGTGCCAGGTTCTGGCCTCGCTCACCCGCCTCACCGGGGATCTCGGTCTCGCCGAGGACGCCGTGCAGGACGCCTCGATCAGTGCGCTTCAGACGTGGCCGCGAACCGGCATCCCGCCGAACCCCCGGGCCTGGCTGATTGTCACGGCCAGGCATCGGGCGATCGACGTGCTGCGCCGCGAGGGGTCGCGCTTTGCCAAGGAGCGGGAGGCCGCCTTGATGCAACTTCACGAGGCGCCCGACGATTTTTCGGTGGGCGTGCTGCGCGACGATCAGCTGCGTCTCATCTTCACCTGCTGCCACCCGGCGCTCGCCGCCGAGGCGCAGGTTGCGCTCAGTCTGCGGGTGCTGTGCGGCCTCAGCGTGGCCGAGGTGGCTCGGGCCCTGCTCGTGCCAGAGGCCACGATGGCCAAGCGCCTCACGCGGGCGCGGCAGAAAATCGCGGCCGCCGGCATCCGTTATCGGGTACCCGACGACGTCGACCTGCCCGATCGGATGCGCGTGGTCGCGACGACGGTATTTTTGTTGTTCACGGAGGGGTACGCCTCACGCTCGGCCGGGGCGCACGAGCGGCGGTCCCTCGCTGAGGAGGCGGTGCGGCTCGGCCGGCTGCTGGTGCAGTTACTGCCGGGTGAAGCCGTGCTGGAAGGTCTGCTCGCGACCATGCTGCTGCAACATTCGCGACGCGACGCGCGCTTCGATTCCGCCGGCGATATCGTTCTACTCGCCGACCAGGATCGCGCACGCTGGGACCTGGCGCTGGCAACCGAGGGCGTCGAGCTGGCGGCGAGCGCCATCCGCCGCAGCCGGAACGCGCCCGAACGTTTCGCCGTCGTCGCGGCGATCTCCGCCTGCCACGCCATCGCGCGCACCGCGGAGGACACCGACTGGAACGCGATCGTGAGTTGGTACGACGTGCTGGCGCGGCTGGATCCGAGCCCGGTCGTGCTACTCAACCGGGCGGCTGCCCTCGCCGAATGCGGCCAGGTTCTCGAGGCCCTCGCTGCGGTTGACGCTCTGCACGGGCTCGACGATTATTTCTGGCTGCACGCCACTCGGGCCGAACTGCTGCGCCGCCTCGGGCGGGGGACCGACGCCGCGGTGGCAGCGGCTCTGGCGCGTCGGCTCACCGATTCTCCCGCCCAGCAGCGGTTGCTCGAACATCGGCACCCGGGTCTGTAGTGCGGCTATGGCCCCGAAGGTCCCGGGCGGCAGGCACCGACCTTCGGGGCCACTGTTCAGCTCAGCTCGATCAGTGCGCGGCGGCGGGTCGAGCGGATGCTGTGGGCGCGTCATCAATGTCGGCCGAGGCCTCCAGACGAACGTCGGTGGCGCCATCCGTTTCGAGCGTTTCGGGCAGCCCGTCCCGCTCGATAGTCGTGGCGAGCGTCTTCTCGGTGACGAAGCAGAGCAGGATGACGGCCACGATGACGAGCGGCACCATATAGAGGAACACCGGGGTGAGCGCGTCGTTGTAGCCGCTGATGATGATCTGGCGGGCGGCCTCGGGCAGTTCGCGCACCATGGCCGGGGTGAACGAGTTGGCCGCTCCGGCTCCGCCGGCGGGAAGGCGCTCGCTGAGCAGCTCGGTCAGGCGGGCGGCGAACAGGCTGCCGACCACTGCGGAGCCGATCGACGCGCCGATCTGGCGGAAGTAGTTGTTCGAGGCAGTGGCCGTGCCGACTTCGGAGTTCGGAAAGGAGTTCTGCACGATCAGGATGAGGATCTGCATGCTCAGGCCGAGCCCGACGCCCATGATCGCGAGGTAGCTGCACAGCAGCCAGATCGGCAGGGTCGGGGTCATGGTCGAGAGCAGCACGAGGGCGACGCCCACGATGACCGTGCCGGCAACGGGCATCCACTTGTAGCGACCGAATTTGCTGACCAGCCAGCCGGAACCGATCGAGCTGATCAGCAGCGCGGCCATCATCGGGATCATCAGGAACCCGGCCTCGGTGGCGTTCGCGCCGGTCACCATCTGCAGGTAGGTGGGCAGGTAGGCGAGGGCGCCGAACATGGCGATACCGGTGATCAGGCCGGCCATAGTGGTCAGATTGAAGTTGCGGTCGCGGAACAGGTGCAGCGGCATGATCGGCTCGGCGGCCCGGCGCTCAACGAAGACGAAGGCCACTGCGGCGACGCCGGTACCGATGATCAGCGACAAGATCAGCAGGGAATCCCAGTCGTAGGTGGTGCCGCCCCAGGTGGTGGTGAGTACCAGACCGGTCGAGGCCAGGGCGAGCAGGCCCATGCCGGCCACGTCGAGCTTCGGTTTGGCATGGTCGACCGTGGGCAGGCGCAGGAAGAAGATCGCGGTGACGATGGCGAGGGTGCCGAGGGGGATGTTCATCCAGAATGCCCAGCGCCAGCCGATGCCCTCGGTGAACCAGCCGCCGAGCAGCGGGCCGGCCACGGAGGACAGCGCGAACACGCCGCCCATGATGCCCATGTACTTGCCACGCTCGCGGGCCGGTACGACGTCGGCGATGATGGCCTGCGAGAGGATCATCAGCCCGCCGCCGCCGAGGCCCTGCACGGCGCGACCGATGATGAGCCAGGTCATGTCGGGGGCGAGGCCGCCCACGATCGAGCCGAGAATGAAGATGCTGATGGCGCCGATGAACAGGCCCTTACGGCCGATCAGGTCGCCGAGTTTACCGTACACCGGAAGCATGATGGTTGACGCCAGGATGTAGGCGGTCGTCACCCACAGCATGTGGTCGACGCCGTTGAGCTCACCGACGATGGTCGGCAGGGCGGTGCTGAAGATGGTCTGGTCGAGCGAGGCGAGCAGCATGGTGACCATGAGCCCGGCAAAGACCAGCAGAATGTGGCGCTTGCCGGGGATGGCGGAGGCCGGGGCCTCGCGCGGGGAAAGTGTAGTGGTCATGAAAGTTTTTCGGTTACCTCTCTGGCGAGCGAGATTGCTCGTGATTCAAGTTGATCGGCCGCGCCATCGGCCTCGGCTTCAGCCCATTCCTTCACGGCTACCCGCACCGCACCGCCACACAGGGCGAGCACCAGTTCAGCGGATGCCGCGAGCTCGGCCGGTGAGTCGCTCGCGAACCGCACGTCCCGCGCCACGAGGGCCGCCACTGCACCGGTGACCTCGGTGGTCAGCTGGGTGAACTGGGCGAGCTGGGTGGTGAGCAGCTGCGGGTGCCGGCGCACAATCTCCAGCCGGTCCTGTTTCATGGTCGGGCGGGTCGATGGCGGGCCGATCACGGTCAGCAGCAGGTGGATGACCGAGTCGATCAGGCCGTGTTCGGCCACGCGGTCGCAGTGTCCGTGCAGCTCGGTCGCGGCGATTTCGACCTGGCGCAGGCCGAGGATCGCGGCATCCTTGCTATCAAAATAGTTGAAGAAAGTGCGCGGTGACACGTCGGCGAGTTCGCTGATCGCGTCGACCGTGGTGTGGTCGAGGCCGTCCCGCAACACCAGGGTGACCGCAGCGTCTTCGAGCCGCAGGCGTGTTTCGAGGCGTTTGCGGTCACGCAGGCCCAGGCACGGTTCGATGATCACGTTGACAATTATTGCGCACACTGCGTTTTTGCGCAACTGCAAAATTACAGTAATGCAGGTTTCTTGGGCAACGCTCAGTGGGGTCGCTCAGTGGGGTCGCTCAGTGGGGTCGCTCAGTGGGGTCGCTCAGTGGGGTCGCTCAGGTGGGGCTGCGACGATGAAACCGCCCCTGCCCCGCCCTGAGTCGGAAGCCACCATGACCCCGCGCCTGCTGTTTCGTTCCGTTGCCATTGCCGAAGCCATCACCTGGGGGCTGCTGATCGCCGGAATGCTCATGAAATATGTGTTCCAGGTCGGCGAGCTCGGGGTGAAGATCGGTGGCTTCGTGCACGGCCTGATCTTCATCGCCTTCGGCATCACGGCCCTGCTCGTGGGCGTGAACCAGCACTGGGGCGTGCGCCTCACCCTGCTCGCCATGGTGACCGCCATCGTTCCGTTCGGCACTATTCCGCTCGACCGCGGGCTCGAGAAGAACGGCCGGCTCGACGGCGGCTGGCGGCACACCCGCACCGGCGACCCCCGCGATCACACCCGGGTGAGCGCCGTGCTGCGTTGGATGCTGGCTCGCCCGGCACTGCTCGCCGGCGTCCTGGGCGTCGCCCTCGTGTCAATCATGGCCACGCTGCTCACGCTCGGCCCGCCCGGCGGCGCCGGCTAGCCGCTTGGAGTGCGGCGGCGCCCGAACCCATCGCTTTCCGGGCCCGGGCCCGGTGAGTGGCACGGTCAGCCGAGGGTCGCCGGCGGCTGCGGGCTTAGGCCCACGCGGGGGTGGCAGGCGGTCGCGGCCTTCAAGAGGGCGGCATCCGCTTGACTGAGGTCGAAGATCGCACCGACCAGCGCCGAAAACGGATGCCGGTGCCAGGCACCACTGAGATACGTCACGGCCTGCGCCAGGTCGTCTGGCGTGTAGTTGTGCACGCCGCGAACGGTGACCAGGCGGCGCACGATCGACTCGGGGTCGAGCGGCACCGCCTCCCCCGGCGAGACGCTGCCGACGAGCACGACCACCCCGCCGACGCCGATCAGGTCGAGGACGCACTGCACGGCAGACCGGGCGCCGCTCAGTTCGAGTGCGACAGTCGGCTCGGCAGCGCCGGCCTGCAGCAGCGCGGTGAGCACGCTCGCCACCCCGGTCGGTGACTCGGTTGGCGCCCCCGGGTCAGCGACGGCCGCGGCCCCGAAGGCGAGTGCAAGCTGCCGGCGGGCGGCATCCGGGTCGCTGACGACGACGAGAGCGCCGGCATCCGTCGCCATCGCGCAGGCCGTCAGTCCGAGCATTCCGGCGCCGGTCACCAGCACGGTCGCGCCCGCGAGCGGCACGAGGGCGGATGCCGCACCCAGCGCCGCGACAACGGTGGCCGTCGCGCAGGACGCGGGCGCCAGGACCGTCGCCGGAACCTGTTCGTCGACGACCACGACCGCCGTTCCGGCACGCACCTGTACGTGGGTGGCGAAGCCGCCGCTCAGTTCCCAACCCCGCCGCATCCGTTCGTGGCCGTACTTGGCCAGCTGGAGGCATTTCTGGGGCACGCCGCGGCGACAGCGCTGGCAGGTGCCACAGCTCACCGTGACCGACCAGACCACCCGCTGGCCCACACGCAGAGGCATTCCATTTGAGGCATATGACTGTTCGGCGACGGCGACGATGTGCCCGACCTGCTCGTGTCCGAGTACGAGGGGCCGGTCGGCCGGGCGGTGGCCCAGGGCCGTGTGCACGTCGGAGCCGCAGACCGTGGTCAGTTCGACCTCGACCAGCACATCTCCTCGGCCCAACAACACGCCGGGCACCGCCACGGCGTCCAGCGGCAGGCCGACCCCCGACCAGACCATGGCCTCCGCGGCGCGCGGCAGAACCACCTCGCGGCCGAGGGTGAGGGCTGGTATGGTCGCGTGCCGAAAGCCGGGATCGTGTTCGGGCATGACTACTCGATCGTGTCCTCACGCAGGCCGAGCAGTTCGGCCAGGTCGGCGATGCTCGCGATGACGACGTCGGCCCCGGCATCCTCGAGGGTTTCGGTGTCGTGCGTGCCGGTGAGTACTCCCACGACAAGGCCGGCGCCCGCGTTCAGACCGGAGAGGACGTCGCTTGCAGTGTCGCCGACGACGACCATGGCCGCGACGCTCGACGCGCCGGTGCGCAGCAGAGCGGTCAGTGGCAGGTCGGGGTACGGGCGGCCACGGCCGGCTTCGGCCGGGCACAGGCTCACGTCAATGAGGTCGCTCCAGCCGAGCGCATCGATGAGCGTGTTCTGCGTTGACCGGGAGAATCCGGTGACGAGGGCCACCTTCACTCCGGAGTCCCGGAGTTCCTGGAACAGGTCGGCGGCGCCGTCGATCGCCGTCACGCCGACCTGCTCGATGAGTTCCCCGTAGGCGGTTTCGAAGGCGGCGGTCGCTGCGACGGCTGCTTCTTCGGAGTCGGTTAGTTCGCGAAAGACGTCGAGCTTGGACTGCCCCATGGTCTCGCGCACGAACGCGACGGCTTCTTCGAGTTCGTCTGCGGTGTCGGCCAGGCCGCTGCGCTCGGCGGCGAGCACGAAGGCCCGTTCAACGAGGCCGTCGTCGCTCACCGTGGTGCCGGCCATGTCGAAGACGACGAGTTCAACATCGACGTCTTCGGTGTCGAAATCGTCCAGCTCCAGATCGAGGGAAAGGGGTGCGGTGCTCATAAGGTGCCTTTCAGTGGGGGATGGGATCGCAGATAGAGGCCATGACGTGCTCGGCGAGGCCGAGACCGGTCGTCATACCGATTCCGGTCGTGGCCGCAACGAGGTGCACGCCGGGTTCGGGTTCGTCGATGAGAAAATCGTCGCGGCCGCTGGCGTAGAGGCCCTGCCACCGTTCGAGTACACGCGGGCGCGGAACGCCGAAGAGCTCGGCCGTGAGTTGCAGCAGCTGCTCGAACGCATTCTCATTTTGGAATGGAGAGACGGACGCCCCGCGATAGTGGGTGTCCCCCACGATCAGGGAGCCGTCGGGCAGCTGGGTGTACATCTGGTTGAGGTCCAGTTCGGCGAGCGCCGGGTACTCACGCCGCAGTCGTTCGCCGAGCCGGACGGCTGCCGGCAGCTCGGCAAACGCTGCGTAGCGCAGCAGCGACCAGCCGGTGAGAACGGGCGCGGGCAGCGGCGCGCGCAGACCCGCATCCACCCGCAGCATGTCGAGGCCGCAACGGCGGATGCCGTCGCGGAGCGCGACCTCGGGGTACAACTGGTCAATGTCGTGGTTGACCGCCACGATGACCGTTCCGGCGTCGATCGCGCCGAGCGAGGTCGTGACCCGGCCCGGGCGCACCACGGTGACCGCGGTGCGGTAGCGAAAAACGACGCCGCGGCCGGCCAGGTAGGCGACGAGGCCGGTGCCGGCCTGGCGCGGATTGGCCTGGAGATCCCAGGGCAGCAGGGCCCCGCCGACGGCCGTGTCTGGCGCCAGCGGCAGGCGCGCCTCGACCTCGGCGGCGTTCAGCAGCAGCACATCGGGGAGGCCGGGGCCGAAGACCGATGCGTTGCCCCGCTCGTCGGCCAGCTCGCGCAGCACCGCCAGTTCGTCGTCGTGGCGGGCGACGACGACCGTGCCCGATTCGCGCAACCAGAGGCCGGCATCCGCTGCCAGTCGCAGCCAGATCGGGCGAGACATCGCGGCGAATTCTCGGGCCAGTCCGCCCTGCGGGGTGAAACACAGGTGCCCGAAATTGCGAACGGATGCCCCATGGAGGGCGGCCGCGCGGTCCACGACGACCACGGACAGGCCCCGGTCGATCGCGGCGAGCGCGTGCCCGAGGCCCACGATGCCGCTGCCGACGACGACCACGTCGAAGGCGGTCACCGGAACACCCGGCGCATCCACACAGCGAGGCCCTCAACCAACAGCACCGAGACGAGGATCATCAACACGATGGTGGTGACCAGGTCATAGCGTGACCCCTGGCCGGCGTTCAGCAGGTAGTAGCCGACTCCGCCGCCACCGACCAGTCCCAGAATGGTCGCCGCCCGAATATTGGTGTCGAGCATGTAGAAGCTGTGGCCGACGAGTGCTTTCATACCTTGCGGCACGGTCGCCCCGGCATAGACCTGCAGGCGGGTCGCGCCCGCAGCGGTCAGCGCCTGTTCCGGACCGGGCTTGACCTCTTCGAGCGAGTCGGCGAGGAGCTTGCCGAGCAAGCCGATGCCGCCGATCGCGAGGGCGATGGTGCCGGCCTGGGCACCGAGGCCGGTCACGACGATGAGCACGATGGCCAGGATGATTTCGGGGATGCCGCGAATGGCGACGAGGACCAGTCGCATCCCGCTGCGCACCCGCCTCGACGGTGCCACGTTGCGTGCGGCGAGCGACCCGACCACGATCGAGGCGACAATCGTGAGGATGGTCGCGGCGAGGGCGATCGCGATCGTCTCACCCATCGCGGCGAGCATGACGGGTGCGGTGTAGCTGCCGAAACTCGGCGGCCAGAACTTCGCGGCGGTCTCGGGCAGGTACGACCAGACCGTGAGAAAGTCGCCCCAGTTGATGTCGCAGATCCAGACGCTGCCAACGACGATCAGCACGAAGAGCATTCCCCACACGGCGTTCCGCACCCGGGCGTAGGTCCACGGTCGGTGCGAGGCATCCGCTGTCACACCGGTGACGCCGAGTCGCCGCAGCAGCCGGTCACCGAGCCCTCGGCCGGTCGGCGCCTGGCCAAGCATAACGACCCGCACGGCGCTCGACACGATCTCCATCACCACGCACAGCGCGAAAATGACCAGGGCGATGCCGAGCCCGAGCGAGTAATTGAGCGATTTGAAAGCGTACGACATCTCCAGGCCCAGGCCTGCCACGCCGACGTAGCCGAGGATGACCGAGCCGCGCAGATTGATGTCGTTGCGGTGCAGCACGGTGGCGACCCAGGAGGGAAGCACCTGCGGCAGCACTCCGGCGAAGAACTCCTGCGAGCGGCTGCCGCCGGCGGCACGAATGGCCAGCCGGGGACCTTCGTCGATCTGCTCGATCGCATCGGCGAACATCTTGCTGATCATGCCGATCGAGTGGATGCCGATGGCCAGGATTCCCGGCAGCGTGCCCAACGAGAACATCAGCACGAACACCATCGCGAGCACGACATCGGGCACCGAGCGGGCCAGCACACCGAGAAAACGAGCCAGGCCCATCCAGCCCCGGCCAGGGGAGGTATTAGCGGCGGCCAGCCAGGCCAGCGGCACCGAGAAGAACGCGGCGAACAGGGTGCCGAGCAGCACGAGACCCACCGTGAGGGCGGTCAGGTAGAGCAGCTCGCCCGGCGCGGGAAAGCTGATGACGCCCACCCGGTCGAAGAAGCGGGCGGCATTTTCCCAGCTCGCTGTCATCCGCGGCAGCGAGATATCCACGCTGATCAGCGAGAGAACGGATGCTACGACCAGCGCCAGCAGGGTCAGCCCGGCCGCGATCTTCTCCGGCTGGGCGCGATACCGCGGGGCGCGCTGGGCCGGGGCTTCGGCATCCGCTTGGCCGGGCCGGCGACGATCGAGGGTGAGGGTCATCGGCGGTTGTCCCGCGCCGAAGCAAACGTCTGCAGGTCGAGCTCGTCCTGCTCATCGGGCTCATCGGGCTCAACGGGCTCCTCCGGTTCGTTCTGTTCCACGGTGCCGATTTCGGTTTCGATCGCATCGAGCTCACCGGTCGACGTCGTGACCCGGCCGTAGATCTCCATCACGTTCTGCTTGGAGAGGCCCTGAGTGGAAGTGTCGAGCACGACTTCGCCGTGCCGCAGGCCGACGATGCGGTCGCCCCATGACAGCGCCAGGTCTACCTGGTGCAGGCTGCACACCACGGTGAGGTCGCTGTCGATCGCGATCTCCCGAATGAGCGCCATGACCTGAGCGCTGGATTCCGGGTCGAGTGACGCGACCGGTTCGTCGGCGAGCAGAATATCGGGGTTCTGCATGAGCGCCCGGGCAATGCCCACCCGTTGCTGCTGCCCGCCGGAGAGGGTGTCGGCGCGCTGGTAGGCATGCGCCAGCAGACCGACACGCTCGAGGTGGCCCAAGGCGGCCAGCTTGAGTTCGCGGCGGTAGCCCCAGAGGCCCAGCCGCGGGCCGCGCACCCGAAACAGGGCCCCGGTCAGCACGTTCTCGAGAACTGTCAGCGGCCCGACCAGTTCAAACTGCTGAAAGACGAAGCCGACCCGACCGCGCAAGGCGCGGAGCGGCCGGCCCGTCAAACGCGAGACCGTCGCACCCAGCACGGTCACCGTGCCGGTATCGGGCCGGTCCAGGCCGTCGAGGTGGCGCAGTAGGGTCGATTTGCCCGAACCCGACAGCCCGAGCAACACCACGATCTCGCCGCGGGCGACGGTGAGCGATGCATTCTTCAGGGCCGTGGTCTCCCCGAAGGTTTTCGTCACACCGCGCACCGTGATCACCGGTTCCGCCGCGAGGGCGGAACCGGTCGGGGGTTGTAACGGCTTGGTCAGCCCTGGCACTGCGAAGCCGACGTCTTCACGCAGATGTCGCGAATGGTGTTGTAGTACGCGTCGTCGACGGGCTCGGTCGCGAAGAATGTGTCGCGGAAAGCCTGGGTGTCAGCGCTTTCGATGCCGGCGGCGATGATGTCGTCGATGGTGACCTCGGCGAGGATCTCGGTCAGTGTGGTCTTCAACTCGTCGGGAAGGGTGTCCGAGACGACGATCGGGGCCCCGGGAACCATGGTCTCGCCGATCACCTTGACCTTGTCACTCTTGGCGACCTCGCTGTCTTCGGCGAAGCCGACCTCGCACTCCTTGCCCTCGCCCACCTTCTGCACGCTCACGTCGTGCTTGCCCGCGAACACCGGGGTGACATCGGCGACCGGGTCGACGCCGGCTTCGAGAAGGTTGTAGGAGGGAAACAGATAGCCGCTGGTCGATGACGGGTCGACGAAGCAGACCTTCTTACCGGCGAACTCCTCGAGCGAGGTGATGTCGCTGTCGGCCGGAACGATCGCCTGGGAGTAATACCCGGGCACCTCGCCCTCCTTCGTCACGATCGACGAGATCGGGGTGATCGCCGCGCCGTTGTTGGTCGCGGTGATGTAAGTGAAGCCGGAGAACGACGCCACGTCGATCTTGCCGGCGATCGCGGCTTCGATCAGGGCGGCGTAGTCCGTCGACTCGTGGTACTCGACGGTCTTGCCCGTCTCCTGCTCGATGTAGTCCATCAGCGGCTGGTAGTTGGTCTGCGTGTCGACGGAGTCGGGCACCACCCCGAAGACGAGGGTGTTCTCATCGGCGGCGTAGCTCACGCCGGTGGTGTCATTGCCGGTCGCATCGGCCGTGTCGGCCGAGCAGGAGGCCAGGTTCAGGGTGAGCAGAACGGCGGCGCCGGCGGCGAAGGCGGCTTTCGCTGCGTGAGAAGTGGTACGTGAAAGAGCGCTGTGGATTGCCACGTGAAACCTTCCTGGGTCGGGGGCATTACGTTCACTCACGTTAAGCAGGTCGCCCGAACGGCATGGGCGCCCCGGGTAACGGGCAGGTGAACGCGTCATGGCCACTGTTTCTGCAGAGGTGACCACGTAAGCTGGCTGAACCGGGGTCCCTGATGGAACACCCGGGGAGACGTCGGGGGGCAGAGCGTGGCAACTGGCAGCACGTGGAGCGTGGATGTCGATGGCACGCGCACTCTTCTGACCGACGTCGACGCCGACGGCCCCGAGATGTGTAACGCCGCTTCGTTTGTAGGCCAGGCCGGCGTGCTGGCGTTGGGGGCGGTACACGGTTCTTCGGCGGTGTCGCGGGCGCTGTCATCGTTTCTCGAGGAGCGCGAGTCCGCTCCGATGCGGGTGGCGTTTTCGTTCTCGTCGGCATCGGCCGCACTCATCACTTCGGTTGAGGCCGTGGTCTTCGGCGATGAAGAGATGAGTGAGAGCCCGCCACGAAGCATCGACCCATCGAGCGCGTTTTCAGCCGAGCGCTTTGGCCGGCGACGCGCATGGTGAACGTTCGTCTGCCGCATTCGAGCGACCTGCCCGAACTCGACATTGATGCCACGGGGCTGGAGGAGGCGGCCGATTGGCTGTCCCGGAGCGCTCGCGACTTCACCGACCGTGCCGGCGACATGGACTCACACTGGTCGGGGCTCAGCGGAGTTTTCACGGTGAACGGAACGGACCGCATCTATTCCGCGTTCACACCGGGGGTCGAGGTCGCCGAGGACTACTCCCAGGCGATGCGCTCTGCCGCAAGCGCTTTGGGGACTTTCGCCATTGCCGTCGCCCTGCTGAAAGCGCAGCGTGACGAGCTCGACAATGAGATCTCGGCGCTGCGCATGATTGCTGTCGCCGTGGAGGCACAGGATCCGGACTATCCGTCGTTTTACTCGGACGCAAGCGTTGAAACGATGGCCTGGGACCTGAAGGGGCGTGTCGCCGACCTGTCCGACCGCTTCGGCTATGCCGAAGACGCCTGCATTCTCGCGCTCGGCACGATCACGGGCGGCACCGGGCACGGATTGCCATCGCCCGGCTCTCTCGGCCAACTCGGCATCGTGCCGGCCACCGGAATGCCGATCTGGCATTCACAGACCGACCTCTTCGCGTCCAGCACCTCGGACCGGGCCTTGAACTCGCTGACGTATCTGGGCACATTGACCTCGGCACAGGTCACACGGTGGCTTGCGTCTCACCCTGAATTTCTCGAAGCCATGGATGACATGCCACCGGATGCCGGGGAGGTGGCCGCGTGGTGGCATGCACTGGGGTCGAGTGCTGAAAGCGCCTCTGACGGCCAACTGGCGCTCATCGCAGCCGTGCCGTCACTGGTCGGCTCGCTCGAGGGTGTCGCCTATTGGGGTCGGGACAAAGCGAACCGCCTTCGTCTCACGGAGGCCATCGAGATCGAGCGCAAGCGATTGGCGATGTACAATCCCCGGCTGGAAGCGCTGGAGAATATTGTCGATGCTCTGGGCCCCAACGAGCAGATCTCCCCACGTTTGCTGGCAAGCCTCGAGCTTGGCGATCGGCCCCTCGCCGCGATCACAGTCGGTGATCTGGACCGCGCGGCGCACGTCAACTATCAGGTGTCAGGTATGTTCTCCGGCACCGACAAGATGACCGACGCTGTTGCCGATGCTGCGGCTTTGTACCAGGCCGAAATGATTTGGGCCGACGCCCTCGGCATCGACGGTGAAATCGCTACCGTCGCCTGGATCGGCTACGACTCCCCCGATCTGCTCTCAGTGCGCCACGCGGAAAGTGCCACTCTGGGAGCGGCCAAGCTCGAGCAGGCACTGGGCGGCTTTGGCGCCGTGACCGACGCCCGCGGAACCGACCCGTTTCTGAGCGTGCACGCGCACTCATACGGAACAACGACCGCATTGATCGCCCTGCAACAGCCATTGGGAGTGGACGCACTGGCGATGTACGGTTCCGCCGGCTCGGAGGGCGTACGATCGGTCGAGCAACTCGAAGTCGACCGGGAGCAGGTCTATGTCTCGACCACCAGCCCGGACGGTCTCGCCGCATTCGGTCGGCTCATCAGCGGCCGCGGCGACCCGGATTCTGACCGCTTCGGTGCCGTTGACTTCGGCTCAGATGGCGATTCCATCGACCCGGTGACAGGTCAAGCCTTCGTTCCGATCTCGGGACACACCGAATACCTCACGGAAGGTAGTGAGTCCCTGCGCAATCTGGCCCTAATCGGCCTGGGACGTGGCGACCTCGTGACGAAAGGATGACCAGCACAATGAAACTTTCACGCCGCCGGCGACGACTCGTTGCGGCTGGCCTGCTTCTTGCCCTCTCGACAGCGGGCTGTGCCCAATCAGGAGCGAAAATGACCCCCGACGAAGCAAAATCAAGCCTCATGAGCCTCATGGAGTCCCTGCAGACCGAGCTGGGTGGCGAATGGCGAGCCGAGGACATGACGGGCCCCCTCAGTTGTGACCTCGCCGGCGGTGAAGGCATCCGGTGGAGCGCCCTGCGGTTCGGGCCAGTCCCGGCCGACCTGCCGGCCGCTGAGAAAGCGAGCGCCACCGCCGCCGCAATCTTCGAGGAGGCCGGATATACGGTAACCACTTCATTCCAAGAGGAGCTGGGTTACATCGTTGGGGCGCAGAATGAACGCGGCGGCGGCGCTGACTTCGGCGCAAACACGAACGCCATGAACATCAGCGCCTACAGCGACTGCGTGCAGGGCGATCTCGGCGCGATCATAGACGAGTTGAACCGAGGCTGACTGGGACCGACGGGTTTCTGCACACCGGCGATATCGCCACGGTCAGCGACATCGGCGAGGTGACCATCGTCGATCGCAGCAAGGAACTGATCAAATACAAGGGGTACCAGATCGCGCCGGCCGAGCTCGAGGCCCTGCTGCTGACCCATCCGCAGATCGCGGATGCGGCGGTGATCGGGGTAGCGGATGCCGACGGCCAGGAATTTCCCAAAGCCTACGTCGTCGTCGTGGCCGAGTCGGCCGTCACTGCCGAGGAGGTCATGGCGTACGTGACCGAGCGGGTCGCCCCGCACAAAAAGGTGCGCGCGGTCGAGTTCATCGACGCGATCCTCAAGTCAGCGTCGGGCAAGATCCTGCGCAAGGACCTGCGCGCGCGGGAACGTGCCGCCGCCCAGTAGCGCCGAATACCATACGACGCCGCACAGTTGCTCACTTTGGCCTGACTCATTTTCTCACTGATAGCTATAGTGAGACTACAGTGAGGATAAAGTGAGGGCGCAGTGAAGACTAGTCAGGGATCGCTCAGAGAAGTCATCAGCAGCATTCGACGCGCTGGAACGGATCTGAGACAGATCGAGGTGAAAGCTGCCGTCCGCGAGTTGCCCAAGAGTCTCTGGCCCACAGTCAGCGCCTTCAGCAACCATGGTGGCGGGCTCATCATTCTCGGTCTCTCCGAAGAAAATGGCTTCAACCCAGCCGAGGGGTTTGATGCAGCCCGCATCCGTGATTCAATCTCCGATGCATTTCGGCCGCGCGGCCCTTTCGAACCAGCTGGCCCCATCAGTCCACGCCCCGTCGGCGCGATCGACATAGTCGACGTCGACGGCGCCCAGGTCGTGATCGTCGACGTTGCCGAGCTCCCCCCGGGAAGCAAGCCGTCATACGTCACGAATCAAGGCGTCGAGGCTGGCACCTACGAGCGGGTGGGTGATGGTGATCGGCGCATGAGTACCTACGCAATATTTCTCCTGACCTCGGACCGCGGTCAACCTCGTGACGACAGCGCACTCGTTGCCGGCTCGACGATCACGGACTTGGACCCCGCCCTCGTCGATAAATTCATTGCACGGCTGAGAAGAACGCGCGCGCGATCGATCGCGGATCTGACGGCAACAGCGGATATTCTGCAGCGGCACAATGTCATCGGTACCGGCGGAGTTCTGACGCGCGCGGGGCTCCTGACGCTGGGGCGCTACCCCCAGCAGTACTTCCCTCAGCTGATGATCACATTTGCGGCCTACCCGGGACGCACTAAAGCCGATGTCGTCGGCGACATTCGGATGCTCGACCGACAGGTCGTTGAGGGTCCGATCCCCGTGATGGTCGACGATGCCGTTCGTGCGGTCCTGAGCAATCTCAAGGTGCGGCGCGTTTCCCGTGGTGCCGGAGCTGCGGATGAACCAGAAATCCCGGTGGACGCCGTGCGCGAGGCCATTGCCAATGCCCTCACCCATCGCGACTACAGCGACTTCGCGCTTGGCGACCAAGTGCGAGTGGAGATTTACCCGGACCGGCTGGAAGTCTGGAGCCCGGGTGGCATCTGGGGCGGT
Source organism: Cryobacterium luteum (assembly GCF_900110125.1). Lineage (GTDB taxonomy): Bacteria > Actinomycetota > Actinomycetes > Actinomycetales > Microbacteriaceae > Cryobacterium > Cryobacterium luteum. The sequence continues at coordinate 62,248 of NZ_FOCN01000009.1, forward strand.
CGCAGGGTTGTAGATCTTTTCGACGGCAGCTCTCGCTCTCGCAATCAAGTGCTCGCGAGTTTGCTCACAGAAGTCCCCTTCCCCGACAGAGACGAAACCGTCTGTGAAAACGCTGGGTCGGGAATCTTGCGGATGGCTGGTGTGCTGGGTGGAATGGGACTCCCCGCTCCGCGTTTCACCGCTACGTCCACCAGCATGACCGTCACCCTCGACCGGCATGGATTGCTCACACCGGAGATGTCCTCCTGGCTGTCGGGCATCGGGGCAGCGTCGCTCAATCCGGATGCGCAGCGAACTCTGGTTCTGGTGCATCGGGGCTACGACGTCGAAGATCAACTTTTACGGGCCCAATTTGGCATGGATTCCACCGACGCGCGACTGATTTTGCGAGCACTCGTGGCCGACGGCTGGCTTCGATTCCCATCGCAACCTGGCGGCGCCTACCGCCCGGGCCCAGGACTCCTCGATGCCGAGTTGAACGAAAACACCCTGTTCTCGGACGTTGTGGTGCCACCGACCCAACACCCTGAAGGTAGTCTCGATGAGAGGATTCTGAAGGCCATCGGGCAAAATGATGAACTCAGCATCAACGAGCTGGTGACAATTACACAAAGCAGCACAAACTCCCTGCGCCCTCGCTTGCGAGTACTCATCGAACAGGGTGCCCTGGTTCCGACTGCTCCACCACAGAGCCGCAATCGGCGCTATCGACGGCCACCCGGCGAGTAAAATTCAATCCACCAAGTTCGGCAGTTCCCGCAACACAGGTCAGTACTGGGTCGCATCTATAGATGCGGGGGTGGTGCCCCGAGACTCACGACGGTCTGGATCGCGGCATGGTCCGACGGCCATCCGCCCTCATAGCGCGTGACGTTTATGGCGGCCTTGAGCACGGTGACGCGCGGCGTGACGAGGATCCAGTCGATGCGTTTGTGATTCTCGCGCGGCGGACGGTAGTCCAGGAACGTTCCCCACCCCTCGGTGAGGCGTTCTTGGGCTGTGTCCCAGGTGTCCAGCAGCAGACCCTGGCCAGTGAGTCGGTCGTAGGGGGAGGTCGTCGCATCCGTGTTGAAATCGCCGGTCACGACAGTAGGCAGCAGTGATGCAGCCACGATTCGTAGCAGTACATCGGCGGATCGCACCCGCGAGGTGCGGGAACGGTTATCGAGGTGGGTGTTCACGGCCCGGAAGTCGATGCCGGTGGCCACGTCGTGAAAGAGCGCGTCAACGACGACGCGCGGAGTGCGGTTGCCCCACGAGGTGGAGCCCGGCCGCAAGGGTGTGTCCGAGAGCGCCGTCTGCTCCCAGTCGAGCAGGCGCACTCGACGGGAATCGTAGACGATCGGACAGCCTTCCCCGCCCGTGTTGGTTTCCCGGCCATGTCCGATCGAGCGGTAGCGATCGCCGAGGGCGTGACGCACGAAGTTCGCCTGGTCGAACAGTGCTTCTTGCACGCCGAGCAGCGCGGGCTGTTCCGCCGCGAGCAGCCGTTTCAGCAGCGACCGGCGGTGCACCCACCGATCGGGGCTGCGCGGGTTGAGGTGCGGTAGGCGTCGACGGATGTTGAAACTCATGACATGCAGATCAGGTGCGGTGACGGGCCCGATAAGTGCGCTGTCTGTCATGGAACCAGCCTATGTGGACGGTGCGACGACGTCGTGCTCGGCCACCGCGCCACCTACCGTTTGGGAAATCCGTCCCTGGCACGCCGCCACTGCCGCCTACTGTCGCCGGCTGGGCACGGCCGGGTGCTCTTGGGAGAGCCGGTACCCGCCGGAGAAGAACAACAATGGGTCGCCGTCGAGCTTCTTATAGGTTTGCACCTGGCCGATGAAAATCGTGTGGTCTCCCTCCTGATTGCGCGACACGGTCCGGCACGAGAATCGGGCGAGGACTCCCTCGATTTCCGGCACGCCGGCTTCGTCCTCGGTCACCTTGAGTCCCGCAAATTTGTCGGCCGCCGGGGTGGCGAACTGGCGCGACACCAGATGCTGATCGGCCGAAACTCTTCCCACCTGTGATCGCGACTGCGCTGACCTGCGCCGTACTCGTCGGGGTCGCCTTCGTCATTACCGGAGCCGTCGCCGCCGCTCGGGGTATCACCGCCGACTGGACTATTGATCCGGCGGCCACTGCAGGCTGGTTCGTCGTCAACGTGATACTTGTGCTCAGTGGGGTCGCACTCGGCACATTAATTCTCAACGCCCCCGCCGCGATCATTTTCGTCGCCACAGGCACCATGGCCTGGCGCCTCATTGCCGTCTCCAGCACGACCGGAGCCGCCATTGCTTCGTGGCTCGACATGCCTCTTTGCGGTTCATCGCCGCACAGCACCAGGACGACGCCGAGCTGACCCAGCTCATCGGCGAGCTCACGCTCAAGGGCCCCGACTTCGCTGCGATGTGGACGAAGCACCCCTACGACAATGCGTCAGCGGTGTAAAGCGCTTCCACCCCCGAGACTAGGAATTTCGATCTCAGCTTCGAGGTCCTCCACCTCCCGGTGCCAGCGGACACCGAATGATGACGCACGCTGCCGAAGCCGAACGCTCTTTCCGGAGGCAACCAACTTTTCTCAGGCCGCGAGCTCCGAGACAATAAGGCGGGTTGCATCAGCGATGACGTCATTACTGTTCGGCGCGCTGGCTATTTCTGTTCGGGTGAGAATGCACATGGCAATTGTTTGTCGCTGCCCCTGCCAAAGCACTCCGGCATCGTTGACGATTCCGTAATCGCCTGCGCCGGTTTTGTCTGCGAGCTCGAACGGCTCGGACAGGCCCGCACGAGCTCGTTTACCTGATGTGGTGTTGCGCAGCATTAAATCCTGGAGACGGCTACGTGCGAGTTGGCCGGCATCGCCGTCGATGAGGAGAGCTTTCATGATCGCGACCATGTCTTCGGCGGTAGTGGTATCGCGAACGTCTCCGGGAAGTCCTTCGTTGAGTTCAGGCTCTATGCGTTCCAGCCGCGTTCGCTTTGCGCCGAGTGCTTGAGCAAAACTCCGTGATTGTTGCTGGTCCGCCGAGCTCACGGAGAAGAAGGTTGCCTGCTGTGTTGTCGGAGAATCGGAGGGCGGCGTCCGCCATTTGATTCGGCGTCATCGACATCGACGTTGAAGCGGTGGCGACCGGTGAATTCACGACGAGGTCAGCGGCAGTGAAAGAAATTGGTGTGTTCCAGTACTGGTCTTCATATCCGCGTAGGCGGAGCAGATTTGCGACTGCTAGCACTTTAAAAAGTGAGCACATCGGCACAGGCTCGGTTGCACGATGGTTGATTTGACGTCCGGAACGCACGTTCTTTGCACTCACGGCAATCATCACCCCCGATGTCGACTCGAGCTGACGGACACTCCGCCCAAAGTTTGAAATCACCGAGGTGAGTGCAGGGCTCGGTGTGGTGCACCCGGCAAGGGCGACCGCCGCCGCGCCAGCCACCAAAAAAGATCGTCGAGAAGAATGACCGAACGTTCGAGTAGAGGACACGTAGACCACTATGCGGGGCATTGCCCTCTCATGTCCAAGCATTAAAGGGCCCGACTAATCGCAAATGTGCAAAGTGGCTGCTGGAGTGGGTCACCGCGGCTCTGCCCGTCGGGAAGCGGATGTCGGAGCGCGAGGTGAGCGACCGTCTCGCGCTGGTCGTCGACGACGTCGTGACTCTAGGTCGGTACCTCGTCGATGCGGGAATGCTCGCACGCACACCGGATGGCGCGGTATACCAAGTCGAGAAGCGATATGGGTCGCGGACTACCTCCGACGACTTTTCAGCAATAATCCACGGTTTGCCGCGCGGCTACTGCTCCACGGCGCCAACTGCTTGATGCCCACGCCAGTTTGCTGCCTGCGGGCAGGGGTGAGGGGACCGGTAGACTTGCCGGGTCAAGCATCCGCTATATCTGGGAGAACGCCACGTGACCGCTGCTACCACCACCCACTCCCGCGGCGTCGCCGACACCGTTTCCAACGCCATCGCGACGCCCGAGAAGGAGCAGCCCTACGGCGCGCTCGGGCTCAAGGCCGACGAGTACGCGAAGATCCGCGAAATTCTGGGCCGCCGCCCCACGAGCGGCGAACTCGCCATGTACTCGGTGATGTGGAGCGAGCACTGCTCCTATAAGAGCTCAAAGATGTACCTGCGCCAGTTCGGCGACAAGGTCACGCCCGCCATGAAGAAGAACCTCATGGTCGGCATGGGCGAGAACGCCGGCGTTCTCGACGTCGGTGAGGGCTGGGCGGTCACCTTCAAGATCGAATCGCACAACCACCCCTCCTACATCGAGCCGTTCCAGGGCGCCGCGACCGGCGTCGGCGGCATCGTGCGCGACATCATCTCGATGGGCGCCCGCCCGGTCGCCGTGATGGACGCCCTGCGCTTCGGCGATATCAACGACCCGGACACCGCACGCGTCGTGCACGGCGTGGTCAGCGGCATCAGCTTCTACGGCAACTGCCTCGGCCTGCCGAACATCGGCGGCGAAACCGTGTTCGACCGGGTCTACCAGGGCAACCCGCTCGTCAACGCGCTCTCGGTCGGCGTGCTGCGCCACGAAGACCTGCACCTCGCCAACGCCCGGGGGGTCGGCAATCAGGTCGTGTTGTTTGGAGCCCGCACCGGCGGCGACGGCATCGGCGGGGCATCCATTCTCGCCTCCGACACCTTCAGTGCTGGCGGGCCGACCAAGCGCCCCGCGGTGCAGGTCGGCGACCCGTTCGCCGAGAAGGTGCTCATCGAGTGCTGCCTCGAACTGTTCGCCGGCAAGCTCGTCGAGGGAATTCAAGACCTCGGTGCCGCCGGAATCAGCTGCGCGACCAGCGAACTCGCCTCGAACGGCGACGGTGGCATGTTCATCGAACTAGAGAAGGTACTGCTGCGCGACCCCACGCTCACCGCCGAAGAGATTCTCATGAGCGAGAGCCAGGAACGCATGATGGCCATCGTCACGCCCGAAAAGCTCGAGGGCTTTCTCGCCGTCACCAAGAAGTGGGACGTCGAGACCAGCGTGCTCGGCGAAGTCACCGATACCGGTCGGTTGATCATCAACTGGCACGGCGAAGAAATCGTCAACGTACTGCCGCGCACCGTCGCCGTCGACGGCCCGGTCTACGAGCGCCCGCTCGCCTACCCGACCTGGATCGACGCCCTGCAGGCCGACACCGCCTCCGTGCTGCCGCGCGCCCTCGACGGCGAGACCCTGCGTGAGCAGTTCCTCGACCTGCTCGGTTCGCCGAACCTGGCCGACCCGAGCTGGATCACCGACCAGTATGACCACTACGTGCAGGGCAACACGGCGCTGGCTTTTCCCGACGACGGCGGCATGATCCGCGTCGACGAGGAGAGCGGCCTCGGCTTCGCGATCGCGACCGATGCGAACGGCCGTTACTGCCAGCTCGACCCGTATCGCGGCGCGCAGCTGGCCCTGGCCGAGGCGTACCGCAACGTGGCCGCGACCGGCGCGGTGCCGGCCGGCGTCAGCGACTGCCTCAACTTCGGCTCGCCCGAGAACCCCGAGGTCATGTGGCAGTTCCGCGAGGCCGTCACCGCCCTCGCCGACGGATGCCTGGAGCTTGAGATTCCGGTCACCGGCGGCAACGTCTCGTTCTACAACCAGACCGGCGACCAGCCCATTCACCCGACCCCGGTCGTGGCCGTGCTCGGCGTGATCGACGACGTCGCCCGCCGCATCCCGAGCGGATGGCAGGACGACGGGCACAACATCTACCTGCTCGGCACGACCCGCCTCGAGCTCGACGGCTCAGCCTGGGCCGGTGTGGTGCACAACCACCTCGGGGGTCGTCCGCCGGTCGTGGACCTCAGCCAGGAGAAGGCCCTCGCCGGTCTGCTGCACGCCGCCTCGAAGGAAGCCCTCATCGACAGCGCCCACGACCTCAGCGAGGGCGGGCTCGCCCAGGCCCTCGCCGAAGCCGTGATGCGCTTCGGGGTGGGCGCGCGCGTCTGGCTGGGTGACATTCTGGATCGGGACGGGGTCGACGCATCCACTGCGCTCTTTTCGGAGTCGGCCGGTCGCGTCATCGTTTCGGTGCCGCGCGAAGACGACGTGAAGTTCCTCGGCCTGTGTGCCGGCCGCTACATTCCGGTGCTGCGCATCGGAGTGACCGACGCCACCCTGCGCGCCCTAGAGGTTCAGGACGTCTTCGCCGCGCCCCTAGCCGAGATGCGCAACCGTCACCAGTCGCCCCTCCCCGCCGCCTTCGCCTGACCTGGAGCGCGTCTCCGCCCGCGCATAACTCCTGCAATTTCTGCAGCGCCACCGGGTTCTCCCCGGAAATACGCGGGACTTTCACCTGCGGCGCACGAATTGCAGGAGTTAGGCGCGAAAAATGCGCCGCGACCTAGAGGAAGGGGTCGCCGATCAGGGTCTCGGCGCGCTCCCAAAGGCGCGCGGCCACCGCTCGGTCCCGCGAGGTGCGCGTTGCGGGCTGACGCACCGGGCGGCCGCGCAGCAGCAGGCTCGGGCCGAAGTAGTCGCCGCCGTTGGCATCCGGGTCGATCGCGGCCCGCACGGTGGACCAGGCGCCCTGCTGCTTGCTCTGGGCCCCGACGAGCAGCTGCAGCCCGTCGAGAACGCGTTTGCCACGCGACACCTCATTGACCGAACGGATGCCCAAGGTCAGCCCCGAAATGGAATATCCCGGATGCGCGACCAGCGACTGCACCATGCCGGCCCCATTGGCCCGCAGCCGCCGGTCAAGCTCGAATCCGAACACCTGCATGGCGATCTTGGACTGCGCGTACGCCTTCCAGCCGCTGTACGTGGTCGCCAGTTGCAGGTCGTCGAGCGAGGAGTCCATCAGCCGCGAGATCAGCGACCCGAGCGACACCACTCGGCTTCCCGGCGTGCGACGGAGCGCCATGAGCGAACCCGCGGTGAGGGCGAAATGCCCGAGAAAGTTCGTGGCGAACACGAGCTCGTTGCCGTCGAGGCTCACGACGCGATCGGTCGGCGGGTGCACGATACCGGCGTTCAAAATCAAGCCGTCGAGGCGGGGGAAGGCGCGCAGCGTCTCGCTGACCTCGCGCACCGACTGCAGATCCGAGACATCGAGCTGCAGCACCGAAACGGATGCCCCCGGCACCCGTAATCGGATGGCCGCCGCCGCCGCATCCGCTTTCACCGGGTTGCGGCAGGCGAGCACGACGTGCGCTCCCGCACCGGCGAGCTGCTCGCTGGTGAAGTAGCCGAGGCCGGCGTTGGCTCCGGTGACGACGAAGGTCTTGCCGGCCTGATCGGGCAGCGAGCGTGGGTTCCAGCTCACCCGACTACGAAGCCACGATCGGCGAAACGGCCGGCGCAGCGCCCGCCGCGCGCCCCGGCGCCACGGCCGGGCCGCCGGCGATTTTCACGTGATGATGAATGACCTCGGCGATGATGAAATTGAGAAACTTCTCGGCGAATGCCGGGTCGAGGTGCGCCTCTTCGGCGAGGCCGCGCAGCCGGTCGATCTGCATGAGCTCGCGGGCCGGATCGGCGGCCGGCAGTCCGTGGGCGGCCTTGAGCCGGCCCACCGACTGGGTGAATTTGAATCGCTCGGCCAGCAGGTGAATGAGCGCGGCATCGATATTGTCGATACTCTCGCGAATGCTGTGCAGCTGCTCGATTGCCGCAGCGTCGGCATCAGCGGGTAGTTCCTCGTGTGCGGCCATGGTTTTACGATAATGCATGCCCTAAGCGGATGCCGCCGCCTCCCGGCCGCGCGCCCCGAACGACCCGAGCCGCAACCGTTTTTGGGTCAGCAGGATGCCCAGCAGCACCAGGAGCGCCCCGGCCGGCTCGTGCCAGGAGAATGTTTCGGCGAGCACGAGCACTCCGAGCACCACTCCCACGACGGGCGTCACGTAGGTCACCGTGGACGCGTTGGTCGGCCCCCAGGCCCGCAACACGTTGATGTTCCAGATGTAGGCCAGGCCGGTGCCGAGCGCACCGAGCGCCAGCAGACACAGCACGATCGAATAGGTCAGCACCACCGGGCTCCAGGCCAGCACCGGGGTGAGCAGCAGCATGATGAACCCGGCGAGGCCGATGTTGAGAAAGGCGAAGGTCGACGCAGCTATCGGCCGCCCACTAAGAAAGCGGCGGGTGTAGCCGAAGGTGAAGCCGTAGCAGACGGCCGCGCCGAGGCAGGCGAGCTGGCCCCAGAGGTCGCCGGTGAGTGAGGAATACTGCCACGGACCAATGATCACGACGACACCGACGATGCCGAGCACGACACCGGCGACCTGCGCGCGCACGAGTTTCTCCACCCGAAAGGCGAGCGTCGCCATCACCGCCGTCATGATCGGGGTGACCGCGTTGTAAATGCTGGCCAGGCTCGACGAGACATACTGCTCGGCCCAAGCGAACAGCAGGTGTGGGATCACGCATCCGCTGACCGCGATCACCAGAAAGTGCAGCCAGACCACGCCCTCCCGCGGCAATACCGGCCCGGTCCCGATGCGCGGACGGCGCACCAGCACGATCAGCCCGAGCGTCAACCCGCCGAGAACCAGCCGTGACCAGGCGATCTGGCCGAAGCTGACGCCGTCGAGGGCGATCTTCATGAACAGAAAGCTCGCGCCCCAGATCAGGCCCATCCCGAGGAATTGCACCACGACGAGGGTCTTGCTGGCTGCAGGGGTCTGGGGCACTCCACGAGCCTATAGCGCAGGTCGCCCGCTGGAGGTCGGCACCAACTCGACGTCCGAAAAGCGCCGAAACATGGCAGCGGATGCCGCCCGCACGCCCTGCCCGTGGCCAATTCAGGAAATCCGGCCAGCCGGCCGCCGGCACCCCGCCCGGTTCCGTGCCTCAGACACTCGCGCCTGAGGTTTTTCCTGAATTAACCCCCAAACCCACCGGGTACGAGCGGATGCCGCCCCCGCTACGACGCGTCGGCCCCGGCATTGCGTTCGGTGTCGGTTCCGGCCGGGCGGCCGCCACGAATTCCGCCCTGCGGTCCGCCACCGACAATGGTGCCGCCGGGCGCAGCCGGGCGCCGGCTGCGGTAGGTCACGAATCGGCCAGGCATCGCGTTGAGACGAGCTTCCAACCCGGCACGCACCGCCGGCCATTCCTCAGCGAGGATCGAGTAGACGGCGCTGTCCCGCCAGGTACCGTCGGCGCGGGGACGATCGCGGCGCAGGATGCCCTCAAACGTGGCGCCGATGCCGAGGATGGCGGCGCGGGAACGAGCGTTGATGGCATCCGCTTGAATTTTGACCCGGCCGAAGCCGTTGTCGAAGGCCGTGCCGAGCACGAGCAGTTTGGTTTCAGCGTTGACGGCGGTGCCCCAAACGCGCGGGTCGTAGGCGGTCCAGCCGAGATGGATCGCCTCATTGACGACGTCGATGTCACCGAGGGTCGTGGTGCCGACGACGTCGCCGTCGTTCGGACCGCCGAGCAGGCGCACCACATAGGGCAGGCCTTCCCACTGAAAGTAGTCGTGCGCCCACTTAATGAAGCCCTCGCCCTGCCGCAGGGCAGCCGGGCCGCCGCCGTAGCCGGCGGCGAACACCTCCGGGTGCGCGATGGCACGCGCCAACTCGGGGAGCACTGCACTGCCGAGCGGTTGCAGCTGAACAAAGCGACCGGTCAGGGTCAGGGAATGGGGTCTCACGGCGTTCACTCGCCCAGTGTGACACGCCAAAGTGAGGAATCGTGCGCGGTTCGCGGCAACCCGCCGATAAATCTAGTCGATCAGGTCGTGACGCACCACGATGGCTTCACGGTCGGGCCCGACGCCGATCGCCGAAATGCGCGATCCGCTCATCGACTCGAGGGCGAGCACATAGTTTTGCGCTGCCTGCGGCAGTTCCTCGAAGGTGCGCATACCGGTGATGTCTTCGGTCCAGCCGGGAAAGTTCTCGTAGATCGGAACGGCGTGGTGAAAGTCGCTCTGTGAGACGGGCACCTCGTCGACGCGCACGCCGTCGACCGAGTAGGCCACGCAGACCGGGATCTCGGCCAGGCCGGTGAGCACGTCGAGTTTGGTCAGCACGAAGTCGGTGACACCGTTGACGCGCGCCGTGTAGCGGGCGATTGGGGCGTCGTACCAGCCGCAGCGACGTGGGCGACCGGTGGTGGTACCGAACTCGAAGCCGTTGGCGCGCAGGTATTCGCCCGACTCGTCGAACAGTTCGGTGGGGAACGGGCCGCTGCCGACCCGGGTCGTGTAGGCCTTGACCACGGCGATGACGCGGTCGATGCGGTTCGGAGCGATTCCGCTGCCCGTCACTGCGCCGCCCGAGGTGGCGTTCGACGACGTGACGAAGGGATAGGTACCGTGGTCGACGTCGAGCATGGTGGCTTGGCCGCCCTCGAACAAGACGGTCTTGCCGTCGTTGAGCGCCTGGTGCAGCAGCAGGGCGGTGTCGGCGACCATGGGGCGCAGACGCTCGGCGTAACCGAGCAGTTCGGTGACGATCTCCTCGGCCTCGATGGCGCGGCGGTTGTAGACCTTGACCAGCATGTGGTTCTTCTGGTCGAGGGCTCCCTCGACCTTCTGGCGCAAGATATTCTCATCAAACAGGTCCTGCACACGGATGCCGACGCGGTTGATCTTGTCGGCGTAGGCCGGGCCGATGCCGCGCCCGGTAGTGCCGATCTGACGCTTGCCGAGAAAACGCTCGGTGACCTTGTCGAGGGTGCGGTGATAGGCGGTGATGACGTGGGCGTTGAGGCTGACCTTGAGCCGGGAGACGTCGACGCCACGCTCGGACAGGGCGTCGAGCTCTTCGAACAGAACCTCGACATCGACGACGACGCCGTTGGCGATGACCGGGGTGACGCCGGGGCTCAAGATACCGGACGGCAGCAGGTGCAGGGCATACTTCTCATCGCCCACGACGACGGTGTGGCCGGCGTTGTTGCCGCCGTTGAACTTGACGACATAGTCGACCCGGCTGCCGAGCAGGTCGGTGGCCTTACCCTTGCCCTCGTCGCCCCACTGGGCTCCGATGAGTACGATCGCGGGCATTAGTCTTCTCCTCGAATAACAAAAGCTTCGGTGGGCGGCGCCGGGTCGAAACCCGGGCTGCCGGTGTGCAGCGTGGCGATAATGTCAATGGCGTTCGCGTCGGCATCCGTCAGAAAAGCCGTGAGGCGCACAACTTCGTCGGCCTCGCCGATCTCATCGGCAGCGCGGCGCAGCGCGAACAGGGCGCGGAGCACCCCGCGGTTGGGTTCGTGGCGCCACGGAATGGGGCCGTGGCCGCGCCAGCCGGCCTTGCGCAGGGCGTCGAGTCCGCGGTGGTAGCCGACCCGGGCGTAGGCGTAGGACTCCAGGATGCGACCCTCGTGGTGGGTGGCATCGGCTAGTTCGGCCCAGGCCAGCGGGGAGGTCGGGTGCACCTGCACCACGGTGGCGAGCTGGCTCCTCGCGGTTCGGCGCAGGGCCTCGAGCACCTCCGGTTCCGCGGGAAGAAGGGTCTCGGGCTCTGAAATCAAATTGTCGCCGGTCACACTGAATCCTACCAAGGCCGCGGTGCCCTCATCCCGGCGACGGGCCCGGCCGGCCTAAAACACCAGGCCTAAAACACCAGGTCTGGAACGCTAGTCCGGAACGCTAGGCCTGGCTTTGCTGTCGGGCCGCGACGCGCCAGCCACCGTTGACGAACAGGTAGGTCGTCGACATGTTCAGTTCGGCGACCTCCTCGCCGCGGCGGGCGATAGCCTTGTACACGACGACTCCGGCGTGCTCGCCGAGCCGGATGATGGCCGGTTCGTGGATGCCGTAGCTCTCCCACGGCGCCGCCTGGTCGAAGTAGGCGGTGACCTCGTCGCGGGTGATAATGGCGCCCGGCACGATCATCAGGCCGTCGTCGGTCATTTCGCGCTGGTAGTACGCGCCGCCCTCGCCGCCCAGGATGGCCTGCCAGCCGGCGTTTTCTTCGTGGAGGAGCCGGGCCGGAAGATCGTCAGTGATCGCAGTCATACCGCCACGCTAGCCCTTGCCGCGGCGGTTTGGTCAGAAAAATCAGAACCGGTGCTGAAGCACCCAGGCGTGCATGGTAACGGCAGCGGCGGCCGAGGCGTTGATCGACCGAGTCGATCCGAACTGGCTGATTTCGACGACGGCATCGGCGGCGGTGATGGCCTCGTCCGACAGTCCGGGGCCCTCCTGGCCGAACAGCAGCACGCAGCGTTCGGGAAAGCGGAACGTCTCGATGATGACGCTGCCTGGCACATTGTCAATGGCGATGATCGGCAGGTCACCCTGAGAACACCACTCAACGAACGCGGCGACATCCGGGTGGTGCAGCACGTGCTGGTAGCGGTCGGTGACCATGGCACCGCGCTTGTTCCAGCGCTTGCGGCCGATGATGTGCACGGTGTCGGCGCCGAAGGCGTTGGCGCTGCGCACGATCGAACCGATGTTCATGTCGTGCTGCCAGTTCTCAATGGCCACGTGAAACGGATGCCGGCGCTCATCGAGATCGGCCACGATCGCCGCCATGGTCCAGTATCTATACCGGTCGATCACGTTGCGAGTGTCGCCGTGCTCGAGCAGGTCAGCGTCGTACCGATCTTCGCTCGGCCACTCCCCCGGCCAGGGACCGACGCCGTAGGTCGAGCGTTCCGGCGTGGGGCTGCCGTTGGCCGGCACGTCGGCGGCGAACGTTGGGGCTGCTGATTCTGTCACTACCCAACCGTATCTTGCCGACCGCACCCCAATTCGGGGTTTCGGTGCGCCTAACTTCTGGCTAGGGTTTCGGTATGACTAAAACGGATGCCCCGGCCCCCGACCGCGTGCTCTCGCAAGCTCCCACCACCGTCGCCTCCAGCCGGCTGCTCTGGCTGCTCGGTCCGGCCCTCGTGGCCGGGGTCGCCTACCTCGACCCGGGCAACGTTGCGAGCAATATGACCGCCGGCGCACGGTACGGCTACCTGCTGGTCTGGGTGGTCGTGGCCGGCAACGTCATGGCGTGGCTCATCCAGTACCTTTCGGCCAAGCTCGGCATCGTCACCGGGGCGAGCCTGCCCGAGATTCTCGGGGTGCGCATGAAACGGCCGATGGCCAGGCGGCTGTACTGGGTGCAGGCCGAGTTGGTTGCCATGGCCACCGACCTCGCCGAGATCATCGGCGGGGCCGTCGCCCTCAACCTGCTGTTCAACCTGCCGCTGATCTGGGGCGGCGTGATCACCGGCACCATCTCGATGATCGTGCTTATGGTGCACTCCCGGCGGGGCCCGCGCATATTCGAGCGGGTCATCATCATGCTCATGCTCATCATCACCGTCGGTTTCACGGCGGGCGTCTTCATTTCTCCGCCCGACGGTGGCGGGGTGCTCGATGGTCTGGTGCCGCGGTTCGAGGGCTCCAACTCGGTGTTGCTCGCCGCGTCCATCCTCGGCGCCACGATCATGCCGCACGCCATCTATGCGCACTCCTCACTCACGCGTGACCGGTTTCCGGAGTGGCAGGGTACCGTCGCCACCCGCCGCCTGCTCTGGGCCACCAAGTGGGACGTCACCATCGCGATGGCGATCGCCGGAACGGTGAACCTGGCGATCCTGCTGCTCGCAGCATCCGCTTTGCAGGGTGTGGACGGAACCGACACCCTAGAAGGGGCCTATGCGGCGCTGAAAGACACGCTCGGGCCGATCGTCGCGACCCTGTTCGCGGTGGGGCTGCTCGCGTCGGGGCTCGCGTCGACCTCGGTCGGTGCCTATGCCGGTGCCGAGATCATGCACGGACTGCTGCACGTGCGCATCCCGTTGTTGCTGCGCCGACTGGTCACCCTGATTCCGGCGCTGATCATTCTCGGCGTGGGGTTCGACCCCACCCAGGCGCTCGTGCTCAGCCAGGTGGTGCTGTCGTTCGGTATTCCGTTCGCGCTGATTCCGCTGGTCTGGCTCACCGCCCAGCGCGGTCTGCTCGGAACCTTCACCAATCGGTGGTTCACCACGGCCGCCGGTGCCGTGTGTGCGCTAGCCCTCGTGGCGCTGAACCTGGTGCTGCTGGTGCTCGTGTTCGGCGAGTTCTAAGGGAAGCGGCGCCTGAACGGCTACCCTGAAACAGCTATGACCTATACGACCGGCGCGGCTGAGGACTACCTCAAGACCATCTATGCCCACACCGAGTGGCAGCCCGACCTGATCACGCCGTCCGTGCTGGCGGCACGGCTGGGCGTGGCGCCGTCATCCGTCACCGAGATGGTCAAGAAGCTCGCCGCGAACGGCCTCATCACCCACGTTCCGTACGGCCCGCTGGCCTTGACGGATGCCGGCCGCCTGCGTGCGACCGCCGTCGTGCGGCGGCATCGCCTGATCGAGGCCTGGCTGGTCGGCGAGATGGGCTACGACTGGGATCAGGTGCACGACGAGGCCGAGATTCTCGAGCACTCCATCTCGGATCGACTGCTCGAGGCGATCAACGCACGGCTCGGGTTTCCGGCGCACGATCCGCACGGTGATCACATTCCCGCCGCCGACGGCACCGTGGTGCGGCCGCCCGCACTTTTGCTGGCCGAGGCCGCGGTCGGGCATTGTGGCACGGTGCTGCGCATCAGCGACCGCGACCCGGCTGTGCTGCGTGAGCTCGCCGCCGACCTCATCGGGCCGGGCACCGAGTTCACGCTCGCGGCCCCGTTCACCATCGTTTTAGCGGATGGCCAGAGCCGGCTGGTCACGCCCGCTGCGACCGCCGCCATCTGGGTGACCGCCTGACGCGTGGCGGGCATCCGCTTATTCGTGCGATACCCGTAACCGTGGGGAAACGTCGCGCGGCTAGGCTGGGAGTCGACGAAATGGAGCGCCTGATGGCACGACGCGACGAAATCGAATGCTGGCTCACCGACATGGACGGTGTACTCGTGCACGAGAACCAGGCCCTCCCGGGGGCGGCCGAGCTGCTGCAGCAGTGGACCGACGCGGGCACGCCGTTTCTGGTGCTCACCAATAACTCCATCTTCACGCCCCGCGACCTGAGCGCCCGGCTGCGTTCGAGCGGGCTCAACGTGCCGGAGGACCGAATCTGGACCTCGGCACTCGCCACGGCCGACTTTCTGAAGTCACAGGTGTCCGGCGGCACCGCGTTCGTGATCGGCGAGGTCGGAATCACGACCGCTCTGCACGAAGCCGGGTTCATCATGACCGAGACCGACCCCGACTACGTCGTCGTCGGCGAGACGCGCAACTACTCGTTCGAGGCGATCACCAAGGCGATTCGGCTCATCCTGGCCGGAGCGCGGTTCATCGCGACGAACCCGGATGCGACCGGCCCGAGCAAGGATGGCCCGATGCCGGCGACCGGCGCCATTTCGGCGCTGATCTCCAAAGCCACCGGCATGGACCCCTACGTTGTCGGCAAACCCAATCCCATGATGTTCCGCTCGGCGATGAACAAGATCGGTGCCCACTCGGAGAACACCGGCATGATCGGTGACCGCATGGACACCGACATCGTCGCCGGCATCGAGGCCGGGCTGCACACCATCCTGGTGATGACCGGCATCAGCGACGAAGCCGAGATCAACCGCTACCCGTTCCGACCCGACGAGATCGTGGCCGGCGTGCACGAGCTCCTCGTCACCGAGCCGATCGAGAGCGACGAGATCTAGGCCGTAGTGGGGACGCTCGTTCCTACGGTGACGAGCACCTTGACCTGCTCGGGGTCGTCCGAGGCGCGAAATGCCTTGGCGGCATCGGCCAGATCGAAAGTGGCCGTGATGATCTCCTCGATCGGCACGGTCTTCGTCTGCAGCAAACGGATGGCCCGAGCCACGTCCTCACGCACGTACATCAGGTTTCCGCACAGGGTCAGCTCGCGGTCCTGCACCAGGTCGAGATCGACCAGAAGCGGTCGTAGGCACCGGGAACCGGTACCGCTATCCGTTCCAGAACAATGTCCGTGACGGAATTCACGACGACGCGACGGTTGGTGAGAACGGTCATGATCAGTACACCGTGTATCCGCCGTCGGCGACGAGCACCGAACCGGTGATGAACGACGCAGCCTCACTCGCGAGGAAGACGACACAGGGTGCGATCTCCTCGGGCAGGGCGAACCGCTTCTGGGGCGCGTCCTCGACCCAGTAACGCTGGAATTCCGGCCGGTCGACGGGAGCCATGTCCGTTTTTACGTAGCCGGGGGCGACCGCGTTGACCCGGATTCCCAGCGGCGCCCACTCGGCGGCCAGGGAACGGGTCAAATGATGCACCGCAGCCTTGGATGCGTTGTAGGCCGGCTGCATCTGCGGGCGGTTCACGATGATGCCCGACATCGAGCCGATGTTGACGATGGCACCCTTGCCCTCAGTGCGCATGTGCGCGCCCACCGAAAGGCTCGCCTTCCAGAGCGCACGCACGTTGAGGTCCCAGACCGCGGCCCACTCATCATCGGTCACATCGAACGCCGGTGCGTGGTAGCAGGTACCCGCGTTGTTCACCAGAATATCGATCTTGCCGAGGCCGGCGATGGCTTCCTCGGTCATGCGCGCGACCTGATCGTCCTTGGTGATGTCGGCCTGAATGGTGACGAAGTCGTGGCCGGCAGTCGCTGCCTCCACGGCGACGGCGGCGTTGCGCTCCGCGCTTCGCCCGGCGATCGCGACGTGCGCGCCGGCCTGGGCCAGCGCGAAGGCGAAGGCCTTGCCCAGTCCCTGGTTGCCGCCGGTGACCAGGGCGGTTTTGCCCTCGAGGCTGAATACGTCCATGGTGGTGCTCCGGTTTCTCTCTAAATTAGTTCGGGTAGACGATGGACTTGAGGCTGTCGTCGTTTCGATCACTGTCGAGGGCTTCCGCGACGTGCTCGAGGTCAAATTTGCCCGTCACGAGCGAGTCGAGGTCGACCTGGCCGGAAGCGACGAGGTGGATGGCCGTCGGCCAGGTGTCCACGTAGCGAAAGATGCCGGTGACCGTGATTTCCAGGTTCTGAATATGCGACACCGGCAGAATCATCTCGGGGATTCCCAGCCCCACCAGAACGACCGTGCCGGCCGGCCGTACCGAGCGGATGCCGCTGTCAACGGCCCGCGCAGACCCGCTCGCGTCGATGAACGCGTTCACGTCGAGGTTGAGTGTTGCCGGGTCCTCGGCCACCGGATCGATGACCCTGGTGGCGCCGAATTTCAAGGCCCGCTCCCGCTTCGCCGCGATGAGGTCGGAGACGATGATCTCGCTTGCCCCGAAGGCCCGCGCGGTCTGGGCGGTGATGATGCCGATCGGCCCGGCCCCGGCGATGAGGATCGACGAGCCCGGAACAATCTGGGCCTTACGGATACTCGCGATGGCGACGGAGAGAGGCTCCAGCAGGGCGGCAGCCTCAAAGGAGACCGAGTCGGGAATCGCGTGGGCGAATTCGGTCTGGATCGTCACGTAGCCGCAGAAGGCACCGTCGATGGGCGGTGTCGCGTAGAACTCCATCTTCGAGCACAGATTGTACCGACCGGCGCGGCATTCCCGGCACAGGCGGCAGGGACGCTGGGGTTCCACGGCCACCCGTTCCCCGATGCGGGCGGGGTCGACGTCGACTCCGACCCCCACGATGGTGCCGCTGAGCTCATGGCCGAGAACCAGGGGTGCGTCGACGATGAAGTCGCCGATTCGGCCTTCGCGGTAGTAATGCACGTCTGAGCCGCAGACGCCGACCGCGGCGACCTCGACCAGCACCTCGCCGGCACCGGCCGTGGGCACGGGTCGATCCTCAATCGTCAGCTCCTGTTGTTTCAGCAAAACGCTCGTGCGCATTGTCGTCGGCAGCGTGGGTGAACTGTCCATGACTAGTCTTCTCTCTGATAAGGATGTGATTCGTGGGGACTGAAAAAGAGGCCGCGTCCGGAGACGATATAGCCGGCACCACGCGAGACGGCCAGGGCGGCCACCGCACCCGTGACCCCGCCGTCCACGCCGACCGGCACGGTGCCGGCGAATCGGCCAACGGCCTCGAGACCGTGCAGGTCGTCCGCGATGCCCGACGTGCCGGTTCCGGTGGTGACGACCTTTCCCGTGGTTGCGAGAACCCGGTTCACGACGTCAAGGGAACCTTCGAGCGAGTGCGCGAGCTGGTCGATCGCGGCCGCTTCTCGACGAATGAAGGCGCGCGCGGATTCCAGCACCTCAACACCGTTGTCGCTCACATGAACCCCGAACGCTCTCTTTTGTCTAGATCTTCATCCTCGCGGCGCCGTACTCAAATGTCAAGTCACGCGCTCATATGAGAGAATCGTCTTGCGAACCTGAAATTCGGCGCAGAGTGGCGAGGCAGAGGAGAGTCATGAATATCGGTCCCAGCGAGCTCGTTCAAATGGCCTATGTGGCGCAGCAGCACTATCGTGTCGGAAAATCGCTCGTTGAAATCGCTGACGATATCGACATGTCCCGCTTCAAGGTCGCGCGACTTCTGGCCCGAGCCCGAGAGACCGGACTCGTCACCATTCGGGTGAACGCGCCGGGCACCCTGCACGCCGAACTTGCTCGCCGTCTGGCGGCGGCCTACGGGCTGAACCGGGCGATCGTGGCCAACACGACCACCGATCTCAGCCCGGCTATTCGGGCGGAACTGGGTCGGATCACGGCCAATCTGCTGACCGAGATCGTCACGGAATCCGACGTGCTTGGCATCGCCAGCGGGCGCACCCTCACGGCCATCGTCGACCAACTCGACCGGCTCGCGCCCTGCGATGTCGTGCAGCTCACCGGCATGGCCGGCGACCCGAACCAGACGTCCAGCGACCTGGTGCGGCGCATCTGCGAGATTTCGGGCGGTCGACCGTTTCCGATCTACGCCCCCCTCGTGGTCTCCGATCCGCAGGCCGCTGAAGCGTTCAAGCGCCAGGCATCCGTTCAAGCCACCTTCCAGCGGATGAGCCGGGTGACGAAGGCGGTGCTCGCGGTCGGCAGTTGGGAGCCGCCGGAGTCCCAGTTGAGCGACGCCCTCAGCGACGACGAGCGCGCCGAGTTGCTCGCCCGCGGCGTTCGCGCCGAAATCAGCGCGACCCTGCTCGACGAACGCGGCCAGCGGGTACCTGCGCTGGAAGGACGCACGCTCGCGATCGACGTAGAGGCGCTGCGCAACATTCCCGAAGTCATCGTCGTGGCCGGTGGCGCCCAGAAGACGGAGGCCTTGCGGGCGGCGCTGAACACCGGGGTCGTCACCATCCTGGCCACCGATTCGCATATGGCCCAGCGGCTGTTGGACGGCGCGCCGCGCGCCAGGTGAACCCCCGGGAGCAAATGCGTGGTGCCGCGGTCGAGAGAATTCTCGACCGCGGCACCACGTTTGTGTTCGGGTAGGCGGTGCCTTACTCGCCCTGACCTGGCAGGTTCTCGAAGGCGATATCGCCCGTGATGAGGTTGCCGGCGATCAGCTCGCTGAGAGCGTCGAGGAAGGTCGGGCGGTCGGACACGACGTGCTCGATGGCGTCACCGACATTGTCGGTGGTGATCGGGGGCATGAGGTAGAGGAGGTTCTTGTCGACCTCTTCGCCGCGGGCGATCTTGGCAGCGACGGCGACACCCGTGGCGAGCTGGACGGTGCCGTTCTGCAGGCTGGTCCCGATGAAATCGCCGTTCTCGACGGCGTTGAGGCCGTCTTCGATTCCGTCGATGCCCACGACCGGTACACCCTCGATGCCGGCTTCGCGCAGGGCCTGCACGGCACCGAGACCCATGTCATCGTTCTGAGCGATCACACCATCGATCTCGCCGCCGAACGCGGAGATCCAGTTCTTCACCTTGTTGATGGCTTCGTCGCGGCTCCAGTTGGCCGTGTCCTTGGCGAGAACGGTGATTCCCGGGTTTTCGGCCAGCACGTTGTCGATTCCCTGGCCGCGGTTGATCTCACCGGATCCACCGAGCGGTCCCTGCAGGATCACCACGTTGCCGGAACCACCGAGCGCCTCCATCATCATTTCAGCTTCCTGCTCGCCTGCCGCGACGTCGTCGGGCTGAACACTGCCGGCGACCTCGGAGTTGTTCAGGGTGGCATTCACGTCGAGGAAGGGGATGCCGGCTGCCTTCGCAGCCGCGACCTGCGGCTGGAGGGTCTCGAGCTGCACCGGAACGACGACGATGGCGTCAACTGCGGCACTGATGTACTGGTCGATCTGGTTGGCCTGGGTTCTGACGTCCATTCCCGCTGAATTCCAGAGAATGTCGATGTCGTTCTCTTCGGCGTAGCGGTCGATGCCTTCTTTGCCCTCGGTGATAAACGACGACATGTCATAGACCGTCACACCGATAGTGACTCGGTCGCCCGCGTCGTCGCCCTGATTGGCGGTGGGGTCCCCTGCCCCGCACGCGGTGAGCGAGAGCGCTGTCAGCCCGGCGATCGCGATTCCGGTCGCGCGACGGATAGTGCGTGTGATCTTCATTGATTCCTCCGTGTTGGGTTCCCGGTGCCGGGAGTGCGTGGCGCCAGCGCGAATGCGCGTGGGCCAAGTGCGTGGTGACGAAACTAAACGGGCCGTTTGGAGGCCCACACGTCGACGGCGACGGCCGTGACGATGAGCATCCCCTTGATGACGTCCTGCCAGTAGGCGGGAACGGTGAGAATGTCGAGTCCGTTGTTGAGGGTTTGGATGAGCAGAAGGCCCAGCGCCGTGCCCCAGATGGTGCCCCGGCCACCGAGCAGGCTGGCTCCGCCGATCACGACCGCCGCGATGGCATCGAGTTCGTACCCCTGGCCCAGGTTCGGTGACCCGCTGATCACGCGGGATGAGAGCATGATTCCGGAAAGCCCCGCGAGCGCTCCGCTGATCGCGTAGACGCTGAACAGGATGCGTCCCGTCTTGACCCCCGCGATCTCGGCGGCCAGGCGGTTGCCGCCCACCGCATAGACGCGCATGCCGTAGGCGGTGCGCTTCATCAGGATTCCGAAACCCACGATGCTGACAATCATCAGGATCACGGGGATCGTCAGCCCGAAGATTTCGGTGTTGGCGATCTGACCATAGGCAGCCGGCAGTCCGTTGATCGGTGCGCCACCACCGACGACGAATGCGAGGCCGGAGGCCAGGGTGAGCATGCCCAGGGTGGCGATGAACGGTGGCACGTTGATGATCGAGACCACCAGCCCGTTGATCGAGCCGGCGATCAGCCCGACGGCCACGGCAACCAGCAATGCCAGCCAGACGCGATCGGGGAAGGTTTTGGCGGTCAGTGCCCCCGACATGGCGCTGAGGGCGATGATGCTGCCCACCGACAGGTCGATACCGCCAGTGAGGATGACGAGGGTCTGGCCGAGAGCGATGAGGGCGAACGGTGCGGCAGCGATGAGGATCGTGACGACGTTGTCGACGGTCCCGAACCGGGCGCTGCGATAGAGGAAGAACGAGATAATGAGCACCATCACGATGACCATCGCGTAGCGCACCGCAAGGTCCTGCAACCATTTTGCGGAGAAACGCCGCGTGGTGTCCTGGGTAATTGTCATGCTCAGTTGTCCTTCTGATTGTTCGTGGACGGGTCGGCGGGGTCGGGGTCGGAGGATTCGATGCCCTCGAGTCCGCTGGCCAGCCGAAAGATGGTGTCCTGCACGCCTGGATGCGCCAGTTGCTCGGAATCGAGCTCACCGGCGATGATGCCGTTGCGCAGGACGAGCGCCCGATGGGACAAGCTCAGGATCTCCGGCATGTCGCTGGAGGCCATGACCACCGCCATCCCTTGCTCAGCGAGGTCCACGATGATGCGGTAAATCTCGCTGCGAGCGCCGACGTCAACGCCACGGGTTGGTTCATCGAGGATGAGAACATCTACGGGGGAGGTGAGCCAGCGCGCCAGCACGACCTTCTGCTGATTGCCACCGGAGAGCGTCTCCATCGATTGGTCGAGCCCGCGGCTGCGCAGCTTGACGGCGTCCATGGCCTCGCGCACCTGCGACCGGCGAAAGCCCTGTCGAAGCAGTCCGCCAACCGAGAATTTGTCCATCCGGGGCAGTGTGGCGTTGTCGAGTACGCTCATCGACAGCACGGCTCCGGCACCCTTGCGGTCCTCCGGAACGAAGGCCATGCGAGCCGCAATCGCTGCTGCGGGCGTGCCTCCCTTGATCGTGGTTCCCTTGACCCTGATCGAACCGGCGGTGCTCTTACGAATACCAAACACCGTTTCCAGCAATTCCGTGCGGCCGGCCCCGACGAGTCCGGCCAGACCGACGATCTCGCCCCGCCTCACAGTGAGGCTGAGCGGCGCGGCCGCGCCGGACACGTGCAGGTTGTCGATCTCGAGCACGGCTTCCGTACCGGGCTCCGGCAGGGCGGGAAAGAGGCCTTCGAGCTCACGACCGATCATGGCCGTGACGATGTCATCGTCGGTGAGGTTGCGCAGGGCCTCGTCGAGCACGAGCTCGCCGTCCCGCAAGACCAGGACGCGGTCCGCGAGAGCGCGCATTTCTTCCATTTTGTGGGTCGTGAAAAGCAGGGCCACACCGCGGTCGCGCAGTGTGCGCATCACCTCGATCAGTTTTCCGACTTCACGCTCGGCGATGGCGCTGGATGGCTCGTCGAGCAGGATGACGCGAGCTCCGGTGTTGGTCGCCTTGACGATTTCCACGATTTGCCGCAAACCGACGGGGAGGCTGCCCATGCGCCGCGTCGGCTCGATGTCGACGCCGAAGACGTGCAGAATCTGTCGGGCCGATTCAATCATCGCCCGGCGTCGCAGGCCGAACGGTCCGCTCAATTCGCGCCCGATGAAGATGTTCTCGTAGACCGTCATCTCCAGCACGGAGGCCAGTTCCTGGGGAACGATCGCCACCCCGAGCCGGTAGGCCGCTTGCGGGTTGCCGCTCGGAAGGCGTTCGCCACGCACGAGCACCTCGCCGGAGTCCGGCCGGTACTGCCCGGACGCGATCTTCATCAGCGTAGACTTTCCGGCGCCGTTCTCACCTGCCAGTGCGGTGATCGTTCCCGGAGCGAGCGAGAGGGAGATGCCCTTGAGCACCGGAATCCCACCAAATGCCTTGGTCAGATCGCGGCATTCCAAGGTGCCCAGTTCATCTGCCATCAGCCTCACCTTTCGTGCAAGGAGAGCTGGCGATAGAGCCTCTTTGCGATCAACCATCGAAAACGAATGTTTTCAAACTCTAACCACAAAAAATACATATGTGAAACCACCATGCACAAATGAGCGAAGTGCTACCCTTGAGCGCAGGCAAACTCAATGGAAGAGAGTTGCGTTGAAACGGAACGATGAAGAGCGTATGGCCGACGTCGCAACGCGTCACTTCATTGGCAACCTCTCGAGGATCGAAATCGCCGAGGAACTGGGAATCTCTCGATTCAAGGTGGCCCGGTTGCTCGAGCAGGCCATTGAACTGGGAATTGTCACGATTGATATCGGCCTGCCCGGTGTCGTGGACCTCGACCTGTCCATTGCCCTGCAGAAACGATTCGGGCTCAAACGCGCGATCGCCGTGATGACCCCCAGTCCGCGACCCGAGGTCGTGCAAGAGGCGTTGGGTCGGGTCGGCGCTCAGCTGCTGAGCGAAATCCTCGTCGACGGCGACGTCCTGGGCGTTACCGCCGGGCGTACGCTCAGCCACATGGCGCACCACATCGGTGAGATCGCCCGCTGCGAGGTCGTACAACTGGCCGGGGTTGCCGGGCCGGTTCGCGAGAACGGCATCGATATCGTGCGCCGCATCGCCCTGGCATCCGGTGGAAACGCCTATCCGATTTTCGCCCCCCTCCTGGTGAAAGATCGCGCCACAGCGATCGCGCTGCGCAGTGATCCGGTCATCCACGAGACGTTTCGACGTTTCGACGGGGTCACCAAGGCCGTCGTCGCGATCGGAAGCTGGAACCCGCCGGATTCCCAGCTGTATGACAACGCCCGGAATATCGGCGTACTCGATGACCTCCTCCGCCGAAACGTTCTGGCCGAGGTGGCAGCGACCCTGCTCGATTCACGCGGCCAGGAAATAGATGCCGTGGCCGACCGCTCGGTCGCCATCAGCTCGGCGCAACTGCATGCCATCCCCGATGTCATCGGCCTGGCCGGAGGCACCCTGAAGGCCGCGGCGGTGCGCAGTGCAATCGACAGCGGACTGGTCACCTCGCTCGTCACCGATACCGGTTTGGCGCAACGGCTGTTGAGCCAGCCGGCGTAGGGTGCGCCGTCGGCACGACCTCGTACTCACCATCAGACCTGGAGTAGACACATGCATGCAGACAGCACCGCCCAGACCATCGTCATTGATGGTGGCTATACCGCCTTGTAGGCCGGGCGTCAGGCGGTCGGGCCGGGCCCCTTGATGCTCGCGGTGAGCGGCTCGGCCGAGGCTCGGCTCACGAAGCAGTAGTAGTTGCGCGGTTCAGCGCTCCACTGCTCGGCGGTGATCGGGTAGCTGCCCTGCATCTGCAGGTTCGGGTAGGCGCCGGCCGCGGTCAGGTCGAGGATGCCGGGCGCCGTGCAGAGCAGGTTGATCTGGGCGGCCAGGGCGGCCTCGCCGGGAAACACGGTGGTCGCGTCGCCGCCGAAGTTTCCGCGATAGACCAGCTGGGCGGTGTGCTCGGCAGCGCAATCGACGACGGTGAAGTCTTCCTCCCACGGTGACGCATACGGTTCGAGGCACTCGCCCCCGAACAGGGTGTTCCACTCGTGCACACCGGCGGGCTGCGCGGCCGCGATCTCCGGGATGGGCGTTGGAGTCGGGGTGGGCGTCGGCGCAGCGGATGCCGTCGGTGCCGGTGCGGCTGCGGGGCTCGGGACGAGCCGCTGGCCCAGAAAGTACAGCCCGACGAGCACGATGAGGGCGAGCAGCCCGACGGCCGTCCAGATCAGGGTGGCCTGGGTCGTTCCGGGGGCGCTACGGCGCGAGCGGTGGCGGCTCGGTGGCTCAAGGCCAGCGTCGACGTTGCCGGCGGTGGAATCCGGTTTCGTCAGGAGCACCGTCGGCTGATCGGCAGCGGTTTCACCCAGGCGGATGCCCGGCGCCGGGTCGGGCGCGTCGGCCTCGGTGTCAGAGACGGGCAGGAGCACCGTGGCGATCGCGGAGGGCGGCTCAATACTTTCTGGCTGGACAGCGACTGATTCAACCGGTTCAACGGCGATGGGTTCGACGGCGGCCGGCTCGACGACGAGCGCGTCGTGCCGTTCCGGCTCGACGTCGGCCGGCGGAAGGTCAGGCTCACTGGTCACAGTGTCAGCAGGAGCGCCGGCCTCAGCGGACTGGGGGTCAGCGGCATCAGCGGCGTCGGGCTCAGTGGCAACCGGTTGCGGCAGCGGAGTCGTCCACCAGGGGGCCGGCCCTGCTGGAGCGGCAGCAACGGGCGGTGCGATCGGTTCGACGATCGGTTCGACGACCGGTTCGACAGCTGGTTCAGCCACCGGTTCAGCGGAGCGACGAGCGCGGCGACCGAATCGGGTCGCGGGCGCCGGGGCATCCGCTTGTTCGGCGGCCGTCGGTGTCGCTGGCGACTCCTCGGAGTCGAGGCCAGCATCAGCGTCGATAGTGCCATCGGCCGGGTCGGTCTGGGGGTTCGGGTCGAGCTGCGACGCGAGCCAGTCGATTCCGCGCTCGTCGTCGTCTGGTGACACTAGTTCAGCCCCAGGTCCTCAAGGGAGATCGCGGCGAAGTACGGGTAGCCGGCGGCCTCGATCACTTCGCGGGCACCGGTGTTGCGGTCGACGACAACGGCGACGCCGGCGATCTCGGCACCAACCTTGAGTAGGGCTTCGATGGCGGCGAGGGGCGATCCACCGGTGGTCGAGGTGTCTTCGAGCACGATCACGCGCTTGCCGGCGAGGTCAGGTCCCTCAACCTGGCGGCCGCGGCCGTGGTCCTTCGGTTCCTTGCGCACGACGAAGGCGTCATAGCTCAAGCCTTGGGCGGCGCCCTGGTGCATAACGGCTGCGGCGATCGGGTCAGCGCCCATAGTCATGCCACCGACAGCGACGACGTCGGGAACGTTCTTAATGAGGTCGAGCATGACCTGCCCGATCAGCGGGGCGACTCGGTGATCGAGGCTCACCCGGCGCAGGTCCACGTAGTACGTGGCTTTCTTACCACTTGTGAGAACGAAGTCTCCGTGAAAAACGGCCTCGGCCGAGATGAAGTCGATGAGTTTCTGCCGTGTATCAGTCACACAGGCAAGTTTAGGGGGGTGCTTAGAAGATGCGCACCAGGTTGCGACGCTCGGTCTGGCGATAGCCGTCGCGGTGAACCTCGACGACGAGGGCGGCGATGGATGCAATGGTAACGAGCAGGATTGCGATGAGGACGAACACGAGATGCCTTTCGAAGGAGGTGGAGTGGCCCGGCACGGAGGCGACATTGCTCGTGTTTGACCCTCTCATTTGATCACCCCTAACCGTGCAGCACAATGGCTTTATTCTGCATGAACTCTTTAGACTAGCTACATGGACGTGCAACGACTCGAACTGCTTCGCGAACTTGCCGACCGCGGCAGCGTCACGGCGGTCGCCCTCGCCACCCACCGCACCCCCTCGGCCGTCTCCCAACAGCTCAAGGTGCTCGAACGTGAGGCCGGCCTGCCGCTCACCCAGCGGCAGGGGCGCGGCCTCGTACTCACCGACGCCGGCCGCGCCCTCGCCCGCAGCGCAACGGATGTCGCGGTGTCACTCGCGAAGGCCACCGCGCTCTGGGACGAATTTCGCAACCACGCCTCTGGCGAGGTGAGTCTGGTCACCTTTCCCACCGCCGGCCAGATGCTGCTCCCCGGCGTGATCAAGCAGCTCGGGGCGGACCTCGTGCTCAATTGCGCCGACGAAGACCCCGAACTGAGCGACTTTCCCGCGTTCACGGCCGAGTATGACATCGTGCTCGCCCACTCGATGAGCGGCCAGCTGTCCTGGGCGGGCCGCGGGTTGAGCGTCGTTCCGCTCATGACCGAGCCGCTGGATGTGGGCCTGCCGGTGGGGCATCCGCTGGCCGATCGCGCCTGGGTCGGCCCCAGAGACCTCGTCGGTGAGACCTGGATCGGCGTGACCGACGGCTACCCGTTCGAGCGCATTCTGCACGCGATCGAGCAGGAAGCCGGCTCGCGGTTGTCGATGTCGCAGCGCTTTGCCGACCTCGCCCTGATCGAATCGTTCGTGATTGCCGGGCTGGGCATCGCGCTCGTGCCGCGGTACACCTCGGGCGGCGGGCAGCCCGGCCGCGTCGTGCTCAAACCGCTGCGCGGTGTGGAATCGGAGCGTCAGATCGTGGCCCTGATGCGCCCCGACCGAGCCGAACGGCTGGCCGTGCGCACCGTCGTTGAGGCCCTGCGCGCCGAGGCCGCGCGGGTGCAGCAAGCCCACACCGCTCCGTAGCTCCGCCAGAATGCACCACGTGCCCGATTGGACGGTCCAATCGGGCACTTCTGTGCGGTAGCGGCCAATAACTACTGGTTCTGGGGGAAGCCCAGGTTGATGCCGCCGTGGCTCGGGTCCAGCCACCGACTCGTCACGGCCTTCTCACGGGTGAAGAAGTTCACGCCGGCGGGGCCGTAGGCCTTGGCGTCACCAAACAGGGAGTTCTTCCAGCCGCCGAAGGAGTGGTACGCGACCGGCACCGGAATCGGCACGTTGATGCCGACCATGCCGACCTGCACCTCGTTCTGGAACCGGCGAGCGGCTCCGCCGTCGTTGGTGAAGATGGCAGTGCCGTTGCCGTACTGGCTCGCGTTTATCAGGTCGAGGCCCTCCTGATAGGTGGCCACCCGTACGATCGACAACACCGGGCCGAAGATCTCGTCGAGGTACACGGCCGAATCGACGCTGACCTTGTCGAACAGGGTCGGGCCGAGCCAGAAGCCGTTCGGGTCGCCGTCAACCTTGACACCGCGACCGTCGATGACGATGTCGGCACCGTCAGCCTGGGCGATGTCGATGTAGCCGGCGACCTTGTCGCGGTGCACCTGGGTGATCAGCGGTCCCATATCGCAGTTGCGGGTTCCGTCACCCACGGTGAGGCCCTTGACCCGTTCGGCGATCTTCGCGATGAGCTCGTCGGCGACGGGTTCGACGGCGACGATGACGCTGATCGCCATGCAGCGCTCACCGGCGGATCCGAAACCGGCGTTGACGGCGGCATCCGCTGTCAGGTCGAGGTCGGCGTCCGGCAGCACCAGCATGTGGTTCTTGGCTCCGCCGAGCGACTGAACGCGCTTGCCGTGCTTGGCCGCGGTCTCGTAGATGTAGCGGGCGATCGGGGTGGAGCCGACGAAGGAGATGGCCTGCACGTCGGGGTGCACGAGCAGCGCGTCGACGGCCTCCTTATCGCCGTGTACGACGTTGAGCACCCCGGCGGGAAGTCCGGCTTCGGTGAACAGTTCGGCGAGCCAGTTCGAAGCACTCGGGTCTTTCTCGCTCGGCTTGAGCACGACGGTGTTGCCGGCCGCGATGGCGATCGGGAAGTACCAGAGCGGCACCATGGCCGGAAAGTTGAACGGGCTGATGATGCCCACGACGCCGAGGGACTGGCGCAGCGTGTACACGTCGACGCCGGTCGAGACGTTCTCGGAGTACTCCCCCTTGGACAGGTGCGGCATTCCGAGCGCGAATTCGACGACCTCGAGCCCGCGGATGATCTCACCGAGCGCGTCAGAGGTGACCTTGCCGTGCTCGGCGGTGAGGATCTCGGCGAGGTCACCCTTGCGCGCGTTAAGCAGCTCGCGAAAGTTGTACATGATGGTCTGGCGGCGGGCCTGGCTCATATCGCGCCAGGCCGGGTAGGCGGCCTGGGCGACCGCGACGGCGTCGTCGAGGTCGGCCGTGCTGGCCAGCAACACGTTCTTGGCAACCTGGCCGGTGGCCGGGTTGTAGACGGGTGCGGTGCGGGTGGACGTGCCGGCGGCCGGTGCGCCGTTGACGTAGTGCGTGATGGTGGGGAGGTCGGTCATGAGTGGTGCCTTTCAGTTGATGCGATTAGGAAAGAAGGTCGAGGCTGAGCACCTCGTCGTAGATGGCGAGCGCCTCAGCCACCTCGTCGTCGGTGACGACACAGGGCGGCACGACGTGGATGCGGTTCTCCATGAGAAACGGCAGCAGGCCGCGACCGAGCAGTTCGGCCTTGACGCGGGCCATGACGGCGGCGCTCACCGGTTCGCGGGTGTCGAGGTCGGTCACGAGTTCGACCGCCCAGAACACTCCGACACCGCGCACGTCGCCGATGATCGAGTGCTTGGCCTGCAGGGCTTTCAGGCCCGGCTCGAGCACGTCGCGGCCGATGCGGGCGGCGTTCTCAACGATGCCCTCGGCCTCCATCGCGTCGAGGGCGCCGACGATCGACGCCATGGCGAGCGGATGCCCGCTGTAGGTGAGTCCGCCGGGAAAAACCGTCTCGTCGAAGTCGGCGGCGATGGCGTCGGAGATGACCACGCCACCGGTGGGCACATACCCGGAGTTGACGCCCTTGGCGAAGGTGATCAGATCGGGAACGACGTCATAGGCCTGGAAGGCGAACCAGTTTCCGGTGCGGCCAAAGCCGCACATGACCTCGTCGAGGATGAGCACGATGCCGTACTTGTCGCAGAGCGCACGAACGCCGGGCAGGTAACCGGCCGGCGGCATCATGATCCCCGCGGTACCGGGAATCGACTCGAGCAGAATGGCGGCGACCGACGCTACCCCTTCGCCCTGAATGACGCGTTCGAGGTGGTGCAGCGCACGGGCGCATTCCTCGGCCTCGCTGGTGGCCCAGAATTCGCTGCGGTAGAGGAATGGTCCGAAGAAGTGCACGTGGCCGCGCGCATATTCGTTGGGAATGCGGCGCCAGTCGCCGGTCGCGACCACGGCCGCACCGGTGTTGCCGTGGTACGACTTGTAGAGCGAGAGCACCTTGTCGCGTCCGGTGTGCAGGCGGGCCATGCGCATGGCGTTCTCATTCGCATCCGCTCCCCCGTTGGTGAAGAACACCTTGTTGAAGCCGGCCGGGGCCCGGTCGGTGATGCGTTTGGCGGCCTCGCCACGGGCGAGGTTGGCCGTTGAGGGCGCGATGGTGGTCAGCAGCGCGGCCTGCTCTGTGATGGCCTGCACCACGGCCGGATGCTGATGGCCGATATTCACGTTCACCAGCTGACTCGAGAAGTCCAGATAATGTCGACCGTCATGATCCCAGACGCGGCAGCCCAACCCGCCGGCGATGACGAGCGGCTTTAATGCCGCCTGTGCCGACCAGGAATGGAAGACGTGCGCCCGGTCGAGTTCGCTGGTGCGCGCGTTGAGGCTTTGGGTAATGGTGTCAGTCACGAATATCGCTGGCTTTCTCTGTGGGTGGTGTGAATCGGAAAGTTTGTGGGGCCGGGCGGCCCGGTCGGGGCCGCCCGGCCGGGTGTAGTTAGTTGCCGCCCTCGTTGAGGGTGACCTCGGTGGGCGTCCAGTCGGCACCCTTCACGTCGACGCCGTCGGCCGTCAGCTCGTCGAGCGCCTGCTGCACGTACTCGTTGGAGTAGGCGGTGGCGGGCGGTTCGGTGGTGATGATGGTCGCGCCGGTCTCGTTCTTGGTGTTGAGGGCGATGTCGACCGTGTTGGCCCAGGCAGCGTCATCGATGAGTCCGACGCCATTTTCCGAGGGGAAGATGAGCTTGCTGACCTCGTTGGTCATCCACAGCTGGTGGCTCTGGCCGAGCGAGGAGCCCGCGGCGGTCACGATGGCCGCGGCTTCTTCGGGGTTGGTGCCGGCGTAGATCCAGCCCTTGATGGAAGCCTTGATGAACTTCACCGTGTTGGCGGCGTAGTCCGCGTCGCTCTCCAGCTGGTCGGCATTGGCCCAGATGGCGTCCTGGAGCATGGCCGTACCCTCGTCGTTCCAGTCGATGACGTTGAGCTCATCGGGCTGGTACAGCTCATTGGTGTCGGGGTTCACGGTCTCGAGCACCTGGGCGTATTCGTTGTAGGTCATCGCCTGGGCCGCATCGATGTCGCCGGAGAGGAAGGCGTTCATGTCGAAAGCCTGCTGGATCAGGGAAATATCATCGAGAGCGACATCGGCCTGCTGCATGCCGGCGAAGAGTTCCCACTCGTTGCCGAAGCCCCAGCTGCCCACGTTCTTGCCGGCCAGGTCGGCGGCAGTCTCGATGCCCTGGTCCTTGAAAGAGATCTGGGTGGTGGCGCTGCGCTCGAAGATCTGGGCGACGTTGGTGATGTTCGCGCCCTGCTCGATCGAGCCGAGAACCTTGGGAACCCACGAAATGGCGTAGTCCACGTCACCGGCCGCGAGCACATCCTGCGGCACGATATCGGGGCCACCCTCGACGATGGTCACGTCGAGTCCCTCATCTTCGTAGAAGCCCTGGTCGACGGCGGCGTAGTACCCGGCGAACTGGGCTTGGGCGACCCACTGCAGTTGCAGGGTGATGGGCGTGAGTTCGCCGGCGGCATCCGGTGAAGGGGTGTCGCTGGCGGTGCTGCAGCCAGACAGTACGAGCGCGCCGACAGCCGTGATCGCGCCGACGGTGCCGAGCCAGTTGATGCGGTGTTTCATGGTGCCTCCTTGGTTACTGGTGCTGTGTGTGGTTGCGGGTGACGAGCGTCTCCACGATGAGAGCTGCACAGTAGAAGGCGAGGCCGAGAATGATGGAGCCGAGCACGTAGGCCCAGGCGAGGCCGTAGTTGCTGCTCGATGCGGCCGAGGTGATCGATTTGCCGAGGCCACCGACCGGTCCGCCGAAGTATTCGGCGATGAGGGCGCTGATCACGGCGAGCGACGATGCTATGCGCAGCCCGGTGAAGACGAAGGGCAGCGCGGTCGGCAGAGTGACGGCCCGGGTGGCCTGCCAGTTGGTGACGGCGTAGGCGCGCATGAGGTCGCGGTGAACCGGGCGCACCATGCGTAGCCCCTTGAGAGTGTTGAAGTAGACCGGCACGAACACGGCGAGCGCCGCGACGAGCTGCCGGGCGGTCTCAGCGCCGGCGCCGAACATCGTGTAGAGCACCGGGGCGAGCGCCACGATCGGCACCACCGAGAGGGCGGCGACGACCGGAGCGGCCATCCCGTCGAACAGGCGGGCCAGCGCCGACACGATCGCGAGCGCAATGCCGAGCAGGGCACCGATGACGAGGCCGATCAGGGCATTGCGACCGGTGACCGCCATGCCGTTGGCCACGTTCTGCAGGTTGGCGGTGAATTCGGCGCCGATCGCAAACGGAGCGGGCAGAATGAACGCCTTGATGGCGAGCCCGGTGACGAGACCCTGCCACAGCAGAATGACGGCCACCCCGAACACGATCGGCGCGAGCACGATCTGGAGCAGACCTGGCTGAGCGGTTCTCATCGCGTCTCAACCCCGCGAACGCCCGTCGGGTTGATTCCGGCTTCGTCACCGTGCAGCAGCTCACGCACCTGGCTGAGCGCGTGGAAGAATCCTTCGTCTTCACGCAGGTCTTCACCGCGGCCACTCATTTCGCCCAGTCCCACACTCACGATGGAACGGATGCGTCCGGGTCTGGGCGACATGACCACTACCCGGTTGGAGAGGAACACCGCCTCGGGGATGGAGTGGGTCACGAAGACCACGGCCGCCTGCGTTTCGGCGCAGATGCGCACAAGTTCGTTCTGCATGCGCTCGCGGGTCATCTCGTCGAGGGCGCCGAACGGTTCGTCCATCAGTAGCAGGCTCGGGCTTTCGGCGAGCGAGCGGGCGATCGCGACGCGCTGCTGCATGCCGCCGGAGAGCTGGTCGGGGTAGTGGCTCGCGAAGTCGGCGAGCCCGACCAGGGCGATGAGTTCGGCTGCGCGCGCCCGCCTGGCCGCCTTACCGACCCCGTGCAGTTCGAGCGGCAGTTCGATGTTGCCCGCCACGGTGCGCCAGGGCAGCAGGCCGGCCTGCTGAAAGGCGATGCCGTAGTCCTGGTCGATGCGGGCCTGTCGGGCCGGCTTGCCGAACACCTCGATGCTGCCGCTCGTCGGCACGTCGAGGTCGGCGACGAGCCGCAGCAGGGTGCTCTTGCCGCATCCGCTCGGCCCGATCAGGCTGACGAATTCGCCGGGCGCGACCGTGAGGCTCACATCGTCGAGAGCGGTGACGCCGGAGCCTTTGCGGGCCGCGAAGATGCGCGTCACACCCTGAACACGTACCGCGGGCACATCGTTAGTCATGCTCGTGCTCATGTAGACACTTCTCCCCTGCGAAAACGGCGAAGGAACAGGCCGATCAGACCGACAAATCCGGCGGCAACGAGGCCGACCAGGATCGATCCGAAGATGGGCGCCCAAGGCTTGCCCGGGTCACCGCCGGCGGCGCCGGCGTACTCCACGATGAGCCGGCCAATGCCACCGCGCAGACCGATGGACACCTCGGCCACGACGCTGCCGACGACGGCGCTGACCGCGGCCAGGCGCAGGGCCGGCAGCAGGTAGCCGACGCTGGCCGGCAGGCGCAGCCGCCACAGGATCTTCCACCAGCCCACCGCGTAGCAGCGCATGAGGTCGACGTGGTTGGCGTCGGGCGAACCCAGGCCGCGCAGGGCGCCGATCGAGACGGGGAAGAACGCGAGGTAGGAGGCGATCAAGGCCACCGACATCCAGCTTTCCCAGGTGAATTCGCCGAACTGGAGCTGCGCGCCCCAGCGCCGCACGAGCGGGGCGATCGCGATGAGGGGCACGGTCTGGCTGAGTATGATCCAGGGCAGAATGGCCGACTCGGCCAGGCGAAGGCGCTGCATCAGCAGTGCGAGCGCGAGCCCGACGGTCACGCCGACCAGCCAGCCGACCGCTGCGATGCCGAGGGTGAACAGCGAACCGGCGAGCACCGCCTGCCACAGCGGCAGAGCGGATGCCGCGCCCGTCACCGGCTCGAACAGTCGCTCGAACATGACCGCGAGGTGCGGCATCGCGAGGTCGGTCGTGCGCGGCAGCACCGTGACGCCGCCGAGCACAACGCCGTCGGCCGGCCCGACGGTTTTGTAGAGCTCCCAGACCAGGCCGAGCAGCGCCAGGCCGGCCAGACCGAACACGCCCGCGCGCAGGCGCGGGCGCACAACGGTGCTCCGGCGGTGGGGTACCCGCAGTTCAGGTACTCCGAGCGCGCCGCGGTTGAGCGGGGCGGTCCGCTCGGTCTGGGTGGGCATCCGCTTGGCTATTTCTTGGCCGTGATGGCGTCGGTCAGGGCCGGGATCACGGTTTCGCCGTAGACCCGCATGGTCTCTTCCTTGTTGTCGTGCTGCAGGTAGCCGGCGAACTGGTCGACGCCGAGGTCTTTGAGCGCCTCGAGCTTCTCGATGTGGTCCCTGGCCGTGCCGAGCAGGCAGAACCGGTCCACGATCTCGTCGGGCACGAACGCGGCGTGCTCGTTGCCGGCTTTGCCGTGCTGGTTGTAGTCGTAGCCCTCGCGGTCCTTGATGTAATCGGTGAGCGCTTTCGGCACGGCCGAGTCAGCACCGTACTTGGCGACGATGTCGGCCACGTGGTTGCCGACCATGCCGCCGAACCAGCGGCACTGGTTACGCATGTGATCCCAGTCCTCACCGATGTAGGCGGGCGCGGCGACGCAGAACTTGATCGCCAGGGGGTCCCGGCCGGCGTTGGAGGCTGCGGTGCGTACGCTGTCGATCATCCACTCGGCGACATCGAGGTCGGCCATCTGCAAAATGAAGCCGTCGCCGACCTCGCCGGCGAGCTTGAGTGCGAGAGGACCGTAGGCGGCGACCCAGACGTCGAGGCTCGAGCCACGACTCCACGGAAATTGCACGGTGGCACCGTTGTACGCGACCGGGCGGGAGTTGGCGAGCTCCCGAATGACGTGGATGGACTCGCGCAGCGTCTTCAGCGTGGTCGGGGCGCCGTTGGTGGTGCGCACCGCCGAGTCGCCGCGGCCGATGCCGCAGATGGTGCGGTTGCCGTACATCTCGTTGAGGGTCGCATAAGCGGATGCTGTGACGGTCCAGTCGCGGGTGGCCGGGTTGGTGACCATGGGGCCGACGATGATCTTGCTGGTCTCCGCCAGGATTCGGCTGTAGATCACGTAGGGTTCCTGCCAGAGCAGGTGTGAGTCGAAGGTCCAGACGTGGCTGAACCCGTGCGCCTCGGCCAGTTTGGCCAGTTGCACGGTGCGCGCCGACGGCGGGTTGGTCTGCAGTACTGCTCCAAAATCCATGTCAGCCCCTTAGATGAGGTACTGGCTCAGGCCGCGCTTGATGTAACGACCGTCACCCTTGGTGCCGAGGTAGGTGTTATCGTCGACGACGACTTTGCCGCGGGAGATGACGGTGTCGACGTGGCCGTCGATCTCGTAGCCTTCCCAGGCGGAGTAGTCCATGTTCATGTGGTGGGTCTTGTCTACTCCAATGGAGGTGTGTCCGTTCGGGTCGTAGATCACCACGTCGCCGTCGGCGCCTGGGGCGATCACGCCTTTCTGGCCGTACATGCCGAACATGCGGGCCGGGGTGGTTGAGCACACCTCGACCCAGCGTTCGAGCGAGATCTTGCTGTCGACGACGCCCTGGTAGAGCAGGTCCATGCGGTGTTCGACGGAGCCGATGCCGTTGGGAATCTTGGAGAAGTCGGTCAGGCCCATGTCTTTCTGGCCCTTCATGCAGAACGGGCAGTGGTCGGTGGAGACCATCTGAATGTCGTTCGTTCGCAGGCTTTGCCACATGTGGTGCTGGTGGCCCTCGGCTTTGGCGCGCAGCGGCGTGGAGCAGACCCACTTGGCGCCCTCGAACCTGCCCCATTCCTCGCTCTCTGCCCCCAGGTTGTCTTCGAGTGAGAGGTAGAGGTATTGCGGGCAGGTCTCGCCGAACACGTTCTGGCCGCTATCGCGAGCCTGCGCAATCTGGTCCACGGCCTGCTTGGCCGACACGTGCACTACATAAAGAGGAGCGCCGGTGAGGTTGGCGAGCATGATCGCGCGGTGGGTGGCCTCTTCCTCGGCCTGCCAGGGCCGGGTGAGGCCGTGGTAGAGCGGGCCCGTGTTGCCGGCGGCGACCGCCTGCTGCACGAGCAGATCGATGACGCTGCCGTTCTCGGCGTGCATCATGATCATGCTGCCGTTCGTCGCCGCGCGCTGCATAGCCTTGACGATCTGGCCGTCGTCGCTGAGGAACACCCCCTTGTAGGCCATGAACAGCTTGAAGCTCGTGACACCCTCGTCGACGAGTTCGTCCATCGCCGTCAGCGAGCTGTCTTGCACATCACTGAGAATCTGATGAAAACCGTAATCAATGGCGCACTGTCCGGCGGCCTTCTGCTGCCAGGTGGCGTAGCGCTCGAGTACGTCTTCGCCGGCGTACTGCACGACGAAGTCGACGATGCTCGTGGTGCCGCCCCAGGCTGCCGCGCGGGTGCCGGTTTCGAAGGTGTCACTGGCCTGGGTGCCGCCGAACGGCATCTCCATGTGGGTGTGGGCGTCGATGCCGCCGGGAATGACGTATTTGCCGCCGGCGTCGATGACACGGTCGACGTTGGCCGCCACATCGAAGCCGAGCAGGGTCGAGCCCGGTGCGAGTACGGCGGCGATTTTCTCGCCGTCGATGAGCACGTCGGCGAGCCCTCGGCCGGTGGCGTTGACCACGGTACCGTTCTTGATCAAAGTCTTCATGGCATCCTCCGTTGGGTCAGCTCGAACTAGGGCGCGACGAGGGGCTCGTAGGAGTCGGGGCGACGGTCGCGGTAGAACTGCCAGGAGTTGCGTACCTCACGGATTACGCCGAGGTCGAGGTCGCGCACCAGGATCTCCTCGGTGTCGGTCGAGGCGCGTTCTCCCACGTAGTTGCCCTTGGGGTCAACGAAGTAGGAGCTACCGTAGAAGGTCACGGCTTCGTCGCCGAACTCGGCTTGTTCGTTGCCGATGCGGTTGTTCGCGCCGACGTAGTACTGGTTGGCGACGGCGGCGGCGGGCTGTTCGAGTTCCCACAGGCGGTTCGACAGCCCGGGTTTGGTGGCCGAAGGGTTGAACACGATCTCGGCGCCGTTCAGGCCGAGCGCACGCCAGCCCTCCGGGAAGTGGCGGTCGTAGCAGATGTAGACGCCGATCTTGCCGTACTTCGTGTCGAAGACCGGATAGTCGGTGTTGCCCGGTCGAAAGTAGAACTTTTCCCAGAACTGCGGCAGGTGCGGGATGTGGTGTTTGCGGTACTTGCCGAGGTAGGTTCCGTCGGCGTCGATGACCGCGGCGGTGTTGTAGAGCACGCCGGGCTGTTCTTCTTCGTACATCGGCACGACGATGACCATCTTGAACTCGCTCGCGAGCTTTTGGAATCGTTCGACGATGGGGCCGGGTACGGCCTGCGCGTAGTCGTAATATTTGGCGTCCTGCACGATGCCGAAGTACGGGCCGTGGAAGAGTTCCTGGAAGCAGATCACCTGCACGCCCTGGGCGGCGGCGGTGCGCACGAACCCTTCGTGCTTCTGGATCATGGATTCTTCGTCGCCGGTCCAGGTGGCCTGAGTGATGGCGGTTCGAACAATCTGGCTTGTGTCAACAGTCATGCTGTGCCTTCCACTTGCTTCGTTAGTCAAGGGCCGATACGAACCGCGCTGTTCGTATTGTTATTATTTGACGTAAACATTTCAAATGTGTTTCTCTGTGTATCGCACGCATTAATCATCCTGTCGCCCGACGCAGCCAGAGGCAAGAGCAATGCAGAACTTTATCGACGAAATCGAGCAGCGCACGCCCGCAGGCATCGCTGCGGCCATCGGCCGGCTGATCGCGTCCGGTCGACTCGCCCCGGGCGATCGCCTGCCCACCGTTCGAGTGCTCGCCGGCGAGCTCGGTGTCAGTCCCGCGACGGTCAGTCACGCCTGGCAGGCGCTCTCAGCGGTCGGCCTGATCGTGTCGCGTGGTCGGGGCGGCACGTTCGTGCAGGATGCCGCCCCCAAGTGGCTGCCGGCGCGCAGCCAGTCAATGATCGGCGCGGTTGGTCCCGCCCGCCTCGACCTGTCCCGCGGCACGCCGGACCCGCGGTTATTGCCGTCACTCGGGCCGGCCCTCTCCCGAGTGGCGCAGCGGGCGGTGACACCGAGCTACCAGGACCTGCCCATCCTTCCGGAGTTGCTCGAGGTGCTGCGCGGGTCGTGGCCGTACCCGGCCGAGGCCATCACCATCGTTGACGGTGCCCTCGACGCCATCTCTCGCTGCCTCGACGCGGTCACCCGGTTCGGTGACCGGGTCATTGTGGAGAACCCGTCGTTTCCGCCGTTTTTCGACCTGCTCGACCAGCTCGGCCTGGAACGCCTGCCGGTGCCCGTAGACGAGCACGGCATCATTCCGGCCGACTTCGCCGCAGCCCTGAAGCTCGGTCCGGCCGTCGTGCTGCTGCAGCCGCGGGCGCAGAACCCCACCGGAGCGTCGATGACCGCGCAGCGGGCTGAGGAACTGGCCAGGCTGATGCAAAACACCCCGGCGAGCGCCGACACCATCGTGATCGAAGACGATCACTCCGCCGAGATCAGCATCGCGCCCGAGGTGAGTCTCGGGCTCTGGCTGCCCGGCCGCACCCTGCACGTGCGCAGTTTCTCGAAGTCGCACGGCCCCGATCTGCGCATGGCGGCGCTCGGCGGACCGGCCGCGCTGATCGACCCGATCGTATCGCGGCGCATGCTCGGCCCGGGCTGGACCAGCCGCATGCTGCAGACGATTCTGCACGACCTGCTCACCAACGGCGAGAGCATGGCGCAGGTCGGCGAGGCGCGCCGCATCTACTTTGCCCGCCAGCGCGCCCTCGCCGACGCCCTCGCCGGGTTCGGGCTCGACGTGGTGCAGGCCGACGGCATCAACACCTGGCTGCCGGTGCAGAACGAGCGTGACGCCCTCGTGCGCCTGGCCGCTTCCGGTATTAGGGTGGCTGGCGGCTCGCCGTTTCTCGCCACGGACGATGGCCCCGCGTTCATTCGGGTGACCGCCGGCGCCCTGCCCGACGACGTTACGCCGGTGGCGGAGGCGCTGGCCGCGGCGGCGCATCCGCTCGAATCGACCGTGCACCCGGTCGGGGCGCGCTGGGCGTAGCCGCGGGAGGGCGCAGGCCTCGGCAGGGGTTTAGGGTTAGGGCAGACCACCGGTTTGCTTTGACCGGCCCCGCTGGCCTGGATTTGGGCTGAGGTCCACCTTTATTCCGCCAGTTGAGCCGAAAGAGACCTCATGAATCGAATCATCGTGCGCACGGCCGGGGGAGTCACCGCACTGGTCGCCGCGTCCCTGCTGCTCAGCGGATGCGCCGCAACGGTCACCCCCGCCGCCACGCCCGCCAAAACCCCGGCGACCAGCGCGAACTACCCGCTCACGGTGCTCAATTGCGAATCGACCGTCACGGTCACGTCGGCCCCTGAACGCATCGTGTCGATCAAGTCCTCGGCGACCGAGCTGCTGCTCGCGCTGGGGGTCGGTGACCGCATCGTGGGCTCGGCCTTCCTCGACGGCCCGCTGCCAAAATCGCTCGCCACCGCCGGAGCCGATCTCAACGTGATCAGTGATTTCCTTCCCGGCCAGGAGGCCGTGCTCGGTCTGAACCCTGACTTCATCTATGGCGGTTGGGAGTCCAATTTCAGCGCCGACGGGGTGGGTGAACGCGCTGCCCTCGAAGCGCTCGGCGTGGGCAGCTATGTCTCACCGGCCGCGTGCAAGGGCGAGCGGATGCCCGACCCGCTGACCTTCCCGACGGTGTTCTCCGAAATTGAGGAAGCCGGCAAGATCTTCGATGCGCAGCCCGCCGCAGACGAACTCGTGCGCAGCCTGGAATCCGATCTCGCCGGTCTGGTGCCATCCACCGACGGTGCCACCGCGCTCTGGTATTCCAGCGGCACGACCACCCCCTACGTCGGCGCCGGCATCGGTTCGCCAGCCATGATCATGGAGGCCGCCGGGCTCACCAACATCTTTGCCGACGTCAGTGACACCTGGACGTCGGTGGGCTGGGAGTCGATCATCGAGGCCAATCCGGGCATCATCGTGCTCGTGGATGCCAGCTGGAACACGGCCGCCGCGAAGATCGCCCACCTCGAATCGGACCCGGCCACGCAGGTGCTCGACGCCGTGAAGAACCAGCGCTACATCATCCTGCCGTTCGCCTCGACCGAGGCCGGCCTGCGCAACGTCGAAGCCGCCGCGTCGACCATCGCGCAGCTGGCCGCTCTGAACGAGTGACACCCTCCCCCGTCTCGCGGAGGCTGGAGTGACTCGGGCTCGCTACCTCGGGTGGCTCGTCGCTGCCGCCATCGCATTGATATTGGTGTGCGGGATGGCGGTGACCATCGGGCCGGCCGCGGTGAGCCTCGCGCAGGTGGCCGGCAGCATCGGCGCGCACCTGGGCCTCGCGACCGAGCCGGTGCCGCTGCTCATCGACTCGATCGTCTGGCAGTTGCGCCTGCCCCGGGTGCTCACCGCCGCTCTGGTCGGTGTCGGCCTCGCGCTGAGCGGAGCGGTGATGCAGAGCGTGACGCGCAACCCGCTCGCCGACCCCTACCTGCTCGGGCTGTCGAGCGGGGCATCCGTCGGCGCGGTCTGCGCGGTCATTCTCGGTATCGGCTTTGTTTTGCCGGCCGCCGCTTTTACCGGCGCGCTGCTGGCCCTCGTGGCGACGCTGAGCATCGCCAAGGTCGGCGGCACGATCACTCCGGTGCGGGCGGTGCTCGCCGGGCTGGCCATCGCGCAGCTCGCGGGAGCCCTCACCTCATTCATCATCTTCTGGGCGGCCAAGGGTGACTCTTACCGGGAGATCCTCAACTGGCTGCTGGGTTCGGTGGCCGGCGCCACCTGGACCAGCGTCGCGATTGCGGTGACGGCGGTCACCGTCGTGGGCACCGGCATCCTCGTCTCGGCGACCCGGCTCGACGCGTTCGCGTTCGGCGACACCTCGGCGGCGAGCCTCGGCATCAACGTGAACCGCACCCGCTGGGCGTTGCTCGGGGCCGTCGCCCTGCTGACCGGTTCGATGGTGGCCGTCAGTGGCTCGATCGGGTTCGTCGGGCTCATTCTGCCGCACCTCGTGCGCGGTATCAGCGGGCCGGGACACCGCCGGCTGCTGCCGCTCGTCGCGGTCTGCGGTGCCCTGTTTTTGGTCATCGCCGACACGCTCGCCCGCACGGTGTTCGACCCGCGCGAACTGCCGGTGGGCATCATCACCGCGTTCATCGGCGTGCCCGTGTTCATTCTGCTCATCAAGAGAAAGAAGTCACACCTGTGGGCGTAGACCTCGACCGGCTGTCCTTCGCCATCGACGGCGCCCCGATTTTGCGCGACGTGTCGGCGTCGCTGCCGACCGGCACGGTGACCGGCCTGCTCGGCCCGAACGGCGCCGGTAAATCCACCCTGCTGCGGCTCATCGCCGGCATCGACACAGCGGATGCCGGCAGCGTCACGCTCGACGGCGTCACGATCGGCTCGTTGAGCCGGCGCGACGCGGCCCGACGCATTGCCCTGCTCGAACAGAATGCGGCGCCGAGCGTGGAGCTGACCGTGCTCGAGGTCGTGCTGCTCGGGCGCATTCCGCATCGCACGAAACTCATGGGTTCGTTCAGCGGCCACGAGGATCACGCCGTCGCGTTCGACGCCCTCGCAGCCGTCGGCGCCGGGGCGCTTGTCGATCGCTCCTGGCACACGCTGAGCGGCGGGCAGCAGCAGCGGGTGCAGATTGCCCGAGCGATGGCGCAGCAACCGAGCTTGCTCCTGCTCGACGAACCGACCAACCACCTCGACGTGAGCGCCCAGCTGTCGCTGCTCGGCCAGGTGCGGGATCTCGGGGTGACGGCGATCATGGCCCTGCACGACCTCAACCTCGCGTCGGCCTATTGCGACCATATTCTTCTGCTCGACGGCGGCATGCTCGTGGCTTCGGGCACGCCAGC
Organism: Cryobacterium luteum; assembly: GCF_900110125.1. Taxonomy (GTDB): domain Bacteria; phylum Actinomycetota; class Actinomycetes; order Actinomycetales; family Microbacteriaceae; genus Cryobacterium; species Cryobacterium luteum. The sequence goes on from NZ_FOCN01000009.1 coordinate 103,907, forward strand.
CGAGGTGCTCACCCCCGAGGTCATCGGCAACGTCTACGGGGTGGAGTGCTTCATCCTGAAACATCCGCGCGGCGGGCATCCGGTCATTGTGTATTCGGCGGCGTCATGATGAGTCCCGATCTGACGCGTGTCACCGTGTTGGCGGGCGGCGTCGGCGGTGCCCGGTTCACCCGCGGCCTGCTGGCCCACCTCGCCGTCACGGCGCCCGAGGCGGCCGTGACGGTGATCGTCAACACCGGTGACGACATGTGGCTGGATGGGCTGCGCATTTGCCCCGACCTGGACACCGTCATGTACACCCTCGGTGGCGGGATCAACGAGGAGCAGGGCTGGGGGCGTCCCGATGAGTCCCGGCGGGCTTCGTCCGAGATCGCCGCCTATGGTCGCGGCTGGTCCTGGTTCACCCTCGGCGATCTCGACCTCGCGACGCACATTGTGCGCACCGACCTGCTGCGCAGCGGATCAACTCTGAGCGAGGCGACCGAATTCCTCTGTCGCCGCTGGCAGCCGGGGGCCAGGCTGCTGCCGATGAGTGACCAGCCGGTGGAAACCCACGTATGCCTTGCCGAGAATATCGACGATCACGCCGCGGGTGACTATATTCACTTTGAGGAATGGTGGGTTCGTTACCGGGCCCGGGTCGCGATCACGAGGTTCGAGCAGCGCGGACTGGCCGAGGCCGTGGCCGCGCCGGGCGTACTCGAGGCCATCACCGCGGCCGACCTCGTGGTGCTGCCGCCGTCAAACCCGGTCGTCTCGGTCGGAACGATCCTCGCGGTGCCGGGGGTGCGCGAGGCGCTGCGTTCCACGGCGGCCCGGGTGGTGGGCGTGTCTCCGATCATCGGCGGCGCGGCGGTGCGCGGCATGGCCGATGCCTGCCTGCACACGATCGGCGTTGAGACCAGCGCCCTCGCCGTCGGCCGGCATTACGGCGCCCGCAGCGCCGGTGGACTCCTCGATGCCTGGCTGATCGACGAAACGGATGCCGCCGCGCTGCCGGCGCTGGCGGCCGCCGACATCCGTTCTGCTGCCGTGCCATTGTGGATGACCGACTTGGCGTCGACGACCGCGATGGCCGCTGCCGTGTTGATGCTGTGATTCAGAGCAGCGCGCTCGTATGCGGCCCGAGCCCGAGAGCGCGGGCCGCAGCTAAATCGGCCGCGGTGTCGACGTCGCGGTGCAGGGAGGAGCTTGCCGGCAGGGCGAGCACCACGTGGCCGGCGGCCTCGTGCACGGCGCGGGAGTCGAGACCGAACCGTGGTGTGAGAGCCACGCCCGCGCGGGCGAACAGGGTCGTCGTTCCCACTCCTTCGGCGTCGGCCACCATCGAGCGCGGGTGCGCTGCGGCGAGGGCGAATCCGGTTTCGAGGTCGGCCGGTCGCAGGGCGGGCAGGTCCCCGGTCATCACGGCCAGATTCGCTTGGGGGCAGGTCTGGCGAGCAGCCGCCAGGCCCTGCTCGATCGCGGCGTTCAAGCGGGCCTGGCCCGTTTCCGCCCAGGTTTCCGCCCAGGTTTCTGCCGCGGGGTGTTCCGGGACGACGATCGCGCCGAGCTCGGTGAGCAGCTCGCCCAGCCGTGCATTGCCCGTCACCACGAACACGTACTCCACCGCGGATGCCGCCACCAGCGCCGCCACCGTATCGAGCGCGAAGGCGTCGGCGAGCGCCGCTCGCCCAGGGACGCCCCTGAGTCGGCTCTTCGCCCCTACGCTCCCCTTCACCGGAACGACGACCACCCAGCGTGGTTCGGCGCGCAATTCGTCCATGGCGAAACGCTAGCAGCGTCGCGCACCCCCGACGCGCGGTAGCCTGAAGGGTCGACTGCAAACATCCGTCGGCCCGAACTCGTTCCTTTGAACGGCCCAGGAGGCTCCATGTCACTCACCACCCAGTCGCGCACGCTCCCCATGGCGATTGTCACCTACCTCGAGCGCAGCGCGAGCGCCAAGCCCGCCTCAGCCAGAGCGACCTTCACCGAGAACGCTGTCGTCGTCGATGATGGCAAGACCTACACCGGCGAAGCTGCCATCGCCGCCTGGCTGGCCGGCTCCGCTGCGGAGTTCGAGTACACGACCACCCAGCTGCGCGTTGAGAAAGACGAAACGGCCACGACCGTCGTCAACCGCGTTGAGGGCAACTTTCCCGGCCGCAGCGTCGACCTGAACTACCGCTTCGAGCTCGACGCCGACAGTGGCCTGATTCAGGCCCTCACGATCTCGATCTAAGCCCGGCGGCAAACCCCTCGGCGTACGCTTCCGCCGTGCCCAGCCGAAACATGTCGGTGTCGCTCGGGCGCTGCAGCGCCCGAGCGCCGACCGCATCGAGGTCGCCGACCAGCCGGCCGAGTCCCCGCACAACGACGACCGGGTTACCGCTGGTCTTGCCCTTGACCAGATCGGCGGCACCGGCGATCTCGTCGGCAACCGCAGCGACGGTGACGTCGAGGCGGCGACCGGAGGCATCCGCTGTGCCGCGCAGGTCGTCGAGCACCGCAAGTCCGGCCGCGCCGATGGCGATGTCGGTCTGGCCCTCGCGCCATGGGCGCCCGGCGGTGTCGGTGATGAGCACGCCGAGTCGCAGCCCGGTGCGCTCACGCAAAGCCGAGCAGATGGCCCGTGCCGACCGGTCCGGATCGACCGGCAGCAGCAAGACGAGACCGTCGGGCGCGTTGCTCGTGTCGACGCCGGCCGCGGCCATCACCAGTCCCTGCCGGTTTTCGACGATGCGGGTCACCCCGCCCGGGTGCTCCCGCGAGGCCACGACGCGCACGGTCTCGTCGGTGATCGCTTGCTCCCGGTCGGCAGCCAGCACGGTGCGGCCCTCGGCCTTGGAGACGATCTTGCTGGTCACCGCAACAATGTCGCCATCGAGCAGGCGCGACTGTGCGGCCTCCGCGATGAGGGCGGCCAGGTCGTCGCCGGCCCTGATCTCGCCGAATCCTCCGAGCGTGAACACCTTGAGGCCGAACAGGTTCATGGCGCCGACTTCTGCAGCGGCGGCGTCGGGCAGCGCGTCGTGCGGCATTTACCGAACGAGTTTCGGCAGAACGGATGCGCCGAACACGTCGATCCACTGCTTCTGATTGCGGCCCACGTTGTGCAGGTAGATGCGATCAAAGCCAAGGTCGACGAACTTCTGAATGTATTTGCGGTGCTCGTCAGGGTCGGCCGAGATGATCATGCGGCCCTCGAAGTCCTCCGGTCGCACCAGCTTGGCCATCTGTTCGAACTCGAACGGCGAACGGATGTCTCCCTTCGGAAACTTCATCCCGCCGTTCGGCCACTCGTGCAACGCGTTGGTCATGGCCTCTTCGTCGGTCTCGGCCCAGCTCATGTGCAGCTGCAGCACCTTGGGCATCAGCGAGGGATCCTTGCCGGCTTCGCGGGCGCCATCGTCGAACTTTCCGAACAGCATCGAGATCTTCTCGAGCGGCGCACCCACCGTGATGAGGCCGTCGGCGAGTCGGCCGGCGCGCTTGGCGGTGACCGGGCCGGCGGTGGCGACCAGAATCTCGGGGGCCACCTCGGGCATCGTCCACAGCCGGGTCGATTCGAGCTTGAAAAACTGGCCGGAATGCTTGACGTCCTTGCCGGCGATCGATCCGGCGAACAGTTTGGAAATGATCTCGATGGCTTCGAACATGCGGTTGATGCGCTCGGGTGCTTCGGGCCAGTAGCCGCCGACGATGTGTTCGTTCAGGGCCTCACCGGAGCCGAGGCCGAGCCAGTGCCGGCCGGGGTACATCGAGGCGAGTGTCGCGGAGGCCTGGGCGACCATGGCCGGGTGCCAGCGAAAAGTCGGGGCGGTCACACCCGGGCCGAAATCTCCCCTGGTGCGCTCGGCGACCGCGGCGAGCACGCTCCAGACGAAGCTCGACTGGCCCTGCGCGGGAACCCACGGTTGAAAGTGGTCGGCCGCCATGACGCCGGTGAAACCGTGCTCCTCGGCGTAGGCAGACAGTGCGACCGCTTCGGCCGGTGCGAACTGCTCCAACATGGCCGCGTAGCCAATCTGCAACTCCGTCATTTGTGACCTTCCTGTGCATCGGTGTTTTGTCCCCATTCAAGCGCAACACGAGCGGGCGCGCATTCGATACCGCGAAGGCGCCAGCCGCTGCCCGTCATAATCCGCTGCCCGTCATCGTCCACTGCCCCGCATCATCCACTGCCCCTTATAGGCTGGTGAAATGCGAATTGCCACCTGGAACGTCAACTCCGTTCGTGCCCGCTCCGGGCGAATCGTCGACTGGATGGAACGCGAGGACATCGACGTTCTCGCCATGCAGGAGATCAAGTGCAAACCCGAACAGTTTCCGTCGCAGGTGTTCGAAAACGCCGGCTACGACCTGGCCATCCACGGCCTGAGTCAGTGGAACGGTGTGGCGTTCGCCAGCCGTGAGCCCATGACGGATGTCGTCACCGCCTTCCCGAATATGCCCGGCTTTTTGAAGGGTGCGGTCGGGCCGGATCAGCCGCTCGAGGCGCGTGCCCTCGGCGTGACGGTGAACGAACTGCGGTTATGGAGCCTGTATGTGCCGAACGGGCGCGCCCTCGGCGACCCGCACTACGCCTACAAGCTGGCCTGGCTGAAGGCCCTTCAATCCCACGCGGCCGGGGAACTGAGCCGAAACCCCACGCTCGCTTTGGCCATGATGGGTGACTGGAACGTCGCCCCCCGCGACGAAGACATGGGCGACCCGAGTTTCGTGCCCGGTCAGTCCACCCACATCTCACCCGAGGAACGGGCGGCGTTCGACGCTTTCGAACAGGCCGGGCTGGCCGACGTGGTGCGGCCGATCGTGCCGGAGGGGTTCACGTTCTGGGACTACAAGCAGCTGCGGTTTCCGCGCAACGAGGGTATGCGCATCGACTTCATCCTCGGCTCGCCCGTCTTCGCTGACCTCGTGACGGATGCCAGCATCCACCGCAATGAGCGCAAGGGCGATGCCCCGAGCGACCACGTTCCGGTGCTCGTCGACCTCGATCTGGGCGACGACGACGACGACCGTCCGATGATCTTTTAGGTCGTACCCCTGCTTCTCACCGGATGGGGTTGTCGCACTCCCCGGCGGGGTCTACTGTTCTCTGGGAACGCAAGGATCTCAGGTGACGAGGGCAGTCTATTCATTGTTCGCAGTGGTTGCGGGTGCAACCCTCGTTCTGACCGCCTGCGCGGGCTCGACCCAGACGCCCGACCACTTCGACGATGCCGGTGCCGCGACCGCCACGTCGGTGCACTTCACCGCTTCCGGCGACATTTCCTCCAGTGCGGCGGCAGCGGCCACACTCAACCAGGTGGGTGCCATCGCTCCGGATCTCCACTTCGCTCTCGGCGACCTGTCCTACGGTCAGACCGGCGCCGAGCAGGCCTGGTGTGACTTCGTCACCGCGCGGGTCGGAGCAGGGTTCCCGTTTGAACTCGTGTCGGGAAACCACGAGAGCAACGGTCTGAACGGCAACGTCAACGATTTCACGGCCTGCCTGCCGAATCAGCTCGCGGGATTGGTCGGAACGTACGGGCGGCAATACTACGTCGATGTTCCGCAGGTCAATCCGCTCGTGCGTTTCATCATGATCTCCCCGGCGCTCACCTACCCCGATGGGGTCTGGTCCTACGCCCTCGGCAGCCCCCGCTATCAATGGACCGCCGACACCATCGATGATGCCAGGTCAGCAGCGATTCCCTGGGTGGTGGTGGGAATGCACAAGCCGTGCCTGACGGTCGGGCAGTACGGGTGTGACCCAGGGGCTGCGCTGATGAACCTGCTGGTCAGCAAGCGGGTGGACCTCGTGCTGAACGGTCATGAGCACCTGTATGCCCGCAGTAAGCAGCTGGCCCTCGGCGCTTCCTGTTCCCAGATCGTGCCAGGCAGCTACTCCGCCGGCTGCGTCGCCGATGACGACAGCACCCTGGTTCGGGGAGCCGGAACGGTATTCGCCATTGTCGGAACCGGCGGGACTCCGCTGCGAGATGTGTTCGCCACCGACCCGGAGGCGCCCTATTTTGCCGCGTCCTCCGGACTCAACAGCAGTCCCAGCTTCGGCAACCTCGACGTGTCAGCCACCCCAGACTCACTCACCGCCCAATTCGTGCCGGCAACGGGCGCGTTCACGGATTCCTTCACGATTGCGGCGGGGGGTCCGCAGCAAAACCTGCCTCCGGTCGCGTCGTTCACCGCATCGTGCACCAACCTGACGTGCAGCCTGGATGCATCAGAATCGTCCGACCCGGACGGGACGCTCTCCGGCTATGTCTGGAATTTCGGGGATGGAACAACCGGAACCGGCCGGGTCACCTCCCACGACTATGCGATTGCCGGTGACTACACAGTCACCCTGACTGTGACCGACCATGCCCGCGCGACCGGGACCGCCACGCGCGGTGTCGCTCCGACGCAGCCTCCGGACGCCACCGTGCTCGCGACCGACGCGTTCACGCGCACGGTTGCCAATGGCCTCGGAACGGCACCGGTCGGCGGCACCTGGTCGACGACCGGAACGGCCAGCATGTATTCCGTCAACGGCACCGGCCGACTGCGCCTCGCTACGGCAGGCACGACGGCAAACGGTTTTCTCAACCAGCTGTCCTCCACCGCGAGCGACCTGCTGTTCACCGTGTCGGTCGATAAGGCCCCGATCGGAACGGGCACCTACGTCTCGGCCAGCGGTCGAAATGTCGTCGGCGTGGGCGCCTACCGCGCCAAGATCGTGCTGCGCTCCACCGGCCTCGTCGGGATTTCACTCGTGCGCGTGAATTCGTCGGGCGGCGGGGAAGTGTCGCTGCAGTCGGCGATCAACGCACCGGGACTCAGCTTCGCCGCCGGCGATCAGCTCAAGGTTCGGGTGTAGGCCACCGGAACGAACCCGACCACGATGCGCGCCAAAGTATGGAAGCTCGGCACGACCGAACCCGCGACCTGGCAGCGATCCACAACGGATGCGACGGCCGCGCTCCAGGCGGCCGGCGGCGTCGGGGTCAGCCTCTATGTGTCGGGTTCGGCGACGAACACGCCGGTCATTGGAAGCATCGACGATCTGCTCGTCGTGCAGCCTCAGAACTGACCAGTCACCCCGGTCGGGGATACTGGAGCCATGACTTCACAAGAGTCGGATCCCTTCGCACCGGTAACACCGCCCGCGTCAGCATCCGTGACCGTTTCCATCACTCGCACGGTCGACCCGGCGCGCTTCACCGAGGCCAGCGAATGGGTACAGTTCGGCATCAACCTCGCGCACAGATACCCCGGGTTTCTCGGGTCAGGCTGGGTGCGTGGCAGCGAAGAATCCGCGACCTGGAACATGCTCTACCGTTTCTCCAACCACGAGAGCCTCGAAGCCTGGGAGAACTCGGATGAGCGCACCGAATGGCTCGAAGCCGGCACCGACCTCGTGCTCGACGCCCACGTGGAGAAGCGCACCGGCATCGAGGGCTGGTTCGACACCATGCAGCAGGCCCCACCAGGAACGCCCGCCCTGCTGCCGCCGCCGCGCTGGAAGCAGGCGATCAGCATCTGGCTCGGTTTTTTTCCGGTCAACCTTGCTTTCACCCTGCTCGTGACCTGGCTGGTTCCCGCCTGGGGTGACGTCGCCACGGCGCTGAAGGTGCTGCTGACCACCCTCGTGCTCACACCGCTCATGGCCTACTTCGTGCTGCCGTGGGTCACCCGGATGCTGCGCCCCTGGCTGCAGAGACAGCCTCGCTAGCGCCCACCCCGCTCGCGCCAACACCAACGGCACCCGTCGCCGACCGTGAAGTCGACGGCACGTGCCGTTGCAGTTCGTGCAGGCTGGTTAGGCGGAAACCTTTTCGGGCGACCGGTACTTCGGGTGGGCCTGTTCGGCAGCCGCGTCGAACTCGGCGTCGATGGCGGTGTTCGGCTTGTAGGTGGCCAGCGAGACGATGACGGCAACCAGCAGGCTGGCTCCGAAGCCAGGCACGATCTCATAAAGCACGTCGCCGAGCGGCGAGCTGCCCCAGATGAACACGACGACGGCACCGGTGACCATGGAGGCCAGGGCGCCCCAGGTGGAAAGCTTCTTCCAATAGAGGGAGAGCAACACCACCGGACCGAAGGCGGCACCGAACCCGGCCCAGGCGAAGCCGACCAGGTCGAGAATGGTCGAGTTCTGCTGCAAGGCGATGAGTCCGGCGACGACCGCAACGAGCAGCACGCCGATCCGGCCGAGCATGACCAGCTGCTTCGGCGAGGCCTCCTTGCCCACGATCTTGTACAAGTCCTCCACGAGCGCCGACGATGAGACGATGAGCTGAGACGAGATGGTGCTCATGATCGCGGCGAGAACGGCGGCCAGCACCAAGCCGGCGATGAAGGGGTGGAACAGGGTCTGTGAAAGCAGCAGGAAGACCGTCTCCGGGTTGGTCAGTGACAGGTCCGGGTTCTGCTGAAAGTACGCGATGCCGATCAGGGCGGTGGCAACGGCACCGAGCGCGGTCGCGATCATCCAGCCGATGCCGATGCGACGGCCGGCCGTGGCGTCCTGCGGGCTGCGCATGGCCATAAACCGCACGATGATGTGCGGCTGACCGACGTAGCCGAGCCCCCAGGCTGCGGCGGAGATGACGCCGAGAACGGAACCGCCGGCGGTCAGTGAGAGCAGACTCGGGTCGACCTCGCGGATTGATTCGAGGGTCGCCGTGACTCCACCGGTGGCGTTGAGCGCCACGAGTGGAACGGCGATGAGCGCGGCAAGCATGAGAAGTCCCTGGGCGACATCGGTGAGGGTGGCGCCGAGGAAACCTCCAAAGAGCGTGTAGAGCAGGGTGACGCCACCGACGATCAGCATGCCCATGAGGAAGGTAGAGCCGAAGGACTCCTCGAAGAACACGCCACCGGCCACCATGCCGGAGGAGACGTAGAACGTGAAGAACACGAGGATGATCGCGCCGGACACGACCCGCAACAGGCGAGACGTGTCTTTAAGCCGATTCTCGAAGAAGCTCGGAATGGTGATCGAGTCATTGGATACCTCGGTGTAGGAGCGCAGCCGCGGGGCCACGTACTTCCAGTTGAGCCATGCGCCGATGGTGAGGCCGATGGCGATCCAGGCTTCGACCAGCCCGGACACGTAGATCGCACCGGGGAGCCCGAGGAGGAGCCAGCCTGACATGTCAGAGGCACCGGCGCTCAGGGCTGCTGTGCCCGGTTTGAGTCCGCGGCCGGCGAGCATGTAGTCGTCAAGATCCTTGGTCTGGCGAAAGGCGAAGTAGCCGATGGCCACCATGCCGGCGAGATATAAAACGATGGCGATTAATTGAAATGTTTGATCCGTCAATGGGATTCCTTTGTTGGGATGCCCGACGTACTGGACGTGATTACCCGAGGTGCCGGGCAAGCTCAAAGCTTCAGTCTCGCAGAATGACGGGCTCTTTACCATTTTTTGTCCCCCATTTGCCCACCAAGCCCGGTGTCACAGCGTGGTCATTCGCCCTTCACTTTCCCTTTTCGGAAGAATTGGATACAGTATCCAAATGATTGGTATTGAGGACGTGACACCCGCGACCGGGCCGCTGGACGGCATCCGTGTGGCCGACTTTTCCCGCGTGCTCGCGGGGCCATTCGCCACCATGATGCTCGCCGATTTCGGTGCCGATGTCATCAAGATCGAGCATCCGCTCGGCGATGACACTCGCGCCTGGGTGCCGCCGGTCGATGAGAACGAAATGGGCAGCTATTTCGCGAGCGTCAACCGTAACAAGCGCTCGGTGGTGTGCGATCTGCGCACCGACAGCGGCCTGACCGAGGCGCGCGAACTCGCGCTGAACGCCGACGTCGTGATCGAGAACTTTCGCCCCGGCGTCATGGAGCAGTACGGCCTCGACTACGCCGCGCTCCAAACCGTGCGCCCCGAACTCGTCTACTGCTCGATCACCGGATTCGGCCGCTCCGGCGGTGCTGCGTTGCCCGGTTATGACCTGCTCGTGCAGGCGGTCGGTGGGCTGATGAGCGTGACCGGCTCTCCCGATTCGGAGCCGAGCAAGGTGGGCGTCGCCCTCGTCGACGTACTGACCGGCCAGAACGCGGTCGTGGGTATTCTCGCGGCGCTGCGCTCACGCGACCAGACCGGCCGGGGCCAGCGAGTCGACGTCAACCTGCTCTCCTCCCTGCTCGCGGGTCTGGTCAACCAGGCCTCGAGCACCCTCGCCACCGGCGTTGCGCCGAAACGGCTCGGCAACGCCCACCCGAGCATCGCGCCGTACGAGACCTTTCGCACCCGGGACGACCCGATCGCGATCGCCGTCGGAACCGACAAACAGTTCAGCGCCCTCGTACAAGTGCTCGGTCTGCCCGACCTTGCCGGTGATGCCCGTTTCGGTACCAATGCGAATCGTCTCGCGCACCGCGCCGTACTCAAGGCGTTGCTCGAGGAAGCGCTTGCGACGCGTACGGCCGCCGACTGGACAGCACGGCTGTCGGTGGCTCGGGTACCGGCCGGCAAGGTGAATTCCATCGCGGAGGCCCTCGACCTGGCGGCTCTGCTCGGTCTGGCCCCCGTTGTTTCGGTGACCGATTCGGTCGGGTCGCGAATGAGCCGGCAGATCGCCAATCCGATCAGCCTCTCCGACACCCCGGCTCGCTATTTGCGTCCGCCGCCCCTGCTCGGCGAACACGCCGGTGCAACCTTCTTCTCGACCCGCCAACCATAAGCATCCGCTTTACCGACCGAAAGACGACTCATGACCGCTGCAGCCCTGCTTGAAGACACCGTCGACCTTGTCGGCATCGATTCCCTGCTGACCGAAACCGAGATCTCCCTGCGCAACGAGGTGCGGGATTTCGTCAACACCACTATCAAGCCGAATATCGCCGAATGGTATGAGAAGGCGGTCTTTCCGCTCGATATCATTCCGCAGATGGCCAAGCTCGGGCTGCTCGGCATGCACCTGAAGGGTTACGGCTGCCCCGGTCGCACCGCGGTCGAATACGGCCTCGCCGCGCTCGAGCTCGAGGCCGGCGATTCCGGGCTGCGCACCTTCGTGAGCGTGCAGGGTTCACTCGCAATGAGCGCCATCCACAAGCACGGCTCCGAGGAGCAGAAGAACGAGTGGTTGCCGCGCATGGCTGCCGGTGACGCCATCGGCTGCTTCGGGTTGACGGAGCCGTCTGCGGGTTCGGACCCGGCTAGCATGACCACCTTCGCGCGCCGCGACGGCACCGACTGGGTGATCAACGGCACCAAGCGCTGGATCGGCCTCGCCACGGTGGCCCAGGTCGCGATCATCTGGGCCATGACGGACGACGGGATTCGCGGCTTCGTCGTACCCACCGACACCCCTGGTTTCGTCGCCACGCTCATCGAGCCGAAGCTCTCGATGCGTGCCTCCATCCAGTGCGAGATCGAACTGACCGAGCTGCGTCTGCCCGACTCCGCCATGCTGCCGAAGGCGCGCGGCCTGCGCGGACCGTTCGAGTGCCTCAATGAGGCCCGTTACGGCATCGTCTGGGGTGTCATGGGAGCTGCTCGCGACAGCTACCTCACCGCGCTGGCTTTCTCGAAAGAGCGGATGCAGTTCGGCAAGCCGCTCGCGGGCTACCAGCTCACGCAGCAGAAGCTGGTGAACATGGCCCTCGAAATCAACAAGGGCACCCTGCTCGCGCTGCAGCTCGGTCGGCTCAAGGATGCCGGTACGCTCGCTCCGCACCAGATCTCGGTGGGCAAGCTCAACAACTGCCGGGAGGCGATCGCCATTTGCAGGGAGGCTCGTGCGATGCTCGGCGGCAACGGCATCACCCTCGACTACTCCCCCATGCGCCACGCCAACAACCTTGAGAGCGTGCGCACCTATGAGGGTACCGACGAGGTGCACACCCTCATTCTCGGCCAGCACATCACCGGCATCGCCGCCTTCCGCTGAATTAGACTGGGCGCAGTGTCTTCAACCAATCCAACCCAGCGCCCGCCGACCGTTCCGGCGTTCGTGCTCGGCGAGCTGCGTCGGCTGATTGCGGTCGGTGACCTGGTTCCCGGGCAGCCGTTGCGACAGGAAGACCTGGCTGAGCGACTCGGCGTCAGCCGGGTTCCGGTGCGGGAGGCGCTCAACACGCTGGAAACCGAGGGGCACGTCGTGCACGAGCCGCATCGCGGCTACCGGGTGACCGAGCTGTCGCTCGCCGATCTGCTCGAGGTCTATCGGCTGCGTCAGCTGCTCGAGGCCGAAGCTGTGCGCGCCACGATCGCGCTCGGCTGCGCGCAGGTACTCACCGACCTGCGTGCGGCCGGCGCCGATGTCGAACGCGCCAACGCGGCCGGCGATCTGCTCGCCATGAACGAGGCCAACCGGCGGTTTCACTTCGTGCTCGTGACGAGCGCCGGGCTGCCCCGGCTCGAACGCATTCTGCGTGCGCTCTGGGATTCGACCGAGGCCTACCGCCGGCTCTACTACGAGGAAACAGGTAATCGGGCACGGGTCGAGCACGAGCACGCTGGCATCATCGAAGCGTTCGCCGCAGGGGATACCGAGCTGGTCATCCGCTTGCTCGACGAGCATCGCGGCCATGCCACAACCGCGCTCGGCGCGTTGCTTCAGCCTTAGGTCACGAGAAATTCGAGGTCACCGACCCCGTCGATGCCCGCTCTGACGACGTTCCCGGGTTCGATTCGGCCGACACCGGCGGGGGTGCCGGTGAAAATGAGGTCGCCGGGCCGCAGGGTGACGAAGCGGGAGAGTGCGGCGATCACGCCCGGCACCGGCCAGATCTGGTCGGCGAGGTCGCCGGTCTGGCACCTCGCACCGTCGACGTCGAGCCAGATGCAAGCGGCCTCGGGGTGGCCGACCACACTCGCGGGGGCGATCGGTGTGCAGGGCCCGGAGAAATCGAAGCCCTTGGCGAGGTCCCACGGGCGACGCAGGGCCTTGGCAGCGTTCTGCAGGTCGCGCCGGGTGAGGTCCACGCCGGCGCCGTAGCCGAAGACGTGGGCGAGGGCATCCGTTGCCGCAATGTCGGTACCGGCGACGCCGATCGCCACCACGAGTTCCATCTCGAAGTGCAGGTTGTCGGTCTCAGGCGGATAGGGAACAGTGTGCGGGGCCACTCCGCGTGCGAGAACACCCTCGGTGACGGCGAACACGGCGTCCGCCGGTTTGGCGAAGAAAAACGGCGGCTCCCGGTCGGGGTCGTTGCCCAGCTCACGGGCGTGCTCGGCGTAATTGCGGCCCACGCAGTACACCCGGTTCAGGTAGAACCGCTCGCGGGAGTCGACGATCGGCAGGCTGGTGGGTGTCGGCGGTGAAAAGGGGGCAGGTGAACCAGTTTCGGTGGTGCTGAGCGGCATTTTCTTGTCCTTATCGAGGTGTCTGTGCAGAACTGCGGAAATTCTGAGTTCTACTGCCGGCGAGTGGGGATTTCGAGGTCATCGGGAATCTCCGACTTCATGAACGGGACTCAGGCGAGCAGGGCCGCGATCACGAGCAGCGCGGGCATCGAGGCGATCGTGGTGAGCAGAACGGTGTCCCGGGTGACGACGATCGCTCGGTCGTAGCGGGACGCGAAGTTGAAGATGTTCTGCGCGGTCGGCAGCGCCGACACTGCCACTACAGCGAATAGTTCGGCGCCGTCCAGGTCAAACACAAAATGCCCGAACAGGTAGGCGATGATCGGCATCAGCACGACCTTAATCGCGGTGGCCGCAACAACCTGTTTGCGCCCGGTGCCCGCCTTGAGCAGGCGCTGGCCGTGCAGGGACATGCCGAACGACAGCAGCACCATCGGAATCGCTGCACCTCCGATCAGTTCGAACGGTGCGAGCACCGGAGCCGGAAGGGTGATGCCGAACGTCGCCACGAGCACGCCGGCGAGGGAGGCAAGAATCATCGGGCTACGAAACGGCTGAGTCAGAATCGACACGAAGGAGGCCCTCCCGCGGGTGGCCACATCGAGAATCGCCAGGATGGTCGGTGCCAGAATCACCAACTGCAAGAGGAGTACCGGAGCCACATACTGGGCGCTACCGAGCACGTAAATGGCCACTGGCAGCCCGATGTTGTTCGCGTTCACGTAGGTCGCGCTCGATGCGCCGAGCACCGTCTCGGCCATGGGCGTTCGAAAGAACAGCCGGGCAGCGGCAATATAGAGAAGCACGCCGACGACGATCGTGCAGACGATGGCCAACAGAAACTCAGAGAACAGCACGGTGACATCAGCGTGCGAGAGCACGGTGAACAGCAACGCGGGCGTGGCGACGAAGAAGGCCATGCGGTTCAGTACCCGACCGGCGCCCTTCCCGGCAATGCCGAATCGCTCGATGAAGTACCCGATCAGGATGACAAATCCGATAATCGAGAAGCCGACCAATACACCGCCCATTCTGTTGAGCCTAGGGGTTCGCCCGGCCTCTCACCCGCGCGGCTCTTTCGGGCTGGCGCGCCGCGTTGCTACGCTCAACGCATGCCCCGACTCGACGTTCCTGGCGCTTCCCTGTATTACGAGACTCAGGGGGACCCCGACTCGCCAGCCCTGTTGCTGATCCACGCGGGTATCGCGACCCTGCGCATGTGGGATCCGCAGGTCGCTGCCCTCGCGGCGCACCACTACGTCATTCGCTTCGACACCCGTGGATTCGGCCAGACGACGACCGAGAATGTCGAATTCTCCAACCGAGCGGATGCCACGGCGCTGCTCGATCATCTCGGTGTCGCTCGCGCCACCCTCATCGGCTGCTCGCGCGGCGGCACGATCGCGATCGACCTGGCTGTGGAAAGCCCCGAGCGGGTCACCGGCCTGGTCACGATCGGATCCGGACCGAGCGGGTTTCCCGACGTCGGACTTACCGAGAAGGAGGATGCCCTGTTCGACAAGTTGGATGCAGCCTTCGCGGCGCGGCAGTGGCCGCGGCTGGCCCGGCTCGAAGTGGCGCTCTGGGCGGTCGGACCCACTCGCAAGGCGGCCGATGTCGACCCGGCCTTTCTGGCTCTCGCGCAGGAGCTCAATCTGCGCAACGTCATCCACGCCACCGAAGCGCCGATCCCTCTGCCGCTCGAACCGCCGGCCCTCGACCGGGTCAGCGAGATCGATATTCCGGCGCTCGTCACCGTCGGTGAGCTCGACGTCACGAGCGCTCTGGCCCACTATGAGTTTCTGTTGGAGATGCTGCCGCAGGCCAGCGGATGCACCTTCCACGACACCGCGCACCTGCCGAGTGTGGAGCACCCGCTCGAGTTTCAGCGGGTTCTCGTGAGCTGGCTGGCGACCAACAGTCTCTGATCGAGTATCGCCTCCTCCCCCGGCAAAAGTTCTCCACAGACAGTGGCGCGGTCAGTCCCCGAATTTCCTCGCCCGGTAGCCTGTGGGGAGAGTGACCGATTGTGAAAGAGCGATTGTGGGGAGATCGATGTCAGAGCACGAGCCAGTTCAGACCGGGGAGTTTTATCTCCGCCATGTGGGACGAATCATCTGGCCGCGCCACCTCACCGACCTCACCGACACGACGCTCTGCCCGGCCTGCCACGCTCCGCTGAGGTCGCCGGTGTGCTCGGCGTGCCGGCTCGACCTGCGGCATGCGACCGCAACCGCATTGCTGGCCACCTCCGCGGATGCCGCGGCAGCCCTGGAAAAGCGTGCCGAGCTGATCGGGCGCATTCGCTACGAAACTGAACCCGGCCGGATCAGCGTGCCCAAGCCCGTTGCGGTCGCGCAGCCGGACGCCAATTTGACCAGCGCCATGCGGCCGGCACCCGTCCAGCCGCCGGTCGCCGTTCCCGCCGCGCCGCGCGTCGCGCTCCCCGTCGCGCTCCCCGTCGCGCTCCCCGTCGCGCCGCCGGTCTTCGACCCGACGGCCAGCACCCGGGATCCGCGCCCGGTCGCGCCTCCGCGGGACCCGTCGTACCCGCAACCCGGCACCGCGCCGGTTCTGCCCGCGAAGCCCCAGCGTTCCAGCGTGCAGGTCGTGTTGCTGTCCATCGGCGTGCTGTTGGTCTCGGTCGCCGCAATCTTCTTTCTCACCGTCGCGTGGATCGTCGCCGGACTGGGCTTTCGCTCGGTTGTCGTCGCACTGCTCACCGTGGCAGCCCTCGTGGTCGCGGCCCGGATGCGTCGCTCACGGCTCACCGCCACCGCAGAGGGGATCGGTAGCTTTGCCGTCGTGCTCGTGCTGCTCGATGTCTGGGGCATGCGGCAGAACAACCTGTTCGGGCTCGCTGCCGGTGACGGCGCGCTGTACTGGGGTGTCGCCCTCACGGTCTGCGCGGCGCTTTTTCTCGGCTGGCACGACCGGTCGAACCTCCGAGTTGGCAGCGTCGCCGGCTTCGCCGTCGCGGCTCCCGGTATCGGGCTGCTCACGGCCGGTCTGTTCGAGAGCCAGGACCCCATCACCCGCGTGTTTGTCGGCTTTCTCGGCGCTGCCGTCGGTGCGCTCCTGCACCGTGTGACGCTTCCCCGGCCGACAGCGGTCACCGGCCGGCGGCCGGTGATCGATCGCTTTCCCGAGCGGATGCTGCTGCTCGCCCTCGGCGCGCTGGGCCTCGTCGTGTCGGGTATCGTCGCGACCTTCGTCGAATCCGACAGCCGCATCGCCCCGGTCTGGTGCCTCGGCGCGGTCGCGGCCGTCGCCACGGCGCACGCCGTTCTCGTGCTGCGCGCGCCGCAGACCGCGCTCGTGGCCACGATCACCCCGCCGCCAGCCAGCCTGCCAGCCCCCGACCGGCAGGCCGGCATCGCCGCCGCCATGAGCGCCCTGCTCGCCCAGCCTGCAGACCTGCGCGCTGCGATCGCGACGGCCCGATTTATGGCCGAATATCGATTCTTCGCCTATCTTGCAGCGTCACTGGCCGCGTTGGCCGCAGCGGGCATTGCGCCGGTCATTGCCGGTCGCTTCGACAACCTGCCCTTCTCCCTCACCGCGCCCGTACTGGTTGCGGCGGCCCTCGCCGTCGCCCTCGAATCGTTCAGCCGTCGTGTCGTCACCTCCGCCGCAGCGCGCACCGCCGGGCTCGTGGCGGCGGGATCGGCGGCCATCGTCGGCGTCGTCCCACTGCTCCTCACGGTCTGGTACGCAACCCGGCCGCTCGCCGAGGCCACCGAAAACGGAGTGCGCGGCCGAGAAATCGTCACCGACCTCGCCACCGCCGACAGTAGTTGGGCCGTGTTCGCCCTGGTCGGAATCGGTGTGATCCTGCTGCTCGGATGGACCCTCGGGGGGCTGATCCACGCTCGTCGCCAGATCGTGGCCGGCCTCACGCTGGCCGTCATCGTTCTCGCGGTTCCCTTCGTGGGGTCGGTCGGGATCATTGTCGCGCTCTACCTGCTGCTCGGCACCGGGGCGCTCACCGCCCTGCTTTTCGCTCGAACACCCGAGTCCGCGCCCAGTCCCGGCAGCGGCAACAGAACCGGCCAATTCTCTCTTGGATTCTTGCTCCCAAGCCTCGTCGGGCTGCTGATTGCCGGTGAAACGTTCGGCTATCTCATCAGCTGGGCGCACCCGACAACCTGGTGGTTCGGCACTGTCTCGCTCGTGCTCGCCCTCTGGTTCGCGCGCCTGTTGGTGATGGTGCCTGACGCGGGCCCTGTACCGGTAAGAACAGCACCGGTAAGAACAGCACCGGTAGGCCCAGCTTTCACCGCTGAGTCACGCGCACACGCTCGCGGAGCGCTGCTGGCCGCAGCGGTCGTGGTCGCCCTGATCGGCGTCGCTCATATTCCTCTGGCCCTTGCGCCGTATCAAATCTGGTCGGATCCGGTCAACCTGGCCAATGTCACGGCGGCCCTCGCCCTGGCCACGGCACTGCTGCACCTACTCGTTGCCGCCGCAGCATTGCGGCCGACGGTACTCCCGCCCCTCGAGCGGCGCTGGGCTTTCTACACCCTGCTGGTTCCGAGCGTTGTCGTCTTCGCCCTGCCCGTTCGATCGTGGGCGTTCACCGCCGACGAACCGTTGCTCCAGCCCGAACCGTTCGGTTCACTCCTGCGCGCCGGTCTGCTCGTTCTCGCGTGCGCCCTGTGGGTGCTCCTGCGCGCTAACCGCGGCGGCCTGCACGCGGAACGGGCCATTGCCGCCGTCGCGTTGGCCCCGATGCTGTTTCTGCTGGTGCGCGAGGTCTTGTTCGCAACGGATGCCGTCGCATCCGTTTTCACCCTCGCCCCACCGGCGGTCGCGCTCGTGGTCTGCTCGCTCGCGCTGTTTCGCGGCAGCGTTTCCATCGGTACCGCTGCGACCGGCACCGCTGCCGACAACGAACGCGTCGACCGGTTCGCCCGGCGCGACCGGATCGCCCTCGAAATCGGTGCGGCGTTCGTGCTCGTGCCGGCCGCCGTCACCGCGGCGATCACTTTCCGTTCGCTCGGCTGGCTCGTGATCGTGCTCGCCGGCATCGTGGCGCTCATCATGGCGATCGCCCCCGATGGGCTTTTCGGCTCTCAATCGAATCGACGCCACCTCGGCTGGCTCGCCCTCGCGCTCGGTACCGCCGGCCTCTGGCTGGGCCTCGCACGGGCCGGAACAGTGGCGCTCGAACCTTATGTAGTGCCCGTCGCCGGCGTCGTGCTCGTCACGGCCGCGCTCATTCGCCGCTATGGCCGAATCGATCGTGCCAGTGCGGCGAGCCCGGTGGCCGCACTACTGACCCTGGCCGGACTGCTGATCGCCCTCGCACCGCTCGCCCTCGCAGCACAGTCGGGGTCGCTGGTGCGCGCGGTCGTCGTCGCCCTCCTGGCGGCAGCCCTGGTACTCGGTGCCGGGGCGGTGCAGTGGTCGCCACCGCGATCGCACTATCTCGCCGCGGCCGGTCTGGCGGGATCCGTCGCCCTGGTAGTCACGGCCGTCGTACAAACCCAACGGCTGCGCGGCGCTCCCGGAGCGCCCGATGCACGCCTCGAACTCTGGTTGTTGTTGCCTGCCGCCGTCGCCGTCGCGACCGCCTTCCTGCTGGCACGCCAAGCGGATGCCGCCTCCGCTCCGCTTCGTCGCGGCGCGAGTATCGCGACCGTGCTGGTGTGGGCATCCGTTGTCACCTGGATCGAACTCGCCGTGGCCATCTCCCCCGCCGATGCGGGCCTATCGACGCCGCGAGCCCTGCTGCTCGTAGTCGCGCTCTCGGCCGTGCACGTGCTGGCGCTCTGGCACCCCCACCCGCCGTTTGGGGCGCGCACGGCCTGGGGCGTGCTCGCACTGGCCGGCCTGGCCGCTTTCACGGCCGCGACGTTCGGCGTGGTCGACCCGTTCGAACTCGTCACCGTTCCGGTGGCGCTCGCGCTGTTGGGGTCGGGTTGGCTCCGTTTGCGGAGCGACCCGAGGGCGCGCAGCTGGCCCTGGACCGGCCCCGGCCTGCTGCTGCTCCTGGTGCCGTCGCTGCTGCTGGATCTCACCTACAGCGACCTGTGGCGCATCGTCAGCCTCGGTGTTGTCGCGATCATCGTGCTCGTGATCGGCAGCACGCGGCGACTGCAGGCGCCGTTCATGATCGGCGCTGTCGTGCTGCTGATTCACGGTATCGCCCAACTCTGGCCATGGATCGCCCTCGCCTACAGCGTCATCCCCTGGTTCCTCTGGCTCGGCGGCGGCGGAATCGTGCTCATCGTGCTCGCTGCCCGCTACGAACAGCGCATCGCGAACCTCAAGTCGGTGGCCCTGCGCATCAGCGCGTTGCGGTAGCCGTACCGCGCCGTGAGTCGGCACAGAACGAGTCGGCACAGAAAGGCTGGGGCCCCGGTCCGCATCGGGGTCACCTTTCTAGTGAAAGAGTGCCATCAATCGGAGTACGAGAACCCCAGCTGCCCAGAATAATACTCAGTTTTCGGCCGAACGCAAGACTTAATTCCTAGTGGAGCGCAGATGGCTAACTGCGACCAACCCACCGGTCCATCGACCGATACACGCCGAAGACCCGACCGGCGACGGCGTCCCACGCCGCTAACGGCAGCCCCCCGCGCAGCACCTTCGACAGGGTCACCGTCCACGGCAACAGCAACTGTGGCTTACCGGCGAGCATCGCCCGCCACACGCGGTCGACCACGTACTCCGGGGTCATCAACGGGGTGAGCAGCGGCCCACGGGCACCCGCGAACATGCCCGTGTCGATGTAACTCGGGCAGACCGTGGTCACCTTCACCTGCCCATACCCCTGCTGCACGAGTTCGAGCCGCAACGAATCGCTCCAGCCGATCAGCGCCGCCTTGGAGGCGGCATAGACGCTCATGCGCGGGGTGCTGAGAGTTCCGGCGGCCGACGCGATGTTGACGATACGCGACTCGCGGGATCCGCTCGCAATCATCGCCGGCAGAAACTCGCGGGCGATATACATGGGAGCGAGCGCATTGATCTGCATGGTCGGCCGCGTGTCGGCGCCGTTGTCGTGTTCCCAGAAATACTTGCCGCGAACGATTCCGGCATTGTTGATGATGACGTCGGGGTCACCGATCTCGGTGCGCACCCGCTGAGCGGTCTGCGCGATGGCGCCCAGATCGGCGAGATCAACGACGTAGGGGGCGATTCGGGTGCGTCCGCTCGCGCGTTCATTCAGGATGGCGGTGGTCGCGGCGAGCGCCGCACCGTCGCGGTCCCACAGAATCACGGCTTTCGCCCCCTCGGCGACGCAGCGGTCGGCATACAGGCGGCCCATTCCCATGGCGGCTCCGGTAATCAGCACGCAGGCTCCGGCAACGGTTCGACTCATACTCCCATCATGCCGTCTGTACCGGCTGCCCGGGACTACGCTCGATTCAGCGCATGAGCGCGCACATGACAGCCGCGGGGAGATGCGCATGGATTTTCAGACCCTTGCCATCATCTCCGTGATCGCGCTGCTCGGGCCGCTGCTGGCAACGCCGCGTCGCTGGAATATTCCCGTCGTCATCGGCCAGCTCGGCGCCGGCGTGATCGTCGGCCGCACCGGATTCGGCCTCATCGACGCCGCTGACCCCACGCTGACCTTTTTAGCGGATGTCGGATTTGCGTTGATCATGTTCGTGGCCGGCACGCACGTACCGGTTCGTTCCGGTGCGATCCGCGCAGCGCTTTCGGCCGGTCTGGCGCGTGCCATTCTCGTGACCGTCTCGGCGAGCGCCCTCGGCGTGGCCATTGCGATGATCTTCGGCACCCGGCACGCCCCCTTGTATGTCGTGCTGCTCGCCTCCTCCTCGGCCGCTCTCGTGCTGCCGCTCATTCATTCGCTGGGGCTGCGCGGTCGGTCGATGCTCCAGCTCACCGCGCAGGTCGCGATCGCCGATATCGCAGCGATCGTGGCGCTTCCGCTCGCCATCGACCCGCCGAATGCCGGCCGCGCCGCGCTCGGCGCTGCGCTGGTGGCGGTGCTGGCTGTGGCCCTGTATGTTGTGCTGGCCTGGCTGGAACGAAACGGCTCCCGACTGCGGCTGCACAAGCTCTCGGCCAACCGCAAATTCGCGCTCGAACTGCGCATCCAGCTGGCCATTCTGTTCGCACTGTCGGCGGTGGCTGTGTTCAGCCACGTCTCGGTGATGCTCGCCGGGTTCGCCTTCGGCCTCGCCGTCGCGGCAGTCGGGGAACCACGCCGCCTCGCCCGCCAGCTGTTCGCCCTCGCCGACGGATTCTTCGGACCTCTGTTCTTCGTCTGGCTGGGCGCCTCGCTCGCCCTGCGTGACCTCGCCGACCACCCACAGATGATCGCGCTCGGACTGACGCTCGGCCTGGCCACCCTGCTCACCCACGCGACGACCCGCGTGCTGGGCCTCCCTCTCTCGCACGGGCTGCTGTCGGCGGCCCAGCTCGGAATTCCGATCGCGGCCGCGACGATCGGCACCCAGCTGCACGTGCTCGCCCCCGGCGAGGCGGCGGCCCTGCTGCTCGGCGCGCTCGTGACCATCGCGGTGACCGCGGTGGCGAGCGGATGGGCGCGGCCGCGCGCGGTATCCGCTTCGCTGGCCTGACCGGCCTGCAGACCGGCAGACCGCGCGCGCGGCAATCTCCGATAGCCTCGGTGCGAGCGCACATTTCGGCTCAACTGGGGGGCACAGTGAAACTTAAGCTGACCGTTGGCGGATTGCCGGAGGGCGACACTGATGTGCTCGTCACCGCCGATGTGATGGCGACGATCGGAGAAGTCGCCCGCAACCTGGTGCTCGGCCAGCCCGGCACCTCCCCGCACGAAGACGCCGCCCGCCGAAACAGCGCGCCGCTCACCCTTCGCGTGCGGTACCCCAACAACCCGATACGGCACGTGCTCGACCCGCTCGCCACCGTCAGCGACGCCGGCCTCAGCTCGGGCTGCTGGGTCGAGACGATCCAGCCCAGCCAGGCAGATGCGAGCGACGTCTTCCTGTATCAGCGCGCCGCCACCGCGTCGATCCTGCGCGGGCCGCAGGCCGGCCAGCAGTTCGACCTCGTGACCGGCAGCAACGTCGTAGGTCGCGGCCGCGGCTGCCGCCTTCAGCTGATCGACGAGACCGTCTCGCGCACTCACGCCTCGATTGACATCGGAGCGACCATCACCGTCACTGACCTCGATTCGGGGAACGGACTGTATATCGACGAACGTCGGGCGGTATCGGGCGCGGTCACCCCGGCGAACGTCATCTCGGTGGGAGACACGGTTTTCGTCGTCACCCGGGAGTCAAACGTCGCCGACGTGCCCCCGTCGAACCGGTCGGAGGCGGTCGTCGAGTTTGCACGGTCACCGCGCGTTGACGTGCGTTTCAGTGCCCAGAAGCTGGCGGCACCGGTGCCGCCGCAGCGCCTCGAACCGCAGAAATTTCCGATCCTCGCCGTCATCGCCCCGCTCGTCATGGGCGGTGTCCTGTTCGCGGTCACCCGGTCACCGCTCAGCCTCGTCTTCATCGCGCTGTCTCCCCTGATCATGATCGGCACCTGGATCGACACCAAGATCACAACCCGTCGCAAGAAGAAGGAACAGACGGAGCAGTTCGATGCGGCCATCGTGGCTCTCGAAGCCAAACTGGTGACCCAGCGCGAACGTGAAGTATCGGTTCGCAACGCGGAATCGCCCAGCACCGTGCAAATCCATGAGGCCATGGTGGCGCGCAACGCCGTGCTGTGGACGCGTCGCCCTGAACACCAGACATTCCTGGAGGTGCGTCTGGGTCTCGGCACCCAATCCAGCCGCATCACGGTGGATGTGCCCAGCCGTAACAATTCGGACGAACGGTTCTGGACCCAGCTCGACGAGATCAAGGACACCAACCTGACCGTGCCGTGGGTTCCGGTGTTGGAAACCTTCGATCGGGCCGGAAGCATCGGGGTCTCCGGCAGCGAACTCTGGTCGGAAGGCGTTCTGCGGTCGATCATCGTTCAGTTGTGCGGTCTGCACTCGCCGGCCGACCTGGTTCTGGCCTGCTTTGCCAACCCCGACAACCAGTTCGAATGGCAGTGGCTCAAATGGCTGCCGCACATCGGCTCGGTGTACAGCCCACTCACGACGAGTCATCTCGCCGCTGATCCGGCCTCGAGCGGTCACCTGCTGGCCCAGCTCGAAGAGCTCGTGGCCGAACGCCGAGCGGCCCGCCCGGGCGGGTCAGGCATCCGTTCTCACCTGAGCGAAAACGCAGACATCGATCAGCTGCACGGACAGGCGGTGCAGGTGCTGCCGATCACCCCGGTGGTCGTGGCCATCGTCACGAGCGACAGCCAGGTCGACCGCGGGCGACTGGTCGCGCTGGCCGAAGACGGCCCCGATGTCGGCGTGCACCTGCTGTGGCATGCCGCCACCGGAGCAGACCTTCCGGCCGCCTGCCGCACCTATGTCGACGTGCAGCCCGATGGCACCGGGGTGGTCGGATTCGTTCGCACCGGCACCCGCGTCGACGTCAGCCCCCTCGAGGCTATCTCCGGTCAGGACGCCGCCGTGGCCGCCCGACTGATCTCGTCGGTCACCGACAGTGGCGCCCGAGTGCTCGATGAAAGCGATCTACCCACGTCCGTGCCGTACCAGGATCTGCGCTCGGAGAACGTCATCTCGTCGGCCGATGCGGTCGCCGCGCTCTGGGAACGCAGCGGAAGCCTCACCGCGCGCTGGCGCGAGCACCCGCCGACCGAAGTCGGCTCACTCAGCGGCATCGTCGGCCAGGGTGCCGGCGGCGTGCTGCGGCTGGACCTGCGCGAGCACGGCCCGCACGCCCTCGTCGGCGGCACCACCGGGTCGGGCAAGAGCGAGTTCCTGCAAACCTGGATCATGAGCATGGCCAGCGAGTACAGCCCGGATCGGGTCACCTTTCTGCTCATCGATTACAAGGGCGGCGCCGCCTTCGCGGAATGTACCCAGCTGCCGCACACCGTCGGACTGGTGACCGACCTCAACACTCACCTGGTGCGCCGGGCCCTCACCTCGCTGCGGGCTGAATTGCACTACCGGGAGACCCTGCTCAACGAGAAGGGCGCCAAGGATTTGGTGAGCCTGGAGAAGCGCGGCGACCCGGATGCCCCACCGTCGCTGATCATCGTCATCGACGAGTTCGCCGCGCTGGTCGGTGAGGTTCCGGAGTTCGTCGACGGGATCGTCGACGTCGCTCAACGGGGCCGCTCGCTCGGACTGCACCTGATCATGGCTACCCAGCGGCCGGCCGGCGTGATCAAGGACAACCTGCGGGCCAATACCAATCTGAGGATCGCCCTGCGTGTCGCCGACGAGTCGGACAGCCAGGATGTGATCGGCGGTAAAGACGCCGCAGCGTTCGATCCATCCGCTCCGGGCCGCGGCGCCGCGAAGCTCGGCCCTGGCAAGCTGATCCATTTTCAGACCGCCTATCTGAATGGTCGCAGCAAGGCCGCTGCCAAACTGCCCGACATCGACATTGCCGACTTTCCGTTTGCAGTCGGTCAGACCTGGACCATCGACCTGGCTGCGCCGCCCACCCGCCGCCAGGTGCCCCGCGACATTGAGAACATGCTCGATTCCATTCGCACCGCAGCCGTGACGCTCGAGTTGGCGACACCGCGCAAACCCTGGCTCTCCCCACTGGACGCGGTGCTGGATCTGGCGCACGTCGCATCCGCTGACGGGCCGCTGATCGCACTCGGCATGCAGGACGAGCCTGCCAGACAGCGGCAGAGCCCGTTCTCGTTCGACCCGGACAGCCAAGGAAACCTCGCCGTGCTCGGAACGAGCGGTTCCGGTAAGAGCACCACTCTACGCACGCTGCTGCTGTCGGCGTCGCGCGATACCGAGCGGTATCCCGTGCACATTTATGCGATCGACTGTGCCGGCGGCGCCCTCGGACTGCTCGGCGCACTCCCCACCGTGGGCGGCATCATCGCGGGCGAAGACAGCGAACGGGTCGCCCGGCTGATGCGGCACCTGGTCGCCATGGCTACCGAACGTGCGGCGCGCTATTCCGCGGTGCCGGCCTCTACCCTGTCCGACTATCGAAAGGTGAGCGGCAATTCGGCCGAACCGCGCATCTTCGTCGCAATCGACGGCATGGCCAACTTTCGCAGCAGCTACGAGTTTCGAAGCGGCGACTCGACGTTCGCTGCGCTCGCCCAGCTGATGAGTGTGGGACGGCAGGTGGGCATCCACTTTGTTCTGAGCGCGGATCGATCCGGCGTGATCCCCTCCGCGCTCAACGCCAACATTCAGCAGAACGTCGTGCTGCGTCTGGCATCGTCGAACGACTACGGCATTCTCGGAGTGCCCGCCGACATTCTTGAAGACGCACCGGCCGGACGCGCCGTCATCGACGGCAATGAGGTGCAGATCGCGGTGCTCGGCGGTTCGTCCAGTCTCGGTGACCAGTCGGTGGCCGCGCAACTGCTGGGCGATCGACTGCGCGAGGCCGGCGTCGCCGCTGCCCCGCCGGTGGAACGTCTGTCCGAGCGCATCCTGCTGTCAACGCTCGGCAGGGCGGGCGCAAACCGTGCGTTGATCGGGGTAGCGGATGCCGACCTGCTGCCGATCGGCATCGCGCCGGAGGGTCTCATCGTGGTCACCGGCCCGTTTCGGAGCGGCAAGACCAGTGCGATCAAAACCCTCGTACGCAGTTTTGTCAGCGCGCTTCCCGGCGTCGACACGGTGCTGATTAGTCCGCGAACGTCGAGCGAACTCACCGGATTCATTTCCTGGGGCGCACACGCCCTCGGAGTAACCGAGGCCGAGACACTGGCCAGGGACGTCGGCACGACCCTGCGGGACGGCGCCGGAACCTGGCCGGCCGACGGCAGGCCCGGCCTGATCGTCGTCGAAAGCGCCGGTGATTTCGAGGGCTCGTCAGCCGAGGCGGTCGTCGCGTCGCTCATCAAGGCGGCGAGAAAGGCCAATGTGTTGATCGTCGTCGAGACCGACCTGGCGACCGGGCCGTCCGCGTGGCAGATCCACTCCGAGCTCAAAACCGCCCGGGTGGGGATCGTGCTGCAGCCCGACGAGGGTGACGGCATCTCCCTGTTCAGAGTCGCGTTCCCGCGCGGCAACCGGGCTGAATTTCCCGAAGGGCGAGGTTACCTCGTCGAGGCCGGTCGAGCCACGAAACTCCAGGTGGCGTTGCCCGAGTAGCGGCGGGTCACCCCCGCACGAACACACCACCGGCCAGCTCGGGCACGTCGCCCGGCCAGTCGCCGAGGCTGTCGCCGATCACTGCGCTCGAGAACATCAGCAGACCGATCGTACTCATGCTCTGTGCGTTCGACGCCGACTCGAGACCGAGACCAGCAGTGGCCGCCTCCCAGTCCCAATCCACGGCGTCACCGGCAGAATCGATAAAACTGACCGACACGGCCGTCGGCTCGTGATCATTGACCGACCACCCCGTGCGCAGCCCCCACTCCAGCGCATTCTGCGCATCACCGACACGATAGTCAGAATCGAGGGTAACCGTGACATAGGTGAACCAGGATCGGGTGAAACCGTCCAGGGACTCGCTCTGGGTGACCTCGGACGACGCGACCGCCGGCAGCTTGTCGATACGGGCAGCCGCTGAATCGGCTGATTGCCCGCCCCGCAGAAAAGCGCACGCACTGAGCGTCAGGGCACCCAGAGTGACGAGCAACAGCAGGCCCGCGCATCGCTGAACGAATCGTGTCGGCGCCAGAGGTCCATGGCCCGATGTGCGTTGAGGCATCAGCCGCCTCCTGAGACGGCGAGGGAACGCAGCAGGGGAACAGCAGCGGTCGCACCAAACTGGGTCGCCAACTGCTCAGTGACGAGATCATCGCCGGTCCGAATCGCTGCTATCAGCGTGCGGGACTCCACCAGCCCGAGCTGCACCGTGAGCGCACGCATCCCGGCGGGCTCGGGTGGGGCGGCGGCGAGCAGGCCATCAAGGTGGCCAACGAGCAGACTGAGCGAACCGAGACTGATCGCGACCCTCCCGTGCTCACTGGCCCGAGCGGATATCTGCGGGCTGTCCGTGCACCGTGGCACCGTGACCGTGACCGCACTCATCAGGCGCCCCGCCACCGACACGACCGTCTGGGAACTCTCCGTCGGAGTCCACGACTGCACTCGCATCGCCTGCACCGCCATCAGCGGCAAGCCCAGTGCAACCAAGAGAAGCGGATGCGGGTCTCCCGCCACATCCCCCGGCCCCACTGCCGTTCGGCCGAGTAGTTGCCGCCCCGTAAGCGCTGCCACGGCCGCGCTCCCTCTTCGGTCTGCGTCGGGCCCGCTCTCGGCAAGCGTGCCCACCCGGAGCGACGCGGGCATCACGAGGTCTGGGGCGGCCTGCAGAACAACCCGATACTCGTCAAGGGCGAGTTCAGCCTGGAAGTGTGGCTGCTTGGTCGTCACTGGCTCTCCGTCTGGTGCCGGAGTCGGCCGATGGTCGTGAGTTGCCGCATCAGTCGGCCACAATCACGCCATCGGCCAGCTCGGGCACGTCCCCCGGCCACGGACCAAGAGTGTCGCCGAGCACGGAGGGTCCGAACGACAGCGTTCCTGTCGCAGTCATGAGGGCACCGACGCTGGGCGAGTCGTAGCCCAGAGCGGAAGCCGCCGTCTGCCAGTCCCAATCAGCGGTGTTGCCGGAGGAGTCAAGAAACCCGACGCTAATCCCCAGATTCGGCTCATTGTCATTAACCGACCAGGCTGTGTGCATGGCCCAATCCAGAGCGGCCTCGGCATCATCGATGCGGTAGTCAGGCTCCAAAGTGATCGCAACGGTGGTAGTCCAAATCCGCTTGAACCCACTCAGGGTAGTGATTTGGCTGACATTCGCGGAAGCAACACCTGGAAGTGTTTCAATGCCCAGTACCGCGCCGTCGACGGACTGGCCGCCACGCAGCGCAGCGCAGCCGCCGAGCAACGCCACGCTCAGTGACGCTAGCAGAATTACAGGCACGATCCTGGCCTGAATTCGGCTGGCTAGCGTGACTATCATTTCGACTCCTTGACGGCGTAATAATCGGAAATGACCCTGTCGTCCCTCACACCCAGAAAATCGTCGAGTTTGTTTTGCTCTTGGGGTGTGCCCGCTGCGGATTCGGCAAGGAGCGCGTAGCGCAGGACATCGTGCGAGCCGAGTCCACCCCCGCCGCCATTATCGGCCGTGAGGGTCTCCCACCGCTCGGGGTTCTGTGTGCCGTCGGCGCCGGATACCGGGTCGGCCTCGGAGGCGATGACGCTGATATCGTGTGGGATATCAAAATTGCCGATGGGTGACCCGGCCGTCAACACCTGCACAACGTTGTATGTGTCACTCCTGTTCTCAGCAAAAGCGGCAGCGACGATTCCGCCCTGGCTGAACCCCGCCAGCATGACCGGCGCGTCGAACACGTCCGCTCTCGACGCGTGGTCTTTATTGTCTTCGTAGTAGGTCGTCATTGCCGCGTCCAGTGCCTCAGCTGACACCCGCTCGAGAGCACTCGATCCCTGCATGATCATGAGATGAGCGACTGCAACAGATCACCGTTGGACGCCATCGGGAGGATGCGCGCGGCATCCGCTTGTGTCGCCACGAGGTGCTGCGCCAGGGTAGCCGTCATCGACTCGATGTCGGAGAAGGTCGCCACGATCGAGCCGGTCGCCGACCCTATGCGGGTGAGAGTTTTCGCGGTCGCATCCGTGCTGCGATCCTGAGACCGGGTGAATGCATCACCCATCTCCGTCGCGCCCTGCACGACGCTGTCCACCGTGTTATCCAACGACTCCGCCATGGATTCGGCCAGGAGACTGTTATCGAGCCCGGGTCCAGACTTATCGGACACGGTCGGCCTCCACATTCACGCACATCATGGGCGCAGCGCTGTCTTCAGCAAGTACTCCACGTCAAGCCAGTCCTTCGAGCCGGTACTGGGCGGGCTGGGAATTGTGCGCATCACGTCTTGGGCGTGAGTGACGACACTCTCGGCGATATCGATATTCGCGAGCTTGTAGACGGACACCTGGACGGTTTTCGTGACGACGTCGACGGCAGAATTCACGACGGTCATGAACGAGGTCACAGCATTTTCGGCAACGTCCTGAATTACTTTGACCGCGTTCGAGGCAATCGACCGCGCCTCGTCGAGGCGCTCAGCGGCCCAAGCCTGCGCCTGGACGATGAGCGCCTTCACGTCGTCGACAGCACGTGCATGCGTGCCCAGTGCATCCGCTGCCGCGTCGAGGGTCGCGGCGGTGCGACCGATGTCGTCGGCCGTCAGCGTGATCTGGGTGCGAAAGACCTGGGCGGCCGCTGAATTCCAGCTCATCGCCTCGGCCTGCGCCGTGAGTTGCAGCGCGCGCGAGCGCATAGCTTCCGCGCGGGCGCGCAAGTACGATGCGTCGATTCGCACCGCGGACATGTCCCCGTACATGGTTCGCCTTCCGGACCTGGCCGCGTGCGGCCGATTGGTTTACCGGAAACTATCGTGACAAGCGGGCGGCGAGCTGGGCGTCCACGTCGTCGAGGGTGATGGCCGCGTTGCGGAGGTAGCTCGACAGGCCTTCGAGGCCGCGGATCGCCGAACGGGCACCGTTCGTGAACTCCGCGTAGGACGCGTTGAACGCACCGGACGACTTGTCAGTGACGAAGCCGGAACTGACGAGAACTGCAATGATGCGCTGCAATTCATCGAGCTTGGAGTCGAGATCGTCGCGGCCTACCGAAAGGCGATCGGCCGAAGAATTCAGTTCCTGATATGAGACGTTGATGTTTGCCATGAGAGCGGTACCCCCCTGTTTACGTTTCACGGTCTGTTGGGCACACCCTAGCAGCACGGGGTAACGCCCACCCCCGTTCGGGAAGCGTCAGAGAAACATCAACACGATGCCGGTCACCCCGGCGAGAACGCCGATGCCGAGCAGAACCAGGCCGATCAGTCGCAGCCCCTTGCCGTCCAGTTCGGGGTCGTGCGTGCGACACCGTTCGGGGTCGCGATTGCGAAACCAGACCCGCACGTCATCACCGGGCACGAGCTGGTGCGTTTCGTGCGTGTCCGCGGGGCATTCGTGCACATCGCCGTCGCGATCAAACCAGCGGATGACCGTGGCCGGCCCGGACTCGGCCGCTCCTGACGCGGCGATCACGGCGGTCGTGCGGGTCCAGCGGCCGCTGATACCGCGCACCGACAGGCCGACTATATAGAGGAGCGCTCCGATGATGAGGCCGACGAGGGTGAGAATCTCGCTGATGATGCCGGCGAAGTCGAGGGCGTTCACTGGCACCGCCATCCGTCATCTCGTCTGCTCGCGGCGCTCACCCCGATGGTTCAAGAGTATCGGGTGACGCGCGCAGGCGGCACGGTCCTGCGCGTCCATTGCGCAGCACGGGGTCGCTTCAGCGGGTGGCCATGAGCTCGGCGAGCACAGCATCGAGTCGGTCGTATCCCTGGGCCATGCCCTCTTCCATGCCGCTCGCAGCCATTCCGTCGCGCGCCTCCTGGCTCGGATAGGTCGAGTGGCCGACCAGGCGCGTGCGGCCGTCACCGAGGTCCTCGAAGCGCAGGGTCTCGATGCTCACGACATCCGGGTAGCCGTCATATTCAAAGGTCTGAATGATGAGGTCGTTCGGCCTGGCCGCGTGAAAAACGCCGTGGAACTCGTAACTCTCGCCCTCCGGATCGACGTGGGTGAAACGGTAGCTGCCGCCGGTACGCAGGTGCCAGTGGTCAATTTGGGTGGTGTAGCCGTTCGGCCCGAGCCACCGTTCCACGAGGGCGGGATCCGCATGCGCCCGATAGACGGCGGCCACCGGGGCGTCGAACTCACGTACGTACTCGACGAACGGAGTGTGGGGGACGACAGTGACCTTCAGTGTGTTCATTTCGTTACCTCTCTTCGCGGGCGAAAATAGGCTCGGTGCATCCGCTTGTCAAGAGGAGGTCTGGCACACTGGGGTCAATGATGCTCGACAATGAGGTACCGGCCTGGTGGCGCACCCTTGGCCTGCCGGGCTTGGTCGACCTGCACACGCATTTTCTGCCCGAGCGGATGCTGCGGCGCGTCTGGTCCCACTTCGATGAGATCGAGCCGCTGATCGGCCAGGAGTGGCCGATCCGGTACCGCGACGACCAGGACTCACGGCTCACGACGATTCGCCGGCTCGGCGTGCGCCGCTTCACCGCGCTCTCCTACGCGCATCGCCCCGGAATGGCGGCGTCGCTGACCGATTTCTCGCTCGACCTCGCCGCGGAACACGCCGATTGCGTGCCGAGCGCCACGTTCTACCCGGAGGAGGGCGTGCTCGAGCAGGTGCAGTCTGCCCTCGATCGTGGCGCTCGGGTGTTCAAGATCCACGCACAGGTCGGGGCGTTCGACCTGCGCGAACCCCTGCTCGACCCGGTCTGGGGCCTGCTCGCCGACGCCGCGATCCCGGTGGTGATCCATGTCGGCAGCGGGCCGGTTTCCCGGCCGGGGATCACCGGGCCGGACAAGCTCGCGGGAGTGCTGGCGCGGCATCCGCTGTTGACAGCCGTCGTCGCCCATCTCGGCGCCCCGGAATACGGCGATTTTCTCGATCTGGCCGACCGGTACCCGTGGGTCCACCTGGATACGACGATGGTGTTCACCGACTTTTTCGAGCGACTCGCGCCGTTCGACCCCGCCCTGCTGCCGCGACTGGCCGACCTGCCCGACCGCGTTGTACTGGGCAGCGACTTTCCCAACATTCCGTACCCTTACGCTCACCAGCTGGAGTCGCTCGAACGCCTGCGTGACCGGGAGCCGCGATTGGACGACGACTGGTTGCGCGCCGTCTGTTGGTACAACGGTCTGCGTCTGATCGGCGAATAGGGGCTATCGCGCCGCGCGGTCGGCGGCGCGTTGCTCGGGGCTGAGGTGCTCGGTGGCGTAGCTGAGCGCGGTGCGCGGCATTTGAGCAGCATGCTGGTCGAGAAAGGCGAGCAGCAGGTTGCGGTCGATGCGCGTGCCGACTTCGCGCAGCATCCAGCCAATCGCTTTGTATACGTCGCCCTCACCGCATTGACCGGATCCGGTCTGAAAGAAGCGGGCAACACCGACGGCGAGTTCAGGGTCGGCGAGGACGGCCAGGGCATCCCGGACAGCGGCGGCCGTAGGCGATTGTGGCATCAACGCAGACGATCGCGGTCATAATCGGTAAGGTTCTGCAACATTCACCTGCAGCGCGTGACGACTGCCTAACGTTGCTTTCATCGCGGCGTGCGCAAGTGGACCAAGGGGCCGGTTTCATATTCCGGTATTTCGCAGGTTCGAATCCTGCCGTCGCGTCTCCGGCGGCGATTTTCAGCGTCGAAACCGGAGCGAAGCCACGATTCGTTGCGAGAGATCGCAAGAAAACGCTGCACGACGCCCGATATTCTGAAGGAACGTCTTTTTTCGGCGCGCACGCCCGCCGCGACCGCGGCACTCACTCGAATCGGAGGTTCCCATGTCGATATCTGTTGAAAAAACACACGTAGCTAACGCTCTGGTCGGAGAGCCCGAGGTTCTCGAAGACGGCGGCATCGACCTCGCGCAGCACCCCGCATGGCTGAGCCTCAAGGCTGCGGCGACGCAGCTGCAATCCCTGCAGGCTCAGAACGGGTCGATCACCGACGCCGAACGGCACCCGGATGCTGACGTCTCCGTTTCGCGCATCACCGCGGCCATCGCAGACCTCGCGCCGCACTTCCCGCACGATGCCGCGTATCTGGCCGCGCTGATCACGGACTTCGACCGCTGGGCGGCCGAGGGATTCGGCGAACCCGACTTCTACGACTCCCTCATGGCCTTCCAGCCGCAGCAGCACCGGGTGAACGGGCTTCGCCACCTCGTGGTGTTCCCGATGTACACGCAGAACGGCAGCGCCAACCGCCTGGTCGAAGCCGTTCTGATCGAGGTCATCTGGCCGGAATTCATCGGTGAACTCGAGGCCGGCTACACGAACAAGCTGTTCGTGCCGATCCGTTTTCTCGATTTCACCCCCGGCTACGACACCAACTCGGCCGTGCTGTTTCCCGAGACGGTCGCGATGCGCGAAATTCCCACGTTCACCTGGGGGGCCATCTTCGCCGACCGTGAAGCCGCCCGTTTTCGCCGCGTCGTGCGCGCGGCCGCCGAGATCACCCGGCTCGAGCTGCCGAAAGACGCAGCCCCGCTGCTCGACGACCAGCACCTCACCGAGGAAACCTTCGTGATGTGGGATCTCATCCACGACCGCACACACATGCGCGGCGACCTGCCGTTCGACCCGTTCATGATCAAGCAGCGCATGCCGTTCTTCCTCTACTCCCTCGAGGAATTACGCTGCGACCTCACCGCGTTTCGCGAATCGGTCACCATCGAGCGCAGCGAGCTGGCGAGCCCCGAGGCGCGCCGGCACGCGAAACTGGTGCAGTACGCGGTCATCTTCGACCGCATCTTTCGGTTCGCGATCACCGGCAACCGCGTGCGCAACTACGACGGCCTCGGCGGTCAGCTGCTCTTCGCCTGGATGCACCAGCACGGCGTGCTGCACTGGACCGACACCCGGCTCACCTTCGACTGGGAGGCCGTGCCCGACGTGGTCATCGCGCTCGGAGCGCAGATCGACGAGTTGTACTGGGCGTCGATCGACCGGCCGAAGAAGGCGCACTGGCTCGCGGCCTACGAGATGATCTCGAAGACCCTCACGCCCAACCCTGCCTCGACCTGGGCCCGTGGCCTGCCGCTCGAGGTGCTCGCCGGGGCGCCCAAGGGCTACACCGACCAGGTTCTCGACGATGAATTCCCGCTGTCGATGTTCTTCGAAGCGCTCGAGAAGAAGATGCGCATCGTCATCGAGTCCACGGCCGGCATCACCGGCAGCGCGGTCGACTGATGAAAGCCAGCTCGGCCGTCGCTGGCCGCACGGTGGTTGGCCGCACCGTTCTGATCGCCGGCGCGACCAGCGCGGCCGGGCTGGCCGTCGCCTCTGCACTAGCGGATGCCGGCGCGCACGTCGTCGCCGTCGGCTCGAATCTTGCACGTCTCCAGTCGGTGCTGGCCGTCGCACCCGAGGCTGTGCTGCATGAGTGCGACCTCACCTCCTGGCCTGCGGTCACCGAGCTGGCTGCAGCGATCGGCCCCATAGACGGACTGATCCACCTCGTGGGCGGCTGGCGCGGCGGCGGCGGCCTCGTCGGCCAGAGTGATGAGGACTGGGATTTTCTGCACTCACACGTGGTCACCACGCTGCGCAACACGACCAGGGCGTTCAACGCCGATCTGCTGGCGTCACCGGCCGGGCGCCTCGCGATCGTCTCGAGCGTGTCGGTGGACCGGCCGACGGCGGGCGGCGCGAACTATGCGGCCGCGAAGTCCGCAGCCGAAAGCTGGGTGCGCGCGGTCGGTGAGGGCTTCACAAAAACCGGCGACACGGCTGCGGCCGTGATTTTCGTCGTGCGTTCGCTCGCGGGGCTCGAAACTGAGCTCGCTACCCGCGTGACAGGCCTGTGGAACGAGCCGGCGGCGTCCGTCAACAACAGTCGGGTGCTTCTCTCGTAACTCGGTAACTTGAGGGGGCGCGGCCAACCGGCTGCGCCCCCTTCTGCGCGCACGCGCTACCGTGAAGACACGCACAACGAAAGGGCGGGCATGCTCGACATCAGGGGAGTCACCAAGAGCTATGGCACGAGAAAGGTGCTCACCGACGTGAGCTTCACCGTGGGGGACGGCCGCATGACCGGCTTCGTCGGCGCGAACGGTGCCGGCAAGACCACGACGATGCGCATCATCCTCGGCGTGCTGTCGCCCGATTCGGGTACCGTGCTCATCGACGGGGTACCAGTCACCGCGAGCGACCGCCGCCGCTTCGGCTACATGCCCGAAGAACGCGGCCTCTACCCCAAGATGAAGGTGGCCGAGCAACTCGTCTACCTGGCCCGCCTGCACGGCTTGTCACCGGCATCCGCTCGCCGCAACACCACCGACCTGCTCGAACGTCTCGGTCTCGACGCGCGCGCCGGCGACACCGTGGAATCGCTCTCGCTCGGCAACCAGCAGCGCGCCCAGATCGCCGCCGCACTCGTGCACGATCCCGAGTTTCTCGTGCTCGACGAGCCGTTCTCAGGCCTCGATCCGCTCGCCGTCGAGGTGGTCATGAGCGTGCTCGCCGGATTTGCAGCCCAGGGCGCTCCCGTGCTGTTCTCCTCGCACCAGCTCGATATCGTCGAGCGGCTCTGCGACGACCTCGTCATCATCGCCGACGGTGAAATTCGCGCGAACGGCTCCCGCGAGGCTCTGCGTGAGCAGCACAGCAGCCCCCGCTTTGAGATTCGCACCGCTGGCGACACCGGCTGGATCCGCTCGCAGCCCGGCATAACCGTGATCGACGTCGCTGGCGCCGGTGACAGCACCTTCGCCGTCTTCGAAGCCGAAACGGATGCCGCCAGCCAGGCGGTTCTACACCACGCGATCACGCTCGGTGCGGTGCACACCTTCAGCCAGCAGAGACCCTCACTCGCCACGATTTTCAAGGAGGTCATCGCATGAGCACCGCGACCCGCCCCGTGCACACCGCCCCGACTTTCGCCCAGAGCGTCTGGCTGGTCTCCAACCGTGAGATTTCGGCGCGCCTGCGCAGTAAATCGTTTCTCATCGCCACGGGAATTTTGCTGCTCCTTTCAATGGCATCGGTCATCGTCGGCAGCATTGCCAGCCAGAACACAAGCCGGACCAAGGTCGCCGTGGTCGGCACAGCCATCAGCGTCGTCGAACAGACCGAAGCTTTCGACATTGTCGAGGCAGACACCGTTGAAGAGGCCGAGGCGCTGGTGCGCGACGGCACCGTCGACGCGGCCGTCACGCCCTCGACAAGCGCTGATTCCGTGCTCGGCATCACCGTGATCGCACTGGATTCAGCACCGAGTGATGTTCTCGGCACGCTCAGCGTGAGCCCGGAGCTGAAGATTCTCGAACCGGCCGAACAGGACGGTTTTCTCGCGTACCTCGTGGCCATCGGTTTCGGCATCATCTTTCTCATGTCGGCCACCACCTTCGGCGCCACCATTGCCCAGAGCGTCGTGGAAGAGAAGCAGACCCGCATCGTCGAGATTCTCATGTCGACCATCTCGGTGCGAGCCCTGCTCGCCGGCAAGGTGCTCGGCAACAGCCTCATGGCGTTCGCGCAGATCGTGGCCATCGGACTGCTCGTCTCGATCGGCCTCGCGGTCACCGGGCAACGCGTGCTGCTGGCCGATGTAGGCCCGGCGATTGTCTGGTTCGCGGTGTTCTTCGCCTTCGGTTTCGTGCTGCTCGCCGCGCTCTACGCGGCAACGGCGTCGATGGTGTCCCGGCAGGAAGACGTGGGCTCGGCGACCTCTCCGGTGTTGTTCCTCGTGATGATCCCCTACTTCATGGTGGTCTTCTTCAACGACAACCCGCTCGTGCTCGCGATCATGTCCTACGTTCCGTTCTCGGCCCCGGTCGGCATGCCGGTGCGCATCTTCCTCGGCCAGGCCGAATGGTGGGAGCCGGTGCTCTCGCTCGTGGTGCTGGCGCTGTCGACGATGGTCGTGATTCTGATCGGGTCGCGCATCTATTCCAACGCGCTGTTACGCATGGGCGCCAGAGTCTCGCTGCGCGAGGCCCTGCACAAATAGGCAGGTGGGGCGGCGTACAGCCGAATGCGGGAGGATGGATGGGTGACCCAACTCCATGACCTGACCTCACGCGGTTTCGCCTCCGACAACTATTCGGGAATTCATCCGCAAATTCTGGAGGCGATTGTCGCGGCTAACGGCGCCCACCAGATCGCCTACGGCGAAGACGTCTACACGACTCGGTTGCAGGAGGTCTTCGCCCAGCAGTTCGGCGCCGGCGTCGAAGCGTTCCCGGTGTTCAACGGCACCGGTGCCAACGTCACCGGGCTGCAGTCCATGTTGCCGCGCTGGGGCGCCGTGATCTGTTCGGCCACCGCGCACATCCACAATGATGAGGGCGGCGCCCCCGAACATGTCGGCGGCTTCAAACTGCTGCCGGTCGTGACCCCCGACGGCAAGCTCACCCCCGAACTCATCGATCAGGAGGCCTGGGGCTGGGGCGATGAACACCGCGCACAGCCACTCGTCGTGGCCATCACGCAGACCACCGAGCTCGGCACCGCGTACACGGTCGACGAGGTGCGCGCCATCGCCGACCACGCCCACTCCAAGGGCATGACGCTGCACATGGACGGTGCACGCATCTCCAACGCGGCCGCGAGCCTCGGGGCACCGCTCCGGGCTTTCACCCGCGACGCCGGTGTCGACGTGCTCAGCTTCGGCGGCACCAAAAACGGCATGATGCTCGGCGAGTGCATCGTGGTGCTGAACCCGGCGGCATCCACTGGTTTGAAGTTTCTGCGCAAGTCGAACATGCAGCTCTCCAGCAAAATGCGATTCGTCTCGGCGCAGCTCATCGCACTGCTCGACGGCGACCTGTGGCTGCGAAATGCCACCCACGCCAATGCGATGGCCGCCCGGCTGCGGGGAGCGCTGGAAAGCGAGCTGGCCAAGGGCATGATCACCGGCCTGAATTTCAGCCAGGCCACCCAGGCCAACGCCATCTTCGCCACCCTGCCCGCCGGCGTCGCCGACCGCTTGCGCGATTCGTTTCGGTTCTACGACTGGGACGCCTCGAAAAATGAGGTGCGCTGGATGTGCGGCTTTGATACCACCGAAAACGACATCGACCAGTTCGTCGCCGCAATCACCAAGGAGCTGTCATGACCTTCAAGGACCAGCCCTGGCTCGCCTCCTACGCGCCCGGCGTTCCCGCTACTATCGCGGAGATCACCGAGACCCTCACCGACATGATGGAGACCTCGGCCGAACAGTTCGCACCGAACATCGCCCTGGACTTCTTCGGAGCGACCACCAGCTACGCCGAACTCGGCGACCAGATCTCCCGCGCCGCCAACGGCCTGCGCAAACTCGGGGTGACCCCGGGCGACCGCGTTGCGCTCGTCTTACCGAACTGCCCGCAGCACGTCGTCGCGTTCTACGCGGTGCTGCGCCTCGGCGCCATCGTGGTCGAGCACAATCCGCTCTACACCGACCGGGAACTGCGGCACCAGTTCGAGGACCACGGCGCGCGCGTCGCGATCGTCTGGGACAAGGTCTACGAAGCCGTGCGCGCCTTCCCCAAAGACATGGGGGTAGCGGATGTCGTCACCATCGACCTCACCCGCGCCATGCCGTTCGCGAAACGGCTGGCCCTCACACTGCCGATCAGGAAGGCTCGCGACGCCCGAGCCTCCCTCACCGCCGGACCGGGAAGGGGTGCCATCAGTTGGGAGTCCATCGTTGGCGGCCGCAAGCTGCACCACTCGCATCAGCGCCCCCTGCTCACCGACACCGCCGTGCTTCAGTACACGAGCGGTACGACCGGCACACCGAAGGGCGCCATCCTCAGCCATTACAACCTGCGCGCCAACGCTGCACAGGGCTCCGCCTGGGTAGCGGGCCTGCGTCCCGGCGATGAAACGGTCTACGGCGTTCTGCCCATGTTCCACGCCTACGGGCTCACGCTCTGCCTCACCTTCGCCATGAGCATCGGCGCCCGTCTCGTGCTGTTCCCCAAGTTCGACGAGAAACTCGTGCTCGATGCCGCGAGGCACGCCCCACCCACCTTCCTGCCCGCGGTACCTCCGATCTACGACCGCTTGGTCACGGCAGCGGCGAAGAAAAAGGTGAGCCTCGACGGCATCCGCTTTGCCATTTCTGGGGCGATGAACCTGCCGGTCTCGATTGTGGAACGCTGGGAGAAGGCAACCGGAGGGCTGCTGGTCGAGGGCTACGGCATGACCGAAGCTTCACCGATCGTGGCCGGCAACCCGATCGGGCCGAGCCGTCGGCCCGGAACCGTCGGTGTGCCGTTTCCGAGCACCGACATTCGCGTGGTCGACCCGGAAGACCCCACAATCGAGCGCGGATTCGAGCAGGAGGGCGAGCTGCTCGTACACGGACCGCAGGTGTTCTCCGGCTACTGGGATCGCCCGACCGAAACCGCGCAGGTGCTGTTGCCCGGCGGCTGGCTGCGCACCGGCGACATTGTGCGCGTCTCCGCCGACGGTTTCATCACCGTCGTCGACCGCATGAAGGAACTCATCATCACCGGCGGTTTCAACGTATCGCCGTCCGAGGTCGAGGAAGCGTTACTCTCACACCCCGACATTAAGGACGCTGCCGCGGTCGGCCTGCCGAGCGCGAACGGCGGCGAAGACGTGGTGGCCGTCGTGGTGCTCACGCCCGGCGCCGAACTCGACGTTAACGCGGTGCGGGAGTACTGCCGCACGCGGTTGTCGGCCTATAAGGTTCCGCGCCGCATCGTCGAGGTCGACGACCTGCCACGCAGCCTGCTCGGCAAGGTGCTGCGCCGCGAGGTACGCAATCGGCTGCAGGGCAAATAGAACGACGAGTGAGTCCAAGATATTGACGGCGCTTCACCGCACCGTTCACAATGGATGCCCGGCCTGGCTCTCCGCGAGCTGCGCGCGGAGAGGCGTGCCCCGGCACGGTTGCGGTCAAGCTGTGCCACGAAGACGCCCACCCGGGTGGATGCGCACTGCGGCGGAAGTGAAATCGTGCGCGCTGGCAGCGAACTGGCTGCGGTGATCTGGCTGCAGTGATCTGACTGCAGTGATCTGACTGCAGTAATCGATCTGGGGTTCGCGATACGGTCGCTATTTGTTCCAGTTGGGTTTCTCGGTGGGGGTGGCGGCGCGGTTCTGGCCGGCGGGGCGCCAGGTTTGGGTGGGGTCGAAGAGGAGGGGGCCGCGGATCCAGGGTCGGCCGTTTCGCATGTCGATGTTCCAGCCGGAGGTGTCGATGCTGGAGTGGGCGGCGTTGCAGACCAGCACGGCGTTTCCGATGTCGGTGGGGCCGCCTTGGTTCCACGGGATGACGTGGTGGGCTTGGGTGTGTTGGGGTGGCACGGTGCAGCCGGGGATGACACAGCCGCCGTCGCGGGCGGCGAGGGCTCTTCGTTGTTGGGTGGTGAAGAACCGGTTGCTGGTGCCGAGGTTGAGAATCGTGCCGGTGTGGCCGAACAACACGGGTTGGTAGCCGCCGGCGCAGATCAACTCGTCGACCTGCTGCGGGGTGAGGGGCCCGTCGATACCGTCGATCCAGCCGGCTCCGCGCCCGGCGAGGAGATCGTTGATATTGATGTGCA
>NZ_FOCN01000003.1 GCF_900110125.1 Cryobacterium luteum
TATGGCCCTGAATTATCGTCCGGTGGATCGTGATCAATCGTTTCTGATACCGCCGGATATGCGTGATTGGTTGCCGACGAATCACCTCGCGTGGTTCCTGATCGATGTCGTGAAGCAGCTCGACACGAGCGCTTTGCACGACAAGACCAAACTCGGCGGCACGGGCCGTGGGGGGTATAACCCCGACCTGTTGTTGGCGGTGTGGATTTACGCGTCGGCCCGCGGGATCTCGTCGTCGCGGCAGATTGAGCGGGCCTGCATCGAGGACGTCGCGTTTCGGGTGTTGTGCGGGCAGGACGTGCCTGACCACACCGTTTTGGCCCGGTTTCGGCAACGCAACCGCGGCGCGATGGCGGGTCTGTTCGCGCAGGTCCTCGTGTTGTGTGTCAGCCGCGGGCTGGGCAAATTCGGGGTCATCGCCATCGATGGCACGAAGATCAAAGCCAACGCGTCGAAGGACCAGAACCGGTCGTTGAAGAAGTTGCGCGACCTGGCGAAGACGATTCTGGATCAGGCGGCGGCGACAGATGCGGCCGAAGACGCCGCGAACACTCCGACGGCCGACGATGACCTTCCCGACGGGTTCGAGCCCGGCCCGGATCGAGCCACTCGAATCCGGGCAGAGCTCGACACCATCCGCGCAGCGATCGAGCCAGAGCCGGAAACCGATTCCGCGACCGAGGACACAACGGATGCGGCGGTGAAGCAGAAGGATCCGCCGGGTCCGGGTGGGAGCCGGCTCGAGCGCATCCAAGACGGGATCGCGCAGCTGGAGGCCGTGGTCAAGGCCGAGAATGATCCTCTGATCGAGGCGCTTCAGACCCGGCTTCTGTGCGCGCAGGAGCGGTTGAGCGATCTGGAAGCAAAGCAGGCTGCGTCCCGGGCGCGGTTCGCCGCCAAGCCCAACGGTTACCCACCGAGAGAGAACAACGGGCGATGGCACAAAGCCGTTCATGGTGTCGCGTTCGCCGAAGCCAACCTGGCCCGGGCCAGAGAGCGCGCGGATCGGCAACTTTCGGGAGAGACGGAATCCACCGGACGGTATCTTCTGCGCCGCAATATCACCGACCCGGACTCGCGTCTGATGCACGCCCGCGACGGGTTTGTTCAAAGCTATAACGCCCAACTGGCCACCGCCGACGACCAACTCATCATCGCCGTTGACGTCGTCACCGCCCCCAACGATCAAGGCCAACTCATCCCCATGATGGCCAACCTGGAAACCAACCTGCGGCGCTGCCAGCAGGAAACATCCCGCACCGATCTGGACGTTGGACTGGTCGTGGCCGACAACGGATATCTCTCCAACGAGAACGTTGACGCTCCCGGGTTCGACCGGCTCCTCGCTCCGGGCCGCGGAAAGATGAAGGACGGCGCCTGGGCGGGGACCATTAACGCCAAGTCGGGCGAAGCCCGCTCGCATGCCGTGAACACCATGGTCACCAAGCTCGCCCTGCCCGGCAATCAGAAGATCTACAATCGCCGCGGCGTCCTCGTCGAACCGGTCAACGCTTTCCTCAAAGACCGGCGCGGACTCCGCCAATTCGCGTGCCGTGGCCACGCTGCAGCCCAAGCCGAAGTCCACTTCGCCGCACTAACGACCAACCTGATGAAACTCTTCACCGCCGGCCTCACCGCAGCTCCCGCCACGAGTTAGAACGGCCCGCGGGACCACCGCACGCTGCCCCAACACCCCCGTCGAACGCCGAAAACGGCCTTCGACGCGGTCACCGCGCCTGCTCAACCACCACCCGACGGGCATCCGCCTCGAAATTCACTGCTGACTGCCGAAAACCTCCAGCCATAAATCAACAGGCTCTCAATCCTGGGCCCGCTTTTGCGAAGGCGGGCCCGGTCCGCAGACCGGGCCGGGTTCTCGCTAGTTGCGAGCGGATGCCGCCCCGACCGCAGCACCGACGCCGCGGATCGGCGGGGTGTGGAACGTACCGCCGAACACCCGTTCGCTCGCACCGACCCGGTCAAGGTAGGGGGTGATCCCGCCCATCTGGAACGGCCACCCGGCGCCGAGGATCATACACAGGTCGATGTCCTCGGCCGCGTGCACAACGTCATCGTCGAGCATCCGCTTGATCTCGTCGGCCAGGCCGTCTTCGACCCGCTGCAGAATCTGCTCGGCCGTCATGGGCTCACGGCCGCCGGCGACGATCGTCAGCGCGCCCTTATCGAAACCGGTGCGGCGACCCTTGCCGTCGCGCTCAAGAATCTTGCCATGTTCGGCGAGCTTGTGCAGATTGTCGCTCTCGAAGAACCGGTCGGGGAACGCAGCGTGGTGCGTGTCGAGCACGTGAGCCCCCACGGTGAGGCCGACCAGCTCGAGCAGTTCGAACGGGGTCATCGGCAGCCCGAAGGGCGCCACAGCGGCTTCCACCACCTCGAACGGTGTTCCGGTATCAACGGCATGCATGGCTTCGCCGAGCAACTTGGCCAGGATCCGGTTGACCACGAAGCCGGAAGTGTCTCGGGTGATCACCGCGTTCTTCCGCAGCTTGCCGGCGATGACCATCGCCGTCGCGAGGGTGACCTCGTCCGTTTGCGGGGTGTTGACCACCTCGATGAGCGGCATGACCGCGACCGGGTTGAAGAAATGAAACCCGACCAGGCGTTCCGGATGCGCCAGCTTCGACCCGATCTGCTCGACCGAGAGCGACGACGTGTTCGTGGCCAGAATCGCTTCCGGCGACACGAACTTCTCGATTTCAGCGAACACGGACTGCTTCACGCCGAGCTCTTCGAAGACGGCTTCGATCACCCAGTCGGCGTCGGAGAACAACGACTTGTCGGTGGTGCCGGTGACCAGGACGCGCAGCCGGTTGGCTTCGTCGGCGGAGATCCGATTCTTGCTCTGCAGCGTTGCGATCTCGTCGTGGATATAGGCGACGCCCTTGTCGACGCGGGCCTGGTCGAGGTCGGTGATGACCACCGGTACCTTGAGGCGTCGCACGAACAGCAGCGCGAACTGGCTGGCCATGAGACCCGCGCCGATCACGCCGACCTTGGTGATCGGGCGGGCGAGCTTCTTGTCGGGCGCTCCCGCCGGCCGTTTGGCTCGCTTCTGCACGAGGTTGAAGGCATAGATGCTCGCCTGCAGCTGGTCGCCGGCAATGAGGCCGGCCAGCGCCTCATCCTCGCGCTGGAACCCCTCGGCTCGGGTGCCGCTCTTGGCTGCCTGCAGCAGGTCGAGTGCCACGTAGGGTGACTTCGCGACCTCGCCGATGCGGTTCACGAGCATCTTGCGGGCAATACCGACGGCGACGTCCCACTTGACGAGACGCTCGATCTTGCCGGGCGCGTTCGGGCGGGACACCTTTGTCGTGCCCGCAATGACACCGTCGGCCCAATTGATGGAGTCTTCGAGGAACCGCGCCGAGGTAAACATAACGTCCGCGATGCCGAGGTCGAGGGCATCCGCTCCGCTGAGGGTGCGGTTGTTCTTGAGTGGGTTTTCAATGATGACCTTGAGGGCGTTTTCGATGCCGATCAGGTTGGGCAGCAGATAGGCGCCGCCCCAGCCCGGAATCAGACCGAGGAACACTTCGGGCAGGGCGATCGCGGGCACGGCCGCGTCGATGGTGCGGTAGTTGGCATTCAGGCCGATCTCCAGGCCGCCACCGAGCGCGAGCCCGTTGATGAAGACGAACGACGGCACCCCGAGCGTGTCGAGCTTGCCGAGCGCGTGGTGGCCGAGCTGGCTGAGCAGTTTTCCAGCCTCGAGGGAGGGGATCTCGGCGACCTTGCTGAGATCCGCACCGGCGGCGAGGATGAACGGTTTGCCGGTGATGGCGACCCCGTGGATCTCGCCGCGCCCGGCCCGCGCGGTCAGTTCGTCCAGGGTGGCGGCGAATTCCAGCAGGGTGACGGGGCCGAGGGTGTTCGGCCGGGTGTGGTCACGCCCGTTGTCGAGGGTGACCAGGGCCAGGGTTCGGCCCGCACTCAGCGGTACGTCGCGCACGAAGGAATGCGTGACAACCTCGTCCGCCGAGATGGCGACGAGCGAGGAGAAGTCCAGGGAACTGTAGTCGGTCATCGCTTGGCTGCCTTCTTGTTGAAGTGCGGGTTTTCCCAGATCACGGTGCCGCCCTGGCCGAGGCCGATGCACATCGCGGTGAGGCCGTAGCGCACCTCGGGGTGCGACTCGAACTGGTGGGCAAGCTGATTCATCAGACGAACACCCGATGAGGCGAGCGGATGCCCCAGCGCGATAGCGCCGCCGTATTCGTTGACGCGGGGGTCTTCATCATCGATGCCGAAGTGGTCGAGAAAGGAGATGACCTGCACGGCGAAAGCCTCGTTGAGCTCGAACAGGCCGATGTCGGTGATCGACAGACCGGCCTTGCGCAGGGCTTTCTCCGTGGAGGGGACCGGGCCGAGGCCCATGACCTCCGGTTCGACGCCGGCGAACGCGAAGTTCGTCATGGTCATCTTCACGCCGAGGCCGAGTTCCTTGGCCGTGGCGGCGCTGGCCAGCAGGCACGCGGACGCGCCGTCGTTGAGGCCGGAGGCGTTGCCGGCCGTGAC
This sequence comes from Cryobacterium luteum, assembly GCF_900110125.1. GTDB lineage: Bacteria > Actinomycetota > Actinomycetes > Actinomycetales > Microbacteriaceae > Cryobacterium > Cryobacterium luteum. Next base: position 4,537 of record NZ_FOCN01000003.1, read on the forward strand.
GCGGCCGTGCGAACGGAAGGGGGTGCGCAGCGTAGCGAGGCCCTCCATGGTGGTTTCCGGGCGAGGTGCTTCATCACGGGTGGCCAGGCCCCAGCCGGATTCGCTGCGCGTGGCAACGGGAATCAGGTCGGGCTGGATGTTGCCCGCCGAGTAGGCTGCAGCGACCTTCTGCTGGCTGCGCAGCGCGAATCGGTCGGAGCGTTCCTTCGTGTACGACGGAAACCGGTCGTGAATACGTTCGGCCGTGGCGCCCATGTTGAGCGCGTCTTCGCTCACGAGCTTCTCGGACAGGAACCGCGGGTTCGGGTCGGCGCCGAAGCCCATCGGGTGGCGTCCCATGTGCTCGACGCCGCCGGCGATAGCCAGGTCGTACGCACCGAAACCGATCGAGGACCCCATCATGGTGACGGCGGTCATCGCCCCGGCGCACATGCGGTCGATCGCAAACCCGGGCACCGACTTGGGCAGACCGGCCAGTAGCGCCGCCGTGCGACCGAGCGTCAAGCCCTGGTCCCCGGTCTGGGTTGTGGCGGCAATCGCGACATCGTCGATGCGTTCCGGCGGCACGCCCGGGTTACGTTCCATCAGCCCGATGATCGCCTTGACCACGAGGTCATCGGCTCGGGTGTTCCAGTACATGCCTTTTTCGCCGGCGCGTCCGAACGGGGTTCGAACCCCGTCCACAAAAACGACTTCTGCTCTCTCGGCCACAATGCCTCCAGTACGTGTTGGATCAGATCCGAATCGATCTGTTAGTTCTGATCCGATCCTAGGGCGACCAAAATAGCCGCCCGAATCGTTTGCCGGTTTCTACGACTCCGGATCCGCGACAGGATCGGCCATTTGTAGAACCTCTACAAAAGCATCCGCTATTAATTGTGCAGTGGCGTCAACTTGCCAGCGGCGTGCCCCTAAATTGGCGAGTGCCTCCCCAACGGATGCTGCATCCGCCGGCTCCGGCGGAGTCCACGCCACCCGGCGCAGGTAATCAGGGGTGAGCAGATTCTCCAGGGGGATCTCGAGTTCGTCCGAGACGGTCTGCAGCGCAGCTCGAGACGCTTTGTACCTCACATCGGCTTCCGGATTGCGGTCGGCCCAGGCACGCGGCGGCGGCAGGGTGTCGTTGCTGGCCTTGAGCGCGGGCAGGTCGGCGGTGGCGCGGCCGCGCTGAATCGCATTCCACCAGCGATCAAGCTCGTTCCGGCTCGCCCGTCCGTTGAATTCCCGCAGATCGCTGAGCGCCTGGCGGGTCGCCGGCAGTACGCGGGCAGCGGCGAGCAGAGAGGCGTCGGGAACGAGGCGCCCGGGGGAGACGTCGACGTCACGAGCGAATTCGTCGCGGGCCAGCCACAGTTCGCGGGCGACGGCCAGATTGCGCTGGCCGTGCAACGAGTGGATGCCCGACAGCCGCCGCCACGGGTCCACGCGGGCGGCTTTGGCTTCCTTGGCCAGGGTCGCGGCGAACTCCTGATCAGCGATGTCGGTCTTGTCGGACTCGACGAGCAGGTCGACTATGCGGTCGCGCAGGTCGGGCAGCAGTTCAACGTCGAGGGCGGCGTAGACCAGCCAGGATTCGGGCAGCGGCCGGGTCGACCAGTTCGCGGCCGAGTGCTCCTTGGCGAGGTGGATTCCGAGCAGTTCCTCCACCACGGTGCCGAGCCCGACCCGCGGAATGCCCAGCAGTCGGGCGGCGAGCTCGGTGTCGAAGATGCGGGCCGGGTCAAGTCCGACCTCGCGCAGGCAGGCGAGGTCCTGGCTCGCGGCGTGCAAAATCCACTCAGCGTCGGCGAGGGCGTGGTTCAACTCACTGAAGTCGCCGATGGGTGGCGGGTCGAACAGAAAGGTACCGGCGCCGCGGCGATAGATCTGGATCAGATACGCGCGTTGCGAGTACGTGAAACCGGATGCCCGTTCCGCGTCGACCCCGACCGGCCCGGTGCCGGCGGCCAGGGCGGCCGTTGCAGCGAGGTAGGCCTCGCGGGTGTCGATGACCTGGTGATGAACGAGGGTGGGTGGGGTGGGTTGCGATTCAGCCACGGGCTGCTCGGCGTGCTGACAACATGCTGACTCCTTCCCCAGCGGGAGGGAGGCCGGCGAGCATGCAGAGCAGCTCGCCCCAGCCCTCGACGTGGGCGGTGAGATTGTGATCCAGGGGTGTCCACGACGCGCGCAGCTCAATCTGCGCGCCATCCCCCTGTTTGGCGAGTTCGCCAAAGCCTGACGAGATTATTTTAGTCGCCGTTCCGGAGGCCGCCGTGTACGTGGCCTTGCGGGAGTCCAGCGCATCGACAAGCCACGCCCAGGTGACCTCCGCCAGAAACGGGTCCAGCCCGATCTCCACCTCGAGCGGAGCCTGCGCGAAACACACCACGCGGAAGGCGCCGTTCCACGCCTCCGGCTCCTCGGGATCGTAGAGCAGAATGAACCGGCCCGTTCCCAGGTCCGAGTCGCCGCCGTGCCGCACCGGCTTGATGTTGGCGGCCAGGGCGATCGAATACGGCGCGAGCTGGGCGGGTGCGGCGATCTCGGTGACGACTAATTCGGCCCGACTCCTGGCGCGGCGAATCGCGGCCAAAGCCGCGGCAAACTCCGCGGGGAGCGATCGATCGGTTTCGGGCACGTCTGCAGACTAGAGTTTTTTCTGGGTGTTGTCCGTGAGGCACGCCGATCAGTCGGAGGTGCACATGCACGAACCACAGCCCCCAAACGGGCGTCAGCCGGGTGTTCTGCGCACGATTCTGGGCGTCGGCGGCATCGTCGCCGTCGGCTCCGCCGTGGCGCTCGTCGCGGCGGCCGGGGTTCTCTCGGCGGTGATGGCGAAGACGATCGTCACCCCTCCGGCCAGGCGTGAGGACGACACGCGCGTGGTCGCGGTCGACCGGTCGGGCGGTACCGTCACCCTGCAGCGCCATCGCGACTCCGTCCTTCCGGGCGAATACAGCTTTTTCTTCAGTGCGGGCACCGGGCACGTTCGGGTCGGCGAGATCACCGCGCGCACCACGCACACCGTCACTCGGCGCATCCTCAAGCTGGACTACGGCGACCTGGCCGCCGCCCGTCGTGGCCGGTTCAGCGGCTGGCTGTACACCGGGCCCGCCGATCTTGGGTTCGAGTGGAGCGACGTCACCGTGCCAACGCCCATCGGTCCCGCCCCCGCTTGGCTCATACCAGCGGATGCCGCACCCCCGTCGACCCGCTGGGTCATCCAGGTGCACGGCCGGGCGGTGCGCCGCGAAGAGGCGTTGCGGGCGGTTCCGGTGTTCCGTGCGGCCGGCTACACCTCGTTGCTCGTCTCCTATCGAAACGATGGCGACGCCCCGGCCAGCCCGGATGGACGATACGGCCTCGGCGATACCGAATGGCCGGACGTGGCCGCCGCGATCGACTTTGCCGCCGCGCACGGGGCCAGGAGCATCATTCTGATGGGCTGGTCGATGGGCGGCGCCGTGGCGCTGCAGACACTCACCCGCAGCCCATCGGCCGGTTTGATCGCCGGGATCGTGCTGGAATCTCCGGTCATCGACTGGGCCGACGTGGTCGCGGCGCAGGCGGTCGACCGGAGGCTTCCGCGGACGATCGCGCGCTGCGCCGTGCTGCTGATGGGGTCTCGCTGGGGTGCGAGCTTCACCGGCCAGGCCGCACCTATCGATTTCGGTCGGCTCGACTTCGTCGCTCGAGCCCGTGACCTGCACCGCCCGGTTCTGCTACTGCACAGCGACGATGACGGTTTCGTGCCGGCCGCCGGTTCGCGCCGACTCGCCGGCCGGCGGTCCGACATCGTGACCTTTGTCGCTTTCAGCGATGCCAGGCACACCAAACTCTGGAACTTTGACCCAGCGCGGTGGAACGCCGAGATCACGGCCTGGCTCGCCCGACTGCCCGAGGTTTAGGCCAGCCGCTCGCGCAGCTGACGTTTGGCCCGGCCGAGCATGGCGGTCATCCCGCGCAGACGCAGGGGGGAGACCGCCTCAGTCAGTCCGATCGACTGCGGAAAGTCATCGGGAACCTTGAGCACCTGCTCGGCGGTCAGCCCATCGAGGCCCTGGGCCAGGATCGACGCGAACCCGCGGGTGGTCGGCGACTCGCGCGGAGCTGTCGCGTGCAGGTGGAACGTGTCGGCAGCATCCAGTTCAACGAAGATGAACACCGGCGACTGGCACTCGACGACACGCTCGAGCAGATCGGGGTGGTCCTGAAACTTCTGCGGGAGTTCCGGCAGCTCGTTGGCGAACTCGAGCAAAAGCAGCAGGCGATCCTTCTGCTCGAGGGCCAAAAAGTCCTCTTGGATCTCCGCGAGCTTGGCCGGAAGTGCGCTCATCAGCGCGGCACCGCGCCGGGTTCGGTGCCGACGGCGATCGGCACGGCGACGGCATTGCCCCACTCGGTCCAGGATCCGTCGTAGTTGCGCACCTTCTCGAACCCGAGCAGGTGTGTCAGCACGAACCAGGTGTGGCTTGATCGTTCGCCGATGCGGCAGTAGGCGATCACATCGTCACCGGCGGTCAGGCCGGCTTCCTCGCGGTAGATGGCGTCCAGTTCGGCGCGGGTGCGAAAGGTGGAGTCGGCTGCTGCAGCGCGGGCCCACGGTACCGAAGCGGCAGAGGGAATGTGGCCGCCGCGCAGGGCACCTTCTTCGGGGTACGCCGGCATCGTCGTGCGAGCGCCGCTGTATTCCTCGTCGGAACGCACATCGATGAGCGGATTGCCGAAGTGGGCGAGAACGTCGTTCTTGAAGGCACGGATCGGCAGGTCGTTGCGCGCGATCACCGGGTAGTCCGTGGTGGCCGCGGGGGAGGCATCCGTTGTGATCTCGCGGTTTTCGGCGAGCCACTTCGTGCGTCCGCCGTCGAGCAGGCGAACATCCTCGTGGCCGAACAGCGTGAACACCCAGAGGGCGTAAGCGGCCCACCAGTTGCTCTTGTCACCGTAGATGACGACCGTGCTGTCGCGGGCGATGCCCTTCGCGCTCATCAGCGCGGCGAAGGCCGCGCCGTCGATGTAATCGCGATTCACCTTGTCGTTGAGGTCGGTGTGCCAATCAATCTTCACCGAGCCGGGGATGTGTCCCACTTCGTAGAGCAGCACGTCTTCGTCGGATTCGACTACGACCAGTCCGGCGTCGCTGCGGTGCTCAGCCAGCCAGTCGGTGGAGACGAGCCTGGCGGGGTGGGCGTAGGCGGCAAATTTCTCGGTCGGGTCGATCGGGGCAGACATGTAACCTCCAGGTGGACCGCGATGCACACGGATTCGGGTTGACCGCGGATTAGGCTTATCGGGCCCACCGTTTAAACCTACGCGGTGCCGGCACACCGCGCACGTGCACAGCACGGCGCATTCGCAGCTAGATCCAGAGGAACGGGCATTTCAGCATGGCACCAGAGGCGCACCAGAAAGCACAGCACACGGTTCCGCAACTGGCAGACCGAACCCCGACCATCACCGGGCGGGAAATCGTGGCCGAGCTGGTTCCGCCTCCCCAGTTCGAACACGCCTCGTTCGAGAACTACCGGCCCGATCATGACTACCCGTCCCAGATCGCGGCCGTTGAAAAGCTTCAGGAGTTCGTGAACCCTCGCCCCGCCGGCTTTTTCTCCCGCCGTCGGCAGGCCAAGGACGACCTGCCCGGCATCTACCTCGACGGTGGATTCGGTGTCGGTAAGACACACCTGCTTGCCGCCCTCTGGCACGCCGCGACCGGTCCGAAATATTTCGGTACCTTCATCGAGTACACCGCTCTGGTGGGGGCCCTCGGCTATCAGGAGACCATCAAGGAGCTGCGCAGCGCCAAGCTCATCTGCATCGACGAGTTCGAGCTCGACGATCCCGGCGATACCATGGTGATGACCAGGCTGCTCGGCGAACTCGTCGCCACCGGCACCCGCGTCGCCGCCACGTCGAACACCCCGCCGAACTCGCTCGGCGAGGGCCGCTTCGCCGCGCAGGACTTTCTGCGCGAGATCTCGGCCATGAGTGCCAACTTCGAGACCCTGCGCATCGACGGCCTCGACTACCGCCGCCGCAATGTCACCGGCCAAGCCGTGGCGGTGGAGCCCGAGGCACGGGAGCACCTCGTCAATACCCTGCTCGGGCGTGGTTCGAAGGTCACCGAGGATGACTTCGGTTCCTTGATCCGTCATCTGGGTACCGTGCACCCGTCGAAATACATCAAGGTCATTCGCGACGTCGAGGTCATCGCCTTGCGCGGCGTCTTCCTGCTGACGGACCAGTCGGATGCCCTGCGGCTGGTGGCCTTCATCGACCGGGTGTACGACGCCGAGATTCCGATCGTGGCCAGTGGGCGCCCGCTCAATGAGGTCTTCGATGACGAGATGATGGCTGGCGGGTATCGCAAGAAGTACCAGCGTTCCCAGTCGCGCATGGTTGCCCTCACTACGGGGGAGTTGCCGCCGCACACGGATTAGCCGTGAAACGTGGCGTTAACAATTCGCCAAAGCTCGTAACCCGCACGAAACACCTCGGAAGGTTTGTTGTAACAGTCACCTCAGATACTTGACTCGTATCCGAGGTGACTCACCTCGCGCTACACCCTGCACATTCGAGACGCGTGAGGACAATCTATGGATACCGGAAGCATTGCATGGGGGCTGACAGCCACCGCACTGGTGTTGTTCATGACACCGGGTGTCGCCTTCTTTTACGGCGGACTGGTCAAGGCCAAGAGCGTCATCAGCATGATGATGATGAGCTTCGGCGCACTGGGGCTGATCAGCGTCCTGTGGATTCTGTATGGCTTCAACATGAGCGCAGTGGGCAGCGCCACTGACTTCGCCGGCAACCCGTTCTCCGACTTCGGTCTGGGTCAGCTCGCGATGGGAGAGACCGGCAGCATCGATCTGCTCGGCGCCACCTACGGTGCGACGTTCGCGATCATCACCGTCGCCCTGATCAGCGGCGCGGTCGCCGACCGGGCCAAGTTCGGCTCCTGGATGATCTTCGCCGGTGTCTGGGCGACCCTCGTCTACTTCCCGGTCGCTGCATGGGTCTGGGGCGGCGGTTGGATCATGAACCTGGGCGAGACGCTCGGCCTCGAAGGCATCGCCGTGATCGACTACGCCGGTGGCACAGCGGTGCACATCAACGCCGGCGCCGCAGCTCTCGCGCTCGCCCTGGTACTGGGCAAGCGCGTCGGGTTCCAGAAGGGCATCACCAAGCCGCACAACGTGCCGCTCGTGCTCATCGGTGCCTCCATCCTCTGGTTCGGCTGGTTCGGCTTCAACGCCGGAGCTGAGTGGCTCAACGGCCTCGCCAACGTCGGCATCATCGTCGTCAACACCCTCGGCGCCACGGCAGCGGCCATCCTCGCCTGGATGCTCGTCGAGAAGTTCAAGGACGGCAAGGCCACCTCGGTCGGCGCTGCGTCCGGTGCGGTTGCCGGCCTCGTCGCCATCACGCCGGCCTGCGCCAATCTCGAGCCGGGCTGGGCACTCCTGCTCGGCGCCGTCGCCGGTGCCGTCTGCGCCATGGCCGTTGAACTCAAGTTCAAGCTCGGCTTCGACGACTCGCTCGACGTCGTGGGCATCCACCTCGTCGGTGGCATCATCGGCACGCTCTACCTCGGCTTCTTCGCGATCGGCACCGGCCTGTTTACCGGCGGCGACCTCGGCCAGCTCGCCGTTCAGGCGATCGCAGCCTTCGCGGTTCTCGCCTACTCCTTCGTCGTCGCCTATGTACTCGGCCTCGCGATCGAGAAGTCCATCGGCTTTCGCATCAAGAACGAAGACGAACTGGCCGGAATCGACACCAGCGTGCACGGCGAAGAGGGCTACGCCCTCGAGCGCGTCTAGGTTCTAACGCTCACCATCTCGGCGAGCGCAGGGCGGTACGGAAAGCGGGCCCACCCGCTTCCCGTACCGCCCTCTCCGTGCTCCTGCCGGTGCTGGGCCTGCCGGGATGTCAACCGGACACCGGACCAGCCGGCGGAGAGTGGATGCCGTCCAGCCGGCGGCAGGCGGATGCTCGCGGCTCAGCCGCGAACGCAGGTGCCGGAAGAGACCGGGGCCGACAAACCGGAAGCCTGACTGATGACCGGCTCAACCTCGGCGAGGGCGAGGGCATAGCCGACGTTCTCGGTGTTGCTCGCCTTGGCGAAGATCACGCCGACCACGAGGCCGGATTCGCTCAGCAACGGTCCGCCCGACTCGCCCTGCTCTACGTCGGAGGCGAGGGTGTAAACCTGACGAGGCGTCGGGTCCTGGCCGTAGATATCGGCGACGTTGATGGTGCCGAGCGCGATGACCTGGGCCGGGTCGGAGACGTACGGCCCGCCGAAGGGATACCCGTCGGCGACTGCGCCGCTGCCGGCAGCAAGGTTCTCTCCCACGGTCAGCGGCGCGGTGTCGAGGCCGGGCACCGAAATGATGGCGAGGTCGTCAACCGGGTCGAAGTACACGATCTCCCCGGCGAGGGCAACGCCGGCCGGTGTTTCCACAACGGGCTGGCCGACGCCGGCGACCACGTGCGCGTTGGTGATGACGTGTTCAGCCGAGACGACGAATCCACTGCCGGACTGGCTCTGCCCACAGGCGTAGGCCGTGCCGGTGATCCGCACGACCGACTGTGCGGCCAGGGCCAAGGCCGGGCTGCTGGTGTCGGCCTCGGCGGCCTGGGGGGTGGGGCCGGTGAAAGCATCGACGATGCGCGGCAGACCCTGCGTCACGGCTACGGACCGCAGCTGGGCCATGAACGCCTTCACCGGGTCGGGCGTCAACGAGTCAATGCCGGACACAACGGTGGAGGACGCGATGGCGGGGGAGAGGAACGGAATACCGAGGGCTCCGATACTGAACGCCACCATCGACGCGACGAGGGCCGATGCCACGGCTGCAAAAGCGGCTCCGAGCACGCGGTTGATGGTTCCGAGCGGTGAACGCTTCTTACGACTTCCGACCAGTCCGCCGACCGAAGCGCCGAGCGAGTGGCCGATGAGTACGAGCAGGATAGCGACGGCGATGGTGCCGGGGGTGCGCCATTCCGGGGCGGGAATCCAGCCGCCCACGAGCGGTACGACGAAGAAAGCGGCGATTCCACCGATCACGGCGCCGACAATGCCGGTGAGACTTCGCAGCAGCCCGCTGCGGTACCCATTGACGAGAGCCACCACCAGCATCAGGATCAGCACAAGGTCGAGAACGGTTGAGCCCGGCATCCTTCTCCTCGTCTGGTCATTTTTCGTGGTCGTGTCACAACGATTTCGTCTACGTCATGCTTACACAGCCCGCCTCCGCGATTGCTGGGGGCACCGGTCTGGCGGCCCGCATTCCCGGGCGATCAACAGGCGCGGACCCCTCCGCAGCGACTACCGTTGAAGCAAATCGGTGAGAATTTTGCAGGAGGACGTGCGTGACGAACGCTGAGGCATATCCCATTTCGGCGATCGCACCGCTTCTGGCCGGGCGGGCCGTGGCCAGCCAGCGCTGGTCGCACCTGGTCTTCCTGCACTGGCGAGTGGATGCCGCGCTCGTCGCGCCGCTCCTGCCGAAAGGCCTGATCCCCGACGAATACGACGGGTCGAGCTGGGTCGGCCTGATCCCCTTCGTGCTGGATCGCGCGACCGTCCTTGGCAGCCCGCCCATTCCCTACTTCGGAACCTTCGTCGAGGTGAACGTGCGTCTCTATGCGGTCGATGCCCAAGGCCGCCGCGGCGTGGTGTTCGTCTCGCTCGAGGCCGGTCGGCTCGCCGCTGTACTGGCCGCGCATGCTCTGTTCTCGCTGCCCTACAAGTGGTCCCGCACTCGGCTCCACATCGATTCGGGCCGGTACCGGTACACCTCGACCCGCCACCGCGATCGCAACCTGCACACCGACATCGTCGCTCGCCCCGGGACCGGCACCGTGAGCAACGACCCCTTGGCAGATTTTCTGACCGCCCGCTGGGCACTGTTCACGAGCATCCGCGGGCGCACCGTGCATCTGCGCAACCACCACGAGCCGTGGCCGATTTTCCGCGCCGACCTTGAGCGCCTCGACGACACGTTGCTGGCGGCCGCGGGCTTTGTCGGCCTGGCCGATCGCTCTCCCGATTCCGTGCTGTACTCGCCCGGCGTCACCACCTGGTTCGGCCGCGGCCACTGACGGCGACCGACGCCGTGACTGTTTCGCACACATCGGGGCAACCATCAATCCACACGAAGGAGCACAGCATCATGGGATTCTTAGACTTTCTGCTCGGTCGCAAGGAACAGTCACCGACCGGGCCCGCAGCCAATCGTACCGGCAGCGCCCCCGCGCGCAGCGAGGATGAGGTCGCGGTCGAGCGCTACCAGTACCTCCTGCGCACGGCCCCGCCCGAAACCATCGAGCAGGTGCACACCGAGGCCTTTTCAAAACTGACCGATGAACAGCGGGACATTCTCTTTCGCCAGCTCACCGAGAACGTCCCGCCGAGCGAACGACCAGCGGATGCCGCGCCAGCCACGCTCGCCCAGGCCGCGACCCGGGCCGAACTGCGCCAGCCGGGAACGCTCACCCGGTCGTTCGGCAACCAAAACGGCATGGGTTTCGGCGGCATGATGGGCAGTTCCCTGCTCGGCACGGTCGCCGGCTTCGTCATCGGTTCCGCGCTGGTCAGCGCCTTCATGCCGATGGATGGCGGAGGCACCGATGCCGGTAACGAAGCGAACACCGAAACGAACGCTGACGCCGGAAGCGACGCCGGCGGGGACTCCGGTGGTGATGTCGCCGGTGACTTCGGCGGCGATTTCGGCGGCGGTGACTTCGGGTTTTAGCCCGGTCGACCGGTTCAGCGCACGGCGGCGACGGCCTCATCGATGGGGACGTCACCGTCGGTGAACTCAATGAAGCGGCCCGCGGTGTTCTCGTTGGCGAGCACGGCAGCAGCGACTCGCGCCACGTTCTCGCGTGACGTATCAGCGCGGGGCAGGTCGCTGCCCACGTTGATGGTGCCGGTCGCCGGGTTCAGGGTCAGCGTGCTCGGTCCGAGAATGGTCCAGTTGAGCGAGGTCGCGCGCAGATAGTCGTCGGCGGCGGCCTTGGCTTCGTAATACGCGAACATGCCATCGTCGGGGGAGGCACCGTGGTCGGCGCGTGAGCCCAGGTAGGACACCATCACATAACGGTAGATCCCGGCCTGAGCCGCGGCATTCATTGAGCGGATGGCCGCATCCCGATCCACCGCGTAGGTGCGCTCCGCGCTTCCTCCGCCGGCACCGGCCGACCAGACCAGGGCGTCCTGCCCGGTCAGTATGGTCGCAAGCTCGTCGGTGGACAGGTTCTCGATATCCGCCAGCATCGGCGTCGCACCGGTAGCCGCGACGTCGTCTGCGTGTGCCGGGTTGCGGATGAGTGAACTCACGTCGTGGCCGTCAGCGGTGAGTAAGCGGGCCAGGTGGAGGGCAACTTTTCCGTGCCCGCCGATGATCGCAATTTTTGTCATGTATTCAAGCCTGCCACGGTTGCCTGCATGCACGACTCAGACGAGGCCGAATCCGAGCAGTTGTGCGCTCAGCGCAATGCAGCCCAGCTGCAGGGCAATGAAGACGCCCACCCAGACAGTGCCGGGAATGTGCGTCAACCGGGCCAACTGGTCCGCATCCGAGGAGGATCCGGCCCGCCGTGAGCGGGACTGCGCCAGCTCGAAAGACGTGCGGAGCGCACCGAACAGCAGAAAAGCCGTCACCAGCAGGGCGAACACGCCCTGCACCTGAGCTGACCCGAACCAGGACACTCCAAACACCACCGCGGCGGTCACGGCCACCGACCAGAGCCCGAACCAGTTGCGAATCTGCACGAGCAGCAGGGCCAGTGCGGCCAGCAACGCCCAGAGCAGTCCCACGTCGTACCCTCGGCTGAGCAGCCAGGCGGCGCCGAGCCCGAGCAGGGCTGGGGCCGGGTAGCCGGCGAGCAGGGTGAAGATCATGCCAGGCCCACTGGGACGACCGCGGCTCACGGTGAGTCCCGAGGTGTCCGAATGCAAGCGGATGCCGCCGAGTCGACGTCCGCAGAGCACCGCGACGACGCCGTGGCCGCCTTCGTGCACAATCGTGATGGCGTGTCGGGCCACGCGCCACACCGGCGGAAAGAGCACGATCAGGGCGGCCCCAGCCACGGTCAGCCAGGTCGTAGGGGGCTGCAAAGCGGCGTGCGGTGTTGTCATGCGTTGCCAGATATCGAGAAGCACGTCCATGTGTCCCACACTATGTGAGGTCCACTGTATGTCTGTGGCTCGATCAGTCGGGTGGGGTGCGGCCACGGGCGACGAGAGCCAGCAGCGACCGCCCGGTGGGTCGCGCAGGAGTCGTTGCAGGGCACGTGTACTGAACCGCCCGCAGTCATGTTGCCATCCTTGTCAGGTTTGGGGAGGGGAGTCGCCGCGCTCTGTGCCGGATGACCGTCTCGGCCACCACGACATTAATGACCCAGGCGGCACCCATGAGTGTTGTACGCGAAAGCTCGTCGGTGGATCCGAAGATGATCGAGCCGGGGAGAAGGACGATCGCCTGGGTGCCGGCGCCCATGCCGATCGCGAAGGCCCGCGTCATCCAGTCGCCGTGCGCAACGAACTTGCGCCGCATGAGCGCGCGGATGCCGAGCAGGATACTCGCGGCCATCGCGGAGCCGAAGAACAGGCGGAGGACCGTCAGTACGACGCCATCGCCGAGGGGGTGTGGGTAGAAAACCGCCATCCACATCCCGGACAGGGCCGTCAGCAGCCCGGCGGGGATGAGGATGCGGCCCGCCACGCGGTGCCATCGATTCCTGCGGCGACGCAGAGCAGGCACAAACTGGAACGCACCGAGAAGGCTGAAGATGGTGACGCTGATAATGTGGATTACCACGGGGAAGGGGGAGTCAATGAATCGCGCGTTGTGGCTTGTCAGTGCGGCCCCACCGGTCACCTCGCCAAGCCGCGCCGCGCCCGCGAGCACGGGGATAAGGCTGAGAAGGATGAGCCCCGTAGGCGTGAGCCATGGGGAACCAGGCGCTCCACCTCGAATCAAGCTGCCCAGCGAGGCGAATTTCGTACCGCCTCATCTCGACGCGCGGTCGAGGCCGGCCTCGTCGGTGTGCGCCTGCAGGGCCGTGGCGTTTGCGCGCAGATCGTACCAGAGCGAGTAGCCGAACCAGACGAGGGCGAGGCCCATGGGGATGGCGGCCATCCGCTCGAGAGTGTGCGGAAGCAGTGCCCCAGCGATCGGCGTTACGGCCGCGGCGGCGATGAGCAGGATGCCAGCCCCGCGCGACAGCATGCGGGCTCTGATGATGGCGATGCCGAAGAGAATCGCGCCAACCACGTACAAGACGGCTCCGACCTGAGGAAGTGCCGTGAGCGGTCCGAGGTCGGTCACAGGCGCGTAGCGGCCGAATAGCCCGACGAAGTCCGTGGAGGTCTGGGGAGCGTCGACCACGAACAGGGGTGCGATGAAGGCTTCCGCGAAGTTGAAGGCAGACTGCAGAATGAAGAAGAAGCCGAACATCAGGTATCCGATGAGGCCGAGGATCCCAAACTGCCGCACCTGCCTGAGGTAGATGCCGGTGACACCGACGACAGCGAGCACCGCCTCGACGAAACTCAGGATGTGGACGACCACCCACTGTTGTGTGGACAGCGATGCGACGACGTCGGCGGGGTGGATGAACTGGATGACGATATAGGCAAGGCCTGCGAGAGCGGCAGCAACCGCGGTCCCGCGGGTGAGGGTGGATGTCGTGATGTTCATGGCGTGCTCCTCGTGCTCCAGGTTGGCCGGGCGATTGCCCGGCCATATCCGAAAAGCTACGAAACGATGTGGTGACGCGTAATCACCACATTGGCGGATCGCGTGGTGATTGTGGGACTGGCGGCGCTAGATCAAACCCTGCGATTCGGCAGAGCGAACGGCGGCAGCACGGCTGCTCACGTTGAGTTTGAGGAAGATATGTTTCGTATGGGTGCGCATCGTGTTCAGAGAGACGTAGAGCTCGCGGGCGATCTGCGGACCGGAAAGTTCCGTCGCGAGGAGTCTCAGGACGTGCAGTTCGCGCTCGCTCAGCGTGTCGATCGGCTGCCCAGAGGCCATAACGCCCTCGGTCGCGCGAAGAGCCTGGCTGAGCCGACGAACGAAGTCTGGGCGGATGCCCGCGCCCGCTGCGGTGCGCAGGAGCGTGAGCATGGGCGCGCGCTCGTCGACGAACAGGCGGAAATAGCCCTCGGGCTCTGCCAGGGCGAGGGCGCGTTCCAGGGGGACGAGCGCGCGGGATGTCTTGCCCTGCGCGAGGAATGCGAGGGCCTGCAGCACCAGGATTTCGCACACGCTGCCTCTCCGACCGCCCGCTTCCGCAGCAATGATCAGCCGGCCGAGCACAGCGTGCGCGGCGTCGATGGAGTTGCTCAGGGCGTCAACGCTGTACTCCGCGATCAACAGTCGAGCGAGCGTGATGTGGCCAAACTCGCGGAGATAGTCTGGTGTATCCGTGGGCGTCAGCCCCTGCTCCACCACCCACGTGCGTGCCTCGAAAAGGCGCCCCTGCGTGATCCGAATGCGAGCCTTCATACCGTCGATCGGGCGGACGTCGGGGAAGAATCCGCGGCGGTAGTGGTGTTGCGCCTGCGTGAGCGAGTCGATAGCGAGGTCGGGTTCACCGTCGGCTTCGTGCACTCTCGCCATCGCCACGAACCATCGGTATCGATGCTCGTGCGAGAGGGCACCGTCGCCCAGTGCGGTGCTTGCTGTCAGGTGCTCCTTGGCGAGCATGAGATCGTTGCGCTCTCGAAGGACGTCGCTGAAGCCAGCGTGCAGGTCTGCCGTCGGCTGGCCGCCATTGCCGCGCTGGATGGCTTGCTGCAACGCATCATTATAGATTCCCTGAGCTTCCCGAAGCCGACCGAGCGGGATCAGCATGTCTGCGATGACCATTGTGGTGCTCAGCGCGTCGGTCAGGTTGCCGGCGAGGCGGAGGCTGTTCGCGGAATCCCCGAAAGCCTTAACGCCGGCCTCGAGGTCGCCGTTGGCCCATGCCGCGAGGCCCCACAAACCGGCCGCTGCGCCCCGCCCCAAGTGATCCTCGGGCCGTGCGGCGTCTAAGGCGCGCTGGGCATGGTGAACGATCCCGGCCTGGTTTCCCATCGCCAGGGCGAGGGAAGCACGGTACAGCTCGATCGTGACAGGGAGGGCTTGAAGTTCCTCACCCGGTTCCGAATCGTGTGCGGACCCATCGCCAGCTTCGCCTCCCGCCAGGAGCTGTTCTGCTTCGGTTAGCTGGCGATCCACGGAGGGGATATCGCCAGCGACGAGGGAGGACCATGCGGAAAACACTCGCAGCACCGGTCTGCGCTTCTTGGCGTCATCCGGCAGCGTCGCGAGCCATCCGAGGAGGGTCGCATCCTGTCTGCTCTTCCGGACGATCGGGATGGTCGCCTCGATCACGCGTGCGGCCCGCGTGAAGTCGGATGCTTCGAACGCATGTCGAACGGCTTCATCGGGCGAGTTATTGAGTTCGTACCATGCACTGGCACGGCCATGAAGCGGTCGGACGTGGTCGGGCCCGTGCACGAGGAGCCTCGAGCGCAAGACGTCAGCGAAGAGATGGTGGTAGCGGTACCACTGGCGTCGGTCATCCAGGGGAACTATGAACAGGTTCGCTCGCTCGAGTGATTCCAGAATCTCGGCGCTGTCCGAGCGTCCGGTCACGGCGTCGCACAGGGAGCCGCAGAGCCGGTCGAGAATCGCCGTCTGGCAGAGAAACTCACGCACGTGAAGCGGCGCCCGATGGAGCACCTCCTCAATGAGGTAGTCGATGACGAACCGGTTGCTGCCGGTGAAAGCGTCGATGAAGGCGGGGATATCTGTGCTGCCACGCATGGACAGCGCGGCGAGTTGAAGCCCAACGATCCAGCCCTCCGTGCGCATCTCCAGCGCAGCGACGTTCTCACGGGTGAGCGACAGACCGGTCATCTGATCGAGAAACGCGGCGGCTTCGTCGGAAGTGAAGCGCAGGTGGGCGGCGCGCAATTCCGTGAGGTGTCCGTCGGCTCGCAATCGAGCCAGGGGCAGAAGCGGATCGGAGCGGCTGGCTATTGCCAAGTGGATCGTGGACGGCAGATGGTCGAGGAGGAACGCGACCGCGTCGCGCACTGATGCGTCCTCGATGAGCTGGAAATCGTCCAGGAACAGGATCATGCGGTTTGGGCTGCGGGAAACGTTGTTGATGAGTGACGTGAGGGTCGCCTCTGGAGACAGTTGGCCGTGGTCATCCACCTGGCCGACATCTGGATCTGCACCGACATCTGGATCTGCACCGACATCTGGATCTGCACCGTGGACAGCGGCCACAAGATAGTTGAGAAATCGAACCGGGTCGTTGTCGCTTTGTTCCAGCGACAGCCAAGCGACGCGGACCTTCGGGTCGAGTCGACGACTCTGCGCGATCCACTCGCCCAGAAGTGTGGTCTTGCCAAATCCCGCTGGTGCGGAGACGACAGTCAGTTTTCGTCCCGCGCGGACCCCCGCTTCCAGTTGGTCGACGAGACGCGGGCGGGAAATGACGTGGGAGCGCAGCGGTGGTACGAAGAGCTTTGTGGCCAGTATCGGCATCACCATTGGCCCATCGTAGCCCTGTGCCGAACGCCTATACCGATCGGACGAGTTCTGGTTGCCAAACGCACTGACCGGGGGTTTTTTGTGGGCGATGCGGGACTTGAACCCACGACCTCTTCCGTGTGAAGGAAGCGCGCTACCAGCTGCGCCAATCGCCCAAATGAATTACTGCACCGCAACCAAACGTTGGCTTGCGACTTTTGATACTAGCCCAGACTGATGCGTTGCCGCACATCGACGGCGCACCGGGTGTGGCGCGTCCAACCTTGGGACCAGCCAAGCCGTCGTTTCGGACGCGGTCGAAGCCAATTTAGCGTGGCGCGGGAGCCGCGCCGCTGCGTCGCAAACCCGCCAGCACTACATGGCGCAACACGCCGTAAACGGCTCGGTTTGGTTTCCGTCTTGCTATTCAGCTAGAGTCTCTGAGTACGCAGAAATGCGGACAGTTGCGGATGTGGCGCAGTGGTAGCGCATCACCTTGCCAAGGTGAGGGTCGCGAGTTCGAATCTCGTCATCCGCTCAAATGAACTGGAATCGGCCTTCGGGCCGGTTCCAATTCGTTTGGTATGAACCCATATGGTGTGAACCCACATGGTGGATTGGCCGAGAGGCGAGGCAGCGGCCTGCAAAGCCGTTAACACGGGTTCGAATCCCGTATCCACCTCCGTTCTTTGAGCACGTCCTGAAGAATACGTACTTCCCAGAATCTTGGGCGATTGGCGCAGCGGTAGCGCGCTTCCCTGACACGGAAGAGGTCACTGGTTCGATCCCAGTATCGCCCACAGAGTATGTTCCGTTCACAACAAAAGCCCCGGTTCGCTGGGGCTTTTTTGTACCCAAAATCGCAACGGTGCGTGGAGAACTGTGCCAGCGCTCTGCCCGCCGACGAACTACGCCGCGCACGCCGCTAAAGTTGACGGGTAGGCAATCAATAGGGAGTTATACACGTGGCTGACGGCTTTGCGCTTTTCACCGATCGATCCGTTGTCGCAATGCGCGTCAACGGTGAGTTGAAAGATCTGGCGGCCACCGTGTTGCCGACGGATACCGTCGAACCGGTCAGCATAAATTCTCCCGACGGCCTCAACATTCTGCGCCACTCCGCCACCCACGTGCTCGCCCAGGCCGTGCAGACCGTGAACCCGGCCGCCCGCCTCGGTATCGGCCCCTTCGTCACGGATGGCTTCTACTACGACTTCGACGTGGCCGAACCGTTCACGCCGGACGATATCAAATCGCTCGAAAAGGCGATGGACCGCATCATCCGCCAGGGCCAGCGGTTCGTGCGCCGCGTCGTCACCCACGACGAGGCCCGCGCCGAACTGGCCGCCGAACCCTACAAGCTCGAACTCATCGGCATCAAGGGCGGACCCGGTGAGGGCGGCGATGCTGCCGGCAACAACAGCCCGACCGCCGACGAAGAATCGGTCGAGGTCGGCGGCGCTGAACTCACCATCTATGACAACGTCGACCCGAAGACGGGGGAGACGGTCTGGAAGGACCTCTGCCGCGGCCCGCACCTGCCCAACACCCGCATGATCGGCAACGGCTACTCGCTCACCCGGCTGGCCGCCGCGTACTGGCGCGGTTCCGAGAAGAACCCCCAGCTGCAGCGCATCTACGGCACGGCCTGGCCGACCAAGGATGAACTTCGCGCCTACCAGACCCGTCAGGAAGAGGCCGCCAAGCGCGACCACCGCAAACTCGGCGCCGAACTGGACCTGTTCAGCTTTCCGGAAGAGATCGGTTCCGGCCTGGCCGTGTTCCACCCCAAGGGCGGCATCATTCGGCAGGAGATGGAGAACTACTCGCGCAAACGCCACTCCGAGGCCGGCTACGACTTCGTCTACTCGCCGCACATCACCAAGTCGACCCTGTTCGAAACCTCCGGCCACCTCGACTGGTACCGCGAGGGTATGTTCCCCCCGATGCACCTTGACGAGGAACGCGACGAGACCGGCCATGTCACCCGTCAGGGCGTCGACTACTACCTCAAGCCGATGAACTGCCCGTTCCACAACCTCATCTTCAAGTCCAGCGGTCGCAGCTACCGTGAGCTGCCGATGCGTCTGTTCGAATTCGGGTCGGTCTACCGCTACGAGAAGTCCGGTGTGCTCAACGGGCTCACCCGTGTGCGCGGCATGACCCAGGACGACGCCCACATCTACACGACCAAGGAAGGCATGAAAGAGGAGCTCACCAGCACCCTCAACTTCGTGCTGCAGCTCCTCGCCGACTACGGACTCGAGGACTACTACCTCGAGCTGTCCACCAGAGACCCGAAGAAGTTCGTCGGCAGCGACGACGCCTGGGAGGAGGCCACGGAGACCCTGCGCGAGGTCGCGGAAGGCTCCGGTCTCGATCTGGTCGCCGACCCGGGCGGGGCAGCCTTCTACGGCCCCAAAATCTCGGTTCAGGCTCGCGACGCCATCGGTCGCACCTGGCAGATGTCGACCATTCAGCTCGACTTCAACCTGCCCGAACGGTTCGACCTGGAGTACACCGCGAACGACGGCAGCCGCCAGCGACCGGTAATGATCCACCGTGCCCTGTTCGGCTCGATCGAGCGCTTCTTCGCCGTGCTCACCGAGCACTACGCCGGGGCCTTCCCGGTGTGGCTGGCGCCGGTTCAGGTCGTCGGCATCCCGGTGTCCGAGCAGTACGGCCCCTACCTCGACGACGTGATCGCGACCCTGAAGAAGGCCGGCGTGCGCGCCGAGGTCGACCACTCCGACGATCGCATGCAGAAGAAGATCCGCACCCACACCAAGGCCAAGGTGCCCTACCAGCTCATCGTGGGCGAAGACGACCAGGCCAACGGCGCGGTGAGCTTCCGCTACCGCGACGGCACGCAGCAAAACGGCGTGCCGGTTGCCGAGGCTGTGCGTCTCATCGTGGAATCGATCGAGAATCGCGCCCAGGTCGTGACCACCCCGGTCGCCGCCGAAGTGCAGGCGTAGCGTGCCGGGCATTCCCGCCGACCGTCTGCGCGGTTCCGAGTCCGCTGACGCGGGTGCGGGGGAGACGTCTGCCGACTTCGCGGCGGTGCCGGATGCCTTCCAGCGGCTTTGGACGCCGCACCGGATGGTCTACATCCAGGATGGTCAGCAGCCGCACCCCGACGACTGCCCGTTCTGCATCGCACCGGGGCTGGGCAATGAGAAGGCACTGATCGTGGCGCGCGGCACCCACGCCTACGTGCTGCTCAACCTTTTTCCCTACAACAGCGGTCACCTGTTGGTCTGCCCGTACCGGCACGTCGCCACCTATGATCAGGCCACGCCGGAGGAGGTCGCCGAGATCGGTGAACTCACCCAGATCGCCATGCGGGTGCTCACCCAGGTGTCGAAGTGTGACGGATTCAACCTCGGCATGAACCAGGGGCGCATCGCCGGAGCCGGCATCGCCGAGCACCTGCACCAGCACATCGTGCCCCGCTGGGCTCTGGACTCCAACTTTTTTCCCATCATCGCCGGCACCAAGGCCATTCCGCGCCTGCTCGGCGACGTTCGCCGTGAAATCGCCGACGGCTGGCCCGCCGCGACGTCACTCTAGCTCTCCTGTCACCGTCGGGCGCCCGCTGGTATGCCTCGGCCCGTTCCCGTTCCGACCACAGCGCCCCCGACCCCCAGCCCCCGACCAGACCACCACCGTGCAAGGAATAGGATCGTAGTTATGACTGAATCAAACTCCGCCGAGCAGTTCGGCTCGAGCCGCGTCAAGCGCGGACTCGCCGAAATGCTCAAGGGCGGCGTCATCATGGACGTCGTCACCGCTGCCCAGGCTCGAATCGCTGAAGACGCCGGCGCTGTCGCCGTCATGGCCCTCGAACGCGTTCCCGCCGACATCCGCTCACAGGGCGGCGTGGCCCGCATGAGCGACCCCGACCTGATCGACAGCATCATCGCCGAGGTCAACATTCCAGTCATGGCGAAGGCCCGCATCGGCCATTTCGTCGAGGCGCAGATTCTTGAGGTGCTCGGCGTCGACTACATCGACGAGTCCGAAGTGCTCAGCCCGGCCGACTACAAGAACCACATCGACAAGTGGAACTTCACCATTCCCTTCGTCTGTGGCGCGACCAACCTCGGTGAGGCGCTTCGCCGCATCAACGAGGGCGCAGCCATGATCCGTTCGAAGGGTGAGGCCGGCACCGGCGACGTCTCCGAAGCCACCAAGCACATCCGCACCATCAACGGTGAGATCAAGCGCCTCACCTCGATGAGCCGCGACGAACTGTACGTCGCCGCGAAGGAGCTGCAGGCTCCGTACGAGCTCGTCGCCGAAATCGCCTCGACCGGCAAGCTGCCCGTTGTGCTGTTCACCGCAGGCGGCGTGGCCACCCCGGCCGACGCTGCCATGATGATGCAGCTCGGTGCTGACGGCGTGTTCGTCGGCTCCGGAATCTTCAAGTCGGGCAACCCGGAGCAGCGCGCGGCAGCCATCGTGAAGGCCGTCACATTCTACGATGACGCCAAGGTCATCGCTGAAGTCTCCCGAGGCCTCGGCGAGGCCATGGTCGGCATCAACGTGTCCGATATTCCGGCGCCGCACCTCCTCTCCACTCGCGGCTGGTAGCGCATCCGTTCGTGACGATCCTCTCCGTGGGCACCGGACCGACCGCTACCGCCGTACCGGCAGGACTGCGCGTCGGGGTGCTCGCGCTGCAGGGCGATTTTCGCGAACACGCGCAGGTACTGCGTGAGCTCGGAGCAAGCGTTGACCTGGTTCGCCGTCCGGAAGAACTCGACCAGATCGACGGTCTGGTCATTCCGGGCGGTGAATCCAGCGTCATGGACAAACTCGCCCGTACGTTCGGCCTCGCCGTGCCGCTCCGGGCTGCCATCCGCGGTGGGCTTCCGGTCTACGGTACCTGCGCCGGCCTGATCATGCTCGCCGACACCATTCTCGACGGCATGAACGGGCAGCAGAGTCTCGGCGGGCTCGATATCAGTGTGCGCCGCAACGCCTTCGGCTCGCAAACGGCGTCCTTTGAGACCGACCTCGACATTCCGGTGCTCGGTGAGCAGCCGGTACACGCCGTCTTCATTCGGGCTCCGGTCGTTGAGACCGTCGGCCCGCGAGCGACGGCCCTGGCCACCCTCGACGACGGTCGCTGTGTCGCCGTGGAGCAGGGAAACCTGCTTGGCACGTCCTTTCACCCGGAAATCACCGGCGAAGACCGTTTTCACCGGTATTTCCTGCAGAAACTGAGTCGCCGTCGCAGGTGAGGAGATGCTCATTTGTGCCGGGCGCGTGAGTGTGGCTAGGGTTCAGACATGACTCAGACAACCGGTGGTCAACGATGACCCGTTACGTAGCACTGCTCCGCGGCATCAACGTCAACGGCATCACCGTTGCCATGGCCGATCTCGCCGACACTTTTCATGAACTCGGCTACACCGACGTCAAAACGGTGCTGGCGAGTGGCAACGTGCTCTTCAGTATCGACAGCCCGCTCGTCGACACTCCGCCAATTAACAGAGTGGATGCCGCCGCCCTCAAGTCCCGCATCGAAGCCGCCCTGACCGCCCGGTTCGAGTATGAGGCGTGGATCGTGCTCGTCGACGCCGAATCGCTCGACCGAATCGTGCGTGCCTACCCCTTCAACGCGGACCACGATGGTTGGCATTCCTATGTCATGTTCTCCTCCGACCCCGGCCATCTCAGCGAACTCGCCGGCCACGCCAAGGAACTCGATGCGTCCGACGAACGCATCGAACTCGGCCATGGCGTGCTGTACTGGGAGGTGCGCAAGGCTGTCGGCATCAAGAGCGCTTTCAGCAAGAAGAGCGCCAAGCTCAAGTACCGCGACACGACCACCACGCGCAACCTGCACACGCTGCACAAGCTGCTCGAAGTCACTCCGGGATAGACTGGAATGGCACCAAGCGTGCACCAACTTCGCAGCGCTCACTTATTTTTTGACGTAGCACAACAACGGGAGATGTATGTCCGGGCATTCCAAATGGGCCACCACCAAGCACCAGAAGGCGGTCACCGACTCGCGTCGGGCCAAAGCGTTCGCCAAGCTCATCAAGAACATCGAGGTCGCGGCCCGACTGGGCGGCGCAGATCTCTCGGGTAACCCCACTCTGGTCGACGCCATTCAGAAGGCCAAGAAGACCTCGGTACCCAACGACAACATCGACCGTGCCGTCAAGCGCGGTGCCGGACTGTCGGGTGAACAGGTCGACTATACGACCATCATGTACGAGGGCTACGCTACGCACGGCGTCGCAATCATGATCGAGTGCCTCACCGACAACAAGAACCGCGCTGCCGCGGAAGTTCGAACCGCGATGGCCCGCAACGGCGGAGCCATGGCCGACCCGGGCAGTGTCGCCTACAACTTTCACCGGAAGGGCGTCGTGGTGGTCAAGCACCTGCCGACGATCACCGAGGATGACATCATGCTCGCCGTTCTCGATGCCGGTGCCGAGGAGGTCATCGACGAGGGCGACACGTTCGAGATCCACTCCGCCGTTGGCGACCTCGTCGCCACCCGCACCGCGCTGCAGGCAGCCGGAATCGACTACGAGTCGGCGGACATCGCCTTCATTCCGTCGCTCAAGATCGAGGTCGACGCCGAAACCGCACGCAAGGTGTTCCACCTGATCGACGCGATGGAAGACCTCGATGACGTGCAGAACGTCTACTCCAACTATGACCTGTCTGCTGAAGTGCAGGCCGCCCTCGCGAGCGAGTCCGAGTAGTTCGGTGGCGGTCCGGGTTCTCGGCATCGACCCGGGCCTCACCCGCTGCGGTGTCGGCGTCGTCGACGTAGAAGGTAACCGGTCGGCCCGCCTGGTGGACGTGACCGTGCTGCGGAGCGCGCCCGGCCTTCCCCTGGAGCAGCGCTTGCTGCTGTTGTCCCAGGGGCTGGAAGAGATGCTTGACCGGCACCGGCCGCAGTTCATCGCCATTGAGCGGGTCTTCGCCCAGCACAATGTGCGCACCGTCATGGGGACAGCCCAGATCAGCGGCGTCGCCCTGCTGATGGCCGCCCAGCGCGGCGTGCCGGTGACCCTGCACACGCCGAGCGAGGTGAAAGCCGCCATCACCGGTTACGGGGCCGCCGACAAGAAACAGGTCGGCACCATGGTCGCCCGCATTCTCGGCCTCACCGAGATTCCCAAACCGGCCGACGCAGCGGATGCCCTCGCCCTCGCCATCTGCCACGCGTGGCGCACCGGCGCCTCCGGCGGCACCCTGCCGACCGTAGCTTCGATCACAGCGACCGTCACACCCGGGCCACTCACCCCGGCCCAGAAAGCATGGCGGGCCGCTGAGCGTGGGTCGATGCCAGGGGTGTCTGTACCGGCACTGTCAGTGGTGCCCCGTAGTCTTAAGCAGTGATCTCTTCCGTACGTGGCCTCGTCCTCTCAGCCCTCGGCTCAACCGTGGTCGTCGAAGTGGGGGGTATCGGCCTCGCCGTGCAGGTGACGCCGGCCACTGCCCTGGGCGTGCGCATCAACGACGAAGCCCGGCTGATGACGACGCTCATCGTACGCGAAGACTCGCTCACCCTGTATGGCTTTTTCACCACCGAGGAACTCACGGTATTCGAACTGCTCGTCGGAGTCACCGGTGTCGGCCCCAAATCGGCCCTCGGCGTGCTGGCCGTGCTCACGCCCAACCAGATCGCGCAGGCCGTCGCCGGCGACGATGACGGCGCGTTCCGCAAGGTGAGCGGCATCGGGCCGAAGACAGCCAAACTCATCGTGCTCTCCCTCACCGGAAAGCTTGCCGTGACGCCCGCCAGCACGCCGACCCGCCCGCTGGGAGCCACCTCCGTGGCTGCGAGCGTGCAGGCGGCACTGATCGGCCTCGGCTGGTCGGAACGCGTCGCGGCCGAGGCCGTCGACGACACTCTCACCGAATTGGCGGATGCCGCCGGTGCCGACTCCGCCCCGCCGGCGGTCGCCGCCGTGCTCCGACTGGCCCTCGGCCGCCTCGGCCCGGCAGCGCACCATGCCACAGGAGCGGCCGCCGCTTCGACCAGCAAGGATCGTTCATGACCCGCGACGCCGCCGCCAACCCTGCAGCCGTCGAGCACCCCGCCGCCGAACTCAGCAATCCCTCGCTCGAGAGCGAATCGGAGCTGGCCTTCGAGGGCGCGCTGCGCCCGGCGAGCCTGGCTGAATTCGTCGGCCAGAAGAAGGTCCGCGGGCAGTTGCAGCTTCTGCTGACCGCCGCAACGATGCAGAATCGCACGCCCGACCATATCCTTCTGGCTGGCCCACCCGGCCTCGGCAAGACCACCCTGGCGATGATCGTCGCCTATGAGGGCAACCGCCCGCTGCGCATGTCGAGCGGCCCCGCCATCCAACACGCCGGTGATCTCGCGGCTGTGCTGTCGTCGTTGGTGCCCGGCGAAGTGCTGTTCATCGACGAAATCCATCGCATGGCCCGCTCCGCCGAAGAGATGCTCTATCTCGCCATGGAAGACTTTCGCATCGACATCATGGTGGGCAAGGGAGCCGGCGCCACCTCCGTTCCGCTCGACCTGGCGCCGTTCACCCTGGTCGGGGCCACGACCAGGTCGGGGCTCCTGCCGAACCCCCTGCGCGACCGATTCGGCTTCACCGCGCACCTCGAGTTCTACGCCGAGAACGAGCTTGAACAGGTGCTCGGTCGGGCCGCGCAGCTGATTGGTCTGCCGATCAAAGCGGATGCCCTCGCCGAGATCGCCGGCCGCTGCCGAGGCACACCGCGAATCGCGAACCGCCTGCTGCGGCGGGTACGGGACTATGCCCTCGTGCACGGGGGAGCGGCGGACATAGCGGCCGTGCACGCGGCCCTCGAGCTGTATGACGTCGATGCGATCGGCCTTGATCGACTCGACCGCGAGGTCATGAAGATCATCCTGACCCGCTTTGGTGGTGGGCCCGTCGGCCTCAACACGCTCGCCGTCTCGGTCGGTGAAGAGTCCGAAACAGTGGAGGCGGTCGTGGAGCCGTTCCTGGTACGGATAGGCTTCCTCACGCGCACCCCGCGAGGGCGCGTTGCCACCAGCGCAGCGTGGCAGCATTTTGGTCTGGCCTCTCCGCCTGGCCTGACCATACCGGGCAGTGCAACGCTTATTGACCTATAATTCAATTTGGCCCGTCTGTCTATACCAATTACGGCTATACCAATTACGGCCATACCAATTACGGCCATACCAATTACGGCTATACCAATTACGGCTATACCTACATCGGCCATACCTGAAAAGCCGTACTTGGGAAAGACGACACCTGATCGATCCGCTGGCACGTGCCGGTGGGTTAGTCTGGCCCACACTCACAAGCTTCGGCCACCCGCGCCGCAATCGGAAGGTTTCACCGCTCCATGGATAATCTGACTCTCGTCATGCTGGCCGTTCTGGCCGTTCTCGTCTTCTTCATGTTCCGCAACGGCCGTAAGCGCAAGAAAGACCAGGAGGCCCTGCAGGCCACCATGGTTCCCGGCGCCGATGTCATGACCAACTTCGGCATGTACGGCACGATCATTGCCATCGATGAAGAGGCCAACAAGGTCCAACTGCAGATCGCGCCCGGCGTCATCGTTGAAATCCACCGTCAGACCATCGCTCGCGTGGTCGAGCCGGTCGTTGCAGAGGATCTCGACGACACCCACGTTGACAGCATCGATTCGCTCAGTGAACCGGAATTCGGCCAGCGTGTTGCCGACACCGACACCGACACCACCGAGCAGCCCAAAAAGGGCGACGCGTAGCTCCTGCTTTATAGGTCTTCCTCGCCTGGCTTGACCTGCATCACGACATACGTCCTGCATTACGCGGCGCGCCCACGCATTCTGGCGTGGGCGCCAACAGAAAGCTGAGTTCATAGGTGGCTAAGTCGTCGTCTCCGGCCAAAAAGGCCTGGCGTTCCCTGACCTGGTTGGGCGTACTCATCGTCGGCCTGATCGCTCTCAACGCTTTCGGTGTCTTCACCCAGAACGGATCGTGGACGCCGAAGCTGGCGCTCGACCTTGAGGGTGGAACGCAGATCATTTTGGCTCCTCAGCTCGAGAGCGGGCAGACGGTCACGTCGGACCAACTAAGTGAGGCCGTGGGCATCATTCGCCAGCGCGTCGACTCCTCGGGCGTTTCCGAGTCGGAGATCAACACCCAGGGCGGGCAGAACATCGTGGTGTCGATACCCGGCACCCCCGATGACGCCACCCTGGAGCGAATCAAGTCGTCGGCCAAGCTCGAGTTTCGGGCCGTGCTCGTCGCGGGCCAGCCGTCCGGCCAGACCGTCGGCGCTGACGGCACAGCGACGCCGGCACCGGAGGCGACTGTCGATCCGACCCTGTCGACCACACCCGCCGTCGAGCCGACGGACGCGAGTGACCTCAACTACGTCACCCCAGCGCTCCAGGCCGAGTACGACGCCTTCGACTGCAGCAAAATCAACACGACCAACGTGGCTCCGGCGAATGCCCCCCTCATCACCTGCGAGTCCGACGACTCGGTCAAGTACATCCTCGGCCCGGTCGAGGTGGACGGTTCCACGATCGCGGACGCGACCAGTGGCCAGCGCACCACGCAGAGCGGTGCGACCACCGGCGAGTGGGCCGTCAATATCGTCTTCAACAACGACGGAACCTCGAAGTTCGCCGATGTCACCCAGCGCCTGTTCAACCTCACCGGCGTGCAGAACCAATTCGCGATCGTGCTCGACGGGCACGTGATCTCCGCCCCGGCCACGCAAGCTGCCATTCTCGACGGCAAGCCACAGATCACCGGGTCGTTCGATCAGGAGACGTCCAAGGCCCTCGCCGACCAACTCAAATTCGGTGCTCTTCCGATCAGCTTTACCGTGCAGAGCCAGGACACCATCTCGGCGACGCTCGGCTCAACGCAGCTGCTCAACGGCCTCATCGCCGGCCTGATCGGTTTGATCCTCGTGGTCATATATTCGCTCGCACAGTACCGTCTGCTGGGACTCGTCACCGTGGCCTCGCTCGGAGTCGCAGCGGTGATCACCTACTTGCTCATCACCATCCTCTCCTGGCGTGAGGGTTACCGGCTCTCCCTGGCGGGTGTCGCTGGTCTGATCGTGGCCATCGGTATCACCGCCGACTCGTTCATCGTCTACTTCGAACGCGTGCGTGACGAACTGCGCGATGGTCGTGGTCTGGAATCGTCGGTCGAAGCCGGTTGGAAGCGCGCTTTCCGCACCATTGTCGCTTCCGACGTCGTCAACTTCCTCGCCGCCGCCGTTTTGTTCGTGCTTGCGGTCGGCAACGTGCGGGGCTTTGCCCTGACCCTCGGCCTCACCACGATCGTCGACCTCCTCGTGGTCAGCCTGTTCACACACCCGATACTGCAGCTGATCGCCAAGACGAAATTCTTCAACGAGGGCCACAAGCTCAGCGGACTCGACCCGCGCGCGCTCGGTGCCGTGTACCGCGGACGGGCTCGGTTCGAGCCCTCGGCGTCGATCTCGCCGACCAAGGTCTCGTCCTCGAGCAAGGAAGCGGCAAAACGACAGACCATCGCCGAGCGCAAAGCGTCTGAACTTGTCGGTACCAGCACTGATCGATCGACGGACGGGAAGGATTCCTGATGGCCAGCTTCTCGCAATTCGGAAATGACCTCTACACGGGCGCTCGGTCGCTCAACATCGTGGGACGTCGCAAGCTCTGGTACCTGATCGCCGGCGGCATGATCCTTATCGCCCTGGTCGGCCCGTTCCTGCTGCGCGGCGGGTTCGTCTTCGGTATCGAGTTCACCGGCGGAAGCCAGTTCGTCGTCTCGCAGACCACGAGCCAGTCCGAGAGCATCGCGACGGATGCCGTGGCGAGCGTCGTTCCCGATGCTGTTCCGAAGGTCTCCACCGTGGGCTCGGATGGTGTGCGCGTGCAGACCGACCAGCTGTCGGAAACCGAGACGACCGGAGTGCGTGACGCTCTCGCCGCCGCTTTCGACGTGCCGGTCGCTGAAGTCGCCACCTCGTTCATCGGAGCAACCTGGGGGCAGGACATCACAGGGCAGGCACTGCGCGCCCTCGTCGTGTTCCTCGTACTCGCCGGCATCATCATGGCCATCTACTTCCGCACCTGGAAGATGTCGGTGGCGGCCATGGTCGCGCTGCTTCACGACCTGGTCATTACCGCCGGATTCTACGGAATCACCGGTTTCGAAATCACACCGGCCGCGGTGATCGGCTTCCTGACGATTCTCGGCTACTCGCTCTACGACACGGTCGTGGTCTTCGACAAAATTCGGGAGAATACCAACTTCGACGGGTCAGGCTCGAGCCGCACCTTCTCCGAATCGGTCAACCTCGCCGTCAACCAGACGCTCGTGCGTTCCATCAACACCTCCGTCGTCGCGGCTCTGCCCGTGGCGTCGATTCTGTTCATCGGTGCGTTCGTGCTGGGCGCCGGTACCCTGCGCGACATCTCACTTGCCCTGCTCATCGGAATTCTGGTCGGCACCTACTCGACCATTTTCATTGCCTCGCCGCTGTACGCCCAGCTGCGAAACGGTGAGGACGCCATCCGCAAGCACGACAAGAAAGCCATTGCGGCCCGTGCGAAAGCCTCGGCTCCGGCCGCGGAGAGCGTCACGGCCTAGCCTGACCTGAAACAACCGACACGGCCAGCCCAGCAGGGCTGGCCGTTTTGGTACCGGGCCGGAGTAAATTTTCCACCAAAAGGGAATCGGGTAGGGGCCCCGCTCTTTCCTTTTCGTCCGAAATTTGCGTAGGCCCCCGCCCTACGTTCTGCCAAGGGCGTACGGACGGCGCCCCGGGAACCGGCATAATTGATACAACGCAAAGCCCTTCAGCGTCTTTCGACGGGCGTGACGAGGTGAGACGATGACGGACACGACGACCCCCTCCCCGGCGTCGCTGCGCCGTCTGGTTCCGCGCATCTTCTCCCGGGCCCAGCCGGCCGGAGCCGTCGACCGCCTGATCAAGACGGTGCGACTGAACCACCCCAAGGTAGACCTGTCGATCATTGAACGTGCCTATACGGCCGCCGAGCGCGCGCACGACGGTCAGCTGCGGCGGAGCGGCGAACCGTACATCACCCACCCGGTCGCCGTGGCACAGATTCTGGCCGACCTCGGAATCGGTACCAAAACCATCGCTGCAGCTCTGCTGCACGACACCGTCGAAGACACCGACTACACCCTCGATGCCCTGCGAGCCGACTTCGGCGATGAAATCGCGATGCTCGTCGACGGGGTCACCAAGCTCGACAAGGTGAAATACGGCGATTCAACCCAGGCCGAAACCGTGCGCAAGATGATCGTCGCCATGTCCAAAGACATCCGAGTGCTCATCATCAAACTCGCCGACCGACTGCACAACGCCCGTACCTGGGGCTTTGTTCCCAACGAATCCGCCGTGCGCAAGGCCACAGAAACGCTGGAGATCTACGCGCCCCTCGCGCACCGGCTGGGAATCCAGACCATCAAGTGGGAACTCGAAGACCTCTCGTTCGCGGTGCTGTATCCCAAGCTCTACGCCGAAATCGAAAGCCTGGTCAAGCAGCGCACGCCGCAGCGCGAAGAATTCGTGCAGCAGGTCATCGACACCATCAACGACGACCTCAAATCGGCCCGCATTCGCGGGAAGGTCGCCGGGCGCCCCAAACAGTACTACTCGATCTACCAGAAGATGGTCGTGCGTGGTCGGGATTTCGATGAGATCTACGACCTCGTCGGTATTCGCGTCCTCGTGAACTCCGTGCGGGACTGCTACGCGGTGCTCGGATCCATCCATGCCAGGTGGACGCCGCTGCCCGGCCGGTTCAAGGACTACATCGCCACTCCCAAGTTCAACCTGTACCAGTCGCTGCACACGACGGTTCTCGGCCCGAGCGGTCGCGCCGTAGAAATTCAGATCCGCACAACCGAGATGCACCAGCGTGCCGAATTCGGCGTCGCCGCGCACTGGAAATACAAGGAACAGGTCAACGGCAAAAGTGCCGGCGGACCCGGCCCGCAGAGCGACACCGACATGGCCTGGCTCGCTCACATCTCAGACTGGCAGGCGGAAACGGCCGATCCAGGCGAGTTCCTCGACTCGCTGCGCTATGAGATCGGCGCCAAAGAGGTCTACGTCTTCACCCCGAAAGGCCGCGTCATCGGCCTGCCCTCCGGCGCCAGCCCGGTCGACTTCGCCTACGCCGTGCACACCGAGGTGGGCCATCGCACCATGGGAGCCAAGGTCAACGGCCGCCTGGTGCCGCTCGAGAGTGAGCTCATCACCGGCGACGTGGTCGAGGTGTTCACCTCCAAGAACCCCGACTCCGGCCCCAGCAAAGACTGGCTGAACTTTGTCAAAAGCCCCAGAGCGCGCAACAAAATTCGGCAGTGGTTCACTAAGGAGCGCCGCGACGAAGCCATTGAGCAGGGCCGCGACGCGATCGCGCGCGCCATGCGCAAGCAGAACCTTCCGCTGCAGAAACTGATGAACCAGGACTCCTTCGCGGAGGTCGCGGCCCAGCTCAAGTACGAAGATGTGTCGGCGCTCTACGCCGCCGTCGGTGAGGGGCACGTCTCCACCCAGTCCGTGCTCGAGAAGGTCGTCTCGTCGGTGCAGAGCATCGAAGACATCGACAGCAACGACTTTCCGGTCGCCGCACGAGGTCGGCCGCACACGACCCGCAACGGTGACTCTGGGGTGCTCGTTCGCGGTGCGCCCGACATTCTGGTCAAGCTCGCCCGGTGCTGCACGCCCGTGCCGGGGGACAAGATCGTGGGCTTCGTCACCCGCGGCGCCGGCGTCTCGGTGCACCAGGCCGCCTGCCACAACGTGCAGTCCCTGCTCAAGGAACCCGAGCGCATGATTGAGGTGGAGTGGGCGCCCACCTCGAAAAGCCTGTTCCTGGTGCACATTCAAATTGAAGCCCTCGACCGGTCCGGCCTCCTCTCCGACGTCACTCGCGTGTTGTCGGAGCACCATGTGAACATTCTCTCGGCCACCGTCAATACCTCGAGCGACCGCCTGGCCCTCAGCCGGTTCGTCTTCGAGATGGGGGACACCACCCACCTCGATCGCGTGCTCAATGCCGTGCGGCGCATTGATGCCGTCTACGACGTCTACCGGGTCAGCGACGGCTAACCGGCGGGACCGGCGGGCCAGGCTCCGTGCTGTGCCGCAGGGCACTGAGTGGGGCGCTGACGGCCGCGAACCGGGCAACGGCCAGGGTGCTGTGGGCCGGACTGCCGCGTTTGCACAGGCGCACGGCGGCCGCGACGTCGGTGAACTGGCCGTAATGCAGTAGTCGGGCCAGGAGCAGCGTCAGGTCGTTCGTCAGCGGCGACGTTGACGTCGGCGTGTAACGGGCAAGATCGACGGCGGTACGCAGGGGAGTGGTGATGCGGACGCCAGCGATGGTGTGCACGTCATCGGGAGTGCGCACGATCTCGCGCACCTGAGCCCGCGGCGACCACAGTGCCGTTGTGCGCGCCCCGATCACAACACAGAACTGGTGACGGCGGGGCTCCGGTGCCACACCGTAAATCCACGCGGCCGTGAGCTGCTCGGCGATGGCGCGGGGCGGAACCAGCTGGCTGGCGGCGACGGCCCGACTGGAGCATCCGTCTATCTCGTCGATCACGCACCAAGAGTCGGCGACCTGGAAAACCTGCCCGTCGAGGCGGGCGCCGTAGAGTTCGGCAAGCGCCAGGTCGTTGACCGTGAGCACTCGGTCTCGTGGAGTTGTCATGCCACCAGAATGTCGCTTAAACAGGTCCGGGCCCCCGAAGGAGCCTGGACCTGTGGAGAAGCTGAGCTCGGCGCGGAATTGTGGATAACCGCGAATGCTGCTCGCGCGGACTACTCGCCGATCGCCTTGAGCCAGGCCTTGCGGGCCTCGAGTGCCTCTGTGGCGTCCTTGATGGCGCGGGCGTTCTGACCCTTCTGCGCCGTGGCGAGTTCTGCCTCGAGCTTGGCGATGGCGTCGTTCAGCTGACCGGCCAGGCCCTCGGTGCGGGCCTTGGTTTCCGGGTTGTTGCGCTTCCAGTGGTCGTCGTCGAGTTTGCGCACTACGGCCTCCACCTTGCGGAGGCGATCCTCGATCGGCTTGACCTGATCGCGGGGGACCTTGCCGATCTCGTCCCACTTGCGTTGGATCGCGGTGAGGGTGTCGCGTGCGGCATTGCGATCGGTCGTGGTGAGCAGGGTCTCGGCCTGGGTGAGAAGTTCGACCTTGAGCACGAGGTTTGCGGAGAACTCCTCGTTGTCCTGAGCTTCAACTTCGCTCTTGACCGAGTAAAGCACGTCGCCGGCGGCCTTGAACTTCGCCCACATGGCGTCGTCCTGCTTCTTGCCGCTGCGGCCGGCTTTCTTCCACTCGTCGAGCAGGTTGCGGTAGGCGGAGACGCCGTCGGCACCCTGGGGGGCGAGGGCCTCGGCCTGTTCGATCAGGTGCTGCTTTTTGGTACGAACGTCTTTGTGAGCGCTGTCCAGTTCCGCGAAGAACGCCTTGCGGTTCTGCTCGATCGTGGTGCGTGCGGCGCGAAAACGCTTCCACAGGTCGTTGGCTTCGCCCTTGGGAATGCGCGGAGCGTCGTGCTGGTGCGCCTGCCATTTGGCGAACAGGGCGTCGAGGGCAGCGCTGGTCTGCTTCCACTGTGTCTTGGCGGGATCTTCGGCGGCCAGGCGCTCGGCCTCGGCCACGATTTCGGCTCGCTCGGCGACGGCAGCAGCGGATGCAGCCTTCGTTTCAATGCTCTGCTGTTCGGTGAGCTCACTGACGGCCCCGCCGAGGGCGCCGAGACGCTCAGCCAGTGCGGCGAGGTTGCCCACGGCATTGGCGTTGGCGACGGCAACGGTCAGGTTGGCCACTGACTTGGCGATGTCTGCGGCGGGAGCGCCACCCTTGGCACGCTGCTCAAGCAGGGTGACCTGCCCGTTGAGCTCAACATACTTGCGTTCGAAGTAGGCCAGGGCCTCTTCCGGAGTGGCATCCGGGTACTGGCCGACCGCGCGTTCGCCGGCTGCCTCGCGCACATAAACCGTGCCGGTTTCGTCTACGCGACCCCATGGTTGCTGATCTGTCGTAGTCAAGAGCCTCACCTTTGCTGAGTTGTTGTGTGGATCCGCGGGAGTGACGAGTGCGAAACCTAAGAAATACCCTGATAAGCCTATTGCAATAGCGCAGGGGGATCGATCGATCCTACTGAACTGTTATCGCCGTGATCGTCGTCGGCACGACCGGAGAGACGCCGTCAGCACTGATGCCTGCATCGGTGATCTGCGCCCTGACCGCGTCGAGGCGGCTCGTGATCTTGCCGAGCACGGTATAGCCGCCGGCTGAATCGGACGGAATCGTACTGTCTTCATAGACGATGAAGAATTGGCTGCCGTTGGAGAAGCCGTTGTCACCGGAGCGGGCCATCGCCAGCGTTCCCGCCGGATAAGAATCGTCGGCCGGGGCGTTCTCCACCGGGCCGTAGTTGTAGCCCGGTCCGCCCGTGCCGTCGCCGGCGGGGTCGCCGCACTGCAACACGAAAATGCCTTCTACCGTGAGGCGGTGACAGGTGAGGCCGTCGTAGACGCCACCCTGCACGAGGCTGATGGTCGACGACACCGCCTGCGGTGCGAGCGCACCGTCGAGTTCGATGCTCAGCGGAATGTCGTTGAGGGTGAGTGTGCCGGTCCAGGTGCGTCCCTCGGCGAGGGTGCTCGCGGGCACGTCACCCGAGTTCTCACCGGCCGCTGCGGTGGCTGCGGGCGTTGGAGTTGCACTCGCGGCTGCTGTCGGTGCCGGGGTGCCGGGGCCACCGTCGAAGTAGAAGACCTGCGCGACGACGATCAAGGTGAGCACGACGAGCAAACCGCCGCCGGCGATCAGATTGTCGCGCACGCGACGCTTCTGCTGATGCTCGTGCACCGCGCGCCGGGCTTGGTAGGAACGAACACGTCCGCGCTCTTCACGTGCTGCACGCTCAATCTTGTAATTCGAAGCCACTGGGAACCCCTCCGGGGCCGTCGGGGTTGGCGACGACCGTACAAAAAGCAACCAGGCGTCAACGCGCCCGACCTCGTAGAACTCTCTCACAAACTACGCTGGAGGAATGTCGGATGCTCAACCGGGTCTGCGCAGTGGTGCGACCCCCCTCGCCGTACGAATGCGCCCAAAAACCCTGGACGAGGTCGCCGGCCAGCGCCACTTGCTGACGCCGGGTTCACCCCTGGTGAGTCTCGCGAGCGATAAGACAGGGGAGCGCGGCAGCGTGTCGGTCATATTGTGGGGACCGCCAGGGACCGGCAAGACGACCCTGGCCCAGGCAATAGCGCACAGTTCGGGACGCCGTTTCGTCGAGCTGTCCGCCGTGACGGCCGGCGTGCGGGACGTGCGCCAGGTGATGGAAGACGCTCGCACCAATAGGGACCTGTATGGGCTCTCCACCGTGTTGTTTCTCGACGAGATCCACCGTTTCTCCAAGGCTCAACAGGACACTTTGCTGCCGGGGGTCGAGAACGGCGTCGTCATTCTGGTCGCCGCAACTACCGAGAACCCCTCCTTCTCAATAATCTCGCCCCTGCTGTCCCGGTCGCTGCTGCTCACCCTCGAAGTGCTCAGCGACGACGACCTCGGCATCGTTGTGGATCGCGCCGTCACGGATGCGCGCGGCCTGGCCGACCGGTTCGAACTGGAGCCGGAGGCTCGGGGCGCGATCATCCGCCTCGCCTCCGGCGATGCGAGGCGGGCGCTGACCGCGCTGGAGGCGGCATCCGTTTCGGCGGAATCAACGCTGGAAGCCGGCGCTACGGGGAAGCCAGTGATCACGACCGACATCGTTTCGCTCGCGGTGGATCGGGCGCTGCTGCGCTACGACCGCAACGGCGACGAGCACTACGACGTGATCAGTGCCTTCATCAAATCGGTGCGCGGCAGCGACGTGGACGCCGCGCTGCACTACCTGGCCCGCATGATCGAGGCCGGTGAGGACCCGCGCTACATCTGTCGCCGCATCATCATCCTCGCCTCGGAGGATATCGGCATGGCCGACCCCCAATCGCTTGTGATCGCCGTGGCCGCCGCCGACGCGGTGGCATTGATCGGCATGCCGGAGGGCCGGATTCCCCTCGCGCAGGCGGTCGTGCACCTCGCGACCGCCCCCAAGTCCAACGCCGCCTATATGGCCCTCGACGCGGCAATCGCCGACGTGCGGGCCGGGAAGATGGGCCGCGTGCCCAAGGGAATGCGCGACGCGCACTACCCGGGGGCCAAGCGGCTCGGGCACGGCAAGGGTTACCTGTACCCGCACGACGACGCCCTCGGCGTGGTCACCCAGCAGTACCCGCCGACCGAACTGAAAAGCACCCAGTATTACGTACCGACCGAGCACGGCCACGAACGCGATATCTCCGCCCGCCTCCTCAAAATCCGGCGCATCGTACGCAACCAGTGAGTGGGTTCTCGTATGCTAACCTTGACTCTGCCTACAACTGGTTTCGGCATGCGGCTGCGTCCGTTTCCGGTTTGGAGGGGAATCGTTCTGTAGCCGAACGTCCCATGGCACCCAATCCTCTGATCTCCCATGACCGGTGACGACTCTGTCGACACCCGCCCTGGTATCCCTGTTATTGAGTCCGATTGAAAGGAAACCGTGTCTACCAAGTCACGTACCCGCAGTAAAACTCGCCTCTCGCGCGCCCTGGGCATTGCCCTCACGCCGAAGGCAGCCCGCTTCCTCGAGAAGCGCCCCTACGCACCCGGTGAGCACGGCCGCACCAAGCGCAAGACCGATTCGGACTATGCCGTTCGTCTGCGCGAAAAGCAGCGCTTACGCGCCCAGTACGGCATCCGCGAAGCCCAGCTCAAGATTGCCTTCGAGCAGGCTCGTCGTCGTCAGGGACTGACCGGTGAGAACCTCGTGGAGATCCTCGAGACCCGTCTCGACGCCCTCCTCGTTCGCTCCGCGATTGCGCGCACCACGGCGCAGGCTCGCCAGATGATCGTGCACCGTCACATCCTCGTTGACGGAGAGCTCGTTGACCGGCCCTCCTTCCGCGTGAAGCCGGGCCAGCTCATGCACGTCAAGGCTCGCAGCGAGGGCATGGAGCCCTTCCAGGTTGCAGCAGCCGGCGGACACGTCGACCTGCTTCCCAAGCTCCCGCCGTACCTCGAGGTTGAGCTCGACAAGCTTCAGGCCCGCCTCGTGCGCGCCCCGAAGCGCATCGAGATCCCCGTGACCTGTGAAGTTCAGCTCGTCGTGGAGTACTACGCAGCTCGATAACACAACCGCTACGCTGAAGGGCGGATCACCTCAGGGGGATCCGCCCTTTTTGCATACCCGGGCTCGCGCCGAGCCCTCGAACAGAGTGGAGTCACCGTGTCAGGTGGAGATATTGCCGGCCTCGTCGCAGCCGGCGTGTTCGCGATCCTGGTTGCGTTCATCGCCATCCCGCTGGTCAAACTGGGCCGGGTCTTCGACGAGACGACCGCGGCCATTCACGAACTCAGCGACGGAATCACCCCGATTCTCACCGAGACGACCGAGACCATTCGCTCCACCAACCACCAGCTGGCGCGAGTCGACACCATCACGAGCAACGTAGCGGATGTCACCGGTAACGTCTCAGCGCTCGTCGCGTTGTTCGCGGCGACCGTCGGTGGGCCGCTGATCAAGCTCGCCGGTTTCTCGGCCGGCGTGCGGGCGGCCTTTCGCGCCGGGAGGCCGCGCTCCGGGCGCAATCGGAGTTGACCGGCTACTCTGGACACGGCGTTGATATTCTCGCGCCCCACTTATCGACAGCTTCGGCTAGCGGTGCTGCGGCTTCATTCAATTCTGTTCTATTGTCTGCGGCTGCAAGCCGCGCAGATTCAGGGAGAAACGCCATGAAGAACGTCATCTGGTTGGTCATCGGCGTTGCCGCGGGCTTCGTGGTCGCCCACGAGGTGAACAAGACCCAGCAGGGCAAGGCGTTTTTCACCGAACTCGACACCAAAGCACGTGAATTCGGCGAGGCCATGTCCGAGGGATACCGCCAGCGCGAGGCGGAGCTGCACGCCGCCCTGGGCGATGACGCCGCTGGCGGTGCGCCGGTGACCGGCGCCCCGTAGGCATCCGCTGAGGTGAAGCCGCACTGAATCAGCGCTGAAACAGCGCCGAAGCACCCTGATTTGAAGCACCACCACATTCATGCACCATGAACAAACGGACACCATGCAGACTGCTGACATTCGCGGGCGCTGGCTCGACTTCTTCGCCGATCGTGGACACACCGTTGTGCCGTCCGCGTCCCTGGTGAGCGACGACCCCACCCTTCTCTTCACCGTGGCCGGCATGGTGCCGTTCGTGCCTTACCTCACCGGGCTCGTTCCCGCGCCGTACCCGCGCGCCACCAGCGTGCAGAAGTGCATTCGCACCAACGACATCGAAGAGGTCGGCAAGACCCCCCGCCACGGCACGTTCTTTCAGATGAACGGCAACTTCAGCTTCGGAGATTATTTCAAGGAGGAAGCCATCGGCTTCGCCTGGGAGCTGCTGACCACCCCGGAGAACCAGGGCGGCTACGGCTTTCGCGAAAGTGACCTCTGGGTCACCATCTACCTCGACGACGATGAGGCACATCGCTACTGGCGCGCGCTCGGCGTACCGGAAAACCGCATCCAGCGCCTCGGCATGGAATCCAACTACTGGTCCACCGGCCAGCCCGGGCCGGCCGGCCCCTGCTCGGAGATCTTCTTCGACCGGGGCCCCGCCTACGGCAGGGACGGCGGACCGGCCACCGACGATGACCGTTACGTCGAAATCTGGAACCTCGTGTTCATGCAGTACCTGCGCGGCGAAAGCACCGGTAAGAGCGACTTCAAGATTCTCGGAGACCTGCCGAGGAAGAACATCGACACCGGCATGGGCCTTGAGCGTGTTGCTTTCCTGAAGCAGGGCGTCGAAAACATGTACGAGATCGACCAGGTACGCCCGGTGCTCGATCGCGCGGCCGCTCTGTCGGGCCGACGCTACGGCGCCGACCACGACGATGACGTGCGCATGCGCATCGTCGCCGACCACGTGCGCTCCTCCCTCATGCTCATGAGCGACGGCGTCATGCCGTCGAACGAGGGGCGCGGCTACATCCTCCGCCGCCTGCTGCGGCGCAGCGTGCGCGCCATGCGTCTGCTCGGCGTCGACACCGTGAGCCTGCCCGAACTGCTGCCAGCCTCCCGTGACGCCATGAGCGCCGCGTATCCCGAGGTGAAAAGCGACTTCGGTCGCATCAGCCAGGCCGCGTTCGCCGAGGAAGAGACCTTCCTGCGTACCCTCGCGAGCGGCAGTGCAGTGCTCGACCTCGCCGTGGCCAAGACGAAGAAGGCCAACAAGACCGAACTGGCCGGCCCCACCGCATTTCTGCTGCACGACACCTACGGTTTCCCGATTGAGATCACCCTCGAGATCGCCGAAGAGGCCGGCTTGAGCGTGAACCGCGACGCGTTCGACGTGCTCATGACCAAGCAGCGCACTATGGCGAAGGCCGATGCGAAGTCCAAGAAGACCACCCTCGCCGACCTCGGCGTCTACAGCGCCTTCCGCGCCCTCGGCGAGACCGTCTTCACCGGCTACGACGACCTACAGAACGAGTCGAGCGTGCTCGGCCTCATCGTCGACGGCGAGTCCGTCACGAGCGCGGTCGCCGGCGAGACGGCTGAGGTCATCCTCGCCGAAACCGCCCTGTGGGCCGAATCCGGCGGACAGGAAGCGGATGCCGGCCTCATCGTCGGCCCCGGCTACGAGCTCAAGGTGCTCGACGTGCAGAAGCCGGTCAAGGGGCTGATCAGCCACAAGGTGCTCGTGCAGGCCGGTGAGGTCGCCGTGGGCGACAGCGCAACCAGCGTGGTCGACGAAAGCTGGCGTCGCGGTGCCCGCCAAGCCCACTCCGGAACCCACGTTCTGCACGCGGCCCTGCGCCAGGTGCTCGGCCCGAACGCCCACCAGTCCGGTTCGTACAACAAGGCGGGCTTCTTTCGTCTTGACTTCTCCTGGAACCAGGCGCTGTCACCGGCGACCCGCACCGAGATCGAAGAGATTTCCAACAACGCCATCCGCGACAACCTGCCGGTCTCCACCCGGGAGCTGCCCCTGGCGGAAGCGAAGTCACTTGGCGCCATGGCCCTGTTCGGTGAGAAGTACGGCGACGTCGTGCGGGTCGTCGACATCGGTGGCCCCTGGTCGCGCGAACTTTGTGCCGGCACCCACGTTTCCAGCAGCGCCGAGATCGGCATGATCAACCTGATCAGCGAGGCTTCGGTCGGATCGACCAACCGGCGAGTCGAATCGCTCGTTGGCCTCGAAGCCTTCCGCGACCTCGCCGCCGAGCGGATGCTGGTGTCCCAGCTCACCTCCAGCCTCAAGACACCGCGCGACCAGCTCCCCGATCGCATCAGCGACCTGGTCACGAGTCTGAAAGCGGCGGAAAAAAAGATCGCCGCCTTCGAAGCCCGCGCCCTGACCGACCGGGTTCCCGCCCTGCTGGCCACGGCTCGTCGGATCGGTGCGGTAACGGTCGTCGCCGAAGATCTCGGCGTGCTGGGCTCTCCGGACGACGTGCGCCTGCTGGCCCTCGCGACCCGGGAACGCCTCGGCACCGACGCGGTCGTCGTGGCGCTCTCGGCCGTTGCCGCCGACAAGCCGGTCGTGATTGTCGCCACCAACCAGGCTGCCAGGGACGTCGGACACAAGGCCGGTGCTCTCGCTAAGACCGTCGCGGGCATTCTCGGCGGCGGCGGCGGCGGCAAGGACGACCTCGCCCAGGGCGGCGGACCCAACGGGGACGCCATTCCGGCTGCGCTGCAGGCCGTCGTCGCAATGATCAGCCGCTGACCATGCGATCCGACCGAACCCCGGCTCGGCCCCGCACCGACAGGACGGAGGCCGGAACGGTTGGGGTCGTGCCTGCGCCGGTGCACCGTATGCGCTCCGGGGTGCGCGTAGGGGTTGATGTCGGCAAGGTGCGCATCGGCCTGGCTCGCAGCGACAACCACGGCATGCTGGCCACACCGGTCGAGACCGTGGCCAGGGACCAGGCCGGCCTGACCGACCTCGCCCGCATTCGCGCGGTCGTGGTGGAGCTTGACGCGGTCGAGGTCATTGTCGGGCTGCCGCTGGCGCTGTCCGGAAACGCGACGGCCTCGACCGACGACGCGGTCGAATTCGCTGAAAGACTCGCGCGGGCCTTGAGCGTGCCGGTGCGGCTGGTCGACGAACGGCTCTCCACTGTGTCGGCGCAGTCTGCGTTGCGGGCATCCGGTCGCCCGGCGAAGACCCAACGGCCAGTGATCGATCAGGTGGCCGCGACTATCATTCTGCAACACGCGCTCGACAGCGAGCGTGCCTCGGGGCGACCAGCTGGCTCGCCCGTCGAACCGACCGAGAGGCCGTAACGTGCAGAGTTCCACCCCCGAAGAGCCGCCGCTGAGCCGCCGTCAGTGGCGCGCGCAACAGGCCGCTGCCGAGCTGGCCGCTGCCGAGCTCGCAGCCGCGGCGGGCACGGCAGCCGCGGCGGGCACGGCAGCTGACGATGCGGCCGGCACTGCGGCCGGCCTCAGGAGTTCAGCGGTCCAGCCGAGCGAGGCGCATTCCAGCCTGCCGGCGGAGCCCGCCCACGCCCCGCTGTTACCGCTCCGCCCCGCTCCCGACACGCAGTCGACTGAACCAGCTGACTCCGGTCGCGGACGCACCAACCGCCGCTCTCAGCTCGCCGACGAACCACCGCGAGAAAAGCGTAGCCACACCGGTGCCTGGGGATGCCTCATCGTCTTCGCCGTGCTGGCCGCGCTCGTAGCCGGCGCGTACTTTTTTCTCCAGGGGCCGATTTCCCAAATTATCGCGGCCACGCAGGGACCGGCCGATTTCACCGCAGAGGAAGCGGCCACCGGCGAAGACGTCGTCATCATGATCCACGAGGGCGACGGCGGTTCGGACATCACCAGCACCCTCGTCGACGAGGGCGTCGTGAAGAGCTTCGACGCGTTCTACTCGATTCTGCTGCAGACCACTCCGGAGCCGGTGTTTCAACCCGGCGCCTACCAGTTGAAGACCAAAATGGTCGCCAGCACCGCCCTCGACGCCCTGCTCGATGATGGCGCGCGACTGAACCAGACCGTGATCGTGCCCGAGGGCACCGCGGCCGTGGATGTGCTGCAGTCGATCTCAGAGGGCACCGACATTCCCCTCGCAGACCTGCAGGCCGGCGCAGCCAACGTGGCCGGGTTCGGCCTGCCGGCCGAGGCGACCACCCTTGAGGGCTTTCTGTTTCCGGCCACCTACACTTTTTCGCCGGGGGACACCGCCCAGATTGTTCTGCAGACCATGGTGAACCGGCAGTATGAAGCCCTCGACGCCGCCGGCGTCGCGGTCGCCGATCGTTGGAAGACCATCGTGTTCGCCTCGCTGATCCAGCGCGAGGCCGGCCTGCGCGTCGACTACTACAAGGTGGCCCGGGTGTTTCTGAACCGGCTGGACCCGGCCCAGTGGGAGAGCGGACTGCTGCAGTCCGACGCGACCGTCGCCTACGGCACCGGCAACACCCACCTCGTGACCACGACCGACGCTGAACGCGCTGACGCCGGCAATATGTACAACACCTACGCGCATCCGGGTATGGTCGTCGGCCCTATTTCAAACCCGGGTGACCTCGCAATCGACGCCGCCCTGCACCCGGCCGATGGACCCTGGCTGTTCTTCGTCACGGTCAACCTCGATACCGGGGAGACGGTCTTCTCCACTACCGTGGCAGAACACGACGCCGCGGTCGTGGTTTGGCAGAACTGGATGAGGGAGCACCCCGAATATGGATAGTCTCACGTCGAACCGTCTCGCAGTGCTCGGCTCACCGATCAAGCATTCCCGATCGCCGATGCTGCACCGGGCCGCCTACCGGCAGCTCGGCCTCGACTGGACCTATGAGGCCGTTGAGGTGAAATCCGGTTCTTTGGCCATGTTCCTGAGCAAGC
This sequence comes from Cryobacterium luteum, assembly GCF_900110125.1. Taxonomy (GTDB): domain Bacteria; phylum Actinomycetota; class Actinomycetes; order Actinomycetales; family Microbacteriaceae; genus Cryobacterium; species Cryobacterium luteum. Next base: position 47,013 of record NZ_FOCN01000003.1, read on the forward strand.
TCGGCCGGGAATGGCGCGGCCTGTCACTGACCATGCCGCTCAAACAGGAGGTGCTGCCCTTCATCGACGATTGCGATCGGGTCGCGCAGCTGACCGGTGCCGTCAACACGGTTCTCCTCCGAAAGGTTAACGGTCGCAGCACCTTGAGCGGGTACAACACGGATGTCGCCGGGTTGGTGCGGGCCCTCGCCGAAGGGGGAGTCACCCGCGCAGCGCATGTGACTCTGCTCGGAGCCGGGGCAACGGCGGCATCCGCTTTGATGGCGGCGGCGGAACTCGGCACCGAGTTTGTCGCGGTGCTCGTGCGCGACCCGCAGAAGGCGCTGCCCCTCGTCGAACTCGGTCGGTCGCTCGGCGTGGTGGTCGACCTGCAGGATCTCAGCGGAGCTACCCGCGTGGACAGCGATGTCGTGATCAGTACCCTGCCCGGGGGAACCCTGCTTTCGGCGCCGTTGCCGCTCGCCCTGCGGGAACAGGCCATCCTGTTCGACGTGGCCTACTCGCCGTGGCCGAGCGGTGTTGCCACCTCATGGCAGGAAGCCGGCGGTACCGTACTGAACGGCCTGGGCATGCTGTTGCACCAGGCTCTGATCCAGGTGCGGGTCTTCGTCACCGCTGATCCGTTCGAACCGCTGCCCGACGAGTCGGCCGTCCTGGCGGCCATGCGCGGTGCGCTCACCCGCGACTCCGGCCCCGGTGACGCTGCACCCCTTACCGCTGTGGAAAGATAGGAACCATGCTTCGTTGGCTCACAGCCGGAGAATCTCACGGCCCCGAACTCATCGCCATTGTTGAGGGTTTGCCCGCTGGAATCCCGGTCACCCTTGATTCGATCCGCCTCGATCTGGCGCGCCGCAAGCTTGGCTATGGCCGCGGCGCGCGCATGAAATTCGAAGAGGACGAACTCACCCTCTCGGGTGGCGTGCGGCACGGACTCACCCTCGGCGGGCCGGTCGCGCTGCGCATCGGCAATTCGGAATGGCCCAAGTGGGTCGAGGTGATGAGTGCGGCACCGGTCGACCCTGCCACGCTCGCTCGCGGCCGTGGTGCCCCCCTGACCCGCCCCCGGCCGGGCCACGCCGACCTCGCCGGCATGCAGAAGTACGGCTTCGACGAAGCCCGTCCGGTGCTGGAACGGGCGAGCGCCCGCGAGACCGCCGCGCGGGTGGCGCTCGGCGCGGTCGCCAGGTCCTTCCTGAACGAGCTGGGAGTCCAGCTGGTCAGCCACACCATCGCCATCGGTCCGGTGCGCGTGCCCGACGGTTCGCCGCTGCCGGAGCCCGGCGACGTCGACACCCTCGACGCTGACCTGCTGCGCTGTTTCGACGTGAGCACATCCGCTTTGATGGTGGCTGAAGTGGATGCTGCGCACCAGGACGGCGACACCCTCGGCGGCGTTGTCGAGGTGCTTGCCTACAACCTGCCCCCCGGGCTCGGGTCCTTCGTGCACTGGGACCGCCGCCTGGATTCGCAACTCGCCGCTGCCCTCATGGGCATCCAGGCGATCAAGGGTGTCGAGGTCGGCGACGGTTTCGAGACCACCCGCCGCCGCGGTTCGGCCGCCCACGACGAACTCGTTCAGGCGGACGGCGCCATCCAACGGGTCAGCGACAAGGCCGGCGGCACCGAGGGCGGCATGAGTACCGGTACGGTGTTGCGGGTTCGCGCCGGGATGAAGCCGATCGCGACGATTCCGCGGGCGCTGCGCACGGTCGACGTGGCTACCAGCGAACCGGCTCCGGCGCACCACCAACGCTCCGACGTCTGTGCTGTGCCGGCGGCCGGCATCGTCGCCGAGGCCATGGTGGCGCTCGTTCTCGCGAACTCCATGCTCGAAAAATTCGGGGGAGACTCGATCGGGGAGACCCGACGCAACCTCGAGTCGTACCTGGCCCACATTCCCGCCAACCTGCGCACCGGCGCGGCGAGCGACGCATCGCTGTGAGTGAGAGCCGGCTGAAGCCATGCTGACCCGGCGAAACTCGCTGCTGCCGATCGTGTTCATCGGGCCGATGGCCGCCGGCAAGACCAAGATCGGTCGCCGGGTGGCGCGCGGCCTTGACGTGCCTTTCATCGACACCGACAAGCGTGTCGTGGAAAGCTACGGTCCCATCCCGGAGATCTTCGCCCGGGAGGGCGAAGAATATTTTCGTATCGTCGAGCGCGAAGCGGTGGATTGGGCGCTCGGCGAGCCGGCCGTCGTCTCGCTCGGCGGGGGAGCAGTTCTGCACCCCGAGACCCAGGCTGATCTCGCCGACGCGACCGTCGTCTACCTGAGCGTGAGCACCGCGGCCGTCGAGGCCCGCCTCGGCGGTACCAAACGGCCGCTCCTGGCTGGCGGCATCGCCGACTGGGAGCGCATCTATAACCTGCGCCGCTCCACCTATGAATCCCTCGCGACGATTCGCCTGGATACCTCCAACCGACCCATCAGCGGCATCGCCGACGAAATCGTGAATTGGGTTCAAGAAAGAAATGATGACTGAGATCTCCCAACAGACCGCTACCACCGTGATCACCGTGACCGGGGTCGACAGCTATCCGGTCAGTGTGGGGCGCGGCCTGGTCAGTACCGTCGCCGAGCAGCTCGGCAGCGGCGTCAATAAGGTGCTGATCGTGCACACCTCCACGGTCGGTGCCCGCGCCGTCGCCCTTCGCGACAACCTGCTCGAGACCTACTCCGAAGTGCTGCTGGCCGAGATTCCCGACGCCGAGGCGGCCAAACGCGTCGAAGTCGCCGCCTTCTGCTGGGGCGTCATGGGGCAGTCCGACTTCAGCCGCACCGACGCCGTGATCGGCCTCGGCGGCGGCGCTGTCACCGACCTGGCCGGCTTCGTCGCGGCGACCTGGCTGCGCGGCGTGAAGCTCGTGCAGATCCCCACGAGCGTACTCGGCATGGTCGACGCGGCTGTCGGCGGCAAGAATGGCATCAACACCGCCGAGGGCAAGAACCTCGTCGGCACCTTCTACGCCCCGTCCGCTGTGCTCTGCGACCTGGACCTGCTCGACGCGCTGCCCCGCAACGAAGTCCTGGCTGGCTTCGCCGAAATCGTGAAGGCCGGATTCATCCAGGTTCCCGAGATCCTCGACCTCATCGAAGCGGATGTCGACCGCGCCACCGACCCGACGACCCCCGAATTTCGTCGGCTGATCGAGCTCTCGATCGCCATGAAGGCCCGAATAGTGGGTGAGGATTTCAAGGAAGCCGGCCTCCGCGAGATCCTGAACTACGGCCACACGCTCGGTCACGCCGTTGAGCACGCCGAACGCTACGGCTGGCGGCACGGCGCAGCCGTCGCCGTCGGCATGATGTTCGCGGCGGAACTCGCCGCCCTCAGCGGACGACTCTCGGTCGAGGTCGTCGACCGGCACCGCAGCATCCTCGAATCACTGACCCTGCCGACCGGCTACCCGGTGGGTCGCTGGCCCACCCTGCTCGCCACGATGCAGCGCGACAAGAAGACTCGCAGCGGCATGCTGCGCTTCGTCGTGCTCGACGATGTCGGCAAGCCGACCATCCTCGAGGGTCCGGACGCCTCCCTGCTGTTCAGCGCGTACCAGGCCATCGGGCAGTAGGACTCAGGACGCAACCACCGGCGCGGGGGAGTCCGCGGCATCCGCTTCGACGGTGTCGGTCGGGCCGGCGAACGGTGTCATCGTGGTCATGAGCTCGGAACGGATCAGAAATCGCACGCCGCGGGGTGCTTCGGCGCTGAAGCCGCTGCCGCGGCCGGGCACCACATCGACCGTGAGAAAGGTGTGGCTCCAATAATTGAACTGCTCAGCCGACATCCAGAAATCGAGCGGCTGACCGGGCTCACCGGCCGGGGCCAGATCGAACTGGCCGAGACGTACATCCTGGTCGGAGGTGATGAATTCGCCCGCCATGAACAGCATCGGCGAGCTGCCGTCACAGCAACCGCCGGACTGGTGGAACATAAGCGGGCCGTGCTCCTCCCAGAGGCTGCGGAGCAGATCGACCGCCACCGGGGTGAGTTCGACGCGGGGGATTGTTTCGCCGGTGATGGTGACCGATGCGGTAATCGTGGGTGTCGACATTGACGGACCTTTCTGCAAAAGACAAGTGAAAAAAGGGGCTGCCTACGACGTTACGTCGTCGGCAGCCCCCGGGCCAGACCTGCAGCGAACTCCCACCCGACGGGAGCGTTGCCGCAGACCGGAACGAATGGCTTAGAAGAAGCCGAGCTTGTTTTCGGAGTACGACACCAGCAGGTTCTTGGTCTGCTGGTAGTGGCCGAGTGCGAGCTTGTTGTTCTCTCGGCCGATGCCGGAACTCTTGTAGCCACCAAAGGCGGCGCCGGCCGGGTAGGCGTGATAGTTGTTGACCCAGACCCGGCCGGCCTGAATGTCGCGGCCGGCCCGGTAGGCGACGTTGCCGTTGCGCGACCAGACGCCGGCACCGAGGCCGTAGATGGTGTCGTTGGCGATCGAGATGGCATCGTCGTAGTCGGTGAAGCTCGTCACGGCGAGCACCGGCCCGAAGATCTCCTCCTGGAACAGCCGCATCTTGTTGTGTCCCTCGAAGATGGTCGGCTGCACGTAGTAGCCGTCGGTGAGGTCACCGCCGAGGTCGGCGCGTTCGCCTCCGAGGGCGAGCCTGGCGCCCTCCTTGGTGCCGATATCGATGTAGGACAGGATCTTCTCGAGCTGGTCGTTACTGGCCTGGGCGCCCATCTGGGTGTCGGTGTCGAGCGGGTTGCCCTGGATGATCTTGCTGGCCCGGGTGACGGCGTCGCCGAGGAAGCTGTCGTAGATCGGCTTCTGCAGCAGCGCGCGGCTCGGGGCCGTGCAGACCTCGCCCTGGTTGAAGGCGAACAACACGAAGCCTTCCTGGGCCTTGTCGTAGAACGCGTCCTTCTCCTGGGCGACGTCGCTGAAGAAAATGTTGGGGCTCTTACCGCCGAGCTCCACGGTGGAGGGAATGATGTTCGCGGAGGCGTACTGCAGGATGAGACGGCCGGTCGTGGTCTCACCGGTGAACGCGATCTTGCGGATACGGTTGCTCGACGCGAGCGGCTTGCCGGCTTCGAGCCCGAAACCGTTGACAACGTTGACCACGCCGGGGGGCAGGATATCGCCGATGAGTTCCATCAGCACGAGAATCGAGACCGGCGTCTGCTCGGCGGGCTTGAGCACGATTGCGTTGCCGGCGGCGAGGGCGGGGGCGAGCTTCCAGACGGCCATCAAAATGGGGAAGTTCCAGGGAATGATCTGGCCGACGACGCCGAGCGGTTCGTGGAACTGGTACGAGACGGTGTCGCCGTCGAGCTGGGCGTGGTCGCCGTCCTGGGCGCGAATAGCCGAGGCGAAGTAGCGGAAATGGTCGGCGGCGAGCGGGATGTCGGCATTGATCGTTTCGCGCACGGCCTTGCCGTTGTCCCAGGTCTCAGCGACGGCCAGCATCTCGGTGTTGGCGTCGATCACGTCGGCGATCCGGTTGAGTACGGCAGCGCGCTCCGTGGCGCTGGTCTTGCCCCAGGCTGGTGCGGCTTTGTGGGCGGCGTCGAGGGCCAGCTCGATGTCCTCTGCGGTACCGCGGGCCACCTCGGCGAAGGGTTTGCCGGTCACGGGGGTGATGTCTTCGAAGTACTGGCCCTTGACCGGGGCGACCCATTCGCCGCCGATCCAGTTCTCGTATCGAGACTTGAAGGTAACTTTCGAGCCGGGTGTTCCGGGGGCTGCATAGACGGTCATGTCACTCCTATTTCGACGACGGTGTCGGGCTCGCAAACCTGCGGCCTGATCCGACTCTAGGTGTGGAAACGTTGCAGAATGTTGCGCTGTCCGCCGATTTCGTCTTCGATGCGCGCAAGATGTGCCACGACCGTCGCTCGTTTGGGCGACCGGGCCGGAAGCAGCTCGAGACAGGCCCGCCAGACCTCGGTGTCCCAGGTGGCTTCTTCGGTGCGCGCGTAGGTCAGCAGCAGGTCGACCGAAGCATCGGCGAGCATCGCCTCACGCAGTCTGCTGCTCACTTCTGAACGGATTTCAATGATTCCGGGCGCCGACGATCCTGGGAGCACCGCGCCGCGGTAGGCGCCGAGAGCCACCCGGTGGGCACCGCGTTCCAGAAAAGCCAACACCTGTTGCGAATCCAGTTCCAGCCGGGATTCCAATCGATACGGGCGGGAGGTGATCGTGATCGGAGGGTCGAGCACGGCGAGTACCTTGCGTACCCGCACCATTTCGGCGCGCAGCGTCTCCACCGCCGTGTCCTGATCGAAGAGATAGCCGGCCAGACGATCGGCGGAGAGTCCTTCGCGGTGCCAGGCCAGGAGCGTGAGAATCTCGGTGTGGCGGGGCGAGACATCCGCTGTGCTACCACCGCACTGCAACTGGCCGTGGTCGGTGCCGAGAACACTCAACACGGCTGGGGTGAGCCGCGGCACGCTCGGCGACAGCGAGAGGCGCGACCGCGGGGCGGGCGGCGCGGCCTGCGGCCGGCCCAGGCGCTGGATGCGCAGCTCCGCCTCCATCGCGGCGACGGCGGCCTCGACCAGGGGCAGAGTCTGCGGGGCGACTGCCTGGTCACCGCCGGTGATGTCGATCACACCGAGAATCTTGCCGGTGTCCGGGTCGTGGATGGGCACGGCCGTGCAGCTCCACGGGTGGGCGAGGGCGTTGAAATGTTCGGCTCGTCGAATCTGGATACCGCGGTCCAGGGCGAGGGCGGTGCCCGGTGCACTCGTGCCGACTCGGCTCTCCGACCAGTCGGCGCCTTCGACGAATAGCATTTCCTCCACCCGGCGACGCAGCACGCGGTCGCCGTCGATCCACAGCAGTCGACCGGACTCGTCACCGATGGCGACGATCAGTTCGGCGTCGACCGCATGACGAATGAGCAGGTTGTGCACGACCGGTAACACCGCGGCGAGCGGATGCTGGTTGCGCAGGTCGCGCAGCTCGGCGTCGGTCAGCGCCCGCTCCGGTGCAACGCTGCCCGGGTCGAGGCTCAAGGAGAGGGAACGTTGCCAGGAATCCTGCACGAGCTTACGCACGCCGGTCTGGAAAATTCGATCGGTCATTGCGGATTCGTGAGCACGTTCCAGGGCGACGATGTTCTCCCGCGCGTCGCCGGTCGGGACCGATGAAGAACTCTTCAAGCCGTATCCCATGAGCGTCTGCCTCCGTTAGCAGTGATCGGGTGCGTGCTGCCACAGCCAGCATCGGAATTTCATTCTACGGGCACAGCCCCGGCCATGCGTTTGGAGTGACAGGCATTCACAGCCGCAACGGGGAGGGCACTCCCGGAGGTTATCCACAGCCGGGCCAACCGTACTCTTTCTGGGGACAACGGGTCTCGCCCTGCCGCAGCCGCTCAGGATAGCGGTATGACACTGACAGTGAACATCGACGACGCTCCGCCCGTGACCACACCGGAGCAGGCCAGAGCACGGGTATTCGACCTGGTCGGCCATGCCATCCGCCGGCAGCTCTGGCTCATGCTGCTCGACGCTCACGGGCGGCAGCTGCCGGTGGTGATTCCCATCGACAATATTCCCCTGCGCCCAGAACCGGGACGCAGCCGGTTTTTCGCGATCGGAATCAACGAACTGCTGGCCGTTCAAGCTCCCGGGGGAAGTGTCATCCTGACGCTGGAACGGCCCGGTTCGGCCGCCCTCACCGCTCCAGACCAGGCCTGGGCCGTTGAACTGACCGAATCTTTCGGAAAACTCATGTGCATCACCGGCCTGTTCGTCGCGCACGACGACGGCGTCGCTGTTCTTGCCCCCTGACCGGCGCAGGCCGGTCGGCGGGTGCCCACGGCCTAGGCTGAGTGGATGAGTACAGTGCTGGTTCTAAACGGTCCGAACCTCGGGCGCCTCGGCAGTCGCGAGCCCGACGTGTACGGGTCGGCGAACCTGGACGACCTGCGCACGCTGCTGGTCGCATCCGCTCGACCGGGGGTGAGCATCGACCTGCGGCAGACCGATGACGAGGCCGAACTCATCCATTGGCTGTACGAAGCCGTTGACGAGCGGATGTCGGTCATCCTCAACCCGGCAGCGTTCACCCACTACAGCTACGCTCTGCGCGACGCCGCTGCCCTCGTCACCAAGGCCAGCCTCTGCCTGATCGAAGTGCATATCTCCAACCCGCACGCCCGCGAAACATTCCGCCACACCAGTGTTGTGAGCGCCATCGCGACCGGGGTCATCGCCGGCCTCGGCTTCGACTCGTACCGGCTGGCCCTGGATTTCGTCACCGCGCCGTGACCGCGGCGGGACAGCGCCTTTGGTGCCTGAGGCTTCGGCACGTAGACTCGATAAGGTGCCATTTGCACCCGCGCACCTTATCAATTGAACGGAACACCCCTCCCATGGCTTCTACCGCTGATATCAGAAACGGCGTCGTACTCAACATGGATGGCCAGCTTTGGGCCGTCGTCGAGTTTCAGCACGTCAAGCCGGGCAAGGGTGGCGCCTTCGTTCGCACCAAGATGAAGAACGTCGTCTCGGGCAAAACCGTTGACCGCACGTTCAACGCCGGCGCAAAGATCGAGACCGAAAACGTCGACCGTCGCGACTTTCAGTATCTGTACAACGACGGCGACGCCTACGTCTTCATGGACGTCGCCGACTACGACCAGATCACCGTGTCCGCTGCCGTCGTCGGCGATGCGAGCAACTTCATGCTCGAAAACCAGGCCGTGACCGTTGCCCTGCACAACGGCAACCCGCTGTACGTCGAGCTGCCGGCCTCCGTCACCCTGGAAATCACCTACACGGAGCCGGGACTGCAGGGCGACCGCTCCACCGGCGGCACCAAGCCGGCCACCGTGGAGACCGGCTACCAGATTCAGGTTCCGCTGTTCCTGGAGCAGGGCACCAAGGTCAAGGTTGACACCCGCACCGGCGACTACCTCGGTCGCGTCAACGAATGAGCGCACGGACCAAGGCCCGCAAGCGCGCCATCGACATTCTGTACGCCGCCGATGTGCGCCAGATCAGCATTCCGGAGTCGCTCGCAACCGAGGCCGAACGCGCCGCGAGCGAGCCGGCCCGGCTGGCGTCCTGGCTCTACGCTCGTGAACTCGTCGACGGGGTCGTCGACCATCGCGAAGAAATCGATGAGCTGATCGAGACGTACTCGCAGGGATGGTCGCTCGCGCGCATGCCCAACATCGATCGCGCCATTCTGCGCATCGGAATCTGGGAGATTCTGTACAACGACGCCGTTCCGCACGCCGTCGCTATCGATGAAGCCGTAGAAGCCGCGAAGATTCTTTCCACGGATGACTCGGCCGGCTTCGTCAACGGGCTGCTCGGCAAGATCGCCCAAACCGCACCGTCGGCCTGATCGGCCGCGTCGACTCCCGCCGCATTCGCCTCTCGTCACCGAAGGACACGCACATGGACAGCACCGGACCCGACGCACCTCGCGACCAGCCGGTTGTGCCCAACCCGTACCTGCCGGTGCCGCCGAAGGGAGGGCCGACTCCGCCGATCGCGCCGGCCCCGTTCGTGCCAGGCCAAAGGACGAACACTCTGGCCATCGTGTCGTTCGTGTCGTCATTCTTCATCGGGCTTGTCGCCATCATCACCGGGCATATCGCGCTCGCACAGATTCGGGCTCGCGGTGAACTCGGTCGCGGCTTTGCCCTCGCCGGTCTCATCATCGGTTACGTCGCCACGGCCCTGTTCGCCATTCTGGTCGTGTTCGCGATCATCTTCGCCTCCGCTATCGCAGCCTTCGTGGTCGCCATTGATGCCGGCACAAGCTCAGGAACCGCGACCTCGTCGTCAGCACCGGAATCGAGCGCACCGGAATCGAGCACACCGCTGCCGACCGGGCAGCTGGGCGCCGCCGACTTCGACGGCGGCTATCTCGAATTCGGCACCGGAGTGGTCATCATCGACGAGTACGTCGACCCGATGTGCCCGTACTGCGCCCAGTTCGAGGCCGCAAACGGTGAACTGCTGGCTGCGGGCGTTGCGAGCGGAGACATCACGCTGCGGGTGCATTCGCTCACCTTTCTCGACCGGATGTCTCAGGGCACCGACTACTCCAGCCGGGCCTCAGCGGCTCTCACCTGCCAGGCCACACTGAACCCGGGTGAGACCCTCGCGTTTCTGTCGGCGCTGTTCGCCAATCAACCGCTCGAGCAGACGGCCGGGCTCAGCAATGGCGAACTCGCCGCCCTGGCGACCGGCGCGTCCAATATTGCCGACTGCATCGATTCCGGGGACTATCAGGCCTGGTCGCAGCAGAACACCGAAGCAGCCCTGACCGGACCGATCGAGGGCGCTGAGATCGAATCCGTCAAGGGGACCCCCACGGTGCTGGTCGACGGTGTGCAATACACCGGCAGCCTCACCGACACGGCCGAATTCTCCGCCTTCGTTGCTTCCGCGTTCTAAGGGTTCGCACCACCGGTTCCCCACGGGCTAGGCTGGACCCATTCAGACATCCTTTAATGATCCGTCCTGTGAGACGGGGAAGGAGGTCGGCATTTGGCGCACATTGTGCTCACTCAGGCTGACATCACCCGCGCGTTAACTCGAATCTCCCACGAGATCCTGGAGTCCAATCGGGGCCCGGAGAATCTCATCATCCTCGGTATCCCCACCCGTGGCGTCATTCTCGCCCGCCGCATCGCCGAGACCATCCAGCGAATCGAACCCGCAGCATCACTCGTGCGGGTCGGATCGCTCGACGTCACGCTCTATCGCGACGATCTCGCCCACGGCCGTACCCGCACGCCGTCGCGCACCGAAGTGCCCGGCAGGATCAACGGTGCCACAGTCGTGCTCGTCGACGACGTGCTGTACTCGGGACGTACCATTCGCAGCGCCCTCGACGCGCTCGGGGACCACGGCCGTCCAACCATCGTGCGGCTTGCCGTTCTCGTCGATCGGGGACACCGTGAGTTGCCCATTCGCGCCGACTTCGTCGGCCGCAACCTGCCGACGGCTACCGACGAGCGCATCAACGTGCACCTCGAGGAGATCGACGGCGACGAGTTCGTCTCGATCGACGGCGGGACCAACCGATGAGACATCTTCTGTCCACCAAGGACCTCACCCGTGACGAGGCCATCAATCTGCTCGACATTGCCGAAGACATGGCGGATGTCGCCAAGCGTGAGGTCAAGAAGCTCCCGACCCTGCGCGGCAAGACCGTCGTCAACCTGTTCTTCGAGGATTCCACCCGCACCCGCATCTCCTTCGAGGCCGCCGCCAAGCGGCTGAGCGCCGACGTGATCAACTTCAGCGCCAAGGGCTCAAGCGTGTCGAAGGGCGAAAGCCTGAAGGATACGGCGCAGACCCTGGCCGCGATCGGCGCCGACGGTGTCGTCATCCGCCACCCGGCCTCCGGTGCCCCGGCCGTGCTCGCCGCAAGCGGGTGGATCGATGCGGGCATCATCAACGCCGGTGACGGCACCCACGAGCATCCCACCCAGGCCCTACTCGACGCCTTCACCATCCGCCGCCGCACCCACGGGCAGGCATCCCGCGGTCGGGGCCTCGACGGAGTCACCGTCACCATCGTCGGCGACGTGCTCCACTCCCGCGTCGCCCGGTCGAACCTCTGGCTGCTGACCACTCTCGGTGCGGAGGTCACGTTCGTCGCCCCGCCCACGCTGTTGCCGAGCGACACCACCCTCTGGCCGGCCCGATTCAGCTTTGACCTCGATGAGGCGATCGATGCCAGCCCCGACGTGGTCATGATGCTGCGCATCCAGACCGAACGGATGAGCGCGGCCTTCTTTCCGAGCAGCCGCGAGTATTCCCGGGTCTGGGGCCTCGACGACGCGCGATTTGGCCGACTCGGTCCGGCTAGCATTGTCATGCACCCCGGCCCGATGAATCGTGGCCTGGAGATCTCGTCGGCGGCGGCCGACTCCGCTAATTCGACCGTGCTTGAACAGGTCACGAACGGCGTCTCCGTGCGAATGGCCGCACTCTACCTGCTCTTGTCCGGTGACCGGAAGGAATCGAAGAATGTCGATTGACGCGATGCACGGAACTGCGCACAACTGGCTGATTCGCGGGGCGACCCTACCGAACGGCACGGGCACCGACATCCGTCTCGACGGCCGGCGGATCGCCGAACTCGGGACCGGCCTGTCGCCGAACGGCGCGAACGTGATCGACGCCGACGGCCTCATTGCGCTGCCCGGCCTGGTCGACCTGCACGCCCACCTGCGCGAACCGGGCTACGAACACAGTGAGACCGTGCTCAGCGGCAGCCGCGCCGCAGCCCGAGGGGGCTTCACGAGCGTGTTCGCCATGGCGAACACCCTGCCGGCGCAGGACACCGCCGGGGTGGTCGAGCAGGTGCTCGCGCTCGGAGAAAGTGCCGGCTACGTCGACGTGCAGCCGATCGGCGCCGTCACCGCGGGCCTCGCGGGCCAGCAACTCGCCGAACTCGGCGCGATGGCCTCGAGTCGAGCCCGCGTTCGGGTGTTCTCCGACGACGGCTTCTGCGTCTCCGACCCCCTTCTCATGCGCCGCGCCCTCGAATATGTGAAGGCCTTCGACGGCGTCATCGCGCAGCATTCGCAGGAACCGCGCCTCACCGAAAAAGCCCAGATGAACGAGGGCGCCCTCTCCGGCGAACTGGGCCTCGTCGGCTGGCCCGCCGTCGCCGAAGAGTCGATTATCGCCCGGGACGTTCTACTGGCCGAACACGTCGGATCGCGCCTGCACGTCTGCCACGTTTCGACGGCCGGCTCCGTCGACGTGATCCGTTGGGCGAAGGCTCGCGGCATCAACGTGACCGCCGAGGTCACGCCGCACCACCTGCTGCTCACCGAAGACCTCGTTCGCGGCTACGACGCCCGTTTCAAGGTGAACCCGCCGCTGCGAGCCCGGGAAGACGTCGAAGCCCTGCGCGCCGGACTCGCCGACGGCACGATCGACATCGTCGCGACCGACCACGCCCCGCATCCAGCCGAAAGCAAGGACTGCGAGTGGGACGCCGCCGCGAACGGCATGATCGGGCTGGAATCCGCGCTGTCGGTCGTGCACGCCGCGGTCGTGGCGACCGGGTTGCTCGACTGGGCCGACATCGAACGCGTTCTCTCCCGCACGCCGGCCCGCATCGGGCGCGTGACCGGCCAGGGCAATCCGATCGCGGTCGGGTCACCGGCCGAACTGACACTGTATGACCCTCAAGCGACCCGCGTTTTCGGGCGCGCCGACCTGGCCGGAACGAGCATGAACTCGCCCTACCTGTCGATGACCCTGCCGGGCGAAGTGCGGGCAACCTTCCACCGCGGCTATGCCACCGTGCTCGATGGTGTTGTGCGCAGCAGCCTCGAAATAGCCGAGAACGCGAGCGGAGTGCTCACTCATGGATAGGACCATTCCGGCCGTCATTACCGCGCTCGTCTTGCTCGGCGTTCTGATTTTGATGTGGCGCAGCTGGCGAAAGCGCAGCCGACGGGATGCGACACTCTCCGCCGGCTACCCCCTGCCGGAGTCCGCCGGGGTCACCCTGGCCGGCGCCGAAGCCTATTACGTGGCGACGACTCCGCGCGACGCGCCGCTTGAACGGCTCGCCATTGCCGGCCTCGGCTTTCGCGCCCGCGCCGCCCTAATGGTGACGGAGGCCGGAATCATTCTCGACCTCGACGGCAATGAGCCGGTTTTCGTTCCGGCCGGCGCCATCGATGCGGTCGGTGCCGCCCGGGTCGCCATCGACCGGGCCGTCGAAACCGACGGTCTCCTGCGCCTGTCCTGGCGGCTGGCCACCGGCACCCCCGACCGTCGCGCTGTCGACAGCTTCTTTCGCATCATCGATCCCAATGATCGGGCTCGCCTCGTCGACTCGATCCGCACCCTTGCCGTAACGGCCGCCGCCCCGGCCCATCAAGACGAAAGTGAGGCCTGACGTGCCCGATTCGACCGCACCAGACCAGACAGAACCCGACCAGGCGGCATCAGCTGACGTCGTTGCAAGCGAGGTCGGCGCATCCGCTGGCCTGACGTCCTCCTCCGTGGCGGACAAGCCCGGCCCGGCCGTGCTCGTGCTTGAAGACGGCCGCCGTTTCGTCGGCCGCAGGTATGGCAGCGAGGGTCAGGCTCTGGGCGAGATCGTCTTCGCCACGGGCATGACCGGCTACCAGGAAACCCTGACCGATCCGTCCTACGCCGGCCAGATCGTGCTGATGACCGCGCCGCACATCGGCAACACCGGCATGAACGATGAGGACATGGAGTCCAGGCAGATTTGGGTCGCCGGCTTCATCGTGCGCGAGCCGGCCCGGATCGCCTCCAACTTTCGCGCCACCCGAACCCTCGACGATGACCTCGAAGCACAGGGTGTTGTCGGCATCAGCGGCATCGACACCCGCGCCATCACCCGCCACATCCGTTCTGCGGGCGCCATGAAGAGCGGCATCTTCTCGGGCGACCTGTTCGGCCTCTCTGACAGCGAACAGCTCGAACGGGTGCTCGCCGGGGCTGCCATGCGCGGTCGCAACCTGTCGTTCGAGGTCTCGACCGTCGAACCCTTCTCGATTCCCGCGCAGGGTGAACGCATCGGCTCCGTCGCTGTGCTCGACCTCGGTGTGAAGAGCAGCACACTCACCTACCTCGCCGAACGCGGCTTCGAGGTGCTCGTGCTGCCGCAGTCGGTCACCGCAGAGCATGTTCTCTCGCTGAAGCCCTCTGCCCTGTTCTTCTCGAACGGACCGGGCGACCCGGCCGCGTCCGACGCGCACGTCACCCTGTTGCAGGAAGTGCTCCGGGCTGGCATTCCCTACTTCGGCATCTGCTTCGGCAACCAACTTCTCGGCCGCGCGCTGGGTTTTCGCACCTACAAACTGCCATTCGGACACCGCGGCATCAACCAGCCGGTGCTCGACAAGACCACCGGACGGGTCGAGATCACCTCGCAGAACCACGGCTTCGCGGTCGACATGCCCATTGAGGGCGTGCACGAGTCGCGCACCGGCTTCGGCCGGGTCGAGGTCAGCCACTACAGCCTCAACGACCAGGTGGTCGAAGGCATCCGCTGCCTCGATATCAACGCCTTCTCGGTGCAATACCACCCGGAAGCTGCCTCCGGCCCGCACGACGCCAACCACCTTTTCGATCGATTCAGAGACGTTGTTCTGGCTGCGCAGTCAGCCGTTGCAGGAGAAACCAAATAATGCCCAAGCGCGACGATATCAACAGTGTTCTTGTCATCGGCAGCGGCCCGATCGTCATCGGCCAGGCCTGCGAGTTCGACTATTCCGGCACGCAAGCCTGCCGCGTACTGCGCGAGGAAGGCGTGCGCGTCATCCTGGTCAACTCGAACCCGGCCACCATCATGACCGACCCCGACTTCGCCGATGCGACCTACATCGAACCGATCACGGCGGAGATCCTCGAGACCATCATCGCGAAGGAACGACCGGATGCGATTCTGCCGACGCTGGGTGGGCAGACCGCCCTCAACGCGGCGATCCAACTGCACGAGCGCGGAATTCTTCAAAAGTATGACGTCGAGCTGATCGGCGCGAGCTTCGACGCCATCAACAAGGGCGAAGATCGCATGATCTTCAAGCAGCTCGTACTGGATGCCGGCGCCGGTGTGGCCCGCTCATTCATCGCGCGCACCGTCGAGGAAGCCGTCGGCTACGCCGCCGACCTCGGCTACCCGCTGGTCGTTCGCCCCTCCTTCACCATGGGCGGGCTCGGCTCCGGCTTCGCCTACACCGAGGTGGAATTGCGCCGCATCGTCACCGACGGCCTGCATCACAGCCCGACCACCGAGGTACTGCTCGAGGAATCGATTCTCGGCTGGAAAGAGTACGAACTCGAGATGATGCGCGACACGGCCGACAACACCGTCGTCGTCTGCTCCATCGAGAACGTCGACCCGGTCGGAGTGCATACCGGCGACTCGATCACCGTCGCCCCGGCCCTCACCCTGACCGACCGTGAATTCCAGCACCTGCGGGACATCTCGATCGACATCATCCGCGCCGTCGGCGTCGACACCGGCGGTTGCAACATCCAGTTCGCGATCAACCCGGCCGACGGCCGCGTCATCGTGATCGAGATGAACCCACGGGTATCGCGTTCTTCCGCCCTGGCCAGCAAGGCGACCGGCTTTCCGATCGCCAAGATCGCCGCCAAGCTCGCCATCGGCTACCGTCTCGACGAGATCCCCAATGACATCACCGGTGTCACCCCGGCGAGCTTCGAGCCGACCCTCGACTACGTCGTGGTCAAGGTGCCACGCTTCGCGTTCGAGAAGTTCCCGGCCGCCGACCAGCGCCTGACCACCACTATGAAGTCCGTCGGTGAAGCCATGGCCATCGGTCGCAGTTTTGCATCCGCTCTGCAGAAGGCGCTGCGATCGCTCGAGAAGCGCGGCTCGAGCTTTCACTGGGGCACGGAGACCCGCACGGTCGACGAACTGCTCGCCGTCGCCGAGATTCCCACCGACGGCCGCATCGTCACCGTGCAGCAGGCCCTTCGCCGCGGCGCGACCATCGAGCAAGTTTTCGACGCCACCAAGATCGATCCGTGGTTCCTCGACCAGATCGTGCTGATCAACGAGATCGCCGAGCAGGTCAAGGCCGCCGACCGACTCGACCGCGACGTCATGATCCTCGCCAAGGACCACGGCTTCTCCGACGCGCAAATCGGCGAATTGCGCGGCTTCGGCGAAGCGGATGTGCGCACCGTACGCCACATTCTCGGCGTGCGCCCGGTCTTCAAGACCGTCGACACCTGCGCGGGGGAGTTCCCGGCGCTCACCCCGTACCACTACTCCAGCTATGACGACGAGACCGAGGTCGTCGCGAGCGACCGCCGTAAGGTTGTCATCCTCGGTTCCGGACCGAACCGCATCGGGCAGGGCGTCGAATTCGACTACTCCTGCGTGCACGCCTCCTTCGCGCTGTCCGAGGCCGGCTACGAAACCATCATGATCAACTGCAACCCGGAGACGGTGTCCACCGACTACGACACGAGCGATCGGCTCTACTTCGAGCCGCTCACCCTCGAAGACGTGCTCGAGGTCATCCACGCCGAAAGCCAGAGCGGTGAACTCATCGGTGTGGTCGTGCAGCTCGGCGGGCAGACCGCCCTGAGCCTCGCCCGCGGCCTCGAAGCGGCCGGTATCCCCATTCTCGGTACCACCCCCGACGCGATCGACCTGGCCGAGGAGCGCGGCCTGTTCTCCAAGATCCTCGATGACGCCGGCCTGCTGGCCCCGCGCAACGGAACGGCGATCGACTTCGCCGGCGCTGTCGTCGTGGCGGAAGAAATCGGCTACCCGGTGCTCGTGCGCCCGAGCTACGTGCTCGGCGGCCGCGGCATGGAGATCGTCTACGACTCCCCGTCGCTCGCAGATTACTTCAAGCGGATGTCCGGGCAGGGGATCATCGGCGCTGGACATCCTCTTCTGGTGGACCGTTTTCTCGACGACGCGATCGAGATCGACGTCGACGCCATCTACGACGGCCACGAGCTCTACATCGGCGGCGTCATGGAGCACATCGAGGAGGCCGGCATCCACTCCGGCGACTCGAGCTGCACCCTGCCGCCGGTCACCCTCGGCCGCGCCGAAATCGACCGGGTGCGCGAAGCCACCCTCGGCATCGCCCGCGGCATCGGGGTCAAGGGCCTGCTCAACGTACAGTTCGCGATTGGCGCCGGCGTGCTCTACGTGCTCGAAGCCAACCCGCGTGCCTCCCGCACCGTGCCCTTCGTCGCGAAAGCACTCGGTATCACCCTGGCCAAGGCCGCCGCGCTCATCATGGTCGGTACGACCATCGCCGAGCTCAAGGCCGAGGGCAAGCTGCCGCTCATCGACGGCTCGCGGGTGCCGATTGAATCGCCGGTCGCCGTGAAGGAAGCCGTGCTGCCGTTCAACCGCTTCCGCACCCCCGAGGGCCTCGTCGTCGACTCCATCCTCGGCCCGGAGATGCGCTCCACCGGCGAGGTCATGGGCATCGACCGCGACTTCCCGCGGGCGTTCGCCAAGAGCCAGCTCGCCGCCTATGGCGGAATCCCGCTCTCCGGCACCGTGTTCGTGTCGGTCTCCGACCGTGACAAGCGGGCCATCATCCTGCCGATGCTGCGCCTGCAGCAGCTCGGTTACGAGATATACGCGACCATCGGTACCGCCGAAGTGTTGCAACGCAACGGCATCCGCGCCCGCGTTGTGACCAAATTCAGCGAAAAAGCGGGGGAGGACGACGTGTCCATCGTCGAACTCATCCGCCGCGAAGAGATCCAGATCGTCATCAACACTCCCGGCGGCAGCACCGCGAGGGCCGACGGGTACGAGATTCGGGCGGCCGCTGTCGCCGGCGATCTTCCGCTGTTCACGACCATCGCCGAGCTCAGCGCCGCTGTCGCGTCGATCGACTCGATTCGCGACGGGTTCGAGGTGACCTCGCTCCAGGAGTACGCCACCGCCCGTACGGCACTGCTGTGACGGGCCCTGCTGAGGCGATGACGGCCGGGTCGGCGGCGGTGGTCTCCTTCGGCGAACGTCTCGAGCGGGTGTTCGCCAGCCGCGGCCAGCTCTGCGTCGGCATCGATCCGCACTCCTGGCTGCTGCGCGAATGGAACCTGCCCGACACGGCCGCCGGCGCCGAATCGTTCGGCCGCGCCGTCGTCGCAGCGGCGGCGGGCCGGGTCGGCCTGGTCAAGCCGCAGGTCGCCTTCTACGAACGGTTCGGTTCCGCCGGGTTTGTGGCGCTGGAACGGGTGCTGGCCGACGCTCGAGCGGCCGGTCTGCTCGTGATCGGCGACGCCAAACGCGGCGACCTCGGCACGAGCGTCGAGGCCTACGCGCAGGCGTGGCTGTCACCGGGCTCCCCGCTCGAAGTGGATGCCCTCACGCTCGCCGCGTACATGGGTGTCGGTTCGCTTGACTCGCCGCTCACCCTCGCGGCCGCGAACGGCAAGGGCGTCTTCCTGCTCGCCGCGACCAGCAACCCCGAGGCCGCGCACATCCAGCAGGCGATCGTAGCGGACGGGCCGCAGGCCGGTTCGAGTGTCGCCCGCGCCGTTCTCGACGAGGTCGGCCAGCGGAATGCGCGCGCTGGTGCGGCATCCGCTCGCGTACCGACCGGTCTCGGGTCGATCGGAGTCGTACTCGGCGCCACACTTGACCTGGCCGCTTTCGGTATCGACGTGCAGCACGTTTCGGGCGAATTTCGAACACCGGTGCTCGCGCCGGGCTTCGGACATCAGGGTGGGAATATTATGGATCTGATCTCTATATATGGTGGATACGCCGGAGGGGTTATCGTGAGTGAATCGCGCAGTGTGCTCTCGGCCGGACCCCACCGGATCGAAGAAGCCATTGAGCGCCGAGTAGCCGAAGTAGGTGCCGTTCGTGGTTGAAAACCGTCCCACCCCGCCCGAAGTTGATCGGGTTGCCGCGTCGCGTGCCGCTGTCGCGGCCCGCCGAGCCCGCGCCAAGGTCAAGGCCGAAGTCGCCTCCGGCGAACGCACCGCGCTCGAGGTGCTCGCTGCGGCGATCACGGACCCGGTCGGGGTCGAGGGCCGGCTGCGGGTCACCGAACTGCTCGTGAGTATCCCGGCCATCGGCGTGACCAAGATGCAGCGCATCATCAACCGCCTTGAAATCTCGCCGTCCAAACGCCTCGGCGGTCTGGGCCGTCACCAGCGCGACCGCCTGCGCGACTTTCTCTCTGAGCGGCCGGTGCTGCGCCACGGGGTTGCCGACTCCAAACTCATTGTGCTCGCCGGCCCGACCGCGGTCGGCAAGGGAACCGTCGCGGGCTACATCCGAGAGAACTACCCCGACGTGCTGCTCTCGGTCTCGGCGACGACACGCGCTCCACGCCCGGGGGAGACCGAGGGGCTCAGCTACTACTTCGTCTCCGACGAACAATTCGACCGCATGATCGAAGACGGCGAACTTCTCGAGTGGGCCACGGTGCACAACGCCTACCGCTACGGCACCCCCCGCGCCCCCGTCGACGCGGCGATCGCCGCGGGGAACAGCGTGCTGCTCGAGATCGACCTGCAGGGTGCTCGGGCCGTGCGACGCGCCATGCCGGAAGCCCGCCTGGTGTTCCTGCTGCCGCCGAGCTGGGACGAACTGGTGCGCCGCCTGATCGGCCGCGGCACCGAAGACGCCGCCGAACAGGCTCGCCGGCTGGAGACCGCAAAGCTCGAATTGGCCGCCCAGGGAGAGTTCGATTACCAGGTGATCAACCACGATGTCGGCGACGCCGCCCGTGAGGTCGTAGACTTGATGGAGATCCGCGCTGCATCCAGCATGTCGTAGCGCTCGTTTCTGCTGAATTCGTGTGCGTCGCCGGACGCACATCCCCGAAAACTCGCACGCCGCCTCAGGCCGTGCTCTATTAGGAGTGTGACACCAATGGCGAACAAGCCCACTGGCATCATTGACCCGCCCATCGACGACCTGCTGTCCAAGGTCGACTCGAAGTACGCTCTGGTGATCTTCGCGTCCAAGCGCGCACGCCAGATCAACGACTATTACGCCGACCTGCACGAAGGCAGCCTGTTCGACAATGTCGGGCCGCTCGTCGACTCGACCGTCGAAGACAAGCCGCTCTCGGTGGCCCTGCGCGAGATCAACGACGACAAGCTCGTTTCCCGCCCCATCGTTGAGGCCTAAGCTTCACGAGCCCTCAATAAATTCTCAAGCGCGCAGGATGAAGACACCTCGCACGATCGTCGTCGGTATCACCGGTGGCATCGCAGCGTACAAGGCTGTCAACATCGTGCGCGCTTTTGTGTTGAACGGCGACGCGGTGCACGTCGTCGCCACCGCTGCCGCCCTGCGCTTCGTCGGCAAGCCGACACTGGAAGCCATCTCCCGAAACCCGGTGCACACCGACCTTTATGAGGGCGTCGCCGAGGTACGCCACGTGGCCATCGGCCAGGGCGCCGATCTCATCGTCGTCGCCCCCGCGACGGCCAACAGTATCGCCAAACTCGCCGCCGGCCTCGCCGACGACCTGCTCGGCAACACTATTTTGGCCAGCACGGCGCCGCTTGTGATCGCCCCGGCGATGCACACCGAAATGTGGAACAATCCGGCGACCGTGGCGAACGTCGCGGTCCTGCGGTCGCGCGGCATCACCATTGTCGGCCCCGGCGTGGGCCGGCTCACCGGCACCGACTCCGGCGCCGGCCGCATGGAAGAGCCGGAGACCATCGTGGCGGTGGCCCTGGCCGTCCTGGACCGGGTTTCGACGACGGGTGCGGATCAGGCATCCGCTGTGCAGGATCTGGCCGGTCGCCGCGTACTGATCAGCGCCGGCGGTACCCGGGAACCGCTTGACCCGGTGCGCTTTCTCGGTAACCGCTCGAGCGGCAAACAGGGCGTCTACCTCGCCCAGGCGGCCCTGGCCCGCGGCGCACGGGTCACCCTCGTTGCCGCCAACCTCGAGGTCGCCGTTCCGACCAGTGTCACGACGGTGCTGGTCAGCAGCGCCCTGCAGATGCACGAGGCCATGACGCTCGCCGCGCAATCGGCGGAGGTCATCATCATGGCCGCTGCCGTCGCCGACTACCGGCCCAAGACGGTGCAGCTCGGCAAGATCAAGAAGGAAGACGTGGGGGACACCCTCACCCTCGAACTGGTCAAAAACCCCGACATTCTGGCCGGGCTCTCGGCTGCGCGCCGGCCGGGCCAGCTGATCATCGGCTTCGCCGCCGAAACCGAAACGGATGCCGACCGGCTGCTCGCGCTCGGCCGCGAGAAGATCACCCGTAAGGGCTGCGACTATCTGGTCGTGAACCGGGTCAGTCAGCACGAGGGGTTCGGTACGGAACGTAACACCGTGACGGTGCTCGATCACCACGGAGTTATAGTGAATGAGGTCTCCGGCAGCAAAATGTCGGTGGCCAATTGCATACTTGACCTGATCGACTAGCCGCCGCAACGACGGGTAGGTCGGGTCGCCCAGACACGTCCGACTCGTGGGTTTTGCTGCACAACGACGTTTTCACGACGTAACTTTCAACTTCTACGTTTTCATTCACCACTACGTTTTAATAAACAGAGACGGGCCAGATGAGCGATCTTCGCCTCTTCACCTCGGAATCAGTCACCGAGGGTCACCCCGATAAGATCTGCGACCAGATCTCCGACAGCATCCTCGACGCCCTTCTGACCGACGACCCGCACAGCCGGGTCGCCGTGGAAACCCTCGTCACGACCGGGCTCGTGCACGTGGCCGGTGAGGTCACCACCGAGGCCTACGTGGAGATTCCGTCGATCGTGCGCAAATGCATCACCGACATCGGCTACGACTCCTCTGACGTCTGGTTCGACGGCCGGTCCTGCGGCGTCGAGATTTCCATCGGCGGCCAGTCACCCGACATCGCCCAGGGCGTCGATAACGCCTTCGAGACCCGTGAGCAGTCCAGCCTCGACGACTTCGACCGGCAGGGTGCCGGCGACCAGGGGATCATGTTCGGCTACGCCACCCGGGAGACCCCCGAGCTCATGCCGATCCCCATCTGGATCGCGCACCGGCTGGCTGAACGCCTCGCCCTCGTGCGCAAGAGCGGCGAGCTCGACTACCTGCGCCCCGACGGCAAGACCCAGGTCACGATCGGCTACGACGGCATCATTCCACGCACCGTTGAAACCGTTGTGGTGTCGACCCAGCACGCTCCCTCCGTGTTGACCGAGCAGCTGCGAGTGGAGGTTGAAGAGCTCGTAATTCGCCCGGTGCTCGACACGATCGATCTCGACTCGTCTTCGCTCGCGACGTTGATCAACCCCACCGGCCGGTTCGAAATCGGCGGCCCGCAGGGCGACGCCGGCCTCACCGGACGCAAGATCATCATCGACACCTATGGCGGATCGAGCCGCCACGGCGGCGGTGCCTTCAGCGGCAAGGACCCGTCCAAGGTTGACCGTTCGGCCGCCTACGCCATGCGCTGGGTCGCTAAGAACGCCGTAGCGGCCGGCCTGGCCGAACGCCTCGAGGTGCAGGTCGCCTACGCGATCGGCAAGGCGTCGCCGGTTGGTCTGTACGTTGAGACCTTCGGTACCGGCCTGTTGCCCGACAAGGAGATCACCGCGGCGATCCGCGCCGTGTTCGATCTGCGTCCGGCAGCGATCATCCACTCGCTTGACCTGCTGCGACCCATCTACGCGCAGACGGCCACCTATGGCCACTTCGGGCGCGAACTGCCCGACTTCACCTGGGAGCGCCTCGACAAGGTCGACGACCTGCGCAGCGCCGCCGGCCTCTGAAGCCGGCCCCGTCATGACGCACACCGGCCTCGTCGCACGGGTGCTGATTGATTCCCCGCTGCCGCAACTGGACCACCTGTTCTCCTACAGCGTGCCCGCCGAACTGGTCGAGCCGGTGTCCGCCGGCGTGCGTGTGAAGGTGCCGTTCCGTTCGGGTGGGCGCGTCGTCGACGCCTACGTGATCGAGGTTTTCGATCCACGCGCCGAGTCAGCTTCTGAAACGGATGCCGCCTACCGCGGCGCCCTCAGCCCGCTCGACTCGGTCGTGTCCACGGCCGTCGTGCTGACTCCCGCCGTGTGGAAACTGGCGCGTCGGCTGGCGGATCGGGCCGCCGGGAACGCGAGTGACATCATCCGTCTCGCCGTGCCGCCGCGACAGGTGCGGGTAGAAAAAGCCTGGCTGGCCGCGCAGGGCGCTGCAGCTGCGTCGACCGCGCAGGCAGAGGCACTCGCGCCGGCGACCGTTTCGTCACCCAGCCGCCCGGTCATTGCGCCCGTCGAGGGCAGCAGTGTGCAGAAGGCACCCATCTCGCTGGCGACGCCCGCCTTCGTCGGGTACCCGACCGGCCGCCTCGACACCGCGATTGTGGAACACCACCGCGTGGCCGTCGCGGCGATCCCCGAACTCGTGCAGCTCGATGACGGCAGCACGATCGGCCGGTGGGCGAAGACGCTGGCCGAACTCGCCGTTGCTACGCTCGGTACCGGGCAGAGCGCCATTCTGTGCGTGCCCGACTTTCGGGACCAAGATCAGGTGCAAGCCGCTCTGGCCCAGCTCGCCCCGACGCTGCCGCTCAGCCGAGTCGACGCCCGCCAGCCCAATCCCGACCGCTACCGCGCCTTTCTGGCCTGCCTTGAACCGGCGCCGCGCATCATTCTCGGCAATCGGTCGGCCGTCTACGCCCCGGCGCACCGTCTCGGCCTCATCGCCGTCTGGGACGATGGCGACCCGCTCTACACCGAACCGCTCAGTCCCTACGTCAACACCCGGGACGCGGCCCTCGTGCGCCAGCAGCACTGCGACTGCGCCCTCGTGCTGCTGGGCCACTCGCGCAGCGTCGAAACCCAGCGCCTGGTCGAACTGAACTACCTGACCGAAGTGAACCCATCCGCCGACCGCCACCCGCGCATCATCCCCACCGACTTTCAGTCCGAACCGGACCAGCAGGCCCGGGCCGCCCGTATCCCCTCGGCCGCCTGGCAGGCGGCCCGTGAGGCGCTCGCTCACGGACCCGTGCTGGTGCAGGTCGCCAGCCCCGGCTACGCGCCGATGCTCGCCTGCCAGGGCTGCAAGAAGGCGGCCCGCTGCACGCACTGCCAGGGGCCCCTCGGGCTCAAATCGGCGTCGGCCGTGCCGTCCTGCCGCTGGTGCGGCGCCCTCGCCGCCGGCTGGAGCTGCGCGCACTGCGAGGGCACCAAACTGCGGGTGGTCACCCTCGGCACAGGGCGCACCGCCGAAGAACTCGGCCGGGCTTTTCCCGGTGCCCGCGTCATCGTCGCCGACGGTGAGCACACCATTCAGACCCTCGGTGCCGAGCCGGCCCTCGTCATCGCCACCCGCGGCGCCGAACCGGTTCCGACCGGCGGCTACCGTGCCATTCTCATTCTCGACGGTGAACGCATGCTCGCCCGCGAATCCCTCCGCGTCGGCGAGGATTGCCTGCGCTGGTGGGCGAACGTGGCCGCCCTCGCCGCACCCGGCGCTCCCGTGCTGCTCGCCGGGGTGGGCGGGGCCCTCGCTCGCGCTCTCAACGCCTGGCGCCCCGACGTCTTCGCCGCGAGCGAGCTCGCCGACCGCCGCCAGCTGCGTTTTCCGCCGGCCGTGCGGGTCGCCTCGGTCACCGGAACCGCCGCCGACGTCGACGCCGCCGTGACCGCCCTGGCCGAGGTCGCCGGCCTCGACGTACTCGGTCCGGTCGACACCGAGGCGCCCCTCGTGCGTGCGGTCGTGCGGTTCGGCTACGCCCGCGGCGATGAGGTCGCCCACGCACTCAAGGCGGCGGTCGTGCAGAACGCCACCCGCCGCCGTAAGCCGAAGTCGGGCTCGTTCCAGCCGGCACCTACACTTAAAGTTCGATTCGACGACCCGGAGCTGCTCTAAATGAAACTCGTCTTTGCCGGCACGCCCGAGGTCGCGCTGCCCAGTCTCCTGGCCCTGGCCGGCACCGATCACGAGATCGTCTCTGTGATCACCCGAGCGGATGCCCCGCTCGGCCGCAAACGCCTCCTCACCCCGTCGCCGGTCGCGCAAGCCGCGGCCGGGTATGGCTACCCGGTCCTGAAGACCAACCGGCTCGACGCCGCAGCCACCGACCAGATCAGCGCCCTGCAGCCCGACCTCGGTGTCATCGTCGCGTACGGCGGAATCGTGCGCGAGCCGCTGCTTTCGGTGCCCCGGCTCGGCTGGATCAACCTGCATTTCTCGGTGCTGCCACGCTGGCGTGGTGCCTCGCCGGTGCAGCGCGCTGTCATCGCCGGTGACGAGCTCATCGGCGCCGCCGTCTTCCAGCTCGTGCCCGAACTCGATGCCGGCGCTGTGTTCGGCAGCTTCACCCAACCCCTCGCAGCACATTCCACATCGGGAGTACTTCTCGATGAGCTCAGTCACAGCGGCGCAGAGTTGCTCGTGCGCGTCGTCGCCGAGCTCGCCGCGGGAACAGCCGTGGCCGTGCCGCAGACCGGCGAGGTGACCCTCGCCCCCAAGCTGGTGCGGGACGACGCGCGGATCGATTTCACGCAGCCGGCAGCATCCGTTTACAGCCGCATTCGCGGGGTGACGCCCGAGCCCGGCGCGTTCACCATCGTGAACGGCGCCGTCTTGAAACTGATCGAGGTCGCTCCCAGCGTCAATGAACCCAACCTGCCTGCCGGAACCATTCTGCAGCGCGACAAAACAGTGCTCGTGGGCACGCACACCGAACCGCTGGTTCTGCTGCGCGTGCAACCGGCCGGAAAGACAGCAATGACAGCAAACGACTGGTGGCGCGGAGTGGGAGCAGAATCGGTGCTTGCCTCATGAGCGACGAACACACCCGCGCTGGAACAAATGCGACCCGCAGCGGCTCGACACCTTCGGGCCCTGCGCGTTCCCGGCAGGCCCCCGCCGATTTCGTGCAGCCGGCCCGCCGCATCGCCTACGAGGTGATCGCCGCCGTGCGGGAATCCGACGCCTACGCCAACCTGCTGCTGCCGACCCGCATCCAACGCGCCGCCCTCACTACAGCGGATGCCGCCCTCGCCACCGAGCTCACCTACGGCACCCTGCGCATGCAGGGCTTCTACGACCGCGTGATCGCCCTCGCCGCGAACCGGGCCGTCACCGCAATCGACCCCGCCATCCTCGACGTGCTGCGTCTGGGCGCCCACCAGCTGCTCGCCACCCGCGTGGCGACCCACGCCGCGGTCAACGAATCGGTCTCCCTGGCCAAACAGGTGGGCTCGCGCTCGGCGACCGGCTTCACCAACGGGGTCCTCCGCACCATCTCACGGTCGAGCGCCGAGGAATGGCGCGAGCGGGTGCTCGAGCGCGCGGTCAACGTCGACGACCGGCTCGCCGCCGAATACTCGCACCCCGCCTGGATCGTGCGGGCCTTCCGCCAGTCGCTGAAGGCCGAAGGCCACGAGAACGAGCTCGCCGACCTGCTCGCCGCCGACAATATGGCGGCCAAGGTCAACATGGTGGCGCTGCCGGGCCTGGCCACCGACGCAGACCGGGAACGGCTGGGCCTGGCCGATGAATTCTCGCCGGTCGGATTCGTGCTCGACTCGGGTGACCCGTACCACCTCGTGACAGCGACGGACGGGCGCGTTCGGGTGCAGGACGAAGGCTCCCAGATCGCCGCCCTGGCTCTCAGCCGGGCCCGGCCAATCGTAGCGGGAGAGCGCTGGCTCGACCTCTGCGCCGGTCCGGGGGGCAAGGCCGCCCTGCTCGCCGCGGAAGCACGCGCCGGGGGAGCCGAACTCGTGGCCAATGAGCTCGTTCCTGCCCGCGCCACCCTCGTGCGTACCGCCCTCGCTGCCCTTCCCGAATCTGTCCCGGTGTGGGAGGTCGACGGCACGACCATCGGCCAGACGCATCCCGGCGAATTCGACCGCATCCTGCTCGACGCGCCCTGCACCGGTCTCGGCGCCCTGCGCCGCCGGCCGGAGGCCCGGTGGCGTAAGCAGCCGAAAGACGTTGCCGACCTCGCCGGACTGCAGTCCGGCCTGATCGACGCGGCTCTCGACGCGCTCAAGCCCGGCGGTATCCTCGCCTACGTCACGTGCTCGCCGCACACCGCCGAGACCCGGGCGATCGTGGCCCTCGCCGTGCGTAAGGCCGGCGGCGCGGTGACCGCGCTCGACACCGCCGCCGTCGTGCAGTCCTTCAGCGCGGCGAACCTTGACCTGCCCGCCGACAGCGGCAGTGTGCAGCTCTGGCCGCACCGCCACGGTACCGACGCCATGTTCATCACGCTGCTGCAGCGCGCCCTGTAGCCAGGCGCCCTCGCCGCGCGCCTCCCCGGTGCCTGCGCCCCTCGCGCCAGCGAGCGGATGCGCGCGCCCAAGATGGGTAGCCGCTACGCCCATTACCGTAGCGCCTACCCAGAGCGGGCGCGGTCCCGGGCTCGCGGAATGAGCCTGTCGCAGACCAGCGCGGCCAGGACCCCCACGGCATAGGCGAGAAGATCCACCGGCGCAAACGTCGTGCCGAGAACGAGCCTGGCCGGCGGAAAGGCATCGGCCAGGGCAGCCGGCGCCGGGGAGAGTTGGGCTGCCTCGACCGCCGCGCAGGCCAGAAAGGCAACCGCTGCGCTGCCCATCTGTCGAAGGCGTGGAGCGATGAATGACACGACCAGGTAGGCCAACACCGCGTACAGGGCGTCGGCAGCGAAATCGCCGACCGGTCCGGCAGTGGTGAAATGAACCATCAATCCAGCCCCGATGTTGACAGCCGCAAAAACACAAAAGTTCCGTCGGCTCCGCGACCCAGGTCTGATCCGGTGCGAATCCGGGGCGTGCGATCGTTGCATCCCTTGAGGATAGGTGACCCCCCCCAAGTGGCACGCAACCACGCACGAGCTGCGGCTCGATAGGCTGAATGGATGGCCACCCGCATCAACCCCAGCATCCTCGCCGCCGATTTCGCCAACTTTGAGAGCGAGCTCTCCCGCATCCGCTCGGCCGATCTGGTGCACGTCGACATTATGGACAACCATTTCGTGCCGAACCTCACCTTCGGGCTCGGCATGGTCGAACGCCTGCAGCAGGTGTCGTCGCTGCCGCTCGACATCCACCTGATGATCGACGACCCCGCGCGGTGGGCACCCGGCTACGCCGAGGCCGGCGCCTTCTCGGTCACCTTTCACGCCGAGGCCACGACCGAACCGGTCGCGGTGGCCCGTCGCTTGCGTCAGATCGGCGCTCGCGCCGGCATTGCGCTGAAGCCAGGCACCGACATCACGCCCTATCTCGAGCTGCTCCCCGAATTCGACCAGGTGCTCGTCATGACCGTCGAACCGGGTTTCGGCGGCCAGAGCTTCATGGAATCGACCATGCCGAAACTCGCGCGCTTGCGCACCGCGGTTGACCAGGGCGGCCTCGACCTGTGGCTGCAGGTCGACGGCGGAATCACCGCGCAGACCATCGAGATCGCTGCTGCCGCCGGCGCCGACACCTTCGTGGCCGGGTCCAGCGTGTTCGGAGCCGAGAATCCGGCCGCCCAGATCGCTCTGCTGCGCGAGCGTGCGGGCAGCCACCGTCACGGGGCGGGTAACCTAGAGTAGTGAAAACATTCGATGACCTTTTCGTAGAACTGAGCGACAAGGCCCGCACCCGCCCAGAAGGCTCCGGCACCGTTCGTGAACTCGACGCCGGCGTGCACGCCATCGGCAAGAAAATTGTTGAGGAAGCCGCCGAAGTGTGGATGGCCGCCGAGTTTCAGAGCGACGACGAAACGTCCGCTGAAATCTCCCAATTGCTGTACCACCTACAGGTCATGATGATCGCCAAAGGTCTCTCTCCGGCCGACATCTACCGACATCTGTGACCGGCGCCAGCCCCCCATGCTGGCCCGTATCCGTCACTAGTCGTGTGCAAGAGAACCGAGAGAGTACCCCATGCTGAGAATTGCCGTGCCCAACAAGGGTTCGTTGTCTGAAACCGCCGCGCAGATGCTCGCCGAGGCCGGTTACACCGGCCGCCGCGACCCGCGCGACCTCGTCACCGCCGACCCGCGAAACGGGGTCGAATTCTTCTACCTGCGCCCCCGCGACATCGCCACCTACGTCGGATCCGGCGCCCTCGACGTCGGTATCACCGGCCGCGACCTGCTGCTCGACTCGCACTCCACGGCGGTCGAGATCGCCAGCCTCGACTTCGGCGACTCCACCTTTCGTTTCGCCGGGCCGGCCGGCCGTTTCACCCAGCTGAAAGACCTCCACGGCCTGCGCGTCGCCACGAGCTATCCCGGCCTGGTCGAACGCTTCCTCGCCACCCACTCGGTGACCGTCGACCTCGTCGAACTCGACGGCGCGGTCGAATCCGCCGTTCAGCTCGGCGTAGCGGATGCCGTCGCCGACGTCGTCTCCACCGGAACCACCCTGCGCAAGGCCGGCCTCGAAATCTTCGGACCGGTCATCCTCGAATCCACCGCCGTGCTGATCAGCTCCACCAACGACAAGGCCGGAATCGACACCCTGCTGCGCCGGTTGCAGGGTGTGCTCGTGGCGCGCCAATACGTGCTGCTCGACTACGACATCCCGGTGGCTCTGCTCGACGCCGCTGCGGCGCTTGCCCCCGGCATCGAATCGCCGACCGTCTCCTCGCTGCACGACCCGGAATGGGCCGCCGTTCGGGTCATGATCGCCCGGCTCGACATGAACAACGTGATGGACGCCCTCTACGCCCTCGGCGCCAGGGCCATCCTGGTCACGACCATTCACAACGCCCGCCTCTAAGAACCAGCGGAGGAGAACCAGCGATGAGCCTGAGCGTTCGCGTCATTCCCTGTCTCGACGTCGCCAACGGGCGCGTCGTCAAGGGGGTCAACTTTCAGAATCTGCGTGACGCCGGCGACCCGGTTGAACTCGCCCGCCGCTACTACGAGCAGGGCGCCGATGAGCTCACTTTTCTCGATGTCACGGCGACGGTCGACAATCGCGCAACAACGTACGACGTGGTGCGCGCGACGGCGGAGCAGGTGTTCATTCCGCTCACCGTCGGCGGCGGCATTCGCAGCGTCGAAGACGTCTCCCGGCTGCAGGCGAGCGGTGCCGACAAGGTCGGCGTCAACAGTGCAGCCATCGCCCGCCCGGCTCTGATCGGCGAAATCGCCGACCGGTTCGGTGCCCAGGTGCTCGTGTTGAGCCTCGATGTCAAACGTTCCCAGCGCACCGAGAGCGGCTTCGTCGTCACGACCCACGGTGGGCGCACCGAGACGGATCTGGACGCCGTCGCCTGGGCTCGACAGGCGATCGAGCTGGGCGCCGGGGAACTCCTGGTCAACTCGATCGACGCCGATGGCACCAAGGCCGGCTTCGACACCGAGCTCATCGCGCTCATGCGGGCTAACAG
The DNA here is from genome assembly GCF_900110125.1 of Cryobacterium luteum. Lineage (GTDB taxonomy): Bacteria > Actinomycetota > Actinomycetes > Actinomycetales > Microbacteriaceae > Cryobacterium > Cryobacterium luteum. The sequence continues at coordinate 77,763 of NZ_FOCN01000003.1, forward strand.
CCGGGTTCCGGTGATCGCCTCCGGCGGCGCCGGACGGGTTGAAGACTTCCCACCGGCAATCCGGGCCGGCGCGGACGCCGTGCTGGCGGCATCCGTTTTTCACTCTGCACAACTGACCATAGGCGACGTCAAGCGCGAACTGAGCGACGCCGGAATGCTGGTGCGCTGATGAGCGCAAAACTGACCGATCAGCTCGACGCTGCGATTTTCAACGATGCCGGGCTGCTGCCCGCCGTCATCCAGCAGTTCGACAGCCACGAGGTGCTCATGCTCGGCTGGATGAACCGGGAAGCGCTGCACCGCACTCTCACGGAGGGGCGCGTGACCTTCTGGTCCCGCAGCCGGCAGGAATTCTGGCGCAAGGGCGACACCTCCGGACACGCCCAGTACGTGCACTCCGCAGCCTTCGACTGCGACAACGACACCCTGCTCGTGCAGGTCGACCAGGTCGGAGCGGCCTGCCACACCGGCACGCGCACCTGCTTCGATGGCCGCGATCTCGGCGCAACAGCTCAGGAAAGGCCCCTGGAATGACCGACAGCACCCCGGCCGCGACCGGCGCCCGCACAGCCGGCTCCACCACGCGTGCTCAGTTCGACGCGCTCATCGACGCGCACCGGGTCATCCCGGTCATTCGTGAGCTCTTCGCCGACGGCGAAACCCCGGTCGGCATCTATCGCAAGCTCGCCAACGGCCTGCCGGGCAGTTTTCTGCTCGAATCCGCCGAACAGGGCGGAATATGGTCGCGATTCTCCTTCGTCGGCGTCTCCTCCTTCGGCGTGCTCACCCAGGAGGGTGACGACACCCGCTGGATCGACTACGGACTGTCCGCCGATCGCGCACTCGGCTCCGCCGCGACCCTTCGCCCGCTCGACGCCCTGGCCTTCCTGTTCGACCGCTGGCAGACCCCGCGGCTGCCCGAACACCCGCCGCTGACCGGCGGACTGGTCGGCTTCATCGGCTGGGAGGCGATTCGCCAGATTGAACGTCTGCCGCACCAGCCGCCGGCCGATTACGATGTGCCGGGCCAGTCCTTCAGCTTCGTCGCCGACCTCGTCGTACTCGACCACAAGTACGGCACCGTGCAACTGATCTCCAACGTCCTCGGCGACGGCACCGACACACCCGACGAGCTGTGGGCTGACGCGTGCGCACGCCTGGATTCCCTGCAGAAGCGCCTCGCCGCGCCCGCCGAAGCCTGGCTCGCCGAGGTTGACCTGCAGGCTCCGAGCGCGCCGAGCAATCGCACCACCCGTGATGATTTTCTCGCCGCCGTGAATGTCGGCAAGCAGCACATCATCGACGGTGACGTGTTCCAGGTCGTCATCTCGCAGCGCTTCGACCACGTGTGCACTGCCCACCCCATCGACGTCTACCGGGTGCTGCGCAGCCTCAATCCCAGCCCGTACATGTACCTGCTCAGCCTTGAGACGCCGGGCGGTGACCCCTACTGGATCGTCGGTTCGTCACCAGAAGCGCTCGTCAAGGTGCAGGATCAGCGTGTCTTCACGCACCCGATCGCCGGCTCCAAACCGCGCGGCGGCACACCGGATGCCGACGCCGACTACGCGATCGAACTCGCCGAAGACCCGAAGGAACGGGCAGAGCACCTCATGCTCGTCGACCTCGCCCGCAACGACCTGCTCAAGGTCTGCGCGGCCGGTTCCGTCGAGGTGACCGAGTTCATGCGCATAGAACGGTTCAGCCACATCATGCACCTGGTCTCCTCGGTCGAGGGCAACCTCGTGCCCGGCAAGACCGCCATCGACGTCTTCCGTGCCACCTTCCCGGCCGGAACGCTGTCGGGCGCGCCGAAACCGCGGGCACTTGAAATCATCGACGCCCTCGAACCCACCCAACGCGGCGTGTACGGGGGAGTGGTCGGCTACTTCGGCTTCGCCGGCGACGCCGACCTTGCCATCGCCATCCGCACCGCCACCATCAAGGACGGCATCGCCCGTGTTCAGGCCGGCGGCGGCGTCGTCACCGACTCCGATCCGGCTTCCGAGTACCAGGAATCGCAGAACAAGGCGGCCGCGCCGTTGCGTGCGGTGGCCGTGGCCAACGCGATGCGCCGGGTGTACTGATGAAACGACGGATGCCTCCGCGCCGGCTCAAACTCGTTCTCATCCTCACGATCCTGGGCGCGAGTTCCCTCGCGCTGCTGGCGTGGACCCAGGTGTGGATTAAGGCCGAAGTTGGGCTGCCCGACGCCGGCACCCAGGTGCTGGAGATCGACGGTGCCGTCGCCGCTCCCGCGCTGACGGCACTGGCCCTGTCCGGATTCGCTCTTGCCGGAGCCCTCACCATAGCCGGGCGGGTCATCCGTATCGTGCTCGGAGCACTTGAAATGCTGCTGGGCTTTTCGGTGTTCCTCGCTGCGTTTCTCGCGCTCGAGGACCCCGCCCAGGCCAGCGCGGCAGCGGTCACCGCCGCGACGGGGATCGCCGGGCACGAATCCATCAGGCTCAGCGTGCTCGGCACGGTCGTCACGACCTGGCCGTTCGTCGCCCTGGCTGCCGCTGTCATCATGGCGGCCACCGGGCTGGCCGTCATCCTGACCAGCGCCCGCTGGCCGGGCCCGACGCGCAAATACCAGGCCGTACGGTTTGAAACGGTGGCGTCGCCCGACGGGCCCGACACCATCGCGCCCGTCGGCCACGCGCCCGTCGAACTCGCACCAAACGACTCCGTCGGTGACTGGGACGACCTCAGCCGCGGCGAAGACCCGACCGCTCGCTGAACGGCAGCCCTCGCTCCGCTAGACTTGACCCGCTTGTCAACGCACAGAGCGATACGTATTCACGAGGAGAACCATGAGCATCGATCCGTCAGATCCCGGACACGGCCACTCCGCGGCGGCCTGGACGGCCGTCACCATCATGCTGGCAGCTTTCACGATCGGCACCATCGCCTTCTTCTTCGAGCTGGCCTGGCTCGTCTGGGCGTCGTTCGGTTTGCTTATTGTGGGAGTCATTGTCGGCTACGCGCTGAGCAAGGTCGGCTACGGCGTCAGCGCCCTACCAGCCCCGCATGGCAACTAAGCGGCTGCGCTGAAACCTGGTGCTTCAAGAACTTCTCGCTGGCGCGCTTTCCGACGCCGAACAACGCCTCCACACTCGCCCGTTGGCGAGTGCGGAGGCTGCGGCGCGCGCCCACGCGCCCGCCCTCGACGCGCTGGCAGCGCTGGCCCCGATCGACCGCGTGAAGATTCTCGCCGAGATCAAGCGGTCCAGCCCGAGTCGCGGCTCCCTGGCGGCCATCACCGACCCGGCAGCGCTGGCCGTCTCCTACGAGACCGGCGGGGCGAGCGCCATCAGCGTGCTCACCGAGGGTCGGCGTTTTCACGGTTCCCTGACTGACCTCGAGCAGGTGCGGGCTGCGGTGAGCATTCCCATCCTGCGCAAGGACTTCATCGGCACGGCGTATCAGGTGTTCGAGGCCCGCGCGGCCGGCGCCGACCTTGTGCTGCTCATCGTGGCGGCCCTCGACCAGGGCACTCTGGTCTCGCTGCACGATCTCATCCGTGAGCTCGGCATGACCGCGCTGGTCGAAACGCACAGCGCTGACGAGGTGAGCCGGGCGCTCGATATCGGCGCGAATCTGGTCGGAGTCAACGCGCGCAACCTGTCCACCTTCGACCTTGACCAGAACCTTTTCGGCACTCTCGCCGATAAAATCCCGTCCGGCGTCATCCGTGTCGCCGAATCCGCCGTCAAAACCGCCGCTGACGTCGCACATTATCGTGCTGCGGGCGCCGACGTCGTCCTGGTCGGCGAAGCGCTCGTCACGAGTGATCCCATCCGAACCCTCTCCGAGTTTTTGGCGGTTTAACATGTCTTTGCGAAATGAATCCTTGCGTTTGCAGTCCGGGCCGTACTTCGGCGAATTCGGCGGCAGGTTCGTGCCCGAGTCCCTCGTGGCGGCCCTCGACGAACTCACAGCGGAATACGAGCTCGCCAAGAAGGATCCCGCCTTCGCTGCGGCGCTGATGGAGTTGCATCGCAACTACACCGGGCGCCCCTCCATCATCACCGAGGTGCCGCGCTTCGCCGAGTATGCCGGTGGCGCCCGCATCATCCTCAAACGCGAAGACCTCAACCACACCGGCTCACACAAGATCAACAACGCGCTCGGACAAGCCTTGCTGACCAAGCGGATCGGCAAGACTCGCGTGATCGCTGAAACCGGAGCCGGCCAGCACGGAGTGGCCACGGCCACCGTCGCCGCCCTGTTCGGACTGGAATGTGTCGTCTACATGGGCGAGGTCGATACCGAGCGTCAGGCCCTCAACGTGGCACGGATGCGCCTGCTCGGCGCCGAAGTCGTGCCGGTCAAGACCGGCTCACGCACCCTGAAAGACGCCATCAACGACGCCATGCGTGACTGGGTCACCAACGTTGAGACCACCAACTACATCTTCGGAACCGTGGCCGGACCGCATCCGTTTCCCGCCATGGTGCGCGACTTTCAGAAGATCATCGGGGAAGAGGCCCGGCAGCAGGTTCTCGACCTGACCGGCAGCCTGCCGGACGCCGTCACCGCCTGCGTCGGCGGCGGCTCGAACGCCATGGGAATCTTTCACGCTTTCCTCGACGATGCCGATGTTGCGCTGTTCGGCTATGAAGCGGCCGGCGACGGCGTTGAAACATTGCGGCACGCAGCCACCATCACCAAGGGCCGTCCCGGGGTGCTGCACGGCGCCCGCAGCATGCTGCTGCAGGATGAAGACGGTCAGACCGTTGAATCGCACTCCATTTCGGCGGGCCTCGACTACCCGGGGGTCGGTCCGGAGCACGCCTGGCTCTCGAGCATCGGCCGGGCTACCTACCTGCCGATCACCGATGATGAGGCGATGAGCGCCCTGCGGCTGCTGAGCCGCACGGAGGGGATCATTCCGGCGATCGAATCGTCGCACGCCCTCGCCGGCACTCTCGAACTCGGCCGCGCACTCGGCCCGGAGGCGACCATCCTGGTCAACCTCAGCGGGCGCGGCGACAAGGACATGGAAACAGCTGGCCGATACTTCGACCTGCTCGACGAAGGCGCGGAGCAGTCATGAGCACCCCGAAAATCAGCGACGCAGTCGCCGGAGGCGTGGTGAGCACGGTCGAACAGACCATTTCCCGGCGACGCTCCGAGGGCGGCGGCGCCTTGATCGGGTACCTGCCGGTGGGGTTTCCCACACTGACCGAGAGCATCGACGCCGCGGTGGCCCTCGTCGCCAACGGCGTCGACATCATCGAACTCGGCCTTCCCTACTCCGACCCGGTCATGGACGGCCCGGTCATTCAGGCGGCCACCCAGCAGGCACTCGCCAACGGCTTCAAACTGCGTCACGGGTTCGAAGCCATCAGGGCCATCACTGCCCAGGTCGACGCCCCCGTACTCGTCATGACCTACTGGAACCCGGTCGTGCAGTACGGCGTTGAGCGCTTCGCCGACGACCTGCGCGCTGCGGGCGGCGCCGGTTTGATCACGCCCGACCTGATCCCCGACGAAGCGGGCGACTGGATGGAAGCAAGCATTCGTACTGGACTCGACCGGGTCTTCCTGGCCGCACCGTCCTCGTCCGATGCTCGCCTGATCCAGGCAATCGAAGCCAGCCGCGGCTTCGTCTACACCGTTTCCACGATGGGGACGACCGGCGCTCGCGCCGGCGTCGACGCGGCCGCACGCATCCTGGTCGAGCGTTTACGCGCGGTCGGCTGCACGAGCGCGTGTGTCGGCCTCGGCATCTCCACCCCGGAGCAAGTGCGCGAGATCCTGGGCTATGCCGACGGCGCCATTGTCGGTTCGGCCCTCGTGAAGGCGCTCACCGACGGGGGAGTGCCGGCCGTTGCGCGTTTGGCACTGCAACTCGCTGCGGGCGCGCAAGATATTCGCCCAGCCTCATCGCCCGGGTAAATCCAGGCGCGATCTACACTAAATAGTTCGAGACAATCGATCGATTCGCCCCCGGTGACGTGAGTCACGATGAAAGGTAGTACCCAGGTGTCCTTGAGTCTTTTGAGCACGAGTATCCCGAGCCCCGACTGGAGCTTCTTCGATCTCGGCCCCTTCCGCATTCACGCTTACGCGCTGTGCATTCTCGCCGGAATCATCCTCGCTACGATCATCACTTCCCGCCGCCTGACCAGACGCGGCGCCGAGCCGGGGGTCGTGCTCGACATCATCCTGTGGGCCGTTCCGCTGGGTATCGTCGGGGCCCGCATCTACCACGTGCTCACCCACCCCGGTGATTACTTCTTCGAGGGTGCCGATCTGCTGCGTACCCTGTACATCTGGGAGGGCGGAAACGCTATCTTCGGGTCGCTGCTGGGCGGAGCGGTCGGTGCGTACATCGGCTGTCGTCTGGCCGGCATCCGCTTCTGGACCTTCGCCGACGCTGTCGCCCCCGCTCTTCTGGTCGCGCAGGCCACCGGCCGTCTGGGCAACTGGTTCAACACGGAACTGTTCGGTCTGCCGACGACCCTGCCCTGGGGACTGGAAATTCCGTCAAGCAATCCGGCCTTCCCGCTTGGACTGCCGGCCGACACCCTGTTTCACCCGACTTTTCTCTACGAGATCATCTGGAACCTGCTCGGCGTCGCGGTCATCCTCTACCTCGAGCGCAAGTTCCGCCTGCGCTTCGGCCAGACCCTGGGCGCTTACCTCATCTGGTATGGTCTGGGTCGCAGCTTTTTTGAGTCGATTCGCATTGACCCGAGCGAGATTTACTTCGGAATCCGCACAAATGTCTGGGCGGCCATCGCGGCCATCGCGCTCGGCATTGTGATCATTCTCGTGCAGCGGCACCGCCACCCGGGCCTGGAACCCAGCCCGTACGTACCCGGTCGCGAATGGATTGCGCCGGACGCTGGGGTAGAATTCGATGACAGCGATTCGGAGTCTGACGATAACAACACCGAATCATCCGAGGCCCAAGCCACAAGCTCGAGCGCTTCTCGACTGTAGACACAGTTCGCTGCATCTCAGCTGACACTCTCCGAGCGTCGCCCGGTTCGGGCCCGGCCCGAACCGGGCGCCCGTTACTGTTTTTCCTGCACACTTCTTCTTCGGGCCAGCGTCGTCCCTTACTGCCAGTCATTTCGTGAGGACGGTCTCAATGGCGCAGAAACCTCTTTATTCCCGCTTCAGCAGCATGCCTGAAGCTTCGGGGCTGTATGACCCCTCGGCCGAACGCGACGCGTGCGGCCTGGCCATGGTGGCGACCCTGCGCGGAACCGCCGGGCACGACATCATCACCCAGGCCCTCGACGCGCTGCGCAACCTCGAACACCGCGGCGCGGTCGGCTCCGATGCCGGAACCGGTGACGGTGCCGGCATCATCACGCAGATACCGGATGCCTTCCTGCGCGCCGTCACCGATTTCGCGCTTCCCCCGGTGGGCCAGTACGCCGTCGGCAACGTATTTCTGCCGACCGACCCGACCGCTCGCACCGGAATCAAACGAGCGATCAGTCTCATCGCCGACGAGGAAAGCCTCACCATCCTTGGCTGGCGTGAGGTTCCGGTGCACCCGGAGGACCTCGGCAGCCAGGCACGCGCCAACATGCCCGCCATTCAGCAGTTGTTCGTGCAGAGCACCCGCACCACCGAAGCGGGCGAGCCTGCGTCCGACATCGGCCTCGATCGCCAGACCTTCCGGCTGCGCAAGCGCGCTGAACGTGAGCTTGAGATCTACTTCGTCTCGCTGTCCTGCCGCACCCTGGTGTACAAGGGCATGGTCACGACCCTGCAGCTTGAGCCGTTCTACCCCGATCTATCCGACGAACGCTTCGTCTCGACGCTCGCCCTCGTGCACTCCCGCTACTCCACTAACACGTTCCCCTCGTGGCCGCTCGCGCAACCGTTCCGCATGATCGCCCACAACGGCGAGATCAACACGGTGCAGGGCAACCGCAATTGGATGCGGGCGCGCCAGTCCCAGCTCGAGTCCGATCTGCTCGGCGACCTGGCCCCGCTGCTGCCGATCGTTACTCCGGGCGCGAGCGACTCCGCCTCGTTCGACGAGGTTGTCGAACTGCTCAGCCTGTCCGGGCGGTCGCTGCCGCACGCCATCATGATGATGGTGCCGGAAGCCTGGGAAAACCAAACCGACCTCGACGACGAACGTCGCGACTTCTACGAATACCACTCCATGCTCATGGAGCCGTGGGACGGCCCCGCTGCGATCGTGTTCACCGACGGGTCCCTGGTCGGCGCGACGCTCGACCGTAACGGCCTGCGTCCCGGCCGCTACCTCATCACCGACGACGGCCTCGTCGTGCTCGCGAGCGAGATCGGCGTGCTCGGCATCGATCCGGCTCGTGTTGTGCGTAAGGGACGACTGCGCCCCGGCCAGATGTTCCTGGTCGACACCGTGGCGGGCCGCATCATCGACGACAGCGAGATCAAGGCCGAACTATCGGCGAGCGAACCGTGGGGAGACTGGCTCCAGACGGGGCGCATCAACCTCAAGGATCTTCCGGAGCGGGAGCACATTGTGCACCCGCCGGCCTCCGTTGTGCGTCGCCAGCGCACCTTCGGCTACACCGAGGAAGAGGTGCGCATCATCCTCGCTCCGATGGCCCGTACCGGCGCCGAACCGCTCGGCGCCATGGGCAGCGACACCCCCATCGCCGTGCTGAGCGACCGCCCGCGGCTCATGTTCGACTACTTCACCCAGCAGTTCGCGCAGGTCACCAACCCGCCGCTCGACTCGATCCGGGAAGAAGTGGTCACGAGCCTCAAGCTCGGTCTCGGTCCGGAGCGCAACCTGCTCAGCGCCGGCCCCGAGCATGCCCGGCAGGTAATTTTGGACTTCCCGGTCATTGACAACGACGAACTGGCTAAGATCCAGCACATCGACCCCGTTGTCGGCAGCCGCACCACCACGACCATTCGCGGCCTGTACCGCTTCGAAGAAGGCGCAGACGCGCTTTCGAAGCGGCTCGCCGCCATCTGCGTCGAGGTCGATGAGGCCATCGACGCCGGCGCCCTGTTCATCGTGCTGAGCGACCGCGATTCCAACAAGGACCTCGCACCGATTCCGTCGCTGCTGATGATCGCCGCCGTGCATCACCACCTGATCCGCACGGAGAACCGCATGAAGGTCGGCATCGTGGTCGAGGCCGGCGACGTGCGCGAGGTGCACCACGTGGCACTGCTCATGGGTTACGGCGCTTCTGCCGTCAACCCGTACCTGGCCATGGAAACCTGCGAAGACCTCGTTCGCAGCGGCATCATCACCAACGTCACACCCGAAAAGGCGGTGAGTAACGTCATCAAGGCCCTCGGCAAGGGCGTGCTCAAGATCATGTCCAAGATGGGCATCTCTACCGTGTCGTCCTATGCCGGCGCGCAGACTTTCGAAGCCGTCGGCCTGGCCCAGTCCTTCGTCGATCAGTACTTCACCGGCACGACGAGCAAACTCGGTGGCGTCGGCATCGACGTGATCGGGGTAGAAAATCTGTCTCGGCACGCATCCGCTTACCCCATGGATGCCGCGGTGACCGCTCACGAGCGCCTTGCGACCGGTGGCGAGTATCAGTGGCGCCGCGACGGTGCTCCGCACCTGTTCAACCCGGAGACCATCTTCCGACTGCAGCACGCCACACGCACGCGGCGATACGACATTTTCCGTGAATACACCAAGCTGGTCGACGACCAGGCCGAAGCCCTCATGACGCTGCGCGGCATGTTCACGCTCAACCCGGGCCAGCGGCCGCCCGTGCCGCTCGACGAGGTCGAGTCGGTCTCGCAGATCGTCAAGCGGTTCTCCACCGGTGCGATGAGCTACGGGTCCATCTCGCAGGAAGCGCACGAGACGCTCGCGATCGCGATGAACCGCCTCGGCGGCAAATCCAATACCGGCGAGGGCGGCGAAGACCTCGACCGGTTGCTCGACCCGACCAGGCGCAGCGCGGTCAAGCAGGTCGCGTCCGGGCGATTCGGTGTGACGAGTATGTACCTCACCCACGCCGATGACATCCAGATCAAACTCGCCCAGGGGGCCAAGCCCGGCGAGGGCGGCCAGCTGCCGCCCACCAAGGTCTACCCGTGGATCGCCCGCACCCGACATGCAACGGCCGGCGTCGGTCTCATCTCGCCGCCCCCGCATCACGACATCTATTCGATCGAAGATCTCAAGCAGCTCATCTTCGACCTGAAACGGGCCAACCCCAAGGCGCGCATCCACACCAAACTGGTCAGCCAGTCTGGTATCGGAGCCGTCGCGGCGGGCGTCGCCAAGGCGCTCTCCGACGTGATCCTGATCAGCGGGCACGACGGTGGAACGGGCGCCAGCCCGGTCAATTCGCTCAAGCACGCCGGTACGCCGTGGGAACTCGGCCTCGCCGAAACCCAGCAGACGCTCATGCTCAACGGCATGCGTGACCGCGTGGTCGTGCAGGTCGACGGCCAGCTGAAGACCGGCCGTGACGTACTCATCGGTGCGCTGCTCGGTGCTGAGGAATTCGGTTTCGCCTCCGCCCCGCTCGTGGTGGCCGGCTGCATCATGATGCGCGTCTGCCATCTTGACACCTGCCCGGTCGGCGTCGCCACGCAGAACCCGGAGCTGCGGGGGCGCTTCGCCGGTCAAGCCGACCACGTCGTGAACTTCTTCGAGTTCATCGCGCAGGAAGTGCGCGAGTACCTCGCCGAACTCGGTTTTCGCAGCCTTGAGGAGGCCATCGGCCACCGTGAGGTACTGGGCATGAACCGCGCCCTCACGCACTGGAAGGCGCAGGGACTCGACCTCTCGCCCATTCTGAGCGGTCCGGACTTCTCCGAGAGCGAACCACGCAAGTGGGCGCGCGCGCAGGAGCACGAACTCGACAAGCATTTCGACAACGAGCTCATTCGTCGGAGCCAGAGTGTGCTTGAACACGGCGGCACGGTCAGAATCGACCTGCCGATCCGCAACACCGAACGCGCCGTCGGCACCATGCTCGGCAACCAGGTCACGCTCCGCCACGGTGAAAACGGCCTGCCGGCCGGGTCCATCGAGGTCACCCTCACCGGGTCGGCCGGGCAGTCCTTCGGGGCGTTCCTGCCGAGCGGCATCACCCTGCGGCTCGAAGGCGAATCCAACGATTACGTCGGCAAGGGCCTGTCGGGCGGGCAGATCATCGTGCGACCCGACCGAGCGAGCCAATTCCCGGCCGAAGACAACGTCATCGCCGGCAACGTCATCGGCTATGGCGCAACCCAGGGCAGCATGTTCATTCGCGGCATCGTCGGCGAACGATTCCTGGTGCGCAACTCCGGAGCGATCGCCGTCGTCGAGGGCGTTGGCGACCACGCCCTGGAATACATGACCGGCGGCCTCGCTGTCATCCTCGGCGACACCGGGCGCAACCTCGGCGCCGGCATGAGCGGCGGAACCGCCTACGTCTTCGGGCTGACCGCCGAACGCGTCAACCGCGACGCGCTGACGTCGGGGGAGCTGCGACTGCTGTCCCTCGACAGTGTCGACCGTGAGATCGTGCGCGATCTGCTCGAACAACACCGGGACCAGACCGACTCGGCACTCGCTGCGCGAATGTTGGACAACCTGGAAGAAACCATGAACACTTTTGTCAAGGTGCTGCCGCGCGACTACGCGGCCGTACTGGAGACCAGACAAACGGCCGTCGCCGAGGGACTCGATCCCGACGGACTCGTCGTCTGGAATCGAATTCTGGAGGTAACCAATGGCTGATCCGAAGGGATTCCTGAAAACCACGGAACGTGAGCTTCCCGCTCGCCGGCCGGTGGCCATCCGCTTGATGGACTGGAAAGAGGTCTACGAGCAGGGAGATGCCGCCGTGCTCAAGCGGCAGGCCGGGCGCTGCATGGACTGCGGCGTACCGTTCTGTCATCAGGGCTGCCCGCTCGGCAACCTCATTCCCGAATGGAATGACCTGGTCTGGCGCGATGAGGGTCGCGCAGCCATCGAACGCCTGCACGCCACGAATAACTTTCCCGAATTCACCGGACGGCTCTGCCCGGCACCGTGCGAATCATCGTGTGTGCTCGGCATTAACCAGCCGGCCGTCACCATCAAGCAGGTCGAGGTGTCGATCATTGACCAGGCCTTTGCCAAAGGCTGGGTGCAGCCGCAGCCGCCCGGCCGTCTGACCGGCAAAACCGTCGCTGTCGTCGGCTCCGGCCCCGCCGGTCTGGCTGCCGCCCAGCAGCTCACCCGCGCCGGCCACACCGTCGCCGTGTTCGAACGTGACGATCGTATCGGCGGGCTGCTGCGCTACGGCATTCCCGACTTCAAGATGGAAAAGAAGCACCTGGAACTGCGCCTCGCGCAGATGACGGCCGAAGGTACCCGGTTCCGCGCCAACGTCAACATCGGCGTGGACATCACCTGGGACGACCTGCGTGCTCGGTACGACGCGGTCGTGGTCGCGACCGGCGCCATGGTTCCCCGCGACCTGCCCATTCCGGGCCGTGACCTGCCCGGGGTGCACTTCGCCATGGAATACCTCGTGCAGCAGAACAAGATCGGCGCCGGCGGCAGCATCGAAGCTCAGATCACCGCCGAAGGCAAGCATGTCGTGGTCCTCGGCGGCGGTGACACCGGAGCCGACTGCATCGGGACCGCGCACCGCCAGCTGGCCGCCTCCGTCACCAACCTCGCGATCGGCAAGCAGCCGGGTACCACCCGACCGGAGCACCAGCCGTGGCCGATGTCGCCTACCTTGTTCGAGGTCTCCAGCGCCCACGAAGAGGGCGGCACCCGCCAGTACCTCGCGTCCACGGTCGAATTCCTGGCCAACGAATTCGGCGAGGTGCGAGCCATTCGCATCGCCGAGACGGAATACCTCGACGGACGCCGCGTTCCCAAGGCCGGCACCGAGCGAGAGATTCCGGCCGACCTCGTGCTGCTCGCCATGGGCTTCACCGGCCCGGAACCAGACGAGCTCAGCCACCAGCTGAAACTGCCGTTCGATGGCCGCGGCAACGTGGAACGCGACGGCCATTACCAGACCAGCCATGAGGGCGTCTTCGTCGCCGGCGACGCCGGTCGCGGCCAGTCGCTCATCGTGTGGGCCATCGCCGAGGGCCGGGCCGCTGCGGCCGCCGTCGACCAGTTTCTGGAGGGTCAGACGCAGCTGCCGTCTCCCGTTAAGCCCACGGACCGCTCATTCGCCCTCTAATCCACTAGCATTCCTGCACCACGTCGTAATGCGCCCGAACAGCGCGGAAATCGGAGATTCACCAGAATGAGACGCGCAAAAATCGTCGCCACCCTCGGGCCTGCAGCTGCCAGCTACGAGCAGATCAGAGCGCTCATCGACGCGGGCGTTGATGTCTGCCGCATGAACCTGAGCCACGGCAACTACCAGGTGCACGAAAGCGTTTACGCCAACGTGCGCAAGGCCGCGAACGACTCGGGGCGTGCCGTCGCCGTCATGGTCGACCTTCAGGGTCCCAAGATTCGCCTCGGCAAGTTCGAGGGCGGCCCGTACGAACTCGCCGTCGGCGACATCTTCAAGATCACCACCGAAGACGTGCTCGGCACCAAGGAACTCTCCGGAACGACCTTCAAGGGCCTGCCGCACGACGTGCACCCCGGTGACTTCCTGCTCATCGACGACGGCAAGGTGAAAGTCCAGGTCGTTGAAACGGATGGCGTCGTCGTCACCACGCGCGTCATCGTCGCCGGCCCGGTCTCAAACAACAAGGGCATCAACCTGCCCGGCGTGGCCGTCAACGTGCCCGCCCTGTCGGAGAAGGATGAGGCCGACCTGCGCTGGGGCCTCCGCCTTGGCGCCGACCTCATCGCGCTGTCCTTCGTGCGCAGCGCCGAGGACATCACCCGCGTGCACGAGATCATGGCCGAAGAAGGTCGCCGCGTTCCCGTGATCGCCAAGATCGAGAAGCCGCAGGCCGTCGACAACCTGGAAGAAATCGTCGACGCCTTCGACGCGATCATGGTCGCTCGCGGCGACCTCGGCGTTGAGCTTCCGCTCGAGGCCGTGCCCATCGTGCAGAAGCAGGCCGTGGAGATCGCCCGCCGCATGGCCAAGCCGGTCATCGTCGCCACACAGATGCTCGAATCCATGATTCTGAGCCCGGTACCGACCCGCGCCGAGACGAGCGACGTCGCCAACGCCGTGCTCGACGGTGCGGATGCCGTCATGCTCAGCGGTGAGACCAGCGTCGGAGAATACCCGGTCGTCACGGTGCAGACCATGGCCCGCATCGTCGAGTCCACCGAGGTGCACGGCCTGGAACGCATCGGCAAGCTGACCAACCGCCCCCGCACCCAGGGCGGCGCAATCACCCTGGCCGCCATCGAGGTTGCCGAGTTCGTCGACGCCAAGTTCCTCTGCATCTTCACCGAGTCCGGCGATTCGGCCCGTCGCATGTCCCGTCTGCGGTCGAAGATTCCCATGCTGGCCTTCACACCGGAGCCGGGCATCCGTCGTCGTCTCGCCCTCACTTGGGGAGTTCAGACCTTCCTGGTGGAGCCGGTGACCCACACCGACGCCATGTTCGGCCAGGTCGACGACATTCTCATCGGTCAGGGCCTCGCCGAAATCGGTGACAAGGTCGTCGTCATCTCCGGTTCCCCTCCCGGAATCGTCGGCTCGACGAACGACATCCGCGTGCACCGTGTGGGCGACGCCCACAACGAGGTCGCACCGGCCTACGTCAAGAAGTAGCGCTTGGCACGAAAGCCCCGCCCGGGTTGTCCCGGGCGGGGCTTTCGTGCGTACCAACTCAGAACTCGACTCTGCACACACGTGCACGCCGACGGTTGACTAACCGTGGTATCTGGTACCGGTGGTGGGACTCGAACCCACACGTCCTTTCGAACAAAGCATTTTGAGTGCTCCGCGTCTGCCATTCCGCCACACCGGCTTGCAACTACTCGTTCAGAATACCGTAGGCTTTCCTCGTGACCGACCAAGACAGCACCCCCACCCCTCCGCGCCGCGTTGTCGTCGCTGAGGATGAATCCCTCATCCGCCTCGACATCGTCGAGATTCTGCGCGACAACGGCTTTGAAGTCGTCGGCGAAGCCGGTGACGGAGAAACAGCGGTCGCCCTGGCACGGGAACTCCGCCCTGACCTGGTCATCATGGACGTCAAGATGCCTCAGCTCGACGGAATCAGCGCGGCCGAGCGCCTCTCGAAGGAGCACATCGCCCCGGTCGTTCTGCTGACCGCGTTCAGCCAGAAGGAACTGGTCGAGCGCGCTACCGAAGCCGGCGCCCTCGCCTACGTCGTGAAGCCGTTCACCCCGAACGACTTGCTGCCCGCGATCGAGATCGCCCTCTCGCGCTATAGCCAGATCATCACCCTCGAAGCCGAGGTCGCCGACCTGGTCGAGCGCTTCGAGACTCGCAAGCTCGTCGACCGCGCGAAGGGCCTGCTCAACGAGAAGATGGGCCTGACCGAGCCGGAAGCCTTCCGTTGGATTCAGAAAGCTTCCATGGACCGTCGACTTACCATGCACGACGTGTCGCAGGCGATCATCGAGCAGCTCAGCGCCAAAAAGTAACGCATTTTCCGCAAAAAGGGGCCCGGCAGATTCTGCCGGGCCGTTTTGCGTCCTGCCTGGTTTCGGCTGAGGGCTAGCCGGATGCCCTGTCGGCGGTGTCCGATACTCTCAGATGAGGAAAGGCGGCGCATGTTCTTACTGGACGACAGCGTGGTGACGAGCGCGAGCGACCTGAGCGCGGCATCCGTTTGCGAGTTCGCGTTTCTGCGCCGTATCGACGCGAGACTCGGCCGCATCGACGCGGTGCCCGACCCGGTCGACGCCCTGCTCGAACGCACGTCGCGGCTCGGTGACGCGCACGAGCATCGGGTGCTCGAACGCTACCGGCACGCGCAGTCGGTCGCAGAAATCGCCCGGCCAGAGAGGATGTCGCGCGCGGCCATCGAGACCGCCGCCGACGACACCCGGCTGGCCTTCACCGAGGGCGCCGAGGTCATCTTTCAAGCCACCTTCTTTGACCCCGACTTCGGAGAGGAAACCGCAAACGGCCACATCGCCTTCGTCGGATTCGCCGACTTCATCGTGCGCCAGAACGACGGCGCCTGGCTGCTGCAGGACACCAAGCTCGCCCGGCACGCCAGGGTCACCGCCCTGCTGCAGCTCGCCGCGTACGCGGAACAGCTTGAGCGCATCGGGGTTGAAACGGCCGGCACGGTTGAGTTGCTGCTCGGCGACGGCTCGGTCAGCGTGCACCATCTCGCTGACATTCGCCCGGTGTACCGCAAACGCAAGCACCGCCTCGTGCAGATCATCGCGGAACGCCTGAGCGACACCGCCGTCGTCGCGTGGGGGGACCCGCGCTATACCGTCTGCGGGCGTTGTGCCACCTGTGAGCTGGAGGTGCAGCAGCATCGCGACCCATTGTTGGTAGCCGGGCTGCGTTTGTCGCAGCGGGCTCGGCTCGCGGCCGGAGGCATTCGCTCCGTTGATGACCTCGCGGCGTCCACCGGCGCAATCGAAGGCATGGCCGATTCGACCCTCGCCGCGCTTCGCACGCAGGCCCTGCTGCAACTGCAGGCGGTCGCGGGCACAGCCCCACCGGTCGACCTGTACAACCCGGGAGCGCTGGTCGCGCTCCCAGAGCCGAACCCCGGAGATATCTTCTTCGACTTCGAGGGTGACCCGCTCTACTCTGAGACGTACGCGACCGAAACAGACGCGACCGAACCCGCCAGCACGCAGTGGGGCCTTGACTACCTGTTCGGTTTGGTCGACACCGATGAAGAGTTCCGTGCCTTCTGGGCGCACACCTGGGCCGATGAGAAGCAGGCGCTTACCGATTTCCTGGCGTACCTCGCCGACCGTCGAGCTCGGCACCCCGGCCTGCACGTGTACCACTACGCCGCCTACGAGCGCACCCACCTGCTCAGCCTCGCAGCGCGCCACGGCGTCGGCGAGGAGCAGGTCGACCAACTGCTGCGGGAGAACGTGCTGGTCGACCTGTATCCGCTCATTCGCAAGACCATGCGGGTTGGCTCACGTTCGTACTCGATCAAGAAACTCGAACCGCTCTACATGGGCACCGAACTGCGAGGCGGTGAAGTCACCAACGCGGCCGATTCCATCACCGAATACGCGGCCGCGCGCGACTTGCACGCGCACGGCGACCGGTCAGAAGCCCAGCGTATGCTCCACTCCATCGCGGACTACAACCGCTACGACTGTGTGTCAACGTTGCGCCTGCGCGACTGGCTGCTCGCCCTGGCGCGTGGGGCAGGCGTCCGCTCGGCCGACACCCAGCTCGTGACGGATGCCGACACGCTCGAACCGTCACCGGTGCGCGACGCGCTACTCGCCGTTGCGGTCACGGCTGGCCACACGCCGCGCAGTAGCGACGAGACGGCGGCCGCCTTCGCCGCCGCCGCCATCGATTATCACCGCCGGGAGCAGAAGAGTTTCTGGTGGGGCCACTACTTCCGGCTCGAGTACCCGATCGACGAGTGGCAGGACACCCGCGATGTGCTCATCGTCGAACGGGTAGACGTTGACCGGGACTGGTTTCGCGAGGGCCAGCAGCGCGTCGACCGCCGCCATCTCTGGCTTCGCGGGCGACTTGCCCCTGGCAGCAGCATCAAGCCGGGCGACCAGGCCGGCCCCTACCTGCTCTATGAATACCCGGGCCCGTTTAAGAACCCCGACACCTCCGAGGGCTCCCGCACCCACCGCACCGTGAAAGTGCTCGAGGTAGCCGACGACGGCGGCATCCTGGTCGAAGAGACCCTGCAGAATAACGTTGCCCGGTACGATCACCGGCCGAGTGCCGTCGCACCGGCCGCGCCGCCCCGGGCGATGCAGCAAAAACCCGCCATCGACGAGTGGGCCGCAGCCATCGTCGACGCCCAGCCGGGCTGGCCGAACGACCCGATGGTCGACATTCTGCGCCGCACCCCGCCGCGCACCCGCACGGGGCACCTCGCTGCCGTTCCGGCCGCTGGCACCATGATCGACGCTGTCATCGCGACCCTGCTCGACCTCGACCGCTCCTTTCTCGCGATCCAGGGCCCGCCCGGCACGGGCAAGACCTACCTCGGCGCCCACGTCATCACCGCCCTCGTGCAACAGCACGGCTGGAAGATCGGTGTCGTCGCCCAGTCCCACGCGGTCGTCGAGAATCTCCTTGGCGCCGTCGTTTCGGCCGGGCTCGATCCGGCCCTCGTCGGCAAGGTGGCGAAGACGGGGGCCGACGAGGCTGAAGTCGGCTACACGATGCTGCCGAAAGACGGCCAGCTGCTGTTCGCACTCGATCACACGGCCACCGGATTCGTGATCGGCGGCACCGCCTGGGACTTCAGCAATCCGGCGCGCGTGCCCCGCCACAGCCTCGATCTGCTGGTCGTCGACGAAGCCGGGCAGTTCTCACTCGCCTCGACCATCGCCGCAAGTGTCGGCACCCAAAACCTGCTGCTGCTGGGCGACCCGCAACAGCTGCCGCAGGTGAGCCAGGGAACCCACCCGGAGCCGATCGACCAGTCGGCGCTTGGCTGGGTCGCGGCCGGCCATGACGTGCTACCAGCCGCGCAAGGCTATTTTCTGGCTGAGAGTCGACGCCTGCATCCTGCGGTCACCGCGCCGGTCTCACGTCTCTCCTATGGCGGTCTGTTGCGTGCTAACCCGGTCACCTCGACACGGTCGCTTGCTGGCGTCGCGCCAGGGGTGCACGCCGTTCCGGTCATACACACCGGCAACGCCGTCTCCTCACCCGAAGAGGCGCAGGCAGTGGTCGCCCTCGTGCGCGCCGCGCTGGACCGGCTGTGGACCGACCCGACCGCGGGGCGCCGCAACGACCCATTGGCTGCAGCGGATGTCATCGTCGTCACCCCTTACAACGCCCAGGTGGTCCTCGTGCGCCAGGCCTTAACCGATGCCGGGTATTCCGGCGTGCGGGTCGGCACGGTGGATAAGTTCCAGGGCCAGGAGGCGGCTGTCGCGATCGTCACGCTCGCGGCCAGCTCGGCCGATGACGTGCCGCGCGGCATGGCCTTCCTCATTCTGAAGAATCGGCTGAATGTAGCCATCTCGCGGGCTCAATGGGCCGCGTACCTGGTCTATTCACCGGCGCTGACCGAATACCTGCCGGTGACGCCCGCTGGCGTCGCCGAACTCAGTGCGTTCATCGGCCTGATCGAGCCGGAAAACTAGCCTCGCGGCGGAAGGTCCTTAATGATGTTCGTGATGCGTATCGTCGAGCAGCGCCGCCCGGCGTCGTCCGTGACCACAATCTCGTGCGTGGTGAGCGTGCGGCCCAGGTGGATCGGCGTGCAAACTCCGGTGACGTAGCCGGTCGTCGCCGAGCGATTGTGCGAGGCGTTGATCTCGATACCGACGGCGAGCTTTCCCGGACCGGCGTGCAGGTTCGCGGCCATCGAGCCGAGCGACTCGCCGAGCACGACGTAAGCGCCACCGTGCATGAGCATGGCGGGCTGGGTGTTGCCGGCCACCGGCATCCGTGCCACGGCCCGGTCAATGGTGAACTCGGTGAACTCCAGCCCCATCTTGTCGGCCAGGTCTCCGCCGCCGCGCTGCTGAACCCAGGCGAGTGCGTCGTCAGTCGTATCGAACATGATCACCTTTGGTCGGGGGAGCCCACGTGGGAAGACACTTGTAGGCTGGGGGAGTGTTGGACTCCGAAAAGCCTACCCTGATGATCATCGACGGCCATTCCCTGGCATTCCGGGCGTTCTTCGCCCTGCCAGTGGACAGCTTCCAGACCCACGCCGGGCAGCATACGAACGCCATCCACGGATTTCTGTCGATGCTGCTCAGCCTGCTGCGCAACGAGAAGCCGACGCACCTCGCGGTTGCATTCGACATCTCCCGTGCCTCCTTTCGCACCAGGGAATACCCCGAGTACAAGGGCACCCGCAATGCGACGCCGCCGGAGTTTCTCGGCCAGATTCCGCTGCTTCAGGAAGCCCTCGCCGCGATGAACATCACGACCATCACCAAGGAAGACTACGAGGCCGACGATATTCTCGCGACGCTGTCGGTCGAAGGGACAGCGGCCGGCTACAACGTGCTCGTCGTCTCCGGCGACCGGGACGCCATCCAGTTGGTCAACGAGACCGTCACCCTGCTGTACCCCGCGAGCCAGGGCGTGTCAGCCCTCACCCGCTACGATCCGGCCCGGGTGCGTGAACGCTACGGCATCGAGCCCGAGCAGTATCCCGATGTCGCCGCTCTCGTCGGCGAAACCAGCGACAACCTGATCGGCATCAGCAAGGTCGGCGAGAAAACCGCGGTCAAGTGGCTTGGCTTGTACGGCAGCCTCGACGGAATCCTGGAACACGCTGAGGAGATCAAGGGCGTCGTGGGCAACAACCTGCGCGAGCAAAAAGAGAACGCGATTCGCAACCGCCGTCTCAACCGCCTGGTCACCAACCTGGAGTTGCCGCTGGCCGTGGCCGCCCTCGAACGCGGCGCCATGGACACCGACGCCGTGCGCGACATCTTCACCCGCCTCGAGTTCAAGACCCTGCTCGACCGGGTGCTCAAACTCGCCGGTGAGGACCCGGCGGTTGAAGCGGCCGTCGCCGTCATCGATGAGGTGCCCGCCGTTCAAGCCCCCGTCGCGCAGGATCTGCTCGACGAAGAATTGCAGTCCTGGCTTGACCGGGCCACAGCCGCCCGCCCGGCCGGACTCGGCCTGACCGTCGAGGTACAGGACGGCAAAGCGATCGGTTTCGGACTAGCCAGTCCGACCGAGACCATCAACCTGCCCTGGCAGGCCGATCGCAAGGACTACGCCCCGCTCGAAGCGTGGCTCGCCAGCGACGCCCCGAAGATCATGAACGACGCCAAACACCAGGTGAAAGCGCTGCGCCGCAGCGGACTGCCCTTCGCCGGTCTGGCCTTCGACACCTTGGTGGGGGCCTGGCTTATCCGCCCCGGTGGCCCGGACAAGACCCTGGCCGACCTGGTCTCGCGCTATCTCGACGAAACGCTGCCGATCGCCGACCCCAACCAGCTCGTACCCGACGAGACCCAGCAGGCCGGCTCCCCTGCCCAGGCCTGGTACACGATGCGGGTGTTCGCTGCTGTTGAACAGGCGCTCGACCCCGGCTCGCTCAAGCTGCTGCTGGAGATCGAGCTGCCAACCCTGCTGGCCCTCGCCGACATGGAACTCGCCGGAGTCAGTGTGTCGCACGAGCAACTCGCCGAGCTGTCCGCTGAGCTGGGGGCCAGTACGGCGAGCCTCGCCGCGGCGGCCTACGCCGAGATCGGCCGTGAGGTCAACCTTGGGTCGCCCAAGCAGCTGCAGGACGTCCTGTTCGAGCAGCTGGAGATGCCGAAGACCCGGGCCAACAAGACCGGATTTTCAACGGATGCCGGCGCCCTTGCCGACCTGCAGGCCAGCAACCCGCATCCGTTCCTCGATCTGCTGCTCAAGCATCGCGACGCCACCAAGCTGCGCCAGATCGTAGAAACGCTCGACAAGGCGATCGACACGACCGGCCGCATCCACACCACCTACGTGCAGATCGGCACCACCACCGGCCGCATTTCGTCGAACGACCCGAACCTGCAGAACATCCCGGTGCGCACCGAGGAGGGCCGGCGCATCCGCGCCGCGTTCCAGGCCGGCGCCGACAGCGAGAGCCTGCTCACCGCCGATTACTCGCAGATCGAGATGCGCATCATGGCGCACCTCTCCGAGGACGCCGGGCTGATCGACGCCTTCAACGCCGGGGAGGACCTGCACCGTTTCGTCGGTTCGCGCATCTTCGGTGTCGACCCCGCCGATGTTTCCGGTGAGATGCGCAGCAAGGTGAAGGCCATGAGCTACGGGCTCGCCTACGGCCTCAGCGCCTTCGGGCTGTCCAAGCAGTTGCGCATCGACACCAAAGAGGCCAAGCAGCTCATGACCGACTACTTCGAGCGGTTCGGCGCGGTGCGTGACTACCTGCGCAACGTCGTCGAGCAGGCCAAGGTCGACGGTTACACCGAGACCATCTACGGTCGGCGCCGTCCCTTTCCCGACCTGGCCAGCCCGAAACGCGTGCTGCGCGACAATGCCGAGCGGGCCGCCCTCAACGCGCCCATCCAGGGGTCGGCCGCCGACATCATGAAGATCGCCATGAATGGAATTGCCGCCGACCTGACGGACGCCTCGATGGAGTCCCGCATGCTGCTGCAGGTGCACGACGAATTGATCTTCGATGTTGCCCCGGGGGAATGGGAGGCTCTGCGCCTCGTCGTCACCCACAACATGGAGTCCGCTGCCGACCTGCTCGTCCCGCTGACCGTTCAGGTGGGGCGCGGCGCCAACTGGGACGAAGCCGCGCACTGATTGACGAGGGTCCTAGTGCGGCTGTCCGAGTGGACCCGTCCCCGATCCATCCGAAACCGTTTCCATACGGACCAACTCTGCCCGCCCTGCTCCACCGGAGACATCAAGTGTGAGCACCGGCCCGACATCGCGTGCATACAACTTGTACTCCAACACCTCAGGATCGATCGTGATGGTGTCTTTAGTGAGGAGAACTGAGTCAAAGTGGCCCAGTGGGACGTCCACCATCTCAGCAATGCTGAGGATCTCGCCGTTGTCCTCGGCTTCTCCCTGGTAGTACTCCTGTCGATATTTCATGCCAGGTGCCGGATCGGCGGGAATGGCGATCCCGGGCAGGGCACCATTAACTCCGGCCTCGAACGAGCCGCTTGTGGAGACGATCGCACCGTTCTCGAATTCCGCAGTATCTTCGCCGAGGTACCAGATCGCTCCTTGTCCGTCCTGCGCATACCAGTCAAACGTGTCCTCGATAATACTGTCGCCCCGAAAAACGGTGTCGCGTACGACGCGCGCGGTGATTCCGTTGGCGACCTCCTTTGTGTCGGTTGTCACTGTCACGACAGCAGTCAGCTCGTCCGACAACGCCGCACAGCACGGTGGCAGAACCGTGACGATCACGCTCTGCGAGTATGCCGGTGAGGCCGTGTTAGCTGTGGCGGATGATGGCCAGGGCATCCCGGCCCATTTGCGGGAGCGGGTTTTTGAACGCTTTGCGCGGGTTGACGAGGCAAGGTCCTCGTCAAACGGCATCAGTAACGGCAGTGGACTGGGGCTCGCAATAGCCAGGGAGCTCATCGCCGGCCATGGCGGAACGATCGCGATCGACCCAGGCCAGGCTGCGGGCATCCGTTTCGTGGTTCGACTTCCTCTTTCTCGGGGGGCGACACGCCCGGGCCCGGTGTTCTAGGCTCATGACATGACAAACGACTTCCAGCGCACTCCGACGGCTATCGATCAGATCGCTGAGAAGTGGGTGGACACCCTCGTCGACCTCGACCCCACCGTCGGCACCTACATCGGGCGCACCGAGGGTGACGGACGGTATGGGGACTATTCACCGGCCGGGCACGAACGATTCGTCGACGAGGCGAAGAAGACGATCGCCCAACTGGATGCTGCCCACCCGGTCGACGGCGTCGACGAGGTCACGCAGACCGACCTGCGAAGTGAGTTGTCGCTGAGTGTGGAAAGTTCTGAGGCGCAGTTGCAGCTGCGCGACCTCAACGTCATCGCCTCGCCAGCTCAGGAGATTCGTGAGATCTTCGACCTCATGCCCACCAAAACCGTTGACGACTGGGCCAACATCGCGTCGCGTCTGGGGAATCTTCCCGCCGCCGTCGATGGATACATCGAGACGCTTCGCCTCGGCATCGAACGCGGCGTGACGCCGGCGCGCCGCCAGGTGCGTGAGGTGCTGGTTCAGGCTCAGCGCCACGCCGCCAACGACGGATTTTTCGCTGAATTCGCCGCCAACGCCGCGCTCGAGGACGGCACTCTCCCCGCCTCCCTGGCTAAAGACCTCGGACGTGGTGCCCGCCGCTCGGCGACCGCCTACGACAAACTGGCAGCATTCTTCAGCACCGAGCTCGAGGGCAAAGCCACCGAAGACGACGCGATCGGCCGTGACCTGTATACCCTCGTCTCGCGCCGCTTTCTTGGCGCCACGATCGACCTCGACGAGACCTACGAGTGGGGAATCGAAGAGCTCGCCCGCATGGTGGACGAGCAGGAGAAGGTCGCCGACCAGATCAAACCCGGCGCGAGCGTGCTCGAAGCCATCGCCTACCTCGACACCGACCCGAGCCGCAAGCTGCACGGCACCCAGGCACTGCAGGAGTGGATGCAGAAGACCAGCGACAAGGCTGTGGCCGATCTGGCCGAAACCCAGTTCGACATTCCCGATGACATCAAGACCATCGAGTGCATGATCGCTCCCACCCAGGAAGGCGGCATCTACTACACCGGACCGACCGACGACTTTTCCCGGCCGGGCCGCATGTGGTGGTCCGTTCCGGTCGGGGTGACCGAATTCGACACCTGGCGCGAACTCACCACCGTTTACCACGAGGGCGTGCCCGGCCACCACCTGCAGATCGGTCAGGCTGTCTACAACCGGGCCAAACTCAACACCTGGCGTCGCCAGTTGGCCGGCACCTCCGGCCACGCCGAGGGCTGGGCGCTTTACGCTGAACGATTGATGGAACAGCTCGGCTACCTCGACGACCCGGCGGACCGTCTGGGTATGCTCGACGGGCAGCGGATGCGCGCCGCTCGAGTCGTCCTCGACATCGGCGTGCACCTCGGCAAGACGCTGCCGGACGGTTCAGGTCCGTGGACCGCGGACCATGCTTTCGAATTCCTCGGCCAGAACGTCAATATGAACGAGAGCTTCGTGAAGTTCGAGGTCAACCGCTACTTGGGCTGGCCAGGCCAGGCTCCGTCGTACAAGGTGGGGCAGCGCATCTGGGAGCAACTCCGCGACGCTGCGAAGCAGCGACAGGGTGCGGCCTTCTCGATCAAGGAATTCCACCGCTCGGCTCTCGACCTGGGTGGCGTGGGGCTCGACACGTTGCGGGCGGCGCTGCTGAAGTAGGCATCCCCCTGGTGCGGTCACGCTTCGGCCCGCCGGACTGCGTGTGCTGGTGAAGTTGCCCGTGAGGGAGTCTGGTAGCTAGGATAGAGTGTCACATTTGTGGCGCCTATCCGCTGCCATGCGCGGAGCGTTCCACGGTCTATACCGCGGAACATGCATAAATCTGAACGACTTTTCGCGTATGGCCCGACTATGTCCATCCTGGAGCAACTACTACATGACAATCGCAACGACCGAACGGGCACCCAAGCAGGTCGCCATCAACGACATTGGATCTGCTGAAGACTTTCTTGCCGCGGTCGAAAAGACTCTGAAATTCTTCAACGACGGAGACCTCATCGAGGGCACCGTTGTGAAGATCGACCGCGACGAGGTTCTCCTCGACGTTGGGTACAAGACCGAGGGTGTCATTCCCTCCCGCGAACTTTCCATCAAGCACGACGTTGACCCCTCCGAGGTTGTCAAGGTCGGCGACCTGGTCGAGGCCCTCGTTCTTCAGAAAGAAGACAAAGAAGGCCGCCTCATCCTTTCCAAGAAGCGCGCTCAGTACGAGCGGGCATGGGGCGACGTTGAGAAGATCAAGGAGTCCGACGGTGTTGTCACCGGTTCGGTCATCGAGGTCGTCAAGGGTGGACTCATCGTCGACATCGGCCTGCGCGGCTTCCTGCCGGCCTCGCTCATCGAGCTTCGCCGCGTTCGCGACCTGACCCCGTACCTGGGCCAGGAAATCGAAGCGAAGATCCTCGAGCTCGACAAGAACCGCAACAACGTCGTACTGTCGCGTCGCGCCCTGCTCGAGCAGACGCAGAGCGAAAGCCGCACCACGTTCCTCAACAACCTCCAGAAGGGACAGGTCCGCAAGGGCGTCGTCTCTTCGATCGTCAACTTCGGTGCGTTCGTCGACCTCGGCGGCGTCGATGGTCTGGTGCACGTTTCCGAGCTCAGCTGGAAGCACATTGAGCACGCCAGCGAGGTTGTTGAAGTTGGCCAGGAAGTCACCGTCGAGATCCTCGAAGTTGACCTCGACCGCGAGCGTGTCTCGCTGTCTCTCAAGGCCACCCAAGAGGACCCGTGGCAGGTCTTCGCCCGCACCCACGCCATCGGCCAGGTTGCACCGGGTAAGGTCACCAAGCTCGTTCCGTTCGGCGCGTTCGTTCGCGTTGCCGAGGGCATCGAGGGCCTTGTGCACATCAGCGAGCTCTCCGGCAAGCACGTCGAGCTCGCCGAGCAGGTTGTCTCGGTCGGCGACGAGGTGTTCGTCAAGGTCATCGACATCGACCTCGAGCGTCGCCGCATCTCGCTCAGCCTCAAGCAGGCCAACGATGGCGTCGACCCCGACGGCACCGAGTTCGACCCGGCGCTCTACGGAATGCTCACCGAGTACGACGACAAGGGCCAGTACAAGTACCCCGAAGGCTTCGACTCCGAGACCAACGAGTGGCGCGAAGGCTTTGACGAGCAGCGCGAAAAGTGGGAGCAGGACTACGCTGCAGCCCAAGCCCGTTGGGAAGCTCACAAGAAGCAGGTTTCGACCGCGAACGACGAGATCGCTGCCCCCAGCGACGTCGCACCGGCCGGCTCCGCCTTCTCGAGCGAGTCGGCTGGCGCCGGCACGCTCGCCGACGACGAAGCACTCGCGGCCCTCCGCGAGAAGCTCTCCGGCGGCAACTAGCAGTACAGCACGACACTGAATCAACGGGTCGCAACCTTCGGGGTGCGGCCCGTTTTGTGTACCGAACGTGCCACACCCGGCTCAGGGCTAAGTCCGGGTCGTGGGAGCATCACGGCCCACCGGGAGGTTCGTGATATACCTGATAATGAGGATCTATCCTCTTGTGATTTAGGATCGGCTGTTCACGAGGTCGTTGAAATCATTGAGTTTTCCACCGATGCACCCGAAGGCTGGATGGAATTCGAAATCGAATAGTTCCAGGCACTACGGTCCCATCGGAGAATGGTATGAATGGTTTTCACCCCCCAGACGACACAGACACCCGGTTCGAGGACAGCTCTGAGGCAACCGCTGCGCGGTCGGCCAACCTGAACGATGCGGATGCACCGAGCCTGTCGTTGTCAGTGGAGGTGCTCAATAGACGCCTGCATGACCTGCAGTTCTACACCCGGTCGCTGATTGAATCGAACATCGATTCATTGATGACGACGGATACCACGGGGATCATCACCGACGTCAATCAGCAGATGGTGGACCTCACCGGAAGAACCCGCGATGAACTCATCGGTGCTCCTTGCCGCAACTTCTTCACGAACCCGGCACGGGCCGACACAGCGATCGCCCGAGTTTTGACCGAGGACCGCCTCAGTGATTATGAGTTGACGGTACGCGCTTTCGACGGCACCGAAACCGTGGTGTCGTGCAACGCTGCGACCCTGCGAGACCGGGAGCGAACGGTCCGCGGAGTCGTCGCCGCAGCCCGTGACGTTACAGAGAGCAAGAAATTCGAACGTGCCCTCCTCGAGAAGATTTTCAAGCTCGAACAGGCGAACATTTCGCTCTCTGAGGACCTTGAGCGTGCAAAAGTCGATCTGCTTACTCCATTACAGGCCGTGGTCGAGTCGTCCGAAGCCCTGCGAAGCGGTAATGACGGAGACCTGAATACGACCCAGCAGGAGCGGATCGAGAAGATCTCCTCGCATGGCAAGCACCTGCTATCGCTGCTCAGCGAACTCATCGGCATGTCCACGGTAGAAACCGGGCTGGTCGACTTCGACTTTCACAACGTGGACGTTTTCGGTCTTCTCAGCGCCACCGCCGCGGCGGTGAATCACTCCGGTGAACCGCAGGTGTCGGTCAGCGTTGACGTCTCCGATGGGGTGGGTCTGTTCCCTCTCGATGCTACAAACGTCGAGCAAATGTTGGCTGTCCTGGTCGCCAACGCCCTGGCCGCGGGTAGCGATACTCCGGTGATCCTGAGCGCGCAAACCGTGGAACCGGGCATGGTGGGCGAATTCGAGGGGGTCCGTCCGCACTGGTCTTTCCCGCTGCCGGCAGGCGACTATGTCGACTACCTGCAGATTCGGGTTGAGGATCACGGGGTGGGCATTGCAGCTGAGGACCTGCCTACGGTTTTCCTGCCGTTGCGTAACGGCATGTCCGACGCCGGCTGGAAGTCGAGCGGCGATGGCGTCGGCCTGGCCAAAGTAAAATTGTTGATCGAGCTGCAGGGTGGCACTCTCGGCGTGCAGGGGGCCCCCGGCGATGGCGCGACTTTCGCCATCTGGCTGCCCCGCCGCATTCTCGGGGCAGCCAGCAATGGTGCAGCGGGGGAAGAGGCTGCCAGGCCAACGCTGGAAACTCGGCTCGATGCAGGGCAGCCAACGGTCGGTGAGCTACACGTGTCGTCCGGGGCGCCTCAGGAACCTCACGACGAAAACAGCGACGCGCTCGTGGAACACGCATCTCCTGACCTGGTCGGCGCGGCCGACGCAGATTCCGATGTCGACGTTCAGAGTCTCGGCGAAGCCGTGGCCGATCTGGACGCTGAAACAGAGCGCTCAATCGCACTCGTGGTTGAAGACGATCAGAAATCGGCCAAACTCGTGCGGCTGCTCCTCGAAGCAGAAGGATTCCAGGTGATTGCGGCTCCGAGCGGCGAGGAGGCGCTCGAATTGGTGCATCGTACGGCCGTCAGCCTGATCACGCTCGACGTGCGGCTACCAGGGATGGACGGGTGGAAGTTCCTGATGAAGCTCCACGATTCGCCTGACTGGGCTTCCGTACCGGTCGTGGTTATCGCAGGACTGGCGGACATGAGCCTGGCGCTGAGCCGTGGTGCTGCCGCCGTGCTGGAGAAGCCGCTCCAGCGAGCCGAGCTGCAGAAGTCCCTCGCCCTCCTCGGGTTTCGCCCAGACGACGCTCGCACCCGCTGCATCCTCGTTGTCGACGAAGACTGGGAGACCATCCAGAGGGTCGATTCCTATCTGGAACTCCCCGTTTATCGAGTCAAATCGGCGTTGACCGGTGAAGCGGCGATCACCGACGCCCTCTCGCTCAAACCGGACCTCATCCTGATCAACCTCATGATGGAAGACTTCAGCGGGTTCAAGATCGTGCGCGCACTCCAGGAGCACACCGCGACTCAGCACATCCCCGTTCTGGTAATGTCCTCGTCCCAGCTCACCGGCGAAGATCAAGCCGCCATCAACAGCGACCCTGGCCAGCCTGTACTGGCCATGGACCGGCCTGACTTCAACCGGGAGGTCTTGCTCGCCGAGGTCAAGCGTGCTCTCAGGGGAGCGGATGTCCAGAACCACCCGGCGAGCGGACGAGCAGGAGATAGCATGGAATGATGTATCTGATTGGGCTGACCGGCGGCATCGCCTCGGGAAAGAGCACCGTGGCGAAGATGCTGGCTGACCTTGGTGCCGTGATCATTGACGCCGATCAGCTGGCCCGTGAAGTGGTGCAACCCGGCACCCCCGGTCTCGCGGCGATAGCCGCCGAGTTCGGTGGCGATATTCTGCTCGCCGACGGCACCTTGAACCGCCCAGCGCTGGGTGCCATCATCTTTTCCGACCCGATTCGCAGAACACTGTTGAATAACATCACACATCCGGCGGTGCGCCAGCTCAGTCGCGACCAGATTGCCGCTGCTGCGGCAGCTGAC
This sequence comes from Cryobacterium luteum, assembly GCF_900110125.1. GTDB lineage: Bacteria > Actinomycetota > Actinomycetes > Actinomycetales > Microbacteriaceae > Cryobacterium > Cryobacterium luteum. Next base: position 107,258 of record NZ_FOCN01000003.1, read on the forward strand.
CCGAGCGCCATCGTCGTCTACGACGTTCCGCTTCTGGCCGAGGCCGTCGCCGGCGGACTCGTCTCCTTTGACCTGGTCGTCGTCGTGCAAGCGGATGCCGACACCCGAATCCAACGGATGATGGAGTTGCGCGGTCTCACGCGCGCAGAGGCGACTCACCGCATCACCGCGCAGGCGAGCGACGCGGAGCGCCTCGCCCTGGCCGACGTGGTGATCGACAACACCGGCACCGTCGACGCCACCCTGGCTCAAGTCAACGCTCTCTGGGAGCGGGTGCGATCGGCCGAGGCCGCGCGACTGCCGTAAACCTGACATCCGCTGTTCACGATCGGCCGTGCAAAGCTGAGTGTCAGACCCCCTTTGTACAATGGAGTCATGGAACCCACGCGCGCTGTGAACCCCTTTGAAGTGGTCAGTGAGTACACACCGAGCGGAGACCAGCCCACGGCGATCGCCGACCTGACGGCCCGCATCAATGCCGGAGAAACCGACATCGTGCTGCTCGGCGCCACCGGCACTGGTAAGTCTGCGACGACGGCCTGGCTGATCGAGCAGGTGCAACGGCCAACACTGGTTCTGGCCCACAACAAGACTCTGGCGGCCCAGCTGGTCAACGAATTTCGCGACCTGATGCCGAACAACGCGGTGGAATACTTCGTCTCCTATTACGACTACTACCAGCCGGAAGCCTACGTTCCGCAGACCGACACCTTCATTGAGAAGGACTCCTCGATCAACGAGGAGGTCGAACGGCTGCGGCACTCCACCACCAATTCGCTGCTGAGTCGCCGCGACGTCATCGTGGTGTCGACCGTGTCGTGCATCTATGGTCTGGGCACGCCGCAAGGGTACCTCGATGCCATGATCGCGTTGCAGGTCGGCCAGAAAGTCAGCCGCGACTGGCTGGTTCGCAAATTCGTGGCCATGCAGTACAAGCGCAACGACGTCGATTTCTCCCGAGGTAATTTTCGAGTTCGCGGCGACACGATCGAGATCATCCCCATGTACGAAGAGCTCGCCATCCGCATCGAAATGTTCGGCGACGAGATCGAAGGACTCTACAGCCTGCATCCGCTCACCGGTGACATCGTCAAGAAACTCGACGCTGTCTCTGTTTTTCCCGGGTCGCACTACGTCGCGAGTGATGACGTCATGCGCCGGGCCATCGGCACCATCGAGATCGAACTGGCGGAACGACTCGAAGTTCTCGAGCGCGAAGGCAAACTGCTCGAAGCCCAACGACTGCGCATGCGCACGACCTTCGACCTCGAAATGATGGAGCAGATCGGGTTCTGCTCCGGCATCGAGAACTATTCCCGGCACATCGACGCGCGCGAACCGGGGGAGGCCCCGCACTGCCTGCTCGACTATTTTCCCGACGACTTCCTCATGGTCATCGACGAATCGCACGTGACCGTGCCGCAGATCGGTGCCATGTACGAGGGCGACTCCTCGCGCAAACGCACGCTGGTCGATCATGGTTTTCGGCTGCCGAGCGCGCTCGACAACCGACCGCTCAAGTTCAACGAGTTCAAGAACCGGGTCGGACAGACCGTGTACCTGTCGGCGACACCGGGCAAATACGAGATGGGAATCGCCGACGGCATTGTCGAGCAGATCATCCGCCCAACCGGGCTGATCGACCCGCAGATCATCGTGAAGCCGAGCGCCGGTCAGATCGACGACCTGCTCGAAGAGATTAAGAAGCGCACCGAACGCAACGAACGCGTGCTCGTCACGACGCTGACCAAGAAGATGGCCGAGAACCTCACCGACTTTCTCACCGAGGCCGGGGTGCGTGTGCGGTACCTGCACTCCGACGTCGACACCCTGCGTCGGGTCGAGCTGCTCACCGAGCTGCGCGCCGGCATCTACGACGTCCTGGTGGGCATCAACCTGCTGCGTGAGGGCCTCGACCTGCCCGAGGTGTCCCTCGTCGCCATTCTCGACGCCGACAAGGAAGGCTTCCTGCGGTCCGCAACCTCGCTCATCCAGACCATCGGGCGAGCTGCGCGCAACGTTTCCGGTGAGGTGCACATGTACGCCGATCGGCTCACCGCCTCGATGGAGAAAGCCATCGACGAAACCGACCGCCGGCGCGAAAAGCAGGTCGCCTACAACACCCTGCACGGCATCGATCCAACCCCGCTGCGCAAACGCATCGGCGATATCACCGAGGCCCTGGCCCGGGAGGAGGCCGACACCGCTGAGCTGCTCGCCGGCCGCGATGCCCGGCGCAAGAGTTCGACGCCCAACCGGCGGGTGGGCCTGGCGGCGAACGGTGCCAACGATCTCGAATCGATCATCGCCGACCTCAACTCGCAGATGCTCGAAGCTGCCGGGGAGCTCAAGTTCGAGCTCGCCGCCCGCCTGCGCGATGAACTCTCCGAGCTCAAACGCGAGCTGCGCCAGATGGAGAAAGCCGGCCACCTGCAGTAGCCGTGCCCACCCTCCACCGGGCCATGGCGGATCGCGGCACGTGTTTGAGAAGCTGGCACTGGTTCAAACACGTGCGAACTTCTCTAACCAGTGCCACGAGAGCGGACGCCCCGAGCGAGGTGAGCACCGCATTGTCCCGGTGCCCGTCAGCGCGTGCGAGCCCGATCGTGATCGACGCCGTGACGAGCGCGATGATCGCCGTGAGAGCGACGACGTATTGCGGGTAGGTTGCCACGGCGCCACCGGCGGTGAGCGTTGCCCGGGACTTGGCCGAGACCGGTTCGCCGAGAATCGCGGCGAAATCCGCCAGATCGCCGACCCAGAGCTGGTCGTTCATACTCGAGTTCATCATCGTGTCGAGATAGTACGGAGTTGGGCAGCGGATGTCGGTGGGCGTGTCCTCCTGACTGGCATCCATCCGAGTTGAATCACTCGGGGCACGGTGTCAGCATTGATCCTCGGGAAGGCGAAGGTGGGTGCCGCCGAGGCGGTGCCGTCGGCATCCGCGTCCCCGAATCCCATCGGCGGTTTCTCGGCGCTGGTGAGAAGCCTGGCCTGGGCGCTCGGAAAAATGCTATCTACGGCGGCAACGACGTCGGGCCCGGTGGTCTACAGAACCTGTCCATACGGTGGCACGTCGAGGGAGGTCGTCAGGCTCACCGAAGCCGTGGGCAGCGGTGCGCCGTAGATGTAATCCGTGGTCGAATTCAGCTGCAACGTCGAAATGAGGGTCATCGCGAAGGTTGCCACGAAAACACAACTCATGATGGCCGCGAGGGCCGGAACGCTGCGACCAGGGTTACGGGCCACATCGCGGGTCGCGAGGCGGGCCCCCGGTCCGACCCGGGAAGCCACGCGGGCAGCCCAGCGCAGAATCATGGGAACGATCAAGACCGCCCCGATCTGCATGATGACCGGACCGTCGATGATCAGGGCGATCCCAAAGTTTACGAGTCTGATCTGATAGACGGGCATGTATGCGGCGCGCTCGACCACGCCGCCGATCACGCCGCCGATCACGGCGATGACCGCACCGAGGGCCAGCAGAACGAGTCCAGCAACCGTGCGGCGTCGCGTCACTCGCGGCGGACGCTGCGCGCCGCGCAGCGCCGCCAGAACGTCGATGCGCCCGGCCGCTCGGGCTGGAACCGTGGCCGCGCACCAGCCTGCGAGCACGGCAAAGCCAGCGATGACAATGAAGGACACCACGTCGAGGTGAAAGCCCGGATACCGAGCCGCGCTGCCGTTCGCCGAAATCTGCATGAAGATCCAGGCACCAGTGAGGCCGAGCACCGTTCCCAGTGCCGCTCCGAGAGCGCCGAGAATGACACCGCCGAACGACACGACGCCAATCAGCATCCGTTTGTCGCCGCCGACGCTCGCCAGGGTCGCGAGGGTGCGCTGCTGGGTACGGGCGCCGACGGTGAACGCGGCTCCAGCCAGCAGCGCGACCTCGAACAGGGCGAATCCGCCGAGCAGGGCAATGAACAAGTTGGTAGAGGTGTCCGTGGTATCGCCAGAGCTGTAGATGTAGCTCCCCACAGGCGGCGGGTCGAGCAGAACGGTGCGCGACAGCACGGTCGCCCCGCGCGGGTTGAGCTCCCCGATCTGGCTCCAGGTGAGTCCGTGTCGGGTAGGTACCACTCGGTCAGCAGGTCGTCGCCGGGCATGACGCCATCGAAGACTCCGGGCATTCCGTAGAACGACACCGCGGCGTCGTCGAGACTCGCGGTGCGAATCGTGCCAACAATAGTGAACGATTCGGCGATGGGCGCCGTGAATGTCGCTGTCGACCCGATCTGCGTCCCGAGTCGTTCCAGGGTGGCCGCGGTCACCATGATCTCGTGGTCAGCGCTCGGGACGGAGCCGGCCGTCATATCCCATTTTCCAGCGAATGCCGGGTGCCGCCGCTGCGCCCACCGGAGAGCGAATTCGGTTCAATACTCAGGCCGGCGACCCCGCGAGCAGGCTCGACACAGCGGATGCCCGCGACTCGTCCGCGATGCGTCCGTCGCGCAGAAAGACGATCCGGTCCGCCCAGGCCGCGTGGCGGGCATCGTGGGTGACCAGGATGCCGCCGGCACCGGCGTCGACTCGCGAGCGGAGCATCCGCAGCACGAGCTCGCCGGTCGTGCTGTCGAGGGCTCCGGTGGGCTCATCGGCGAGAATCAACGACCGGCCGCCGACGACCGCGCGGGCGATCGCCACGCGCTGTTGCTGGCCGCCCGACAAATCGGAGGGAAAATGCTGGGCCCGGTCGCCGAGCTCGACGATATTGAGCGCATCGAGTGCTGGACGGTGTGCCTTCGTCGAGGTCCACCCGTCGAGTTCGAGTGGCAGGGCCACGTTCTCGAGCGCGGTCGGCGAGGGAATCAGGTTGAAATCCTGAAACACGAAGCCGAGGCTGCGCCGCCGCAGCGTCGCGAGTTCCCGGGCCGAGAGCTGGCTGAGCCAGTGGCCCTCGACGATGACCTCCCCGGCCGTCGGCGGGGTGAGCCCGCCGGCCACGGTCAGCAGAGTCGACTTTCCCGAACCGGATGCCCCCATCACCGCCACGAGTTCGCCGCGCCGCACTAACAGGTCAATTCCGGCGAGGGCGGTGATTGCGGTCTCGCCGCGCCCGTACTGCATCGACACGCCGTCGAGTTGCAGGAGAATGTCACTCATGCGCCGGCCTGCACTGTCTTGGCCGGGCGACCACGCTTGGGTACCTCGGTGTTGAGCGGCAGCGGCGCGGCGAAACCGGCTGCCCGCGCCCGGGCGAGCCGACTCTCCGAGTGGTCGAGCCAGCGAGCTTCGGCCTCGGCGGCGAAGATGAGCGAGTCGATCACGAGCAGCCAGGCCAGTTGCTCGGAAGATTCCGGGTCGGTCGTTGCGTTCTTGGTGCGGGTCAGCTCCTGCAGGGTGCGCATGGTCGCGGTGCGCTGCACCTGAATCACCTGGGCAATATCCACGCCCGGCAGCGTCACTGCGATCGCGAGCTTGATGGCCAGCTCGTCGCGGGTGGCCAGGGTTCGCACCACGGGGGAGCCTAGCCACTCGGCGACCTCGGTGCGGCCGGCATCCGTTATCTCGACGTAGTTTTGACCCTCGGCGTCGATGTCAGCCTTCCGCACCAGGCCGTCCCGTTCGAGCCGGTCGAGAGTGTTGTAGATCTGGCCCACGTTGAGCGGCCAGGTCGATCCGGTACGGCGGTCAAATTCAGACCGCAACTGGTAGCCGTAGCACGGCCCCTGGTTCAGGATGGCGAGCAGACTCTGGCGAACGGACATACGACCTCCGGCAATTCACGCGACTAATAACTACTGAGTATATACATACTCGGAAACACGAGGGCGACTCGTTAGACTCGAGTCTGGGAAAGTGGCACGAATTACCAGCCGCGAGAGGGCCCCCACGCGTGCTGTGAGCGCAATCGGAGGGGCAATGAGGCCCGCTGTACGAGACTGTCAGTGGCGTTGCATAGACTCAATGAGTGTCGATTACCAAGGTAGAAACAGGTCCAAAACTCAGTGTGCGCGGAGCCCGCGTACACAATCTCCACAACGTCGATCTGGAGATCCCGCGCGATTCGCTCGTGGTCTTCACCGGCCTCTCCGGGTCGGGCAAGTCGTCGCTCGCCTTTGACACCATCTTCGCCGAGGGGCAGCGGCGCTATGTCGAGTCGCTCTCCGCTTACGCTCGCCAGTTTCTCGGGCAGGTTGACCGGCCCGACGTGGATTTCATCGAAGGCCTGAGCCCGGCGGTCTCGATCGACCAGAAGTCGACCAACCGTAACCCTCGGTCCACGGTCGGCACCATCACCGAAATCTACGACTACATGCGCCTGCTCTGGGCCCGCATCGGGGTGCCCCACTGCGCCGTCTGCGGCGAGATCATCCAGTCACAAACCGTGCAGCAGATCGCCGACCAGCTGATGGAGCTGAAGGCTGGCACCCGCTACCAGGTGGTCAGCCCGATCGTCTCGCAGAAGAAGGGTGAGTTCGTCGACCTGTTCCAGGAACTTGCCGGCGGCGGTTACTCCCGCGCCATCGTCGACGGCACCCAGATTCAGCTGAGCGAACCGCCCGTGCTCAAGAAACAGCAGAAGCACGACATCGCCGTCATCGTCGACCGCCTCGTCGCCGGGCCCGAACTGCTCAGCCGCCTCACGGATTCGCTCGAGACGGCGCTCAAACTCACCGACGGCCTCGTGCAGATCAACTTTCTCGACGAGGAAGGCGACAAGGCCTGGCAGAACTACTCCGAAAAGCTGTCGTGCCCGAACAACCACCCGGTGCAGCTGACCGAGATCGAACCACGCACCTTCTCTTTCAATGCACCGTTCGGCGCCTGCCCGGAGTGTTCCGGCCTGGGCACCCGCATGTCCGTCGACGAAGACCTTCTCCTGGGCGACCCTGATCTGAGCATCGCCGAGGGCGTCGTGCTGCCCTGGACTACCCAGGGCAAAGGCCTGTTCCAGTATTACGAGAAGCTGCTCGACGGTCTCGCCCGTGACCTCGGCTTCTCGCTCGACACCCCCTGGGGCGAACTCAGTCACGAGGTGCAGAACGCTGTCATGCGCGGCGACAACTTCGAGGTTCGGGTCAAGTGGAAGAACCGCTACGGCCGGGAAATGAGCTACACCTCCGGCTTCGAGGGCGTCGTGCCCTATATTGAACGTCAGTACCTGCAGGCCGAGAGCGACACCCAGCGCCAGCGCTGGTCTGAATATTTGCGTGAGGTCGACTGCCACGTCTGCAAGGGCACCCGGCTCAAGCCCGAGGTGCTCGCCGTGCTCGTGCACGACGCGAGCATTGCGGATGTCTGCGCGCTCAGCTTGAGCGACGCCCGCGCGTTCATGGACAAACTCACCCTCACCGACCGGGAGGCGGCCATCGCCGCCCAGGTCCTGCGTGAGATACGGGCCCGCCTCGACTTTCTGATTCGGGTGGGGCTGAACTACCTCAACCTCGCCCGCGCCGCGGCGACCCTCTCCGGCGGTGAAGCGCAGCGCATCCGCCTGGCCACGCAGATCGGTTCCGGCCTCACCGGTGTGCTCTACGTGCTCGACGAACCGAGCATCGGCCTGCACCAGCGCGACAACCGGCGCCTGATCGAGACGCTGGTCACCCTGCGGGACCTCGGAAACACTCTCATCGTGGTTGAGCATGACGAAGACACGATCAAGACCGCCGACTGGGTCGTCGACATCGGCCCCGGCGCCGGCGTCAACGGCGGGCACGTGGTGCACTCCGGCTCCTACACAGGACTGCTGGCCAACACCAAGTCACTCACCGGCGACTACCTGTCCGGACGCAAGTCCATCGCCACGCCGAAGACCCGCCGCCCGGTCGACCCTGAACGCCTGATCGGCGTCACCGGTGCCGAGGCAAACAACCTGCAAAAGGTCTCGGTGACCTTCCCGCTCGGTACCTTCACGGCCGTCACCGGAGTAAGCGGCTCCGGCAAGTCGTCGCTCGTCAACGACATCCTGTACCGGGTGCTCGCTAACCGGCTCAATGGCGCCCGCAAGCTGCCGGGCAAGCACACCCGGGTCACCGGATTGGAACAGCTCGACAAGGTCATCCACGTCGACCAGGCGCCGATTGGTCGCACCCCACGGTCCAACCCGGCCACCTACACCGGGGTGTTCGACAAGATCCGCACCCTGTTCTCCGAGACCATCGAATCCAAAACCCGCGGCTACCTGCCCGGTCGGTTCAGCTTCAACGTCAAGGGTGGGCGCTGCGAAGCCTGCTCGGGCGACGGCACGATCAAAATCGAGATGAATTTTCTGCCCGACGTATATGTGGCGTGCGAGGTGTGCGGGGGAGACCGGTACAACCGCGACACCCTCACCGTGCACTACAAAGGCAAGAACATCGCCGAAGTGCTGGACATGCCCATCAGCGAAGCGGCCGATTTCTTCGAACCGATCTCGTCCATCCACCGGTTCCTTAAGACGCTCGTTGAGGTCGGGCTCGGCTATGTGCGCCTCGGCCAGAGCGCCACCACCCTCTCCGGCGGCGAAGCCCAGCGGGTGAAGCTCGCCACCGAGTTGCAGCGCCGCTCCAACGGGCGCAGCGTGTACGTGCTCGATGAGCCCACCACCGGCCTGCACTTCGAAGACGTGCGCAAACTGCTGCTCGTTCTGAACAGCCTCGTCGACAAGGGCAACACCGTTATCGTGATCGAGCACAACCTCGACGTCATCAAGAGCGCCGACTGGGTGATCGACCTCGGTCCAGAAGGCGGCTCCGGCGGCGGTAAGGTGCTCGCCACTGGCACGCCAGAGCACCTCGCCACGGTCAAGAAGAGCTTCACCGGTTCGTTCCTCAAGGAGGTTCTGGCCGCCGGCTAGGCGGCAATCGGCTATGTCTGATGCGCTGAGCTATCGCCCGAAAACGGGCGAGATTCCCACGACCCCCGGGGTGTACCGCTTTCGCGACGCGACCGGACGCATCCTCTATGTCGGCAAGGCCAAGAACCTGCGGGCACGGCTGAGTAATTACTTTGCCCCGCTACACAGCCTGCACGAACGTACCCGGCGCATGGTGACCACCGCGACGGGTGTGGAATGGACGGTGGTCGGCACCGAAGTCGAGGCCCTGCAGCTCGAGTGGATGTGGATCAATGAGTTCGATCCGCCGTTCAACGTGCAGTTCAAAGACGACAAGTCCTACCCGTACCTCGCCGTGACCCTGGCTGATGAGGCTCCGCGCGCACTGGTGACCCGCACCGAGGGCATCAAGGGAGCGCGCTACTTCGGACCGTATCCCAAGGTCTGGGCCGTGCACGAAACCATCGAACTGATGCTCAAGGCCTTTCCCATCCGCACCTGCAACACCGCCAACTACAAGCGGGCAATGCAAAGCGGCAAGCCCTGCTTTGCCGGGCAGATCGGGCGCTGTTTCGGCCCCTGCTCCGGACTGGTCTCGATGGAGGACCACCGGGCGATTGTCAATGAGTTCGTCAGCTTCATGAGCAGCCACGACAAGAAGCTCATCAACGAACTCACCCAGGAGATGAAAGACGCGGCTGCCGCCCAACAGTACGAAATAGCGGCTAAGCGTCGCGACCAGGTGCGGGCGCTCAACGCCGTGCTCGAGAAGAGCGCGGTCGTGCTGCGCGATAACGTAGACATCGATTTGTTCGCCATCGAGCAAGACGAACTGGCCGCCGCCGTGCAGCTGTTCATCGTGCGTGGCGGGCGCATCCGCGGTGTTCGCGGCTGGATGGTCGACAAGGAACTCGATGTCACTACGAGCGAACTCATCGACTCCATGATGCGCACCGCCTACAACGCCGACGCCTTGCCGCCACGCGAAATCGTCCTTGCCGAACTGCCCGACGATGCCGAGGCCCTCGAAACCTGGCTGGCCGAGCGAGCCGGACGCAAGGTGCGCCTGGTCGCCGCCCAGCGCGGTGAGAAGGCCGCCCTGCTCGTCACGGCCGGCAACAACGCCAAGCAGGCACTCATGCTCTACAAAACCCGCCGCAGCTCGGACTTCGTCGCACGGTCAAAAGCCCTCGAAGACATTCAGGACGCCCTCGAGATGCCCGCCGCCCCGCTGCGCATGGAGTGCTACGACGTGTCGCACCTCAGCGGCACCAATATCGTCGCCTCCATGGTCGTCTTCGAAGACGGCCTGCCCCGCAAAGACGAGTACCGACGCTTCAACATTCCCGAATCAACCGATGACACTGACTCGATTTACCAGATTCTTTCTCGTCGGCTCGCCTACCTGAAACCCGACTCCTTCCCAGCGAATGCCGCCGGTCCAGCACTGAACGCGGCGGCCGATGGCGACCAGAACGACGTCGCCCAGGTCGAGCAGAAGCGTGCCAAGTTTAAATACCAGCCGAACCTCCTCATCGTCGACGGCGGCCAACCGCAGGTAGCGGCCGCGAAACGTGCCCTCGCCGAATCCGGTGTCACCGGCATTCAATTGTGCGGAATCGCCAAGCGGCTCGAAGAAATCTGGCTCCCCGACTCCGACTACCCCGTGATTCTGCCCCGCAACAGTGATGCACTGTTTCTCATCCAACGCATCCGCGATGAAGCACACCGATTCGCGATCACGCATCAGCGCATTCGCCGCAGGAAGGACATCTCCTCCATTCTGGCGGAGATCGCCGGGCTGGGGCCGGCCCGAGTGAAGGTCTTGTTACAACATTTCGGGTCGGTGTCGCGGCTGAAGGTCGCTTCCGCGGCGGAAATAGCGGATGTCCGCGGTATCGGCCCGGTGCTGGCCGAGTCCATCCACGCCCACCTGCGCGCGTGAAGGGTCCGGCGCTGGGTAGGCTGGATAACCCACCAACTTCTCATGAAGGCGATTTCCAAGAATGACTACGGACCCCGACAAGCAGGAAGTGCTGATCGTCACGGGAATGTCCGGGGCGGGACGTTCCACCGTTGCCAACGCGTTGGAAGACCTCGACTGGTATGTGGTCGACAACCTGCCGCCACAGATGCTGCGACCTCTGGTCGATTTGGTCGAACGCGCCGGCACCAACCTGCCCCGAATCGCCGCGGTCGTCGATATTCGGGGCCGCGACCTGTTCGGTGACTTCCTCGAGACCGTGCAACTGCTGCGCAGTGGCACCCAGGTACAGGTCATCTTTCTCGAAGCCAGGGACGACGCGCTCGTGCGCCGTTTCGAATCCGTGCGCCGCCCGCATCCGCTGCAGGGGGACGGCACTCTGCTGGACGGTATCGCGGCAGAACGGTCCAGACTGCTCGCGGTGCGGGAATCCAGCGACCTCGTCATTGACACCTCAGATCTCAACGTGCACCAGCTCGCGACGACGATCACCGAGCGGTTCGCGGCTGAGGGCCGCGCGGGGGTGCAACTGACCATCATGAGTTTCGGCTTCAAGTACGGCCTGCCAACCGACGTCGATCTGGTCGTGGACGCCCGTTTTCTGCCGAACCCGTTTTGGATCCCGGAACTTCGCGCGCACACCGGCGTCGACCCCGAGGTGAGAGACTTTGTACTCGCGCAAACCGGTGCCCGTGAGTTCATCGAGCACTATGCCGCCGCCATGGCACCCGTGCTGGCCGGCTACCAGCGAGAAAACAAACGTCACGCCACCATCGGCATCGGCTGTACCGGCGGCAAGCACCGTTCCGTCGCGATGGCCAGAGAACTGGCGTCCCGGCTCGAAAAACTTCCCGGAGTCGCGGTCAATATCAAGCACCGCGATCTCGGACGCGAATAAGCGAGGCGGGGCGCAGCATCCGCTCCCCGGCCTTTCACCACTCAGACGTAACGCAACTGATCAACAGAATGGAAAAGCGATTGGCACTCACCGCCGACGTTAAAGATGAACTTTCGCGTGTGGAGGTCTCCAAGACCACCGTGCGCGCGGCCGAACTGGCCACGATTCTCCGGTTCTCCGGCGGATTGCACATGATCAGCAGCCGCATCGCGATCGAATCGGAACTCGACACGGCCATTCTGGCCCGCCGGGTGCGCAAAGACCTCGCCGAGCTGTACGGGGTGCGCAGCGCCCTGCAGGTCATCGCCGCAACCGGAATTCGTCAGTCCAGCCACTACCTCGTGCAGGTGATCGAGGGCGGCGAGACGCTGGCACGCCAGACCGGCCTGCTGGATGCTCGCCGCCGACCGATCCGCGGGCTGCCGAACCGGCTGACCACGGGCTCGAAGGAAGAAATCGCCGCCGTCTGGCGCGGGGCATTCCTCGCCCACGGAACCCTGACCGATCCGGGCCGCTCCGCAGCTTTGGAAGTCGTCTGCCCCGGCAACGAGGCCGCGATGGCGCTGGTCGGAGCGGCGGGACGCCTCGGCGTCGCGGCCAAGGCTCGTGAAGTGCGCGGAGTGCATCGCGTCGTCATCCGCGACGGCGATGCCATCGGCGCGATGCTCGTGCACATGGGTGCGACCAACACCGTGCTCAACTGGGAAACTTTGCGCCAGCGCCGCGAAGTGCGTGCCACGGCCAACCGGCTGGTCAACTTCGATGACGCGAACCTTCGGCGATCCGCCGAGGCCGCAGTCGCCGCCTGCGCCCGGGTGCAACGGGCCATGGACATCCTCGGTGAGGATATCCCCAAGCACCTCCGTTACGCGGGAGACCTGCGACTAAACTTCCGGGACTCCAGCCTTGACGAGCTGGGCCACCACGCCGATCCGCCCATGACCAAAGACGCTGTTGCAGGCCGCATTCGACGCCTGCTTGCCATGGCCGACAAGAAAGCGGTCGAACTCGGCGTTGAAGGAACCGATGTTGACTATCCGGTTCATTCCGATGGCGCTTAAAGCGGCGAATTCTGTGGCTCGCAACGCCCGCAGGTAGACTAAATCGTCGCTTACAACGCCGCCGCACCCGGTGCGGTGGCACAACTCACAAGGAGATAAGTAATGGCCGAATACACCCTGCCCACCCTTGATTATGACTATGCGGCTCTCGAGCCCAGCATCAGCGGCACCATCATGGAACTCCACCATGGCAAGCACCACCAGGCCTACGTCACCGGCGCCAACACGGCACTGGCCCAGCTCGCGGAGGCCCGCGACAGCGGAAACCTCGCCAACGTGAACAAACTGCAAAAGGACCTGGCCTTCAACCTCGGCGGCCACGTCAACCACTCCATTTTCTGGACGAACCTGTCGCCGAACGGCGGCGACAAGCCGGTCGGTGAGCTCGCTGCTGCGATCGACGACAACTTCGGCTCTTTCGACAAGTTTCAGGCGCATTTCACCGCCGCGGCACTTGGCGTTCAGGGTTCCGGCTGGGCCGTCCTCGCTTGGGACTCCATCGGGCAGCGCCTGATCATCCAGCAGTTCTTCGATCAGCAGTCCAACTTCGCGGCCGGAACCGTGCCGGTTCTCATGCTCGATGTCTGGGAGCACGCCTACTACCTCGACTACCGCAACGTGCGAGCCGACTATGTCAAGGCTTTCTGGAACATTGCGAACTGGGCAAACGTGCAGAAACGTTTCGACGTTGCACGCGAGAAGACGAACGGCCTGCTGCTACTCTCGTAACCCTGCCGGTGCCCCGAACGATTCGGGGCACCGAGGTTCCCGTCCCCGTCCTCTTTTCATCGCGCCAAGTGGCGCCTTTTCTCAATCAGGAGCTATCAGTGTCCGTAAAGATCGGCATCAACGGATTCGGCCGCATTGGTCGTAACTACTTCCGAGCAGCCCTTGCCAAGGGCAGCGACATTGAAATTGTCGCTGTCAACGACCTCAGCGACCCCGCGTCGCTCGCCCACCTGCTGAAGTATGACTCTGTCGGCGGTCGCCTGAACGCCACCGTCGAGGTCGATGGGGACAACATCATCGTCAACGGCAAGCCCATCAAGGTGCTTGCCGAGCGCGACCCGGCCAACCTGCCCTGGGGGGCGCTGGGCGTGCAAATCGTCATCGAGTCCACCGGTCGTTTCACCAAAGCCGTCGACGCACAGAAGCATATCGAAGCCGGTGCCAAGAAGGTCATTGTCTCCGCCCCCGCAACGGGTGCCGACGTCGCGACCCTCGTGCTCGGTGTGAACGAGAACACCTATGATGCCGCGATCCACAACATCATCTCGAACGCGTCGTGCACCACGAACTGCCTCGCGCCGCTCGTCAAAGTGTTCCTCGACAATTTCGGCATCGAACGTGGCCTCATGACCACCATCCACGCCTACACCGCAGACCAGAACCTGCAGGACGGCCCGCACAACGACCTGCGACGTGCCCGCGCTGCCGCACTCAACATCATCCCCACCTCGACCGGCGCGGCCAAGGCCCTCGGCATGGTCATTCCAGAGAGCGTCGGCAAGCTCGACGGCTACGCTCTGCGCGTTCCGGTCCCGACCGGCTCGATCACCGACCTCACCGTCACCGCGTCCCGCGCGGTGACGGTCGAAGAAGTGAACGCCGCGTACAAGGCTGCCGCCGAGGGACCGCTCAAGGGCATCCTCAGCTACACCGAGGACCCGATCGTGTCCAGCGACATCGTTGGCGACCCGCACTCGTCGATCTTCGACGCCGGACTCACCAAAGTGATCGGTGACCAGGTCAAGGTTGCTGCGTGGTATGACAACGAGTGGGGCTACTCCAGCCGTCTCGTCGACCTCACCGAGTTCGTCGCCGAGCGACTCTAAGGGCCGCGCGGTGACGTTACGCACGATTGATTCGCTCGGACCGCTGCGCGGCAAGCGGGTTATTGTTCGCTTTGACCTGAATGTGCCGTTGAAAAACGGTCAGATCACCGACGACGGACGAGTGCGGGCGTCACTGCCCACCCTCAACGCCCTCGTCGCTCAGGGCGCCCGCGTGGTGATCGTCTCTCACCTTGGGCGCCCCGACGGGGCGGTTGATCCCCAATACAGCCTCAAGCCCGTTGCCGCTCGCTTGAGCGAACTGGTGAATCTCCCGGTAGCCTTTGCCACCGACACCGTCGGCGACTCAGCTACCCAGTCCGTCGCTGCGCTGAACGACGGCGACATTGTCGTTCTGGAGAACCTGCGCTTCAACGCCGGTGAAACCAGCAAAGCGGATGCCGAGCGCGTCGCCTTCGCCGAGCAACTCGCTCGGCTTGGTGACGCCCTCGTCTCCGACGGATTCGGGGTTGTGCACCGTAAGCAGGCGAGCGTCTACGATCTGGCCTCGCTCTTGCCGAGTGCCGCCGGGCTGCTCATTGCCGCCGAACTCGACGTACTCGATCGTCTCACCGAGAAGCCGGACGTACCGTACACGGTCATCCTCGGCGGCTCCAAGGTCAGCGACAAGCTCGGCGTCATCGGACATCTGCTGCCCCGGGTGAATTCCCTGCTCATCGGCGGCGGCATGCTGTTCACCTTCCTCGCCGCCCAAGGGCACCAGGTCGGCGCCAGCCTGTTGGAGAGCGACCAGATCGAAACTGTTCGCGGCTACCTCGCTGAAGCCCAACGTCTTGGTGTGAAAATCGTGCTTCCGACCGACGTCGTGGTGGCATCCCGGTTCGGTGCCGACGCTGAGCACGTAATCACTCCGGCTGATGGCATCGAAAATACACCGTTCGGCGCTGCCGGACTCGGCCTGGATATCGGGCCCGAGACCGCGGCAGCCTTCGCACAGATCATCCGTGCATCGAACACCGTGTTCTGGAACGGTCCGATGGGTGTTTTTGAACTGGCACCATTCGCGGAGGGCACCCGAACGGTGGCCGCCGCACTCACCGAGGTCACCGGCCTCAGCGTGGTCGGTGGCGGTGATTCGGCCGCTGCCGTGCGCATCCTCGGTTTCCACGACGACCAATTCGGTCATATTTCTACCGGCGGTGGCGCTAGCCTCGAATTCCTCGAGGGCAAGCGTCTACCAGGACTGGAGGTCCTCGGATGGCAGTGAATATCAACCCTCGGCGCACACCGCTGATCGCGGGCAACTGGAAGATGAACCTGGACCACCTCCAGGCAATCGCCTTCGTTCAGAAGTTGGCCTGGAACCTCAAGGACGCCGGGCACGACTTCGCCGCGGTCGAGGTCGCCGTCTTCCCACCGTTCACCGATCTGCGCAGCGTGCAAACGCTCGTGTCGGCCGACAAGCTTCCGCTGGCCTTCGGTGCTCAGGATGTGTCAGCCCACGACTCCGGTGCCTATACGGGTGAGATCTCCGGTGCGTTTCTGGCGCAGCTGGAATGCCAGTACGTCATCATCGGGCACTCCGAACGCCGAATCCTGCACAATGAGACCGACGAGCAGGTCGCCGCCAAGGTGACGGCGGCGCTGAAGCATAACCTCGTACCGCTCATTTGTGTCGGAGAGAGTGCCGAGGACCTCGCCGTCCATGGTCCGAGCGCCGTCCCGGTCGCGCAACTGCGGGCAGCCCTCGCCGGCGTCACAAACGCGGCCGACATCGTCGTAGCTTACGAGCCGGTGTGGGCGATTGGCTCCGGCCAGGCCGCCACACCGGAGCAGGCCGAGCAGGTCGCCGCAGCGTTGCGCGGAGTCCTCGTCGACACCCTCGGGCAAGACGTCGCCGATAAGACTCGAATTCTGTACGGCGGCTCGGTCAAGAGCGGCAACATTGCCGCTTTCATGCGCGAACCCAACGTCGACGGAGCCCTGGTCGGCGGTGCGAGCCTGGACATTCCAGAGTTCTCCAGTATCGTTCGCTATCACAAGCACGTCGGAGTCTAACCCGACGCTTTCCCGACACCAGGTGGCGAGGTGGTTGCCCCCGGGGGCAACCACCTCGCTCCCGTGTAAAGGGTATAATTACGATGGTCTGGGCGCCAGAGTTGCGCCCACCGTGTTTTGAAAGGTTTCGTGTGGAGATTCTCCAGGTCGTCATGCAGGTGCTCGTCGGAATTACGAGCCTCCTGCTCACCATGCTCATTCTGCTGCACAAGGGGCGGGGTGGTGGGTTGTCCGACATGTTCGGGGGCGGTGTGACATCGAACCTTGGAGCCTCAGGGGTTGCCGAGCGCAACCTCAACCGCATCACGATCATCCTGGGCCTGCTCTGGATCTCCTGCATCGTGGTGCTCGGTTTGATCACCAAGTTTGACACCGGGGCTTAACTTTTCGCTCTTCACGGAGTTACCCTGTGCAGGGTTAACAACTGCAGGGTTAACAACTGCAGGGTTAACAACTGCAGGGTTAACAACTCCAGGGTTAACAACTGCAGGGCCAACGCCTGCAGAGTCAACACCTGCAGACTCAGGTAACGGTAGTTCAGCAACAGAACCAATAACTGCTCGATAATGCGGCGCACAACTGCACGAGTCAACGGAGGAACAAGATGGCATCAGGCGGCAGCGCAATTCGTGGCTCGCGTGTAGGCGCGGGCCCCATGGGCGAGCAGGACCGGGGTTTTCACGCGGACCGCATCAAGGTTTCCTACTGGGATGCACTCGGCAATGAGACCGTACGGTACTTCGCCGCGAGCCTTCCCGACGAGGAGATTCCGGTGACCATCGATTGCCCGTCATCCGGGCTGCCGGCCGGCCGCGATAAGGAGAATCCTCCGTCAGTCGTAAAGCTCGAGCCCTACAAGACGCACCTGGCTTACGTTAAGGAACGTCGCACCGAGGAAGAAGCAGAGTCGCTCCTTGAAGAGGCACTGAATCAGCTGCGCGTTCGTCGCGGAAAGTTGTCTCCCACGAACTGACGCACGACGCAGAAGCCGGCTCTCGAGAAATCGACAGCCGGTTTCTTTGTTCTCAGGGAGAGTTCTCCACGACGGGTTCATCCGGGACCGCCGACATTTTGACTACGCCGGTGCGATGAGGTTTTCCGGAACCTGGGCTGCCGCGTCACTGTCCACAAAGAACATCGTACGGTGGCGTCCCTTGATTCCCGCTGCCGGAACCTCGTCGCGGCTCGCGCCGGCCAGTGCGAGTCCGAGCGCTGAGGCCTTGTCGGATCCGGCCAGAACCAGCCAAACCCGGTCAGAGGAATTGAGCACGGGACGCGTCAGCGACAAACGATCAGCCGGCGGCTTTGGCGAGTCGCGCACGGTGATCACACTGGCCTCACGCTCCCGAATGCCCGCCCGATGCGGGAACAGCGACGCGACATGCCCGTCTGGTCCGACTCCGAGAAACGTCACGTCTAAACGGGGGTACTGGGCACCCTCCGGCGCGTGGGCCAGCAACTCGGCCGTATACCGAGCGGCTGCGGCCTCGAGGGGGTCGGTCCCGGTTTCAGCCGGATCATCCGACGCTCCGAACGCGTGGATGTTGGCGCGCGGAACATCGATGTGGTCGAGAAGAGCTGCCCGTGCCTGCAACTCGTTGCGCTCGGGGTCAGCGCGCGGAAGCCAACGTTCGTCACCCCACCAAAAATTAACCCGAGACCAATCGATGGTGTCTCGTGCGGCCGACTCATTGATGGCCGCCAGGACTGCGATTCCCACGGAGCCACCGGTCAGCACAACATGCGCTTCGTCTTGTTCTTGGAGCACGTCGACCATGTTCGTCAGAAAACGGGCCGCGACCGACCCGGCCAGCGCCTGCTTGTTCTGGTGCACCAGCACGCGGCGATCATTTGTCACGGTCACACTCCGGTTCCTGAGCTCACCACGTCATCGAGTTGCGGCAGACCGCGGGTGATGACCTCACCATACAGCTCGTCGGGATCAAGTCGACGCAGTTCGTCGGCCAGACAGTCGCGCAGGCTCCGACGTTTGAGGGTCAGATCCTGCATCGGCTGTCCCGGCTGGCTGAGCGTGGCGATGTCGGGGACTTCACGTTCGAGGGAGATCGTCCCGGACGCCCGGGTGAGGTGAACCCCGTGCACGCCATTGGCGAGGGGGCCGGTGGTCAATTCGTAGTCCACGGGCACCTGCAGCTGCATCTGCAGCCATGCGGCCAACAGGGTGGTCGACGGTGAGGCCGCAGCGCCGGTGACCTGGATGCCCGTGACCGGTTCGTAGGGCGGCTGGTCCAGCACGGCGGCCAGCTGAGCGCGCCACAGCGTCAGGCGGGTCCAGGCAAAGTCGGTGTCACCAGGACGGTAGCTTCCGCACAGGTGGTGCAGCGCAGACTGCGGGTCCGGCTGCGCCGAGGCATCCGTAATGCGGCGGTAGGCGATACGCCCGAGCGGTGAATCACCGGGAACGGCCGGGGCCGTCCCCGGCCACCAGGCTACGACGGGAGCATCCGACAACAGCAGGCCGGTGACCAGACTCTCCGGATCACTCGCAGCGTCACCGTACGCGCGCAGAACGATGACCTCGCTGGCGCCGGCGTCGCCGCCGACCCGAATTTCCGCATCAACCCGGGCCTCGGGCGTCGCCGCTGACGAGGTGGTTTCCTGGGTAGAAACGACGATGACTCGCATTGGATGCTCCCGAGAAGCGTCATTGGCGGCCTCGATGGCTTCTTCCTCGTGTCCGAGGGTAGATGCGATGATCAGGGTCAGCACACGTCCGAGGGCGACAGCGCCGCCCTCTTCCCGAATGCGAACGAGAGCCTTCGAGATCTTCGCGGTCGTGGTGTTGGGCAGATCGACGATCATGGACGCCTCCAGGTGCGGCCGTCGCGGGCCAGTAAATCATCAGCGGATGTGGGACCCCAGGTTCCCGGGCGGTACTGCTCCGGCTGCCCCTGCGCGGCCCAGTACTCTTCAATCGGGTCGAGGATCTTCCACGACAGTTCAACCTCTTCGTGCCGGGGAAACAGCGGCGGATCGCCGAGGAGCACATCGAGGATGAGTCGCTCGTACGCCTCAGGGCTCGCCTCGGTAAAGGCATGGCCGTACCCGAAGTCCATGGTCACATCGCGCACCTGCATGACGACTCCCGGTACTTTCGATCCGAACCGGATCGTGACGCCCTCGTCAGGCTGCACCCGAATGACCAGGGCGTTGTGGCCGAGTTCGGCGGTCTGGCCGGGAGCGAACAGGTATTGTGGGGCGCGTTTGAACACCACGGCGATTTCGGTGACGCGGCGTCCGAGACGCTTGCCGGCGCGCAGGTAAAACGGCACTCCCGCCCAGCGGCGTGTGTCGATCGTCAATCGCATGGCCGCGTAGGTCTCGGTGACCGAGTCCGGATTCATGCCGTCTTCCTCGAGAAAACCGACGACTTTTTCGCCACCCTGCCAACCACCGGCGTACTGCCCGCGGGCGGTGCCGGTGCCCAGGTTGGCAGGCAGCCGAACCGAGGCGAGCACCTTCTCCTTCTCAGCGCGCAGGTCGGCGGCATCGAATGAGATGGGCTCCTCCATGGCCGTCAGGGCGAGGAGCTGCAGCAGGTGGTTCTGAATCACATCGCGAGCGGCGCCGATGCCGTCGTAATATCCGGCACGGCCACCCACACCGATGTCCTCGGCCATGGTGATCTGCACGTGCTCGACGTGGTTGGCGTTCCAGAGCGGCTCGAACATCTCGTTGGCGAAGCGCAGCGCCAGAATGTTCTGCACCGTCTCCTTCCCGAGGTAGTGGTCGATGCGAAAGACGGAATCGGGCGGAAAGACCGACTCGACCACATCGTTCAGCTGACGCGCTGTCCTGAGATCGCTCCCGAAGGGCTTCTCAATGACGACCCGACGCCACTGGCCGTTCTTCTGCTCGGCGAGGCCGGAGCGGCGCAGCTGCTCGGTGACCTGGGGGAAGGCCTTGGGCGGAATCGCCAGGTAGAACGCATGGTTGCCCATCGTTCCGCGCTCACGGTCGAGGTCGTCGATGGTCTGGCTGAGCCGGGTGAAGGCTTCGTCGTCATCAAAAGTGCCCGACACAAAACGGATGCCCTCGGCCAGCTGCGCCCAGACATCCTCGTGGAAGTCGGTGCGGGCGTGTTCTTTGACGGCATCGTGCACAACCTGCATGAAGTCTTCGTTGTCCCAGTCTCGGCGGGCAAAACCGACGAGGGCGAAACCGGGCGGCAACAGCCCACGGTTTGCGAGGTCGTAGACGGCGGGCATGAGTTTCTTGCGCGCCAGGTCACCGGTGACGCCGAAGATTACGAGGCTGGAAGGCCCGGCGATACGATTCAGACGATAGTCGGAGGGCGACCTGAGCGGATTAAACTCCGGGGTAATTTCCACCGGGGACATGCAGCTCCTTTGACGGGACAGTGCAGAAAATATGAGGGGGTGAAACGCGGGGATGCAGCGAAGATCTTGGCTGGTGCTGGTGGCCGGTTCCTCGCGGGCGCATGCCCGCGAGGAACCGATCAGTGGCTAGGCGAGTGCGCGGAACAGGGTGGCGATGTTCTGCGCCGGCTGGGTCAGGGTGAGCGTCAACACGGGGCGGCCGTGCTCGGCGAGCACGCTCGCGTCGCCGCTGGCCTGCGCCTGGATCAGCTGACCGAACGTGAACGGACGCTCGGGAATGTCGAGGTCCTCCGCCGGTCTGGCGAGAATCTGCAGATACACGGCGGTGGCCGGCCCGCCCTTGTGGAACTGCCCGGTGGAATGCAGAAAGCGCGGACCCCAACCGAACGTGACCGGCCGCTTCGACAGGGCGGCCAGCTTGTTGCGCACCTCGGCCAGTTCCGGCAGGGCGAGACGGTCGACGTACGCTTGAACGGCAACGTAACCGTCGGGGCCGAGTTCCTCCAGCAGCGCGTCGATCGCTGAGGCGAGGTCGCTCGCGGCACCGATGACGTGCGGGGTGCCACGCACCTCAATGCCGTCTGCGATGAACGCGGCAGGTTCCGGTGCTGGGCGGGCGTCGAGCAGACCACGGGTGGCGATCTTAGCGGATTCCACGTCGGGCTGGTCGAACGGGTTGATGCCGAGCAGTCGTCCGGCCACGACGGTCGCGTATTCCCAGACCATAAATTGCGCCCCGAGGGTTCCGCTGACCCGGATCTCATCGCCCGCGTCACCGAAGAGTTCAGTCCCGGCATCAGCGACGACCCGAACGAGCTGCACATCGGGCAGCGCCTCGATCAGTTCGGGAGCATTCAGCTCGAGCACGACCGGCAAGATGCCGGTACCGAGCTTGCCGGTTGATTCGGCGATGAGCTGTTCGACCCAGTCGGCGAAACCGATGATGTGGGTACCGTCAGAGACGATGGCGAGCTTGTCGCGCCTCGGGTCGGTGGCGGTGATCGCCGCGCCGAGCACGAGTCCCGGGTTCTCGGGGGAGTCCACGGCCAGCGCCCGTGCGATCGACTCGGCCTCGTCGAGCAGTGCGCCGACATCGACCCCGGCCAGTCCCGATGGCACGAGACCGAATGCAGTCAGGGCCGAATAACGTCCGCCGACGGTCGGGTCGGCAGTGAAGACACGGTACCCGGCTTCCCGAGCGGATGCCTCGAGCGGCGATCCCGGATCGGTCACGACAATGATGCGTTCGGCCGGGTCGACGCCGATGGCGCGGAACGCGCGTTCGAACACGCGCCGCTGGCTGTCGGTTTCGACCGTCGAGCCGCTCTTGGACGAAACCACGAGCGCAGTGCCGGCCAGGTTGTCGTTCAGCGCGGCGAGCACCTGTCCGGGGTCGGTCGCGTCGAGCACGGTCAGGTTCACGCCGGCGGTGCGGGTGATGACCTCGGGGGCGAGCGACGATCCGCCCATTCCGGCGAGGGCGATCTGCGTGACGCCGCGGGCCTGCAGGATGGCTCGCAGTTGCACGATTTCGGCGACCAGCGGGCGGGATACCGAGGCGGACTCGGTCCAGCCGAGGCGCAAAGCAGCCTCGGCTTCGGCCTCGGGGCCCCACAGGGCGGCATTTTTGGCAGTGATACCGGAGGCGACGCGATCCGTGACCAGGGTAGGAACCGTGGCGCGCACGGCATCGGCCGCAGCGCCACTCACCGAGATGCGAAAGTTCATCAGAGAGCCGAGCTTGTCGGGGCCGCGCTGGTCGAGGCGGCGGTGAGGGCGGTCTGCACGGTATCGAGCAGTTCGTTCCAGGACACCTCGAACTTCGACAGGCCCTCTTCTTCGAGCAGACGGGTCACGTCGTCGTAGGAGACGCCCTGGGCTGCGAGTGCGTCGAGTATGGCGTTCGCAGCCGCGTAGGAGCCGGTGACCGAGTCAGCTGGGATGACGCCGTGGTCGGCGGCGGCCTGCATGGTCTTCTCCGGCATCGTGTTGACGACCTCGGGGGCGACCAGCTCGGTCACGTACAGGGTGTCGGGCAGGCTGGCGTCCTTGACGCCGGTCGAGGCCCAGAGCGGACGCTGCTTGGTAGCGCCGGCCCTGATCAGACCGAGCGCGCGCTCACTGCTGAACGCCTGCTCGTATACCTGGTAAGCGAGCTGCGCGTTGGCGACTCCGGCCTTGCTCTTGAGCGCGAGGGCTTCCGGGGTGCCGATCGCTTCGAGGCGGGCGTTGATCTCGGAGTCGACGCGCGAGACGAAGAACGAGGCGACCGAGTGAATCGTAGAGAGATCGAGGCCGGCGGCCTTGGCCCGCTCGAGACCGGCGAGGTAGGCGTTGATGACCTGGCGGTGACGCTCGAGGCTGAAGATCAGGGTGACGTTGACGCTGATGCCAAGAGCAATGGTCGACGTGATGGCTTCGAGGCCCTCAATCGTCGCAGGAATCTTGATCATCGCGTTGGGGCGGTTGACCTTGGCCCAGAGCTGCTGCGCCTCGGCGACCGTACCGGCCGCGTCGCGGGCGAGGCTCGGCTCGACCTCGATGGAGACGCGTCCATCCTGGCCGTTGGTTGAGTCGTACACCGGGCGAAAGATGTCACAGGCAGCGGCGACGTCGTCTGTGGTGATGGCGAAGACTGCGTCGGTCACGTTCGTGCCGGCGGCGGCCAACGTCGCAACCTGTTCGGTGTATGCCTCACCCTTGGCGAGAGCGCCGGCGAAGATCGTCGGGTTGGTGGTAACGCCGACGACGTTGCTGTTTTTGATCAGGTCTTGCAGCCCGCCGGAGTTGATGCGTTCGCGGGAGAGATCGTCGAGCCAAATGCTGACGCCGGCTGCGGACAGCTGGGCGAGGGGTGTCGGGTTTGTCATTGTTGAAAATCTCCTTCGTGCTGCCGTCAGGCAGTGAGCTGATGCGGTGTGGTGGAGAGGATAGTGCGATGTTGACCCCGTATCGGGGCCAACATCAGGCTGCGCTGATTGATTCCCTGGCGGCTCTGACAACGGCCTCTGTGGTGATGCCGAATTCGCGGAACAGCGTCTGGTAGTCGGCGGACGCCCCGAAGTGTTCGATGGAGATACTGCGGCCGGCGTCGCCGACGTAGCCGCGCCAGGTCAGCGCGAGGCCGGCCTCGACCGAGACCCGGGCCGTGATCGCGGCCGGAAGCACCGATTCACGGTATTCGCTGCTCTGCTCGTCGAACCATTCCAGGCACGGGGCACTGACCACGCGCGCATTGATGCCTTCGAGAGCCAGCTGCGTGCGGGCGTCCACGGCAAGTTGCACCTCGGAGCCGGTTCCGATCAGGATGACGTCAGGGGTTCCGCCGGCCGCTTCGACCAGTACGTAGGCGCCACGGGCTACGTTCTTGGCCGAGGCGAAAATTTCAGCGGATGCTGCGCCCTCGCCACGCTCGTACACGGGAATGTTCTGGCGGGTCAGGGCGATCCCGGCCGGGCCATTCCGTCGTTCCAGGATGGTCTTCCAGGCCCAGGCGGTTTCGTTGGCGTCGCCGGGGCGCACGACGTCGAGTCCGGGGATGGCACGCAGGGTTGCGAGCTGTTCGATCGGCTGGTGGGTGGGGCCGTCCTCGCCCAGTGCGACGGAGTCGTGGGTCCAGACGAAAATCGACGGCGCTTTCATGAGCGCGGCCAGTCGCACGGCCGGGCGCATGTAGTCGCTGAAAATCAGGAAGGTGCCGCCGAACGGTCGGGTGTTGCCGTGCAGCACGATGCCGTTGAGAATCGCGGCCATGGCGTGTTCGCGGATGCCGAAGTGCAGAACACGACCGTAGGAGTTGCCGGTCCATTCACCGGTGGAGTGCTCGCTCGGAATGAACGAGGCGGCACCGCCGATGGTGGTGTTGTTCGATTCGGCGAGGTCGGCCGAGCCGCCCCACAGTTCGGGGATGACGCCGCCGAGGGCGGTGAGCACCTTGCCGGAGGCTGCGCGGGTCGAGACCGCGGTGCCGCCAGGGAAAACCGGCAGAGCGTCGTCGACGCCGTCGGGCAGGTCGCCGGACAGCACTCGATCGAGCAGGATCTTGCGCTCGGGGTTGGCCGTCGCCCAGGCATCGAACTGAACAGTCCACTCGGTGTGCGCGGTGGCACCGCGCTCCACGGCCAGACGGGTGTGGGCGATGACCTCGGGGGACACGTCGAAGGTCTTCTCCGGGTCGAATCCCAAAACCGTCTTGACCCCGGCGAGTTCATCGGCACCGAGCGCGGAGCCGTGAATCTTTCCGGTGTTCTGCTTCTTCGGGCTCGGCCAGCCGATGATCGTCTTGAGGATGATCAAGCTGGGCTTGCCGGTTTCGTGCTGGGCGGCCTCGATGGCGTTGTTCAGCTCGGCGAGGTCTTCGACGTAGGAGCCGGTCTTCTTCCAGTCCACCGTCTGCACGTGCCAGTCATAGGCGGCATAGCGGGCAGCGACGTCCTCCGTGAAGGCGATATTGGTGTCGTCCTCGATCGAGATCTGGTTGCTGTCGTAGATGGCAATGAGATTGCCGAGCTGCTGGTGGCCGGCGAGAGAGGATGCCTCGCTCGTGATCCCTTCCTGCAGGTCGCCGTCGCCGGCGATGACATAGACGAAATGGTCGAACGGGCTGGCGCCGGCAGCGGCATCCGGGTCGAACAGGCCACGCTCGAAACGCGATGCGTAGGCGAACCCGACAGCGGATGCCAGCCCCTGGCCGAGCGGGCCGGTCGTGATCTCGACACCGTCGGTGTGGCCGTATTCCGGGTGGCCGGGGGTCTTGGATCCCCAGGTACGCAAGGCCTTGAGGTCTTCGAGTTCGAGGCCGTAGCCGCCGAGGTACAACTGCACGTACTGGGTGAGTGAGCTGTGGCCGACCGAGAGAATGAAGCGGTCGCGACCGATCCACTCGTTGTCGACCGGATCGCGGCGCATGATCTTCTGGAAGAGCAGGTAGGCGGCCGGGGCGAGACTCATCGCGGTGCCCGGATGCCCATTCCCAACCTTCTCAACGGCGTCCGCCGCCAGAATACGCGCGGTGTCGACCGCCTGATCGTCAATGGAATCCCATTGGAAAGCTGCCACGTCTCGTAACCCTTCATCGGAGCGAAGGCGGGTTGAGCTCAACCCATCCTTTGATAGTTGTGCAATTGTCGGCAACCATTTCGCTCCTGCCGGTCGCGCCGTGCTGGCGCTGGACCGCAAGCGAAATGTCACCCCCAGCGAGTTGGCCTGCTTAGTGCTGCCATCTCCCACCCGGGGGCTCGCCGAACTACTGATTCACTGTGGGGAGCACCACAAGTATACGGAAGGAATGTATCGAGACGCTCGGAATGACGTGACATGGAGACACAAACCGCATTTGACCAAGGTGGAGCGTCGCGCCGGACGTGTCCTAGAATAGGAAGACTTGCCTAGCGTTAGAGGATTAATGGACGTCGCCCTGAAGACCCCGGTCCGGAGCGGACCGCGCACACTGAAGCGCACCGTTAAGGCCTACGTCTCCCTGACCAAACCGCGAGTGGTCGAATTGCTCCTGGTGGTCACCGCCCCCACCATGCTGCTCGCTGAGCGGGGAATCCCCAATCTGTGGCTGATCCTGGCCACACTCGTCGGCGGATCGCTCAGCGCCGGATCCGCCGGGGCGTTCAACTGCTATCTCGATCGCGATATCGATCGCCTCATGAAACGCACCAAGAACCGGCCGCTCGTCACTGGAGAACTGAGCGATCGGGAGGCTCTGATTTTTGCATGGGCGCTGGGTGCAGCATCCATTTTGTGGCTGGGACTTCTGACCAACTGGCTCGCCGCCGCACTGTCGTTCGGTGCCATTTTGCTCTACGTCGTGTTCTACACGATCATCCTCAAGCGTCGCACGCCGCAGAACATCGTCTGGGGCGGCGTCGCCGGCTGCATGCCCGTGCTCATCGGCTGGGCGGCTGTGACCAATGATGTGTCCTGGCCCCCGATCATCCTGTTCATGATCATCTTCCTGTGGACCCCGCCGCACTACTGGCCGCTGTCCATGAAATACCGCGCCGATTACCAGGCTGCCGGCGTTCCGATGCTCGCCGTGGTGCGGGGTCGTGCCCAGGTGGGCCTGCAGGTCATCCTCTATGCCTGGGCCACCGTAGCCTGCTCACTGCTTCTGATTCCCATCGCCGATATGGGGCTGCTGTACAGCTTCACCGCCCTCGTCACGGGTGGATGGTTCATCTACGAGACGCACCGCCTGTACAGCCTGGCTATCCGACACGAGCACGTGTCGCCGATGCGGGTGTTTCACGGTTCGATCGCCTACCTGACGCTGCTGTTCGTGGCTGTCGGAGTAGATCCGCTCCTGCCGTTCTAACCCCACCGCCCTCGTCCGCGCGCGGGCGGAGTCAGACGCGGCGAGTGAGCCGAGTATCGATTTTGCCGACGTCGGCGGTATGAATCACGACCGTGACCACTCGTCCAGCCAGGGCCATCGTCGTCGCGGTGAAATCGGACGCCGTGACGGTGATGGCGGGCAGGGCCGTGTCATCGACGACCAGATTGGACCGGTGTGCGAGGGCGAGTTCGATTTCCGCCTGCTGCTGGGTGTGCCTGGCGGCCCACAACTCCGACCCGAAGTCGTGCGGGTTCTTGGCGTAGTTCATGACGATGTACTGCAGATGCTGATTGAGCGCGTCGCGAATGGGGTCACCGCCACGACTGGTGGAGCCCGGCACGTCGGTGAAGACGAATCCGCGAAGTTCGGCGATGCCAACCGGGCCCGCCGGGGAATCTTCGAACCAGAAATTACCCAACGGATCGGCTAGCCAATAATGCGCCTGAGCCTCCAACGTGCGCCCGTGGTTGCCGTACCAACTCCAGCCACGCTCCTGAATCCGCGGTTGCGGAACAAAACCGAACACCGGCGGGCCGAACAAAGCAAGGCGCGCCGCGTCGTCTGGCGGCTTCCACTTGGCTCCCGGAGCGAGATGCATGTCTGGAGAGTACACCGGTGCACCCCGCCGGGGGAGAGCCACGCGGACTAATTCCTCGCGGTCCCGTTCCCGGCAAACTCGGGGAGTGCGGCAGGATGACCGACCGGAGCCTTGAGGTTCAGTATGACCAGAGTCATCGCTGCAGCGAGCACGCAGGCCAGCACCATGTGCAGGCCGACGAGCACCGGCGGCAGCCCCAGGTTCGCCTGCAGCAGTCCAACGACGATCTGCACGAGCTCGACCACCAGCAACGTCACAACGTAGGAACGAACGGGCAGCGTGCCGCGAACGGATGCCACGAGCAGCACGATCGTCAACACCAGCGTCGCGTAGCCCGGCCAGGCGTGCAGGTGCTCGAGCAGTTCGGCGTTGAAGCCGGTGCGCCCGGCGGCGGCATCGCCCGAGTGCGGTCCGGAAGCGGTGGTGAGAACGCCCATCATCACCGTCAGCGCCACGACGAAGCTCGTGGCGTGGGCCAGGCCGGCGAACCCAGCCGGAACGACGAGCGCGCGCGGCCCGGGGGCGAGGTAGACGCGGTGAACGAGCACCGTTGCAAAGCAGACCATGACGAGCGAGATCGTGAAGTGAAATCCGACGATGAACGGGTTGAGGCCGGTCAGCACGGTGACGCCGCCGACGAGCGCCTGCGCGAGAACGCCGGCCGCGAGAATCACGGCGAGAACGAACAGGTCTTTGCGTTCCTTGCGCAAACGCCAGAGCAGAACAACTGCCGCGATCGCAATGATGCCGATCAGTCCGGTCATGGTGCGGTTCGCGAACTCAATGACGCCGTGGATCCCCATCTCCGGGGTCGGCACGAGTGAACCGGCGACGCAGGTCGGCCAGGTTGGGCAGCCCAGGCCGGAGCCGGTGAGGCGAACGGCGCCTCCCGTTCCGACAATGAGAATCTCCGTCACGAGTGACAGCCAGGCGACCACCCGAATTCGTGCATCGATAGCGCTCGGTAGCCATTGGTATATCGCATTCACCGGTTCTGCTCCCACTGTCTTGCTTCTCATCGCGTGCCTTCTGATCGTGCCCTGTGCAAATGTGAATCGACCAGCAAAGCACGCGTATCGTGCTGATCAACCTGTAGAATTAGTATCTCCATGGAGATCTTCGTGCGGTCATGGTGATTGCACGTTGTGGTCGGAACCGAACAGCCTCACCGAGGTCTGGCTGGCTCCGGTTCGTTTCTTGCTCCATGAATATTCTAGGTACGCAACGAAGCTGTCCACACAACCCGTTCCCCGTGGTCTCCACTGACTTGATCAGTACGGCGGCCCCGCGGGAATGACCGGACTAATATCCGGGTTGTGCTGGGTAGAGAAGAGGTAATTATGTCGGATGTCCTGCTCGACCGTCCCGACCTTGAGGGGATCGGTACCTACGAATTCGGGTGGGCCGACTCCGACAAGGCCGGCGCATCCGCTCGCCGTGGTATTTCCCCCGAGGTCGTCACCGACATCTCGAACCTGAAGTCCGAGCCGGACTGGATGCTGCAGCGACGCCTCAAGGCCCTGCAACTGTTCGAACGTAAGCCCATGCCCACCTGGGGCGCGGATCTCTCGGAGATTGACTTCGACAACATCAAGTACTTCGTGCGCTCGACGGAGAAGCAGGCCCAGACCTGGGAAGACCTGCCCGACGACATCAAGAACACCTACGAGAAGCTCGGCATCCCCGAAGCCGAGCGCCAGCGCCTCGTCTCCGGTGTCGCCGCGCAGTACGAATCCGAAGTGGTCTATCACCAGATTAACGAGGAGCTCGAAGCCCAGGGCGTCATCTTCATGGACACCGACACGGCGCTCAAAGAGCACCCGGAATTTTTCGAAGAGTACTTCGGCACCATCATCCCCTCCGGCGACAACAAGTTCGCCGCGCTCAACACGGCCGTCTGGTCCGGCGGATCCTTCGTCTACGTGCCGCCCGGCGTGCACGTCGAGATCCCGCTGCAGGCCTACTTCCGCATCAACACGGAGAACATGGGCCAGTTCGAGCGCACGCTCATCATCGCCGACGAGGGCAGCTACGTGCACTACATCGAGGGCTGCACCGCCCCGATCTACAAGTCTGACTCGCTGCACTCCGCTGTGGTCGAGATCGTCGTGAAGAAGAACGCCCGCGTTCGCTACACGACCATTCAGAACTGGTCGAACAACGTCTACAACCTCGTCACCAAGCGGGCCACGGCCGGCGAAGGTGCAACGATGGAATGGATCGACGGCAACATCGGCTCCAAGGTCACCATGAAGTACCCGTCGATCTACCTTATGGGCGAGCACGCCAAGGGCGAGACGCTCTCGGTGGCCTTCGCCGGCCCCGGCCAGCACCAGGACGCCGGCGCCAAGATGATCCACATGGCTCCGTACACGCAGTCGTCGATCGTCTCCAAGTCCATCGCTCGCGGTGGTGGCCGCAGTGGCTACCGCGGCGAGGTTCGAGTGGATGCTGCCGCGCACCACTCCGCCAACACCGTGCGCTGTGACGCCCTCCTGGTCGACACCCAGTCGCGCTCCGACACCTACCCGTCCATCGACATCCGTGTCGATGACGTGCAACTCGGCCACGAGGCCACCGTTTCCCGCGTCAGCGAAGAGCAGCTGTTCTACCTGATGAGCCGCGGTATGCCCGAAGACGAAGCCATGGCCATGATCGTTCGCGGATTCATCGAACCGATCGCCCGGGAGCTCCCGATGGAGTACGCCCTCGAACTCAACAAGCTCATTGAAATGGGCATGGAAGGATCCGTCGGCTAAATGTCCGCCGCTTCAGCGCTTTCGAAGAGCGCTTCAAAAACTGTGCCCGAATCAACCACCCCCACCGCCGACTCGTCGACCCTTCCGGTCGGCCAGCACGGAATCAAGGAACACTCCGACGGACGTTTCGGCTACGTACCGGTGCAAACCCGCTCTGCCCGCTTCAAAAGTGTCAACGTGGCCGACTTCGAGGCCGTCACCGGCCGCGAAGCGGTCTGGAAGCACTCGCCCGTCGCGAAGTTCACCGACCTCACCGCGGGTGCCCTCGACGGCTCGCGTTACACCGTCGAATCCACCCCGTCAGCGGACGTGTCCGTTGAATGGGTGCCCAGAACGGATGCCCGCATCGGCACCGCCGGACTGCCGGAGGAACGCGCCGCCGCCAACGCCTGGTCGGCCTTCGACGAAGCCCTCGCCGTCACGGTGAGCGGTGAGGAAGCCAAGGAGATCACGGTCACCCGATCGGGCCTGGGCACCATCGCTCGTGGCGCGCACACAATCATCGAGGCCAAACCCTTCAGCCAGGCCACGGTCATCCTGCACAACACCGGCGACGCCCGGCTCAGCGAGAACGTCGAGATCATCCTCGGCGAGTCCGCGAACCTCACGGTCGTCTCGCTGCAGGAATGGGACGATTCCGCGGTGCACCTGGCCAACCATTTCGCATCCGTCGGTCGCGACGCGCGTCTCAAGCATGTCGTCGTTTCCCTCGGCGGCAGCATCGTGCGGGTCAACCCCTCGGTGCGTCTGGCCGGTCCCGGCTCCGACACGTTGCTCCTCGGCCTGTACTTCGCAGACGCCGGTCAGCATCTGGAACAGCAGGTGTACGTCTTCCACGACGCCCCCAGAAGCCGCAGCCGCGTCAACTATAAGGGCGCGCTGCAGGGCCAGGACGCTCGCACGGTCTGGATCGGCGACGTTCTGATCGGCAACAAGGCCGCCGGCACCGACAGCTATGAACAGAACCGCAACCTTGTGCTCAGCGAGGGTACCCGCGCCGATTCCATCCCCAACCTGGAGATCGAAACCGGCGATATCGTCGGGGCCGGACACGCCAGTGCCACCGGGCGGTTCGACGACGAGCAGCTGTTCTACCTCCAGTCTCGCGGCATCACCGAGGAAGAAGCGCGACGCCTGGTCGTGCGCGGTTTCCTGACCGAGGTCGTGCAGCAGATTGGTTCCCCCGAACTTGAAGCTCGGTTGCAACTCGCAATCGAGGCCGAACTTATTGGAACGGACGACAAGTAAGCATGGCCGCAACGAAGATCTGCGCTCTCGATGAGCTCGAAGTAAACCACGCCGTCAAGGTCGAAATCGACGGGGTCGCTATCGCCCTCGTGCGTGACGCCGCGGGCGACGTCTTCGCCATCGGTGATACCTGCACGCACGGTGACATCTCCCTGTCCGAGGGATTCGTGGAAGGCCAGACTCTCGAGTGCTGGGCACACGGCTCAATGTTCTCCCTCACCACAGGCAAGCCGCTGTCTCTGCCGGCCTATGATCCGGTCCCGGTTTACAACGTGGAACTCATCGACGGGTTCGTCTTCGTCGATCCGTCCGTCACCGTCGCGGTCTGAACCTGCCTCACGCAGCGACCGCCCCACCAGCTCATTTTTAGAATTCAGAAAGGAATATGACAGTCATGTCTGTTCTTGAGATCAAAGACCTGCACGTCAGTGTCGAGACCGACCAGGGCACCAAGCAGATTCTGCGCGGCGTCAACCTCACCATCAACGAGGGCGAAATCCACGCCATCATGGGCCCGAACGGCTCCGGCAAGTCCACCCTCGCCTACACGATCGCCGGGCACCCCAAATATCACGTCGAGAGCGGCTCCATCCTGCTCGACGGCGCCGAAGTGCTCACCATGACAGTGGATGCCCGCGCTCGCGCCGGTCTATTCCTCGCCATGCAGTACCCGGTGGAGATCCCCGGAGTGACCGTCACGAACTTCCTCCGTACGGCCAAGACGGCCATCGAGGGTGAAGCCCCGCCGATCCGCACCTGGATCAAGGACGTTCGTCAGGCGATGACCAACCTGCGCATGGACAAGACTTTTGCCGAGCGCAACGTCAACGAGGGCTTCTCCGGTGGAGAGAAGAAGCGCAACGAGATCCTGCAGCTTGAACTGCTCAAGCCCAAGTTTGCCGTGCTTGACGAGACCGACTCCGGCCTCGACGTCGACGCATTGAAGATCGTATCCGAGGGTGTCAACCGTGCCAAAGCCAACACCGGCCTCGGTCTGCTTCTGATCACGCATTACACGCGCATTCTGCGGTACATCCACCCGGACTTCGTACACGTATTCGTCAACGGTAAGATCGCCGAACAGGGCGGCCCAGAACTCGCCGACCGTCTCGAGGACGAGGGCTACGATCGCTTTCTCGTTCCGTCGAACGTAGGCTGATCCCATGGCCTCCACACTCAGTCCGGCGCGCTTCGATGAAATCGAAGAAGCCCTCAAAGACGTCATGGACCCGGAACTCGGCATCAATGTCGTCGACCTCGGGCTCATCTACGACCTCGGCTGGGACGACGAGAACAACGCGCTCATTATCCATATGACCCTCACCTCGGCCGGCTGCCCGCTGACCGATGTGCTCGAGGAGCAGACGGCCGAGGCGCTGGACGGCGTCGTCGACCAGTTCCGTATCAACTGGGTCTGGATGCCGCCGTGGGGTCCGGAGAAGATCACCGACGACGGTCGGGACATGATGCGGGCCCTCGGCTTCGCCATGTAACACTGGTTCTAACTTGAAGGCCCCGCCAGCAACCGCCGGCGGGGCCTTCGGTTTAGGTGGGGGTCGCGTCGGAACCGTATCCCTCGTTCGGCTCGACCGCATTCCGAACGTTAGTAAGTGCATCTATTCACTGGAACGATACGCTAGTTGCATGGATATAGTGGAGAACGGGGCCACAAGGCGACGCGCGGCGCAGGCGGCGAGCACCCGGGCGGAGATCGTCATGGCAGCCGGGCGGCTCATGCTGGAGCGGGGCTATGTGGGTACGTCGGTCGCCGCGATCGCGGCCGAGGCCGGCGTGGTGGTGCAAACCATTTACAACTCGGTGGGGTCGAAGGCCGAACTGCTGGCCGCAGTTCTGGACCGGGTGGCCGCTGAGCCGGGGGCGCCGGCGCTGCTGTCGGGAGCGACCCGGGAACGCATTGCCGAAGCGCGCACCGCGACCGAGGTCATCCGCATTCTGGCCCGGTCGAGCGCGCTGGTGAACGAACGCACCTCGGGCATTCTGCGCATCGTCAGCGAAGCTGCCGTCGTTGATCCCGACGTGGGGGAGTTCGAGCAGAAGCGCGACGCCGCACGGCTGCACGGCTTCGGCGAGGTGGCGGCGGCGCTCCGGGAGAAGCGGGGATTGCGCGGCGGCATCAGCGACCACGAGGCGGCGGCGACGATGTGGGCTCTGGCTCACCCGCACACGTTTCGGACGCTCGTTCTGTCGCTGGGCTGGTCGACCGAGGCCTACCTCAACTGGCTGGAAAAGTCGCTGCTGGCAGCCCTGCTCTAGGTCGGCCAAGGGCACCGGTGTGCCGAGCACAGCCTGAAGGCAAATATACTAGTGAGTTGGACCGCTTCGGCCCACTCACACTTCTCACCCGTACCAACACTTCGAATGGACTATTGCTGTGCTCAACGTGCAAGATCTCGAAATCCGCGTTGGAGCCCGCGTGCTCATGGAGGGCGTCAGCTTCCGCGTCGCGAGCGGCGACAAGATCGGCCTCGTCGGCCGTAACGGCGCGGGCAAGACGACCCTGACGAAGACGCTCGCGGGGGAGACCAACCCGACCAAGGGCTCGATCAGCCACTCGGGTGAAATCGGTTACCTGCCCCAGGACCCGCGGGCCGGCGACCCGACCATGCTCGCCCGCACCCGCATTCTCGATGCCCGCGGCCTCGGTACCATCGCCCTCGGCATGCATGAGTCCAGCCTGGCCATGGCCGACCCCGACCCCAAGATCAGCGCCGCCGCCATGAAAAAGTACGGTCGCCTGACCGATGAATTCAACGGGCTCGGCGGCTACTCCGCTGAGGCTGAGGCTGCGTCGATCGCGAGCAACCTGAAACTACCCGACCACATTCTCGACCAGGCTCTGAGTACCCTGTCTGGTGGTCAGCGTCGTCGCATCGAACTGGCTCGCATTCTGTTCTCGGCCGCCGAAATGATGATCCTCGATGAGCCCACCAACCACCTCGACGCCGACTCGGTGGCCTGGCTGCGCGAGTTCGTCAAGAACTACAAGGGTGGCGTCATCATCATCAGCCACGACATCGAACTCGTCGGCGAGACGGTCAACCGGGTATTTTACCTCGACGCGAACCGCATGATGATCGACATCTACAACATGAACTGGAAGAACTACCTGCTGCAACGCACAGCGGATGCCGACCGGCGTAAGAAGGAACGCTCCAACGCCGAGAAGAAGGCGTCCACGCTGCAGCTGCAGGCTGCCAAGTTCGGCGCCAAGGCCAGCAAGGCCGCGGCAGCGCACCAGATGGTGGCCCGCGCCGAGAAGCTCCTGTCCGGCCTCGACGCCGTGCGCGCCGTTGAACGCGTCGCAAAGCTGCGGTTTCCCGAGCCAGCACCGTGTGGCCGAACACCGCTCATGGCCAAGGATCTCTCGAAGAGCTACGGCTCCCTCGAGATCTTCACCGCCGTCGATCTCGCGATCGACCGCGGCTCCAAGGTTGTCATCCTGGGCCTCAACGGTGCGGGAAAGACCACGCTGCTGCGCATGCTCGCGGGCGTCGACAAATCCGACACCGGGTCGATCGAACCCGGCCACGGCCTGCGCATCGGTTACTACGCGCAGGAACACGAGACGATCGACGTCAAGCGCAGCGTGCTGGAGAACATGGTCTCCTCGTCGCCGAGCATCACCGAGATGGAGGCCCGCCGGGTGCTCGGCTCGTTCCTGTTCACCGGCGACGACTCCAACAAGCCGGCCGGGGTGTTGTCCGGTGGCGAAAAGACCCGCCTCGCCCTGGCCATGATCGTCGTCTCCGGTGCCAACGTTCTGCTGCTCGACGAACCCACCAACAACCTCGACCCGGCCAGTCGCGAGGAGATCCTCGATGCCCTCGCGCACTACGCCGGAGCCGTCGTCCTGGTCAGCCACGATGAGGGTGCCGTGCAGGCCCTCAACCCGGAGCGCGTGCTCATCATGCCCGAGGGCACCGAGGACCACTGGAACAAGGATTACCTCGATTTGATCGAGCTGTCCTAAGTCACCATCTGATTCGGCGCTGGCACGCCGAATCGTCCGAGTCAAAGGAAGCGTGCGTGTTGCCGCCTGCTGAGTCATTGCGCATCGCGCTGGTGTGCCTGCATACGTCGCCGGGCGCGGATCCGGGTTCCGGCGATGCCGGCGGGATGAACGTCGTCGTGCGCCACCAGGCGGAGGCTCTCGCGAGCCTCGGCCACGAGGTGAGCATTCTGACCAGGCGCTCAGCGGTCGATCAGCCAGCCGCCGCGCAGCTCGCCCCCGGCGTAACGTTGCGATTTCTGGATGCCGGTCCGGCGATCGCCCTGCCGAAGGGCCAGCACGAACACTGGATTGCCGACTTTTCGTCCCGACTTGGCGAGCTTGAACCGTGCGACATCGTGCACTCGCATCACTGGTTCTCCGGCATGGCGGCCCTGCCGGTCGCTCGCCATTGGGGCGTTCCGCACGTGCAGAGTTTTCATAGCATCGCTGCCGACGATTCGACTCCGCTCTCCGCGGGGGAACGGGCTGAATCACCGGGACGGATGCTCGGTGAGGCCTGGTTGGCTCGCGAATCGGATTTGCTGGTCGCGATCAGTGCCGCCGAGGCGGCGACGATCACGGGGCGCCTCGGAGGCGCGGCCGAACGCACAGCAATCGTGCTGCCGGGCGTCGACAATACTGCGTTTTCACCGGCCGGTCCGTCCAGTGGGACTCCCGCGGCCGACGACCGAGGCTATCTGCTCGTTGCAGCCCGCCTACAGCCATTGAAGGGGCTCGACCTCGCCATAGCAGCCCTGGCCGGCGTTCCGGCTGATCTGCGCCCGAACCTGGTGATCGCCGGGGCAGCATCGGCCGACTACGACGGTTATGTCACTGAGTTGCGTGAAACCGCTGAACGGCTCGGGCTCGGGGCACAGCTTCGACTGGTCGGCCCCCGATCCCGGAATGACCTGGCCCGCCTGTTTCGCGACGCGAGCCTCGTGCTGGTTCCGTCTCACTCAGAAACGTATGGTCTGGTCGCGCTCGAGGGCGCGGCGAGCGGCGTGCCGGTCATCGCCGCAGCATCCGGTGGCCTGCGTGAAGCCGTCGTCGACGGCGTCACCGGCCTGGTGCTTGAATCGCGGGAACCGCGGGTGTGGGCCGAGGCCATCACCGGTCTGCTGACCGATGCGCCGCGGTCCCAAAGGATGTCCGTGGCGGCTCGGAAACATGCGCTCGATCTGGACTGGACCAGGTCTGCCGCGTCCCTGCTCGGCGTCTACCGGAGGTTGCTTGGTCCCGGCACCGGACAGATTGCCTCCGGCAGCAGGCAGCACCACCGCGCCGTCGCCTGACACAACTAGTGGGGCTGCCGGTCAAGCAGTGCGTCCTCAATTTCGGCGTCATTGCGCGGTTTCGCCGCACGCTTGCGGGCGCGCTCATCGGCGCGTTCGCGTTCCTCGGGGTCTTCAGCATTCACACTGCGATACTCCTCGCGCAGTGCCCAGCCGAGGCCGATGAACGCGAGCAGGCCGAACACGAACCACTGGAACGCGTACGACAGGTGCGGGCCTTCATCGCGGATCGGTTTCGCGACGGCGGCCGGGCGTTCCTCGGTCGCGGCAGGGCTCTCGGTGTCCAGGAGACCGTAGGCACCGGTGTACGTGGGTTGGTCGAGGCGCTCGGCGATGGTCGTGAGGTTGATCGTGGCAACCTGGTCACCGCTCGCGGTACGGCCGGGCAGGTCGGGCTCGCTCGCTTTGAGGCGGGCGACGACGGTCACCGTTCCGCTCGGCGGCGCCGGCACCGTGTCGGGAGCATCCTGCTCCTGCCCCGTCGGCAGCCAACCGCGGTCGACGATGAAGACCGTGCCGTCGGTGAGCAGCAGCGGGGTTAGTACCTCGAAGCCGGGATTGACGTTAAGTGGTCGGTTGCGTGCAAGCATCTCGTCGGCCGTGAGGTAGGACCCGGTCAGTTCCACCGGCATCCACTTTTGCGATTCGTCGAAGGAATTCAGCTCGGGGAGCGCCTCGGTCACGGGAATGGGATTGGAATCGAAATTTGAATCGATCTTGAACAGTTCGGTGAGAGCCTCATCGCGCCGGGCCAGCTGCCAGACGCCGAGTCCGGAACACACCGCTGCGAACAGCATGGTGAGCGCGAGATAACCGGCCCAGCGGCTGCTGAAGGCAAACGTCCAGCCCGTCATTGCACAGCTCCACGCGGTTTCGGGGTGGCGTCAACCGCGCTCACGGTCAGGGGAAAATCACGCGCGGCCAGAAATTCACGCAGAAAGTCGACGTGGTCGTCGCAGGCCAGCCAGGTTTTGACGCGGTCGGTCGAGTGGATGCGCGGGTTGCGCCAGTCCAGCCGCCAACGCCCGGCGTTCTTGCAGTCGGCCCGGGAGCACGTCAATGATTGCAGGGGAGCGCCCAGTCCGATCATCGAACTCACCGAAGCGGCCGCGCGAACACTCACTTGACCCCGTTCTCACTCGTGTGGTTCTCGGATTGGGTGTAGATCTCGACGCTGCCCGGACGCAACACTTCGGCACCACGCGGCGCAATCTTCACATTCGCTACCACCACGGCGAAATACGGCAGAAGGATCGCACCGACGGCACACAGCACCAACCACCATCCCTCTACGAACAGCATGAGCACAATGCAGACGACACGCACCCCCATCGCAATCGAATATTTGATCATCCGATTGCGGCGTTCTGCCTCGGGGGAGGCGGGGAGCGAGGTGATCGACTGCTGCTTCATAGGTCCATCGGGTTCGAGTCGGTTCCGTCCACGGTAGAAAATCCACCTCAACAAGCCTACGTCCGCGCGACGTGGTTGGAGCACGCCTTAAACTTGAATCTGCCGGGTATTTCAGTGATCCCGACCCGCGACATCCACCCACAGCAAGCAAGCGAACAGGAACTTCATGACAACGGCTCGAACAGTGCTCGTCACCGGCGGTAACCGCGGCATCGGCTTTGCCATCGCCGAGGAATTCCTCGCCCAGGGTCACCGCGTCGCCGTGACGTCCCGGTCGGGGTATGGTCCGGCCGGAAGCCTCACGGTGCGCGCCGACGTGACCGACGCCGCATCCATCGATGCCGCTTTCACCGAGATTGAGACGACCTACGGTCCGGTCGAGGTCATCGTGGCTAACGCCGGGATCACCCGCGATACCCTGCTCATGCGCATGTCAGAGGACGACTTCACGTCGGTGGTCGACACGAACCTCGGCGGGGCGTTCCGGGTCGTCAAGCGTGGCAGCAAGGGTATGCTCAAAGCTCGTTTCGGGCGGATCGTGCTCATCTCGAGCGTTGTGGGCCTGTACGGCTCCGCCGGGCAGGTGAACTATTCGGCGTCGAAGAGCGGCCTGATCGGACTGGCTCGCTCGATCACCCGCGAGCTCGGCGCCCGCGGCATCACCGCCAACGTTGTTGCTCCCGGTTTCATCGAAACAGACATGACCGCTGCCCTGCCCGAAGCGCAGCAGGCGGACTACAAGCGCAATATCCCGGCCGGCCGCTTCGCCACACCGTCAGAGGTCGCCCGTGTCGTCACCTGGCTCGCCGGCGACGACTCCGCCTACATCTCCGGCGCGGTCATTCCGGTCGACGGTGGTCTCGGTATGGGCCACTAGAACGCTCTCGGTTTGGGTGGCCGGGTTGGTGACTCAGCCGCGCAGGCCGAGAAGCGGAAGCACCTGACTGAGATTGCAGTGGTCGATCACCACGTCGGCTTCGCGCTTCACCCGGGGCTTCGCGTTGAACGCCACGGCGAGGCCGGCCGCGTCCATCATGCGCAGGTCGTTTGCGCCGTCTCCGACCGCGATCGTCTGCGTCAGGGCGATCCGGCCGCCGGCGGCCCATTCGCGCAGGGCGACCGCTTTCGCCTCGGCGTCGATGATCGGCCCGAGGACGCGCCCGGTCAGTCGGCCGGCATCAACTTCGAGCCGGTTGGCTCGCCAATGGTCCAGACCCAGCTCGATCGCGAGCGGGTCGAGCAGCTCGTGAAAGCCGCCAGACACCACCCCGACGACGCCCCCGCCGGCATGGATACCGGCAATCAGTTCGGGAACCCCCGCAGTCAGGCGGATGCGTCGCCCCACCTCGCCGAAAATGGTCTCCGGCAGTCCCGCCAGGGTCAACACCCGCTGGCGCAGGCTTTGCGCAAAGTCCAGTTCGCCGCGCATGGCGCGTTCGGTGACGTCGGCGACGAGATCGCGCGAGCCGGCGGCATCCGCCAGCAACTCGATCACTTCGTCTTGGATCAGGGTGGAGTCGGCATCAAGCACGACCAGGAAACGTGGTGCGGAGGTACGGGTCACGGAGTAACGAGCACACCCTTGCCGACGACGGTGATACCGGATTCGGTCACACTGAAGCCGCGCGCGAGGTCTCGATCCCGATCGACCCCGACGGTGGCGCCGGCCTCGACGATGACTTCCTTGTCGAGAATGGCACGCCGCACGATGGCGCCCGGCCGAATCTGTACCCGGTCGAACACGATCGAGTCGACGACCTCGCACGCGGAACCGATCGAGGTCCACGGGCCGAGCACGCTGCGTTCGATGTGAGCGCCGGAGATGACGCAGCCCAGCGAGACGATCGAGTCGATCATGGTGCCCAGGGCGCCACGGCCGTCGCGCACGAACTTCGCCGGCGGCGAGTTCAACTGCATGCTGAAGATCGGCCATTCCTGGTTGTACAGGTTGAACACGGGAAGCGCCGAGATGAGATCCTGGTGGGCTTCGAAGAACGAATCGATCGTTCCCACATCGCGCCAGTAATACTTATCGCGGTCGGTCGACCCAGGCACTTCGTTGCGCTGCAGGTCGTACACGCCGGCGTCGCCGCGGAAGACGAAGTCGGGGATGATGTCACCGCCCATATCGTGGCTTGAATCGGTACGCTCACCATCGCGCAGTACCGCTTCGATCAGAGCATCGGTGTTGAAAACATAGTTGCCCATCGAGGCGAAGACCTCGTGCGGGGCATCGGCAAGACCGACGGCGTCCTTGGGCTTCTCCCGAAAATCGGAGATGCGGTCGGGGGTGGCGGCATCCACTTCGATGACGCCGAACTGGTCGGCCAGGCCGATCGGCTGGCGAATGGCCGCGACCGTCGCGGACAGACCTGATGCGATGTGGGCGGCGATCATCTGGCTGAAGTCCATGCGATAGACGTGATCGGCGCCGACAACGACGACGATGTCAGGTTTCTCATCGTGGATGAGATTCAGGCTCTGCAGAATCGCGTCGGCTGAGCCGCTGAACCACCGTTTGCCGAGGCGTTGCTGTGCGGGTACCGAGGCGATGTACGAGTTGAACAGTCCACCGGAAACATGCCAGGTCTGCGACACGTGCCGGTCCAGGCTGTGCGACTTGTACTGGGTGAGCACCACGATTTGGGTGACGCCCGAGTTGATCAGGTTGGACAGGGCGAAATCCACAAGCCGGTAATGCCCGCCGAAGGGGACAGCGGGCTTGGCCCGGTCCTCGGTCAGCGGCATGAGCCGTTTTCCCTCGCCACCCGCGAGAACGATTCCAAAGATCTTCTTGGCCTTCATGTGTACAGAGTAGGGCCAACCGGGCCACTCGACTAGCACCACGGGGTGTGCGTCGGGTCCGGCTGCGCTACCTTTGCTCCATGCGAGTGGATTTGATGACCAAGGAGTACCCCCCGGAGATTTACGGGGGAGCGGGAGTGCACGTCACGGAGCTCGTACGAGCGCTCCGCGAAGACATTGACGTCTCGGTACGCTGCTTCGGTGCGCCCCGCTCAGACGTTGATACCTTCGCCTATGCGGTGCCGAAACAGCTGGTCGATGCCAACGCCACCCTGAGCACGCTGGGCGTCGACCTGCAGATGGCCCAGGACGCCGCCGGTGCCGATCTGGTGCACTCACATACCTGGTATGCCAACGCGGCCGGGCACCTCGCCCAGATGCTGCACGGCATCCCGCACGTTGTCACCGCCCACAGCCTTGAGCCCCTGCGCCCGTGGAAGGCCGAGCAGCTCGGCGGTGGCTATCGTGTGTCGAGCTGGATCGAGAAAACGGCCTTCGAGGCAGCGGATGCCGTCATCGCCGTCAGCGACGGCATGCGCCGCGACATCCTGCGCAGCTACCCGGCACTCGATGAGGGCCGAGTGCACACGGTGTACAACGGCATCGACCTCGAGCGCTGGAAGCCCCGGCTGGACGCTGATTTCGTGCGCGGGCTGGGAATCGATCCGGACCGGCCGTCCGTTGTCTTCGTCGGCCGCATCACGCGGCAGAAGGGACTGCCCTACCTGCTGCGCGCTGCGGCGCTGCTGCCGCCCGAGGTGCAGTTAGTACTGTGCGCCGGTGCGCCCGACACTCCCGGCATTCTCGCCGAAGTCACCGCCGGCGTCGAGGCCCTGCAGCGCGAACGGTCGGGCGTCGTCTGGATCAACCGGCTTCTCGCCCAGCCAGAGCTCGCTGCGGTGCTGACCCACGGCACGGTCTTCGTCTGCCCGTCAATCTACGAACCCCTCGGAATCGTCAATCTCGAAGCCATGGCCTGTGGCCTCGCCGTCGTCGGCACGGCCACCGGAGGGATACCCGAGGTCGTCGCCGACGGCCGAACCGGGCGCCTGGTACCGATCGAGCAGCTCACGGACGGCACCGGTACCCCGCTGCATCCCGAGCAGTTCGTCGCCGACCTCGCCCGCATCCTCACCGAGGTTGTGAGCGACCCTGCCCGTGCCGCCGAGATGGGGCGCGCCGGTCGCCTGCGGGCCGAGCACGAATTCGGCTGGAGCCAGATCGCCACTCGCACTCGCGAGATCTACGCGTCCCTGCTCTGATCACTGGCACTGGCACTGGCACTGGGCCGGTCGCCGCGACGGCCCGGCGTATTTCAGCACTGGCGCCGCCCGATAACATGGCTGTATGGTCAACGTTTTGCATTTCACCGGCGTCTCCGTCGTCCGGGGTGGCACCACCATCCTCGACTCAGTGAATTGGAGCGTCGACGACGACCAACGGTGGGTCATCCTCGGGCCGAACGGCGCTGGCAAGACCACCCTGCTGCAGATCGCCGCCGCCTTCATGCACCCGTCGAGTGGGCAGGCCGAAGTGCTCGATGAGACACTCGGCGAAACGGATGTCTTCGAGCTGCGGCCCCGAATCGGGTTCGCCTCGACCGCCATGGCCCGCAAAGTGCCGGGCAACGAGAAAGTGCTCGACGTCGTCATGACGGCGGCTTACTCCGTCACCGGCCGGTGGAACGAAGAATACGAGACCATCGACGAACGCCGCGCCCAGCGCGTACTGCAGGAATGGAAACTCGACCACCTCGCCGACCGCAAGTTCGGCACCCTCAGCGACGGCGAGCAGAAGCGGGTGCAGATCGCCCGCTCCGTCATGACCGACCCGGAGATTCTGCTGCTCGATGAGCCCGCAGCCAGCCTCGACCTCGGCGCTCGCGAATCGCTCCTGCAG
This sequence comes from Cryobacterium luteum, assembly GCF_900110125.1. GTDB lineage: Bacteria > Actinomycetota > Actinomycetes > Actinomycetales > Microbacteriaceae > Cryobacterium > Cryobacterium luteum. The sequence continues at coordinate 150,549 of NZ_FOCN01000003.1, forward strand.
CTGCTCAGCGGTTTCGCACAGGAGCCCAACTCGCCGGCCATCATCATGGTCACGCACCACGTCGAAGAGATTCCGCTCGGGTTCACCCATGTGCTGCTGCTGGCGGGCGGGCAGGTCGTCTCGGCCGGTCCGATCGGTGAGGCACTCACCGCGACGGCGTTGAGCGAGACATTTGGTCTTAACATCGAACTCACCGAGACCGACGGTCGTTACTCGGCCCGGGCGCTCTGAACCGAGCATCCGAACAGCTCGGCTTTCAGCCGCATCAATTTCTGCCAGGACAATTTCTGCCAAAGCAATGTCTGCTAAGGTAAGTGGCTGGCCATCTGGCCACCCAGCTTGCCGTCGTTGTGTTGCGCATGGCGGGCGGGGCCCCATAAACGAACAGCACTGTGACCAGTTACAAGTCTGTTCACCAGAAGTGCAAAAGGAAATTTCATGAAGTCTGACATCCACCCCGAGTACGCTGCCGTCGTGTTCCGCGACCTCGCCTCCGGCGCGACCTTCCTGACTCGTTCGACGGTCTCCAGCAAGAAAACCATCGAGTGGGAAGACGGAACCACATACCCGGTCATCGACGTGGAAATCTCCTCCGAGTCGCACCCGTTCTACACGGGTAAGCAGCGCATCATGGACTCCGCCGGTCGTGTCGAGAAGTTCAACTCGCGTTACAAGGGCTTCGGCAAATAGCACCAGATTTTACAGCGAAGAAGGCGACCAGCTCCGGCTGGTCGCCTTCTTCGTATCGATTCCGCGCAGTGAGTTAGCGCAGCGGCCAGGCGGTGTCCGCCAGAAATTCAGGATCGCGGCCGCGTCGGACGTATTCCTGAAAACTTTCCGCCTGCTGGCGGTACCAGGTGACCTGCAGAGAATGCATCTCGTCGAGGGTCGTGGGCAGGGCGCCTGCGTGCGCTCGGTGGATCGCCTGAGCGACGCGGCCGGCCGCGATCGCGTCGGCCCCGGCATCGTGGGCGTCGTCGAGAGCCACGCCGTAGAACGCGCTCGTGACCGCGAGGGTGCGCTTTCCTTTGCGATACTTGTCGACGGCCTTGTCGATGACCAGTGGATCGACGATCGGACTGGGCGAGGCCAGGGGGGCAATGCCGTAGCGCAGAGCCTCACGGTCGAGCAGGGTGAGGTCGTACGGGGCGTTATAGGCCACGATGGGCAGACCGTCGCTCAGATGCCCGCGGAGGGCCGTGACGATCTCCGCCACGGCTTCCGACGCGAGGCGGCCGTGCTCCACGGCCTGCTGGGTGGTGATGCCGTGCACGCCGGTCGCGCCGGCCGGAATGTCGATACCTGGATCGACCAGCCAATCGATGCGCTCAACGGCCGTGCCGCTCGCGTCGAGAACGGCGACGGTGGCCGACACGATGCGGCAGGTTTCCACGTCGATGCCGGTGGTTTCAAGGTCGAATACGGCGAGGTGATCGCTCCAGGTGCTCATACTTCCACCCTAGGGGCGACCACCGACAGGCATCCGCGCCGCCCGCCGGGTACGCCCCAACGGCGTGCGCGGGGCGCAACATCAGAGCTGACGTTTAGAGCTGGATTCGTCTGCTGATGACATTTTCGGCACTCTCGCGCATCGTGTGGTTGCGCGCGCGGGCATCCGCTCGCAGTCGTTTGAAGGCTTCGTCCATGTCGACGGAACTGATTTGGGCGATGACGCCCTTGGCCTGTTCGATCAGGATTCGGCTGTTGAGGGCCCGCTGCAGTTGCTCGTTGACGACGGCGTCCTCGCGCACGGTGCTTTCCTGAAGGATGCTGATGGTCGCGACATCGGCCATGGCCTGTCCGATCGCTGCCTCTTCGGGGGTGACGTCGCCGGTTTCGGTGCGGAACAGATTGAGCGCACCGATCGCCCGATGGCGAACCCGCATCGGAATGGCGTGCACCGAACGAAAGCCTTGCGAGAGAGCGGCCGCTTTGAAGTCCGGGTAGGTGTCGCCGGAGGCGGCGATGTCGCCCATCGTAACGACCTTGCCGGTTAGATAGCAGTCCACGCAGGGGCCGGCACCGGCCTGCTGCTGCAGCGCCTCGACGAGGTAACTCTCCTCGCTCGTGGACGCTACCACCTGGAGTTCCCCGCTGGGATCGGCCAGGAGTAGACCGGCCGCGGTGGCGTCGAGCAGTTCCACGCACTCCTCCACCAGGGTGTGCAGTACGTCGAGAACGTCATATTCGCCAACCAAAGTGTCCGTCAACTTCACGAAGGCGGCGCTCACCCGGGAGGCGCGAGTCATGGTGACCATCAGTGATTCTGTGACCTTTCTAAATTTTCAATCATTTACCGGTGAAAAGTGCAGCCGTCTGGCGACCACGTCACCCGCGATCGTGCGTACCGTCTTGCCGTGGGAGAAGGCGTGCGCGCGAAGCACGAGCAGAGCATCCGTTGCTGTGATGTTCATCTGCACCAGCACCATGCCGGTCGCCTGGTGAATTTCCCGCCGCGACAGGGGCGATGCCGTGGAGGCCAAACCAGCGTCTCCGACGGCCGGTGACTCCTGCACGCAAAGCAGGCGATCGAGCAGGTTCCAGGCCGTCTTATTGGCCAGCACTAAGGCTCTGGCCCGGTCCGTGCGATCCAGTACCCCCGGCGTTCGGCTGTACAACTCGACAATTCCGACATCGAGTGCGCCGAGAGTGAGCGGAAAGACGTAGAGCGCTTCGACGACGGTGTCCATCAGTGCCGTGGAGAAGACCGGCCACAGCGGGTGAGCCCCCTCACGTACCCGGGGTTCCAACACGGGAAGTCTGGTGCGCGCCGCCACCCACCGCGGGCCCTCGCCCAGGTCGAACTGCAGTTCATCCAGGCGAGCGGCGAGGTTGTCGGTGGCGCAGACGACGGTTTCGGGGACTGCGCCACCGAAAACTGACACGGCAGCACCGTCGACCGGTAGGGAGGAGAGAAAATGGGCACACAGCGCCGTGTCCTCGACTCCGCCGTCTGAACTCGACCATGCTGCCATCGACCGGCCTCCGGACCCTGGGCGATTGCTTCGTTAGCCCAAGAATACGTCTGCTGGGAGCCGTAATAAAGAGAAAAGTTGAGTGATTTCGCACCCGCGGTCATCGCCGCCCGCTGGCGCTCCTGACGTCAGCCGCAATGCAGCCAGTAGAAACTCTGCGCCCCGAGGGTGAGGGTGAGGGCGCCCTCCTCGTTGAAACTGGGAAAGACAGCGCCGCCGAACAGGTCATAGAGCCGGGTGCCGGCCATGTCGACATCCTCGATGGTGAAGGCGACCGGATTGTGCGAAAAGCTGAAGACGCACATCACGGATTCCGGCTGATCGCCGAAGATGGAACCAGAGCCGGCGTAGCTACGGGTGAACACGAGCACCGATTCGTGGTTGGTCTTCAACACGCGGATCGTGCCGAGCCCGAAGGTGGGGTGTGCCTTGCGCACGTGGATCACGTTACGGATCCAGTGCAGGAGCGAACCGGACTGGGCCAGCTGGGATTCCACGTTGGTCTGCGTGAAATTGTAGACCAGGGACTGCACGATCGGCAGGAACAGCTTGCCCGGGTCGGCATCGGAAAAACCGGCGTTGCGGTCCGGGGTCCACTGCATCGGGGTGCGGGAACTATCCCGGTCGGGCAGCCAGATGTTGTCGCCCATGCCGATCTCGTCGCCGTAGTAGAGGAACGGGCTGCCCGGCAGGGCAAACAACAGGGCGTGGGCGAGCTCCAGCTCCGCCCGAGAGTTGTCGAGAAGCGGCGCCAACCGCCTGCGGATGCCAATGTTCGCGCGCATCCGCGGGTCGTAGGCATACCAGCCATACATTGCCTGCCGGTATTCCTCGCTGACCATTTCCAGGGTGAGTTCGTCGTGGTTGCGCAGGAACACGCCCCAGCCGGCGCCGTCGGGAATGTCGGTCGTCTCGGAGAGTACCCGCACCAATTCGTTGGCTTGCTGGGAGCGCAGCGAATAGAAGATGCGCGGCATCACGGGAAAATCGAAGGCCATGTGGCATTCCGGTTCGTCTTCGGTGCCGAAGAACGCGGCGACTTCCCGCGGCCACTGATTGGCTTCAGCGATCATGACCCGGCCGGGGTAGTCCCGATCCACCATGGAGCGCAGTCGCTTGACGAACTCGTGCGTCGGCGGCTCACCCTCGCCATTGCCCTCCTCGGATTCGAACAGGTACGGGATCGCGTCCAGGCGAAAGCCGTCGACGCCGAGGTCCAGCCAGAAGCGCACGACATCGAAGATGGCTTCCTGAACGGCCATGTTCTCAAAATTGAGGTCGGGCTGATGTGAGAAGAAACGGTGAAAGAAAAACTGTCGGCGCACCGGATCGAAGGCCCAGTTCGATTCTTCGGTGTCGGTAAAGATGATGCGAATGTTGGGGTACCGCTCGTCGGTGTCGCTCCACACGTAGAAATCTCCGTACGGGCCGTCGGGGTCCTCACGGGACTGCTGGAACCATTCATGCTGGTCCGAGGTGTGATTCAGCGGAAAATCGATCACGATGCGCATATTCCGCTCGTGCGCTTTGGTCACGAGGTCCTTGAACTCCTCCAGCGTGCCGAATTCGGGCAGGATCGTGCGGTAGTCGGCCACATCGTATCCGCCGTCCTTGAGCGGAGAGTTGAAGAACGGCGGAATCCACAGGGCGTCGATGCCGAGCCACTGCAGGTAGTCGAGCTTCGACACGAGGCCGGAAAGGTCGCCCGAGCCGTCGGCATTGCTGTCCACAAAGGATCGAACCATGACCTCATAGAAGACGGCACGGCGATACCACCGCGGATCGAGGGCCAATCCGGGCAGCTGAATGGGTGCGGTGAAGCTCACGGCAGTCCTTCCGTCCCCGCGAAGGGCTCTCTCGATGCAGATAGTGGCTCGAGTCTAGATCGACCACCCCGGTGCACGTCCAGCCTTGCGCAAGTCTCGCGCCTAAACTAGGTCCGATGATCGTTTCTTCTCCCTACGACAAGCTCCTGCAGAGCCTCCCGGTGCGCGAGCTCACCGCATCCGTTCCCGGCATCGAACGCCGGGCGAGTGACACGCGGTACTGGGAGTACGGCGATCCGGCTGCGACCACCACGCTGGTGCTGGTGCACGGCTTTCGAGGCGATCACCACGGCCTGCAGCTGGTCGTGGCCGAGATGCTCGGCGACGCCACAAGCTCACCCGACCTGCGCATCGTGGCACCCGACCTGCCCGGATTCGGCCAGTCTGCTCCATTTCGGGATGGCACACATTCCCTGTCGGCCTACGTCGGCTGGCTACAGGACTTCCTTCGGGTACTGGCCCCGACCGGTCGGGTGGTCGTGCTGGGCCATTCCTTCGGTTCGATCGTGGTCGCTGCCGCCGTCGCCGACAAACTGGCGGTCGACGAGGTCATCCTGGTCAACCCGATCGCCGCTCCGGCACTGTCCGGGCCGCGCGGCATACTGACCCGTCTGGCTGTTTTCTACTACTGGGCCGCTGCGACCTTGCCGGAGCGCTGGGGTTATGCGCTGCTGCAAAACCGTGCCATCGTGCGCGTCATGAGCGTGAGCATGGCCAAGACTCATGATGCGCAGCTACGGCGCTGGATTCACAATCAGCACGACCGTTACTTCAGTGCTTTCGCCAATCGTCAGGTCGTGATGGCCGCCTTCACCGCCTCGGTCAGCCACGACGTGAGCGAATTCGCCGCACAGATTCGACAACCGACGCTGCTGATCGCCGCCGATAAAGATGACATCACACCCCTGGCCGCCCAGTACCGGTTGAAAACGTTGTTTCCCAACGCGACGCTGCGGGTCATCGAGAATGTCGGCCACCTTATCCACTACGAAAAACCGAAACCGGCTGCAGCCTGCATTCGGGATTTCCTCGCGGCGGAGCGACCGCTGTGAGGATTGTCGTCGACTGCCGTTATGTGCGCCTCGATCAACACGACGGCATCAGCCGCTACACGGCGGGGCTGGTCACCGAACTGGGCCGCCTGCATCCGCTCATCATGTTGATCAGCGATCATCGCCAGCTGAAGATGCTTCCGGCTCTGCCCTGGCAGTTGGTGCGCGCACCGACCAGCCTGTTCGAACCGCTCGTCGCGCTGTCGGTCAATCGGCTGAAACCCGACGTCGTCTTCAGCCCCATGCAGACGATGGGGTCCTGGGGCCGCAAGTATCGGTTGTTCCTGACCGTGCACGACCTGATCTACTACCGTAACCGCACACCGCCGCGCGATCTGGCCCCGTTCATCCGCCTGCTCTGGCGGGCCTACCACCTGTCCTGGTGGCCACAACGGATGCTGCTGAACGGCGCCGACGGCGTCGTGACGGTCTCCGAGACCACGCGTTCACTGATCAGGGAACACCACCTGACGCGGCGGCCCGTCACCGTGGTGCCCAACGCCGCCGATCCCGCACCGGGTCTGCCCGGTCACCGGAGCATTCCGGAAACGACCCGACTGATCTACATGGGTTCCTTCATGCCGTACAAGAACCTCGACACGCTCGTTCTGGCCCTGGCCGACCTGCCGGACTACGAACTGCATCTGCTCAGTCGGGTGACGTCGACCGAACGGGACCGGCTCGGCCGGCTGGCACCCCAGGCCCGCCTCGTCTTCCACGACGGGGTCAGCGATGAGCAATATCACCGGCTGTTGCGCTCGGCGACCGCGCTTGTGACCGCTTCGCTCGATGAAGGCTTCGGAATTCCGTTGGTTGAGGCGATGAGCCTGGGAATCCCAGTCATCGTCAGCGACATTCCGATCTTTCGGGAGATCGGTGGCGATGCCGCGCTGTACTTCGATCCGAGGAGTGCGGATGCACTCGCTGGAGCGGTGCATCAGTTGGCAGCCCCGGGGGAGTGGGCTGCCCGTTCGGCTCGATCGATCGACCAGGCTACCCGTTTCACCTGGCAAGCCTCGGCTCGAACCCTGCTCGGGGTGCTCGAGGGAACCGTTTCGACGACTCCGTAGCTGCGATTCACGCCGCTCGGGAGCTGCGCCGCTGCGCGGGACGCGCAATTCGCGCGCAACGGCGCAGGTCGAGCGCCTTGCGTCGCGCTGGAGTTGTGTCCAGCCCCATTCTCCCGCGCATTGGCGCAAGTCCAGCGTGACGCGCGGCATCCGTGCGGTGGGGTGCCGGGTTAGAGTACGGGCGACGCTGGAAAATCGCCACGATCTCCCGGCAGGCGAGTCGTCGCATCGAAATGCGTCAGCAGTAGCTGATCGTTTTGCCACCGAAAATCGTGCACAGACCCGTTGGCGATGAATTCACCGTGCCTCGGCCGGTCACCCGCGGTAACGTGACGCAGCAGGGTGCCGATGATCCCGCCGTGGCTGAGCACAAGCACGCGCTGGCCCGCCCGCCCATCGGCAAGCGCAGCAAGGGCCACAAGCACGCGATCAACGACGTCTCGCCGAGTTTCCAGCCCGGGAACGGCCACACCATCGGGAAAGCGAAGCTGACGTTCAGCGAAGGTGAGTCCCTCAATGGCACCGTGGTGGCGTTCGGTGAGCGCGGCAACGACCTGTGGATCGTTCAGGCCAAGCTCAGCGGCAATGATCCGAGCAGATTCTGCCGCACGCAGCAGCGGGCTGGTCACGATGACATCCCAGCGCCGGCCGGCAAGGCGCATCGCTGCGGCGACGGCCTCTGCTCGCCCCGTGGCGTTCAGGGGAATGTCTGTGCTGCCCTGAATTCGATGGTGCAGGTTCCAGTCCGTCTGGCCATGGCGCACGATGGAGAACGATGTCGTCGCCGGTTCACCCTCGACCGTGGTGATTCGCTCCGTGAACAAACGGGGTCAGCCCAGCAGTCGGGCGGCCAGGGCAGCGAGGGTTTCGGAGGTGCCGGCCTCGAGTTTGTGCAGGGCGCGCCCATCACCCTTGGTCACCCCACGGTTGATCACGATGATGGGCAGCTTGCGCCGACGAGCCTGCTCCACCAGCCGAATACCAGAATTCACGGCCAGCGACGATCCAGCCACGATGAGGGCGTCGGAACCCGAAATCAAAGCGGATGCCTCCAGAAACGTTTCCGTGGGAACGAGCTCACCGAAGAAGACGACATTGGGCTTGAGCATGCCGCCGCAGACGGTGCAGTCAGGCACGACGAAGTCATCGATGTTTCCCACATCGGCATCGCCGTCGGGGGCGATCTGAATGCTCTCCGGGTTGCGCAGCACCGGGTTGTCGGTCTCGAGGCGAGCGGCGATACTGTCGCGCCCGAACGCCTGACCGCAGGCCAGACAGATGACCCGGTCGAGGGATCCGTGCAGCTCGACCACATGGAGCGACCCGGCGCGGGTGTGCAGGCCGTCGACATTTTGGGTGATGACCCCGGCGATAGCGCCGGCGCTCTCCAACTGCACCAAAGATCGGTGTCCCAGGTTGGGTTCGGCCCGGTGGAAAACCCGCCAGCCCAGGTGGCTTCCGGCCCAGTAGCGTTTACGGGATCGTTCGTCGGCGACGAAGGTTTGAAAAGTCATCGGGGTGCGCGTCGGCGCACCCTCGCCGCGATAGTCCGGAATACCGGAATCCGTACTGAGACCGGCTCCGGTGAGCACTGCGGCACGTTTGCCGCGCAGCAACGTCGCGACGGCATCCACTGCGCGCTCGGAATCGAGGGCAAGCGCCGAGGCGAGCGCGGCGGCGGTATCGGGAGCGTCAGACGGTTCGAGCGCATCGACCAGTACCGTGTCGCGGGGCGAAGCCGAGTCGGCAGTCATCGGCGCTCCTTTCGGGCCAAGGCGAATACGAACTATTGCTCGCCCCTTGATTCTAAACTCGTCTGTTTTCCTGTTTGACTACCCACCTGTCAGGCTTGGTCTAAACACTCATCTCGAAAGGCATGTTTTCGTGCAGATCACCCGCATTACCGACCTGTCCACTGCGGGTCTCGCCGATTATTCGCGTTTGACCGATGTTGCCCTCCGTCGGGTTCTGGAACCGGCCGGCGGTCTGTACATCGCCGAGTCGCCCAAGGTCATCGCCCGGGCGTTGAACGCCGGGCATCGGCCCCGCTCCCTGCTCATTCAGGAACAGTGGATGCCCGATGCCGAGCGACTGCTCGTCGACTGGCCGGACGTGCCGGTCTACGTCGGTGAGGCGAGCGTGCTGGAACAGCTGACCGGCTACAACCTGCACCGGGGCGCCCTCGCCGCCATGCACCGGCCAGCGCTCGAGCCGGTCGAGGCGCTCCTGACCGACGCCCGCCGTATTGTGATCCTGGAAGACATCGTGGACCACACCAACGTCGGTGCGATATTTCGATCCGTGGCCGGGCTCGGTGCCGACGCGGTGCTGATCACCCCGCGTTGCGCAGACCCGCTCTATCGACGCAGCGTGCGCGTGAGCATGGGCACCGTGCTTCAGGTGCCGTGGACCCGCCTGCCGGAATGGAGCGTTGCCACCCCGCTGTTGCACGCGGCCGGCTTCCACCTGGCGGCCCTGGCGCTTTCCGACGCAGCGGTGTCGCTCGACGTGTTCGCCGAGGCGCCACCCGAGCGACTCGCGATCATCCTCGGTGCCGAAGGCGACGGGCTCAGCCAGCACGCCCTGGCTGCCTCCGACACGGTGGTGACCATACCGATGCTGCACGGTGTGGATTCGCTTAACGTGGCATCCGCGAGTGCCGTCGCGCTCTACGCCCTACGCTCTGCGCATTCGTTCGTGACGTCGGCGGGCCCGATGAACGACGCGAAGAAGTTAGGCTGAACGGATGTCTCCCTCCCGTCGCGTAGTCCTCCAACGTCGGCGACTGGCCGTCTTCAGCGTTGTTCTCTTGGTGCTGGGCGGCGTCGGATATGTCGGCGCCACCACTCTGGCTCCCGTACCCGTGAGCGCCGCGGCCCTCGTGCAGCCCGCCGACCTCACCCAGCCGATGGCCGCCCCGACCTGGCCGTCCTTCGGTGCGAGCGCCATCGGCGCTGTCGGTCTTCCCGGCGTGTTGGCGTCGAGCGGCGCGCAGGACACGGTGCCGATTGCGAGTATCACCAAAATGGTCACCGCACTCGTCATCCTCGATGCGAAGCCGCTCGGTGCCGGCGAGGCTGGGCCCGACATCACGTTCACCGACGCCGACGTGGACATCTACTACGACGTGATCGCCGAAAACGGTTCGGTGGCTCCCGTCGTGTCCGGAATGGTGCTCACCCAGCGGGAGGCATTCGAGGCGATGCTGCTGCCGTCGGCCAACAACTATGCGGCGTCCCTCGCGGTGTGGGCCTACGGATCCATCGACAACTACCTGGCAGCGGCGAAGGCCTGGCTGGCTGACAATTCGCTGGACCAGACCAGTGTCGCCGACACCAGCGGCCTTTCCTCGTCGAGCGTGAGCAGTCCGGCTGACCTCGTGGAAATCGGCAAGCTCGTCGTCGGCCACCCGGCCCTCGCCGAGATCGTGGCCCTTCCTGCGGCGGTCCTGCCCGTCATCGGCACCATCACCAACACCAACAAGCTGCTCGGCCGTGATGGCGTCGACGGCATCAAGACGGGAACGACGGATGTGGCCGGCGCCTGCCTGTTGTTCTCGACCGACTTCACCGTCGGAACCACCACGGTCACCGTTGTCGGCGTGGTGCTGGACGGTGAAACGCACTCCGAGCTCAATTCTGCGATTTCCGCGCTGATCACGAGCGTGCAGCCCGGGTTTCACGAGGTCGCGCTGGTTGAAGCCGGTGCCGTGTTCGGCAGTTACACGACCGAGTGGGGCGACGTGAGTGACATCGTCGCCGAGCGGGCGGCATCCGTTCTGGTCTGGTCGGACTCACCGATCAGCGGCGCCGCGGCGGCCGCCGACGTGCAGCTCGCCCGGGCCGGCGACGAGGTGGGGGACGTGTCGTTCACGATCGGGACCGGAACGCCGACGACGGTGACCGTGCCGCTCGAACTGCACCGGGGCCTGACCGATCCCGGCCCAGCTTGGCGCATGGGGCACCCGGGCGAACTCGCGGCGGGCTGACGCTCAGAGCGACCTGCCGGTCAGACCGTCGGCAGGGTGAACGGGCCGGCCGCCGGCCGTTTGGGCAGGACGTTGTCGCCGGAGGATTGGTGCCGCACCCGACGCAGCACCCACGGCACCAGGTACTCCCGCGCCCATGCGAAGTCTTCGGTGCGCGCCTGACGCCAGCTGGTACCCGGCATCGGCTCTGGCGCGCTCGGTTCGAGGGAATTCTTCACGTTGAGGGTCTGCAGCACCATGCGGGCCACCGTGTGGTGTCCGAGAGCGTTCAGGTGCAGCCGGTCTGGCGCCCACAGCCGTGGGTCCTGGATCTCGGTGAGCTGCCACATGTCGGCCACGATGCAGTCGTACTTCGTTGCAATGGCGCGAATGTTCTCGTTGTAGATGGCGACCTTGCCGCGAATGCTGCGAAACACGGGGGAGAAGCCCACATCGGCACCGGTGAACAGCACGACCGTCGCGCCATCGCTGGTCAACCGAGAAATGACTTCGTCACAGCGCGCAGCGATGAAGTCCGGGTCGGTACCCGGTCGGAGCACGTCGTTGCCGCCGGCCGAGATGGTGATCAGGTCAGGGCGCTGCGCCAGCGCCGGTTCGACCTGTTCGTCGGCAATCTGCCGAATGAGTTTGCCGCGCACAGCGAGGTTGGCGTAAGCGAAGTCCTCGGTGCCGTCGCTCAAAATCTCGGCGACCCGATCGGCCCAGCCCCGGTGCCCGCCGGGGCTCTGCACCTCAGGATCGCCGATGCCTTCGGTGAAGGAGTCGCCCAGGGCGACGTAGCGCGACCACGGATGCTGTTGCTTCGTCATCGACCCATTCTGTCGGACCACCCGGGTCGGGTCGAACCGAGCGCGCTGCACGCGAACGTCAGTGGGCTTTGGTAGATTTGTCAGAAGTGAATACTCCATCGGTTTTCGGTCCCGCGCAGGGAACGAGTGCAGCCGAACATCTTTCGCCGTCCTTCCCCGAACGCGCCGCCTGGGGTACCGCTGGCAAGCTGCGTGCCTGGCAAGCCGAAGCGCTCGAAGCCTACTTCGTGCACGAACCGCGAGACTTCCTCGCCGCGGCCACGCCCGGTGCCGGCAAGACAACGTTCGCCCTGCGTCTGGCGGCCGAACTTCGGTCCCGGCGAACCATCGATCGCATCACCGTCGTCGCCCCGACCGAGCATCTCAAAAACCAGTGGGCGGATGCCGCGGCGCGCGCGGGCATCCGTCTCGACCCAATGTTCAAGAACGCCGACCGCAGTTACGGCAGCCACTATCACGGAGTCGTCGTCACCTACGCGCAGGTCGCAGCGCGCGCCGCCCTGCACAAGCAGCTCACCGAATCGAGCCGTACCCTGGTCATCCTCGACGAGATCCACCACGGGGGAGACGCCCTGAGCTGGGGCGACGCGATTCGTGAGGCGTTCGGCCCGGCCACCCGCAGGCTGTCACTGACCGGTACCCCGTTCCGGTCAGATACCTCGCCGATTCCGTTCGTGAGCTACCTGCCCGACAAGCACGGCATCCGCATGTCGCAGAGCGACTACGCCTACGGGTACGGCCGTGCCCTCGCCGACGGCGTGGTGCGCCCGGTCATGTTCATGGTCTACGCCGGGCACATGAAATGGCGCACCCGCGCCGGCGACGAGATGGAAGCAAAACTCGGCGAGGGTAACACCAAGGACATCACGAGCCAGGCTTGGCGCACCGCACTCGAGCCCAGCGGCCAGTGGATACCGTCGGTGTTGCGCGCCGCGAATTCGCGTCTGACCGAGGTGCGGCACGGCATTCCGGATGCCGGTGGCCTCGTCATCGCCACCGACCAGACCACCGCACGCGCCTACGCCGTTATCCTCGAGGACATCTGTGGTGAGCCGGTCACGATCGTGCTCTCCGATGAGAAAGAAGCCAGCGACCGGATCGACGAGTTCTCCAAGAACACGCGGCGTTGGATGGTCGCCGTGCGGATGGTGTCGGAGGGTGTTGATGTGCCGCGTCTCGCTGTCGGCGTGTACGCGACGAGCGCGGCCACCCCGCTGTATTTTGCCCAGGCGATCGGCCGGTTCGTGAGGGCGCGTCGTCGTGGAGAGACGGCGTCCATTTTTCTGCCGAACGTTCCCGGGCTGCTCAGCCTGGCCAACGCCCTCGAACTGGAACGCGACCACGCCCTCGACCGCAGCAACCGTGACGACGGCGACGATGGCATGTACAACCCCGAAGACGCCATGGTCACTGCGGCGAACAAGGAAGAGAAAGCGTCCGATGACCTCGGCGTGGACGACTTCACCTGGCAGGCCCTGGACTCGCAGGCGACCTTCGACATGGTCATGTTCGACGGTGATGAATTCGGTGAGCTCGCCGAGCCGGGCACCGATGAGGAGTTCGACTTCATCGGGATCCCCGGCCTGCTCGAGCCGGAGCAGGTGTCGGAGTTGCTGCGGCAACGCCAGTCCCGTCAGTCCAAGCGGTCCACCGACAAGCGTAGAGACCCCGTCACCGGCGACATCGCCCCGCTGGAGCCGCCGCCGCTTTACCGTACGCTGAAGGAACAGCGCACCCTGCTGTCGAGCCTGGTGGGCATGTGGTCGAAGCTGGCCAACGAGCCGCACGGCATGATCCACGCTGAGATGCGTCGGATCTGTGGCGGGCCCGCCGTCGCGCAGGCCAGCGTGACCCAGCTGCAGATGCGCATCGACCTGCTGCGCCGCCGTCTCGGCCGCAGCTAGCTAGTCACGCAGCGTCGTCGACCGGGCCTTGTTTTCGACACTGACGGGCGCACGGGCGACCAGCAGTGCGGTGAGAATGTCGTCGAGCAGGTCATCGACGTGTTCGAGTCCGATCGACAGGCGCACGACACCGGCGCCGGGGCGTGCCGTTGCCGCGACCGGCCGGTGGGTCAGGGATGCCGGGTGTTGAACGAGGGAGTCGACACCGCCCAGCGACACGGCGTGCGTGACCAGCCTCAGTGCTTCGGTGAAGCGCACGGCGGCTGCGTAGGAGCCCAGGTCCAGGGCCATCAGGGAACCGGCCCCCGCGCTCTGTCGGCCGATCAGCCCCTGCGGGTCCTGGCCGGGCAGGCCGGGGTAAAGTACGCGAGACAACGCCGGATGTTCGTTGAGCCGGGCAGCGATCACACCCGCCGTGTCCTGTTGGGCGCGCACCCGAATCGGCAGGGTGCGCAGCCCGCGATGCAGCAGGTAGGCGTTGAACGGCGCCAGCAAGCCACCGGTGAGCGCGCGCACCTGCCGCAGCCGCACCATCCACTCGTGGGGCCCCGAAACGGTTCCGCCCATGGCATCGCCGTGCCCGCCGAGGAACTTGGTCGCGCTGTGCAGAACCAGGGTAGCCCCGCACTCGATCGGGCGTTGCAGCACCGGCGTCGCAAAGGTATTGTCGACCAGCACCGGAACATCTCCGGCGGCCGCAACGACCGCCCGAATATCGGTGAGCTCGAGGGTCGGGTTGGCCGGCGTCTCGAGCACGACCAGACCGGTGTCCGCACGGATGGCCGCTGTAACGCCGGCCAGGTCGGTCCAGGTGACCGTCGTGCCGAGCAGCCCACTGGCCAGGACGTGGTCGGTTCCGCCGTACAGGGGGCGGAGGGCCACGATATGCGGCTTGCCGGCGGTCACCGTCGCGATCAGCGTCGCGGTAAGGGCGGCCATTCCGGTGGCGAAGGCCACTGTGCCCTCAGCCTGTTCCAACGCCGCCAGGGCGCACTCGAACCGGGCGACTCCGGGCTGCCACAACCGCTGGTAGACGGCGGAGTCCTCAGGTCGGGGAGTGCCTCCGGTCGCCAGGTTCTCGTACGACTCACCACCGGTCTCCACTGTTCGCAGCGGATTCGTTGTCGACAGGTCGATTCCCGGAACGTGAACCCCGGCCTCGGTGAGGCCGTCCATTCCGGCATGCACGGCTAGGGTTTCGATGTGTGGCGTCGATGGCAGCATGACCTCACAGAAGCAGATTCTGTGCGTTCCTACAAGGCACTCTGCAGACCCTTCCAAAACTGATCTTCACATCGCATAAACTCCTTGGTAACGAGGGAGTCTCTTAATGGAATCGAAGAAGCCGGAACTTGACCGGGTTGATCGCGCTTTACTGCGTGCCCTGTCCGTCAATGCGAGGGCTTCTGGGGCGGCCCTGGCCAGCGAGATCGGCGTCGCCGAATCCACCGTGTCCCTGCGTCTGCGCCGTCTGCAGCAGCTCGGCCACATTCGCGGCTATCGGGCCAACATCGACCTGGCCGCACTCGGCGCGAGCCTGCAGGCCCTGATCTCGGTGCGGCTGGCCAAGCACGCCCGGGTACAGATCGATGACTTTCGAAACGCAGCCCCGCACTGGCCCGGGGTGATCGGCCTGTTCCACACCGCCGGAGCCGATGACTATCTGCTGCACGTTGCCGCCGCGGATGCCTCCCACCTGCGTGACTTCGTGTTGGAACACCTCGCGGAGCATCCGGCCGTCGCCCACACCGAGACCAACCTGATCTTTGAGTACGTCGACGGTGACGGCTGGCAAGATCTGGTCAAGTAGCACCGCGGACGGACTGTGGGTCGTTGCTGACCGGTCCAGACCAATTCGGTTAAAACAAGAACGCCTCCCGCGTGAGCGGGAGGCGTTCTTCGCAAGCTCTATTTAGAGGGCGCGGATGTTTTCGGCCTGAGGACCCTTGGGGCCCTGGGTTACCTCGAACTCGACCTTCTGGTTCTCATCGAGGGACTTGTAGCCGTTCGACGCGATCGCGGAGTAGTGCGCGAAAACATCGGCGCTTCCGTCGTCGGGTGCGATAAAGCCGAAGCCCTTTTCAGCGTTGAACCATTTCACGGTACCTGTTGCCATTTGTAAAACTCCTCCAGGAGTGTTAGACCGGCCCCGACTGTCGGGACCGTTCGTCGCGGTATTCGTCGTCCGCTTCCGAAAGGAATGTGGCGCACAAACCGCAATCCAGTTGAATCACGATCGGTGCGTTTAAGACGTGCAAGCACTACAACTTCGAGTCCAACACTAGCCCACAAGTCTGGATGGTTTCAAAATTCCCAGCCTTTTCGACGTGAAAGCGTTACGTTCACGGCGAAATTCGGGTGAACTCCCGGTCTACCACTGCCTGTCGAGGGTCACGGCACCCGGTTTTCACAATGTCTTACGGCGTGTCATTCGGCGGTCACGAAATCAATCAGGTGCTCCACGCGGCCCAGGAGTTGCGGTTCCAGATCGGCAAAAGTGTGCACCCGGCCAAGAATTCGCTGCCAGGCCCTGGCGATGTCGGCCTGCTCCTCGTGCGGCCAGCCGAGCGCATCGCAGATGCCGTGTTTCCACTCGATACTCCGCGGCACCTCCGGCCAGGCCTGGAGGCCAACCCGAGCCGGCTTGACCGACTGCCACACGTCGACGAACGGATGCCCGACCACGAGCACGTTCGCGGCGAACGGCCCGCGCGCCACGGCCTCCGCGATGCGGCTCTCCTTGGACCCGGGCACGAGATGGTCGACGAGCACTCCGACGCGACGATCAGGTGCCGGCCG
Source organism: Cryobacterium luteum (assembly GCF_900110125.1). GTDB lineage: Bacteria > Actinomycetota > Actinomycetes > Actinomycetales > Microbacteriaceae > Cryobacterium > Cryobacterium luteum. Next base: position 166,972 of record NZ_FOCN01000003.1, read on the forward strand.
GAATTCGCGGAGGATGTCGTCGAGATTGTCGACGCCCTCGATGTATTCCACGACGACCCCTTCAACTCTCAGATCGGCACCCCAGACCTTTTCCACCAGTTCGGCGTCGTGCCGACCTTCGACAAAGATGCGGCTCGCACGAGCGACCCTGGCCCGCGCGTTCGGCACGGCGGTTGAGCCAGAGGCCGTGCGCACCCGGCCGAGGGCAGCGGCCATGGTCGGAGCCACCAGGGTCACCGCACGGCCGTCGATCAGAAAGCCGGAGCCGAGCGGAAAGAGTCGCAGTTTGCCGTGCCGATCCTCCAGGGTGACGATCTTCTTATCGACGCTCATGACGGCGCCGCAGAATCCGGTCGCGACCTCTTCCACAACCAGGTCTCGGGTGGCTTCCTGCGTCGGAATGACACGGCGGCCGGCGGCGCGCCAGCCGGGGGAGAGCACGTCTGCACTGTATCGATCGTCCATTGCATCGACGCTAGCCGACAACAGGGAGACGTCCGGGCAGGGCGCGGTATTCTGAAGACATGTGTGGTCGATTCATCATTACCGATACGGCGCCCGATCTGGCGTCCATGTTCGATGTCGAACACGAGGGGGAGAACCTGCCGGAGCCGTCCTGGAACATCCGGCCGACCGAGCAGATTCCCATCGTGCTCGAATCCGCCAGGACCGATCCGGCCGTGCGGCGGCTGGAATCGGCGCGCTGGTCGTTGATTCCCTCGTTCGCCACGGAACCGACATCGAAATTTCCGACCTTCAACGCCCGCGCAGAAACCGCCGCTGAGAAACCGACCTTCAAAACATCAGTACGGTCACGGCGTGCCCTGATACCGGCCACGGGCTATTTCGAGTGGCACACCGAAGGCAACGTCAAGACGCCCTACTTCGTCCATTCCGATGACGGCCTGCCGCTGGCTTTCGCCGGCCTGTATTCCTGGTGGAAGAACCCGGCCGCCGCCGACACCGACCCGGCGCGTTGGGTGCTGTCCGCCACCATCCTGACGACGGATGCGCGCGGTCCGCTCGCGCAAATCCACGATCGCACCCCCGTCGCCCTGCCGGAGGAATGGTGGGACCACTGGCTCGACCCGGCCACACAGGGCGACCAGTCGCTCATCGATGCCGCCGTGGCAGCCTCGCACGAGGTCGTCGAATCGCTGGATTTTCACGAGGTCGCTCCGGTGACCGGAAACGGCCCCGAACTGATCGAGCCGGTCACCAGGGATTCGATGTAAGCACTCCTGGCCCCAACCGGTACGCTCGAATCAATACAAATATTCATTACGCTCAACTCAGTGACTGGCGAAATTACGCGGGCGCTGCCGTGAAAGGACCACCCATGAACATTGTCGCCTTCGTCGTCGCGTTTGCGATTTTCGTCTTCGGTTTTTGGCTGTTCGGCCTGGCGTTCTCGGTCACGTCCCTGATGGCACCGATCTTCATCGGCGGAATCGTCTGCGTTTCCATCGCCATGGCGATCCCGTTCCACCTGCTCCGCGACTAGTCAGCGCCAACGTCGCGTTCGAACCGGCGACAGCAACCGACCGCGCGCAGCCGGCCAGGGCTCGCTCGGCGTACCTCGGCCCAATGTCAGAATCCCGCGGTACCGTTGACCTTCGATCGCCTTCGCAGCGATCGCCTTCGAACACGGAAAGGTCCCGCCCAGGATGCAAGACAGCCCGGCCGCATCCACTCCCTACGAGGTCCTCGGCGTGAGCCCGACCGCGACCGACGACGAGTTGCGTCGTGCCTACCGGCTGCTGCTTCGCCAGACGCACCCCGACGTCGGCGGCAGCGCGACCAAATTTCACGCCGTGCAGCTCGCCTGGGAGCGCATCGGCAGCCCCGAGAACCGTGCTGCCTACGATCGTCGACGTTTCGACGGTCCCGAGCAGCCTGCCGCTGCGGATGCCTACGCCGCCCCATCCACCCGCGGTCCAGCCACGAAATCCAGCCTGAAAACCCGCATGCACGGCCACCCCGGCGGCCAGGCCCGGCTGAGATACCTCGATCTCGTGCGCGAATGGGCCGGTCGCGGCACGGTCATCGATGACCCGTACGCCCCCGCCCTCATTCGCAGCGCCCCCAAACTCGTGCGCCACTGCCTCGCCAAGGCTCTTGCCGAGGAGGCCACCGCTGCGCTCGTCGGCAACCTGGGCATCGGTTTCACCGCCTGGCACGACATCGATACCGGCGGCCAGACCGACAAACTCGACCACATCATCCTCGGCCCGGCCGGCCTGTTCGGCGTGCTCTCCGAGGACTGGGGAGCATCGGTGCAACTGCGCCGCGGCGAACTGGTCGGCGACGACCTGCCCGAAGATGACCGTCCGATTCACCAGTTCGAGGATGCCGCGCGCTCCATCACCCGCGCGCTGAAGGTGCGGTTCACCGCCCTCATCGTCGTCCTGCCCGACGGCGCGCTCGAGGAACCCGTGTCGCTGCCGAAGCGTGGCCGCCGCCCGATGATCATCGCCATCCCGCGTTCGCGCCTCGTCGGCGTGCTCCGCGACGGCCTGGCCGGCATGGAACGCGGCAGTTTCGAGAAAGTCTTCGAGCTGCGCAGCACCCTGCAAAACGGCATCCGCTTCGTGACGACCTAGCTGTCGGCGGGCAACGCCAGCTTCTGCACCCAGTGATGCAGGAACGTCGCCCCGGCCTCATCGTGGATCTGGTCGCCGATGACGATCACCGGGTACGGTCGGTCCAGAATCCCGTCGGCGGGTCGTACGTCCACGTGGGAGACGTCGAAGCCGGCCTCGTGCAAGTGGTCAGCCATGCGATAGTCGCTGCGGGAATCGCCGACCGAGCGCCACAGTCGGGGCAGCGGTCCGCTCTGCGCGAAGTAGGCCAGCGCGCGCCTGGCGGCGTGGTCTTTGTCGAGGGTGACCGATTCGATATCGGTCGAGATGATCGTGGCGTCGAGCCGAAACGGAATCTCCCCGGAGGCATCCGCTGATTCAAGGTCGTTGAAGCGCACGCCCAGGCCGTGTTTCACCAGGAGGGCGAAGGCCGCCGCGTTGAATTCGGGTTGGCGGGCACGGTAGTCACCATGGCTCACGTCGGTGCGCTGCTCGACCGAGATCATGGCCTGCTTGGTCTCGTCGAAGAACATCTCCCGTGCGAACGACCGCGTGACCAGCCGGCGCACGTCGTCTATGACGGCCTGCGGCAGTGCCAGGGCCCGGTCGACGACCACCTCACCCATGCCGTCGTGCCCGATCGGAAACCAGACGGCGCCCTTTTCGCAAACACCGTACATTCGAAAGCTCTCCGGCAGACCGGCCGCCACGAGCGGGGCGACGACCTGCTCGCGAATGAAGTCGGCCGAGCGACCGGTGATGAAGGCGATCGGCACCTGTCCGGCCGCGAGCGTGATCAGGTCGGTCAGGATGCCGGGTTTGGCGATGGTGCGCGTGACCGGGCTGGCAATCGGACCGTCGACGTCGAGGAGCAGTCCGAGGGGGGAGACGGGCGTAGGCATCTGGCCATTGTCCCATGCCGCTCGGGGGGTAATCAGGCGCTGACGGCTAGCGGATGCTGCGCCCACACTCCCAAACGCCTATCGTTGCCTGTGATGATTACGCGACGAGAAGTAGCACTGCGCCTGGATATCCCCTTGGAAATGGCGGCCCGCCACGGCATTCCCTCGCGGCTCAGCGAGGGCCAGCTCGCCAAACTCGAAGCTGAACCGCCGGTCTGGCTGGTGCAGTCGCGCGCCAACCGCACCGGCAAGAAGCCGGTCTGGGTGCAGCTCACCTGCACGATTTGTGGTTACACCGAAGCCGTCCGCCCGAAAAAGTGGTGGCCGACGTTCACCTACATCAGTTGCTCGAACCACGGTTTCGACGAATTACCCGAACCGGCCCCCGGATTCGGCCGCACCGAGTGCGACGGCATCGGCAGCCAGTTCATCGGCATCACCGATGAGGCGCCGACCCCCGAGCACTCGGTCTGACCTCCCGCAGCCCGCGCACCTGAAAGTCCGCTGATCTGGCAGCATTCCGGCATGCTCGGGGCGTACGATCCGGGTATGAATCCGAATGCACGAGGTCGTTGATCATGTCCGGCAATTTTCTCCGTTGGCTCCCCGCCGTCATCGTTCCGGCCGTTGTTGTCGCCGCAGTCATCGCCGTGCCGCTCCAGGCCGGTGCTGCTGTCGACCTTCCCGATAAGACTCCCGAGCAGGTGCTGCTCCTGGTGAACGACAGCACCGTATCCACCTTCTCCGGAACGGTCGCCCAATCAGCTGATCTGGGCCTTCCGTCGCTCGACCTCGGCGCGGGCATGAACGAGGTCGCCCCCACCGGAACGTCGACCGGAACGTCGACCGGAACGTCGACCGGATCGTCGACCGTGGCGCTGACCACGGCACTGGAACTGCTCAGCGGCTCGCACGATTTTCGCGTGTACGCCGGGGGCGAGAACCGGTTTAGAGTGCAGGTCAAGGATCGCATGGACGAACGTGACGTGATCCACAACGGCAGCGACGTCTGGCTGTACGACTCGAGCAGTAACGCGGCGACCCACCTGCGCCTGCCGCCGGACCTCTCCGCTGCCGCTGCGGAGAAACTGGCCGAACTGCCGTCTCAGCTGCCCTCTGACCTGTCGACGCCGTCCCAGCTTGCCGAGCGCGTATTGACCGAGCTCGAACCCAGTACGACGGTGTCGGTCGGCACCGACGCCCGGGTAGCCGGGCGCAGCGTGTACCAGCTGGTGCTCACGCCGCGCACAACGGACACCCTCGTGGCATCCGTATCGATCGCGGTAGATGCCGAGACCGGCCTGCCCTTGCAGGTGACGGTGCTGGCCGTGGGGCAGAGCACACCGGCTTTCCAGGTTGGTTTTACAGCCATCGACTTCGCGGCTCCAGAGGCGGCCCTGTTCGACTTCGTGCCGCCGGCGGGCGCCACCGTGACGGAACAAGCCGTTCCGAACCTGTCCGGCACTGTCGGTGAGGGCGGGGTCGATCACTCGTATGACCCCAGCAAAGCCGCCGGTGCGGTCCCCATCGTCACGGGTACCGGCTGGTCCAGCATCACCGAAGTGCCGGCAGCCGCGGTAGCGGCCGAACTGGGGGATAACCCCATGATCGACCAGCTGACGACGGCCGTCGACGGCGGGCGTGCCCTGAAAACGTCCCTCCTCACGGTTTTCCTGGCCGGTGATGGTCGCGTTTTCGCCGGGGCGGTTCCGCTCGCCCGGCTGCAGGCAGCGGCCGAGTGATTCCTCCGGCAACGCTGGTCACCGCCGTGACGTGCACGACGCCGTGACCGGCGCTACCCCGGAGGGTGACCTCGCCATCGAAAGTCGGGGTCTGACCAAAAGGTTCGGCAAACAAACCGCGGTGAACAGTATCGACCTCGCGGTTCCCCGTGGGTCCGTCTTCGGGTTTCTCGGCCCCAACGGTTCGGGCAAGACCACGACCATCCGCATGCTGCTCGCACTCACCCAGGCCACGAGCGGCACCGTCTCCGTGTTGGGCCACAGCATGCCGGCCCGGCTCCACCACGTGCTTCCCCGGGTCGGCGCGCTCGTCGAGGGACCAGCGTTTTATCCCTTCCTCTCGGGTGCGGCCAACCTCCGGCGACTGGACACCGCCGACCGACACGCGTCAAGCAACACCCGCGGCGCCCGGGTGCAGTTTGCGCTGGAACGGGTCGGGCTCACCCACGCGGCCGACAAAAAGGTGCACGCGTATTCGCTCGGCATGAAGCAGCGGCTCGGTATCGCCAACGCGCTGCTGCTCCCTCGGGACCTGCTCGTGCTCGATGAGCCCACCAACGGCCTTGATCCCCAGGGCACCCGAGAGGTGCGCACCCTCGTGCGATCCCTCGCGGCCGAGGGCACGACCGTCTTCGTCTCCAGCCATCTGCTCGCCGAGGTGGATCAGATTTGCACTCATGCTGCCGTCATGAGCGCCGGCAGCATCGTCGCCCAGGGCACCCTGGCCGCGCTGCGGCAGGGCGGGGACACTCGGGTGCGCGTGCGCACACCGGATACCGCCGGTGCGGTGCGCGTGCTCACCCACCTCGGACTGGAACCATTTCTCGCTCCGGACGACCGTGCCGACCGGGACGTGGTCGCGCCGCTACGCGGCTCCCAGTGGCAACCGGAAGCCATCGTCACGGCCCTCGTTGCCGGTGGGGTGCGCATCCGTGGTTTCCTCGTCGAGGAACCGAGTCTCGAAGAACGTTTCGTGGCGTTGACCGGGGAGGGTTTCGATGTCGTCCAGTGACGTTTCTGTGCCAAACAGCGCCGAGGTCCCCGTCCGGGGGAGGGGTGGCTGGGACCTGCTCGGATCCGAGCTGGCGGTGCTGTTTCGCCGTCGTCGCACCTGGGCCATGCTCGTCGCCATTGCGCTGATCCCGATCCTGCTCGCCGTCGCGGTGCGCTTGTCGTCGTCGACGCTGAACCCGGGGGAGGGACCGCCCTTTCTCGATCGGGTGACTCAGAACGGACTGTTCGTCGGCTTCACGGCTATGGTCGTTGCTATTCCCCTGTTTCTTCCGCTCACCATCGGTGTCGTCGCCGGTGACACGATCGCCGGTGAAGCCGGCCTCGGCACCCTGCGCTACCTTCTGGTGGCACCGGCCGGCCGGGTGCGGCTGCTGCTGGTCAAGTACGTCGGTGCGGCCGTGTTCTGCCTCGTGGCGACGCTGACGCTCACCGTGTCCGGTGCGCTTATCGGTGCCGCCCTGTTCCCGGTGGGCCCGGTCACGCTGTTGTCGGGGGACACCATCAGCGTCGCCGAATCGCTGCTGCGTTCGTTGCTGGTGGCGGCCTACGTCACCGTCTCGCTGCTGGGTCTGGCGATGATCGGACTTTTCATCTCCACGCTCACCGATGTTCCCGTGGGAGCCATGGCGGCGACGGTCGTGGTGTCGGTGGTCGCTCAGATCCTCGATGTCATTCCGCAGCTGTCCTGGCTCCACCCATGGCTGTTCAGTCACTACTGGCTCGGATTCGCCGACCTGCTGCGGCAGCCCCTCGACCTGGGCTCGTTCGGCCAGAACGCGATCGTGCAGGCGTGTTACCTGGCCGTGTTCGGCGCGTTGGCCTACAGCCGGTTCGTGACCAAGGACATCCTGTCCTGAATCGCAGCCGGAATAAGACGGCAATTTAACGTGACAAGGCCGGATCCAGGGGATCCGGCCTTGTGAACTGTCTCAACCAGTCCTCGATGATCTCTCGAAAGAAATCTCCGTGTCCGAGATGGGAATTGAACCCACACGCCCTTAACGGGCACTGGCACCTCAAGCCAGCGCGTCTACCAATTCCGCCACCCGGACTGGGTGAAACGGCCTCCGGATGAACCGGCCGCCGAGGTAATAACTTAGCACGGTTTTGAAGCCTGCTTGTGTCACTAGCACCAGCAGCGACCGGTAGCGTTTGATCATGGCTTCCTCCCCGAACATGCTCCCGGCTCCACATTCCGCTGATTCAGCGGGTCCGTCCCGTGCAGATGTTCCCCAGAAACTTGACCTGACCGCGCAAATTGCGCGTGATCTCATCCGTTTCGACACCACGAATTACGGTGAGGGGCGTTCCAACGGCGAAACGGATGCCGCTGAGTACATCGCCGAGAAGCTGCGCGCCCTGGGCCTCGCCCCCGAGCTGTTCGATTCCGAACCTGGCCGCACCAGTGTGGTCGCGCGGGTCAAAGGCAAAGACTCCTTGCGGCCGGCACTGGTCGTACACGGGCACCTGGACGTCGTGCCGGCCGATGCGGCCAACTGGAGCGTCGACCCCTTCGCCGGCGTGATCAAGGACGGGTTGTTGTGGGGTCGTGGCGCCGTCGACATGAAGAACATGGATGCCATGATTCTGGCCTCCCTGCAGGACGTCATCAGCGCCCAGGGTGCGCCGGAACGAGACCTCGTCATCGCGTTCTTCGCTGACGAGGAAGCGGGAGGCGTGCTGGGCTCACATTTTCTGGTCAACGAGCACCCGCACCTGTTCGACGGGGCTACGGAGGCGATCAGCGAGGTTGGCGGCTACTCGATCACCCTCGGCGGAAAGCGCGCCTATCTGCTGCAGACCGGTGAGAAAGCGCTGATCTGGGTCAAGCTTGTTGCCCGCGGCGAGGCCGGGCACGGCTCCCGCATGCACCCGAACAACGCCATCACCCGACTCGCCGAGGCCGTGGCCGCATTGGGGCGCCACGAATGGCCGATCCGGCTGACCGACACAACCGAGCAGCTGCTCGGTGAGATCGCCCGCATTCTCGACGTGGACCCGCAGCGCGTCGGCCCCGATGAACTCGCCCTGGCGACCGGCACGGCCTCGGGCTTCATCCAGGCCAGCCTGCGCACGACCGCCAACCCGACCGGCCTCACCGCCGGTTACAAGCACAATGTCATCCCCGATACGGCCGAGGCTCTCATCGACATCCGGTCACTGCCGGGCGAGGAAGATCTCGTACTCGCCCAGATTCAGGAGATTGTCGGTTCCGACATCGAAATCGTCACAATGCACCGCGATATCGGTCTGGAAACGGAATTCAGCGGGCCACTGATCGACGCGGTCGTGAGCACCCTGGAACGCCACGACCCGGGCGCACCGGTGTTGCCCTACCTGCTGTCGGCCGGAACCGACAACAAGGCACTCAGCACCCTCGGAATCAAGGGCTATGGTTTCGCACCGCTTCGCCTCCCCGCCGACTTGGACTTCCCCGCAATGTTCCACGGAGTGGACGAGCGGGTGCCTCTGGACGCATTAGTGTTTGGCAGGCAGGTTTTGACCGACCTGTTCTCAAACTATTGACTTAGTGAACCGTCGCTCGGCGTAGCCGGGCCCGGGTTCTCCGAGTAGTCAAGAGTGATCAAGTGTTCGAAGTAATCGAAGTAATCGAAGTAATCCGAGAAAGCGAAGCGTGTGGACTTTCTGAATGCGATCATCCTGGGCCTGGTTCAGGGACTGACCGAGTTCCTCCCGGTATCGTCGAGCGCGCACATCACCATCGTCGGCCAGTTTCTCGGCACCGGTGAAGATCCGGGAGCTCGATTCACGGCGATCACGCAAATCGGTACCGAGGCAGCCGTCGTCATATTCTTCTGGCGCGACATCGTGCGCATCATTGGCCAGTGGGCAAAATCACTGACGGGGCGAGTCTCTCGAGCTGACCCGGATGCCCGACTGGGCTGGCTGATTATTCTCGGCTCGCTGCCCATCATCATTCTCGGCTTGCTGTTCCAGGACCAGATCGAAACCGTACTGCGCTCGCTCTGGATCACCGCCACGATGCTCATCGTCTTTGGGGTGCTGCTGGGCATTGCCGACTTCGTCGGTGCCAAACGGCGCAGACTGCAGGACATCACGGTGGGCCACGGCGCGATTTACGGCTTTGCCCAGGCGCTTGCTTTGATCCCCGGCGTGTCCCGGTCGGGCGGAACCATCACCGCCGGCCTGTTTCTCGGCTACGAGCGCGCTGCAGCGGCCCGCTACGCTTTCCTCCTGGCGATTCCCGCCGTGCTCGGGAGCGGCTTCTTCCAGGTCTACAAATCCATCGCCGAGCCCTGCCTGGCCGGCGCCACCACCTGCACCCCCGAAATCTTCGGTCCGCTCGAAACGCTCGTCGCGACGATCATCGCTTTCGTGGTGGCTCTGGGCGTGATCGCCTTCTTCATGAACTACATTTCCAAGCGCAGTTTTCTCCCGTTCGTGATCTATCGCATTGTGCTCGGCATCGTGCTGTTCGTGCTCCTCGGCACCAACGTCATCTCCGCCTAGCCGATTCCCACCGCGATGACCCGTGCGAACCGATCGCCCCAGCAAAGCTAGGCTGGTCGAATGCGTGCATGGGAACGACCCGATCTAGTTTCTGTCCCCGGTGAGTCGAGTGCACCCTGGCTCCACGACACCAAAACCGACAGCCTCGTGCTGGCGCTGCCACTCGATGCCGCCCGCCTCTATGTTTGCGGTATCACGCCATACGACGCGACCCACATCGGCCACGCCAACACCTACCTGGCGTTCGACACCCTGCAGCGGGTCTGGATCGACGCTGGTTTTCGCGTTCACTATGCCCAGAATGTGACGGATGTCGACGACCCGCTCCTGGAACGGGCGACCGCCACAGGCATGGACTGGCGTGACCTGGCGGAGTCTCAGGTCGAGCTCTTCCGCACCGACATGGAAGCGCTCGGCATCATCCCACCAGATGATTTCGTCGCCGTGACCGAGGTTATCGACGAGGTCGCCGCAGCCGTTGCGCTGTTGCAGGATGCCGGCCTCGCCTACACGGTGCCGACCGAGGACGCCATTGCCGGCGCTGACGGTACGATCGCCGCCGACTGGTATTTCGACATTCGGGCTGCGGAAGACAACACCGACTGGACGCTCGGTGACGAGAGCAACCTCGACCTGGTCAGCATGCTCCGTCTGTTCGCCGAGCGCGGGGGAGACCCGGACCGGGTCGGCAAACGGGATCGCCTCGATCCGCTGCTGTGGAAAGCCGCGCGCAGCGGGGAACCAGCGTGGGAATCGGCCGTCGGTGCGGGGCGCCCCGGTTGGCACATCGAGTGTTCGGTCATTGCCCTCAAGGAACTCGGTACCGACTTCACCGTGCAGGGCGGCGGCTCAGACCTGATCTTCCCGCACCATGACATGAGTGCCGGGCACGCGGAAGCGCTGTCCGGTCATCCGCTGGCCGGTGTCTATAGTCACACGGGCATGGTCGCGTATCGAGGCGAGAAGATGAGCAAGTCGCTCGGCAACCTCGTTCTGGTCTCCAGGCTTCGCGCCAGCGGCTTTGACCCGCGCGCGATTCGACTGGCTCTGTTGGCCCGGCACTACCGCACCGACTGGGAATGGACCGCGACGCTGTTGGACGAGGCCGTCGTGCGCCTGTCGGTGTGGTCGGCCGCCTTCGGCGCTGCGGCCGTGACCGGGGCCGCGGGTGAACCCGGTGACGCAACCAAAACGGCGGCGGTCGGTGCGTCAGCCGCGCTCGTGCAGGCCCTCCGACTCGCTCTGCGCCACGACCTCGACACTCCGGAAGCCCTGCAGCTCATCGACGAGGCTGTCGACGTGCCGCTCGACGACCTGGGTTTGGTCAATCGTGCGATCAGCGCGCTGCTCGGCGTAGCGCTCTAGCGCCGGCTGGGCTGGCTGGCTGCGCTCAGTGCCGGGGCCCGTCGGGCCTGCTGCCAGGACCATCCGGACGACCGTCGGGTCGGCCATCGGCGCGGCCGTCGCCGCCACGCTTGCGCAGATATTTCTCGAATTCCTGGGCTATCGCCTCGCCGCTCGCCTCCGGCGAGTCGACCGTATCCCTCGCCTGCTCAAGCTGGGCGATATAGGCTGCCATTTCCTCGTCTTCGCCAGCGAGAACGTCGATCCCGGACTCCCACTCGGCTGCCTCGGTCACCAGCACACCCCGGGGGATCACCACGTCGATGACCTCTTCGAGCTTGTCGATCAGCGCGAGCATCGCCTTGGGCGACGGAGCATTGTGTACATAGTGGGGGACCGATGCCCAGATCGACAGGGTAGGAATTCCCACCGTCTCAGCGGCATCCGACAGCACGCTGAGAATACCGACCGGCCCCTCGTAGTTGCTGCGCTCGATCTGTAGTTCGGCGCGCACCTGCGCATTGTCGCTGGACACGAAGATCGAAATCGGACGGGTGTGCGGCACGTCGGCGAGCATCGCCCCCAGGAACACCACACCGCTCACGTCGGCGGCGAGTGCCGCGTCGAGGATCTCGGCGGCAAAACTTTTCCAGCTGCGCGACGGCTCCGTGCCGATTAGCAGGTAGATATTTCCCGCGTTGGTGCCGCTGACACGCAACTGCGCATCTTCGGCCAACGGAACGCTGACCACTCCGGGGGTTTTGGGGCCGTACATGATCGCGCCCGGCCAGCTGAGCGTGCGAACGCCATCTTCGTTGGTCGACACCGTGGGCCGATTGAACTGATAGTCGAAGTACAGTTCCGGATCGACCTCGGTGATCACCTCGACGTCGAGCAGGTCCTTGAGCGCGCGAACGGCACCCGTCGCGGCCTCACCGGCATCATTCCAGCCTTCGAAAGCGACGACGAGAAGCCGCCCGCCCAGAAACCCATTACCGTCAGCCACCGTGTTCGTCCTCAATTCCTTCGGCCTTCCGTGTGGAGAGCCTCAGTCAAGGATAGGCGGTGGCCCTACACTTGAACCCCGTGAATGTTTTTCCTGTGCCACCGCCCACGCCCGCTTCCCTGCCCGCCGCCGTCTTGTGGGACATGGACGGCACCATCGTCGACACCGAGCCGTACTGGATGCGGGCGGAAACTGAACTCGTCACCGAATTCGGCGGGGTATGGAGTCACGACGACGGCATGCTATTGGTCGGCTTGGGGCTATGGAATTCCGCCGCGATCCTGCAGTCCCGAGGCGTGGATCTGTCCCCGGATGCCATCGTGGCCCGTCTCACCGATCGAGTGCAACAACAATTGGCCGAACACGGTATCCCGTGGCGTCCCGGATCACGCGAGCTGCTGCAGGAGTTGAAAGTGGCCGGTGTCCCGACGGCACTCGTGACCATGTCGGTGGAGCGCATGGCACGCCAGATCATCGACCTCATCGATTTCGACGCCTTCGACGTCGTCGTCGCCGGCGACATGGTCGCCAACAGCAAGCCCCACCCCGACCCCTACCTGGTCGCCGCCAAGAACCTCGGTGTCGACCCGGCAGAGTGCATCGCGATCGAGGATTCCGTGCCCGGCGTCGCATCCGCTGTTGCCGCCGGTACCATCACCATCGCCGTTCCGCACCAGATCGACCTGCCGGAGAGCGACCGCTACACCCGATGGTCCACCCTCACCGGGCGCACCCTCGACGACATTGTCGCGCTGTACCAATTCTCGACTCGGCCAGGTTCGGCCGTACCCGTTCATTCTCTCGCCCCCACCGGGTTCGCCCGAAACGAAAGTGCACCACTCGCATGAGCAACAACCAGGTTATCCAAAACAGTGGACTCTTTCGCGTTGGCGACCGGGTGCAACTCACCGGGCCTAAGGGGCGGATGAACACCATCACGCTGCAGCAGGGCCTCACTTTTCACACGCACCGCGGCATCCTCGCGCACGACGACATCATCGGTCAGCCAGACGGATCCGTCGTCACCAACAACGTCGGGGTCGAACACCTGGCGCTGCGACCGCTGCTGGTGGATTTCGTGATGAGTATGCCCCGCGGTGCCGCCATCATTTATCCCAAAGACGCCGCCCAGATTCTGGCGCAGGCCGATATTTTTCCCGGCGCGACCGTCGTCGAAGCCGGCGTCGGTTCGGGGGCGCTGTCGCTCTGGCTGTTGCGCGCAATCGGCCCGGCCGGCCGCCTCGCTTCCTTCGAACGACGTGAAGAATTCGCCGACGTTGCCAGGGACAATATCGCCACCTTCCTCGGCACCGATCCGGAGAACTGGACAATCACGCTCGGTGACCTCGCCGAGACGCTGCCAGACACCCTGCCCGCGCGCAGCGTCGACCGAGTCGTGCTAGACATGCTGGCGCCGTGGGAATGTCTCGGTGCCGTCTCCGATGCCCTCAAGCCCGGGGGAGTTTTGCTCTGCTACGTTGCCACGGTGACGCAACTCTCCCGCGTGGCTGAAGCCATTCGCGGTACCGGGTTCTACACCAACCCTGATTCCAACGAAACGATGATTCGCGGCTGGCATGTCGAGGGACTCGCTGTGCGGCCGGACCATCGCATGATCGGCCACACCGGTTTTCTCATCACCGCTCGACGTCTGGCCCCCGACACGATCCTGCCCGAGCTGAAGCGACGCCCCTCCAAGACAGATTTCAGCGACGCGGATGTCGAGGCCTGGACCCCGGGAGCGCTCGGCGAACGCAACGTGAGCGCCAAGGTCATGCGCAAACGCGTACGGGCGGCCGGTACAAGCGCAGAGCTTTCCAAGGCTCGAGACCTCGACGCCGGTTAGGATGGGGCTCGGCCCTTTTTGGTTGTAGTGCGCCGAAACCACGGCCATCCTGCGCCTGAAGCACCCGTACCACCCCTCACACCCGCGCAGCGGATCCATGCTGCAGCAACCCAGTACCGAAAGAAGGACTTGTGCGCAAAGCATCCGCGCTGATCATCACCGCCGGCCTCGTGATGACGGCACTGACCGCGTGTGCCAGCCCCGGCCCGGCTCAAGCCAGCTGTGACTCCACGACCACGTCGGGTCCCGCTTCGGAACTCGTGTCGGTCACCGGCGAGTTCGGAACCGCCCCGGACGTCAACTTTCCGACCCCGCTGAAGTCAGCCACCACCCAGCGCAGCGAAATCATCGCGGGTTCCGGCGAGAAAATCGGCGGCGGCCAGCTGATCTCTGCCGAGATCAATATCTACAACGGAACCAACGGCAATGTCATCGCGCAGGGCGCCTACGACGCAGCCAACGTGCCCCTGTTCCTGCTGAACGGCGCCGACATCAGCGGCATCACGGACGGGCTGCTCTGCGCCCGCGTTGGTGAACGCGTCGTGATCGTTGTTGCGCCCGACGACGGGTTCGCGGGCACCGACAGTCAGCCAGCGGGAGTGGCACCGACCGACACCCTCGTCGTCGTCGTCGATGTTGTCAAGGCCTTCCTGCCCCGGGCCAACGGTGTGGACCAGACGGTCGCAAACGGCCTGCCCGCTGTCGTCCTCGATGAAGACGGGGTTCCGGGAGTTGTCGTGCCTAACGGTGACGCGCCCACGACCCTCGAAGTCGGCGTGCTGAAGAAGGGGTCGGGGGAAAAGATCGAGGCGGATTCCAACGTCATCGTCAACCTCATCGGCGTGCTGTGGAAAGACAAAAAGGTTCTGTCATCGACTTGGAGCGACGGTTCGCCCACCCAGCTGGTGCCCAACGGTGTCATCAGCGGTCTGGCGACAGCACTCACCGGACAGACGGTCGGCTCGCAGATCGTCGCCGTCATTCCCCCCGACCAGGGCTACGGAGCCACCGCCACCGACACCATCCCGGCCGGTTCCACCCTCGTCTTCGTCGTCGATATTCTCGGCGTCAGCTAAATCGAGTCGCTTCATGCCAATCCAGCCGGGCGCTGAACCCTCGGAAAGCCAGACCGAGCGCAAACCTGCATCGGTCACGGCTCCTGAACGGTTGTTCAGCCTCGTCCTGGCGCTTATTGCGACGGAAGCGGGCCTGACCAAGGCCGACATCCTGGCCAACGTGCAGGGATACCGGCAGCGGTATACCGCGGACGGTTCGAACGAGAGCCTCGAGCGCCAGTTCGAGCGCGACAAAGACGACATCCGTGAATTGGGTATACCGCTGGAAACCATTGAGCCCCCGGACGATCCGGGCAGCAACCACTTTCTGCGCTATCGCATCCCCAAGGGTTTGTACGACCTGCCCTCGGATGTCACCTTCACGCCGAACGAGGTATCCCTGCTCAAACTGGCAGGAACGGTCTGGCGCGAAGGGTCACTGTCCGGAGAATCCCGCCGGGCCGTGATGAAGCTGAACTCCCTCGGTGTTGAATCGAGCGAACCTGTTCTGGGTTATGCACCCCTGCTGCGCACGAAGGATCCGAGCTTCGACCCCCTGAGCAAGGCCCTGGACCGCTCACAGGTCGTGGCGTTCCTGTACCTCAAACCGGGGGAGACCAAGCCTGCGCGTCGCGTGGTCGCACCCCGGGCGCTCGTCCAGCATGAAGGGCGCTGGCACCTGTACGCCACCGATGAAGCCGTTCGCTCCGCACGGACCTTTCTGCTGGCGCGCATCGTGGGCGCAGTCGCCGTGGTCCCCAACACGACGCCGGTTCCGTTCAGCGCTGACACGACCAGCGGGGCCACCGACAGCGCAACGGCCCTCGCCGAACTCGACGCCCTGTGGGCAGCCAACAGCGCACGCATCGTCGTTCTGCCGCAATCCGACGCCGCCGTGCGCCTGGGTGCCCGGCAGGCAACACAGTACACCAGCGGAACGCACACGCCGTCGGCCGAAGGTGCCCTGACCCTGCACTTCACCGACCTGAATATCTTCGCTGACGAACTGGCCGCATTCGGCCCGGAAGTGTTCGTCGAGAGTCCCCTCAGCGTGCGCACCGCGGTGCGCGCACGACTGGTCGCGGCCCGAACCGCCCACGCTGCTGCGTTTCCCGAGTCCCCGTCCGGCCGCCCAGTGCGCCGCCGCACGCCACCCGCGCACCCCCAGCCGGCCAAAGCCGCCAGCCAACCCCGGATCGCCGGCGACCAGCTCACCCTGCTGCTCTCTCTCGTTCCCTACCTCATCGACCAGGGGCGGGTCACGGTCATCGAGGTGGCTGAACATTTCGGCCTCTCCGCAGATCGGGTGCGCGGGCTGGTACGCCTCATCGCGCTGTCCGGCATTCCCGGGGAAACCCGGCAATACCTGCACGGCGACCTCTTCGACATTCTCTGGGATGAATTCGAAACGAATGATCGGATCGTGCTCACCCACCAGGTGGCGATTGATGATTCCCCGCGATTCTCGGCCAGGGAGGCCGCAGCACTCATCGCCGGACTGCAATACCTGTCTGCCCTGCCCGACAATGCCGATACCGACGCGATCGCCTCCCTGATGGCGAAGTTGACCCGCGGCGCCTCTGCGCCACCGACCCAGGTGGCAGTCGCCCAGCGTGATGCCGGAACAACCCGCAGCATCGTGCAGACGGCTCTGACCACGGGGATGCAGGTCGAGTTCGACTACCTGAACGCTCGCGGCGGTCACGAACACCGTCTCGTCGACCCCCTGCGCATCGAATCGGTCGACAACGACTGGTACCTGCGGGGTTGGTGCCACCTGCGCGAAGCGGTGCGAACCTTCCGGCTGGACCGTATGAGTGAGCCTCGCATCACCGTGACGCCGCGCAGCACCCACGCCGGAGATCTACTGCTGCCCGATACCCTGTTTCAAGCGTCCACTGACGATGTCGATGTGCGCCTGGAACTCTCGACCGCAGCCCTGCCGCTGCTCGCTGACTACCGGCCAGAGCGGTCAGAGCCGGTCGGCTCGGGTGCGCTTACCCGCACCACCCTGCGCGTGGCCCATTTCCACGGGCTCAAACGGCTGGTCACCGGGCTGGCCGGCATCGTCACGGTGCTCGAACCGGCCGAATCGCGCCGAGTGGTGGCCGAGTGGGCCGCGGCCGGGCTCGCGCAGTACGCCGCAGCTGACCAGACACCGACAGAGACGCTCTAGCGATGCCGTGGTGGTCGTGGCTGCTCCTTTGGTGCGGTCTCGTGCTGGGCCTGATATCCGTACTTACCTGGTGTGCGGTCGTGCTCTACCGAAAGGCGCTGGGAACTCTGCGGGCGGGTGAAGCCCTCACCGCTCGTATCTTTGAATTGGATTCTGACCCGACCCACCCCGCTGCGACATTCACCCCGGCTGTTTTCACCGACCTCGCCGAGCTGCGTGAGAACGTCGAGCAGCAGCGGGTGGAACGCACCCGCCGACGCGAGGTGCGTCGCGATGCGCTGATCGTGCGGGGTAAACTGATGCGAAACGTCCGCTAACCGCCACGCCCGCTAAACAGAGGACACACCCTCATGCTGCAAAACCTGACCGGATGGCATTTCCTGATCATCCTCGTCGTCGTCCTGCTCCTCTTCGGTGCTCCGAAGCTTCCCGGACTCGCTCGCAGCCTCGGCCAGTCGATGAAAATCTTCAAGAGCGAGATCAAGAGCGATTCGGTCGACCCTGATCCCAACGCCCCGACTTCGTCCGCGAGCACCACGGGTACCGACGCATCGAAGACGTCCGGCCCGACGGCGGCCGGCCCAGCCGACCCCGCCGTCAAGCCCTAGTACCGTGGCGGTCCGCGCCCGACGAAGTGCGACCGAAGCGGGAAAAATGTCGCTGGGGCAGCACCTGATCGAACTGCGCAAACGCCTCTACCTGGCGGCGGCCGGTTTGTTCATCGGTGCTATAGCCGGATGGTTCCTTTCGGATTTCGTGTGGGATCAGTTGCGAGAACCGATTTATGCAATCATCAACGCACAGCATCGCAACGCACAGATCAACTACCCCGACATCACGAGTGCCTTCGACCTCAAGCTGAAGATTTCGCTTTACGTCGGGCTCATCGTGTCGAGCCCGGTATGGCTCTATCAGGTGTTCGCCTTCCTCGTTCCCGGGCTCACCCGAACCGAGAAGAAATACACCTTCGGATTCCTCTTCACGGCCATTCCCTTGTTTCTGGCCGGCTGCGCAGCGGGTTGGATTCTACTGCCGCACGTGGTCGAGCTCATGACGAGCTTCGCCCCCACCGAGGACTCCGCGTTCATCAACGCTCAGGGCTACTTTGACTTCGTGCTCAAACTCGTGGTGGCGATCGGCATCGCGTTCGTGCTGCCGGTCTTTATCGTGCTTCTCAACTTCGCCGGCGTCATCAGTGCCGCCTCGATCATCAAATCGTGGCGGATCGCCATCCTGGTCATTGTGCTCTTCACGGCGATCGCAACCCCGGCCGCCGACGTGGTGTCGATGTTCCTGCTGGCCATTCCCATGGTCATGTTGTACTTTGCCGCCTATGGCATCGCCTGGCTGCACGATCGGCGCGTAGCCAAAAAAGTGCTCGCGTTCGAAAAAGAACTTGCGCTCTAGCGCCGAAACTCGGATGCAGCAATTGTTAAGGACCTCGTGACGCACACGCAATCGCCGGCCGAACGGTACTCGTCCGCACGCACCCGGGCCGCCCAGCCCATGCTGCAGGACTTCGAGGGCGGCCTCAAATTCGACCTCGATCTGTTTCAACGCGAGGCCTGCGCATGCCTGGAAGCGGGCAATAGCGTACTTGTGGCCGCACCGACCGGAGCCGGCAAGACGATCGTGGCCGAATTCGCGATCTACTTAGCGATGCGACAGTCCCGTGCGAAAGTCTTCTATACCGCGCCGATGAAAGCGCTCAGTAATCAGAAGTTCCAGGAATTCGTTGCCGAGTACGGCGCCGACCAGGTGGGATTGCTCACCGGTGACACCAACGTCAATCCGGGGGCACGCATCGTGGTCATGACGACCGAGGTGCTCCGGAACATGCTCTATGCCGACTCCGACCTGCTGACGAACCTCGCCTTCGTGGTTATGGACGAGGTGCACTACCTCGCGGACCGGTTTCGCGGAGCCGTATGGGAGGAAGTGATCATCCATCTTCCCCAGCCGGTGCGCATGGTCTCGCTCAGCGCGACGGTGTCGAACGCGGAAGAATTCGGAGACTGGTTGCAGGCCGTGCGCGGGGAGACCGACGTGATCGTGTCAGAGGAGCGTCCGGTCCCGCTCGAGCAACACGTGCTCGTCAAAAACAATATGCTCGACCTGTTCGATTCGACGGGCCTGGTCGGCACCCACCGAGTCAACCCCGAACTGGTTCGTTTGGCCCATGCCGGCGGGCGCTCGGCCGGCGGGCGCGGCCGAGGTTCCGGCCGGCAGAGCGGCGCCGTCGGGGGCTATCGGGGGCATGACACGCAGCGCCCGCAGTTCGATGCCGGTCGGATGGATCGTGGCGACATCGTGCGCATGCTCGACGGCAAGCATTTGCTGCCGGCCATCTTCTTCATCTTCAGTCGGGTCGGTTGCGACCAGGCCGTGCGGCAGGTTCTCCGCTCCGGGGTGCGTCTGACGCAGGAACACGAGCGCGAAGAAATTCGCCAGATCGTCGACGATCGGTGCCGTACCCTGCTCGACGAAGACCTCGGCGTGCTCGGCTACTTCGAGTGGCTGGACGGCCTCGAACGCGGTGTCGCCGCCCACCACGCCGGTCTGCTGCCGGCGTTCAAGGAGGTCGTGGAAGAGCTGTTCCAGAAGAAGCTCGTCAAGGCCGTGTTCGCGACCGAAACGCTTGCGCTCGGTATCAATATGCCGGCCCGCACGGTTGTTCTCGACAAGCTGGAGAAGTTCAACGGTGAGGCTCGGGTGCCGATCACACCCGGGGAGTACACGCAGCTGACCGGTCGGGCCGGGCGCCGCGGCATCGACACTCTCGGCCACTCGGTGATCCAGTGGGCGCAGGGACTCGACCCCCAGGCCGTTGCCTCGCTCGCTTCCCGGCGAACCTATCCGTTGAATTCGAGCTTCAAGCCGACCTACAACATGGCCGTCAACCTCATCGACCAGTTCGGTGTCGTGCGCACCCGGGGAGTCCTGGAATCGTCGTTCGCGCAGTTCCAAGCCGATCGCGCGGTCGTCGACCTGGCCCGCTCGGTGCGCCAGCAAGAGGAGTCCCTGGCCGGGTTCAAGACCAGCATGACCTGCCACCTGGGCAATTTCGAGGACTACTCGGCGATTCGTCGGCGTCTGACCGAGGTTGAACGCGAAGGTACCAAGGCCGATAATTCCTTACGCGGACAGCGCGACAAGCGTCAGCGGGAGGTAGCCAGCCTGCGCAAGCAGATGCGGGCGCACGGCTGCCACCACTGCCCCGACCGGGAGGCGCACTCCCGGTGGGCGGAACGCTGGTTCAAGCTCAAAGGCCAAAAGGATGCTCTCAACCAGCAAATCTCGCAGCGCACCGGAGCCATCGCCCGCGTTTTCGACCGGGTGACCGATGTTCTGCTCGGCTACGGGTACCTCGAATCCGACGCCAACGGCGCCATCGCGCTCAGCGAGAGCGGACGCATCCTGCGCCGCATCTACGCGGAACGGGACCTGCTCGTCGCCGAGTCCCTGCGCCGCGGGCTGTGGAACGAACTCGATGCCGCGAGCCTGGCAGCGATGGCCTGCGCGCTCGTCTTCGAGCCGCGCCGGGAAGAAGGACTCATCGATGCCCGCTACCTGCCCAAGGGTGCCTTCCGGCCCGCCCTCGACGAGACGCAAGACCTGTGGAGCCGTATCGACGACCTCGAACGCGACCACAAACTACCCGGCAGTAATCCGCTTGCAGTGGGCCTCAGCCTGGCCATGTGGAAGTGGGCTCGCGGCGCGTCGTTGAGTGACGTGCTCTACGAGGCGGAGATGGCCGCCGGCGATTTCGTGCGCTGGACCAAGCAGACCATCGACCTGCTCGACCAACTCTCCATCGCCGGCGATGCACACGTCGGACCGACCGCCCGTTCAGCCATGGACGCCATCCGCCGCGGCATCGTCGCGTACTCCTCGGTAGCCTGAACCGGCCATGTGGGGGAGTGAGCGAGCGTTCAGCCTGCCGTTGTGGGCATCCGTTCTCGTCGCTGCGGGCGCCGGCGCGATCCTCGACGCCGGTTTTCCCGATCGTGACTGGTGGTTTCTCGCACCCGTGGGCGTCGCGCTCATGCTCCTGGCTCTGCTCGGCCGCAGCCTGGGCACCGGGTTGCTCGTAGGCCTGGTGGCCGGACTGTCGTTCTGGCTGATCCACATCTTCTGGATCACGCTGTACCTCGGCCTCGTGCCATGGTTCGCGCTCGGCGGGTTGCAGAGCCTGTTCTTCTCGGCCGGACTCGGCTTCACCGCCGTCGTGCTGCGGCATGGTCAGCGTGTCTGGCCAGGCGTCTGGGGTCGGCTCGGAGTCGTGCCGGTGATTGTCGCCGGTCTGTGGACGGCGCGTGAAGCCATCAGCGCCGTCTGGCCCTACGGGGGGTTCGCCTGGGGCCGGATCGCGCTCTCGCAGTCGGAGAGCCCGTTCGCGCCACTCGTCGCGTGGGTGGGCTTGTCCGGCCTGAGCTTTCTCCTGGTCTGGCTGAGCGCCCTCGCCGTGCAGCTGTTCCGCGAGCCCGAGCTGGCTCGGGCCGTGCGCGTGGGCGTTGCCCTCGGCGCCGTCGCGCTCCTGCTCGCCATACCGGCCTGGCCGACCATTCAGAGCGGCACGACGCGCCTGGCCGCAGTGCAGGGCAATGCGGATGCCGGACTGTTCGCCGAGTACGCTCCCGGTCAGATTCTGCAGGACCACACCTCGGCTACCCTGCCGCTGCTTGACGAGACCGTCGATTTCGTGGTGTGGCCGGAGAACGCGAGCGACATCGACCCCACCCGATCGGCAGCCGCGGCACAGGTGCTCGACTACATCAGCACCGAAATGGATGCCCCCCTCATCACCGGCACCATCACCCGGCCTGAAGACACCTATTACAACAGCTCATTGCTCTGGAAGAGCGGGCAGGGAGCAGTCGACGTCTATGACAAGATCCATCCGGTGCCGTTCGCGGAATACATGCCGGATCGGGCTTTCTGGCGACCGTTCGCCCCAGACCTGATCGATCTGATCGGGCGCGACTACGGTATCGGTACCCGCGACAATATCTTCGACATCGACGGCGTGCTGGCCGGTATCGCGATCTGCTTCGACATCGCCGACGATCAGCTGGTGCACGAGATGATCGACGGAAACGCCGAGATCATCCTCGCCCAAACCAACAACGCCGATTTCGGCCACACCGACGAGAGTGTGCAACAACTCGCCATCGCCCGGCTGCGTGCGCTGGAAACCTCACGCACTGTGGTGAATATCTCCACCGTCGGGTCGAGCGCCATCATCACTCCTGACGGACAGACGCTGGACAGCCTGCCAACCTTTACAGCAGGTGCCATGGTGCAGACCGTGCCGCTCAGCGACACCCTCACGCCCGCCATGGTGGCCGGCCGCGTTGTGGAGTGGCTAGTTTCGGGGCTGGGCCTTGCCGGTCTGGCGCTCTGCAGTGCTGCCGCTCGGCGCCTGCGCCGCAGCTAGTCGTTCCCCGCTGACTGCCCTGTCGACGGACCTGTGTCGGAACGGCCGGGTTAACCAACGACGACCCCGCCACGAGGAGCGGGGTCGTGCGGCTGCGATCGGCTCTCAGGCGCCGATCTTTTGCTGGCCACCACGGCGCAGACGCAACACGGAGAGGCGCTCTTCGAGCAACTCTTCGAGTTCGTCCCTGGTGCGACGTTCCAACAACATGTCCCAGTGGGTCCGAGGAATCTTCTCGTCGGAGTGGTCGACGATCACCGGCAGGGAGTCGACGAGCCGGGTCGCCGTCCGTGCACAGTATTTGCATTCCCATTCGTCCGGAGCTTCAGCTTCGGCCGAAAAAATCATTACCGTCTCTCGCCCACAAGTCTCACACCGGTAGGTGTGCGGAACTCGGGGGGAGAAGGTGACGCCTTCTTCGCTCTGTAGGCTTTGTGCGCCCAATCTCATGCCACGCAAACTGCGGTCAGCCATAGTGTGGTCTCCTCTCGCTCGCGATCACAGATTCGATCACGCTTTCACAGTTCTAAACCATCAAGCTGGGTATTAACCTTCCCGGACCCCCCATTCTGGGAGGTAATTCTCAGGTTCGGCGGGTAAGGGCGGCGACAGCAAGATCCGTGCGGTCCGTGACCAATCCGTCGACACCGAGGTCGAGGAGTCTCATCATGTCGTGGGGGTCGTTGACGGTCCACACGTGAACCTCGACTCCTGCTCGGTGCATCATCGTGACGAATCGGGGCGTGACGATTCGAACGGGGCCGGCTCGTTCGGGAACCTGCACGGCGACACAGCCCTCGAGGACCCGGCGAACGAGGGCGGTCAGTCCTAAATTTGCCGCCGCTACAGCCCGACCCACGAGGGGTGCCGATGCCGACGAGACCACACCGGGCAGCAGGCTGACCACGCGTCGGCGGCGGTGCTCATTGAACGAGGTCACGAGGACCCGAGCGGTGGCTCGCTGGTCTTTGATCGCACGGGCAGCGGGTTCGGCGGCGGCATCCGTTTTGATATCGATATTGAACAAGGCGGCAGGAAACGCCTCGAGCGCATCCGCAAGGGCGGTGAAACCCTGCCCGTAGCCCAGATTGATGTGTCTCAACTCGGCCATGGTCAGCTGATCGATGCGCACGTCCCGGTCCAGGCTCGCCAGATCGGGATCGTGGCTGATGACGGCCACACCGTCGAGCGACACGTGCACGTCGGTCTCGAGGTGGGTGGCCCCGCCCGCGAGCGCCTTCACGAAGGCGAGCAGAGTGTTTTCCGGTGCCTCCTGTGCCAGCCCGCGGTGGGCGAATACCCGGGGCGACGGTGCGGTCAAGAACTCCGACTGCGCGCTTTCGCCCACCGGTTAGACCCGAGGCGAGGCGGATGCCGCCGGTGCAGCCCCTCCGGACGGTGCAGCCCCGGGGGACTGGGCCGCATTCGCACCGAACGCGCTGCCGATGCCCTTCATCGCTTCGGTCAATTCACTCGGCACAATCCACAGCTTGTTGGCGCTGCCTTCGGCCAGTTTCGGCAGGGTGAGCAGGTACTGGTAGGCGAGCAATTTCGGGTCGGGATCGCCGTCGTGAATAGCCTTGAACACCGTGGTGATTGCTTCGGCTTCGCCCTGGGCGCGCAGAACGGCGGCTTTGGCGTCACCTTCGGCCTCGAGGATCGCCGCCTGGCGCGCGCCCTCAGCCGTGAGGATGGCTGACTGTTTGGTGCCCTCCGCAGTCAGGATGAGCGCGCGGCGGTCTCGCTCGGCCCGCATCTGCTTTTCCATTGAATCCTGGATGGAGTGGGGCGGTTCGATCGCCTTGAGTTCGACTCGGCCCACACGAATGCCCCATTTGCCGGTGGCCTCATCGAGCACGATGCGCAGCTGGCTGTTGATGTTGTCCCGGCTGGTCAGAGCCTCCTCGAGGTTCAGCCCGCCGACCACGTTCCGCAGGGTCGTAGTGGTGAGCTGCTCGACCGCACCGAGGTAGTTGTTGATCTCGTAGGTCGCGGCGCGGGCATCCGTCACCTGAAAATAGACGACGGTGTCAATGGAGACGACGAGGTTGTCCTCGGTGATCACCGGCTGCGGGGGGAACGAAACGACCTGCTCACGAATATCGAGCAGCGGGCGCACCCGGTCAACGAAGGGCACGAGCAGATTGAGTCCGGGCAGCAGCGTCTTGTGATACTTACCGAGGCGTTCCACGACGCCGGCGTTGCCCTGCGGAATGATGCGAATGGCGCGTACGAGTATGACGATGACGAACACCGCCAGAACGGCGAGCAGGGCGATCACGAAGATCTGCCCGATGAAGGCTGCGGGATCAAGCATGGTTCTGGGTCCTTTCAGCGGAGAAGACGACGGCGGTGGAGCCCTCGATGAGATGCACGGTGACCAGCTGGCCTGGTTCCACGCTGGATCGGAAACCGATGCTGTCTCCACCGGGTGTCAGCAGCCGAGCCGTCCAGGTTTCGCCATTGGCGAGTTTCACGAGCCCGCCGGTCTCGGTGACGGTCGAGACGACCCGGCCGGTCATGCCGATCAGGGCATCGATGTTGCTTCGCGCCGGATCGCCGCCCTTCCGCAGGGCCCGCAACAGGAACGGGCGGATGGTCAGGAGTAGCAGAACCGACAGTCCGGCGGCAACCACGATCTGCAGC
Organism: Cryobacterium luteum; assembly: GCF_900110125.1. GTDB lineage: Bacteria > Actinomycetota > Actinomycetes > Actinomycetales > Microbacteriaceae > Cryobacterium > Cryobacterium luteum. Next base: position 192,214 of record NZ_FOCN01000003.1, read on the forward strand.
CACCAGTCCAGGCCGAGCAGATTGGCAGCGAGGCCTCCGAGACTGCCAATGGAAATCATGAGGAAGGTGAATTCCAGGCTCAGCAGTTCGATGGTGATGGCCACGAGAATAAACACGAGCCATAAAATCCAGAGATAGTCGGTCAGGTCGACCATGGGTGACACCTTCCCCAATCCGTTTCCCTTCGAAACTAGCAGGTGCCGACGACAACACGCCGGGGGAGCGACCGAGGCTTGTTGATAAGGTCGAAACCTGATGGGATGGCCGATCAGGCCAAACTTTGCCAGGAATAATCTGATCGAACTTAGAGGAGCACGCGTGACCAATCCACTTGCAGCAGGATCACTCGAGGGCAAGCGTGTACTCGTCACAGGCTCGTCCCGCGGCATCGGCGCCGACACTGTCGGCTATTTCGCGCAGGCCGGAGCCCGCGTGGTCATCAACTACCGCAATAAAGAGGCACGAGCCAACAAACTCGCCGACGCTATTCGCGCCGCTGGGGGAGAAGCCATCACCGCCGGCGCCGACCTGACCGATCCGGCATCGGTCACGGCGATGTTCGCGACCATTGAGGCGGAATACGGTGGCCTCGACATCCTCGTGATGAACGCTTCTGGCGGCATGGAAAGCGGTATGGCCGAGGACTACGCCATGACCCTCAACCGTGACGCGCAGGTGAACTTGCTCACCGAGGCCATTCCGCTGCTCGGCGACGACTCGCGAATTGTCTATGTCACCAGCCACCAGGCACACTTCATCAAGACCACCCCAACCATGCCGGAGTACGAGCCGGTCGCCCGCAGCAAGCGTGCAGGAGAGGACGCCCTGCGCGCCGTCATCCCGCAGCTGGAGGAGTCCGGGATCGGCTTCGTCGTCGTCTCTGGTGACATGATCGAGGGCACCATCACGGCGACTCTCCTTGAACGGTCCAACCCGGGCGCTCTGAGCGCCCGCAAGGAGGCCGCGGGGCGGCTGTATAACGTCAGCGAGTTCGCGGCGGAGGTCGTCCGGGCCGCGGTCGAACCGGTTCCGGTCGGCAACACCCGCCTCGTTGGCGACACGAGCGGCTTCGCCGGCGACTAGCCGGTGGTCGACGCCGTGCCCGAATCGCGCAAAATGGAGTCATAGGAGAACCGATGCGCACGACAACGAAAACGGCCACCCCGTCAGCTGACCTCCAGATTGCCGACAGCCATGATCTGATCCGCGTGCAGGGCGCCAGGGAAAACAATCTCAAAGACGTCAGCGTGGAGATTCCCAAGCGACGACTGACCGTGTTCACCGGCGTGTCCGGGTCCGGCAAGAGTTCGCTCGTCTTCGGTACCATCGCCGCTGAATCCCAGCGCATGATCAACGAGACGTACAGCACATTCGTGCAGGGGTTCATGCCGACCCTGGCCCGGCCGGACGTCGACGTGCTCGACGGGCTGACGACCGCGATCATCGTCGACCAGGAGCGGATGGGCGCCAACGCGCGTTCCACGGTCGGTACGGCGACCGATGCGAACGCGCTGCTGCGCATCCTTTTCAGTCGACTCGGCCAGCCGTACCTCGGCTCGCCGCAGGCCTATTCCTTCAACGTCGCGTCAATCAGCGGAGCGGGCGCTGTCTCGATCGAACGCGGGGGAGCGACCGTGAAGGAACGCCGCAGCTTCAGTATCACTGGAGGAATGTGTTCCCGCTGCGAAGGTCGGGGATCGGTCACCGACATCGACCTGACGGCGCTCTACGACGAGCGCAAATCCATCAACGAGGGCGCACTCACGATCCCCGGGTACAGCATGGACGGCTGGTTCGGTCGCATCTTCAACGGCTGTGGCTTCTTCGACGCGGACAAGCCGATCAGGGACTTCACCAAGAGGGAGCTGGCCGACCTCCTGCACAAGGAGCCAACAAAGATCAAAATCGAGGGCATCAACCTCACCTATGAGGGGCTGATTCCAAAAATCCAGAAATCGATGTTGAGCAAAGGCGTCGACACCCTGCAGCCGCACATTCGAGCGTTTGTCGAGCGGGCGGTTACATTCACGGTCTGCCCCGACTGCAACGGCACCCGACTCAACGAGGGAGCCCGATCGTCTAAAGTCCACGACGTGAGCATCGCGGATGCCTGCGCGATGCAGATCAGCGACCTCGCGGTCTGGGTGCGGGGGCTGGCTGAACCCTCCATCGCTCCGCTGCTCGCCTCCCTCCAGCACCTGCTGAACTCCTTCGTCGAGATCGGGTTGGGCTATCTGTCCCTCGACCGTTCCTCCGGCACCCTCTCCGGCGGCGAGTCGCAGCGAACCAAGATGATCCGCCACCTCGGTGCCTCGCTCACCGACGTCACCTACGTCTTCGACGAGCCGACCATCGGGCTGCACCCCCACGACATCCAGCGGATGAACACCCTCCTGGTCCAGTTGCGCGACAAGGGCAACACGGTCCTCGTCGTGGAACACAAGCCGGAGATGATCATGATCGCCGACCACGTCATTGACTTGGGCCCTGGCGCCGGCAGTGACGGTGGCAGCATTGTGTTCGAGGGGTCCCTCGCTGGTCTTCGATCAAGCGGTACGCTGACCGGGCGGCACCTGGACGACCGTGCCGCCGTGAAACCGACGGTGCGCACACCGTCGGGGATCCTTCAGGTGCGCGGCGCCGACGCCCACAACCTGCAGCACGTCGATGTCGACATTCCGCTCGGCGTGCTGGCCGTACTCACCGGTGTGGCCGGCTCCGGCAAGAGCTCACTGATCCGGGGCTCCGTTTCGGGTCGGGACGGCGTGGTGACGGTAGATCAGGGCGCGATCAAGGGCTCCAGACGCAGCAACCCGGCGACCTACACGGGAATGCTCGAGCCCATCCGCAAGGCTTTCGCCAAGGCCAACGGGGTCAAACCTGCCCTGTTCAGTTCCAACTCAGAAGGGGCCTGCCCCAACTGCAACGGTGCCGGCGTCATCTATACCGACTTGGGGATGATGGCGGGCGTAGCCATACGCTGCGAGGTGTGTGAGGGAAAACGATTCCAGGCATCCGTTTTGGAATTCCGGCTCGGTGGTCATGATATCAGCGAGGTGCTGGCGATGTCTGTGACCGACGCCCACGAATTTTTTGGTGCGGGGGGAGGCGCGCATTCCTGCCGCCCACGCCGTGCTGGGCCGACTCGTCGACGTCGGGCTCGGTTATCTCAGCCTCGGCCAGCCGCTGCCGACACTGTCCGGTGGCGAACGGCAACGCCTCAAGCTCGCCACCAACATGGCCGAGAAGGGCGATGTCTACATTCTGGACGAACCGACCGCCGGTCTCCACCTGGCCGACGTGGAGAATCTGCTCGGCCTGCTCGATCGGATCGTGGATTCTGGAAAATCGGTCATTGTGATCGAGCATCACCAGGCTGTCATGGCGCACGCTGACTGGATCATCGATCTGGGCCCTGGGGCGGGTCACGACGGCGGCCGGATCGTCTTCGAGGGCACGCCCGCCGAGCTGGTGGTCGCTCGTTCGACGCTTACGGGTGAACATCTGGCCGCTTACGTCGGTGCGGCGGCTGGCGGCAGAACCGGGGTCGAACCGCTCGGTCGCTGACCGGTCGGTGCACCGCACCGGTCAAGCACATAGGGCCCCCTTCCCAGCCCCATACGACGCGACCGATAATGCACATTATGTCAACAAGGTGACATTCAGGTCCTCGGTTGTCCGACAGCGCAGATCGATCAGTGTCTCCCCGACCAACGTTCAGTCCGCTGTTGAGGGTTCGGTCTCGCTTCGCCGCGACGGTTCTCCGGATAGCCCGGTGTTTCCACCGCGACGAGGGGTGCGCGCCCGAGGCCCTCGCCCGGAACTGCTGCCGCTCCCCTGCCCGCCCGCAGCGACAGGGCTGCCAGCCCGAGTGCCTCGCTGGTTCCGGCGGTGACAATGATGTCGTCGGCCGTGCACACCACCCCGCGCGCGTGCCGCCGAGAGGTGCGCCCGATGACTCGTCGGGAACTCGCCGCGACGATCGTCTTGCGTATTCCGCTGCATGAGGTGAGCCTCAAGGTACGAACCGGGCCGCCGAGTGAGAGCGTCGACGACGGCGAAGACCGCACTGTCTGGGCCGGCGTGCTACCAATGACTACGACGTGGGAGCCACTAGAAGCGTCACCGCTCACCCAGAGGCGATCGCCGTGCCGACCTCGGTCCAGCGCCAGTGCGCTGGGAACGCAGCACTTCGCCAAGTCGCAGGGACACAGTAGGCACACTGGACGCAGTAGCCGCGCGGATCGCAAATCCGTCAGGACTGCGTTCGGTGAATCACCATGCCGAACTCATTCACCGGTTCAAATGCGTCGCGATCCCACGCTCCGGGGTGGGTAACCGGACAGTTGACCACAGTGTTCCGGGTCGAATGATCGATACTGTGCTCGCCCATCGCATGGCCGCAAATCGGGCACGCCGGTAGGTCCGTCGCGGCCCGCTCGTCCGAACCGTTTGAGGTGTTCCTGTCCTGAATCATGCCCTCACGATACGCCGGATTGGACAAAAAGGCACGCAACTGCTATAACGCTTCGCCTCGACAGGGGGTCGGGACGGCTACGCCTCGCCGAAGCCTGATTTCAGCAGGTCTGCGAGGGCCGTGATCGCCGGCCCGGCTGTCGGATCGGTCGAGGCGAGCCGCACCGTGCTCCCCTTGGCCAGCCCGAGCGACATAATGCTCAACAGGCTCCGCGCATCCGTTCCGTTCACCGTGATGGGAACCGGGAACGTGCTCGCCAGGTTGACGAACTGGGCGGCTGGCCGGGCATGAAGGCCCTCCCTGTTGGTGAGGATCACCGTGCGTGAGATCGCACCGGAATCCGCCGAATCGGTGTGCGGCGGGGTGTCGTCTCGCGGTGTCCGGGTGGTCGTGTCGTGACCTCCAGCGGGAGATGGGTTAGGGCTGAGCGGCTGCAGCGCTGTCCGCGCGGCTGCCGCGACGGCGTTCAGCCCTCCCCCGGTTTCCGCGGCCACCGCCGCGGCCACCCCGCCCTCGACGAGCGGAGCATCGACGATCCGAACCTCGAGCTGCGCCGCCTCGTCGAGAAAATCGCGTGCCGTTTCCGCCGTCAGAATAGCCGAACCGAGATCACAAAGAATCACGACTCCTCCGCCGGCATCTGCCGCTGTGATCGCGTTGCTGATCTTGTCGAAGCTGGTGCCGATCCCGCCGGAATCCGTCCCCCCAGCAGCAATGAGCTGGGTGGTCGGCGCCATCTGCCGCGCGAGTTCGACCAACCCCGTCGCTATCTTCTCGCTGTGGGACACAAAAACGATTCCCACGCGCTGAGCGGATGCCGACGCCATCAGGCCCGGCCCACATCGGCGGCGGCCCGAAGCAGCAGCGAGGTCGACTGGGCACCGGGATCGCGGTGGCCGATCGCTCGCTCCCCGAGGTAACTCGCCCGACCCTTACGTGCGATCAGCGGTTCCGTGGCCTGCGCACCGGATGCTGCGGCATCCGCTGCGATCAGCAGTACCTCGTCCACGGCCGATCCGGCCGCCTGCGCTGCTGCCGCCGCGTTGACCGCGGGCGTCCAGGCGTCGATCATGGTCTTGTCACCCTCCTCGGCTTTGCCGCGCAGCACGATGCCGTCACGCGCCGCGGTCAGCAGAGCGACGAGTGCGGCCGCGTCGAGGCACCTTGCCGACCCGACGGCTCCGGCTGCTTTGAGAAATGCCGTACCGTACAGCGGCCCGGCGGCGCCTCCCACGGTTGAGATGAGAGTGGTGGCGACGAGCTTGAGCACCGCGCCGGGGGTGGACTCGTCGACCAGATCGTTCAGCTTGGACAGGACTGCCTGAAATCCTCGATCCATGTTCTCACCGTGATCGCCGTCGCCGATGTCCCGGTCAAGGGTGTTGAGCGCGGCACGTTCGGCGGCGAGCACCTCGGCACTGCGCCGAATCCAGCCAACGGTCCAGGCGGCGTCGAGCGTGAGCGAGGCCGTACCGGGCGCTCTGTCGCCCAGATCTGCGTCAGCGTTGGCCGTGTCTGATTGTTCTTCGGGGGTCATCGACTCTCCTTCTACCGTCCCCACCGTAGCGCCGCTGTCTGCACCGGGGCATCCCACAAGCTGGTGAGTTCCTCATCGAGCTTGAGAACGGAAATGGAGGTGCCGGCCATTTCGAGACTTGTCGTGTAGTTGCCAACGAGACTGCGGGTGACGGTGATTCCCTTCTCCGCGAGCACTTCGGCGGCGCGGCGAAACACGATGTACAGCTCAACCTGAGGTGTTCCGCCCATGCCGTTGACAAATAGGAGTACAGCGTCGCCAGCAACAAAGGGCAGGTCGTCGAGTATGGGAGCCAGCAGTCGGTCGACGATGGCGTCGGCCGGTTCGAGCTTGATACGCTCCCGCCCTGGCTCGCCGTGAATTCCAATACCGATCTCGATCTCGTCGTCAGCGAGCACGAAGCTCGGCTCCCCCGCGTGCGGCACCACACAGGGGGTCAGCGCGACGCCCATGGTGCGCACACGAGAGTTCACTTTCTCCGCGACGGCGACGACGGCAGCCAGATCATCGCCGCGTTCAGCGGCAGCCCCGGTGATCTTCTCCACCAGCACCGTTCCGGCCACGCCGCGGCGCCCCGCAGTGTACAGCGAGTCCTTGACCGCCACATCGTCGTTGATGATGACGGCGCGCACCTCGATACCTTCAGCGGATGCGAGATCGGCCGCGGTCTCAAAGTTCAAGACGTCCCCGGTGTAGTTCTTCACGAGGTGCAGCACCCCGGCGCCGCCATCGACGACCTGAGTCGCCGCGAGGATCGGGTCGGGTGTCGGCGACGTGAACACGGCTCCCGGTACGGCGGCATCCAGCATTCCGTACCCGACGAACCCGCCGTGGAGTGGCTCATGACCGCTTCCACCGCCGCTGACAATGCCCACTTTGCCGTGCACGGGGGCATCGCTGCGTGCGATGAAGATCGGGTCGTGCGAGACGCGCACGATATCGCCGTGCGCTGCTTCGAATCCGGCGACGGCCTCGATGACGACGTTCTTGGGATCGTTGATGAGCTTCTTCATGACCATCCATTCACTCGGTAATGCCACGGTTCGAATAGGGAGCTGACGGTGCGGGCGACACTGCCCAAGATGCCATTTTCCCACGGTCAACATACGCGCTTCGCGCGTACGCGGTAAGGGACGGGAAGCAACTCCACCAGCCCATTCCCCTCGATCACACCCCGCGCTATGTTGTTTGCCAACCGCTCGCCGCAGAGGGGCAGCTTCGGCATCCCCGGCCTGATCAGAAAGGTTCTCGTGGAAAATATCGGAGCTGTATTCGTCTCGGAGCTCGTTGGAACTGCCATGCTGGTCCTCTTGGGCACCGGCGTGGTCGCCAACGTCGCCTTGGCCAAGAACAAGGGCCTCGGGGGCGGTTTCCTCATGGTGACCATCGGCTGGGGCTTCGCCGTCTTCGCAGGCGTCATGGTCGCCTACCGTTCGGGTGGACACCTCAATCCCGCCGTCACCCTGGGGCTCGTCGCCCACGGTGACTCGACATTCGGAAACCTGGAGGTTCCGGTCAACGCGGTCTCCGTGCTCACCTACATCGGCGCACAGATGATCGGAGCCGTGCTCGGCGCCGTGGCCTGCTGGCTCGCCTACAAGCAACACTTCGACGCCGAGCCGGATCCGGCGAACAAGCTCGGTGTCTTCTCGACCGGGCCGGCCATCCGCTCGTACGGCTGGAACCTCGTGACCGAAATCATCGGCACCTTCGTGCTGGTCTTCGTCGTCATAGCGTTCGGCAGGCAGGGCGAAGCCAGCGGTCTTGCCGCCCTCGGGCCACTCCCCGTTGCACTGCTCGTGATCGTCATCGGTACGTCGCTCGGCGGCCCGACCGGGTACGCCATCAACCCTGCCCGAGACCTCGGTCCACGGATCGCGCACTTCATCCTGCCGATCAAAGGCAAGGGCGGCTCCGACTGGGCCTACTCCTGGGTCCCCGTCGTCGGCCCCGTCATCGGCGGTCTGCTGGCCGGGTGGGCTGCGCTGCTTCTCCTGCCCCTGCTGACCTCCTAAACCGAACGAACGGGCCGGTTCCCCAGCGGACCGGTCCGTTGTCGTGCACACAACATGACGTCTGAACGATTCAAGAAAAGGACACCCACCAATGACTGATTACATTCTCGCCATCGATCAGGGAACCACCAGTTCCCGCGCCATCATCTTCGACAAGGCCGGCTCGATCGTGTCGACCGGGCAGCTCGAACACGAGCAGATTTTTCCGCAGGCCGGCTGGGTCGAGCACAACCCGAAAGAGATCTGGGACAACACCCGTGAAGTGATCGGGCAGGCTCTGTCCAAGGCCAATCTCACCCGGCACGATATCCAAGCCATCGGCATCACCAACCAACGCGAAACGGCTGTGGTCTGGGATAGGACAACCGGTGTTCCCGTCTACAACGCCATCGTCTGGCAGGATACCCGCACGCAGCCGATCGTCGATCGTCTCGCCGCCGACGGAGGCGTCGAACGTTTCAAGAAGAAGGTCGGGCTACCGCTGGCCACCTATTTCTCCGGGACCAAAATCGTCTGGATCCTCGAAAACGTTGAGGGCGCCAGGGCGAAAGCGGATGCCGGCGACCTGCTCTTCGGAACAACGGACTCCTGGGTGCTGTGGAACCTGACCGGCGGAGTGGACGGCGGAGTGCACGCCACCGACGTGACCAACGCGAGCCGCACCTTGTTCATGGACCTGGAGTCCCTGCAATGGGACGACGAGATCCTCGCCATTTTCGACGTGCCGAAGTCGATGCTGCCGTCGATCCGCTCATCGTCTGAGGTCTACGGCACCGCGCACACCTCGAGCCTGCTCCGCGAGGTGCCGGTGGCAGGAATTCTCGGCGACCAGCAGGCCGCGACGTTCGGTCAGGCGGCGTTCGACCAGGGCGAAGCCAAGAACACCTACGGCACGGGAAACTTTCTGATCTTCAATACCGGAACCGAGATCGTGCACTCCAAGAACGGCCTCCTGACTACCCTGGGGTACAAACTCGGGGACGCCGCTCCGCATTACGCCCTGGAGGGTTCCATCGCCGTCACCGGGGCTTTGGTGCAGTGGATGCGCGACAACCTCGGCATGATCAGCTCGGCCGCTGAGATTGAAAGCCTGGCGAAAACCGTCGACGACAACGGCGGAGCCTACTTCGTGCCGGCTTTTTCGGGGCTGTTCGCCCCCTACTGGCGTTCCGACGCCCGCGGCGCGCTGGTCGGACTCACCCGGTTCGTGAACAAGGGACATATAGCCCGCGCGGCACTGGAGGCGACGGCGTTCCAGACTCGAGAGGTGATCGATGCGGTCAACGTCGACTCCGGCGTTCCCCTCACCGAGATCAAGGTTGACGGCGGCATGATCGCGAACAATCTGCTCATGCAGTTCCAGGCCGACATCCTGGGTGTTCCCGTGGTGCGACCGGTCGTCGCCGAGACAACCGCGTTAGGCGCCGCTTACGCCGCGGGCCTTGCGGTCGGCTTCTGGAGCGGTCTCGACGAACTGCGCACCAACTGGCAGGAAGACAGCCGGTGGACGCCCAAGATGGACGAGGCCGAACGCAACCGCCAGTTGCGCAACTGGAAGAAGGCGGTCACGAAAACCTTCGGCTGGGTCGACGAGGACGTTCTGTAGGGCGCCGATTCGCCGCATCATCCTGCGGCGATCACTACCTGCGGCGACCCGGAATCACACCTGGGTCGCCGCAATCCACGCCGCCAGCTTGGATGTCGCGGCACCGGAGTCGACTGCATCGGCAGCGACGGCCATCTTGTCGCGAAATCTGTCGAGAATGGCCACCTGCATCTGTGAGTAGTCGTTGGCCAGGTCGAAGGCGACGAGCCCGGCGGCGGCGTTGAGCAACACGATGTCGCGAATAGGACCAGGCTCGCCGGAAAGAACGGAGTGCACGACCTCCGCATTATGTTGCGGCGTGCCGCCCACCAGATCGCTGATCTGCGCGCGCTTGATGCCCAAATCTCTGGGGTCGATGTCGTGCTCGGTCACCAAACCGCGGGACACCTCCCAAACGTGACTGTGCCCGGTCGTGGTCAGTTCGTCGAGCCCGTCATCGCCGCGAAAGACCAGGGCCGTCGCGCCGCGGGTCTGGAACACGCCCACGAAGAGCGGAACCCGGTCAAGGTTGGCCACCCCGACAGCGGATGCCTCCGGCCGCGCCGGATTGCACAGCGGTCCGAGGTAGTTGAACACGGTCGGGATCCCCAACTCTTTGCGGGTGAGGGCCGCATGTCGAAATCCGGGATGGAATGCCGCCGCATACGCGAACGTGATCCCTGTCTCCTTGAACACTTGCGCCACGCGCGTCGCATCCCGGGACAGGTCGATCCCCAATTCACCGAGCACGTCCGAAGACCCGGAAGCCGAGCTGGCGGCACGGTTACCGTGCTTGACAATTGGCACACCGGCTGCCGCGCACACGATCGACGCCATCGTGGAAATATTCACCGTACCGAACCGGTCACCACCGGTTCCGACGATGTCGAGGGCCATTGGGTCAACCGGAAGCGCGACGGCCTGCTCGAGGATCGCATCCCGGAATCCGACAATCTCGTCGACGGTTTCGCCCTTGGCGCGAAGCGCGACTAAGAACGCCCCTAACTGGGATGGGGAGGCCTCACCGAGCATGATCCGTTCCATGCTCCAGGCGGCATCCGCAACACTCAGGTCACGTCCGTCGAGAAGGGAACTTAATATGTTTGGCCAAGACTGCGATTCGAGCATGGTCCTGATCTTAGGAGAACGGGCCCAACTCCCCCGAATTCACGGCATTCGCATGCCGAAATTGCCTACCCGTAGCAGGCGCTAACCCGCACTTGCACGCCAGATTGAGAAAAACCTGTGGGAATATCGGCCATAATGGAGGGGTGACCAGCACCTCAATTACTCAGACGGCGAGTGCGCCCGTCGTGAACCGGCCCAACAGCGTGGCTGTAGGCACCATTGTGTGGTTGGGCAGCGAGGTGATGTTTTTCGCGGGGCTCTTCGCAATCTACTTCACGCTCCGTTCAACCTCCCCCGAGCTATGGCTGTTCGAGGCCGATAAGCACAACTTCACCTTCGCGTTGATCAATACGCTGATCCTGGTGTCGTCTTCGGTGACCTGCCAGTTCGGCGTGTTTGCTGCCGAACGACTGCAGGCGCGCTCGACCGGCTGGAAGCCGAGCGAGTGGGGAATGGTTGAGTGGTTCTTCCTCACCTACGCCCTCGGTGCCATCTTCGTCACCGGCCAGGTGTTCGAATATGCCACCCTGGTGTCAGAAGGGATTTCGCTCACCTCCAACGCCTACGGTTCAGCCTTCTACATCACGACCGGTTTCCACGGCATTCACGTAACGGCCGGGCTCCTCGCCTTCCTTCTTGTGATTGGGCGCGGATTCGCGGTCAAGAACTTCGGCCACAAGGAAGCCACCAGCGCCATTGTGGTTTCCTACTACTGGCACTTTGTCGACGTCGTCTGGATCGGGCTCTTCCTGGTCGTCTACGTTCTTAAATAGAAGTTCATACTTAGAAACGGGAGCGGACTACTTCAGCATGACCACGATCAAACCCCCTCGCGCACGCCGGGCACGCAAAGCCGGACGTCGCCATCCTCTTGCCAGCGTCGCACTCATCGCCATCGGGTTGCTCTTCACGGGAGGCGCCTACGCAGCTTTCAGTACCAGCACCGCCATTGCAACGACTGATGCGTCTTCACAGCAGACCATCGCCCAGGGTGAAAAGCTTTTCGCGGCGAACTGCGCCACCTGCCACGGACTCAGTGCGCAGGGATCGTCAGAAGGTCCCAGCCTCATCGGAGTCGGCGCGGCCTCGGTGGACTTTCAAGTCGGCACCGGTCGCATGCCGATGCAGATGCAGGGCCCGCAGGCGCAGAAGAAGCCCGTGCAATTCACGGCAGAGCAGACCGCTGCTCTCGCCGCGTACGTCGCCTCCCTCGCTCCCGGCCCGGCCATTCCTGCGGCTGAACTTCTCGACGGTGCGGGCGACTCGGCCAATGGTGCTGAGCTGTTCCGCATCAACTGCGCCATGTGCCACAACGTCGCCGGTGCCGGTGGCGCGCTGACCGAGGGCAAGTTCGCCCCCGCGATTGAGAACGTCTCTGCCCAGCACATCTACGAGGCCATGATCACCGGCCCGCAGAACATGCCGGTCTTCAACGACATGAATATCTCACCCGAAGACAAGCGCGACATCATCACCTACCTCAAGTACGTCGAGGACAACCCGTCTCCGGGCGGACTGGCTCTCGGTTCTCTGGGGCCGGTGGCGGAAGGCCTCTTCATCTGGATCTTCGGACTGGGCGCAATCGTTGCCCTCACCGTGTGGATCACCGCAAAATCAAACTAAGCATCGGTATCCGGTGTTGACGCGGCCTTCGATTCCAATCGAATGCCGCACAGCACCAGAGTGCAGAGTATTTACACAGCCCACAAAGGAGAACAATGGCCAAGGACGATAACGGCGCGGAGCACGTAACCGCCGCCGACTCGCCTGGCGCGCAGCTCGCGACATCCGCCGCAAGCACAGCCGTCGTTACACGGGATGCCCTGGTCAATCCAGGGTTCCCGCCGCACCGTCCGCGCATCACCGACCTTGACCACAAGGAAGAGCGCAAGGCTGAGCGGGCCGTTTACACGCTGTTCTACGTCTCCATCGTGGGTAGCGTTTTTGCCATTGCGGCCTACATGGCCTTTCCTATCGTGGCCGAAGATCCCGGTTCTGTTCGACTGAACAACCTCTTCATCGGCCTTGGCCTCAGCCTCGCGCTCCTCGCCATCGGTATCGGCGCCGTGCACTGGGGCAAGGCCCTCATGAGCGATCATGAAGGTGTCGACGAGCGTCACCCCGTGCGTGGAACCGAGCCAGTTCGGGCCCGCGCCGTGGAGATCTTCCAGCAGGCCAATGAAGAATCAGGCTTCGGTCGCCGTACGCTCATTCGGAACAGCCTGATCGGCGCCCTCGTCGTCTTTCCGCTGCCGGCCGTCGTACTTTTTCGTGGCCTTGGCCCGATGGACCAGGATCCGGTCGCTCTTCTCAACGAGACCATGTGGAAGAAGGGCGTTCGCCTCACCATGGACCCCAGTGGCACCCCGATCAAGGCAGCGGATGTCACTCTCGGATCGTCGTTCCACGTCATTCCTGAGGGCCTGGCCGAAATGGGCCACGGTCGTCTGGAAGAAAAGGCAAAAGCAGCCGTTCTGCTCATTCGGATGGATCCGGAGGACCTCGTCGAAGAAGAGGACCGCAAGTCCTGGTCGTACGACGGAATTGTCGCCTATTCCAAAATCTGTACCCACGTTGGGTGCCCGGTCGCGCTGTACGAACAGCACACGCACCACCTGCTTTGCCCGTGCCACCAGTCCCAGTTCGACGTTGAGAACCACTGCAAGGTCATCTTCGGACCGGCCAAACGGGCACTACCCCAGCTCCCAATCGCCGTGGATGCTGAGGGCTACCTGATCGCTCAGAGCGATTTCACTGAACCAGTCGGCCCGAGTTTCTGGGAGCGAGCATGACAACATTAACCACCCGCGAATCCACTGAGGATCCAGCTGTCGGGGTGAAGAAATCCGGAGGCTTCACCGCTTCCGCTGCCAATTACATTGACGAACGCACCAGTATTTCTGGTGCTGTCAAGGAACTTGGTCGCAAGATCTTCCCCGATCACTGGTCCTTCCTCCTCGGCGAGGTGGCACTGTACAGCTTCGTCATCATTTTGCTGTCCGGATCCTTCCTGACCTTCTTCTTCCAGGCTTCTATGGCCGAGGTCGTCTACGAAGGCTCGTATGCACCGCTCAAGGGCATTCCGATGTCGGCCGCGATGTCCTCGACCATGGACATCTCGTTCGACATTCGCGGTGGCCTGCTCATGCGTCAGGTTCACCACTGGGCTGCCTTGCTCTTCGTTGCAGCCATCGGTCTGCACATGCTCCGCATCTATTTCACCGGCGCGTTCCGCAAGCCGCGCGAGCTCAACTGGGTTATCGGCTTCGTTCTTTTCATCCTGGCCATGGCTGAAGGCTTCACCGGCTACTCCCTTCCCGACGACCTGCTTTCCGGAAACGGCCTGCGCATCATTGATGGACTCATCAAGGGCATCCCGGTCGTGGGAACCTGGGTTTCGTTCCTGCTGTTCGGCGGAGAATTCCCCGGCACGGACATCGTCGGACGGCTCTACTCGCTTCACATCCTGTTGCTGCCGGCCATTATCGTCGCCTTGATCGCCATGCACCTCTTGTTCGTCGTCGTGCACAAGCACACCCAGTACCCGGCCGCCGGACACACCAACCAGAACGTGGTCGGCTACCCGGTGCTCCCGGTCTACGCCGCGAAGGCCGGTGGGTTCTTTTTCATCGTTTTCGGTGTCGTCATGCTCATCGCGTCGTTCTTTACGATCAACCCGATCTGGAATTACGGACCCTACGACCCCTCACCGGTGTCGGCAGGAACCCAGCCCGACTGGTACATCGGCTTTGCCGACGGCGCCATGCGGCTCATCCCGACCGGGTGGGAATTCGTTTGGCTGAACCACACCTACTCGCTCAACATCCTTGTGGTTTTGATCGTGGTCGGTTTGTTCATCGTGACCGTCATGATCTACCCGTTCATCGAAGCGTGGATCACCGGCGACAAGCGTGAACACCACGTGCTCGATCGTCCGCGGAACGCACCGACCCGCACCGCGATCGGCGCAGCCGGCGTGACGTTCTATGCGTCGCTGTGGGCCGCCGCTTCATCGGACATCATGGCCACGCACTTCCACCTCACCATGGAGGGCGTCATCCACACCCTCCAGGCGACCACACTGCTCGGCCCGTTCCTCGCTTTCTTGATAACCAAGCGCGTCTGCCTGGCGTTGCAGAAGAAGGACCGCGAAATCGTCTTGCACGGTTACGAGTCCGGCCGCATCGTACGGCTTCCCGGCGGCGAATTCGTCGAGGTGCACCAGCCCGTCGACGAGTACGAGCGTTGGAAGCTGGTCAGCTACAGTGACTTCAAGCCGCTCATGCTGCGACCGAACGCTCAGGGCAAGATTGGTGCGACCGAGAAGGTTCGTGCCGGCCTGTCCCGCTGGTTCTTTGAAGACCGGATCACCCCGGTGACTCAGGCAGAACTAGATCATGCCCACGGCGACCACCCCGCGGAGATCACCGACAAGTAGCAAGAACCAACAGAACGGGCATCGATGTCACTCCAGACGTTAGCGGAGTGGCTTCGGTGCCCGAATTGTTTTCTCCCCCTGCATCCCAGCGGCCACCTTTTGTTGACGTGTGAGCGCGGGCATTCTTACGACGTCAATAAGCGGGGTTTTGTCAACCTGCTCACCGGCCCGCGCAAATTCATCGGCGACAGTGCGGCCATGCTTGACGCCCGCGATCGTTTTCTTGCTGCCGGATGGTACGAGCCGCTCCGCGATGCCATTTGCTCTCGAGCCGCCGGTGAATTACCCCGGCGCATCCTCGATGTCGGTTGCGGAACCGGATACTACCTGGGCGCAGCGTTGCCCTCAGGAGACGACGTGCGGGCTCTGGGAATGGACCTCTCCCCCATCGCCGTCGGGCGCACCATCCGCTCGCACGATCGCGTTGACGGGCTGGTAGCCGATGTCTGGTCGCCTCTCCCCCTGCGAGATGGCACCGCGGACATCATTCTCAACGTTTTCGCGCCACGGAACGCCGCCGAGTTCCATCGGGCGCTTCGACACGACGGACTGCTGCTGGTCGTCGTACCGCAGCCTTCCCACCTACGGCAACTGCGTGAGTCAGGTCTGGCCGTTCAGATGCAAGCCGATAAAGCCGTTCACCTGACTACGAGCCTCGCTGCCTGGTTCAGTTTGGAATCGCACGACCAGCTCGCCCGGACGGTGCGCTTGTCGGTGACCGAGGTGGCATCTCTAGTCGGCATGGGACCGTCCGCGCATCACATTGACAGCGCAGCCGAAGCTGACCCCGTCACTCCTGATCGGGAGGTCACCGTGGCCTTTGACATTTTCGGGTTTCGACGTCACTGAGCTGGCGCTGGCTTTGCCCGGAATGTGCACTGACCAGGGCCAGGATCCCAGTTAAACGACGATACCGACCTCCCGGTAGGGAGATCGGTATCGTGGCGTGGGAACGCTTAGCGGGCGAACAGGCCCCGGTAGTACTCGTAGACCCATCCCGTGAGGGCGACCAGGCCGAGTCCCAGACCGATGAAACCAATCCAGATTCCCACGGCCAGACCCAGGAAGACCAGGGCCGTCGAGGCCGCGAGGAAGATCGGCCACCAGCTCCACGGACTGAAGAAGCCCAGTTCGGGGTCGCCGTCATCAATGTTGCCATCAAGACGGTCCTCGGGCAGTTCCCCGCCCTGAGCTCCCCGAACCTTGTCGAGGTAGAACGCGATGAAGGCCACGAGCAGCGTCGACAGCGCGAGCATGAACGTGCCGGCCCACTCGATCTCTCCGTGCTCCGGGTCGAGCAGGTTCCAGGCAACGTAGACAACCGTCACAATTCCGAAGAAAGCGGTGAGGACCCAGAGGATGTTGACGTTGGTCTTCATTTACTTAACCTGATTCGAGTCGATGTCGTAAACCGCAACGTCGGGCGCATCCTTGCCCGGGCCGATGCCGACGGGCAGGCCGGCTTCGGGGTGGTTCAGGTCGAAGGCAGGACGCTCGGAGCGGATTCGCGGAATGGAAGTGAAGTTGTGACGCGGCGGCGGGCAGGACGTGGCCCACTCGAGCGAGGAACCATAGCCCCACGGGTCGTTCACGGTCACCAGAGGAGCCTTGCGAGCCGTTATGTACACGTTCAGGAAGAACGGAATCATCGACACGGCGAGGATCATGGCACCGATGGTGGACACCTGGTTCATCCAGGTAAAGCCATCCTCGGGTGAATACGTCGCGTAGCGACGCGGCATGCCCATGACTCCGAGCCAGTGCTGGATCAGGAAGGTGGTGTGGAAGCCGATGAACAGAAGCCAGAAGTGCCACTTGCCGAGGCTCTCGTTGAGCATCTTGCCGGTCCACTTGGGCCACCAGAAGTAGAATCCGCTGAACATCGCGAAGACGACGGTGCCGAAGATGACGTAGTGGAAGTGCGCGACGACGAAGTAGGTGTCTGACACGTGGAAGTCGAGCGGCGGGGAGGCGAGGATGACTCCGGTCAAGCCACCGAAGGTAAAGGTGACGAGGAAGCCAATGGCCCAGATCATGGGAGTTTCAAAGGTGATGGAGCCTCGCCACATGGTGCCGATCCAGTTGAAGATCTTCACCCCAGTGGGGACTGCGATCAACATGGTCATGAGGGAGAAAAACGGCAGCAGTACGGAGCCGGTGACGTACATGTGGTGAGCCCAGACCGAGATCGACAGCGCCGCGATAGAGATGGTCGCGTAGATCAGGGTCTTGTAGCCGAACATCGGCTTGCGGCTGAAGACCGGGAACACCTCGGAAACGATTCCGAAGAACGGCAGCGCGATGATGTACACCTCGGGGTGGCCGAAGAACCAGAACAGGTGTTGCCACAGGATGGCACCACCGTTGGCCGGATCGTAGATGTGCGAACCGAAGATGCGGTCGGAAGCTGCGGCGAGCATGGCGGCCGCCAGTACCGGGAAGACCATGAGCGCGAGCAACGACGTGATCAGCGAGTTCCAGGTGAAGACCGGCATGCGCCACATCGTCATGCCGGGGGCGCGCATTGTGATGATCGTGGTGATGAAGTTCACGGAGCCGAGGATGGTACCGAAGCCGGAGAGTCCGAGGCCCACCATCCACAGGTTGCCGCCAACACCGGGCGAGAACGTTGTGCTGGCCAGCGGCTGGTAGGCGAACCAGCCGAAGGAGGCCGCACCCTGCGGGGTGAGGAATCCCGCGACAGCGATGAGGCTGCCGAAGTTGAAGAACCAGTAGGCGAGGGCGTTCAGCCGCGGGAACGCAACGTCGGGGGCGCCGATCTGCAGCGGAACCAGGAAGTTGGCGAAGCCGAAAAAGAGCGGCGTGGCAAACATCAGGAGCATGATCGTGCCGTGCATCGTGAAGAGCTGGTTGTACTGCTCCTTGGTCTGCACCACATCGAGACCCGGAGCGAACAGCTGGGCACGAATGATCAGCGCCATGACGCCGCCGATGCAAAAGTAGATGAAGGAGGTGATCAGGTACATATACCCGATGACCTTGTGGTCGGTGGAAGTAATCCACCGGACGAGGACGTTGCCCTTGTGTTCCGCGGACGTGGAGACCGGTGCGGCCGGACGTGACGGGGCGGGTGCGATGGTCGTGGTCATGGCTTAGTTGCCCTCCGGAGCCGTCGGGGCACTCGTGCCCGGCTGATTCTGATTACGGTCGAATTCGTTGTCGAGCTGGCCGACGTTACCCGCGGTGCGCAGAGACTGGATGTACGTGTCATAGTCGGCCTGGGAGACAACCTTGACGTTGAAGAGCATAAGGGAGTGGTACTCACCGCAGAGCTCGGCACACTTACCCGCGTAAGTTCCGATGCGCTCGGGCGTGACCGACATGTAGTTGGTCTTGCCCGGGATGACGTCTTTCTTGTACAGGAAGTCGATGACCCAGAACGAGTGGATGACATCGCGTGATTCTAAGGCGATCTCAACGGTCTGGTCGACCGGAAGCACAAGCACGGGAAGTTCCGACTCGATCAGGGAGCCACGCTCCCCGTCAGGATCGAGCTGACCCTGGATGCCGGGAGAGTAGACATTTTCGTCGACGTAGTTGAAGTCCCAGGCCCACTGCTTGGCCTGCACTTCAATCGTCACGTCAGGGTTGTCGTAACGCGATTCGATGGCGATCTGGTCCCGCACTGTGAAGGCGAAGAAGCCAACGACGAGAATGAGCGGCACGACCGTGTAGAAGATCTCGATCGGCATGTTGTACCGCAGCTGGACCGGAAGGCCCGTCTGACCTTTGCGGCGCCGATACACGACGATCGTCCAGATGATCAGACCCCAGGTGATGAGGCCGACGATGAGGAGCACGATCCACGAGGTGGTCCAGAGACCGGCAATGCGGTCGGTCTGATTGGTCACCGCCGTTTCGCCCTCTTCTTCAAAGCCGGGCAGGTAGCCATGGAGCTGGGCTTGCGTGCATCCGGCCAGTACAACGGCGAGCGTCGCGGCGAGCGGAATAGCAGCCCAACGAAGGCGGTGGTTATTGCGCACCGGGGACCTTTCGGGAGATTCGAGGACACTTCTCAGGAAGCGTTTTGATCGATTCCTAGCCTACTCCGCGAGAGCAGGCACGAAGTGCACTCCTGGTCGGGTCGCACTGCATTTATGCTCTTGGCGGCCGTGGGGCGGGCAATTTCGGGCGCGTAGAGCGCATTTTGGGCAAAAAAACAGGGACACCATCGAAGTGATGATGTCCCTGAAGGGTGTTTATCCGACACCCATGCTGCTACGAATCTGCGCTAGTGGAAGGAATCTCCACACGCGCAACTGCCGCCAGCGTTCGGGTTGTCAATGGTGAAGCCCTGCTTCTCAATGGTGTCCTCAAAGTTGATCGAGGCGCCATCGAGGTAGGGAACGCTCATTTTATCGACGACGACCTCGACTCCGTCGTAGTCGACGAGGGCGTCGCCCTCGAGGACGCGTTCATCGAAGTACAGCTGATAGATCAGGCCGGAGCAGCCACCAGGCTGCACTGCGACGCGCAGACGGAGGTCTTCACGACCCTCCTGGGTTAGCAGGCTGCGGACCTTGAGCGCGGCGGCCTCCGTGAGTCCGACGCCATGGGCAGCGGCCGGGGCGGGTGCGGTGTCAGCAGTGCTGACGGTTTCGGTCATGGTGTCGGTCATGCTTCTCCTCGGTTCACGCAGTCACGCACGGTTGCGATCTCACTGAATTGCGATTTATGAATTCTACCTGCGACAACCAGAAAGTCGACGCGGGCATTCCCACGCTTTCATATTTTCTTGGGCGCAGGCTGTTGACCGGGTTCGGTGTCGGTCTGATGGTCGACGCGCTCATTCAGGCTGCCGAGCAGGAAGGCTTCGCTCAGGATGGCGCGTTTGAAAACGCCAAGGTGGAGGGATTCGTTTGGACTGTGCGCCCGGGAATCCGGATCCTCCACTCCGGTGACCAGAATCTGAGCGGTCGGAAAGACACGCACCAGGTCGGCGATGAACGGAATGGATCCGCCGACCCCGATGTCGATCGGCGGTACACCCCAGGCAGCGGTCATCGCGGATCGAGCCTCGGTGACTGCCCAACCGCTGGTGTCGACGAGAAACGGCTCCCCCGTGTCCGCATCGTCGATTTCGACAATCGCGCCGAACGGGACGTTCTTGCGCAAATGCGCCTCGATCGCCACGGCGGCCTCGACCGCCGATTGCCCAGGGGCGATGCGGGTGCTGATGCGAACGCTGACCGACGGGGTGAGCGTATTGGACGCGTTGTCGACGGTGGGGGCGTCAATTCCGGTGATGGTCAGGGCAGGCTGCGACCAGATCCGGCTGAGGATGGAGCCATGACCGATCGGTGTGACGCCGGGCAACAGGCCGGTCTCCGCGCGCAACTGCGCTTCGGAATAGTCGGGGGTGGGCACATCAATGCTGGTGAGGCCGGCCACGGCCACCGAGCCGTCCTCGTGATAGAGCGTGGCGAGCAGCCTGATGGTGGCGAGCATAGCGTCGGGCACCGCTCCCCCGAACATGCCGGAGTGCGAGGCGTGTGCCAGTGTGCGCACCGTTAATCGCAGGGTGACGTTGCCGCGCAGAGCGGTCGTGATGGCCGGTGTGTTGATGTCCCAGTTGTTTGAATCAGCAACGACAATCACGTCACCGCGCAGGGATTCACGATTTTCGTCGAGAAAAGTCGCGAAGGAGCGGCTTCCAAACTCCTCCTCCCCCTCGACGAACAGGGCGATACCCAGATCAAAATCGGCGCCCACTGCCGCGACCAGAGCGCGAATGGAGGCGACGTGCGCTATGACACCGGCCTTATCGTCGGCAGCGCCGCGCCCGTAGAGACGGTCGCCGCGCACCGTCGGTGTGAATGGGTCAGACTCCCAATCCTGATCGTGGCCGGGAGGCTGTACGTCGTGGTGGGCGTAGAGCAGCACCGTGGGGCGGCCGTTTCGAGCGGGGCGGGAGGCCAGGATTGCCGGTTGGCCCAGTTCGGTGCCCCCCGGAATGCCGGCCTGCACGATGTCGACTGATTCGAACACGTTGAGGCGGCGCACGAGCGAGGCGACGGCGGCGGCGCTGGCGGCGACCTCGGAACGATCGAACGTCGCCCACGACACCGAGGGGATGCGCACCAAAGCACAAAGATCGGCGATCGCGGTCGGGAGCCCCCGTTCGACCGCCGTTCGGAGGGCCTCGCGCGCCCCCGGATCGACCGCCGGCTTCAGCGTTGAGGCGTTGGGACGTGAATTTGTCTGTGGGTTACCAGTCATACGGGTAATCTTAAGGCACCCAATTGCAAGGATTTGATGTGGCCAAGCCTCCCGTAAACCCCGACGCCCAGCCGTCGATTGAAAGTTCCGACGAGACCGCAGCACGCCTCGGGCTCACGCACAACACGGGTAAGGGTCAGGCGACCCCCACCCGTAGGAAGCAGGAAGCAGCGAACAAGCGTCCGCTGGTTCCCGACGACCGCAAGCTTGCCGCCAAGCAGGCGCGCGCCAAGTCCACGGCTGCGCGCGATGTGGCCAGGGCCGGTATGGCCGCCGGCGTCGACAAGTACCTGCCGCTGCGGGAACGCGGCCTGCAGAAGCGGTATGCCCGCGACTACGTCGACGCACGGTTCAACGTCGGCGAGCTGATGATTCCGATCATGTTCCTGGTCATCCTGCTCACCACGATCCCCAGCGTTGATGTGTATGCCATCTTTGCGCTCTGGGCCTTCTTCATCCTCGCGGTCATCGACTGCGTTGTGCTCGGTTTCATCCTCACCAAGAAGATCGAGGCTAAGTTTGGCAAGGACAACGCCGAGCGGGTGCGCTGGTATTCGGCCATGCGCGCGCTGCAGCTGCGGCCGATGCGTCTGCCCAAGCCGCAGGTCAAGCGCCGCCAGTACCCGGTCTGATGTCAGAGCCGGAGTCCGCCGTGCTGGTTGTGCGGCGGGCTATCTGGAGAAGGCGCCCGCGCGGATCAAAGGCACTCGCACTTCCTCATCGGTGAGGGAGCCGTGCTGCCCGATCATGCCGCGGGCTTTCTGATTCGCGGGTCGAGAATCGTAGTAGGCGATGGATTTGCGGGCGGCGATGACGACGTCGCCAATGCGAGGGAGCACCTCGTCGGCCACCCGGCCGTAGAGGCCGGCGGCGACCGCTTCGGCACGGGTGTAGATCCAGGCGCGGTCTCCCTGGGACTCTCGCCAGGCATCCGCCAGTGTGTCGGCGGCGCTCGAAGCAGAGCCCGCAGTCTGCTGCGGCTCCAGGTAGAGCTGCACGCAGCGAGGGTCCCCCGCGACGTGGCGCACACCGGAAATGAGCGCGGGTTCCGTGTCGAACAGGACGTGCCGGGTGCTCGGCACGTCGATCACACCGTGATCCGCGGTGAGCAGCAAGCCTTCGTCCGAGCGCAGGGTCGAGGCGAAGCGGCTCACTTCGGAGTCGAGGGTTTCGAGCTGAGCCAGCCAGCGGTCTGATTGCCAGCCGTGCGCGTGCGCGGCGACGTCGAGTTCGGCGACATAGAGGTAGATCAGTGCCGTCGGGTTTTCCGAGAGGATGCTGCGCGCCGCAGCGAAGCGGTCGGCCACCGTGTCGGCAGCAACGTATCGTGCGCCGCGGAGCACGGCCTGGGTGAAGCCGGACGCCACGAACCGTTTCGGGCCGATGGCGAAGCTCGGCACGCTCTCGTCGGCCGCCCGTTCGAAGACGGTGCGCTCTCGCTGCCAGGTGGCCGGCCGCATGTCGCCGTCCCAGCCGGTGAGCTGGTTCACGACGCGGTCGCGGGCGCCATCGAGCACCTGGTAGCCGACCAGGCCGTGCTGGCCCGGTTCCACTCCGGTGGTCAGGGTAGCGATTCCGGCGGCGGTCGTTGCCGGGAAGACCCCGTCGATGATGCTGGACTTGTTCAGGCGGGACGACAGAAACCGGGCGTGCCCGGACCGCGCCCGGATCGAGCTGGCGCCGAGACCGTCGGCCAGAATGACCACGGCTTTGCGGACCGTGGGAAGCCCCAGCGGATTCTGCCGGGCGCAGACGGCTTCGAGGGAACTGGTGAGAACATCGGCAAGGCGCAGAGCACTGAATTGGCGGGCCGGTAGCATGGTGGGCATCGGGTCTCATTCTTTCACAGGGAGCAACCCGAGCCCTCCAGCGCTCGAAGGCGCCCCCGATGTAGTGCAGCCCGACCGGTTCGACCGGTTCTCGCTGCACGCCCGAAGCAGAAGTCACAATGAGCCGCTCAGATAGCACCCCACCCGCCGCCGGCAGCACCGAACGCATCGAAGACGTCGACGTCACGGTCGAGATGCAGGGGTCCTTCCTCGAGTACGCCTACTCCGTGATCTACTCCCGGGCACTGCCCGATGCGCGGGACGGCCTGAAGCCCGTCCAGCGGCGCATCCTCTACCAGATGAGCGAAATGGGGCTGCGCCCTGACCGGGGGCACGTGAAAAGCGCCCGGGTCGTCGGTGAGGTGATGGGTAAGCTGCACCCGCACGGTGATACGGCCATCTATGACGCCCTCGTGCGCATGGCCCAGTCGTTCTCACTGCGGGTGCCGCTCATTGACGGGCACGGTAACTTCGGCTCCCTCGACGACGGGCCGGCGGCTCCCCGCTACACCGAGGCGCGCCTGGCCGCCCCGGCACTCGCCATGACCGAGAACCTCGACGAAGATGTCGTGGATTTCGTACCCAACTATGACAACCAACTCACCCAGCCCGACGTGCTGCCGGCCGCCTACCCCAACCTGCTGGTCAACGGCACGAGCGGCATCGCCGTCGGCATGGCGACGAACATGGCGCCCCACAACCTGATCGAGGTGGTCGGAGCTGCCCGGCACCTGTTGGCGCACCCCAACGCCACCCTCGACGATGTGATGGAGTTCGTGCCGGGGCCAGACCTGCCCACCGGCGGCACCATCGTTGGCCTGGCCGGCATCAAGGATGCCTACGGCACCGGGCGCGGCAGCTTCAAGACCCGTGCCCGCGTGTCGGTCGAGTCGATTAGCGCTCGCAAGACCGGGCTCGTCGTGACCGAACTCCCCTACCTGGTCGGTCCGGAAAAGGTGATCGAGAAGATCAAGGACGGCGTTAACTCCAAGAAGCTCAGCGGCATCTCGGACGTCACCGACCTCACCGACCGTACCAAGGGACTGCGCCTGGTCATTGGCATCAAGACCGGTTTCAGCCCTGATGCCGTGCTCGAACAGCTCTACCGCTATACCCCGCTCGAGGATTCGTTCAACATCAATGCCGTCGCTCTCGTCAACGGTGCCCCGCAAACCCTCGGCCTGCTCGAACTGCTGCACGTCTACGTCAACCACCGCATCGAGGTCGTCACCCGGCGCTCGGCCTATCGGCTGGCTCGGCGCAAGGAGCGCCTGCACCTCGTTCTCGGTCTGCTTGTCGCGATTCTTGACATTGACGAGGTTATCCAGGTTATCCGGGGCAGTGACGACACCGAGCAGGCCCGGGCCAAACTCATCGACGTGTTCGACCTGAGTCAGATTCAGGCCGAGTATATTCTCGAACTTCGGCTGCGACGCCTCACCAAGTTCTCGCGCATCGAGCTGGAAGCTGAGCGCGACCAGTTGCTCGCGGAGATCGCGAAACTGGAGAAGCTCCTGTCGTCCAAGCCCACCATCCGCACGCTGGTGTCGGAGGAACTGGGCGCGGTGGCGGAGAAGTTCGGAACTCCGCGGCGCACGGTGCTCACCGAGGCGAAACCGAGTATCGCCGGCCTGTCTGCGGCCGCTGCCAAACGACAGGCCGCGGTGCTCGAGGTGCAGGACATTCCTACCCGGGTCTTCCTGAGCGTGACCGGGCGCATCGCCCGCGTCGATCTGGTCGCGGTCGACGACGCCGTACCGCCTCGGATCCAGCCTCCGCAGCGGCGCAGCAAGCACGATGCCGTGCGCTCAACGCTCGACACGACGAGTCGTACCGAGGTGGGCGCGGTGACCAACCGTGGCCGGCTCATCCGCTTCTCCCCCGTCGACCTGCCGGTGATGCCGCCGACGTCGATTCAGCTGGCCGCCGGTGTGCGCATCAGCGAGTACCTGGCCTTGCCCGATAAGACGGAACGCGTGCTCGCGATCGTCTCGCTGGACTCCGATCAAGCCATCGCCCTCGGCACCCGACAGGGCGTCGTCAAGCGCGTCACACCCGGCGACTGGGCCAACAAGCCGGGCTTCGAGATCATCGCGCTCAAGCCCAAAGACGAAGTGGTCGGTGCGGTGCAGGGTGCCGAGGACGACGACCTGGTCTTTATCAGTTCGGACGCTCAGCTGCTGCGCTTCACCGCTCTCGGCGTACGGCCGCAGGGCCGAGCCGCGGGCGGCATGGCCGGCATCAAGCTGACTCCCGGCGAAACGGTCGTGTTCTTCACGAGTTTGTCTACGGACGACCTAACCACGGCGGTCGTGGCCACGGTGGCCGCGAGTAGCCAGACCTTACCCGGAACGGATCCCGGCAGCGCCAAACAGAGCGAGTTCTCCGAATACCCGGCCAAGGGCCGTGCGACCGGCGGCGTGCGCGCCCAGCGATTCCTGAAGGGAGAGGATACCCTCGCGGTGGCCTGGGCCGGCCGAGCGCCCGCCCGAGCCGTCGGACCGGACGGCACCCCGCGCGCCTTGCCGGAGTCCGGCTCCCGTCGAGACGCCTCCGGGGTCATGCTCGACGCCATCATCGGAGCCATCGGCACCGAGATCTAGCACCGTCTGGTGTGGCCGCCGCTCGACACCACCCCGAGGTGTTGCCAATTCAGGAAAAACGCCCCGTTGCCGCTCCCTGAGCCGGAAAACATGGGCCGGTATTCTCGGCGACCGGGAGGATTTCCTGAATCAGCCCCCGCAGCGGTCCCGGCTAGACGTCGATGCGGTCCCGGGACAGCGTGTCGGAGCTGTCGATGATGAATTCCTTGCGTGGGGCCACATCGTTACCCATCAAGAGTTCGAACACCTTTCCAGCTGACTCAGCGTCGTCGACACGTACCCGCCGCAGCGTGCGGTGGGCGCGTTCCATGGTCGTGGTCGCGAGCTGGTCGGCATCCATTTCACCGAGACCCTTGTAACGCTGGATCGGGTCCTGGTAGCGGCGGTTCTTCTTCTCGAGCGCGCTGAGCACCGCGTGGAGTTCGGTTTCCGAGTAGGTGTAGATGGTCTCGTTGGGCTTCGAGCCCGGATTCATGACGACGACCCGGTGCAGCGGCGGAACGGCGGCGAAGACTCGGCCCTCGGTGATCATCGGTCGCATGTAGCGGAAGAACAGCGTGAGGAGCAGGGTGCGGATGTGGGCGCCGTCGACATCGGCG
Organism: Cryobacterium luteum; assembly: GCF_900110125.1. Taxonomy (GTDB): domain Bacteria; phylum Actinomycetota; class Actinomycetes; order Actinomycetales; family Microbacteriaceae; genus Cryobacterium; species Cryobacterium luteum. Next base: position 218,665 of record NZ_FOCN01000003.1, read on the forward strand.
TCGCTCATGATGATGACCTTGCCGTAGCGGGCCGCCGACAGGTCGAAGCTGCGGCCGGAGCCGGCTCCGATCACTTGGATGATCGAAGCGCACTCGGTGTTGGAAAGCATGTCTGAAACGGATGCCTTCTGCACGTTCAAAATCTTGCCACGGATGGGCAGCAGCGCCTGGTGCTCGCTGTCTCGAGCGAGCTTGGCGGTGCCGAGAGCCGAGTCGCCCTCGACGATGAAAAGCTCACTCGTGGACACATCGTTGCTGCGGCAATCGACCAGCTTCGCCGGCAGGGACGAACTTTCCAGGGCATTCTTGCGACGCTGGGTCTCCTTGTGGGCCCGAGCGGAGATGCGCGATTTCATCTCGGCGACGATCTTATCGAGCAGCAGCGCCGACTGCGTCTTGTCGTCGCGCCTCGGTGAGGCGTACCGCACGGCCATGGCCGTGGCCACGACGTTCGCAACGATCGCGCGCACCGCCGGAGTGCCGAGCACCTCCTTGGTCTGCCCCTCGAACTGCGGTTCGGGCAGGCGCACGGTGAGCACGGCGGTGAGCCCCGCCATGACGTCGTCCTTGTCGAGCTTGTCACTGCCGACCTTTAGCCGGCGAGCGTTGAGTTCCACCTGCCCACGCAGGAACTTCAGCAGTCCCGCGTCGAATCCGGCCTGATGGGTGCCGCCCTTGGGGGTGGCGATGATGTTGACGAAGCTCTGCACGATCGTGTCGTAGCCGGTGCCCCAGCGCAGGGCGATATCAACCTGGCAGTCACGCACGAGTTCGGTCGGCACCATGGCACCCTTGTCGGTGAGCACCGGGACGGTTTCGCTGAAGGTGCCGCTGCCGGTCAGTCGCCAGGTGTCGGTGATCGGGGCATCCGTTGCGAGGTGTTCGACAAACTCGGAGATGCCGCCGTCGAACTGGAACAGGCTGGTGACCGACTCCTCGGTGCGCCGGTCTGCCACCTCGATGGCGAGGCCGGGTACGAGGAAGGCCGTCTGGCGGGCTCGATTGAGCACCTCGTCGGTCTGGAATGAGGCGCCCTTGGTGAAGATCTGGCGATCAGCCCAGTAGCGGATGCGGGTGCCGGTGACGCCGCGTTTGACCTTGCCGATCACCCGAAGTTCGCTCTGGTTCTCGAACGGAGTGAACGGCGCGTCGGGGCTTTTCTCGCCCGAATCGGCGAAGAGACCCGGTTCCCCGCGATGGAAGGACATGGCCCAGGTCTTGCCGTCACGATCGACCTCGACGTCGAGGCGCTCGGACAGGGCGTTGACGACGGATGCTCCCACCCCGTGCAGCCCGCCCGACGCGGCGTAGGACCCGCTGCCGAACTTTCCCCCGGCGTGTAGCTTGGTGAAAACCACCTCGACGCCGGTCAGGCCGGTCTTGGGCTCGATGTCGACCGGGATCCCCCGAGCTGTGTCGCGAACTTCGACGCTCTGGTCCGGGTGCAGCTCAATCTGGATGCTCGCACCGTGCCCGCCCAGGGCCTCATCGACGGAGTTGTCGATGATCTCCCAGAGGCAGTGCATGAGACCACGCGAGTCGGTGGATCCGATGTACATGCCGGGGCGTTTGCGCACTGCCTCCAGTCCCTCGAGGACTGACAGGTGGCGGGCGGAATAGTCGGAGCTCACAACCACCAAGAATACCGGCCCTGACCGGTGGTCTGTCGCGCCGGCCCGGCCGGTCACGGGCCGCCACTCGACAGGACACGTCTACGCGGTAAGCGAAATACCGGCCGTTCATCTCGTCATTGCTGCCTTGGCGTGTTTACATTAGTGAAGAGGGTTCATGCAATTCAGTCTGGAGGAGGAGAATATGTCCCAGATCGCCACCGAAAATGGTGCAACAGACCACCAGAGCGCCCCCCACCAGCTCACCGCAGCCGACCGCTGCGACGCTTGCGGTGCCCAGGCTTACATTCGCGTGGTCGTGAAGAACAGCGAACTGCTGTTCTGCGCCCACCACGGCCGCAAGCACCAGGAGAAGCTCGCGAGCATCGCCGAAAGCTGGCACGACGAGTCGAGCAGATTGCTCGAAGACCAACGCTCCTGATCAGTGCTCTTCACTCCGTCGGGAGTTAGTGCACAAAAATGCCGCGCAGTCGGCTGGTATCCTCCAGCCACCTGCGCGGCATTTCCTTGCCCACTCGCCCGCGTTCGGCTATTCGGCGCTCTGGCCCAACCGAACAGCAGCGTTATTGCGTGCGGACTGGGCGATCGCATCGACGCTGGCGGCCAGGAAGCCACGTGAATACGCGAGCCCATGGCGATTGAACGCTGCCAGCAGCAGGTGGTCGGCGAGGCCAGGGTTGCGCGCCAGCACCGGACCATGCAGGTGGGTGCAGAACACCTCCCCCATGGTCAGCCCTTCGATCCGGGGACCGGTTGCCGCATCGCCGTTTCCCGTGCCGTAGACGACTCGTCCGAGCGGACTGGCTTCGGCCCCGACATAGTCACGGGCGTGGTTCTCGAACCCGATCAGCCGTCCGTACTTCGAGGCGACGATAATGTCATCGGTGGCTCGGATCGAGCGCGGTACAGCGTGGCCGGCCACGAGCCCGAGGCCCTCCAGCACGCTGCCGTCGGCCAGGTCGATGCCCCAGCTCAGCAATTCCCAACCGGTACCAACGGCCAGGATGGGAACACCGGAGTTCGACCAGACGCGAAGTTCCTCGACCAGGGCACGGAGGCCATCTCGGGCCGGCAGGAGCGCAGCATCCGTTCCCGACCCGATCGACACAGCGTCGATCTGTTCGGGCAGATCGGAGCGCAAGTGCACGTCGACGACCCGTGCGTCGTGGCCACTCCAGCGCATGCGCTGGGCGAGCACCCGGGCGTTCCCGGCATCACCGTTGGTGTCGAGCAGGCGGGGCAGCAGCGAGACGACCGTGAACGGTCGCCCCAGGGAGGTGGCGGTCATTCCGGATCCTCAGCGTTGGAGACGAGGCCGAGGTGGGCGCGGGTGCGGCGCATGCCGTCGGCAGAGAAGATGATGGTTTTCACCCCGAAGACGGGATCGGGCAGGGCCAGGAACGCGTCGAGGGCCGTCGGCACGTCCGGTTCGATGCGGTCCACGACAACGTCGTCGTAGGCGAGCTGCAGGGCGATGTCGTGAGCCTTCAGGCCCGACGCAATGAGCACATGACCCAGACCCGAGGTGTCTACCGGCCAGAAGTACGACGGATCCCGAACATCGGATCCGATGATCATCAGAATCTGCTCGGTGCCGGCCTCGAGGCTGTCAACGTTGAGTTGAAAGCTGGACGGGTTTTGAACGAGCACGAACTCAACGGTTTTGCCGCGAACGGTGACGACCTCACCGCGACCGAAAACTGCCGGCATGGCCGACAGTGCCGCACAGGCCAAGGCGGGATCGAAGCGTTCGCCGAGGGTGGCCTGGGCCGTGCTCAACGCCGTCAGCGCATCGACGGCGTAGTGGATGCCGCGCGCCGGCAGACGGATGTGGCGCCCGCCCGTCGGGAATAGCACATCGGCGTCACGACCGACCACGCGGGTCAGCTGCAGGCCGGTGCCGGCTGGCAGCCGATTCACAGCGGTGTCGGCATACCCGAGCCCGCGGGGATACTGGCCAAGCACCGCGGCGGTGACGCCGTAGCGGGCGACCTGCACGGTGGCGTCAAGGTGGGAACCGAGATCGGCGAGGTATCGGTCGTCGGCGTTGAGCACAACCGTCTCTGTGGCGCGCGCGGAAATTTTGGCGAGCAGGGCGGCGACCATCTCGGAGTCGTGAAACCGGTCGATCTGGTCGACCATCACGTTGGTGAGGGCGACGACGCGCGGCGTCAACGATGCGGCGATCAACGCCCCGTGGCCTTCATCCATCTCAAGTACGGCAACGTCGCCGGCGATCTGCCCGGAGAGGGTGACCCGCTCCAGAAGAGCGCTGGTCAGGCCCTGGCTGATGTTCGCCGTCGACTGGTTGGTGAAGACGGTCAGGCCGTGGGCACGCAAAACGGCGACGAGCATTTTCGTCGTCGTCGACTTGCCGCTGGAACCCGTGACGATCACAAGCCCGAGCGGGAAACCATTGAGGGTCGACGCGAGAAAGCCGGGCGCGATGCGATTGACGATGACGCCGGGTATGGCCGAGCCGCCGCCCGGTTTGCGCCACCGAGCAAGCACCCGAACCACCCGACCGATGAGAATCGCGGGAGCGTGCCGAAAGGAACTCACGAACGGCACGTCACAACCCGGGCGAACCCTGTCACTGTCACGTTTACTCGAGGTAGTCGCGCAGGGACTGCGACCGGGACGGGTGGCGCAGCTTGGCCATCGTCTTGGACTCGATCTGGCGGATCCGCTCACGGGTGACACCGAAGGTGTCGCCGATCTGGTCGAGGGTCTTCGGCATTCCGTCGCCGAGGCCGAAGCGCATGCGGATCACGCCGGCTTCACGCTCCGAGAGTGAGTCGAGCAGGCTTTCGAGCTGCTTCTGCAGCATGGTGAAACCAACGGCATCTGCCGGCACGACAGCTTCGGTGTCTTCGATGAGGTCACCGAATTCACTGTCGCCGTCTTCGCCGAGCGGGGTGTGCAGCGAAATGGGCTCCCGACCATATTTCTGCACCTCGACGACCTTCTCCGGCGTCATATCGAGTTCGCGGCTCAGTTCTTCGGGCGTGGGTTCGCGACCGAGGTCCTGCAGCATCTGGCGCTGCACGCGGGCGAGCTTGTTGATGACTTCGACCATGTGCACGGGGATGCGAATGGTGCGGGCCTGGTCGGCCATGGCGCGGGTGATCGCCTGGCGAATCCACCAGGTGGCGTACGTGCTGAACTTGAAGCCCTTGGTGTAGTCGAACTTCTCGACGGCACGAATGAGCCCGAGGTTACCCTCCTGAATCAAGTCAAGGAATTGCATGCCACGGCCGGTGTAACGCTTGGCGAGTGACACGACGAGGCGCAGGTTCGCGCCGAGGAGGTGACTCTTGGCCCTGGCACCGTCTTTGGCGACCCACTGCAGCTCACGGCCGAGAGAATTCTTTTTCTCGACCTCGGTCATCTCCGACAACTTGTCTTCGGCGAACAGGCCGGCCTCGATGCGCATCGCCAGTTCGACCTCTTCGGCCGCGTTCAGCAGGGCGACCTTACCGATCTGCTTGAGGTAATCCTTGACCGGGTCGGCCGTGGCGCCGGTGATGGCGCTGGAGTAAACCGGTACCTCGTCGTCGTCATCGACGAGCGAAAGTACGAGGGCCCCGCTGGGAAGCGGTTCCGTCGACGCCGTGCGCTTGGTGCTGTCGTCGTCCGAGTCGTCTTCGTCAGGTTCGGAACCGCCGTCCACGTCGGCTTCATCGTCTTTCTTGACGACCTTCGCCTTGGTGACACGCTTCTTGGGAGCGGGCTTCTCGGCGGCAGCTGTGGACTTCTTCGTCGCGGCAGCCTCTGCGGCAGCGGCCTTGGCGGCAGCCGCCTTGGTGACGGTCTTCTTGACCGTCGGTACTACGGGAGTCGTGACAGACTCCTCGGTCACCTCGGTCACCTCGGTCTTGACGGTGGTTACCATTCGAATACCTCTCATGCGGAGTAGTACCTGCTTCTGGGAGCCGCAAAAGGAGCCAGAAGCGTTTTTGGGCAGAACTTGGACCCATGTCAAGTCCCGGGATGCCCACACCGATACGAAATCAGTGTGCCCCGGACCAGAACGGGTCCTAGAAAATATTATTGCACGGTTTGTGTGGACGACAAGCCACGGCGCGTACTACGATCATCAGTTACGCCGTTTCCACGCGCGTGATAGTGCAACCCAGATCGGGGCGACTTCTATTCCCTCATCACGGGAGAGTTGGCGCCGCGTTCTCCGTCGGGCGTGGATCAGAAACCCGACGCCGATTCCGACGATGATGTACTGCACCGAAAAGGCCACCCGGAACGCGTCGAGCGTGTACAGGTCGCTCGACGCTCCCCCGGCGACGCGCCAGCCGTTCTGCAGGTCGAGGAGCAGCCCGACCAGATACATCATGACGAAACTCGCGGTGAAGCCGCCCACGTTGACGACGCCGTTGGCCGAGCCCAGACTCCGTTGCGGGTTGAAGGTGCGTGCGAAGTCGAAACCGATGAGAGACCCGGGACCGCCGATGCCGAGCACCACCAACAACACCACGATTGTCCATAAGGGCGGAACCCCTGGCCAGAGCAGCACGATCGCCCAAGCGATTCCGATAACCGTCACGATGCCCAGCACGATGTTGCTCCGACGCAGCGGGTGGCGTGCCGTCAGCAGGCCAAGGATCGGGCCGAACACGAGACCGGCACCGACCAGCACGGTCAGCATTCCGGCGGCGAATGCCGGTTCGTAGCCGAGCCCGAAGACCATGAACGGATAGCCCCAGAGCAGACTGAACACGGTACCGGAAGACTGCGTTACATAGTGCGACCAGAATCCGAGTTGGGTGCCCGGGCGCCGAAAACTGTGCCGCAACTGAGTCAGAGCGATGCCCAGGCTATTGGCGCGCACGTGCTCGGTGATATCCCGGGGGCGGTCTCGCACGAAAATGATGACCACGATCAGGGCGATGACAGCCACGGAGGCCGCAGACAGAAAAGCGGGCTCCCAGCCGCTTGTGTGCAGCAGCCAGGCCAGAGGAACCGCAGAGAGAACCTGACCGAGTTGGCCGATATTGCCCATCCACTGCGACAAGAGCGGAACGATGCGTCCGCTGAACCATGAACTGATCAGGCGGATCATCGAGATGAAGATGGTGGCGTCGCCCGCGCCGACGAGAATGCGGCCGATGACTGCGACGCTGATATCCGGCGCAAGGGCCAGGGTGATCTGGCCGGTCACCATGAGCGCCGTGCCGGTGATCATGAGCACCCGGGGTCCGTACCGGTCGATCAACACGCCGACCGGAATCTGCGCGGCGGCGTAGACGATGAGTTGAACGACGGCCAGGCTCGACAGGATGGCAGCTGAACCGCCGAACCGCTCCGTGGCGGCCACCCCGGCGATCCCCATCGAGGTGCGCTGCAGAACGGCCGACAGGTACGCGAACGACCCGACGATAAATATCAGGGTAGATCGACGAGAGTTCATTCGATCAAACCTATCGCGTTCCTCCCGCCGGTCGGGTCAGGCCGTGGTCTGCACCGGACTCCGATTGCGTTCAGCTGGCGGGCCCGTCGTCACGGCTGCGGCGCAATGCCAGGAAATTCTCGAGTTCCGCGGCGATTTCGTCAGCCGACGGCAGTTCACCGTCTTCATCGGTGAGGGGAGAGCGCAGCGGGCTGCCCTCCATATAGGCGTCGTAGCGTTGTTCGAGGGTGCCGACGAGTTTGGCCAGTTCGGGGTTGCTCTGCACCTGATCATCGATGCGCGCGACGAACTCGCGATTGGCTTCCCGCAGGCGATCGGTCGGAAAGATCAACCCGGTGGACGCGCTCGTGCTTTCGAGGGCGCTCAATGCTGCCGCGGGAAACTCGGTGTCGCCCAGGTAGTGCGGAATGAGCAGCACGTATCCGACCGTCGACGACCCCCGCTCCTGCAGCCGATATTCCAGCAGGTGAAGCACATTGGCCGCCACCTGGGTGTGCGGCCGCCAGACCGAACGGTTCTCGATGAGATCGGATCGGTTGCCGCTGACGGTCACCCCGACCGGACGGGTGTGCGGCACCGGCATGGGAATCGCGTGCACCCAGGTCGTCGAGGCGACGGTGAAGCGGTCGATGAGCTGCAGCATGGCTGCGGTGAACTGCTCCCAGCGGAAGTCGGGCTCGAAGCCGGTCAGGAACAGGAACGGCTGCCCGATCTCGTCGCGGGCCAGGTACAGTCGCAGTGACGGCGGCTGATAGTTGGTGAGGTGATCCTGATCGAAGTAGATGATCGGGCGCCTGGCCCGATAGTCCAGCAGGGTGTCGGTGTCAAAGGACGCCACCACCGTGTGATCCAGTGTGGTCAGGAGGTAGTCGGTAAACTGCGCGACCGCACCGCCGGCATCCGCGAAGCCGGTCAGGCCCATGACCAGATGCAACCCTTGCGGGACGCCATCGGCGTCAACGGTGAGTTCGTAGAGCTCCTCGGGGTCTGACATTCCTTAACTCTAATCCGGAGGCTCCATCCGTGTTGTGTTTGCGGGCGTTCAGCATCGCGCCCAGAGCGAACAGCGATGAGCGACCCGGCTGGACCGGCGACGCCGACGGGCCACGGTTACCATCAAGATATGACTGTTCCGACACTGTCCCTGTCCACCGAGTCCGCAGGGGACTCCGCCGCCGACGTTCTCATCCTCGCTGCACTTCAAACGGATGATGGGGCGCGGCTGCTCGCCGACGTCACGCTCGGCGACGCCCTCATCGCGTCGGTGGCTGCGCAGCTCCCGCTGCTGAACGTGACCGGCGCTCGTGATGAGGTGGTGCGTCTGGTGGCCGCTGTCGGCACCCCGCGCGCCATCGCCATCGTCGGGCTCGGACGCCAGATCAGCACCGACACCCTCCGCCACGCGGCTGGTTCCGCCGTGCGCCAACTGATCGGTGCCGCTTCCGTTGCCTTCGCTCTTCCGCTGAACGACGCCGCGCAGGTGGAGGCCGTGCTCGAGGGCGCGGCCCTCGGTGGGTACTCCTACACGACCTACCGGCAGAGTTCGCTGGCCGACGCGAAGCTGCCGGCTCAGAGCGTCGTCGTGCACAGCACGACTCCGGCGGGATCCGCTGTCGACCGTGCCCGAGCCAGCGCCGAGGCGATCCGCCTGGTCAAGGACCTCGTGAACATGCCGCCGCTCGACCTCTACCCGGCGTCGCTCGCCGACCTGGCAGTCGAAGCTGCGCGCGACCTGCCGCTCGACGTGACCGTCTGGGACGAAGATCAGCTCGCCGCCGATGGGTTCGGCGGCATCGTCGGAGTCGGAGCCGGATCCACCCGACCGCCGCGACTGGTCAAGCTCAGCTACGCCCCGACCGGGGCCGCCAAGCACCTGGCCCTCGTCGGCAAGGGCATCACCTTCGACACCGGCGGGCTTTCGCTCAAGCCGCCGGCATCGATGGTCGGCATGAAATACGACATGACCGGTGCGGCCACGGTGCTCGCCGTGGTGGTCGCCGCTGCCCGGCTCCAGCTGCCGGTGCGGATCACCGCGTGGATGTGCATCGCCGAGAACATGCCGTCGGGCTCGGCTATTCGCCCTAATGACGTACTGCGCATGCGCGGAGGCCGCACCGTCGAAGTGCTCAACACGGACGCCGAGGGTCGCCTCGTGCTCGCCGACGGCCTCGTCGCCGCCGGCGAAGAACACCCCGACGCGATCGTCGATGTCGCCACCCTCACCGGAGCCCAGGTAGTCGCCCTCGGTAACCGGTATTTCGGCACGATGGGCGATGACGCCCTGGTGCAGCGGGTGCTCGCAGCCAGTGCCGCGGTCGGCGAATCGGCCTGGCCGATGCCGTTCCCGGATGAGTTACGCGCCACCCTGAATTCGGACGTCGCCGACATCGCGAATGCGAAGATCGGCAGCACCGCCGGCGGGATGCTCCTCGCCGGGGTTTTTTTGCGGGAGTTCATCGGAACGGATGCCGCCGGGCAGACGATTCCGTGGGCTCACCTCGACATCGCTGGGCCGGCTCAGAATTCCGGTGCCGGCTGGGGATTCACCGCAGCCGGACCGACCGGGGTGTCGGTTCGGGCGCTGCTTCGACTGGCCGAGGACTTTTCACGCCCGTAGTACAGTCGTAGGGGCAAGAAAAGCTTGTCAAACCACGCGGCCGATCAGCACAATCCGTCGGTCGTCGTGACAAAGCGTAATGCGCGAGGGAGTAGCTGAGTGTCGGAACAGAATTTTGACATTGTCGTTCTCGGTGGCGGAAGCGGTGGATACGCAGCAGCGCTGCGGGCCGTGCAGCTGGGATTCACCGTTGGCCTGATCGAGAAGGGCAAACTCGGCGGCACCTGCCTGCACGTCGGTTGCATCCCGACCAAGGCCCTCCTGCACTCGGCCGAGGTCGCCGACGTCAGCCGGGAAGCCGCCAAATACGGCGTCAAGACGGCGTTCGAGGGCATCGACATCGCTGCCGTCACCGCGTTCCGCGAGGGCATAGTAGCGAGCAAGTACAAGGGACTTCAGGGTCTGATCAAGGCTCGCGGGATCACCGTGATCACCGGTGAAGGCCACCTGGTCTCCCCCACCTCCGTTCAGGTCGGCGACGACCTGATCGTCGGCAAGAACGTGATCCTGGCCACGGGTTCCTACTCCCGCTCGCTGCCCGGCCTCGAGATCGGTGGCCGTGTCATCACGAGCGAGACCGCACTCGCCCTGGACTACGTTCCCAAGAAGGTCGCCGTCCTCGGCGGCGGCGTCATCGGCGTCGAGTTCGCCAGCGTCTGGAAGTCCTTCGGCGCCGACGTCACGATCATCGAAGCCCTGCCGCACCTCGTGCCCAATGAGGAAGAGTCGATCTCCAAGCAGCTCGAGCGCGCGTTCCGCAAGCGCGGTATCGAGTATTCCCTCGGCATCCGCTTTCAGAGTGTCACTCAGTCCGACTCCGGCGTCATCGTCACCCTGGAGAACGGGACGACCGTTGAGGCCGACCTACTGCTCGTTGCCGTTGGTCGCGGCCCGGTCACGGCCGGTCTCGGCTTCGACGAGGTCGGAGTCACCATGGACCGCGGGTTCGTCCTCACTGACGAGCGCCTCGCCACGAACATCCCCGGCGTCTACGCCGTTGGCGACATCGTCCCCGGACTGCAGCTCGCACACCGCGGTTTTCAGCAGGGCATTTTCGTCGCCGAGGAAATCGCCGGGCTGAACCCGATCATCGTCGAGGACGTGAACATCCCCAAGGTCACCTACTGTGACCCCGAGGTTGCATCCGTCGGGTACAGCGAAGCTAAGGCCGCCGACAAGTTCGGTGCCGACCAGATCTCCACCTACGAGTACAACCTCGGCGGAAACGGCAAGAGCTCGATTCTCGGCACGGCCGGTTCGGTCAAGCTGGTGCGGGTCAAGGACGGCCCCATCGTAGGTATCCACATGATCGGCGCCCGCGTCGGTGAGCTCATCGGCGAAGGCCAGCTCGTGGTGAACTGGGAGGCGTACCCGGAGGACATCGCTCCGTTCCTGCACGCCCACCCGACGCAGAACGAAGCGATGGGTGAGGCCTTCCTGGCTCTGGCCGGCAAACCGCTTCACGCGATGTAGGCGGAGCCCACCATTTTCATCCAATTTTCAGACAAGCAAACGGTTTTGAAGGAGACATACGCATGAGCGAATCCGTCAGCCTCCCGGCACTCGGAGAGAGTGTCACAGAGGGCACGGTCACCCGCTGGCTCAAGAACGTGGGCGACCGCGTGGAGGTCGACGAGCCGTTGCTCGAGGTATCGACCGACAAGGTGGACACGGAAATCCCGTCCCCGGTCGCCGGCATCATTGAAGCCATCCTGGTGCAGGAAGACGAGACCGTCGAGGTCGGCACCCCGCTCGTCACGATCGGCGACGGGTCCGGCGCTGCCGCACCCGCTGCCGAGGCGCCCGAGCCCGTCGCCGCTCCGGAGCCCGTCGCAGCCCCGGTTGCGGCCCCGGAGCCCGTCACAGCCCCGGTTGCGGCCCCGGAGCCCGTCGCGGCCCCGGTTACATCCCCCGAGCCCGTCGCGGCTCCGATTGCTGCTCCCGCACCGGCGCCGGTTGCTGCAGCCCCGGCACCCGCGCCGGTCGCTGCTGCTGCGCCGGCTGTCGCTGCCCCGGCAACTCGTGGCTCCCACGCCGGCACCAGCGGTTACGTCACGCCGATCGTGCGCAAGCTCGCGAACGAAGCCGGCGTCGACCTGTCGACGATCAGCGGCACCGGAGTGGGCGGACGGATCCGCAAGGAAGACATCGTGCAGGCGGCCTCGGCTGTCGGCGCGGTCGCGGCCGCCCCCGTGGTCGAAGTGTCGCCGTTGCGCGGCACCACTCAGCCCATGTCCCGCCTGCGCAAGGTCGTCGCCGAGCGCGCCGTCATCTCGATGCAGTCATCCGCCCAGCTCACGACCGTGGTCGAGGTCGATGTCACCCGCGTCGCCATGCTGCGCGACCGGGTCAAGGGTGCATTCGCCGAGAAGACGGGCAACAAGCTCTCCTTCCTGCCGTTCTTCGCTCTCGCCGCCGCCGAGGCGCTTCGGGCCATCCCCATTGTGAACGCCACGATAGATGGCGACACGATTGTGTACCCGGCCTCGGAGAACATCAGCATCGCCGTCGACACCGAGCGTGGACTGCTGACCCCGGTTGTGCGCAACGCCGGCGAACTCGATCTGGCCGGTTTCGCCGCGCAGATCGCCGACCTCGCCGCTCGTACCAGGGACAACAAGCTCAAGCCCGATGAACTGAGTGGTGGAACGTTCACGCTGACCAACACTGGTTCGCGCGGTGCCCTGTTCGACACGCCCGTGGTGTTCCTGCCGCAGAGCGCCATTCTCGGCACCGGAATCGTCTACAAGAAGCCGCTCGTCGTCACCAACGACGGCCTCGACTCCATTGCAATCCGTTCCAGCGTGTACCTCGCGCTGTCGTACGACCACCGCATCATCGATGGAGCGGATGCTGCCCGCTTCCTCACCACGATGAAGGCACGGCTCGAAGCCGGTGCATTCGAGGGCAACCTCGGAATCTGACCAGCTCGAACTGCGTGAACGTTCGGCTCGCTACCTGAGTCGTTGAAAAACTCCGTGGGTGAAGACTCAATAGTCGAAAATCTCACGGAGACGCCAGCCGCCCTCGCCCTTGACCACAAGGACCGAGGCCGGCTGGCTTTCTTCGTGCCCCGGCGACGGGATCAAGGCAACGACGGCCAGGTCGCCGTTTCGTTCCGCCAGCGTCGGCAGGAACCCCACGTAGTCGGCCAGGGGGCCGCCCGTTCTCCCCTTCTGACGTTCTCGGGCGTCGTAGCTGTCGAGGGCCAGCAGGGCCGAACCGGTCTGATCCACCTCGACCAGGCAGACCAGGGACGCGGCCGCGAGACAGGACGCCCGGCGGGCGAGCAGCGCTACGACCGCCGAAACCGGGTCATCGCCCGCTATTGCCGCCTGGTCGGGGGCCGCCGCACCGTCCGCCACGGACGGAGTGGCAGGCGCATCGGTCGGGGCGGCCGAGCCGGCGGCATCCGCTGGTGGGTTGGCGGGTGCGTTGGCCGGCGCCAGCGCACTTGGAGAGCCGCTGGCGCGATCGCCCGATCCTGCACCGTTGTCTTCGCCAGTCTCGCCCGCCTGCCCCAAGACGGGAAACAGGGTGAGAGCGAGCACGAGCAGGCTCGCACCGCCGAAGGCCGACACCAGGAGTGGTCGCCGGTGACCGTGCAGCCGTTTTCGCAGCAGGTGACCGGCGTCTCTGAGCGGATGCGAGTCGACCACGGTCGCGAGGGTGCGACCCAACCGGGCTTGCCGTTGTCCTGTGCGCCTGCGGGCGGCCCAGCGGTCGGTGAGTCGGCGCAGGGCGACCCTGGCCTGGCCGAAGGGTGCGCGGGGCGGCACGTCATCGAATTCGTGGTCGCCGCCGAGGTCGCGGTCAAGGTCGAGGTCATGATCAAATTCGGTGTCGAAGCTGGTGTTGAATCTGTCGTCGATTTGAATGTCGAACCCGTCATCGTTGTCGGGATGTGTCGGGTGCGCCGGATCAGTACCGACGTGATTGCGGAATCTACTGAGAATCTTGTTCTGAGCGTGGTGGAAATTGTCGTGAATTCCGTCGCCGTGATCGCTGGTCGAGAGAGCGGGCTCGATGCCACGAGGTGCCGAGGAGAACGCGGGACCGGGCGTGCTCGGTGCGTTCACCTCCCCGGGGGCAGCGGCGTGAAAACCTCGCAACGGTGCGGCGTCGGCCCAATCGAAAAGGTTGCGCTCCAGGGTGCCGAGGATGGCCCCGAGGGGCGCGCCCGCAGTTCTCGCCCCGGACCCTCCACCGATCAGGTTCGTGGCCGCCTGGAATCGCCGCGCTATCGCCGCCCCGCTGCGGAACTGCGGGTGGGCCGGGTCGAGCGTGTCGACGAGGGACTGCATCACGATGCCGAGGCGCGCGTAGTCGGCTCGGAGCAGCCGCATCCGTTCACGGGGCAGGTCATTGAACTGCGTGACAGCTCCAAAACCGGTCAGCACGGCTCGACCGCTTGCGTCGAGCAGGATGCTGGCCAGGCTGAGGCCGCCGTGCGCGAACCCAGCCGTGTGCAGGGAGGTCAACGCCACGGTGACCGGTGCCAGCAACGTCACGACCTCCCCGGGTGACAGCCGCGGGTTGTCGACGAGGTACCGCGCCAAGGATCCCCCGGGGAGTCGTTCGAGGACCAGGCAGATTCGACCGTCACCGAGCTGCGCGACATCGAGCAACTGCACGAGCCCAGGCGCGGCCGGTGACGTGAGCACGGCAATATCGAGCTCGATACTGGAGGCCGCGATGTCGGCCCGAAAGACTTTCAGAGCCACGGCGCTCGCGCCCGGAGAATGGCCCAGGTACACCGTGGCTCGAGTCCCCGTACCGAGCAAACGGAGCACCCGATGTCCGGCGACGACACCATCGGTTTGTATCGTTGCCGCAGCGGTGAGCTGAGCTTCCCCGCCGGGCGGGGCGGACTGGCCACGACGGGGACGAAGCGAGGCCTCATCCTCGACCGGGGCCAGCTGTTCAGGGCGTCGTTTCACACCTTCATGTTCGGGCGCGGCCCCCTCTGCCGCGCAGCGCATCCCGCATCCGTGCACAACCAGCGCTGCCCTCCGCGGTGGAGGAGTCGAGGCACCATGAGCGGCCGCCTGCCAACGCCGCAGCCCACCAGTCGAACTCTGCCCCTAGACTAAGCAGATGCTCGACTTTGTCGTCGCGGGGCTAAGCGCCAACTCCGTGCCGTATGTTGAGGGCCTTGAGCTCCAACGCGCAGTCCACCGTTCCGTCGTCGCCGGAGAGCGGCCGGACACCGTCCTCCTGATGGAGCATCCCGCCGTCTATACGGCCGGTAAACGCACCCTGCCCGAGGAACGCCCGATCGATGACACGCCGGTCATCGACGCCGACCGAGGCGGCAAAATCACCTGGCACGGCCCCGGCCAATTGGTTGGCTACCCCATTGTGCACCTGCAGGAACCGGTGGACGTCGTCGGCTACGTTCGATGCCTCGAGGGCATACTGATCGAGGTTCTGATCGAATTCGGCATCGGTGCGGTTCGGGTGCCCGGACGGTCTGGGGTGTGGGTCGGGAAAGCCGGTCACGAAGACAAGATCGCCGCCATCGGCATTCGGGTCGCCCAGGGCGTGACCATGCACGGCTTCGCGCTCAATTGCAGCAACTCGCTCGAACCTTACTCGCGAATCATCGCCTGCGGAATCCGCGACGCCGGGGTGACCACGATGACACGTGTACTCGGGCACTCCGTCGACCCCGCCGAGCTGATCGACCCCATCACCAACGCGTTCCGTCGCGCACCGGGGCTGCACCAGGCGGCCCTGTCCCCCGCCAGCCTTGAGACCGTCAGGACGAACGCATGAGCGCAGTACCCGAAGGTCGCAAACTCCTGCGCCTGGAAATTCGCAACGCAGAAACCCCGATCGAACGTAAGCCCGCCTGGATCAAGACGGTCGCCCGGATGGGGCCCGAATATCAGAAACTGCAAAGCCTGGTCAAGAGCGAGAACCTGCACACCGTGTGTCAGGAAGCCGGCTGCCCCAACATCTTTGAATGTTGGGAAGACCGCGAAGCGACGTTTTTGATCGGCGGCTCGCAGTGCACCCGGCGATGTGACTTCTGCCAGATCGACACCGGCAAACCGGCCGACTACGACACCGACGAACCGCGTCGGGTCGGCGAATCCGTGGTGACCATGAACCTGCGTTACGCCACGGTCACCGGTGTGGCCCGAGACGACCTGCCCGATGAGGGCGCCTGGTTGTATGCCGAAACGATTCGCCAGATTCACCAGCAGAGTCCCGGCACGGGCGTTGAGATCCTCGTGCCGGACTTTTCCGGTAACCCGGAACACCTCGCTCAGGTCTTCGACGCCAAACCGGAGGTCTTTGCGCACAACGTGGAGACCGTGCCGCGCATCTTCAAGCGCATCCGCCCCGCGTTCCGCTATGACCGGTCGCTCGACGTGCTCACTCAGGGCCGGAACGCCGGCCTGATCACCAAATCCAACCTGATCCTCGGCATGGGTGAGGAACGCGCGGAGATCAGCCAGGCGCTGCACGACCTCTACGAGGCCGGAACCGACATCATCACCATCACGCAGTATTTGCGTCCGAGTGCCCGGCACCTGCCGGTGGCCCGGTGGGTGCGCCCGGAAGAGTTCGTCGAGCTCAACGAGGAAGCCAAGGAGATTGGCTTCCTGAGTGTTCTCTCCGGCCCGCTCGTGCGCTCGTCCTACCGTGCCGGGCGTCTGTGGGCGCAATCCATGGTCGCAACCGGGCGGGCGATCCCGCCCGAACTGCGCCAACTCGCGGATGCCCAGCTCGGCTTTGCGCAGGCCGTTTCCTGATGCGAGAGTGATTCCTAATGAGAGAGCACAGACGAATTCGGTCACGCGGCATTCGAGTGACTGGGTAGTCTTATACCCATGGCACGCAGCAAGGAAAAGACCCCCAAAAAAGCAAAACAGCCCGGCCGCTTGAAGCAAATGTGGCAGGTTTTCCAGATGACGAGACGCTACGACTCGAACATCGTCTGGATTCTGGTTTTGGCCTTCCTCTTACCGGTTTTGATCAGCCTGGCACTGGCCCTGCTGATCCCGGGCAGCAACGTCTTCACGATGGTGCTCTGGATCGTCGCCGGCGTTCTCGCCGGTATTCTGGCGATGCTCATCATCCTCGGTCGACGTGCCGAAAAAGCCGCATATTCGCAGATCGAAGGCCAGCCCGGTGCAGTCGGTGCCGTGTTGCGCAGTTCACTCAAACGCGGCTGGGTCGGCAGTGAGATGCCGGTCGCCGTCAACGGCAAAACCCAGGATGCGGTCTATCGGGCGGTCGGTCGTGGCGGCGTCGTATTGATCAGTGAGGGCCCCAAGACGCGTACCGCCCGCATGCTCGACGAAGAGAAGCGCAAAATTGTGCGTATCGGCGGCAATGTCGGCGTGACTGTGATCTCGGTCGGACCCGACGAAGACGCCGTGCCGCTGCATAAGCTGGCCCGGCGCCTCACCCGGATCAAGCCCACCCTGACCAAGGCGGAGGTGCTGGCCGTGAACAACCGGCTCAACTCCATGGGCACTAAGCTTCCCATTCCCAAGGGCGTCGACCCGATGAAGGCGCGCCCCCAGCGCGGCTGACGCCACGAGCAAAACGACGAAGGGCCGGACACGATGTCCGGCCCTTCGTCATTCCGGCATCCGCTGTTCCGGCGGATCCCTACTGACGGATAAGAGCCGTTCCGGCGATTTTGTCGTGGAAGCCGCGCTGGTCGGAGTCCCACACGAGCGCGGGAAGCGCAATGCCCAGCAGCACGGATCGCACGACCGGACGCCACAGTCCAACCCACCCGCCGTGAATGGAAATGATCCGCAGCCCCACGAGACGATGACCGATACTGGCGCCGATCGTCGGTATGAAAATGATTTGCAGAATGACGAAAATGATCAGGTTGGCGGCCGGATCGTAGTCGAAGAAGATCGCGGAGGCGCCGATGGCGATCGCCCAGTCAATGGCGAAGCCGAGCAGGCGTCGCAGCGGACGACCAATGGAACCGGGCCCGATCTTGGGTAATCCGAGCCGCTCCCCCGGCCATTTACTGGGCGGAAGCTGACCAAAAGTGTTCGGGCGGGAGCTGGAGTCTGGCACCCGATGAGTCTACCGAGGAGCCGCGCCTGTAACATGGGCGAAACATAAGCGTCACGGACAAGTAACGCAGCGCTACTAATCTCA
This sequence comes from Cryobacterium luteum, assembly GCF_900110125.1. GTDB lineage: Bacteria > Actinomycetota > Actinomycetes > Actinomycetales > Microbacteriaceae > Cryobacterium > Cryobacterium luteum. The sequence goes on from NZ_FOCN01000003.1 coordinate 236,480, forward strand.
ATGAAGCCGATGCGTCCGATTCGGCCGTTTCCACACCCTCGTCGTCTGGAGTTAAAACCGCATGTTCCGCGATTCGTCCGAAGTGCTCAAATTCATCAAAGACAATGACGTCAAGTTTCTTGACATCCGTTTCACCGATCTCCCCGGTGTGCAGCAGCACTTCAACATTCCGGCTTCCACCGTCGATGAAGAGTTCTTCACCGTTGGCCAAATGTTCGATGGCTCCTCGATCCGCGGTTTCGCGTCGATCCACGAATCCGACATGCAGCTCATCCCCGACGTGTCGACGGCGTACCTCGACCCGTTCCGCACCGAGAAGACACTTATCATGCTCTTCGACATCTACAACCCCCGCAACGGTGAGATCTACTCGAAGGACCCGCGCCAGGTAGCAAAGAAGGCCGAGAAGTACCTCGCCTCCACCGGCATCGGAGACACCGCATTCTTCGGCTCCGAAGCCGAGTTCTATATTTTCGACGACGTGCGCTACGAAGTGAACCAGCACACCAGCTACTACAAGGTCGACTCCAGCGAGGGTGCCTGGAACTCGGGCCGCAAGGAAGACGGCGGAAACCTCGCCAACAAGACGCCGTTCAAGGGTGGCTACTTTCCGGTCAGCCCGGTCGACCAGCACGTTGATATGCGCGATGACATCTGCCTCAAGCTGATCGAATCGGGCCTTATCCTCGAACGCAGCCACCACGAGGTCGGCACCGGCGGTCAGGGCGAGATCAACTACAAGTTCGACACCATGGTGCACGCCGCCGACGACCTGCTCAAGTTCAAGTACATCGTCAAGAACACGGCGCACGAATGGAACAAGACGGCGACCTTCATGCCCAAGCCGCTGTTCGGCGACAACGGCTCCGGCATGCACACCCACCAGTCACTGTGGTCCGACGGCAAGCCGCTGTTCTACGACGAGGCCGGCTATGGCGGACTGTCCGACCTGGCCCGCTGGTACATCGGAGGCCTCCTCAAGCACGCCCCGGCCGTACTCGCCTTCACCAACCCCACGGTCAACTCGTACCACCGTCTCGTTCCCGGCTTCGAAGCCCCGGTCAACCTGGTCTACTCGGCCGGTAACCGTTCCGCGTCGATCCGTATCCCGATCACGGGCACCAACCCGAAAGCCAAGCGCCTCGAATTCCGCGCTCCCGATGCGTCGGGTAACCCGTATCTCGCCTTCGCCGCGCAGCTCATGGCCGGCCTCGACGGTATCAAGAACCGCATCGAGCCGCACGAGCCCGTTGACAAGGACCTCTACGAACTGCCGCCCGAAGAAGCCAAGAACATCCCGCAGGTTCCGGCTTCCCTCGAGGAGGCCCTGCAGGCCCTCGAAGTCGATCACGACTTTCTGCTCGCCGGAAACGTGTTCACGCCGGAACTGATCGAGACTTGGATCGAGTACAAGCGCGAAAACGAGATCAAGCCGCTCGCCCAGCGTCCGCACCCGTTCGAGTTCGAACTGTACTACGGCGTCTAAGCTCCGGCACACGCAGCTGCACGAATCACGGCTGCAGCAACAGGGGCACAGGGACCGCATCTTCGGATGCGGTCCTTTTCTCTTCGCGGCAGCCGCGCCTGCCCGGTCAGCCGACGGTCGGGCCCGGACGCTCCACGGGGCCGTAGAAGAGGCGCTCGAACACGGCGCGAGAGCGTCTGGTCACGGCGAGGTAGTCGTCTTCGAGTTGGTTTCCCGAGCCGGGCGGGTATTCCATGACCCGCGCGATGCCTTCAAGGGCCGCACGGTCGGTCGGCAAGACGTTCGAGGTGTGGTTCGTCCACAGCGTGATGGCCGAGCGGGCGCGGGACGCGAAGATCCAGGCGCTGCGCAGCACCACGGCATCCACTGCCGGTATCAGGCCGGCGCTGACGGCTTCAGCCAACGCCGACAGCGTCGACGTTGTGCGTAGCGCCGGAATCGCGGCTGCGTGCTGCAGCTGCAGCAGCTGAACCAGCCACTCCACGTCGCTCAGCGAGCCGCGCCCGAGCTTGAGGTGCCGGTTCGGGTCGGCGGCCTGCGGCAGCCGCTCGTTCTCCACTCGGGCCTTGATGCGGCGTACCTCCCGCACGGCCTGCTCGCTGATGGCGGCCGGGTACCGCACCTCATCGGCGACGGCTTCGAAATCGCGCAACAGAGCGGCATCGCCGGCCACACCGCGTCCGCGGAGCAGCGCCTGGGCCTCCCAGGTGAGCGACCAGCGCCGGTAGTACGCCTGATAGGAGTCCAGCGACCGCACCGCCGGGCCGTTGCTGCCCTCCGGCCGCAGCCCGATGTCCAGATCGAGCGGCAACCGACCGTCTTCGGTGAGGCGGTTGAGTTCCCGTACGATGAAGCGGGCCCGTTCGTTGGCCGCTTCACCCTCGAGGGTGCCCGCACGGAATACGTACATGACGTCGGCGTCGGAGCCGAAACCGAGCTCGGCTCCCCCGAAGCGACCCATGCCAATCACGCCGAATTCGATTCCGTCGCCGGCGGTACCGGCAGGATCAGCCGCGCCGCCGACCGCATCGGTATCCTCCGAAACGGTCAGATCGCCCCCGCGGATGGCGGCGATCACGCCCTGAATGTAGGTTGCGTTGACGTCGGTCAGACCCTGGCCGAGCTGGTCGAGGTCGATCTGGCCGAGGAGCGCCGCGAAGGCCAGCCGAAGCATCTCCCGGCGCCGGGCCGCGCGCAAAATCGTCGCGGCGGCATCCGGGCTCTCATGCCGTCCCAGCACCGCCCTGGCTTCGTCCTGCAGGGCCTTGAGCGGTCGGGGCTGAAGATCCGCCTCGTCTTCGAGCCAGGCGACCGCTTCCGGGATCTTCTCCAGCAACTCGCCGATGTACCGGCTTCCCGACAACACCCGGGTCAGGCGCTCTGCGGCGCCGGAGGAGTCGCGCAGCATGCGCAGAAACCAGTAGGTCGAGCCGAGGTTGTCGCTCAGTCGTCGAAAGGCCAGAAATCCGTAGTCCGGGTCGGCGCCCTGAGAGAGCCACTGTAACAAGACGGGCAGCAGATGTCGTTGGATAGCTGCACGCCTGGATACCCCGCCGGAAAGAGCAGCGATGTGCGCGAGCGCCCCCTTGGTATTGAGAAAACCGATCGCCGCCAGGCGGGCCTCGGCCTGTGCGCTTGTCAGGTTCAGTCCTTCCGCCGGCAGCGACGCCACCGCAGACAACAGCGGACGGTAGAACAGCCGTTCGTGCAGGCCACGCACCCGCTGTTTCGTTTCAGACCAGCGGATGGTCAGCCCGGCAGCGCTCGTAGCCAGGCCGGTCGATCGGGCCAGCACCCGCAGTTGGGTTTCGTCACGCGGCACCAGGTGGGTGCGGCGCAGTTTCTGTAGCTGCAGCCGATGTTCCATCAGGCGAAGCATGCGATAGTCCAGGGCGAATTCGGTGGCCTCGGCACGGCCGACATAACCGGCCGTCGCCAGCGCGGTCAGCGCGGGAAGCGTGCCGGCCTGGCGAACGTCGGCGTCGGTCTGGCCGTGCACCAGCTGGAGCAGTTGCACAGTGAATTCGATGTCGCGCAGCCCGCCGGGGCCGAGCTTGAGCTGCACGTCGACCTCTTCGTCGGGGATGTTGTCGGTGACCCGCTCCCGCATCCGCTGCACGGATTCGACGAAATTCTCCCGGCTGGCGCTGCTCCAGACCTTGGGGCTGACGGCGTCGATGTAACGAGCGCCGAGCTCCCGGTCACCGGCCAGCGTGCGGGCCTTGAGCAGCGCCTGGAATTCCCAACTCTTGGCCCAGCGATCGTAATAGGCCAGGTGCGATTCAATCGATCGGACGAGGGCGCCGCTCTTGCCCTCGGGGCGCAGGTTGGGGTCGACCTCCCACAGTTCCGGTTCAATCCCGGATTCGCCCAGGCCCCGCATGATCAGCACGGCGAGTCGGGTGGCGATTTCAACGGCACGGGAACTTTCCAGACCGGCCGTCTCGTCGCCGTCGGCGACGAAAATAACATCGACGTCGCTGACATAGTTGAGCTCGCTCGCGCCGGCCTTGCCCATGCCGATGACGGCCAGGCGGGTGGCGCGTACCTGGTCGATCAGAAAGACGCCGCGGCCGGCCGTTTCTCCGCTCGACATGGTTCGGGCAACGGCGAGGGCTGTTTCCAGCGCCGCAGTGGCGAGATCCGACAGGGTGCGGGCGACGCCGTCGAGCCCGGCAACCGGGTCGACCTGTTCGAGGTCGAAGGCGGCGAGCTGCGCCAACCGGCGGCGGTAGCGAACCCGGAGGGCAACCCAGGCCTCATCATCGATGAGGAGCGAGAAGCCGGCGACCGCACCGACGGCATCGAGAAGATCGTGCACCAGATCGTTGACGCTTGGAAGTACCACCAGCGGCGTCGTCAGCACCGGTAGCTCCTCGGGGTGGCGGAGGAAGAAGTCGGCGAGCCCGCTCGACGCCCCGAGCACTTTCAGGAGTCGCCCGGTCGCCGCGGGAGTGTGGAGGAGCGCGAACAGTTCAGCCGACCCTTGTCGCAACAGGGCGACCAGGGCGACGAGCGCTGCATCCGGGCTGGCCGTTGCCGTGAGCAGCGGCAACAGCGCACGGGTGTCGGTCGACCGGCCAGTCGCCGCCGAGCCGCTGTGCGGGCTGTTCGCACCGAGCTCGGCGACCTCGTCGAGGCGCGCGTGCACCTCGGCGAGATCAACGAATCCGACCCGAACGAGCTCGGTCAGGGTCAGTTGCAGACGCTCCATCGCGGGTGTTTCCTTCGATCATCGACACCTATGAGCAGTTTGAGCGAACTCCGAGGAACTAGAGCATCTCCAGGTTTTTTTGCAGTTCGAACGGGGTGACCTGCGACCGGTAATCGCGCCATTCCTGCCGCTTGTTCAGCAGGACATAGTTGAAGACCTGTTCGCCGAGGGTCTCGGCGACCAGTTCAGACTCCTCCATGAACTGGATGGCGTGGTCGAGGCTGGCCGGCAGCTGCGTGTAGCCGAGCGCACGGCGCTCGGTGTCGCTCAGGCTCCACACGTTGTCTTCGGCCTCCGGCGGTAGTTCATAGCCTTCTTCGATGCCTTTGAGCCCGGCAGCCAGCATGAGCGAGTACGCGAGGTAGGGGTTGGCCGCCGAATCAATGGCACGGTACTCCACGCGGGCGCTCTGGCCTTTGTTGGGCTTGTAGAGCGGCACCCGCACCAGCGCCGACCGGTTGTTGTGACCCCAGCAGACGAAGCTCGGGGCCTCGTCGCCGCCCCACAACCGCTTGTACGAGTTGACGAACTGGTTGGTCACTGCGGTGATTTCCGGGGCGTGCTTGAGCAGCCCGGCAATGAACTGGCGGCCGATCTTGGAGAGCTGGTACTTGGCGCCGGCCTCGTAGAAGGCGTTCGCGTCGCCCTCGAACAGTGACATGTGGGTGTGCATGCCGCTTCCCGGGTGTTCGGACATGGGCTTGGGCATGAACGTCGCGTAGACGCCCTGCTCGATCGCGACCTCCTTTACCACGGTTCGGAAGGTCATGATGTTGTCGGCGGTGGTCAGCGCGTCGGCGTAGCGCAGGTCGATCTCGTTTTGGCCGGGACCGGCCTCGTGGTGACTGAATTCCACGGAAATTCCGAGGTCCTCGAGCATGCGCACGGAGCGACGACGAAAGTCGTGGGCGGTTCCGCCGGGAACGTTGTCGAAGTAGCCGGCCGAATCGACCGGGATTGGTCCGTTCTTGCCGTACTTCGACGACTTCAGCAGGTAGAACTCGACCTCGGGGTGGGTGTAAAACGTGAAGCCGCGGTCGGCAGCCTTCGCGAGCGTGCGCTTGAGCACGTTGCGCGGGTCGGCCACGGCCGGCTGGCCGTCGGGCGTGGTGATGTCGCAGAACATACGAGCGGTCGGATCGACTTCACCTCGCCAGGGCAGGATCTGGAAGGTGGTGGGATCCGGGTGGGCCAGCACATCCGCTTCGAAGGAACGCGTCAGACCCTCGATGGCCGAGCCGTCAAAACCGAGGCCTTCGTTGAAGGCGCCTTCGACCTCGGCCGGTGCAATGGCAACGGATTTCAGGGTGCCGACGACATCGGTGAACCAGAGTCGAACGAACTTGATTCCCCGTTCCTCGATGGTCCGAAGAACGAAGTCGCGCTGCTTGTCCATTCACGCTCTTTCTGATTGCTGCAACCGGTACGGATTCAAATAGCCACGGTCCTGCATAGCTACCATCTAGGCTACTGGCTCCCGGCAGGATTGCTCGCCTGACTACACTTGTCGCATGCCAGAGTTGACAGCACGCGAGCCCGAGCCGACGGAATCTCCAGCGGTGCAGCATCCCTATGGCGCGGCTGCCGGGCCCAAGCGGGTGCGCACCCGCCACTTTCACAACGCCAAGTCGCAGGGCATCCCCATTACGGGACTGACCAGCTACGACATGCTCACCGCTCAAATCTTCGACGAGGCCGGGATCGACTTTCTTCTGGTGGGCGATTCGGCCGGCAACAACGTCTTCGGGTACGAGACCACCCTACCGGTCACCGTCGACGAACTCATCCCACTCACCCGTGCCGTTGCGCGGGCAGTAACCCGCGCGCTCGTCATCGCCGACATGCCGTTCGGTTCGTACGAGAGCGGTGCCGACCAGGCCTTGGCGACAGCCGTGCGGTTCATGAAGGAGGCGCAGGCGCACGCGGTGAAGCTCGAGGGCGGTCGGCGCAGTCACAAGCAGATCCGGCGCATCGTCACGGCCGGTATCCCCGTGATGGGCCACGTGGGATTCACCCCTCAAAGCGAGCACGGCCTGGGCGGCCACATCATCCAGGGCCGGGGGGACGAAGCCGCAGAACTTCTGGCGGATGCTCTCGCCGTGCAGGACGCCGGGGCCTTCGCCGTGGTGCTGGAGATGGTGCCGGCGACCGTCGCAGCGCGCGTGACGGAAGAGCTGTCGATCCCCACCATCGGTGTCGGGGCCGGGCCTTCCGTTGACGGTCAGTTGCTCGTGTGGACCGACTTTGCGGGCATGACCAGCGGTCGGGTGCCCAAGTTCGTGCGGCAGTACGCCGATGTGCGGGCGGTACTGACGGATGCTGTGCAGCGCTTCACCGCGGACGTCGCCTCGGGTGCGTACCCGGCTCCCGAGCACAGCTACGAGTAGAACCCGCAGGGACCGCGCTTACTCAGCGGGCGTCGCGGGCGTCGTCTTCCGACCATTTCGCACTGTTGGCGCGCAGCTTCTCCAGGGCATGAGCCGCCTCGTCGCGTGTGGCGAACGGCCCGACCCGATCCAGTGATGCCGACTGCAAGCCGTGCTCCACTTCACCGGTGCGCATGTTGTACCAGAATGCGTGTTCCTTGTCCTCGGCCATAAGCTTGATCCTATGCCTAAGGATTCGATCGGTCACCTCATCCCGGGAACGGTGTCATCGACGCGTTCCGTTCCCTCCCACATCGTTCGTCCCGAGTACGTGGGCAAGAAGGGGCCGAGCCCGTTCACCGGCTCCGACGTTTATTCGGCCGAGAAGATCGAGCTCATTCGTGAATCCGGCCGCATCGCCGCTGAGGCTATTGCCGCCGTCGGCCGGGCCATTGTGCCCGGCGTCACGACTGAAGAGCTCGACCAGGTCGGTCACGACTTCTTGGTGGCCAATGATGCGTACCCCTCGACCCTGGGCTACCGCGGCTACCCGAAATCGCTGTGCAGTTCGGTGAATGAGGTCATCTGTCACGGGATCCCCGACACCACGGTGCTTGAGAACGGTGACATTGTCAATATCGACATCACTGCCTTCAAGAACGGTGTGCACGGCGACACCAATGTCACGTTCATCGTCGGTGACGCCAGCGAGGAGGTGACTCTGCTAGTCGAACGAACCAGGGAGGCTCTCGCCCGCGGTATCAAGGCCGTAGCTCCCGGGCGTCAGGTCAACGTGATCGGACGCACAATCGAGACGTACGCCAAGCGTTTCAACTACGGCGTCATCCGCGACTACACCGGCCACGGCGTCGGCGAGGCGTTCCACTCCGGACTCATCATTCCGCACTACGACGCACCCCAGTACGACACGGTCATGGAGGTCGGAATGGTCTTCACCATCGAGCCGATGCTGACCCTCGGCACCAGCGACTGGGATATCTGGGGCGACGACTGGACGGTGCTCACCCGCGATCGGAGCATCACCGCACAGTTCGAGCACACCCTCGTCGTGACCGAGCGTGGCGCCGAGATCCTGACCCTCGCCTGACCGACTCGTTCCTAGGGCTCGTCCTCGGCATTACAGAGAGAGAATAGGCACATGACTGCAACGACGGCAATCGGTATCGACATCGGCGGTACCGGAATCAAAGGGGCGGTGGTTGACCTTTCGACCGGTGCTCTCCTCTCCGACCGGGTCAAGCTGCCCACACCGAGGGGCGGTCGCCCGCAGGACATCATCGAGGCCACCCGCACCCTGCTCGCCACCGTTTCGAAAAACGTCGAGGGCCTGCCGGTCGGTGTCTGCTTTCCGGCCGTCGTGAAGAACGGGCACACCATGTCGGCCGCGAATGTGTCGACGAAGTGGATCGGACTGGCTGCCGAAGCGTTGTTCGAAAAGGGACTCGGGCTTCCGATCCACTTCGTGAACGACGCGGATGCTGCCGGGTACGCCGAATCACAGTTCGGTGCTGCGCGGGGCGTGGCCGGCGTCGTTCTGCTGACCACCCTCGGCACCGGTATCGGTTCGGCGCTGCTCAACGACGGTGTGCTCGTGCCCAACACAGAACTGGGCCACCTGCAAATCGACGGCTACGACTACGAGACACGCGCGGCCTACTCGGCGAAGGAACGTGAGGACCTCAGCCGGGATAAGTGGGCTGCCCGGCTGCAAAAGTATTATTCAACTTTGGAACTACTCTTCTCCCCCGACCTGTTCATCGTGGGCGGCGGGGTCTCCAAGCACCACGAAAACTTTCTGCCCCTGCTCAACCTGAAAACGCGCATCATTCCCGCTGTGCACCGCAATAACGCCGGAATTCTTGGCGCGGCTTCTCTGGCCGCTCGGTTCTCCGACTAGCCGGCGGCCGGGAGCGCCCCGGAAGGCCCGGCCTGACACAATGGCCGGTCGGGCACGAGGGCCTGCCAGGCACGAGGGGTGGTCGGGCACGAGGGGTGGAATGGGCCGGCTAGTACGCCGGGTTCTGTCCAAGTGTTTGCACACCGTCGACGGCCATCTATCTCGTGACTACGTTGCCGCAGCCCTCTAGCGGCCTACCCGAAAGCTCGGCGAGCAGCCTCAACGCTTTCTGTCTGACCTTGCTCCGGACGAGGTTTACCGAGCCGACCAGGTCACCCTGGCCTCTGGTGGTCTCTTACACCACCGTTTCACCCTTACCGCCAGGTCCAACCCGAGGGCAGGGCGCTGGTGGCGGTCTACTTTCTGTGGCACTGTCTCGCGGGTTACCCCGGGTGGGTGTTACCCACCATCCTGCTCTGTGGAGCCCGGACGTTCCTCGGCAATCGCGTGATCCGAAGACCATACGACTGACGCGACCGTCTTGCCGACCCATTCCGAAAATCAAGCCTACAGGGCGTGCGCCGCGGCGCTGAACCTCGGCTAGATTCCGGACTCGTCGGTGCGCACCAGCACGGCACCACAGTCGGGGCAGAAGATAACTTCGTCGGCCGGCGCCTGGCGCACATCGGCGAGGTCGCTTCCGGTCAGTGTCATCGTGCATCCGCTGCAGGCGCGCGCCCGCAGCAGGGCCGCCGCATTGCCGTGGCCGGTGATCCGCAGGCGCTCGTACAGTGCCGCGAGGTCATCGGGGATGGTGGCGGCCACCGTGGCACGGTCCCGCGTCAGTTCACCGAGCTGACGGGTGAGGTCAACGAGCACCTCATCGCGCGCCAACTCCGTAGCGCTCACGCGCTCCGTGATGGCGTCCCGTTCCTGCTGCACGACGGCGACTGCGGCCTCGTGCTCTTCCTGACGCTCCAGCACGGCGATTTCGATCTCCTCCAGGTCGAAGAGACGCTTCTTGAGCGAGGCGATTTCAGAGTCCAGGGCCTGGATGTCCTTAATCGACGGGGTGTGCTGCAGACGGTCGGTGTCGCGCGCGATGCGCTTTTCGACGACCTCGACGTCGCTCTCGATGCGCCCCAATTCGGTGCGCACGTCGTCGAGCTCGCCCGAACGACCGAGCAGCTTCATGCGGCTGGCTTCAGCTTCACGATTGAGCGCGGCCAGCTCGGTGTGCTGCGCGAGCGACTTTGACTGGTGGCTGAGCTGAAGAACCTTGATGTCCAGGGCCTGAAGCCGCAGAAGTTCCTTCTGCTGGAGTGGTGATGCCTTCACGATGTCCTGACCTAACGCTGGAAGTGAGATGTGGTGCGGAAAAAAGGGAGCGACTCGGAGATTAGTGCACGAGTCAGTGCACGACGGCGAAGGACCACGGATCGGAATTCAGCTCGCTGACCGTGACCACCATCCCCGGCAGGGCTGCGCGCAGTTGTGCGGCTGCCGGTTCCAGCCAGAGCCATTCGCTCGCCCAGTGCGACACGTCTATGAGAGCCGGTCCACCGGCGCAGAGCGCCTGCTCGCGGGCCTCAGAGGCCGGGTGGTGGCGCAGGTCCGAAGTGATGTAGACATCCGCTGCCAGAACCTTGGGCTGGCGCAACAGCGAGTCCCCAGCACCGCCGCACAGCGCGACCGTGTTGATCGGTGCGGAATAATCGCCAGCGGCCCGCACCCCCGACGCCGTGGCCGGCAGCAGAGCCAGCAAAACGTGGGCCAGATGTCCGAGGGTCGTCGGCTGCGCAAGTCGACCGACCCGGCCGATCCCCGTACCGGGCAGCGCGTTCTCCGTGATGGGGGTCACCTCGACCAGCCCGAGCCGGGTGGCGATGATGTCGGAGACTCCGTCGGTGACGACGTCCGCATTGGTGTGGGCTGAGAGCAGAGCACACTCGGCGCGGATCAGCCGACTGAGCAGTGCACCCTTGTAACGGTCTTCGGCAATGCTCGTGACACCGCGAAGCAACAGCGGATGATGGGTCAGGAGCAGGTCGGAATCGGTGGCGATAGCCTCATCGACCGTAGCTGCGACCGCGTCGACGGCCAAGTGGATACTGCGCACCGGTCTCGACGGATCACCGCTGACCAGGCCGGGGGCATCCCACTCCTCTGCACCGGCAAGGGGCCACAGGGTATGGGCGACGCGGGTAACGTCGGCTAGCGAGAATGGCACCCGTTCAGCCTACCCGGAGACCGAGGTCGGAGCTTCGCCGGGCACGACGCACCCCGTTGCGCCGTGCCCGCCGAATATCGGGTCAGTAGTCGAAATCGTCGAACTGCGCGGCAGCCGACTCTTCACGGGTCCAGGCGGCCGGAATCATGGCACCGGTCTGGGCCTTACGGTGTAGAAAATCGGTGGTCTCCGGCTCTACAAGTTCGGGTGACGGGCCATCCGCCGTCACGCTGACCAGTTGGCTCGCCGAACCGATCAAGAACTGCGCCCGCAGCAGGTTACCGTCGTCGTCCATGACCGGGATATCCACGACATCGACCTGGCGTCGGTTACACAGTGCCTCGGCATAAAGCAGTACCGCGTCAGCAAGATCGCTGCCGGTTACTACTGAACCGCCCGGGTGAAATATGCGTTTCATGCTCGCCCCTCGAAAACTCGGAAAAAATCGCGTGCTACCAGGGTCCGGGGTTGCGAGAGCAAGTATATGCGCGGTCTACCCCAAGTCGACGGAATCTCGGCTATCTCGCATGTTGAGCTTCTACCGGACGGCGACCCGGCTGAACCCGAGACACTGCAGTGAACCCGAGACTCTATAGGGTGAGCGCGCGATTCACGATGCGTTCAGCAACGGCGGCCAAGGGAAGGCCATTGTTTCTGGCGTATTCACGAATTTTATCGAAGGCATCGCCCATGTGCACGCCGTGCGTATAGGCCACCACGCCCTTGGCCTGTTCGATCAGCACGCGGCTGCTGAGTGCGTGTTGGAGCTGCTGGCGAACAATGTCACTCTCCCGAATGGCGCGTTCCTGCAGGATGCCGATGGTCGCGACATCAGCCAGGGCCTGCACCGTATTGGTATCTCCCGTGCTCAGTCCCCCGGTGCGGTCCCAAAACAAGTTGAGGGAGCCGATCGTCGTGGCACGCAGCCGCAGCGGGACGGCATGCATGGAAGCGAACCCTTGGGCCAGAGCACCCGCCCGAAACTTTGGCCATTTGTCGCCGGTACCCTCAATATCGGGAATGGCTACGGCCCGGCCGGTCGTGAAGCTTTCCACGCACGGACCGCTTCCGGCTCGCAACTGAAGGATCTCGACGAGGCGGCTGCGCTCATTGGTTGAAGCCACAACCTCTAATTTTCCGTCGCCCGCCGACAGAATAATTCCCGCCGCCGAAGCCTCCAGCAGGGCGGCGCATTTTTCTACCAGGGTGTGCAGCAAATCGACGACATCGTAGTCGGCGACGAGAGTGTCGGCCAGGGTTACGAAGGTCTCGACGAGTTGACCTTCCCGGGTTTTTGTCACCATAATTCCATCCTAAGATTCGGGCATCGACGAAAAATCCAGTCGTCGTGTCACTACATCCGCGGCAACTTCCCGAACCGTTCGTCCGTGAGAGAACGCGTGGCCATGAATCATCAGGAGCGCATCCGCCGCGGAAAGATTGAGCTGGGCCAGAACCATTCCGGTCGCATGGTGTACGACACGCCTCGAGTATCCTTCATTATCTTCCAGATTCGTCTTCAATGTTCGCGACGCGAGCGATCGGCGCAAAACCTGCCCCGCAGCGATCTGGGCGAGCGCCTCAGCGTCGACGATCTGGCCAGGAGTCAGCTCCTTCGGACCCCGCGAGAACAGGGACACCGCGCCGATATCGAGCGACCCCATCGTCAGCGGGAACACATAGACAGTCCGAACGTCGATGCTGCGTGCTGCCTTCTGGAGTGCCGGCCAGGCCGCGTGTTGCACGGATTGAAAATCATCGATCAGCACCGGGCGCCGCGTCGTCAGGGCATCCCAGGACGGCCCTTCACCCAGATCGAACTGCAGCTCGTCAAAGATGGCCGCCAGGGTGTTGCTCGCGCAAATGGTTTCGGACCCGAACGGGGTGCCCAGTGTGCACACGGTGGCAGCGTGCACGGGCAAGGCCCGCACGAACGGCGCGCACATGCTCGTGTGCCGTTCAAACGATGCGGTCAGCTCGGCGATGGCGGCGCCGAACTCCCGCCGATCAATCATCGCGGATCGAGGCGGATCGGTCGACTTCGAACCGGTATTGAAGACCACATCGTTCCGTCATACGACCTCACGATCACGTCATTTCGCGTGAAACGCAGATCGTTTCACGCGGCCCGCCCGCCAAAACATCCGCTGCCGCCCCGTGGGCGACCACGACTAATGTTCTGTGGGCCCTACCGGGCTCGAACCGATGACATCCACGGTGTAAACGTGGCGCTCTACCAACTGAGCTAAAGGCCCCGACGACGACGAACAGTCGCGGGTCTGTTCAGTATAGGTCAGAGTCGATGCCTGATTGGCGACCCACGTGGGTTAGAGCACCGGTGCCAGCTGCCCGAGTGCGGCGCGGTAGGAGTCGATCGAACGCGCTTCACCGGGAGCGGTGATGAAACTGGCGCGGATGATGCCGCTCGGGTCGATGAGGAAGGTCGCCCGATTCGCGAATCCCTTTTCTTCGAGGAAGACGCCGTATTCCTTCGCCACGGCTCCGTGCGGCCAGAAATCAGCGACCAGGTCGAAGGTGTATTTCTCCTGCTCGCCGAAGGCGCGCAGGGCGTGTCGGGAGTCTACCGAAATGCCGATCAACTCGACGCCGCCGTCCTCGAACAGTGCGAGATTGTCCCTGAGCTCACACAACTCTCCGCTGCAGATTCCCGAGAATGCCAGCGGAAAGAAGACGAGCGCCACCGACTTCGTGCCCCGGTACTGGCTCAGCTGAACGCTTTCACCGAACTGGTTGATGAGTTTGAAATCGGGTGCCTGGGTGTCATTTTCGAGAGCCATGAATGCTCCTTTCCTGGTGCGCCCTCAGCGCACGGATTGGCCGGTGACACACTCTAGCCCGGCAATGTGCGCGCGTTCACAGTACCCGTCGGTTTTTTCGTCATCGGCACCCCCGTGCGCGGACAACGGGCGAAATCTGTAGGCTTACGTGGTGCCGCTGGTTGCAATCCAACCTGCTCTTTTATGGCACGTGCCCCCGTGGCGGCGCAAACGGTCGCCACGGAGCATCATCGCTGCACAAACCCCAAGGAGAGGTCGACTGTGACGGTCAACGACCAGGACCCGTATTCGACGAACAACGCCGACTCCGATCCGGAGGAAACGGCGGAGTGGTCGCAATCCCTCGATTCGCTCGTTGCCGAACACGGCCACGAACGCGGACGGGAGATCATGCTCAGCCTGTTGAAGCGTTCGAAAGAGCTGCATCTGGGTGTTCCCATGGTTCCGACGACGGATTACATCAACACCATCGCCACGGAGAACGAACCGGATTTTCCGGGTGACGAAGACATCGAGCGCCGCTACCGCGCCTGGATCCGCTGGAACGCCGCCGTTCTGGTGCACCGCGCTCAACGCCCCGGCATCGCCGTCGGTGGGCATATCGCGACCTATGCGTCATCCGCTGCCCTCTACGAAGTCGGTTTCAACCACTTCTTCCGCGGCCAGGACCACCCCGGCGGCGGAGACCAGATCTTTATCCAGGGCCACGCTTCCCCTGGCACCTACGCGCGTGCCTTCCTCGAGGGCCGGTTGACGGAGAACCAGCTCGACGGATTCCGTCAGGAAAAGTCGCACGCCCCCGACGGCATCTCGTCGTACCCGCACCCGCGGTTGATGCCGGAGTTCTGGCAGTTTCCCACGGTCTCCATGGGGCTCGGCCCGATCAACGCCATCTATCAGGCGCAGTTGAACCGCTACCTGACCAACCGCGGCATCAAGGATGCGAGCGACCAGCAGGTCTGGGCATTCCTGGGCGACGGCGAGATGGACGAGGTGGAAAGCCGCGGCCAGCTTCAGGTGGCTGCCAACGAGGGCCTCGACAACCTCAACTTCGTCATCAACTGCAACCTGCAGCGCCTCGACGGCCCGGTGCGCGGTAACGGGAAGATCATCCAGGAACTGGAAAGCTTCTTCCGCGGTGCCGGCTGGAACGTCATCAAGGTGGTCTGGGGCCGCGAGTGGGACAACCTGCTCAAGAACGACGTCGACGGCGCCCTGATCAACCTGATGAACGTCACGCCCGATGGCGACTATCAGACTTACAAGGCCGAGAGCGGCGCCTACGTGCGGGAGAACTTCTTCGGTCGGGACCCGCGTGCGCTCAAGCTCGTCGAGCACTTGAGCGACGACGAGGTCTGGAACCTCAAGCGCGGCGGCCACGACTACCGCAAGGTCTACGCGGCGTTCAAAGCCGCCTCCGAGCACAAGGGGCAGCCCACCGTCATTCTGGCGAAGACGATCAAGGGTTACGGCCTCGGTCCGAGCTTCGAGGGCCGCAACGCGACCCACCAGATGAAGAAGATGACCCTCGACAACCTCAAGTCGTTCCGAGACAGCATGCACGTGCCGATCACGGATGCCCAGCTCGAGGAGAACCCGTACCTGCCGCCGTACTACACCCCCGGCGACAAGGACGAGGCGATCGAGTACATGCACGAGCGCCGCCGTGCGCTCGGCGGTTACCTTCCCGAACGTCGCACCACGCACGCCAAGCTCAACCTCCCCGGCGACGAGACCTACAAGGTTGCCAAGAAAGGTTCGGGTACGCAGGAGATCGCTACGACGATGTCTTTCGTTCGGCTCCTCAAGGAGCTCGTGCGGGCGAAGGACTTCGGCAACCGCATCGTTCCGATCATCCCCGATGAGGCGCGAACCTTCGGTATCGACGCGTTCTTCCCCACCGCCAAGATCTACAACCCCAACGGCCAGCACTACACGTCCGTGGACCACGCCCAGCTGCTCTCCTACAAGGAGAGCCCTCAGGGTCAGATCCTGCACGTTGGCATCAACGAGGCCGGCGCTGCGGCCGCATTCACCAACGTCGGCACCTCGTATTCCACTCAGGGTGAACCACTCATCCCGGTATACGTCTTCTACTCCATGTTCGGATTCCAGCGCACGGGCGATGCTCTCTGGGCAGCCGGCGACATGATGGCCCGCGGGTTCATCATCGGCGCCACGGCCGGCCGCACGACGTTGACCGGCGAAGGTCTGCAGCATGCCGACGGACACTCGCCGCTGCTGGCGTCGACCAACCCGGCCGTGGTCTCCTATGACCCCGCCTACGGCTACGAGATCGGCCACATCGTACGCGCCGGCCTCGAGCGCATGTATGGCGGTGCCCACACCGACCCGAACGTCATGTACTACATCACGGTGTACAACGAGCCGGCCGTGCAGCCGGTTGAGCCCGCCGATGTCGACGTGGACGGCATCCTGCGCGGTCTTCACCGGGTCAGCGCGTCCACCGGGAGCGGTCCGAAGGCGCAGCTGCTGGCGTCCGGGGTCGCCGTTCCGTGGGCGCTGGAAGCTCAGCAGTTGCTCGCCGACGACTGGGGTGTCTCGGCGGACGTCTGGTCGGTCACCTCATGGACCGAACTGCGCCGCGACGGCCTGGCCGCTGAGGCACATAACTTCCTCAACCCCGACGACGAGCCGCGCATCCCGTACGTCACCGCAAAGCTCGACGGCGCTGCCGGCCCCTTCGTGGCGGTGTCGGACTTCATGCACGCCGTGCCCGACCAGATTCGGCAGTTCGTTCCGAGCGACTTCGCGACGCTCGGGGCCGACAGCTTCGGATTCTCCGACACCCGTCCGGCGGCACGTCGGTTCTTCAAGATCGACGGTCCGTCGATGGTCGTGCGCACACTCGAGCTGCTCGCTCGCCGCGGTGAGGTGGACCGGAGCCTCGCCGGTCAGGCAATCGCCAAGTATCGCCTGCACGACGTGAGCGCGGGTACCACCGGCTCTGCCGGGGGCGAGAGCTAAGAAACCGTGGCACCGGCGCCCAAGACGAAAGAGCAGACTCTCAACTGGCTGCGCACCATCTCCGGTGAGCTGTCGACCCAGACGCTTAAACGGCTCGAAGACACGCTGTCCTGGTATGGCGATATGCCCCCAGGGCGGCGGTCCGCCGTCGGCTTAGTGGCCCAGGCCGGAATCACGAGCTTCATCTCATGGTTCGACGATCCGCGGTCCACACCGTGGATCGCCGCTGACGTCTTCGGCGCCGCCCCGCGAGAACTGCTTCGCTCGGTGAGCCTGCAGCAGACGCTGCAACTCATTCGGGTGACCGTCGAGGTCGTCGAGGAACGCGTCAAAGATGGCGGTGAGGCCCTGCGGGAGGCCATCCTGCTTTACTCGCGTGAGATCGCCTTCGGCGCAGCGGATGTCTACGCTCGCGCCGCCGAGGCGCGCGGCCTCTGGGACGCACGGTTGGAAGCTCTCGTGGTCGATTCCATTCTCAGCGGGGAATATGACGACGAGCTGCCCAGCCGGATCGCGGCCCTCGGCTGGCACGGCCACGGGGAAGTCTGCGTTCTGGTCGGCACCACGCCGCAGATGCTCGACGTTGACCAGTTGCGCCGCGCCGCCCGGCACATGGCCGCAGACGTTCTCATCGGCGTGCAGGGAAACCGCCTCGTCCTCGTGATCGGTCGAGCCCGTCCGGCACCGGCTGACAGCGAAGACGTCGGTACGTCCGCGGCGTTGACCTTCATGGAGATCGCCAGGCAGCTCGAGCCGATCTTCGGTCCCGGGCATCTGGTGCTCGGCCACGAAGTGCCCAACCTCGTGGACGCGTCGAAGAGTGCCAAGGCCGCGCTGGCCGGTTTCGCGGTCGCCCGGTCGTGGCGGAATGCGCCCCGGCCGGTGCAGGCCGACGATCTGCTCCCCGAGCGGGCCCTGGCCGGTGATCCGCTCGCCCGGGCCACACTCATCCATCGCATCTATCGGCCGCTGCAGGCGCACTCCACCGAACTGCTCACCACGCTGTGGTGCTACCTCGACAACGGACGCTCGCTCGAGGCGACCGCACGCGAACTGTTCGTCCATCCCAACACCGTGCGCTATCGCCTCAAACGCGTCTCTGAGGTCATCGGCTATGACGCCACCGGAGCGCGCGAGGCGCTCATTCTGCAGTCGGCCTTGATCATCGGCTCGATCAGCGACCACGACGGATCAACCCGCCGTCGCTGATTTGCTGCGCGAAACGCCGTTGATGTGCGACTGCCGACAAAGCTTTCTTGGATACTTAGTGCGATCTGCACATTCATTCGCACCCTCAGATTGGAAGACTAACTAAGTGATCGTTGTCGTCTGCCCGGGTCAGGGCTCCCAAACTCCCGGATTCCTCGAACCCTGGCTGGCCCTGCCCGCCTTCAGTGCCGGCCTGCGGCAGATCTCCACTGACCTCGACCTGGACCTCGTCGCCCACGGCACGGTCAGTGACGCCGAGACCATTCGTGACACGGCGATCGCCCAGCCCCTCATCGTGGCGGCCGGCATCCTCACCCTCGAAGCGCTGCTCACGCCGGATCGCCGCGACCGCATCGCCGGGATCGCTGGGCACTCCGTGGGCGAGCTGACCGCCGCTGCCGGGGCCGGCATTCTGAACACCGCCGACGCAATACGGTTCGTGCGTGAGCGCGGTCTGGCCATGCAGGCCGCCGCCGCCCTCGTGCCCACCGGCATGAGCGCGGTGATCGGCGCCGACGAGACCGAGCTCCTGGCCCGACTCGACGAGCTCAAACTGGAACCGGCCAACTTCAACGGCAGTGGCCAGATCGTGGTCGCTGGAGCCCTCGACGCCCTCGCCGTTCTCGCCGCGACTCCCCCGCACCGCGCCCGCGTCATCCCGTTGCAGGTCGCCGGTGCATTCCACACCCGTTATATGAAGCCGGCCGTCGAACGGATGACTGTCGTCGCCGACTCGCTGCACCCCACCGATCCGAACCTCCCCATCTGGACCAACCGCGA
This sequence comes from Cryobacterium luteum, assembly GCF_900110125.1. GTDB lineage: Bacteria > Actinomycetota > Actinomycetes > Actinomycetales > Microbacteriaceae > Cryobacterium > Cryobacterium luteum. The sequence goes on from NZ_FOCN01000003.1 coordinate 255,409, forward strand.
CGGCAGCCGGGTGAGCGACGGCATCCGTTTTGTGGACCTGCTCGTCGGCCAGGTGTCGTCGCCGGTACGGTGGGACAGGTGCATGGAGGCTTTCGCCGCGGCGGGAGTCACCGGAATCATCGAGGTTGCGCCCGCTGGCGCCCTCGTCGGTCTCGCGAAGCGAGGCCTCAAAGGCGTCCCCAGCGTCGCCATCAAGACCCCGGACGACCTACCCGCCGCCTGGGCCATGATCGACCAGCAGTGAATTCGCCAGCACGAGAGAATGTAACGAGAGAGACAATGCCAAAGCCCACACTTCAGCAGTCCCACGGACCGCAGTACACCCGCATCCTGTCCGTGGGCGCTGCCCGCGGTGAGAACCTCGTTCCCAATGCCGACCTCGTCGAGGCCATCGATTCGTCGGACGAGTGGATTCAGCAGCGCACCGGAATCATCACGCGTGCCCGGTCCGGCCAGGACGTCGGCGCCGTCGACCTCGCCACCGACGCCGCGCGCGAAGCCATCGAGAGAAGTGGTGTCGACCCGGCTCTCATCGACGCCGTCATCGTCGCCACCATCAGTAACGGCCGTCAGACTCCGTCGATCGCCGCCGTGGTGGCCGACCGGGTCGGCACCAACCCGGCCGCTGCCTACGACATCAATGCTGCCTGCGCCGGCTATGCCTATGCCATCGCCCAAGCGGATGCCCTGATTCGCACCGGTGCCGCGCATTTTGCACTCGTGATCGGCGCGGAGAAGCTTTCCGAACTCGTCGACCCGACCGACCGGAGCATCTCGTTCCTCCTCGGCGACGGCGCCGGCGCCGTCGTCATCGGGCCGAGCGACTACCCCGGAATTTCGACCACTGTCTGGGGCTCCGACGGGTCCAAGGCCGAGACAATCCAGATGGACCACACCCTGCAGGAATATCGCCGCGGCGAAGCCGCCTGGCCGACCCTGCGCCAGGAAGGCCCCGCAGTCTTCCGCTGGGCTGTCTGGGACATGGCCAAGGTGGCCAAGAAGGCCCTCGAGGTCGCGGGAATCGAAAGCGCGGACCTGGCCGCGTTCATTCCGCACCAGGCCAACATGCGCATCATCGACGAGTTCGCCAAGCAGCTCAAGCTGCCCGAATCCGTGGTCATCGCCCGCGACGTTGCCACCACCGGCAACACCTCGTCGGCCTCCATTCCGCTTGCCACCCATCGCCTGCTCGAGGAACACCCGGAACTCAGCGGCGGACTCGCACTGCAGATCGGCTTCGGTGCCGGACTCGTGTTCGGCGCGCAAGTCGTTGTGCTGCCCTAACCTGCCCACCCCCTAAACTAGTTCTCGGTCAACCGAGACACCCTCAAGGAGAAATAACATGGCATTGTCCACCGAAGAAGTTCTGACCGGCCTGGCCGAGCTCATCAACGACGAGACCGGAATCGCAACCGACACGGTTGAGCTGGGCAAGTCGTTCACCGACGACTTGGACATCGACTCCATCTCGATGATGACCATTGTCGTCAACGCAGAAGAGAAGTTCGACGTGAAGATCCCCGACGAAGAGGTCAAGAACCTCAAGACCGTCGGCGACGCCGTCGAGTTCATCGTGAAGGCACAGGACTAGGCCCAGGCCTGAACCAGGTCGGTCGGAAATCGGCCGACCTGTTCATTGGGCTGGTGCCGAACGCACCGGCCCACACGTTTGTCGTTCCATGGAGAGTTGACTTATGACCAAGAAAATCGTTATTACCGGTATCGGTGCCACTACGCCACTCGGCGGTACAGCGGTCGACACCTGGACGGCCCTTTTGGCCGGCGAATCGGGCGCCACGACCCTCGAGCACGCCTGGGTCACTGAAACGGCGATCCCCGTAACTTTTGCCGCACAGGCGCGCGTTAAAACCGTCGATGTGTTGCAGCGATTTGAGGTCAAGCGCCTCGACCCGTCCAGCCAATTCGCCCTGATCGCCGGACGTGAAGCCTGGGCCGATGCCGGCTCACCCGAGGTCGAGCCAGAGCGCCTCGCCGTCGACTGGGCAACCGGAATCGGCGGAGTGTGGACCCTGCTGGACGCGTGGGACACCCTGCGCGAACGCGGCCCGCGCCGCGTGCTGCCCATGACCGTGCCGATGCTCATGCCGAACGGCCCGGGAGCGGCCATCGGAATGGACCTGCACGCCCGCGCCGGCATCACCACAGTCGTCTCCGCGTGCGCCTCCAGCACCGAAGCCCTCATCAACGCTTACAACCGCCTGCAGGCCGGACTGGCCGACGTCGTCATTGCCGGAGGGTCAGAGGCCGCGATCCACCCGCTGCCGATTGCCTCCTTCGCTGCAATGCACGCCCTGTCGACGCGCAATGACGACCCGGCCACCGCGAGCCGACCGTACGACGTGACCCGGGACGGCTTCGTTCTCGGTGAGGGCGCTGCCGCCCTCGTCATCGAAACCGAAGAGCACGCGAAGGCCCGCGGCGCCCACATCTACGCCGAGCTCCTCGGCGGCGTCGTCAACAGCGATGCGTACCATGTGACCGCACCGGATCCGGAAGGATCGGCTGCCGCCCGCGCGATGGTGTCGACCATTGAGAATGCCGGGGCAACACTCCAGGACGTGTCCCACATCAACGTGCACGCCACGAGCACCCCGGTCGGTGACATCGCCGAGTACAACGCCCTCAAGCGCGTGTTCGGAGACCTGCTTGACGGCATCCCGGTGTCGGCGACGAAAGCATCGACCGGCCACCTGCTCGGTGGAGCGGGCGCGCTCGAAGCGTTCTTCACGGTGAAGGCCCTCGCCGAGCGCACTGCGCCGCCGACGATCAACCTCACGTCGCAGGATCCGGAAATCCCGCTCGACGTGGTAACCACACCGCGTGCCCTTCCGGCCGGCGACCTGCTCGCGCTGAGCAACTCCTTCGGGTTCGGCGGCCACAACGCCGTCGTGGCGTTCCGCTCCGTCTGATCCCTGCTGCAGGGCAATGACCCCGTCCGGGTTCGGACGGGGTCATTTCTGTCTGGCGATTCACCGTGCCTGGCCGGAACAGGGGCCCGGCTGTGACTTCGCGGGATTGCCGCCGGGAAGGTCACCGGACGACAGGCCGCGCCGCCGCGGGCGAACCGCACGCATAGGGGCATCCGCCGATCAGCCCACCTGATGAAGCCAGACCACCGCGTTCAGGTCGCTCGCCTGCCGAAACGGTTCCAGTTCGTCGTCCCAGGATTGCCCGAGGGCCAGGCGCAGCTGGCGGTGCAGTTCGATGGCGTTCGCCCCGGCACTGTCCATGGCCGATCGGATACGGTCTTCCGGCACGACGACATTGCCCACACTGTCGGTCTGCGCATAGAAGATGCCGAGTTCGGGCGTGTGCAGCCACCGGCCGCCGTCCGAATCGGGGCCGGCGTCTTCGGTGACTTCGAAGCGCAGCTGTTCCCAGCCGCGCAGAGCGGATGCGAGTGCGGCGCCGGTACCCGGCGCTCCCTCCCAGTAATACTCGGCCCGGAAGGAGCCGGGCAGAGCCGGCTGTTCCGACCAGTCGAAATTCACGGCCTCACCGAGGGCACGGCCAGCCGACCATTCGACGTGCGGGCACACGGCGCGTGGAGAAGAGTGCATAAAAAGCACCCCCCGTGCAATCGGTGCCCGACGGTTGAGTGTTGCGTCCATCGCGTTTCTCCGTTCCTAGTAGGTGCGTCTTCCCCAACGACCTCGGAACGACCGTGCTTCACAACGTCGAATTTTTCAACTCAGTGCTCGGCACGATGGCTAATGTGAAATTGTTCGGCCGCGGGAACCCTGCGAGCCGGTAGCGTCATTATGCCCCAGCCAGCTGTGCTTCTACAAGGACTGGTTGCACGGCGCTCGCGCTATTTGGCCTCGGCGTAGTTGTCGACGGTGGCCACGGTGAGCATGAAATCCACGGGAAAGTCGCCGAACAGCAACCGCCCGGCCGTGTCTGCGGCGGTCGTGATGATGTGGGCCACGGCGTCGGCGTGCACGGCTGGGGTGTGCACGATGACTTCGTCGTGCAGAAAGAACACCAGGTGCGGCGCGCTGTCGAAGGGAGCGCGAGCCCCCGGAGGACCAGATGCTGCGGCGGGTGCAGCGTACTCGCCTGCCGCCGCGGGCGGGACATCCGCTCTGGTGAGGGCGGTGAGCTCGCGTCGGATCTCTGCCATCCAGCACAGCGCCCACTCGGCGGCGCTGCCCTGAACGATGAAGTTGCGGGTGAAGCGTCCCCAATCGCGCGCCTGGCTGCGAGCGCGCCTTTCGTCGGTGCCCGTGGCGGCCGGATCGTACGCCCTCGCTTGAGTCTCGTGCCAGCCCGGTGGGGGTGTCGGTGATGAGCGCCCGAGGCGGGTGGTCACGACCTCGCCGCGTTCCCCGGCGCGGGCCGCCGATTCGGTCAGCGCGATGGCCAGGGGGTAGGCGCGGGCCAGCCGGGGCATGAGACGGCCGCTCTCCCCCGTCGTGGCTCCGTACATGGCGCCGAGCATGGCGACCTTGGCATGGTCGCGCGTTTCGACGACGCCACTCGACACGATTCCGGCGTACAGATCGGTGCCGCGACCGGCCCGCGCCATGCTCGGATCCTGCGCCAGCGCGGCGAGAATACGAGGTTCGAGCTGGGCGGCATCGGCGACGACGAGTTTCCAGCCGTCGTCGGCGACGACAGCACCGCGAATCTGTCTGGGCAGCTGCAGCGCTCCGCCGCCGCGGGTCGCCCAGCGGCCGGTCACAACTCCGCCCGGCACATAGTCGGGGTGGAACCGGCCGTCGACAACCCAGGATTCCATCCACGCCCAGCCATTGGCGCTGAGCAACCGGGACAGCTTTTTGTACTGCAGAAGAGGTTCGATGACCGGATGCTGGAGTTTTTTCAGCTCCCACCCGCGCGTTGACGTCACCGCGAGGCCCGCCCGCTGCAGCGCCTTGAACAGATCCTGCGGTGAATCGGGGTTGAGCGCGGCATCATCCAGTTCGAAGCGGATGCGCTGCGCCAGCCCCTCCAGTTGCTCCGGCCGAACGCCCGGTGCAACCCGCGTCCCCAGTTCCCGAGTGAGGAGGAGATCGTGCACGTCGGTGCGCCAGGGCAGCCCGGCGTAGCGCATCTCCGCGGCGATGAGCGCCCCGGCGGACTCGGCGGCGAGCAGCAGACGCAGCCGTCCCGGTTCGGCAGCGGATGCCACGGCCTCGAGTTGCCGGCGAAACTCCCGCAGGGCGGATTCATCGGCGCCGTCATCGGTAGAGGTGGCGTCGAAGTCGAAGAGTGTCGCCCGCGGTTCTGCGAGGTCGTTCACTGTTGAGCTCGCGAGGTCCCAGCGACCCGGCGCGGCCAGGGCGAGATCAGTCGTCGCGGTCAGAGCCGAATTCTTCAAAATCACATGGCACAGGCGAAGATCGTGGCAGCGTTGCACTCGGATTCCGCCGGCGAGCAGCGCCGGATAGACGTGGGCGGTGTCCTCCCAGACCCAGCGCGGCGCGGCGCTACTCGGTTCGACCGAGGAGACGAACGATGAAAATGCGGCCGGGGAGAGACGAAGGGGCTCCGCTATCGGAGTGCCGGCGTCGTCGAGGGTGTCGAGGAGGAATTCCCCGCCGCTCGCTTGCCGAACCAATACATACACCTCACTATTCTGCCCCGTTGCCTCTGGCAGCGCCGCGCCCATCGACTTCACGGTGACGGCTGCCTCACGGAACCGCGCAGCCGCGCCCATCGCTCTCCGGTGCCGGAGACAGCGCCGCGCCCATCGACTTCACGGTGACGGCTGCCTCACGGAACCGCGCAGCCGCGCCCATCGGCAGCACCCGTGCCGGAGACAGCGCCGCGCCCATCGACTTCACGGTGACGATGGGCGCGGTGATCTGCGAGAGACTACTGGTGGGATCGCGTCAGCCGGCGATCTTGTCGCCGTTGGGCGCGACCACCCACCAGACGCCGCCGACGGCCTGACCGGTGGTGTCACCGGCCGCAGCGTCGCCAGCCCAGTAATACAGGGGCAGGCCGTCGAGCGTGACCTGCTTGGTGCCGTCCGTGCGGGTGATGACGCCGACCGTTCCGGTGACACCGTCAACGACGGGAGTGTCCGAGTCGGCGACGACTGCGGGCCATTTCACGAGACACTCGCCCTCACAGGTACTCTTTCCCGAGTCCGCGACGTCCTTGTCGAAAACGTACAGGGTCATTCCCGCTGAATCGACGACGATCGTGCCGAGCGAACTATCGGCGGTAGCGAGCGTCGCCTCGGCGGCCGGTTCGGCCTCCTCGCTCGACGAGCTCGGCGTGTCGGCCGCCGGCGCCGTCGTTCCCTGCGAGCATCCGGTCAACGCGAGAGCGCTGAGGGCCACCGCCCCGACGACCGGCCCGAGCTTGAGCCAAATTCTGCTGTTCATGATTGCTTCCTTCTCTCGGTGCCCTGCTCTGAGATGGTGCGTGATGAGGTGGTGCTTGTCGATGACACGCTGCGCTGTTCGGGCGTGCAGGCGTAGGGGCCCTGGAGTTACCACGAGGTACAGCCAGGAATGGTTCAGCCCTCGGCAGGATCCCGCACGGGTGTCGGCCCGACGGCGTTCCAGTGTGTGGCGGCAAAGAGGAAGCGGGTGAATCGCCGACGGCCGGGGCCGATGCCGATTCACCCGCTTTCACCGAAGGTGCAGCGGATGCCGCGCCCTAGTCGCCGCCGAGACTCACCGAGAGTTTCACGACCTTGCCGATCGGTTGCGGAGCCCCGGTTGCGTCGGCCACGAAGGAGTTTGTCGTGACATAGACGCTGTTGCCGGCCAGTTCGATCGCTGACGGTGAGGTGACCGGAATCTGCAACACCCGCTCGGTCAGGGTCGGGTGAAACACGGAGACCTGTCCGGTGCCGTTGGGGCCTCCGAACAGCTCAGTCACGGCGATCAGTCCGGTGCGTTGGGACACGGCCAGGTCAGTCGCTCCGACGAACCCGCCCTTCACGAACTGCACGTCGCCGTTGGCCGGGTTGAATCGGTAGACCGCGCCGCGAGCGCCGAGGCTCGCGTCTTCGGGACCGCCGGGCAGGCTCGTCACGTAGAGCCAGCCGTCGCCCCCCTGCTCGACGTCGGTCGGTACCGGTTCAAACCGGTAACCGAATCCTGCCGTGCAGGCCGGAAATCCGACACCGGCGGCGATCTCAGGGGTCACCATGATGGGGTCGCCGGCTGGGAGCACGGCGGCCGTACTGACCGTTCCGTCGTAGCCGACTTTTAGGATGGCGTTCGCGCCGGCATCCGCCACGTAGACGGCGTCGTCCAATGGGAGACTCGCATAGGGGTGGGTGTCGACGATTCCGGCGTAGGAAGCTGGACCCGTCGGTGCCGCCGGGTCGAATTGGTCGAGGCAGGCCTGGGGTAGGTCGACGAAGCCATACGTGTTGACCTGGTCGGGGTTAGCTGTGCTCTCGTAGGCGTAAAGGTCAGCGAGTGGCGCGGACATACCACCGACGGGCATCGCGTAGAGCGCCGATGCCGTGTGGTCCTGGGTGTTGGTGGAGTAGTAGACCGTGCCGCTGCGCACCGATACGGCGCCCAGCTCATCGCCGGGGTTGGCGCTGGCCACGACACTGCTCGTGCCGTCGGGGCTGACCTTCGTCAGCACTCCCAGTGCGTTCTGCGAGACGTAGGTGGTGCCCCCCGCCCCGACCCCCAGACTGAGCGGTAGGAATAGGCCGCTCGCTAAGACCGTGGGACCCCCGAGAGTGGGAATCTCCACAGCGGATGCCGGGGCTGCGACCATCGCCGAAGCGACGGCGGTGACGCAGGCGACGGCGGTAAAGACCAACTTTTTCACAACGTGCTCCTTGACTCGGTGTGGCTTTCAGGGTGATCGTCCGAGAAAACACGACGGGTCGCGGAGGAACGGTATTACTGGTGGATGCGTCAGCCAGTACTGCGTGTGTGCGGCGCACCAGTGCGACGTGGATCGTGCTGTCCCGAAGGAGCCGACGCACACAGACGCCGACGAGGGCACAGTATCCCCGAAGCTGAGAGTTGTCTAGGTAATTCTGGCCTAATCGTTGGCGAACACGATGGGCTTATCGGCTTATCGGCTTATCGGCTTATCGGCTTGCCGCGCTAGCTTTCGCCGACAGCCTTTTCGAGCAGAGCCACCAGTTTCTTCTGATCCGCGGCGGTCAACTTCGTGACCGCATAGGAGGTGGGCCAGAGATCACCCTCGTCGAGGTTCGCGTCTGGTTGAAAGCCGATCGTGGCATAGCGCACCTTGAATTTGGCTGCACTCTGAAAGAACACCACCACCTTGCCGTCGCTGGTGGCATAGGCCGGCATTCCGTACCACGTCTTCGCCCCGAGGCTCGTGTGCGTCGTGACCAGCTGATGTAGGGTCTCGGCTAATTCGTGATCCGTTCCCGTCATCTCGGCGATCGCGGCGAGACAGGCAGCCTCCAGATCGGCGCCAGCCTTGGCGGCCTTCACTTCGGCCGCCGCTGCCCGCATTGCGGCCTTTTCTTCCCTGCTGAACGTGCTGCTCATGGCTGTCCTCTCACTGGTGCGCTCCAAACCACCCACTGTAAACGGAATCGAGGCCCGATGACCCGATCAACGGCTGGAACCCGCCGGTTGGGTGGGATGCTCGCGCACGGCCACGATGGTGAAGACCAGTGCCACGGCTGCAGTCCCGGCCAGCAGGAGCAGACCGATGGCGTAGCTGTTGTCGGCGGCGTTGTAGGTCGCCCCCATCACGAGCGGGGGAAAGTAGCCGCCGAGCCCGCCGGCCGCGCTGACGATACCGCTGACCGACCCGACCTTGTCGGGCGGCGCGTTACGTCCCAACCAGGCGAAGACTCCGCCGGCTCCCAGCCCGAGGGCTGACGCCATCGCCACAAAGGTCAGCCCGGCCGGTATCTCGCCGTCGGGGCGCAGATTGACCAGCCAAGCGAGCACGGCGACGGCGGCCAGCGACGCGATAACGACGGGTTTGGGACCGATCCGGTCGGCGAGGATCCCACCGACCGGGCGCAGCAGAACCGCAGCCACGGCGAAGCCGGCCGTGCGGGTTCCCGCCGCTGTCAGATCGAAATCGTAGATATCGCGCAGGTAGGTGGGCAGATAGGTCGAGAACGCCACGAAACCGCCGAAGACCACACCGTAGAGAAAACACATCTGCCAGGTCACACCGAGTTTCGCGGCGGAGAGGAGCTTGGGAATGAACGGTTGGGTGTTGGACACCCAGCTCGGCGCATTCCCGAGGCAGGTTCGCACGAGGACCGCGGTCGCGACCAGCAAGCCAGCCAGGATCAGGTGGGTGGGAATGTAGCCGAACCACGTGACGAATCTCGGCGTGAAGAACGCGGACAGGGCTGTGCCCCCCATTCCCGCACCGAAGATGCCGGTGGCAAAGCCGCGCCGCGACAGCTCGTACCACGTGCTCACGAACGGTATCCCCACGGCGAAGACTGTTCCGGCAACGCCCAACAGAAGTGCGCAGAATACGAGAGCCCAGTAGACCCCCAGGGTTCCGGCCAGCGCAACGAGCAGAAGCGCCGGCACGGTGCCCAACAGTACCGCGGTGAACATGATCGGTCCCCCGAACCGATCCGTCAGTACGCCCACCGGAATACGACCGATCGACCCGACGAAGACGGGCATCGCCACCAAAATGGATGCCTGCGTCGACGTCAACTCCAGATCGAGGCTGTACCGCACCCCGAGCGGCGCCACGCTTGTCCACGCCCAAAAACACACCACAGACGACAACGTCGCGAGAACGAGATTGAACCCCTTGCTGGCCCTGGCACGTTCCCGCAGAGTTTCAGCCACGGCTACTTCTTGTCTCGCGTTCGGTCTGAGGTGCCGATGGGTGCCCAACCCCGCCGGATCGGCCTGATCGCGCCGGGTACCTGGTCGCGGGTGCGGTAGACGATGTAGGGCCGGAACAGATAATGCAGCGGGGCGGTGAAGGCGTGCACCAGCCGGGTGAAGGGCCAGATGATGAACAGCAGCATACCGACGAGGGTGTGGATGTGGAACGAGAATGGGGCAGCGGCCATCGCGGCGATGTCCGGCTGAAAAATGAACAGCGAGCGGAACCAGGGCGCCACAGTCTCCCGGTAGTTGTGCCCGTGGTCGCCTTCGAACACACTCGCCAGGGTGGTCCACAGGCCAAGCACGATCGCTGCGGTCAGCACGACGTACATGACCTTGTCATTGCGGGTGGTCGCCATGAATACCGGCCCGGTCTTGCGCCGACGGTAGATCAGAATGAGAATCCCGCCGAGGGTACCGACCCCGGCGACGCCGCCGACGAGCAGGGCGTTGAGGTGGTAGAAATCCTGACTCATTCCCACGGCAAGGGTCCAGGCCATCGGGATCACCAGTCCGAAGAAGTGACCGGCGATGACCGCGAGCAGTCCGAAGTGAAAGATTGGAGAGCCGATTCGCAGCAGCCGGCTCTCGTAGAGTTGCGACGATCTGGTCGTCCAGCCGAACTGGTCGTAGCGGTAGCGCCAGATGGAGCCGCCGATCAGAATGGCGACCATGACATAGGGCAGCACACCCCACAGCAGCAGGTCCATCGTCAGGCCCCCTTCAGCGGCAGCAGCCGCGGATCGTAGGGTTCGAGGCCGACCGTTTCGGTCGGCGGACCGTAGCCGGCCATGCGCTGCACCGCCTCCCGGTCGGCCGGCGAGGCGCCGGGCAGGGTGGCGCAGACGTCGGCGACGACCTGGCCGTACGGTGAGCCGTGCTCGATCAGGGCAAGCCGCAGCAGCTCGAGGCTTGGCCGGTACTGCCGCAGCAGTTCTCGTCCGGCGACGGGGTCGGCGATCGCCGCGAATTCGAGCACGAGCGGCAGAAAATCGGGCAGTTCGCCGTGGGTGTTGGTGAGAAAATCGGTCTGCCGATACACCTTCTTGAAGGCGGCGAGCACGTCGCCGCGGCGGCGGGTGTCACCGTCAGTCCAGTACGACAGATAGAGCGGATGATGCTTGCTCAGGTCGAAAGTCTCCACATAACGGCGCTGCAGTGAGCCGACGTCGCTGGCGGCGAGATAGGCGAAGAAGTCGTTGAAGGTCGCCGCCTTGCGGCCCTGCTCGGCGAGGGCGGCGCGCATCAGCGCAACCCGTTCGAGCAGCTCGGCGTCGGGATAGGACAGGCACCAGCCGGCGGCCTGATAGACCACCCGGTCGCGCATCATGGCGTGCCTGCGGAGTCACCGGAACCCGGGCTGGATCCCCCGGCCGCAGTCGGGCCGCCCAGGTCGGCCGGGGAGGCCGCGGCCGCCCGCGGCACATCGCGGGACTCCGGAAACAGGCCGGCCGGGGCCCCGTTGCCGTCCCAGTTGAGCAGATTGACCCGGTTGCGCAAGGTCGCCGCGCCGCTCGCCGTGTCGGAGGTCTGCCGGTCTTTCAGGGCGTAGAAGTTCTCGACCGCTACCGGTGTCGGCCGTCCACTCGCCTCGCCGAACGGCGAGTCCTCGTACATGCCGGGGCCGCCCTCGAAGTCCACGGAACAGCCCATCTCTTCCAGATCGTGCGCCTGCTCCACGTGCGCCTTCGGAATGACGTAACGCTCCTCATATTTCGCGATGGCCATCAACCGGTACATTTCGTACATCGACTCCGGCGACATTCCGACGGAGGCCGGAATAGCGGCATCCGCTTGCTGACCGAGGGTGATGCCGCGCATGTACGCCCGCATCGCGGCGAGTTTTCGCAACACTTCGGTGATGAGATCGGTGTCGCCCGCGGTAAAGAGCTCAGCGAGGTACTCGACCGGAATGCGCAGGGCGTCGATCGCGCCGAACAGGGTTCCGCTGTCTTCAGCGTCATGGCCCTGGTCGCTGAGCAGATCCACGATCGGCGAGAGCGGCGGCACGTACCAGACCATCGGCATGGTGCGATATTCGGGGTGCAGCGGCAACGCGACCTGGTACACCTTGGCGAGGGCGTAGACCGGCGACCGGCGGGCGGCGTCGATCCAGTCGTCGGGTATGCCCTGAGCGGATGCCGCAGCCGCCACCGCGGGATCGTTCGGGTCGAGCAGCAGATCCATCTGCGACTGGTAGAGGTCGGTCTCGTCGGTGACAGCTGCAGCATCCGTCACCCGATCGGCGTCGTAGAGAAACAGGCCCAGGTAGCGCAGCCGCCCCACGCAGGTTTCCGAGCACACCGTGGGCAACCCGATTTCGACGCGGGGATAGCAGAAGGTGCACTTCTCGGCCTTGCCGGTCTTGTGGTTGAAGTAGATCTTCTTGTACGGGCAGCCGGTGATGCACTGACGCCAACCGCGACACTTGTCCTGGTCAACCAGCACGATGCCGTCCTCGACCCGCTTGTAGATCGCGCCCGACGGGCACGACGCCATGCAGGACGGGTTGAGACAGTGCTCGCAGATGCGCGGCAGGTAGAACATGAAGGTCTGCTCGAAGGCGAACTTGATCTTGTCTTCGGATTCACGACGCACCTTCTCGCCAATGGGGTCGAGGTGGCCCATCTCGGGAGCGCCGGCGAGGTCGTCGTCCCAATTCGCCGACCAGGTGATCTGGGTGTCCTTGCCGGTGATCAGTGATTTCGGCCGCGCGACGGGAAAGTCATCGCCGAGCGGCGCATCGATGAGGGTTTTGTAGTCGTAGGTCCAGGGCTCGTAGTAGTCCTTCAGCTCGGGCTGCACCGGGCTCGCGAACAGCCCGAGCAGCTTGGCCACGCGGCCGCCGCTATTCAGCGCGAGCCGCCCCTTCTTGTTGAGCTTCCACCCGCCCCGCCACTTCTCCTGGTCTTCATATCGGCGCGGATAGCCCTGCCCCGGCCGGGTTTCCACGTTGTTGAACCAGACGTATTCGGTGCCGGCGCGGTTGGTCCACGCCTGTTTGCAGGTGACCGAGCAGGTATGGCAGCCGATGCACTTGTCGAGGTTCATTACCATGCCCATTTGAGCCATAACGCGCATCAGTACCGCACCTCCTGGGAACGTCGCCGAATGGTTGAGACCATGTCTCGCTGGTTGCCGGTCGGCCCCAGGTAGTTGAAGGCATAGGAAAGCTGCGCGTAGCCGCCGATCAGGTGCGTCGGTTTCACCAGCAGCCGGCTGACCGAGTTGTGGATGCCGCCGCGCCGCCCGGTGGCTTCGGACTTGGGTACGTCGATGGTGCGCTCCTGCGCGTGGTAGACGTAGACGACGCCCTGCGGCATCCGGTGGCTGACGATGGCCCGGCCCACGAGCACACCGTTCATGCTGACGCACTCGACCCAGTCGTTGTCGGCAACCTCGATCGACGCCGCGTCAATCGGACTCATCCACACGGTCGGGCCGCCGCGGGACAGCGACAGCATGAACAGGTTGTCCTGATACTCGGAATGGATCGACCATTTCGAGTGCGGCGTGAGATAACGCACGGTGACCTCGGTGGTGCCGTTCGGCCCGAACTTGGGCTCGCCGAACAGGCGCTGCATGTCAAGCGGTGGCCGGTAGATGGGCAGGGCCTCGCCGAGGTCGATCATCCAGTCATGATCGAGAAAGAAGTGCATACGCCCGGTGAGGGTATGCCAGGGCTTGAGCCGTTCCACGTTAATTGTGAACGGCGAGTAGCGCCGGCCTCCGGTTTCCGATCCCGACCATTCCGGTGACGTGATCACCGGCACCGGGGCGGCCTGGGTCTGGGCGAAGGTGACGCGTTTCTCCTCCGAGCCGGTGGCGAGGTCGACGAGGTGCATGCCGGTCTGCTTTTCAAGCTCCCGAAACCCCTGTACGGCCAGTTCGCCGTTGGTCGTTCCGGAGAAACTCAGAATGGCCTGGGCGAATTTCGCGTCGGTGTCGATCGCCGACCGGCCGTCACCGGCACCGCCCCGCATCACCCCGTTGCTGCCCTTGAGCCGTTCGATCTCGTGCTCCAGCCGGTAGGTCACGTTTTTCACCGTGAAACCGCGCTGTTCGGCGAGCGGCCCCACGGTCGCGAGCTTCTCGGCGATGGCGGTGTAGTCGCGTTCCACGATCGAGAAGACCGGCATGTTCTGCCCCGGGACTGCGGCAACGGATGCGTCCCGCCAGTCCCGCACGACCCCGCCCGGCTGCGCGATCTCACCGGGTGTGTCGTGTTGCAGTGGCACGCTCACCAGGTCTTTCCGGGTACCGAGGTGAACCCGGGCCTGCCGGGAGAATTCTTCGGCGAGCAGGCGGAAGGTGTCGAAATCGGTCTTGGCCTCCCACGGCGGATCGATCGCCGGGCTGAAGGCGTGCACGAACGGATGCATGTCGGTTGAGGACAGGTCGTGCTTTTCGTACCAGGTGGCAGCGGGAAATACGATGTCCGACAGCAGGGTAGTCGAGGTCATGCGAAAATCAGCCGATGCGAGCAGGTCGAGTTTGCCCTCTGGCGCGGTTTCGCGCCAGAGGACATCGCGGGGCCGGGCGGCGTTCACGTGGTCCTGGCCGAGCACGTTGTGGTGCGTGCCGAGCAGATGCTTGAGAAAATACTCGTTGCCCTTGGCCGAGGAACCGAACAGGTTCGAGCGCCACAGCATGAGGGTGCGCGGCCAATTCTCCGGGGCATCGACGTCGTCGATGGCGGGGGTGAGTCGGCCACTGGTGAGCGCGTCGGCGATGTACCGCGGGGCATCCGTTGTGTCGCCGCGGTCGATCGCTGCCTGCACCTCATCGGCCAGGTCGAGCGGGTTGCGGTCGAACTGCGGGTAGAACGGCATCCAGCCGAGCCGCGCGGACTGGGCCAGAGTGTCGGCGGTATGCATGCCATCGAAGTGGCCGGTGGCGAGCGGCGATTTCAGCGAATCGGCCGAGTACCCGTCTGACCGCCACTGGTCGGTGTGCATGTACCAGTAGCCGGTGCCGATCATGGTGCGCGGCGGGCGGCTCCAGTCCAGCGCGTTGGCGAGCGAGATCCAGCCGGTGATCGGCCGGGTCTTCTCCTGCCCGACGTAGTGCGCCCAGCCGCCCCCGTTGCGGCCCATGCAGCCGGTGAGCATCAGCAGGGACAGCACAGCCCGGTAGGTCGCGTCGCCGTGGAACCACTGGCAGATACCGGCACCCATGATGATCATCGACCGGCCCTTGGATTCTTCGGCGTTGCGGGCGAATTCCCGCGCCACCCGAATGCACGCCTCGGCCGGAACACTCGTGATCTCGGCCTGCCAGGCCGGCGTGTATGGCGTTGACACGTCGTCGTAGCCGGTGGCCCAGTCGCCCGGAAGTCCGGGCCGGCCCACCCCGTACTGTGCCAGCATCAGGTCGAACACCGTCGTCACGAGGTGCCCGGCGACGCGGCGCACCGGCACTCCCCTGGTGAGCACGGATCCCTCACCGGACGGCGCTTCGAAACACGGCAGGCGGATGCTCGCGGTCTCGCCGTTCATCCCGCCGTTCGCCTCGTCGAGCAGGCTCAGCGCCGGGTCGACACCCTCCAGGTCGAGGTTCCATTTGCCCTGCCCGGCTTCGCCGTAGCGGTAGCCGATCGAGCCGTTCGGCACGACGGGCTGGCCGGTGTTCGCGTCGAGCAGCACTGTTTTGAATGCGGCTCCCTCGGTGCCCGCTTGCTCCGGCAGGTCGGCCGCCACGAGGAACTTGGTGGGCACGAGGCCCTGCCCATCGGGGTGTTCCTCCAGTCGCACCAGAAAGGGCAGGTCGGTGTACCGGCGCACATACCCCTCAAAGTACGGGATGCTCCGGTCGACGAAGAATTCCTTGAGCAGTACGTGGCCCATCGCCATCGCGAGGGCGGCATCCGTTCCCGCCTGAGCGGGCAGCCATTCGTCGGCGAACTTGGTGTTGTCGGCGTAGTCCGGGCTGATCGCGACGACTTTGGTGCCGCGGTAGCGTACCTCGGTCATCCAGTGGGCATCCGGTGTGCGCGTCACCGGCACGTTCGAACCCCACATCATGAGATAGGTGGCATCCCACCAGTCGCCGGATTCGGGAACGTCGGTCTGGTCACCGAACACCTGTGGGCTGGCCACCGGAAGGTCGGCGTACCAGTCGTAGAACGACGTCATGACCCCGCCGATCAGCTGAATGAAACGGTTTCCGGCAGCGTGGGAGACCATTGACATGGCTGGGATCGGCGAGAAACCCGAGCAGCGGTCCGGGCCGTAGGTCTTGATGGTGTGCACGTGGGCGGCGGCGGTGATCTCGATCGCTTCCGTCCACGGAATGCGTACGAGGCCGCCTTTTCCGCGGGCCTGCTGGTAGCGGCGACGGCGTTCGGGGTCTCCCACGACATCCGCCCAGGCCCGCACCGGGTCATTCAGTCGGGCCTTGGCCTCCCGGTACATGTCGACGAGAACGCCGCGGGCGTAGGGATACCGCACCCGAGTCGGCGAGTAGGTGTACCAGCTGAAGGCCGCTCCGCGCGGGCAGCCGCGAGGTTCGTACTCGGGGCTGTCCGGACCCACCGAGGGGTAGTCCGTCTGCTGGGCTTCCCAGGTGACGATGCCGTCACGCACGTAGACCTTCCACGAACACGACCCCGTGCAGTTCACGCCATGGGTGGACCTAACCACCTTGTCGTGGCTCCACCGGTCACGGTAGAACACGTCTCCTTTACGGCCACCCTGGCGAAATACCGCCCGGCCGTCATCTGTCTGTTCCCACCGCGTGAAGAAACGGCCCAGCGACAGCATTGCATCCGACGCTTTTCCGTCCAACCCGGCAGGCAAAGGACCAGCTGCCATGCGAACAGCCTAGATCGGCCTTTCGCCGAGCGCCAGCACAAATTGAAACACCCGGCGGGTCGGCCGGAACTTCGGCCAGGGGAACCAACTCGTTGGTTGTACGCATGGGTTCAAGTTCGCCCCGGTGTACGGCCGGGCCGCCGCAGAACACGCCCTGACCGGTGCGAGCGAAAGGCAGCATCCGCTAGTGTGCCAAGAACGCCGTCCATATTGAAAACGTTTCATAGCGCGGATGCGTCGACCGTAGTGAGGGTCACCGCCATGCCAGCGGCCAGCTCCTGGCCCGCGACGCCTATGATCGACTGATGACCGCACGCAACATCCTGATCCTCCTTGACGTTGATGGGGTGCTGAACCCTCGGGTCATCGCCCAGCGCCTGGTACTCGATCCGCCGCGCGCGCACCTCGTGCGACAGCTCGGAGCCCTTGGATCCATTGTGTGGGCGACCACGTGGTCTCCCACACACACATTTCACCTGACGAAGTACCTCGAACTGTCCTCGGCGACCGAGGGCATTGCCTTTCCACATAACCTGCACTTCGACCCGTCGGCTCCCGCACCGACCGCCAAGTTGCATTGGGTCAGTCGCTGGCTGGCGCGACAAGATCCGGTGCCCGATGCGGTGATCTGGATCGACGACATCCTGCGCCAGGACGCGCGCGACTGGGCCATCGCGCAGGTTCGGCCCACTCTCCTGGTGCAGCCGGATATGACCATCGGCCTCACCGCTCAGCACGTCGACGAGATACGCCGCTTCATCGCCGGTCTCGCACGAACGGATGCCGCAACCTCCACCCCGGCGGACAGCGCACGATGAAGAGCGCACCATCAGTGATCGTGTTCGACGTCAACGAGACACTCTCCGACATGTCCCCGCTGAGCGCTCGGTTCGCCGAGATCGGCGCCCCGGCCCACTTGGCCCAGATCTGGTTCGCCGCCCTCCTCCGAGACGGATTCGCCCTCGCTGCCGCCGGCGGAACCGCAAATTTCTCCGCGATCGGAGCTGAAATTCTGCGTGAAACCCTCAGGGGCGTTCCCCTGACACGCCGGGTCGACGATGCCGTGGCGCACATCTTGAACGGCTTCGACACGCTGAGCCTGCACCCCGACATAGCCGAAGGAGTATCCCGGTTAAAGAGCGCAGGGTTGCGTCTCGTGACCCTTTCCAACGGACCTGCCCAGGTGGCCGAGTCGCTGCTGACGCGCTCCCGGCTGCGCGGCGAATTCGAGGCCGTCCTCACCGTCGAAGACGCCCCGGCGTGGAAGCCGGTTCGAGCGGCTTACGATTACGCCGCGGCGGCCTGCGGAGTTGCACCGGGTGACCTGCTCCTCGTGGCGGTGCACCCCTGGGACCTTCACGGGGCAGCACAGGCCGGCCTCAGCACCGCATGGCTGAACCGCAGCGGCGGCGTCTACCCGAGCTACTTCGCAGCACCGGACCACACGATCAGCGCCCTGGGCGGCCTGGCCGACCTGTTGGAGGGTCAGACCTTGGCCTGACCTCTCACTGCGCGCCGTCGACGAGTTTGAGCCCCACAATGCAGCCGATCAGGCCCACCAGCAGGGCAATCCTCACCCAGGATACGCTCGCGTCACCGCTGATCATCGCCCAGGTCACAGTCAGCGCGGCGCCGATCCCCACCCAGACGGCGTAGGCCGTTCCAATCGGAATCTCCCGCATCGCCCAGGCCAGGCCGGCCATGCTGAGCGCGAGTGCCCCGCCGAAAATCACGGTCGGCCACAATTTGGTGAAGCCCTCGGATTTGCCGAGCGCGGTCGCCCAGACAGCTTCGAGCACTCCGGACGCAATCAAAATGATCCACGACATGACTGATACTCCTTGGCCAGTCTTGTCGCGTTCCGGGTACTGATCCGTCGTCCGGGGCCGCGCATCGCGACCTGCTTCGACTCTAGGCACCGCCACTGGGCAAACCATGTGCAGAACCGCAGGCCCCCCTAAACGGATGCCGCGGCATCCGCTTCGCGTGCCTCCCTGCTGCGCTCGCGCGCCTGCGTTGCCCCTGTCGGTGTGAGAACCGAGTCGTGCACCACGCCGACGTCATCACCCTCAAGGGCGCCAGCTACGGACTCAAAGACAGCGGCATCACCACGCTGCCTTCCGCCAGACCAGAGAACACCACAGAATAGACACACAACGGTGGCCTACTTTTCGAAGAGCGCCAACGGAATATTCTCAAAGAGCGTCGACAAATAAGATGCTCATGACCCTCAGCGAAGGTACGTCGAGGCGGTCATGCAGTGGAATTCGCGGCGGCGAAAGCCAAGCGCGAGGCACACGGTTATGGGCCATCCGGCTAACGGCAGTAGACCAACTGGTAAGACGGCTAATTGTCCCCACCGCCCGTGAGCCGAACCCTGGACGAGACAGAGTGCTCATCAGACGATCCGTATGCGATAAACGAACGACATTCGATCAAACGCGAGAGCGCGCAGGCCCGTCTTCAGACGATGCATCGTGAGAGTTCGCACTCTAGCTAAAGGCGTATGGCCAGTGACGAGGCGAGAAACGCCGAGCCGGTGATCGCCAGCACGGCTCGAGTCGTGTTCGCACGACTCCAACCTGCGTCGAAAGATCGCCACGCGTCAGCGGCGTCCCACTCGGATGGCCTGATCCGGGCCAGCGCGTTGTTCCGCGGCACATTAGAGAGGATTGTCGTGACGAAGGACGCCACTGTTAGGCCTGCGCCGATGAGGCGAACGGGAACTATTCCGGCGCTATCGCCCGGGAACATAGCAATGACGGCTGCCGCGCACGCGGCCAGGGCGCCCCCGAAGAAGACAATCATGAAAGGAGGACGAAGGGCTTTTTCGTTGACTCGTTGCATCACGGCCACGGCCTCAGGGGCCGAACGAAGGCGCAGGGCCGGAGACACGATTGTGGCGAACGTGAAATAGACCCCTCCCGTGACGCCAGCCCCGACCGCCGCTGCGACCGTCACGACGGTGCCGAACAGTTCCGTCACGAGTGAGCCACGGATCTTTCGTGCCACAGGCCCGTTGCGGCAACGCGCCGCGCATAGAGCGCGAAGTCGGTCAAAGGCCGGCCGAGTGCCATTTCCAGGTCCTCGGTCAGCGAAGCATTGCGACCATCGGCCACGTCCTGGACCAAGTCGGCGAGCGGCTCTGCTTCCGAAGCGGGAATGCCGTCCGCCGCGACATCCGCTACGAACTCCGCCGGGGTGCTCGGCTGATAGCAAATTTGTCGCCCGGTCGCATGGGACAGTTCGGCCGCGACGTCGGTCATTGACAGGAGTCGCGGTCCGGTGATCTCGTAGACGCGACCGGCGTGTCCCTTTTCGGTCAGCGCGGCGGTCGCCAGATCGGCCAGGTCATCAAGATCGACGAACGGTTCCCGCACGGCGCCGGCTGGAAGTACCAGGCGGCCTCGTTGTACCGGCCCGAGTAGGAAATGTTCGCTGAAATTCTGGGCGAACCACGACGACCGCACGATCGTCCAATCGGTGCCGGACTGTTGGATCGCACGCTCGCTGGCGCGTGCGCCCTGTTCGCCGCGGCCCGACAGGAGGACCAACCGGCGCACCTTGTGAGCGCGTGCTCGGTCTGCGAACTGCGCGATGAGGTCCGAGACACCAGGGAAGGCGAGGTCCGGGGAGTAGCAGACATATGCCGCGTAGGTGCCGCTCAGCGCGGCGTCCCAGGTCGAGGGCTGAGCCCAATCAAACGGATGCACGAATCGCCTGGAGGCCACCCGTGTGAGCACGCCGCGAATTCGAAGCCGCTCGGTAATGCGACGGCCGGTGCGGCCGGTACCGCCGAGAACAAGAACTGGTGAATTCGTCATATCCTCAGCCAACACATCATTGAACAGATGTTGAATAGCTGATCGAGTCGATTACATTCGTGATCGTCTAGTGTGGGGATGTGGACGCACTCACTCATCTCCTCAGCGGCCCGCACGCGCAGCGGGCGTTTGCGTTGCGCGTCGTCATGGACCCACCGTGGTCGATCGATGTTCAGGATCGCGCGCCACTGACTCTCATCGCGATTCTGTCCGGCGAAGCATCTCTGGTCACGGAGCGGGCGCGGGTCAGCCTGAAACCCGGGGATATTGCCATCGTGCGCGGACCGGAACCGTATCGTCTTGCAGACGACCCCGAGCGCGAAGGGCTTGTCGTCATTCACCCCGGTCAAATCTGCACGACCCGGGACGGCAATCACGTCAGCATCAGCATGGCGCAGGGTGTGCGCACCTGGGGAAACTCGCCCACAGGCGCTACGACCATGCTGATTGGTACGTACGAATCTGACGCTCAGATCGGCACGGTAGTCGCTGCGGCACTGCCTGTAGTCGCGGTCGTCCCCGCGGGACACGTCGACGAGGCGCTGCTGCGCCTCCTCCGTGATGAAATCTCCGTTGACGCGCCCGGACAGGGCGGCGCAGTCGACCGCCTCCTCGACGTCTTGCTTGTGCACGCGCTGCGCGGCTGGGCGCGCGAACACCCTGAATCTGCCTCCGGGTGGCTCGCGGCGGGCCGTGATCCTCTCGTGTCCGATGCCCTGAGGCTCCTGCATGAATCACCCGGCGCGCCCTGGACCATCGAATCGCTCGCCCAACACTTATCCGTCTCGCGAGCAACGCTCGCGCACCGTTTTCGCACGTCAGTAGGCGAACCTCCGATGGCATACCTCACCAGCTGGCGGATGCTACTGGCCGGCGAGCTGCTTTCAGACCCGCGTCGGACAACCGCAGACATCGCTCAACTGGTGGGCTACGGTAGCCCCTTCACCCTCAGCACCGCCTTCAAACGCCACCACGGCGTCAGCCCTACCGAATATCGCCGCCATTGACAAACGTCTCTGGCCATACGAGCTGGCTGACCGAAGCGGGCCCTTAAGCCACGCCGATCGAGCACGAGCTGTTGAGGCGGGCGTTGACCCACCCGTAGCTATCGCCCGTGGAACCGACGGATGCGACGGCTTCGGCTTGGGCGAGGCGTTCGGTGTAACGCACGGCTCGATACTGCACCCCGCGGTCTGAGTGGTGGACGAGTTGGGAGAGGTCGCGTCCTTCACTCTCCCGGGTCCAGATCCCCATCTCCAGCACGTCGAGCGCGAGGCGCGTGGGTATGCTGGACAGCTGCCAGCCGACGACCCGACGAGAAAACTCGTCGGTGACGAACGCCGCGTAGACCCAGCCGGAGAACGTGCGGATGTAGGTGATGTCCGCCACCCAAAGGCAATTTGGTGCTGGCGCGGTGAACGCCCGCCGCACCAGGTCGTCGGGGCGGTCGCTGAGCGGCCCTGGAATCGTGGTCCGCGGAGTCCTCGACCGGGTAATGCCGCGCAAGCCCTCGCGGCGCAAGAGCCGTTCAACCGTGCAGCGGGCGACCGGGTGGTCATCGCGTTTGAGCTGAGCGTGGACCTTCCGCACCCCGTAGACGCCGTAGTTCGTCTGGTGCACGTCTCTGATCTTCACCACGGTCACCTCATCCATTTCGATCGTAGTGACGGCGGCCGGCTGATGGCCGCGTAGTACGTCGACGGGGCGATCTACAGTTCCTTGCAGATCGGCTCGACCCCGTAGTCGTGCTTGTTCTGGTCGATGAACGTGGTCATCTGTTGGAGGGGCGGTCGAGCTCCGCCGCGAAGAAAGCCGACGCACTGCGCAGAATGGCATTCGCCCTCCGCAACTCACGGTTCTCTCGCTCCAGCTCGAGCAGCCGGGCGGCGTCATCCGTCGTGGTCCCCGGGCGAACGCCGGCATCGATCTCGGCATGCAAGACCCACCTCCGCAGCGTGTCCGCAGGGACCCCGAATTGCTGCCCAATACGAGCTGACGCCCCTCGAGCAAACGCGCCATCGCCGCCGCCCTCCTTACGAGCGGACATCAACAAACGCAGCGCCCGCTCCTTCAACTCCGGCGGATATCTCTTCCCTGTTGGCATAATTCTCAACCTTTCCGGGTGATCAAAAACCTCCATTAAACCCGGGGCGAGACACTGGCGCAGGTCCCCTCACGCGAAGACGATCGAGGTCACTCGCGGCCACTCGAAATGGATCGAGCGCCTTTCGCGTAAGCGTCCACAATAAGCAGCTTTTCGGAATAGGCGTTGAATAAACGTTGACCGCATCAAATCTCGCCGCACCGCCGCTGCTAAAGGATAAATCTTGATCAGATGACGATTTCACAATCAGTGCTGAGACTCGAATCCATTACCCAAGCCAAATCTGGCGATTTTGACCGGTTCGCAGGCGAACAGAATGCCCGATCAGGTGCTGAGTTCTGATTGGTGTGTCAATGTCTTGACACGGGGCTTTACGTCCGTCCATCGTAGGTGCCCATCAAGCCGCACGGCTTTGGCATGTGGCCATCTCCACCGATGGTGCCGTCTAGAGCGTTCAACTGGGTCGACCACCCGCTTCCAGCGGAAGGAGAAGGGCGTCACGGGCCCGCGGTCACGAATGTCGATCTATAGTCACGTTCACGAACCCTGCAATTCGTGCAGCCCGGCCAGACGCAGTTTCCGGTCCTCTGGAAGTGAGTTTTCGGGATGCGATGGGACTGTCACCCGGGGTGGGCGTAGGCGGACGGGGGCCCCGCTCCGCGCCCACCCTCGCCTAATCCGTTTAGTCCTGTGTGCCGTCTTCAAGGGCGACGCCGTTAGTTCGGGCCTGAATGTGGCACTACCTCGTCGACGTGCAGCGCTCCAGGAGGCAGGTCGTGCAGGGAAGGTTGTTAGTTGTTCGCCGCGAACGGTGCCTGGTCTATGAATTTCGCACTGGTCGCGCAATCCACCAGGAGTCCTGCCAGTGCTGCGCGGTGCAAAGTAATGCCGCGCGGCGGGGTTTCAACGCTGATGACGGGTGCCGTATTGGTCTCACCGTCAGTCAAGCGAGGAACCCGAACGAGTGTCCATCGTAATTCACTGTCTCGCCAGATTTCGTATTCCCGTTTCCGGTCCTCTGACGCTTTTCCCGCGAGGGTGCGGGCGAGGGCTCCGATAACACGATCTCGTAGGCCCTTTTGATCGCCCGGCACGTCGAGGCCGCCAACGCTTATCCCGACGAAGCGTGTCACGCCCGAAGTCCTCATCGCGGTAGCGGTGTGTTGAGCGAGCAGGGTGTGGAGGTTCGAATCGCGGCCTCGAGCACCAACGGCAGAAATCACGGCGCCCGCTCCTTCGACAACTCTTGTGACGGCATCCAAATCACGAACATCGCCTTCATGCACAATGACACCGTCTTCAATAAGGGACGCGCCGTTGCGAGCAAGAGCGATGACCTGGTGGCCGCGTTCCGTCGCCTCTCGAAGGACGAGGCGGCCGGTCCGGCCGGTGGCTCCAAGGACTGCGATGTTCATGCGGTGTGCCTCTCGGTCGGCGTGGAAGCAGGATTCCAGACTTGGCGTTCTCTATGTGCAAACTCAGCGAAACCTATGGGGTCACGGCCGAGAACCGGGCGAACCTCATCGGAGAGGTTGGCAGCGAGGCCAAGACGAGCCGTGGTATAAATGGCGGCAGTGACGAGGACCATCCCCCACGGCATCCCCAGAGTGTGGCGTGCGTGCCAAATGTATCGGGCGATACCGGGCCGGGCATAGCGGATGGTGCGGCCGAGTTCTGCGCTCAGAATCAGAGCGATCTGCTCGTAGGTGAGTGCTTCGTTCCCTGTCACCGTCGTAGCGGTGTTGGCGTGGGTCAACGGGTTGAGTAACGCGTCTGCAGCGATGGCGCCGACGTCTTCGGCGTCAACGAAGGCCGTCGCACCGCGCCCAGCAGGAACGACGATCTCATCGCGATCGCGAACATCAGTGAGGTGGGTGGTAGACAGGTTTTGGTGGAAGAACGAGGCACGCACGAACGTCCAGGTGACACCCGAGGTGCGCAGCCACGCTTCGATGGCAGCGTGCGGCACCACCTTGTTTTTTTCTGCCCCCTGAAGCGAGAGAAACACGATCTGTTTCACACCGGACTTTTTGGCAAATTCGAGAGCGGGAAGCATTTGTTTCTTTGGTTTGCCCAGTTGCGGGGGTCGCAGCAGGAACATCCGCTGAATGCCCTCAAACGCAGCTGTCCACGTGGTGTGGTCAGTGAAGTCAAGTGTGACGGCATCCACACGATCGCCGAAAATCTGGGTGACTGACTCGGCAGTGCGCCCGGCGGCTCGCACTCTGCACCCGGCCGCAAGCAGCCGTTCCACCACGACGCGGCCAACGTTGCCAGTCGCGCCGGTCACCAGAATCAGGTCAGTTCTCATCCGGATCCCCTATCTGTGTCATAAGCGTGCTCACGATCCTACATGTGTAGAGTACAACTATGTTGCGTGGTGACGAGTGGGACAAGATCGACGCGTCCCTGATCAGGATGCGTCGGCTACTGCAGGGGCCGAAGCAAGTGAACGGGGTGGCCGATCTCTCAGCCGTTCTCGTCGTTGACGCCATTGTTCGTCGTCGTGCTCATGGCGAGCGGACCCGAATCTCAGATATCGCCGGGAACCTCTCGGTGAAGCCCTCCACGGCAAGCCGGCTCGTGGCTGCCACAGAGAATGCCGGCTTCGTTGAGCGTTTACCCGGGCGAGACGATCCACGGAGTGTGAATCTTGATCTCACGCCGACTGGTGAAGAACTCAACGCGACTGCCAAGCAGTTCCGGATCGACTTCCTCCGCCGGGCGGCACCGCGTTGGGACGCGCATACAGTGGCCGTTTTCGCGGACCTGCTTGACGAGTTCTCTCGAGCGGCTGCCGCCGGTCCAGCAGGTGCGGGAGACGCACCTTGAGATGTCCATCACCGTTCAGTCATCACAGGTGCCCACTGAGCCCCACTGCTTGAGCCGGTGGCGTTTCCACCGACGGTGCCGAATTCTGGGGCGTCCAGCTGGGTTGACGTGCAGCCGCCAGCGGGGGAAACGTCACGGCACGGTCGTCATGAATGTCGACCTGTTGTCAGTTCACGGACCTCACAATTCGTGCAGGCCGGCCAGCGGCCGTATGTGGTCCTCAGGTCACAATCTTTTGGACGCGATAGAACTTCCGGCGGCGTAGGCGTCGGCGTAGGGGTGGGTGGACGAGCACACCCGTACCCGCCCACCCACGCTTGAACCAGTTAGTCCTGTGTGCCGTCTTCGACAGCGACGCCGTTGATGTCGTCAGTCGTGTCTTCGGTGTCGGACTCTGTACCGGTTTCCGCGGTCGACTCGGTGCCGGAGTCGTCCGCAGTTTCGCCGTCGACGGTGCCGTCTTCGACCTCGTCCTGAACGTTGTCCGTATCGGTTGAGGAGGTGGGTTCGACACTCGATTGTGACGAGTCTGCGCCGGGCTGAGACCTTGGCCGTGCCCAGGCCGGGATTGTGCTTGGTCGGATCGCCAAAACCGGTCGAAGGCGTGCCCCAGGTTCACCTCCAGCCGGGCGGCATCCGCTGGGTTGTTGGAGCGCGCATCGCGGAGATGCCGTTTGCCATCCCAGCTACGCCTGACCTACAGCACCTATAACGCCGCGTCGTGCGGTGCCGAGGTCGCATTTGCCACGACTATGAGATGCCCGACCGGCTTGCGGCGGCCGTGGGCGTCGCCGAGTGTGATTTCGGTCGCGCGCTATGCGCGCCAGGCGTTGTAGACGTCGGCCAAGGTCTGTGGTCCTCGCTCCACGCGCTGCCGCAATGATCTGGCAGCAAGCACGGAGCATGTTTGCATCGGACTTACCGGCTCGGGTCTGATCCCGGTGATGACGGGCTGGTTCAGGTACATGTAGCCCTTGACTCGCTCCCCGCCCGATACCCATCGGCCCCCGACCGTCTGAATGAGCACCTCTCCGAGGTAGCGAGCGGCACCGTCAATCAGCCAGAGGGTGTCTGCGGAGAAGCGGGCGTATCCCGCAGAGCTGGGGTGGTGGAACCACGAGGGCAGATCTTCGGGAGGCTCGAGCTGATCCGCATCGATTTGAGGTCCGGGTTGGCCCAGGGCTGCCGGTTCGTATCCTGCTCGCCAAGCAAGCTTCGGCTCTACTGCATCCCACACCGGCTCGAGCGAGCCAGGTGAGAACGTCAGTTCGCGGTCGATGGTCGATGCGAACCGGTCGAGTGACATTTGCTGATCGCCGAGAAAGCCGGCGAGGTACTCGGCCGCGTCGGCACTGGTCATCGCGACGAAGTCGGTGTAGGCGGGCATCGAGCGGCTCCTATGCGGGGATATGGATCGTGTACGGGATTTCTAGCTCGTCCAGGAGGTCGAGCACCGGCTTGCTCGGTCCCATAGTCTTCGAGACGGCACTGGCAAAGAAGTGCCAATGAGCCCCCTCAATGTCGCCCTGATCCACGAGGTAAGCATCCGACCTTATCTGCCGCTCAATTGACGGGCTCAGATTAACACGACCCACTTTCGATTCGTGAGCCACGTTGTCAACGAAAACATCGAATCGCCGGTGGAAGTCATTGCAGACCTCGATGCAGTCTTTCGTGGAACGTGCGATTTGTGTGTATTTGCTGCCATCCTTCGCTCGATAGAGCCCGGCCAGGAATGCTTCTCCTTCCTGACCCGTGGCGAAGAACCCAGCTCGGCCACTGTTGACATTGACGTGACCGGGGCGTTTCATCGCCTCAGCGAGACTATCGAGGCCGACCCTCCCCTTCTGAAGTCGGAGAAGCGACTTTTCGCTGGAGCCGGCGGCCCGGAGGTACGCCCAGTTCGGCGTGATCTGCGCAATGGTCGTCACTTTGATGTCGTCCGGAACCCACTTGAGCGCCACGATGGCAGCACCCACAGCGGGGGCAAGCTCGGGGTGACGCAGGACGAACTTCGCGGTTTTGGCGGGGATAGCGGCCGCGTCGCCAACGGCCGGTGCCATGCCGACGACGCTGAAGCCTGCGCCGACCCAGTCAGCATGGATGCCCGACCCGATGGCATCGCGGAGGTCGGCAGCCCCGCCGATCACCCAGCCGACTCCGGGAATGAAGCTGGAGCTTCCGGAGGCAAGATTGCCGGCCAACCAGGCGAGAGAGTCACCCGGAATGATCTCGCCAACGAACGCACCCTGGGCGAACTCCCACGCGTAGGTCGATGGCTCGACCCTTACATCGGCCCATAATGGGTCGAGGCCCTGGCTCTCCTGATTCTTAACTTCGTACCCGTCGTCGAAGCCGTCACCGTCAGTGTCAGCAACATCCGGAGCCGTGCCGAGATACTCGACCTCGCGGCCGTCCTCGACCCCATCGCCATCGCTGTCGCGATCGAACGCATCGAGGGAGAGATCGGCTTCAGCCGCATCGGACAGGTCATCCCCGTCAGTATCGGACATCAGCGGGCTCGAGAAAACCACGAACTCGACGCCCGCGTCAGGGACAGTGACCGCCTGGCCGGCTTCCTCCCCGTCGGTGAGTTTGTCGTCGTCAGTGTCGGGATCCATCGGATCGGTTCGGTAGACCGCGCCCCTCGCGCTCAGCCAGCCGCTCGTCTCGGCCCTGTCATCGAGATCGTCGTCGTCTGAGTCGCCCTTAGTGGGGTTGGAATTGCCCGCATACAGCGTGCTCGCGCCGGGGTCAGAGACCACCCGACCCGCCTCGTCCCCATCGGTGAGCCCGTCGCCGTCCGTATCGGCCGCATGAGGATCAGTGGTAAACGTGTTGCCAACGACCGTGCGCCAGCCGGACGCCTCAACGTGATCTGCCAACCCGTCCCCGTCGGAGTCCGCCTGGCTACTGGCTACGTAGCCGAGGCCGACGACAATGAGGACCACCACCAATGCACTAGCAACACTGTTGCCGTCACGGGGTATCGGGCGACCAGTGCGCATGCCTTGGCTTTTGAGCGGGCCGCGAGGCCGAAGCCGTCGAAACTTCTTGTAAATTCGCACCTGCGTGGGATCGTGGAGAGGGACTTGAAGAAGAGGTACTCACCCGAGCAGATCTCGGGACGGTTGAAACGCGAGTTCCCAGATAGGGAGGAGGTGCGGGTGTCACCCGAAACGATCTACCAATCCCTCTATGTGGAGTCTCGCGGCGCGCTGAAACGGGAACTGACGGCGTCGTTACACACCGGCCGGACCTTGCGGCGCCCGTCACGCAAGGTCGGCCAACGCGAGAACCGGATCCCCGGAATGAGCAACATTGCCGAACACCCGCCAGAAGCTGAGGACCGTGCCATTCCCGGGCATTGGGAGGGCGATTTGCTCATCGACAAAGGGAACCTGTCCGCGATCGGGACTCTGGTGGAACGCACCACCGGGATCACGATGCTCCTCCATCTACCCGACGGTTATAAGCCCGATCAGGTCGCCCCAGCGCTGGCGTCGAAGATCCAAACTCTGCCCGCCATGCTGCGGCGGTCGCTGACGTGGGATCAGGGACCCGAGATGCGGAACTGGAAAACGGTCGCTATCGACGTGGACATTGAGATCTACTTCTGCGACCCGCACGCCCCCTGGCAGCGAGGCAGCAACGAGAAAACCAACGGCCTGTTACGTCAATACTTCCCCAAGGGCACCGACCTCACCATTCACAGCGCCGAAGACCTTGACCGGGTCGCCGCGGAACTCAACGACCGCCCACGCAAACGCCTACAATTCCAGAAACCGATCGAAGCGACTGGCGAACTCCTGTTGCAATAACCGCTTGAATCTGCCGAACCCTCAGCGGGACGGATGCCGGGCACGAACCCCAGCGCGAACGGCTGCCGCGAGCCCATGCCAACATCTGCGACACGAGCGCAGCGCTCCGGCCAAAACGGCGGAGAACGCCTCTTCGATCACTGCTGTGACGGTTGCACGCGGTCTACGATATCGCGCAACATATCGACCTCGATCCGTAGCGCACTGGGTCCCTGCGGGGTGAGCCTCACCCATGTGCGGGCTCGTCTGCCGTCGTATCCCCGTCGGGGCACTACGCATTCGAGTTGCGTCGAGGCCCGTGAGATTCGCATTGCGCTCAGTATTGAGGGCAGGCCCGCATGAGCCGATTTGTCGGGCGGAACGCGGTCTCCGTCAACGCGAACTCGCACGCCTCTTTCCACCGCAGATCAAACGTGGATCTCCGTCCTGAGGGTGTTCATGGTGCGGAATATATCGGAACCGGGCCGATGCCCTGGGCCAGCACGATGCGGCCCCCGCGGACTGACGTTGCTGAGGCCCGGCAGTGATTGCTACTGCCGGGCCTCAGATTCGCGTCAGTTTGCGTTGTTCGCGAGCCTGGCTGCCTCGGCCACCTGATGGTGCAGCTCTGCGTGATCGGCGGCGGTGAGCGCCTCGTCGCCATCAAATGAGTACGGCTTGCCTTCCCCGGTTTCGATGAACGCCTTGAGACTACCGTTCACGAACATGCCCCACGCGTTCGAGCACACGTCGTAGCACTCGTCCTCGGGCTCGAGGCCCTCGTGAGTGAAGGTGACCCGCGTTCCGCCGTCGGCCTCCTCGATGTCGAACCGGACGGTCGTGCCGTTCCACTCCTGCTTGTCGACGGTGAAGTCGAGGTAGCTGCCCGTGACGAGCCATGCGATGCGTCTTGCCGGTTCGATATCGGTGACCCGGAATCCGCTGTAGTGCAGCCCGGGGACGACGTAGACGAACTCGTCGCCGACGGCGGTGGTCGAGCCGGTGATCCGCCCCCACCACCCGGGGACGTCGTTGATCGCGTCGAACGCCTTTTGCGGCGTGGCATCCACGGTGATCGTCGTCGTGAAGTTCGCGTTCATTTCTCTGCTCCTTTGCGTGCCTCCCTCGGCGGAGAGGTCTCCTGAACTTGCTTGATGCAAGTGAGTGTAACCCCAGAAACTTGCATCATGCAAGTGGTAGAGTCGAGCCATGTTGGGGAAGGCTTATGACACGCAGGTGTGCTCGATCGCGCGATCACTCGAGCTCGTCGGCGAGCGGTGGAGTCTGCTCATCATCCGCGACGCCTTGTTCGCTCGGGTGACGCGCTTCGGCGACTTCCAGCACAACCTCGGGATCGCGACCAACGTGCTCACCTCGCGGCTGGATTCGTTCGTCGCGAGCGGCATCATGGAGCGCGAAGGTTCTGCCGACTACATCCTCACGACAAAGGGGCGCGCACTCGCGGTCGCGCTCATCGCCCTCACCGAGTGGGGAAACGCCTGGGCGTCCCCCATCGAACCACCGATCCTGTACCGACACGCCGCCTGCGGTGACGGCGCGGTGCACGCGGTCGCGACTTGTGAGACGTGCGGCATCGTGCCGGCGGAGGAGGTCGCCGTCCGCATCGGTCCCGGCATGCCGGCCGACTACCTCGCCGGGCGACGCGGAGGAACCCGCGCGGGTTGATCGAATCCCGCGGCCGCTGGGACTCGTCACGGAGAACCCACTCTCTCACCCTCGTCCCGCAAGCCGGACGTCGAACGCGACAGATCTGGGGCCAAAGCATCTGGCGGCCGAGTGCGCCGACGTTGTGTCACAGGGGGACCTCACCGGGACGAACGCTGGTGACCACTGTGGGACCTACTGCGCGACGCGACACCTGCGCGACCGCGCTGGCTTTCCCGACAAGGTGGCGCCCAGTGGGGCGATTTCTGCTTCTTCCGCGGCGATTCAGATGACCTCGACACTTTCGCGTCGATTTCCAGCCTTCGGGGTCGGACTGGTGGGGCCTCCAGGGTTGGTCAGTGGTTGCGGAGGCGCTCCGTGAGGATGGCCACGCCTGACCCGGTGAGGTTGTGCAGGTGTGCGGCGCGTCCCGCCATCACCATGACGAGGTCGAGGACCGGACCGGACCGGACCGGACACCTCTGGCCCAACACCGTGGCAAAAGGGGAGTTGGTCGCACTCAGGGCGATCCCCTTGGCGGTCGTGTGTGACGCCACGGCGAAGTCTCTGGCTGCGTAGTTCTCGGCTACGAATGTCACGGTGTCCACCTGCGGTGTCGTTGTGATGCCGAGTGGTCTTCGAATGTCAGCGCCGTGCACGATGACCTCGCCGAGCCATGCCCAAGTCGCGTTGGAGGGTTCAATGCGGTTGGGGATTGCAGCTGTGAAGTGTTGACGGGGAGCCGCCGAGGTGTTCGTCGAGTCGGCGGCGATTGTGCAAGTCGGCGTTGAATCTGGACCCGATTATGCTGCGCAGCCAGCGCCACCTGCCGATGGAGGCGGCGGCGGTGAGGTGGGCGAGAGTCTCCTCCACGGTCCAAGATCCGCATTGGGCTTGTGTGCGGCAGTCGCGCTCGGTAAGGGTGCCGAGGTCAGCGGCCAGTCGTTCTCGTTCTTGACCGATCGCCGACCACTGTCGGTCCTTGATCCAGTCCATCCGCGACCCCCGTCTTGTTATGAAAAGTGATTTGTACTACTTCAGTAGCAGCTTGGCTGCCGTCCTACAACTTCGTGGCATCCACCAACATTTGGACCGCGTGTTGGTGGCCCGTGATCGCGATGTCGTCTTCACTTTCAAGGGATGCTCCGCCAATGATGACCGCTTTCCATGCCCTGGTGGTGCTGTTCACAACCGCGTCGACGGCGCCGACGACGGTAGTCTTCGTAACCGTAGAACCTGTGGTTGTCATCGTGGCCAGGTACTCCACGGGCTCCCGCTCGGAGTCGCGCGAGTCGCTCAGCTTCAGGGCAACACTGCTCTCTGGCCCACCTTCGGGCAATCGGCGTGCGTGCGCCCGCATTGCCAGCACGAGGGTGTCGGGTCCCATGTCAGCCTCGAACGGCAGACGAGGAGATTGGGCAGCCCATATTGACAGTGCGGTATTGACGGCTTCCAGACCGCGTCCCCACTCTGAGAGGCCATAGACCATCACCCTCGCCGGTGCCGGCAGTGAGGTCCGCATGACAATGCCGGTTTCTTCGAGGTCCTGCAGCCGATGCGTGAGCACGGCCGGACCGATACCCGGGATGTCGCGTTGGAGGTCGAGAAAGCGTTTGGGCCCCAGCAGCAGCTCCCGCACCACGATGAAGGCCCATCTCTCCCCGATCAAGTCAAGGGCATGCGCCGATGCACATCCGTCGTTATAGGAACCATAGGACCTTCTCGCAGCCATGCTCCCATATTACTACTTGCAAAGGAGTGTACACTACTAAAACAATAGCGACATGGCGAATCCATCCAGCTCTGAAATCTGGTCTGTTGTCCATGACGAGCGCCAGTCACTGGTCGACGACCTCAAATCGCTCGAAACGAACAAGTGGTGCACGCCGTCACTGTGTCCTGGTTGGGATGTCCACGACGTTCTGGCTCACCTCCTCGATTCAGCCAAGACCACCCGCCTAAGCTTCCTGCGTCGCATGGTGGCGGCTGGTCTTGACTTTGATCGTGACAACGCCGTCGGGATCACGCGGGAGAAGGCGACAGCTGCCGAAGACACATTGAGCGCGTTCAGGGCAGTATGCGCCCACACCACCACACCCCCGGCGGCCTTGGCCACTCGATTGGTAGAGGCTTTCGTGCATGGTGAAGACATACGTCGCCCCCTCAAGATCGGTCGCAATTACCCGCCAGTGCATGTCGCCGAGGCACTCGCCTACCAGGTGAAGACAAGCGTCAAGATAGGCGGCGGTAAGGAGCCGGCTCAGGGGTGGCACCTGATCGCCACCGACGCACCTTTCGAGCACGGAGCCGGCCCTAAGGTTTACGGCCCCGCCATCGCTCTCCTGCTCGCTGTGTCGGGCAGACCCGTCGGAGCTGATGAACTCACCGGGCCTGGAGCCCACAGCTTTGTGACAGAAGCAAGCGAGGAATCGTAATGACAACCCCCGAACACCCCGACCAGACACTCGATGTCACGTTCACGGCCACGGTCATCGCCCATTCCAACAGCGGCTGGCCCTGCGTCCAGATAGCCGACTCCGCCGAATTCTTCGGCACCGGCAAAGCGGTCAAAATTAGTGGCACCGTCGACGGACACCCATACGAAGCCACGATGCTACCCGTCGGTGGTGGCATACACATGATGCCGCTACGAGCGGCGTTCCGGAAGCTTCTCGCGAAGAGCGTGGGCGACGACGTTACCGTGCACCTGAACGCCCGGCTCGCGTGAACGTTCACTAAACAAAGCATCCCCTTCGAAACAGGAGAACTTGATGAAAAACACGATCATCGGCGCCAATCCCCGAGCGTCCATCTTGGACGCGCCCGGAGTACGCCTGTGGTACAAAATCCGCGGGCGGGGACCGCGATGCCCCCACTCGACCAGCTTCTGCCGGATCGAGATGTTCAACGCGCCGTCCCCGAGGCATTGCCGTAGATCACATGACCGCCGCTTCGATCCGAGGATGCCACACGTAGTCCCGCCACAACAAGATTCCGCCCGCAAGAGGAACCCTGACTGGAACGATGTTTTGTCGGTTGTGGCTGGAGTGGATGCCGTGTTGAGCACTGTTGGAATCGGGTCATCAAAGACTCCCACGACGTTGTACTCGGAAGGCACACGAAACCTGCTCGACGGGATAAGCAAGCACGGGGTTCAACGAATCGTAATCATATCGCCAGGAGTCGCCGAACACTGGGCCCATCAGGGGCCGCTCAAGCTTTGGGTTGCGCTTCCGTTGCTGCAGAAATTCCTCGGCGCAACATACGACGATATGCGCCGCATGGACGTCGTGCTCTGGGAAAGCCACGCGCGGTGGACGGCAATTGGTGCACAACGAATCAGGACCGCACCTGGCAAGGGTAAATGCCGACTCGCTGGCCAACCGCTACCGCGCGGGTGGGTGATCACAGAAGCAGACATGGCAACCGCAATGCTAGACATCATTGAACGCGATGACCTGAGTGGACTACACATCTACATCGCCAACTAGAGAACGCGACATAGGCCGAAATGTAGAAAATCAATACCGGAAGGCGCTTACGGATTGTCCCTTAGGGGAACCATGAACGGACCGCTTGCAGGTGTCACTATTGCCATTATGAGCGGACTGCCGCCCTTCCCTGGGGGATGCTGCTCTTGGCACGCGCCGTTTGAGTGGGAATCCGGACGGCCACGGCACTTAGGATGAGGCCAAGCACGGTGAACCCGGCGCCAGCAAATCCGCCCCAACGCATCATCCCGGTTGCAACTGCGACCCCTCCGAGTGCGGCACCTATGGCGTTGGCCAGATTGAACGCTCCGACGTTCACCGCAAGCGCTAATGACGGTGCGGCGGCGGCATGACGCATAACGAGGGATTGCAAGGGTGCGATCGTAGCGGTCGACAGCAACCCCAGCATCACGACCAGGGCCACCATAGCGGTCGGTATTTCAGCGGCCAGCGGGAACACGAAAAGGGTAATGATGAGGGCAATGAAGACTCCAGTTAGAGTGCGACCGAGTGCCCGATCAGCTAGGCGTCCTGCTACGAGGTTGCCGACGACCCCGCCGATGCCATAGGCCATCAGCAGTACCGGTATGGCGCCTGCGACGATGCCTGTCACGTCAGTCAGGAGCGGTACGAGGTAAGTAAACACGATGCCTACTCCTGCGAATCCGACTACGGTGGTCGACACGGCCAATAATACCGGCTTCCGCAGTAGCGCTCGGATCTCATCGACGATGCCTGTTGTGGGCGCTGGGGTGCGGGGCATCGCCCACGCCAGCAGCAACAAGCCAATGAGTGCGACGCCAGCGATCACAACAAACGGAAGCCGCCAATTCGTGCCTCCGCCTAGCAGCACTCCTAACGGCACCCCCAGCACAGTGGCCAGGGTCAATCCGGAGGTCACGATTGCGACGGCCTGCCCGGACTTCGCTGGCCCCATCGCTTTGGTCGCGGTGATCAGACCGATTGCAAACAGTGTTGCCTGGCTGCAGGCGGAAACGACGCGTCCGATCATGACCCAACCGAACGCGGGGGCGATTACAGTCAGCGTGGTACCGGCGATGAATACGACGGCTAGACCCAGTGCCAGTCCTTTTCGCGGCAGGCGAGCAGTGAGCACGGTGATGATTGGTCCGCCGATAGCTACCCCGAGTGCGTAGGCGGTGACCGTCTGGCCTGCGGTGGCGATATCGACCGACAAGTCGACGGCAAAAAGAGGCAGCATGCCTGCGACGAGATACTCTGCCGTGCCAGTGCAAAACACCAACAGCACGAATCCGGTCAGCACGACTGCCGGGCGTGCAGCACGGTCAAGTGGGGGACTTCGAAGGACGAATTTTTCATTGTTCACTCTGATAGCATCAACTCTCACATCAATGAGAAGGCAAGCTCGCCGATAGGAGTCGCTGGTCACGTGCGAATTTCTGAAGTTGCTGGACGCTCTGGAGTGCCTGCCAGGCTGCTTCGTTACTACGAAGAACAGGGCCTCCTCAACCCGCTGCGCAATCCATCGGGATACCGCGACTATACGGATCAAGATATCGAACTCGTTCGCCGGATCCGCCACTTGCTTAATGCCGGGCTCAGCACAGCGACGATCCGAACGGTGTTGCCCTGCCTGACAGACCGAGCAGGACGCCTGGCTCCAATCTGCACCGACCTCATTGAGGACCTCAAACGCGAACAAATTCGCATTGAAGCCTCCATCGACACCCTCAAGCAATCCCGTGATGCCATCGAGGAAGTCATCGCCGCCGGCGTGTCCCTGTCCGGATGATGAGCTTTGCGGCGCGCTCGCTAGCGAAAAGTCGCGCGCCCCGAGGACATGTCCGCGGTATGCCCCATTTTGAGACGACGCAGAATCACCCCATTCCTCGCTGGGCTCTACTGCGTCGCCGGGACTGCCCAGCGACGTGACGACATCATCCGAACAGACCTGGAAGGGCTTCGCAAGGCGCTTTGCCTTCGGCTCGGGCAGGATGGCGGGCATCTGGACCCGAGTTGATGAGGGCTTCGAGGCCTTCTCGAGTGCTCACGAGGTCTGCGATACGCGCGTCATAGGCCTTCAGGTGCTCCACTAGGACCGGCGTCGCACATGGCTCGAGGCGTCCTGGCTCGGAGACGCAGTCGATGAGTTCCAGAATCGTGCGGGTCGGCAGCCCAACGCCCAGGAGAGAACGGATGGCGCGCACTCTTTCCACCGCAGCCGGGTCGAAAAGCCGCTGGCCCGAAGCAGACCGGTCGGCGGCCAAGAGACCTCTACTTTGGTAGTACCGGAGAAGCCGCGGCCCGACTCCGGTGAGCGCCGACAACTCGCCAATGCGAAGCATTTCGTGCGGAGCAGGCTTTGCCTCTGACACTAATGTCACCTCATACCCTTCAGTCATGACAGGTTCACTGACACTCCTCAACGGTACAACTGCCACGGCTGAGGAATTAGCCCCACTAGCATTTGCGGGCTTTGCTCACTTCACGGCGATGCAGGTCCACGATCGATCAGTACGCGGTCTGGACCTGCAACTCAAGCGGCTCCGTGATGCCAGCGACGCGATGTTTGGCAGGCACCTTCCGGATGCCCAAATTGTGGACTATCTCCGTGAGGCACTCAGCGCAGCACCCGAGGACGCATCGTTGGCGCTTTTCATCACGTCGTCCCCGGGAGAGTTCGTAGCTCCTCGCTCGAAAGTGCATCTGCATGTGCTGACCAGAATCACCGACGCTGCCACGGTTCCCCCGGAACCGTTGGCCTTGGACGTTGTTGCCCACCAGCGCGACCTGCCCCAAGTCAAGCACGTCGGTGAAGTGGCCAAAACGCTGCTTCTTCGTCAGGCCATCACGCGGGGATTCGACGATGCCGTCTTTGAAGATTCTGAAGGACGACTGAGCGAAGCGACCATCAAGCGCTACTCGCCAGCCAATATCGCTAGGTACGACATGAAAGAGGCTCTTCTGCAGGAACTGAGGCTCCTGCGTGGCACCGTAGAACGAGGAGAGCAGGACGGTCTTGCCACTGCCGCTCTCCCCAAACACTGCAATGTGCTGCTCAAGCGTTCTTTTCAGTCCCAGATAGGGAGTCTAGAGGCTTGCTGTTCCTCTACTTAGTGACCTGAAATGCGCCTCGATCAGCGTCGGTATGAAGCCGGCGCCGGTTCAGAAAGGAAGTGTCAGCTGTGGTGGTGACTGCCGATAATGCTTCGCCAACTCCAGATTGCGTTGTTCGAAGTGACCTCCACGCGAAACATGCCAAGAACCCCGGAGCCTCATGGCTTCGGGGTTCTTGTTTTCTCGACGTCGACGACGCCTAGAGCGCGGGCATGGCCTGCTTCGCCGAGCAGAGGCTAAGAGAAGTAGCCACCGACGCCAAGGGCAAACGAGGGACAGTCAGCGCCGTAGAGTGGAGCGGAGAACGTAACCGAGCCGCCGTCCGAGATGTCCCCATCTTGTTCAGCAAAGTCGGTGAACTGCGAAATTAGGTTGTCACCGTCGAAGCAGTAAATGCCGACGCTGTAAGGGCCGGTGGCCTCGGCACCGGTCTCGTTTGTCGCAGCGCCCACGATGGAATCTCCCACCAGATTCACTTCAGTGACCTTAAAAGGTGCGGTGTTGTACGAGCTGGTATCCACGGGGCTGGAGTTCACCGTGAATTCGAACTCAGCGCCGTCAGCAACTGCGGCACTGTTATCGAAATAGATGTAAGCCAACCCGACCTCACCCGGCTGTACTTGGTCGGGGATTGTCCCTTGGCTACTACCCGTCGCGACGATAGAACCGCCGGTGCGTGCCGTTGCGCTCCAGTCGACGTGCGAAATACCGTCGCTTGTGTTGTTCCTGAACGCAAAGATCAGGCTCCCACTGTCCCTGTCGAGCGGGCCAACCTGAACCACCGATACCTCGCTGGCCTCGCCGTCGGGGAAGTTGGGTTGCGCCGTCCCACCGAGCAAACCGCTTGCATTGAACGGCAACGATTCGACCGTGACAGCCTTTTCTACCGGTATCGAAGTTGTATTCGAATCCCCCTCAGCCGCAACATCAGACGAGCTACAGGAAGTGAGCAGGAGCACAGCAGCAAGGACGACCGCCAGACGCAATGGATTCTTCATAAGCGCCAGCCTAGCGGCTCGTCTTACCTCGGCTCATATCGTGATATTCCTCAACAGTCACACCAACTACGTCAACGCAATTAGAAGGAGCGCTCTAATCCTGCTCAGGAGAACACGCCAGGCCAAGTTCGCCAGACCGTCTGAAAGAACTTTCTGCATCGACCATCCGGCAGTTCGACAGTTCGACAGTTCGACAGTTCGACAGTTCGACAGTTCGACAGTTCGACAGGATAGCGAGCGCCAAGTCAACGAAAACGTGTCGCCCGCTACATGTTCGAACGTTACTGGCGGCTCATCTCAACAGTCATGGTGACACCCATTGCCGTGAGGTCGTAGGAGAGCACGTCATTGTCAAAGGTAAAGGCTTTTGCCGTGTCGCCGGAGGCCATCAAGGCGGTCTCCATCTGCGCGACGTCACCCTGTGAGTCCCATGCGTACGACTCGGTGCCTTCGGTCGGCGCAACGAACGAACCGATCCAGTAGACCGCCTTTGTCGAGTCAGATGCGGTCACCCAGTCGACGGTGATTTGCTCGCCCGTAATGGTTGCCGCCTGGTACGTATCAGCGCTGTTTGAATTTGTCTGCTTCCACTCGCCTGTCAGATCTAGCGGTTCGACAACGACCTCCGCAACGCTCTCCTCGCTCTGCGAAGAGGGGGTCGCGGCTTTGATATCGGCAGCGGGGGCAGAGCACCCGGTGAGTAGAAGGAGCGAGGCCGCGAACGGGATGATAAGGCGAAGTTTCATAATTGCAGTCTAGGAGTCGGGGCCGACGTCGAAACCCGTCACGGGTCATGACGCGAAGAGAAGAGTTCGATATCCACAAGTCTTGCCCTTGAGCGTCTCTGTACAGCCCGAGCCAGTCGCATAGCAAACTCACGTCACGACGCGACCATGCGCGGGGACCCGGTGCGCTCCTCCCTGTCGGACGCATCAAACGACACAGGGCGCCACCGATGATCGACATCAACCCGAACGGCGCGGGCTTTCCCGGCGTCGAGCAGCTGCGCGTCACCGTCGGCGCGGTCATGACCATCGGCCTCGTGCTCAGCGTGCTCGTCCTCATCGTCGCGGCGATGGTCTGATGGTTCGGCGCCAACTCCTCCAACCCGCACCTCGCCTCCCGCGGCAAGACCGGCGTGATGGTGGCCTGCGGCGCAGCGATCATCTGCGGCGCCGCCGTCACCCTCGTCAACTTCTTCTGGAAAGTCGGCCAGTCCGTCTGACCCTGCGACGACGCGAGGCTACCGATGAGCGTGTGCGATGTGCCGGTCTTAGCCTCGATCCACCGGTCCGCCTTGAGTGAGCGTGGTCGCACAGAAAGCGGATGCCCACACCCAATCCGCCGGCAACGCCAGCGCCCCGAGCGCGCCGGCATCCAAGCAGACACGACCACCGGCATCAGCCTCACCGCAAGAACTGCCAGCCGGTCGAAAAATCAAGGACGCGTAGCCGTGGACACTCACACGAACCGCGCCGACTACCGCCTCGCCCCGGTGCAGTTCTCGCGACTGACCAAGCGAGGAGTGCTGCTGGGTTTGTCGGTGCCGCAGCTCGTGGCGCTGTCGATAGGCACGCTCACCATCGTCACCGCGCTCTACACGACGGGCGCCTTGGGTGTCGCGTGGACGAGCCCGATCTGGGGTACCGCGGCGGTGATCGCGGGTATCCCGATCGGCGGGCGCAAGATCGTCGAGTGGATGCCGGTGGTCACGCGGTGGGCGTGGAGATCGGGACATGAGCAGCTGACCTACCGGCGCCGCGTAATCCGCCCGCGCCCGGTGGGAACCTTGTCGCGGCCGGGCGATGCGGCCGCCCTGCGCGAGTGGAACGATCCCGAGTCGGGCGCGGTGATGATCCACGACCCGCACGCGCAAACCCTCACCGCGATCGTCGCGGTGTCCCACCCGGCGTTCGCGTTGCTCGACCCGGACGAGCAGCATCGGCGCGTGGTGGGGTGGGGGCGCGTGCTGGCCGGAGCCTGCCGATCGGGGCGGATCGCACGGCTGCAAGTGTCCGAGCGCACCCTGCCCGACTCCGGAACAAGACTAGCCGAGTGGTGGAAGGGGCACGGCATCAACGACGAAAGTTGGGCCGCCAACACCTACCGCGACCTCATCGAGCGGGCAGGACCCGCCGGTGAACGCCACGCCACGACAATCGCACTCTCCCTCGACCTCACTGCGGCCTCCCGACACGTGCGCACACAGGGCGGCGGCATGCGCGGCGCGGCGACGGTGCTGCGGCAGGAAATGACAGCCCTGACCGGAGCGCTGCGCGCCGCGGACCTCACGGTCGGCGGCTGGCTCACCGCCGACGAGCTCGCGGTCGTGCTGCGAACCGCGTATGACCCGGCCATCGGAGTCGACCT
Organism: Cryobacterium luteum; assembly: GCF_900110125.1. Classification (GTDB taxonomy): domain Bacteria; phylum Actinomycetota; class Actinomycetes; order Actinomycetales; family Microbacteriaceae; genus Cryobacterium; species Cryobacterium luteum. The sequence goes on from NZ_FOCN01000003.1 coordinate 296,213, forward strand.
GGAGCGGCATCCGCTGGTCGGGCGGTCACTGGCCACGGCCGGACCAGTCGCCGTCGCCGAGAGCTGGGATCACCTCCGCACCGACAGCGCGTTTCATGCGGTGTTGTGGATCAGTGAGTGGCCCAGGTCGCAGGTATTCCCCGGTTTTCTCTCACCCCTCGTCTTCACCAACGGCATCCTGCGCACGGTATCGCTGCACTACCTGCCCGTGCGCGCCGACCAGGCCGCGCGCGACCTGCGCACGAAGAAGACCGAGCTGATCAGCGACGCCCACCAACGCACCCGCATTGGCCAAATAGAGGATGCCGGCGCCACCGCCGAGTACGACGACCTACTGCACCAGGAGGCCGACCTCACCGCCGGGCACGGCGTGCTGCGCACCACCGGGCTCATCTGCGTTACCGCGCCCACCGTCGACGAGCTCGACGCCGCGGTGGCGTCGATCGAGCAGGCTGCGATCCAGGCATCCTGCGAGACACGGCGGCTCGTCGGGCAGCAGGCGCAGGCGTTTACAGCGGCGGCGTTGCCGCTGTGCCGGAGCGTGTGAGGTGTTTCAGGAGCAGTCTTCGTGGTCGGCTTCGCGTTCCCCGGTCAGAGCAGCCACGGGCACATTACAGGCTTCGCCGCGCCACGCCTCGAGGCCTTCCCTGACGGCGAAGACCACGATCACGAGGGCTGCGACCGAGTCTGCCCATGCCCAACCGAAAAGGGTATTCAGCAGCAGCCCGATTAGCAGAGCTGCGGAGAGATAGGAGCAGATCAGGGTTTGCTTCGAGTCAGCGACCGCCGAGGCTGAGCCCAGCTCCCGGCCGGCGCGACGTTCGGCGAAGCTCAGAAAGGGCATCACTAGAAGACTGACCGCGGCCAGCACAATGCCGACCGTACTGTGTTCCGCTTCCCGAACACCGAACAAGGACAGCCCGGCATCGACGGTCACGTACGCTGCGAGAGCGAAGAACGCCCACGCAATGACTCGCAGCGCGGTCTTCTCCCGCGTCTCTGGATCAGGAACTGCGAACTGCCATGCCACCGCGGCCGCGGAGAGGACCTCAACGACAGAGTCGAGGCCAAAACCGATGAGGGCCGCTGAGGACGCCACACTCCCGGCCGCGATCGCAATGATCGCTTCGATGATGTTGTAGGCAATTGTCGCCGCGACGATCCACCGAATCCGGCGACGGAGAACCTGCGTTCGGTCAGGCTGGATCGCAACCACTCGGTCGCCAGCGGGAAGGCTCATACGTTAGTCCCGCAACAGAGCGGCACATCGCAGGCCTCATCGACGCAACCGAGACCGTCATCGACGGCGAGCACCACTTCCATCAAGGCGACCAAGGCCTTTGTCACGTGGGGATCCGCGATCTCATACCGAGTCGAGCGCCCCTCCGGAACGGCGACCACGATTCCGCAGCCTCTCAGGCAAGACAGATGATTCGACACGTTCGACCGCGACAGCTCTAGCTCGCGAGCCAACGCACCCGGATAGCCCGGCCCATCGAGCAGGGACAGCAGGATTCGAGATCTGGTGGGATCGGCCATCGCTCGACCCAACCGGTTCATCACGTCCACCCGAGAAGCAATAGTCAGCATGCACTGACATTACAGCAGGGGCTGACTGATCACCACCGGCCGGTAAGGGTGTGTCCCGTGCTTATGCAGCGCCATTTTCTAGTGCTGATCACGCCTAATTGGATCGGCCCGCAGCCGGAGTGCGACCCAAAGTCCGCACCGGCGGCAGATGTAGACGCTGTCGCTGAGGGCGTGCTGCTTGCGGCGGGGATAGATGCGACCGCAGCAGGAACAGGTGAATTCCGCGGCGCTATCCATAGGCGGCAAGTGCTGCTTCGATTTGCTGTTGGGTCGGAGCTCCGCCCATGCCGTTCGGCGTGAGATAGATCCGGCAGGCGAGATCGTTGGTGCGGCCGTCCGTGGGGAAGAGATCGACTCCGTCAACGAGGATCGTCGGTGATCCGGCAAAGGGCAAGCGTGCGGCCGTCTCGGCAGAATCGATCAGGGTCGACTTGACTGAAGTGTTGGTGGGCATCGTCTTCGCGGCGGCGCGCTGCAGGCGGAGAAGTGTTTCTCCCGAGTTCGGGCAGTCTGCAATGTGAAGCAGCTCTATCGTCGCCATGGATTTCTTTCTCTGAAGGGGCCATCGAGATCCGAATCGAACGACCGGCGCGGAGCCTCTTTCCCCAATTCTGTCACCGCAGTCGCCTGCCGCGTAGTCCACTGCGCACCTTCAATACGAAGCAAAAACGTGATTGGAGCGACGCATGGCTGGGTACGAAATCAGGAACCGCACATCTCGATGGTTCAGTGTGGCCTTCCTGCAGGGAGCTGAGGCCGACGCGGTGCTCGGCCTGATCGACCGAAGCGGAGCATCCGCTGCCTTCGATTACCTGCAGCCACGGGACCTCGGCGAGGCCACGACCGATGCCGCCCTCGAAAATGGATACGCCTACGACCGCATCCCGGCCGGTCGGACCGACCACATCATCGAGCATGACGGCTCGCCATATGCGCTGACCTACAGCCGGACGTACCGGTACGTTTCGCTGTTGCGGTGTCATCCGCTTGCATCTGAATTGAAGCCAACCCGAAACTCTCCCCGTCGAGACGATATCTGGGCCGTCCCGCGATCAACGCGCCAGGCTGAGCGCACGGTCACGCTGTGAAAGACGCCGATGTAGCCGAGCGGATGCACACGGCCGCGCTGGTCGAGCCGCGCGGCGAGCTGCGCCGCGACCGTCGCCCCCGCCGACGCGAAGCTGCGAAGATCGAGGCGGATGCGCAGAAGGCCAAGACTCTCGCGGCCCGTATCCGCTGGCACGCCGCGCGCGACGAAGCACGATCGGGCTCCTACCTGCCCAAGGGCGGTGAGCCGGGTCCCGCTCAGCTGCGAACGCCCGGACGACTAAAGCTGCCCAAACACCAAGACACGACCGCGACGCTGTCCGGCCACTACCCGTTTCTCGCCAAAGCGGGACTCGGCTCCGCCGGCGTCTTCGTCGGGCAGGACCTCTACTCGGGCGGCTCCTTCGTCTACGACCCGTGGGTGCTCTACCAGCGCGGACTGATCACCGCGCCGAACGTCGTGCTGGCCGGCATCGTCGGCTCCGGCAAGTCGTCGTTGGCGAAGTCGCTCTACACGCGCTCGCTCCCCTTCGACCGGCGGGTCTACGTGCCGGGCGATCCGAAAGGCGAGCACACCGCAGTGGCCGAAGCCGTCGGCGGCAAAGCCATCATCCTCGGCCACGGACTGCGCAACCGGCTCAACCCGCTCGATGAAGGCCACAGGGCAGCATCCGTTTCGGATGTTGAGTGGTCGGCACAGCTGGCCGCCCGGCGTCGCGACCTAATCGGCGCCCTCGCCGAAACCGTGCTCGACCGACCACTCAGCCCGCTCGAGCACACCGCCATCGACCTCGCCCTGGCGGACGCCGTGCGCAGCGCCGAGGTGCCGATCCTGCCCATGGTGGTCGACCGCATCCTCTCCCCCAACCCCGAGGACGACGAGGGCCGCCTCGCCGCAGACGGACGCCTCGTCGGCCATGCACTAAGCCTCGATCCACCGGTCGAGTTGAGGTTGTGACGGCGCGTTAAATCGAGAATGCCTATCGGATCAGGAAAAATAGAACTTACTTAGGGTTC
>NZ_FOCN01000007.1 GCF_900110125.1 Cryobacterium luteum
GACTCTGCCAGAACGCTTGGCTAAGACGTTGACGTGGGATCAGGGAACCGAGCTGGCCCAGCACCGGCAGATCACGCTGGCCACAAAGATGGCTATCTACTTCTGTGATCCGCATTCGCCGTGGCAGCGAGGCACCAACGAGAACACCAACGGGCTGCTGCGCCAATATTTCCCCAAAGGCACCGACTTATCCGTTCATTCGCCCGAGCGGCTACTCGAAGTCGCTACCGAACTCAACAATCGACCCCGCAAAACACTCGGCGGCATCACACCCACTCAAGCCATGCAACGACTACTGTCAGAGCCAGAAATACCCATCGTTGCGACGACCGGTTGAATCCGCCGTTCCCCTTGCGGATTTGGATTCAAGGTGTGGCCCAGCGCTGAGTTGACGAATCCCACGTGTCAACGTCGCCCACGGTGCCGGTGAAAACCGGATCTATGAAGTGGATCACGTCGGCCAGTTGGTTGTCGAATGATTCGAGGCAGATGTCGGTGAGGGCGAGCTTGCGACGCCAGGCTGCCCATTTTGTTTGAGCGACCACTGGCCAGCCTGTCGTGGCGACCGAGACTGAGGTCAGCGGCACTTGGCGGAAATCGGCCACGCGCTGAGCCGCACCGCGGAGCTCACTCGCGCTGAAGTCGTGGGTCAGCGAGAAATTTCGCAGGTCGACGATGTCGCGCCATCGAGTGCTTGTCGTTCCACGGGTCAGCATCGTGACCGCCTTTTCTGCAACAACCATCACCAGCGGATAGCCGAGCATCTCAAATTCGCCACCGAGGATGCGCGGGACAGCCACCGAACGTGGGGCCAGCCAGATCGGGTCGCCGGTGCTGATGTCCAGATGGAACGACAGCGCGCTCGTGTAGACGTGTGCAAATATCTTGACTCGGAGCCCGGAGTAGTCGTCGCCCTCGCGGATGGCGCGCACCTCGGTGCGTGCCGCGTCAATTGCCAGAGCATCGTCGACGGTGACGGCCGCAACAGCCTCCACGACAGCGAGCAAATGGGAGGCATCCACCTGAAAGTTGACTGCTTCCATATCGATGTCGCTCGTCGGACGTCGAAGGCGATACGCAGCCAGGAGCACGCCGCCCTTCAGAACGAAGTCATCCTTATAGATTGTCTGAGCGAGTCGGCTCAGGAAAGCCTCCATGGCGTAGAGGGTGACCGTCTCTGAGACTGCCCGGCCCGAAGCTCGGGCATACCGTGAGAGCGCGGCATAGAGTTGCGACGCCTGACTCACGAGAGCAACTCCAGGGCGTGACGCAACGGACCGCTCGCTCGGGGCAGCTGCCGGGCGATGTCCAGTAGTGCGGTCGGGTGAGACCCACGTCGGCGCAGCCAGTTCTTCAGCGCTTCCGGAGCGATCTCGTACCCCTCGGACCCGCGCAATCGATAGGCATCGACGATGGAACGTTCCGGCGAATACAGGCCAATCGTCGCGTCGGAACCGTCGATGGCCAGCTCGGTGCGCTCGAGCGCGAACGTTGCGACCTCGAAATGATGCCAGGAAACCGGAGTATCAGTGCGGGGAATTCGAGCACCACGCGGAAGGGCAATATCGATTCGGGCGGGGATAACGTCAACGAGGCCGTGGTGCGCCAAGGCACTCGACAGGCACATTGTTGCGTCGGGCCTGCGGGTCACGATCTCAATTAGGTCCAAGTTGGCTGGCGGCAGATCGGCACGGCGGTAAAGCCCTCGGGCAATTCGGTCGATCGTTCCGTTCTCGCTGAGCCGACGCAGGTCTCGTGCCCCCACCCCCGCATCGGTGGCCATGGCGGTGCTGAAGGCGGCCGCAGGCAGGCTGTCAATCGAATGCATCCCAACGCCCTTCTACGTGTATTGAAATGTACACACGTAACTTTAGCTGCAAACACTTTTGTACACCAAGGAATCAATGCGGCTCCGACACCCCTGCGTGCCCACATTTTGCCCACACTTGAAAAAAATCTGGGTGAATCTCGACGCCTCACTGTGACCCAAAAACGTTGAAATCACGCGGGTTTTGACCACATCGGCGACGCTGACCGGTCGATTATTGGAGTTCGAATCCCTCCAGGGGCACCAGGCACGTCGGAATCATGCTTGTCGGTTCAGTGCAGCCACCAGGGATACCGTGCGCCCGGCGAGGGCTCAAGAATCCCCGGGCAACTGCACCGCGATTGGAGCGGTCTCCGGATCGGAGACAGCCGCGGTGGACTCGTGCGTAAGGTGGTGCAGCTCACCGTAGAGGTGCAGGGCGGACTCTTGTTTCAAGCGCTCCCACGTGGCGTTCGATACGTGCTTCACAGTTCAGCGCTCCGTTCATTTCCCCCTGAGGGCGCACAGACAGCCTATCGTCGACCGGGACTGCAGATTCGTGGACCAGGTCGGTCGCTGCGTGATCGGCTGGTCTTGAGAACGACGGCGCAAGCCGCAGACGTGCCAGTGCCGTCGTGACGATAGTGAAATGAGAAGAAATCAACTAATCTGGAGGTGCCGTCCCGGACGCTGACTGCACACGACTCAACTTGGGGGTTCGCGATGCGCGCACGTAGTCAACCAACCCGAGCAGACCGCCCCGCGGACGTCGAAGTAAACACCGAAATCGGCGTCAGGACCAGCGAAATCAACGCTTGGACAGCCGCCGTTGAAACCCTTCTGCAATGTTCCGCCCGCGGCAATCGAACGGCGTTTGCACAGCTCTACGACATGATGGCCGTACCGGTTTACGCGGTCATCCTGACGCGGGCCACGAACGGCCCGCAGGCTGAACGGCTGCTGCTCGAAGTTTTCCTTGGCCTCTGGGAGCGTTGCCCCCTCTATCCGCAGGGCAGCCGGAGCGCCGTACCCTGGATCCTCGCCTATGCCGAACAAACGGCGGACTACGACGAACTTTTACCGCTGCGGCCAATGTGACCGCAGCGAACACGCCCGCGCACAGCAGCACGATCAGAGCAGCGGAGGCAGGAACGCGTTTCAGGAAGATTCCTCACGCAGATGTTACGCCCGGCGGCGGTGTTCACCAGCATGTAACCCGAGAGTTCTAGACTGGTCCTTTCGCGGCGTGTCAGGCGGCCACGACCTGAACGAGGAGTCGTGTGAGCGAGCACCAACACAGTCCAGTGGGCGCCCAGGCTGTACTCGCGGCGGGCCACCTGGCCAGGCCGGCCCGCACCCTGGCCGACATCCTTGCGGCAACCGCGGCGCAGCATCCGGATGCCTTGGCCTTGGAAGATGCGGTCGGCACGATCAGCTACCGCGGCCTGCTGCGGCGCGTGCAGGCGCAGGCGACCGCACTGAGCCTGGCTGGCGTGCGCCGCGGCGATACCGTGGGCATTCGCATTCCGTCTGGCACTCGCGACCTGTACGTATCGATTCTGGCCACCGTGTTCGTCGGGGCCGCCTACGTTCCGGTTGACGCCGACGACCCGGAGGAACGCGCCCGGCTGGTCTTCTCCGAGGCACACGTGGTCGGCATTATCGGCGAGAACGGCATTTTCGCACTGCGTGACGGGCTCGACGTGCAGTCTGTGCGCTCGCGCAGCATCGAACAATACGACGACCCGGCGCTCGTCTTTCCGCACGGCAACATTCCGACCCCCGACGACGACGCCTGGGTCATCTTCACCTCCGGATCGACCGGCGTCCCTAAGGGCGTCGCCGTAACCCACCGCTCAGCGGCCGCGTTCGTCGACGCCGAGGCCGGCCTGTTTCTGCGCGCCGAACCGATCGGCACCGGCGACCGGGTGCTCGCCGGCCTGTCGGTGGCCTTCGATGCGAGCTGTGAAGAGATGTGGCTGGCCTGGCGCAACGGAGCCTGCCTCGTGCCGGCCCCGCGTTCCCTCGTGCGCAGCGGCGCCGATCTCGGCCCCTGGCTGATCGCGCACGGCATCACCGTGGTCTCGACCGTGCCGACCCTCGCCGCCCTGTGGCCGCAAGAATCGCTTGAAGCGGTGCGCCTGCTGATCTTCGGCGGCGAGGCCTGCCCGCCAGAACTGGTCGCCCGCATCGCGACTCGCGGCCGCGAAGTATGGAACACCTACGGACCGACCGAAGCCACCGTGGTGGCCTGCGGCGCCCTCGTCGACGGCGTCGGCGAGATGCGTATCGGCCTGCCGCTGGACGGCTGGGACCTCGCCGTCGTCGACACGGCCGGCGAGCGGGTCGCCGAGGGAGCGACCGGCGAGCTTATCATCGGCGGCGTCGGCCTGGCCCGCTACCTCGATGCCGCCAAGGACGCCGAAAAATATGCGCCGCATCCGCAGCTCGGCTGGGACCGGGCCTACCGCAGCGGCGACCTCGTGCGGTTCGACCGGGCCGGCCTGGTCTTCGCCGGCCGCGCCGACGACCAGGTGAAGCTCGGCGGCCGACGCATCGAGCTCGGTGAAGTGGATGCCGCTCTCAACACCCTTCCCGGGGTGGCCGGCGGCGCCGCCGTGGTGCAGACTACCTCGGCCGGCAACCAGATTCTGGTCGGCTACATTGCCCTCACCACCGCGCCATTCGACCGGAAGGCCGCGATCGCCCGGCTGCGCGAGGAGCTGCCGGCCGCGCTCGTTCCGTTGCTCGCCATCGTCGACGCCCTGCCGACTCGAACCTCTGGCAAAGTCGACCGGGCGGCGCTGCCGTGGCCGCTTCCCGCGTCAGCGCCCGGTGCAGGCGACGACGCCGCGCCGCTGTCACCGACGGCGGCGTGGCTGGCCGAGGCGTGGGCATCCATTTTGGGGGTGCCGGTCACCGGGCCCGACGACGACTTCTTCGCCCAGGGCGGCGGCTCGCTCTCAGCGGCGCAGTTCGTGTCGGCCGTGCGCGCCCGCCACCCGGAAACGACCGTCGCCGACCTCTACGACCACCCGCGCATCGGGTCGCTCGCCGAGGAACTCGACGCCCGCACCCCCGTCACACCGCCCGTGGTGCGACAGGTGCTGCCGACCCCGGCTCGCAGCCAGTTCGCACAGACCGTGCTCGGCATTCCGCTGCACGTGCTGAGCGGCGCGCGCTGGCTGGTGTATCTCGCCATTGCCAACAACCTGCTGAGCCTGGCCGGCGCGAGCTTCGCCCCGACGCTGTCGTGGTGGTGGGTAGCGCTTGGGTTTGCCCTGTTCGTGACGCCGCCCGGCAAGATGCTCATCGCCGTGATCGCGGCCCGGCTGCTGCTGCACGACGTGCTTCCCGGAAACTACCCGCGCGGCGGATCCGTGCACCTGCGGTTGTGGCTGGCCGAGCAGATCGCGCTGCTCGTCGACGCCGCGAGCCTGGCCGGCGCGCCCTGGATCAGCTACTACGCCAGAGCCCTCGGCGCCCAGATCGGCCCCGACGTCGACCTGCACTCGCTGCCGCCGGTGACCGGCCTGCTCACCATCGGCGCCCAGGCTTCGATCGAACCGGAGGTCGACCTGGCCGGTCACTGGATCGACGGTGATGTGCTGCGCATCGGTCACCTGCACGTTGGAGCGGATGCCCGTATCGGCTCCCGCAGCACCCTGCTCGGCGGCACCCACGTGGGCAACGGCGCTGAGGTTGAACCCGGTGCCGCTGTCTCCTCGCGCGTGCCGGCGGGGGAGCGGTGGGCCGGTTCCCCGGCGCGCCGGGTGGGTTCAGCCCGTCGCCCATGGCCGGCCGAACGGCCTGCACGGGCCAGCCGCTGGCTCGGCGCTTTCGCCGCTGGCTCGGTCGCGATGACGGCCATCCCCACGATCGCCCTCGTGCTCGGCGCGGTGATCGTCGGCGCGGTCGTCGGCGATGCCGACAGCCTCGGGGTCGCCGTGTTGCGCGCCGCCCTGATCATGCCGGTCGCCGTGATCGCCGGCGGGCTCGCTTACGCCTTGCTCGTGATCGCTTTCGTGCGCGCCCTCAGCGTGGGTCTGCGCGAGGGCTTCTACCCGGTGCGCAGCCGCATCGGCTGGCAGGTGTGGATGACCGAACGCATTCTCGACGGCGCACGCACGGTGCTGTTTCCGGTGTACGCGAGCCTGCTCACGCCCACCTGGCTGCGGTTGCTCGGCGCCAAGGTCGGTGCCGACGTGGAGGCGTCGACCGTGCTGCTGCTGCCCTCGCTCACCACTATCGCGCCCGCCGCGTTTCTTGCCGATGACACCATGGTCGCCTGCTACGAACTCGGCGGCGGCTGGATGCACATCGGCCCGGCCAAGGTGGGCCGCCGGGCTTTTCTCGGCAACAGCGGCATGGCCGGACCCGGCCGCACCGTTCCCCGCAACGGTCTCGTCGCGGTGCTCTCGTCGACGCCGCGCAAAGCGAAGCGCGGGTCGAGCTGGCTCGGCAACCCGCCCGCGCGACTGCGCCGCAAAGAAACGGATGCCGACGACTCCCGCACGTTCCACCCTCCCGTGCGTCTGAAAGTAGCGCGGTCGTTGTGGGAGCTGCTGCGCATCGTGGCCGGCTTCACCACCGCCTGGATCGCGCTGCTCGTGCTCGCGGTGCTTGACCTGCTCTGGTTGCAGCTCGGCCTCGGCGCAGCGATCGCGCTGTCGGGCGTGGTCATGCTCGCTGCCGGCGCGGTCGCTGCCGGGGTCACGACGGTGGTCAAGTGGACGCTGGTCGGGCGCATCGACGCGTCGGAGCATCCGCTCTGGTCGTCGTTCATCTGGCGCAACGAGGTCTCGGACAGTTTCGTCGAAATGGTAGCCCGCCCCTGGTTCGCCGAGAAAGCATCGGGCACGCCGGCGCTCGCCGTCTGGCTGCGCACCCTCGGCGCCAGGGTGGGAAAGGGCGTCTGGTGCGAAACGTACTGGCTGCCCGAAGCCGACCTGGTGCGGCTCGGCGCAGGCAGCACGGTGAACCGCGGCTGCGTGGTGCAAACGCACCTGTTTCACGATCGCATCATGCAGCTCGACGCGGTCGAGCTCGCCGAGGGAGCGACGCTCGGGCCGAACGGCGTCATTCTGCCGGCGGCGTCGATCGATGCGGGAGCGACCGTCGGCCCGGGCTCGCTTGTGATGCGCGGCGAACGGGTACCGACCGGGTCGCTCTGGTCGGGTAACCCGATCACGCCGTGGCACCAGCCGCCGTGGACCCGCTAGGCGTGGAATAGTAAAGCAATGGCCCAGACTGTGCAGACGACCTTCGGTTCGGCCAGCGCCGGCGACCCCTACATTCCCACCGGTGGAAACGGTGGCTACCTCGCCGAACACTACGACCTGAGCCTGGACTATCGGGTGGCCACCAACCGGTTGAACGCGACCGCGACCATCACCGCGCGGGCCTTGATGCGTCTCGACCGGTTCAGCCTTGATTTCGCCGGGCTGAGCATGGAGAAGGTGACGGTGAACGGCGCGCGCCCCAGCAAGGTCACCCACAACGCCCGCAAACTCGTGATTTCGCTCGGCATTCCGGTGGAAGCCGGGGCGACGTTCAAGGTGGTGGTGCGCTATCGCGGGGCGCCGCATCCGGTGCATAGTGCCTGGGGCGACGTCGGCTGGGAAGAACTCGACGACGGCGTGCTCGTCTCCGGGCAGCCGTGCGGTGCGGCCTCGTGGTTTCCGTGTAACGATCACCCCAGCAACAAAGCCAGCTACCGCATCACGATCGCCTGCGAATCGGGGTACACCGTGGTGTCGAACGGGGTGTTGTCGAACCGATCGAGCCGGTCGGGCCGCACCAGTTGGACCTTCGACGTGCGCGAGCCGATGGCGACCTACCTCGCCACCGTGCTGATCGGTCGCTACCGCCGCCGCGACCTGGCCGCCGTTCCCGTGGCCCACAGCCTGTACTTTCCGGCCCGGCTGGCGACCCGCGTCGGCACCGACTTCGCCCGCCTGACCGAGATGATCACGTTTTTCGCCGACCGGTTCGGGCCGTATCCGTTCCCCTCGTACTCGGTCGTGGTCACCGACGACGAGCTGGAGATTCCGCTCGAGGCGCACGGCCTCGCTGTGTTCGGCAGCAACCACGTGGACGGCAACCACGGCGAAGACCGGCTGATCGCCCACGAACTGGCCCATCAGTGGTACGGCAACAGCCTCACCGTGGCCCGGTGGCAGGATATCTGGCTGCAGGAGGGCTTCGCCTGCTACGCCGAATGGCTATGGGAGGAGCAGCGCGGCGGGCGCACCGTCGACCAGCTCGCCGCCCTGCACCGGGGCAAGATCCAGGCGCTGCCCCGTGACATCGTGGTCGGCGACCCCGGCCCGCACGACCTCTTCGACGACCGGGTCTACAAGCGCGGTGCGCTCGCCCTGCACGCTATCCGCCGCTCGCTCGGTGACGAGGCGTTTTTCGCTGCCTTGCGCGCCTACACCGCTGCCCGGCGGCACGGGCACGTGTCGACCGACGACTTCGTGCAGTTCTTCGCCGAACACACCGGCAGCCGCGCAATCGGTGGTTTCGTCGCCCGCTGGGTGCAGCAGAGCGCGCTGCCGAGCCTCTGAGCGCTCAGCACGAGAGGTGCGCTGCGCCCGGGGCGCTCTGGGGTGCCGAGATGCGCTACGCGGGAGTTGGCGACTTGGGATAGCCTCTGGCCTCCACAAAACCCGGGACTTGACACCTCACACGCAGCGGCGCACCTCCCGCGCGGCGTGAAACGGATGGCCCGGCTTCACGGTTCGCGGCGCAGCTTGACCGTGGGCGCCGTCGAGCTGAGTACGGCCACCGTGCCGACCAGGCCGGGGCCCGCATCGAAGTTCGCCATGTACACCTGGCCGAGATCGAGGGTCGCACCCGGCCAGCCCAGCAGAACGGATGCTCCGGCCCCAACCCCGGCTCCGCCCCCAACCCTTGTTTCGGCTCCGCCCCCAGTCCCCACTCCGGCGTCGGCTCCGGCTTCAGTCCCAACCCCGGCTCCGGAGCCTGTCGCACCCGAGTCGAACCCCACGGTCAGCTCCCGCGGATCCACCGTCAACCCCTCACCCGAGAGTTTGAGCAGCGCTTCCTTCGCTGTCCAATGGATCGCGCGGGCGTGGTCGCGGTTGGCGGCGGGCAACGACGCCAGGGTTGCGCGTTCGGCGTCGTTGAACGCGACGTCGTCGAACCCGGCGCGGCTGACCGCGCTGACCGTCTCAATGTCGACGCCGATCGGCCCGACCAGCGACACCGCCACGACCGCTATTGGGCCGGCGCGGCTCAGGCTCACGAAGGTGCCCGGCGGCGTCAGCACCCGGGGTCGGCCGTGCGGGCCGCCGCATCGTTCACAGCGTTGTTCGATGGTGATCGTGGCGAGGTCAACGGCGCAGGCCCGGGCGACCGCGGCGGCGAGCCGTAGGCGGTCGCTCTGGGGGAGCGGCGCTCGCGGTGCCAGACCGAGGAAGACATCCGTTTGCATCACCCTTGAACGTTACCGGGCACCCCGCGCGGGTGACACACTGGAATATCGAGTAAGGAGAGCCATGGCGCTGGTGGACAACGCGGTCTATGTAGACGGGCACCGGGTGGCGACGCCGCCGAGCCTCGACGAGACCTTCGAAGTGATGAAACAGAAGAAGGGCTTCGGCTGGATCGGCCTGTACCGGCCGAGCGAGGAGGAAGTGCGGGCGGTCGCCACCGAATTCAGCCTGCACCATTTGGCCGTGGAAGACGCGCTGGCGGGTCACCAGAGGTCGAAAATCGAGCGGTACGGCGACATTCTGTTTGTGGTGCTGCGCCCGGCCCGTTATATGGACGACGAGGAACGCGTCGAGTTCGGTGAGCTCCACGTGTTCGTCGGTCCGGATTTCGTCGTGACCATTCGCCATGCAGAATCGCCTAACCTCGCGCTGGTGCGGGAGCGCATGGAACAGACGCCGCACCTGCTCGCCCTCGGCCCGGAAGCCGTGCTGTACGCGATTCTCGACCAGGTCGTCGACGAGTACGGACCGGTCGTCGCCGGCCTGGAGAACGACATCGACGAAATCGAAGACCAGTTGTTCGACGGCGACCCGGAGGTCTCCCGTCGCATCTACGCCCTGTCGCGCGAGGTGATCGAGTTTCAGCGGGCTACGCAGCCGCTCGTGAACATGTTCGAGGCCATGCAGCGCGGCTTCGACAAGTACAACGTGGATCTGGAACTGCACCGGCACCTGCGTGACGTGCTCGACCACACCCTGCGGGTCGTGGAGCGAGGCGACGCGTTTCGGCAGCTGCTGCAGAACGCCCTCACCGTGCACAGCACCCTGGTCGGCCAGCGGCAGAACGACGAGATGCGGCACCTGTCGGAGACCAGCCTGGCGCAGAGTGAAGAGGTCAAGAAGATCTCAAGCTGGGCCGCCATTCTGTTCGCTCCGACGCTGGTCGGCACCATTTACGGCATGAATTTTGACCACATGCCCGAGCTGCACTGGACCCTGGGCTACCCCTTTGCCCTCAGCCTGATGATCGCGATGGGTGTCAGCCTGTACGTGGTGTTCAAACGAAGGGACTGGCTGTGAACCGCGAGATTGGAGCGCAAACGCGCGAAACCCCGACCGCCTCAGCGGAAACCGGTGGTTTGCCAATTAGGGTATCCCTGTGTGGCACCTCGATAGAAAACAAGACGACGACGACGTGCTTTCCAAGTACCTGGACGTCACTCCCGTCGACCCGCAAAACGTGACCAGTCCCCACAACCTCAGTCTGGGCGACCCGACGTTTACCGCCGGCAACATCGCCGAGCCGGTCTGGCAGCGCTGGCGCGACGAACTCGTCGCGCTCGGCGGTCGCTCCCCGCTGCTGCACTTCACCGACGAAGCCCGCACCCGCATCGAGCTCAGCGCCACCCATCCCGGCGGCCTGCCGCAGTTCATCATCGGCAAGACCACGTTGCTGTCCAACCTCATTCGCGACGAACTCGCTCTGCGCAACGCCCGCCTGGCGGCGAACGAGATCACCCAGAAGGGCATCGAACTGCGCTCCATGCGCGGCATCGAATCGGTCAACCTCGCCATCGGCCTCGCCGAGTGGCGCTATCAAGACGTTGACTACAGCGCCCCGGTGCTGCTGCGCCCCCTCGCGATCCGTCGCTACGGCCGCGACTACGAACTCAAGCTCAAGGGCCAGCCGTTCCTCAACCCGGAACTTGCCCGCGCCCTGAAAGACCAGTTTCAGATCGTGCTCGACGCCGATGCCTTCGTGGCGCTCGCCGTCACCAACGGCGCGTTCAAGCCGCAGCCGGTTATCGACCGCCTGCGTGGCCTGACCTCGCACCTGCCGTGGTTCAACGTCGTTCCCCGCCTCGTCGTCTCGTCGTTCGCCTCCTGCGGCCCGGCGCTCGCCGCCGACGCGTCGAACCTCGACCACCCGGTGCTGGACGCCGTCGCCGGCAACATGACCGCCAAGCGCAACATCGAGACCGCCTACAACCCCGTGGTTCCGATCGGGCAGGACGCCCGCCCACCGGCCACCGACACGCTGCTCGGCGATGCTGACCCCGAACAGGAGAACGTCGTCGCGCAGATCGCGGCAGGCAACTCCCTCGTCGTGAAGACGCTGCCCGGAACCGGCGGCACCCAGACCATCGTCAACGCGATCGGCTCGCTCGTCGCCCAGCACAAGCGGGTGCTCGTGGTGAGCGCCCGCCGATCAAGCCTGGACGGCATCCACGGCCGGCTCGTGCAGGTGGGCCTGCCCGGCATCGCCGTGACCCCGCGCACCCTGCGCCGCGACCTGATCCAGTCGATCACCCGCAACGAGAAAGCGGCCCAGCCGCGGGTCGGCGACGTCGACGACGCCCTCGTGCGGCTGCGCAAGGTGCTGCTCGACTACCGGTCTGCGCTCACCCGCCGCGACTCGGCGCTCGGAGTCTCGGTGCTCGACGCGCTGGGCGAACTCGCCCGGCTCGCCCAGCTGCCCGAGCCGCCGTCGACGACCGCCCGCCTCGACCGGCACGCCCTCGAACTGCTCGCTCATTCCCGTTCGGCCGCCGCCAACACCCTGATCAAGGCCGCCATTCTCGGCGAATTCCGCTACGGCCCCGGCGACTCGCCCTGGTATGGCGCATCGTTCACCTCCACAGCGGATGCCTCCAACTCGCACCAGCTCGCCAAACGCATCAACCAGATCGAACTGCCGAGGCTGCTCGAACGCGCCAACGGCCTGATCGGCCAGACCCGGCTGCGCCCGTTCGAGACGATCAATGAACTCGGCATCTACCTGCGTCTGCTGCTGGACATTCGCGAAACCCTCGACAAATTCCAGCCCGGCGTCTACGACCGGTCACTCACCGAGCTGATCGCTGCCACCTCGTCGCGCCGCGAATCGTCCGAGATGAGCTCGGCCAGTCGCCGGAGGCTGCGGAAGCTCGCCGAGGAATATCAGCGCCCCGGCGTGCGCGTCACCGACATGAACGAGAGCCTGCGCCGCATTCAGAGCCAGCGCACGCTCTGGCAGCGCTACGCGGCCGCCGGCGTTACTCCCGAGGTGCCGGTCGGCATCAACGATGTGCACGTCGCCTTCCAGCGCGTCTCGGAAGACCTCGGCCTGCTCGACATCCCGCTCGGCACCACCGGAACGCCGCGCGTGCTGGCTGGGCGCCAGATCGGCGAGCTCGCCTCGATGATCTCCGGCCTCGCCGCCGAGAGCGAGGTGCTCGCCAACCTGCACGAGCGCACCGCGCTGCTGGCGACGCTGCGCGAGCACAACCTCGACCCGCTCATGACCGACCTGTCCCAGCGCCACGTGTCGGAGGAGAACGTCGCCGCCGAGCTCGAACTCGCCTGGTGGCAGTCTGTGCTCGAAATCATGCTCGCGAGCGACCGGGCCCTGCTGGGCGCCAACACCCAGGTACTGGACCGCCTCGAGGCCGATTTCAAACTCGTTGACGAGGCGCACGCATCCGCTAGCGGCAAGCTGCTGGCCTGGCTGCTCGCTGAAACCTGGAAGATCGGTGTCGTAGATTTTCCCGAGGAAGCCGACCAGCTGCGCCGCCTGCTGCGGGCCGACCGGGCCACCCCGGCCCGGCTCAACGAGGTTGCCCCGCACCTGGGCCGTGTGCTCGCGCCGGTCTGGCTCGCTTCGCCCTACGAAATCGCCGGGATCAGCGACCAGATCACCTTCGACACCGTGCTGCTCGTCGACGCCGGCGCGACCACCCTCGCCGAAAACGTCGGCGCGATTCGTCGCGGCCGTCAGATCGTGGCGTTCGGCGATCCGGTCACCCAGACCCCGTCAGCGTTCGAAACCGGAATCGCCGCCTCAGGGGAGGCCGCGGTTGCGCCCGATGTGTCGGTCGATGCCCTGCACGCTGACTCCGCTCTGGCCCGACTGGGCGAGCTGCTGCCCACGCTCACGCTCACCCGCAGCTACCGGGCCGGCGGCGAAGACCTCGCCGAACTCGTCAATCATCGTTTCTACGGCGGACGCATCGACTCCCTGCCCTGGGCCGGAAGCTTTCTTGGCCATGGCAGCCTCACCATCAACTATGTGGCCGGCGGTCGCGGCATGCCCGACGCCGACAGCGGTGCCATCGAGAGCGTTGACGCTGAGGTCGTCAAGGTCGTCGACCTCGTGCTCGACCACGCCTCCAAACGCCCGCGGGAATCGCTCATGGTGATCACCGCGAGCACCCGGCACGCCGTGCGCGTGCAGCAGGCCGTGCTCGTCGCGTTCGCCAAGCGCACAGACCTCTCGGACTTCATCCTGAAAGACCGCAGCGAACCGTTCACCGTGCTCACCCTCGAGCAGGCCGTGGCGCAGAGCCGCGACCGGGTCATCTTCTCGATCGGC
This sequence comes from Cryobacterium luteum, assembly GCF_900110125.1. Classification (GTDB taxonomy): domain Bacteria; phylum Actinomycetota; class Actinomycetes; order Actinomycetales; family Microbacteriaceae; genus Cryobacterium; species Cryobacterium luteum. Next base: position 13,619 of record NZ_FOCN01000007.1, read on the forward strand.
TACGGCCGCACCCCGCACGGACGCCTGCTGTCGAACTTCGGTTCACTCGGCGAGCCGGGCGGCGAACGCCTGCTCGCGATCGGCATGACCCGGGCCCGACGTGCCCTCGACATCGTCTCCTGCTTTCGTCCAGCCGACATCGACGAGGACCGCCAGCGTCACGGCATCCTCGCGCTCTCGCAGGTGCTCAGCGAGACCGAAGCTCGCCGTGACGAAGTGCAGGTTCCCGACGCGAGCGAGGCAATGCTGGTCGACCTTGGTGGTCGCCTCGAAAAGCTCGGCCTCACCGTGCGCCTCGGCCACCGCGGCAAGCTCGCCCTCGCCGCCTCCTACGGCACCCGCGCCATCGTCGTCGAAACGGATGCCGTCATCAATCGTGCGAGCCTGCGCGAGTCGCTGCGACTGCGGCCCGAAGTGCTGCGCCGTTTGGGCTGGCACTACCTGCGCGTGCACAGCTTCGAACTGTTCAGCAACCCCGACGCCGTCGCGGCACGCGTGGCCGCGATCGCCGGCGTTCCCCAAGCGCATGCCGCCCCCCGCGCCTTCGCCAGCGGTGACGCTCCCACGATCGCCCCGAAACGACCCGGAGCGTGAGCGCCGACGACACACCGCGCCTCGGTACGGAGCGTCAGCCGATCGTGAAAGCTGCGGGTAGGGCGCGGCGCGCCAGGCTGCTGCCGGCACCGGATACCGATCCGAATCCGCACCCGCCGGTGCTGCGCGAAGACGGCGGAGTGGCCCACACCGGCAGCGCGCCGAGCGCGAACGACGCCCAACTGCGGCAGGATCGCCCGCCGCACTGGTAGTTGCTAGTGCTTGGGACCCTGCTCGGCAGTGGCAGACTTGGCGAGCAGGTCCCGGATCTCGGTGAGCAGATCGAGTTCGGTCGTGGGATCGGGCACCACGGCGGAGGAGACGCCAGCGGAGCGGCGACGATCCTGGGCTTCCTTAAGTTTGTTCAGCGGCAGCACGATCACGAAATAGACGACGGCCGCGATCAGCAGAAAGTTGATCAGCGCGCCGATGACCACTCCGAACGCGATGTAGCCATCACCGGGCAGGGGCACGCGCAGGGCGCCAGCCAGCGAATCGGCGCTGAAGATAGCGGCGATGAGCGGGTTGAAGATGCTCGTGACGATGGCGGTGACCAGCGCGGTGAACGCCGTGCCGATGACGACAGCGACGGCGAGGTCGATGACGTTGCCGCGCATGATGAATTCTTTGAAACCGTTGATCACAGGGTGCTCCAATCGAATGACTTGAGAGACCGTCTTGGTCAGCGCCATGCGTCTAAGACGCCTTTGCGGCCGGAACCGAAGACGAGGAGGACGAGGTCTCCTTCTTGGCGGGGGTGCTCTCGGACTTCTTCTCGGCGGGTTTGCTCGCCGCCGAGGTGGTCTTGTCGGCAGGCTTTTCGCTCGCCTTACGGTCGAGGTTGGGGTTGGAACGCTTCGACTCCGACTTGGAGTCGTTGCTGTAGAAACCGGAGCCGCTGAAGGTCACGCCGATCGACGAGAAGACCTTGCGCAGCTTTCCCTGGCAGGTGGGGCACACCGTGAGCGAATGGTCGGTGAAGGCCTGCTGGATGTCGAAGGCGGTGTCGCACTCGGTGCAACGATAAGAGTAGGTAGGCACTGCATCTCCAGCTGGTTGAGCCGACAGGCAAACGCCTGCCAAGACTAAGGTTAGGCGCGCTCAGGCCTCCGCAGGTTCAGAACCGGGGTCGCCGGCAGTGAAAACGGTCAGAAAGCGATGATTCGGGTCGGCGTGACTAGGCCGTTGACCGGCTGGTCGTGCACCTCGCGCGGAACTTCCTCGAGGAATTCGCTGTCGTAGACGACGGCGTACACCGGCGGGCATTTTTCCATCGAGCCGAGGGTCTTGTCGAAGTAGCCGCGACCCCAGCCCATGCGCAGGCCTGATTCGTCGACGGCCGCCGCCGGAACAATGATGAGGTCGACGTCGTTGATGGCGATGGGCCCGAGTAGTGTTCCCACCGCTTCCGGCATGCCGGAGATCCCGGTGAATTCCTCATCTCCCGTGCCGACGGTCCAATCGAGCAGGCCGTCCTCGCGCGAAATAGGAAACAGAATACGGATGCCCTCTGCCGTAGCCCAGTTGAGAAAGGGTCGGGTATCGGGTTCGTTGCGGGCCGACAGGTAGCAGGAGATCGACCGCGCTGACAGGTCAAGAACAAGGCTTTGCAGGTTTTGCGTGAAGCCCGCTGTGGCCGATTCGCGTTCCGACGAGGTCAGGTTCTGGCGGCGTTCGCGTAATTCCGCTCTCAGCGCACGCTTTCGATGAGCTATGTCGGAGTCCATATAAGGCATCCTACTTGCCACTAACCTAGTGCCCATGGGTACCCCGATAACTAAAGCCGTCATTCCCGCAGCTGGACTCGGAACACGCTTCCTCCCAGCGACCAAGGCCATGCCGAAGGAGATGCTCCCCGTCGTTGACAAGCCGGCCATTCAGTACGTCGTCGAGGAAGCCGTCGCGGCCGGCCTCAGCGATGTCCTGATGGTTACCGGGCGCAACAAGAACGCCCTGGAGAACCACTTCGACCGCATGACCGAGCTCGAGGCGATGCTGGAACGCAAGGGCGACCAGACCCGGCTCGCCAAGGTACGCGAATCCAACGAGCTCGCCGACATCCACTATGTGCGCCAGGGCGACCCGCGCGGGCTCGGTCACGCTGTGCTGCGCGCGCGCATGCACGTGGGCAACGAGCCGTTCGCGGTGCTGCTCGGTGACGACATCATCGACGCCCGCGACCCCCTGCTGACCCGCATGCTCGAGGAGCAGGTCAAGCGCGGCGCCAGCATCGTGGCGCTGCTCGAGGTCGATCCCGCACAGATTCACATGTACGGCGCGGCCGCGGTCGAAGCCACCGACGACCCTGACGTCGTGCGCATCACCGGCCTGGTCGAGAAGCCCAGCACCGAAGACGCCCCATCCAATCTTGCCATCATCGGTCGCTACGTGTTGCGGCCTGAAGTTTTCGATATTCTGGAACACACGGCGCCCGGCAAGGGCAACGAGATTCAGCTGACCGATGCACTGCAGGAGATGGCTGTAAACCCGGAGTCCACCGGCGGCGTGTTCGGCCTCATCTTTCGGGGGCGTCGCTACGACACCGGCGACCGGCTCGACTATATCAAGGCCATCGTCCAGCTCGCCGTCGATCGTGACGATCTCGGTGCCGACCTCAAACCGTGGCTGCACGAATTCGTCGCCACACTCGACTAGCGCCGCACCAGTCCACAACGCAGCCCAGCCCCACCGGGCTTTTCAGACCACGACAGACAGGCGAACCGTGCCGATCGCAATTCCGACCCTCCGCGAGGGGGCAGTCACCCTGCGTCCCATCCGACTGCGCGATTCGCGCGCGCTCGAGGGCGAACTGCTGGCGAACCGCTCGTGGTTGCGCAAATGGGAGGCGACCAACCCCTACGCGCCGATGTCGTTCGATACCCGCGCGAGCATCCGTAGCCTGTTGACCCATTCGCGTTCGGGCAACGGCCTGCCATTCATCGTGGAACAGGACGGTGAGCTGGCCGGCCAGCTGAACGTGTCGTCGATCACCTGGGGGTCACTGTCGTCGGCCACTATCGGGTATTGGGTGAGCGAAAGGTTCGCGGGCCTGTCGGTCACGCCGACGGCCGTGGCGCTCGCGACCGACTACTGCTTCTACCAGCTCGGCTTGCATCGCATGGAGATCTGCATCCGCCCCGAGAACAAGGCGAGCCTGCGCGTCGTCGAAAAGCTCGGTTTTCGCTACGAGGGACTGCGCCGCCGCTACATCCATATCAACGGTGACTGGCGCGACCACTTCTGCTTCGGCCTCGTGGCTGAGGAACTCACTCAGGGCGTCCTGCGCCGCTGGCACGAGGGCCTGGTCCCAGCGGATGCCGCGAGCGTCACCGCGGCAGATCTGGAGTCGGCGGCGCATCCGGTGCGTGTCATCACCCGATGACCAAGGCGTTATTCCCTGTTCGGGGGCGGAATCAGCGTATTAACTTGGGTGACACACCGAGAGTAATCAGCCGTGGATGCACCAGCGCCTCTTACCGTTGTCAACATGAGTAGTGAGGCATTGGGTGGCGGGGTCATGGTGGCGGTGGCCGCTGTGCTCTGGGTTGCCTATCTGATGCCCACCTGGTCGCGCCGCAAGCAGTATCAGGCGACCGAAAGAAATGCGGTTCGATTGCAGCAGACACTGCGCATTCTGGCGGAAACCGCCGAGGTTCCGCAGCAGGTGCGTCTCGAGGCGACCGCCCGCACCGTGGCCGAGCAGCAGCGTGTTCTGGCCCGGGTCGAACAGGATGCCCGGGCTGAAGCGCAGGCGGTAGCGGATGCCGCCACGTCGGTGCGTCGCGCTGCCGCAGCGGTGGCCGCGGCAGCCGCGCCGCGCGTACCGGAATCGCCGATGACCAAGCTGCGCCGTCTGCGCCGTTTCCGCGGCCTGGTCTCGCTGATCCTGCTGGCCGGTTTCGTTCTGGTCGTCGCCGGGATCGCTCCCGCCCTCGCCGGCTCGTTCACCGCGCTGGTCGGCGGCGGGGTCGTCATGGTCGCCGCCTTCGGAATTCTCGGACGACTGGCCACGGTCGCCCGGTCGGCCCGGATCGTTCGGGTGGATGCCCCGGTGGAGCTGCCCGTGCTCATGGGGCAGCCCTTCGAGCCCGTGCACTTGGAAGCGACTCCCGTCGCGCCGGCAACCTGGACGCCGCAGCCGGTGCCGCGCGCGCTGCACCTTTCGCGCGGATCCATTGCGCAGACGGCGATGGCCTCGGTCGAAGCGGCCAACCAGCTGCGCAAGGCCGCCGCCGAGGCGGAGGTCGCTCGTCGGGCCGCCGCGCTCGCCGAGGACGCCAATCGGGCGGTCACGCCGATCGCGCGCCCCGCAGCAGCGGCAGTAGCTCCGAACCGATTCGCGTCGATGGGCATCGTCGGGGAGACCAGCCCAGGCATGACCGACCTCGACGCCGTGCTGCGACGTCGTCGCGCCGTCTAATTCGGGCCTCGGGCGCGAAGCGTCGAAACTGGCGGCCGTGCCGTGATATTCTTCAAAGGCAGTTTGGGGCTTTGGCGCAGTTGGTAGCGCGTCTCGTTCGCAATGAGAAGGTCAGGAGTTCGAATCTCCTAAGCTCCACTCGCACTGGAAGAAAAGTCCCGGCCTCGGCCGGGACTTTTCTCGTTTCCGGGCTCCTCGCGGCCGAGGCTAGTTGATCGGGGGGCGCTGCAGCGTCTGGGTGATGCGACTGGCCTCGTCGAGCAGCAACTGGCCGAGCACCTTCTGCCGCTCCGGCTTGAACCGCGGTTCGATGCCGGTGAGCGAGAGCGCCCAGCCGGGGCGGCCGCTGCGGTCGAAGATCGCCGCCCCCATGCCCCAGCTGCCCTCCAGAATGAGCCCGGGGTTCACGGCATAACCGGTTTCCCGGGTGCGCTCGAGATTGGCGCGGATGCTGGCAGGGGAGTGCTGAGGACCCCAGCGCGCCGCGAATGCGTCCGCATCGGTGTCGGCCGACACGGTGTCGCCGAGCAGGGCATCCACTTCGGTGTCGGGCAGGTAGGCCAGAATGGCCAGTCCAGCGGATGCGACCCCCAGCGGAAATCGCACCCCCTCGTGCAGCACGAAGGAGCGGATGGGGAAGCTGCCCTCTTCACGGAGCAGGCACACGGTTTCGGCGCCGCGGCGGATGGAGAGGAACGCACTTTCGCCGGTCTCCTCGGCGAGGCGCACGAGGCTCGGCCGGGCGAGCTCCTCGATCGGGTAGCGGGCGGCGGCGACGGTTCCCATGACGAACACCTCGGGACCGTAGTGCCAGGTGCGGCGCACGGCATCGTGGTCGAGCAGGCCCTCGGCGGCGAGTGAGCTGAGCAGCCGGTGCACGGTGGGCCGGGTCAGGCCGGAGTCCCGCACGATCTCGGCGAGCGGTGTGCCGGCCGGGTTGCGCCCCACGAGGCGCAGCAGCAGGGCGATGCGGGCGACGACCTGGGCGCCCTGCACGTGCTGGGTCAGCGGCACCGGCTGGCTGCTGCGTGACTTACGGCTCCCCGCGGTGGCTGAACGATCATCCGTTTTCTTGCCTTCTGTCCATATTGTGGATGATTTGCAGCCTAGTGTTCATGAGGTGGAATCACAAGAAAGTGGCAATTGACAGGGCTCTGACGGGCTGAATACGATGACGTAACGAGCCGAAGTCCACAAGATGGACAGGCTTACACTCAGCGAGGAGATAACATGCCCAAGGTACAGACCAGCGCGAGAGAGGCGCTGCACGATGTTCTGCACGACGGGATGGTGCTCGCGGTCGGCGGATTCGGGCTCAGCGGAATTCCGGCCGATCTCATTGACGCGGTGCGGGCATCCGGTGTGAAAGATCTCACTGTCGTGTCCAACAATATGGGCGTCGACGGCAAGGGCCTGGGTGTGCTGCTCGAAGCCGGGCAGGTGCGCAAGGTCATCGCCTCGTACGTCGGCGAGAACAAGCTGTTCGCCGAGCAGTTTCTGGCCGGCGTGCTCGAGGTCGAGTTCAGCCCTCAGGGCACCCTCGCCGAGCGACTGCGCGCCGGCGGCGCCGGCATTCCCGCTTTTTACACCAAGACCGGCGTCGGCACGCTGATCGCCGACGGCAAACCGCTCGCCGACTTCGACGGCGAAACGTACCTGCAGGAGCGCGGCATCGTCGCCGACGTCGCGCTGGTCAAAGCCTGGCGGGCTGACACCCTTGGCAATCTCGAATACCGCTTCACCGCCCGCAACTTCAACCCGGTCGTGGCGACCGCCGGGCGCATAACGATCGCCGAGGCCGAGGTGATCGTCGAACCCGGGGATATCGATCCAAATCACGTGATCACCCCGGGGGTCTACGTGCAGCGCCTGATCCAGGCCTCGGCCCGGGTCAAGGACATCGAACAGCGCACCGTGCGCAGCCGGCCCGTGCTGGCCAGAGCTTAAGGAGACTCACCATGGCTTGGACCAGAGACGAAATGGCCGCGATCGCGGCGCAGGAACTGCACGACGGCGACTACGTGAACCTCGGCATTGGCATTCCGACGCTCGTTGCCAACAACTTGCCGGAGGATATTCGAGTGACCCTGCAGAGCGAGAACGGGCTGCTGGGCATGGGACCGTTCCCGTGGGAGGGCGAGGAAGACGCCGACCTGATCAACGCCGGCAAACAGACCGTCACCGTGCTGCCGGGGGGATCGATCTTCGATTCTGCGACCTCGTTCGGGATGATCCGCGGTGGTCACGTGAAGGTCGCCATTCTCGGTGCCATGCAGGTCTCCGGCCTCGGCGACCTCGCCAACTGGACCATCCCCGGCAAAATGGTCAAGGGCATGGGCGGCGCTATGGACCTCGTCGCGGGCACCCCGCGCGTGGTCGTGCTCACCGAGCACGTGGCCAAGGACGGCACCCCGAAGATCGTCACCGAGTGCACCCTGCCGCTGACCGGGGTGCGGGTCGTCGACCGCATCATCAGCGACATTGCCGTTTTCGACGTGACGCCGACCGGCTTGGTGCTGCGCCAGCGCGCCCCCGGCGTGAGCCTGCAAGATGTTGAGGACACTACAGAGGCCGCATTCACGGTCTCGGAGCTGGCCCCCACCCGCTAAAGCGGATGCCGCGGCGCGGCCAGGCCCGGCCCGGCGGGGCCGCGCCGCGGCATCCGCTTGCGCGAGTGTTCGAGCCTGTCGGCGGCACCCGCCATACTGGGTGCATGTCGGACCCGATCGGTGCGCGCGCGTGGCGGCGAAGCCCGGTGCTGTCGGTGCGCGTGCGCATCCTGGCCGCGATCCTGCTCGTGACGGCGGCCGGGCTGGCCATTGCGGGAACGACCGCCTACGCGGTGCAGCGTGAACGCACGCTGAGCGAGATCGATTCGGTGCTCACCGACACCGTCGACGACGTGCGCATCGTGGCCGCCGACTCCCCAGCCACCGACCTGCGCGGCGTGTTGCGCGCCGTCATCGCCGGGGTACGCCCGGCAACCAATGAGAGCACGCTGGCCGTCATCGACGGTGTGGCGGCATTGGAACCGCGCGCGGTCGACTTTCGGCTGGTTGATGACGCGCTCGTGCAGCGCAGCGAGGCCGAAACGGCCGCGGACGACGTCGTGCTCGGCACTGGCACAGCCTCGGGCCGGCTGCTGCGCTACGTTTTCGTGCCGGTTTCCGTCGACGGCGACCCGGCGCAGGGCACGTTCATTGCCGCCTTCGACCTCAACGCCGAACTGAAGTCCGTTTCCGACGCCTCCCGCACCTATCTGCTCGTGGGGCTGGTGACCCTGATCGTCGTCGGGCTGGTCGGCTGGGTCGTGGCCGGTCGACTATTGCGCCCCATTCGCGCGCTGCGCGAGGCCGCCGCGCGCATCACCGCGTCGGATGTGAGCGAACGCATCCCGGTTGTCGGTCACGACGACGTCTCGGCGTTGACGTCGACCGTGAACGATATGCTCGATCGCCTGCAGGGCGCGCTCACCGGGCAGCGCCGGCTGCTCGACGATGTCGGACACGAGTTGAAAACGCCCATCACCATCGTGCGCGGGCATCTTGAGCTGATGAACCCCGCCAGCACGGCCGATGTGGTGGCCACCCGCGATCTCGCGATCGATGAACTCGACCGGATGGGCGGGCTTGTGCGGGATATCTCGGCGCTCGCCCAGGTGGAACGGTCAGCCCTCGCGAACCGCGGCCCCACCGACATTCCCGCGCTCGTGGAGCGGGTGCGGCTGAAAGCGGCGGCGCTGTCGGCGCACCGCTGGGTCATCTCGGCGACGGCCGACGTGGTCGTGCCCGTGGACGCCGACAAACTCACCCAGGCGTTGCTGCAACTCGCGGCCAACGCGGTCAGCCACGGGGCCCCGACCGGAGTGATCGAGCTGGGTAGTGCCCTCACCACGGATGTCGCCGGCCGGCCCCGGCTGCAGCTCTGGGTGAGCGATCACGGGCCGGGTATCAGTGACGATCTGCTGCCGCGCGTCTTCGATCGGTTTCAGCGCGGAACCCGCGGACGCGGGCCGGCCGGCTCCGGCCTCGGCCTGGCGATCGTGGCGGCCATTGCCGCCGGGCACCATGGAGTGGCCGTGGTCAGCACGACTCCCGGCGGCGGCGCGACCTTCACGATCGACCTTCCCATCGATGCGACTGCGTCCCCCGACCCGAAGGACATCCGCTCGTGAGCCGCATTCTGATCGCCGAAGATGAAGACCGCATCGCCAGTTTCGTGGAGAAGGGGCTCGTCGCCGCCGGCTTCGCCACCGTCGTGGTGGGTACCGGAGCGGATGCCCTCGACTACGCGATAACCGGCGGGTTCGATCTGCTGATCCTGAACATCGGGCTGCCTGGGATCGACGGCTACGAGGTGCTGCGGCAGCTGCGGGCCGACGGGTCGGAACTACCCGTGATTGTGCTGACGGCCAGGGACTCGGCCGACGACACCCTCGCGAGCCTCGAGGGCGGCGCCAACGACTACATGTCGAAGCCGTTTCGATTCGACGAGCTGTTGGCGCGGGTGCGACTGCGTATGGTGGAGGCCCCCCGGGCGACGAACACCGTGCTCAGCGTCGACGGGCTGCAACTCGACCTGCGCACCCGCCGGGCCACGGTGGGGAGCCGGCAGGTCGACCTCTCGGCCCGAGAATTCGCGCTCGCCGAGGAATTTCTGCGCCACCCCGACCAGGTTCTGAGCCGCGAACAGCTGCTCAGCCGGGTCTGGGGCTACGATTTCGATCCCGGGTCGAACGTGGTCGACGTCTACGTGGGCTATCTGCGCGCCAAATTCGGTGCTGACCGCATCGAGACGGTACGCGGAATGGGCTACCGACTCAGCTGAGTCGATAGCCCCTTCGTGGCGGCGGCCTGGCTACTCGTGAGCGCTGCCGTGGCCGGAGTCGTCGCTGCCATCGTGGCCGCTGTCATCGCTGCCCGAGTTGTCGTCGCTCGACGTGTCGCTGCCCGAGTTGCTGGTGTCCGAGTCGTCGTGACCGGAGTTGCTTCCGCGGCCGGAGGTGCTGGAGTCGTCGATCGTGACCGCGTTCCCGGGGCCGGAGTTGCTGTCGACACGGCCGTCGCTGTCATCGGGGGCGTCGTTCACATCGTCGGCACCCTGGCCGGAACCGATGCGGCCGTCGCTGTCGTCGGGGGCGTCGTTCACATCGTTGCTCATGGAGTCATCGGCCTGGTCGTCGATGCCATGGCCGGAGCCGACGCGGCCGTCGCTGTCGTCGGGAGTGTTGGGCAGATTGGTGGCAGCCGGGGTGCTGCTGGAGATGCTGGTCGGGGCCAGGAGGGTCGGGCCGGGGTTCGCCTGGGCGGCAATCACGCCGACCGACATCAAGCCGGCGAGGCCGAGGGTTGCGAGGGTGAGGGTGCGCTTCTTCGTCAGCTGAAACATGGGGTGCCCTTTCGTTGGCGCCGAGCGAGCGGCGGATGGATTCCGTGGCGTCTATCGCCACAGGATCAATCAACCGCACGCCGATAAGACCGGCAGGAGAAGTGCATGAGAGCACTCTCATGGGCTTCAGCCGCCGCTGCCCGAACTTCCGGACCCGCCGCTCGACCCGGAGCCGCCGGAATCGTCCGCGCCCGTGTCGTCGTCGTGACCGGGGGTGTCGCCGCCGTGATCGTCCACGATGACGGGGTCCGGGGCGGGAACGACTTCGGGGCTCGTGCTCGGCGCCGTGCCGGTCGGTTCAGGGCTCGGCGTGGGCGTCGCCGTCGCAGTGGATGCCCCGCCCGGCTGCTGCACCGACACGGCCGGCACCCCGATGGGTCGCCCCGGCTGCTCCGCGATAGCGAGCGATCCAGCGAGCGTCGAAGCGATGGCCACGAGCACAACGGCTCCGACGCCCGCGCCCACGATCCAGACCAGCGCCCGAGCCCAGCTGTTGCGCACGTTCATGATGCCTCCCGATCCACAAGCCGTGCCCCAGTGTGGGCCGCACGGGTGAGACCCAGGCAAGGCCCGCGTGAGAAGTCTCTTAGGTTTGAATCAGCTCTCGCGTACCCTACCTGGACCAACGGAACTGCTACGTTTCGTTGGGAATCGCTGTGCTCGGGTTTGACTTGCTTCGAGCAGCGAACTTTGGGAAGGCGCGGCTCAACATGCTCAACCAATTCGGCACGATTTCGAACCGTTCCAGAGCCCAGACCAGACGTGTGGCCACCCAGAACCAAATGAAGGCAACCGGCGCAGTGAGGAACGGTGCCACGGTCGGCCACCGCCAGATTTGACCGGCCAGAAAGCCCAACCAGACCCGTGCGCTGCAGGCTCCGAGCCATACAAAGAATGCGCCAAAGAGCCAGATGGGAGCACGAGCGGCCAGAGACAGCCGGGCTCGAATTAAGGCGGCATTTACCTCGAGAAGGCTTTCGACCTGAGCATCACGAAAGATCTCGGGGTGGAATTACCGAGTTGATTCGAGTCCGTCAACGATTGTCGCGATACGCATACAGATGACATTTCTTGTAGCGATGCAAAATTCTGGCTAAAGTGCGCGCATTCGGTTGTTGCGCGGGTTGTGTTCCACTTCGGCCAGGCCGAGAGCTTCGAGCAATGGTGGAACATACATGCCGAAGCGTCCGCGGAAGCCTTTCTTGAGGCCGTACCAGCCCCCGACCGGGTTGATCTCTGAGCGGCCCCAAGCCTCGACGGTGTCGGGTTTGGCCTCCTTCTTCTCGTCGGCAGCGCCCAACTCCACCCAGTCGCCGTTCTCTTTGAGCATGGCGTGCAGATCTTTTACAGAGCTCAGCCGGTAGGACAGCGTGGTCGACCCCACCTTGCAGATGAGCGCCGGGGGACTGGCTGCCTCATCGCGATACATGAGGTACTCCGACGATCCCGGCGGGGTGCACAGCACCCACGGGTCGTCCTTGGTGCCGGTTCCAATGCACGTGTTGGACATGTCCGTCTCCTGTCGATGTGGGCTCTCAGCCGGTTCATCATGGCTTGTCGTGGGTCGAATTGCTATGGGAGGAGCGCATCGGGCAGGTGTGCCTCCCCTCCCGGCGCATAACTCCTGCTATTTCTGGAGCCTGCCGGGAACTTCCGCGTGATTCCGCGAAACATTTATGACGATCGCACAAATTGCAGGAGTTACGCGCGCAGGCGGGACTAAGGCGAGCAAGCGGGCAGTCGTCAGGGGGCGGGCTCGAAGGCGATGCGGCGCAGCAGGGAGCGCAGCTGCTCGCGTTCGGCGGGGCTGAGCCCCTGCAAGGAGCGATCTTCCGCCGCCTGAATGACGGCGCGCGCCTGCCGATAGAGCAGCAGGCCCGCCGTGGTCGCCACGATCACCTTGGAGCGGCGATCCCGGGGATCCTGCTCGCGGGTGACCGCGCCGAGATTCTCCAAATGGTCGACCAGAGCCACGATCTGGCTCGGATCGAGGCTGAGAAATCCGGCGAGCTCGCGCTGAGACGGGTTCTGGCCGCTGCAAGCCAGCGACAGCACTGAATACGAGCGCACCCGCAGATCGAGCTCGGCGAGCATGGTGTTCGCCCGGCCGGAGCCGACGGAGCGGGCCCGCGCGGTCATGAACTCGATCTCATTGGCCAGATCGGTATCGCGCAGGCGGTCCGGGTCGCGCAGGCGGTCGGTGGTCAGATCGACCGCGTCTGTTCCCGTCGTTGGGGCGGTGGATCCGCCGGCAGGCTCACCGATTATCCCCGCGAGCGGCATTGCGTCAGTGCCAACAGCACGCGGAACTACGGGCACTTTCACGACCGGAACAGACTCTGTCATTTCCATAGAATAAACCCTACCAAATTAGTTGACATTTTCAACGGTATAGGTTTTCATTAGTTTTACCGCACGGCAACCCGTGGCACTGATGCCACAGCGAATGAGGAGTCACCATGACGTTGACCAGCAAGACGTTGACCGGCAAGGTCGCCATCGTCACCGGCAGTGGCCGCGGCCTCGGACTGGCCTACGCGCAGGAATTGGCGCGGCAGGGAGCATCCGTTGTGATCAACGATGTCGACCAGCTGATCGCTGATGACGCCGTCGCGAGCATCGTCACTGAGGGCGGCCAGGCCGTTGCCGTCGTCGCCCCGGTGGGGTCGACCGCCACCGCGCAGCAGCTCGTCGCCCAGGCCGTCGAAAGTTTCGGCCGTCTCGACATTCTCGTCACCAACGCCGGCGTGCTGCGCGACACCGTGGTCTGGAAGATGACCGACGACGACTTCGACACCGTCATCAACGTGCACCTGCGCGGCACGTTCACCTGCGTGCGTGAGGCGGCCATCCGCTTTCGCGAGCAGGGCGAGGGCGGCCGCATCATCTGCATCGGCTCGCCCACCGGCCAGCGCGGCAACTTCGGCCAGACCAACTATGCCGCAGCGAAGGCCGGCATCGTGGGCATGGTGCGCACCTGGTCGATGGAATTGGCCCGCGCCAACGTCACCGTCAACGCTGTCGTTCCCGTCGCGGCGACCGCGATGACTGACACGGTTCCCTTCTTCAAGGCCTTCAACGATGCTGCCGCGCGCGGCGAGACCATGCCGCCCTTCGCCCGCCGGGTGCTTGGCTATGGCACCCCGCAGGACGTCGCCGGCGTCGTCGGGTTTCTCGCCTCCGACGCTGCGGCCGGCATCACCGGGCAGGTCGTCGGTTCCGGCGGCGACCGGGTGCAGCTGTGGTCGCACCCTGAGGTCGTCGCGACCGCGTTCGAAACCGGCGGTTGGACCGTCGAGTCCCTCAGCGAAGACTTTTCCTCCCTGTTCGGCGACAAACTGCAGAGCGTCGGCGAGAAGCTGCCCGAGCTGCCCGCCGAACTTCAGCCCGTCGCCAAGTAAATGGTCTACGAACTCGGCCTGAACGTTGCGGCGCTCACGGCCATCGACACGCACGTGCACATCGAGGTCGGCGACGACGGGCGCAACGCCCTGCCGCAGCCGCTCGTCGACGCCGCGAGCAAATATTTCAAAACGGATGCCCCGCGCCCCGGCCTCGACGAAATCGCCGACCTGTACCGTGCACGCAGCATGGCCGCGGTCGTGTTCACCGTCGATGCCTCCCGCAACCTGAATCACCCGCCGAACAGCAGTGAAGAGATAGCGATCGGCGCCGCGCGCAACAATGACGTACTCATTCCGTTCGGCTCGGTCGACCCCACCCGGGGAGCGGATGCCGTCACCCAGGCCCGTCGCCTGGCCCATGATTTCGGAGTGCGCGGCTTCAAATTCCACCCCACCGTGCAGAACTTCAACCCGAGCGACGAGCAGTTCTACCCGCTCTGGGCGGCGCTGCAAAACCTCGGCCTGCCCGCCCTGTTCCACACCGGGCAGACCGGGATCGGCTCGGGCCTGCCCGGCGGCTTCGGCCTCAAACTCGGGCTGTCCAACCCCATGCTGCTCGACAACGTCGCCGCCGACTTTCCCGAACTGTCGATCATCATGGCGCACCCGAGCGTGCCGTGGCAGGACGAAGCCCTCGCCGTGGCCACCCACAAAGAGAACGTCTACATCGACCTCTCGGGCTGGTCACCCAAGTACTTCCCCGAGAACCTCGTGCGCCAGGCCAACTCCTTTCTCCAAGACAAGGTGCTGTTCGGCAGTGACTTTCCACTGATCAGCCCCGACCGCTGGCTCAAGGACTTCGCCGACCTGAACCTCAAAGACAGCGTGCGGCCGAAAATTCTCAAGGACAACGCGGTGCGCCTGCTCGGACTCACGGCATGACCGCCTTCTATCCGAGCGACCAGTTCGGCTACTCCACGCAGCTCACCGACAGCGAACTCGAGGTGCTTGCCCGACTGCGCGCGGTGCTCGACACCGACGTGCAGCCGCTTCTCGCCGACCATTGGGAGGCGGGCGAGTTTCCATTCGAGATCGTGCCGAAACTCGTCGACCTAAACCTGATGAACCAGGGCACCAGCGCGCTCTACGGTGGCTTTCGCAATTTCGAACTGGCCCGCACCGACGCATCCGTCGCCACGTTCTACAACGCGCAGTCCGGACTATTTCGCACCACGGTCAACCTGGGCGGCAGCCCGGAACAGGTGGCCGCGCTCGATGCGAAAATCCAAAGCTTCGACTACACCGGGGTGTTCGCGCTGACCGAACCCGAGCACGGCTCCGACATCGCCGGCGGGCTCGCCACGACCGCCCGTCGCACCGGCGACAGCTGGGTGCTCAACGGGCAGAAGCGCTGGATCGGCGGCGCCTCGAGCGCCGACGTGCTCGCCGTCTTCGCCCGCGACGAGGCCGACGGGCAGGTGAAGGCCTTTCTGGTACCGACGGATGCCCCCGGCGTCGGCCTGCGCAAGATCCACCGCAAGACCAGCCTGCGCATCATGCAGAACGCCGACATCGACCTCATTGACGTGCAGGTGGCCGAGGCAGACCGGCTGCAGCGCATCAACTCGTTCAAGGACGTCGCCGCCCTGCTGCGGTCGATGCGCTCCGACGTGGCCTGGATCGCAACCGGCCTGCAGGCCGGCGCCTACGAAGCCGCCCTGCGCTATGTGAAGACCCGCGAGCAGTTCGGCAAGCCGATCGCCGCTTTTGCGCTCACCCAGCAGAAGCTTGCCACCATGCTCGGCAACGTCACCGCGTCGCTCGGCATGGTCGTGCGGCTCACCCAGCAGCAGGAGGCCGGGCTGTTCACCGAGGAGAACTCGGCCCTCGCGAAGATGTTCTGCTGCGAGCGGATGCGCCACACGGTCGCGTTGGCCCGCGAGGTCGTCGGCGGCAACGGCATCACCCTCGACACCGATGTCGCCCGCTTTCATGCCGATGCCGAAGCCGTGTACTCCTACGAGGGTACTCACGAGATCAACAGCCTCATCGTCGGCCGTGCTGTCACCGGGCACAGCGCGTTCATCTAACCAACCTATCTATCCACAAGGAGCATCATGAGCACCATCGTCACCACCTTCGCGCAACTGCCCGGCCTGGCCGGCACCGACCTCGGCTACACCGACTACATCGAGGTCGACCAGACCCAGATCGACACCTTTGCCGACGCCACTGACGACCACCAGTGGCTGCACGTTGACCCTGTCAAGGCCAAGGACGGCCCGTTCGGCACGACCGTTGCGCACGGCTTTCTCACCCTGTCGCTCGCGATCCCGTTCTGGACCGAACTGCTCGACGTGACCGACGTGACCACCAAGGTCAACTATGGCCTCGACAAGGTGCGCTTTCCGGCACCCGTCACCGTCGGCTCGAAGATCCGCATGCACGCCACCATCGCGACGGTCATCGAGATCGCCGGCGGCGTGCAGCTCGGCGTCGACCAGACCATCGAGATCGAGGGCGGCACCAAACCAGCCGTCGTCGCGCACTCGCTGTACCGCTTTTACGTATGACCGTACCCCCGCTGTTCTGCGCAACACCCAACCCTCAAGGAAGAGGAACCATGTTTCACAGCAACCTGACCCGCGTTCGCACCGTCTCCGGCCTGGCCGGCCTGGCCATCGTCGCCCTGGCCCTCTCCGGCTGCGCCGCTGAGGCCCCCGCCGCCGACACGACGGCAGACACCGCCACGGGCGAGCTGACCACCGTGACGGTGGGCGTGCTCGCCATCGCCCCCTCCGTGGCGATGCAGTACGGCATCGATGAGGGCATCTTTGAAAAGCACGGCCTCGACGTGCAGCTGCAGACCGGCCAGGGCGGCGCCGCGATGCTGCCGGCCGTGTACGCCGGCAGCATGGACTTCGCCATCGGCAACCCGCTCTCGGTCATGGTCGCCGTCGACAAGGGCCTCGAGATGCAGATCGTCACCGGGTACAGCAACTCCAAGGCCGAGGGCGACGACATCAACGGTGTCGTCGTGCGCACCGACTCGGGCATCGACAGCTTCGCCGACCTCGAAGACCAGACCGTCTCGGTCAACGCGGTCAGCACCCAGGGCGACCTCACCATTAAGGAGAGCGCCGAGATCGACGGCGCAGACTCGTCGCTGATCAACTTCAACGAGATGCCGTTTCCCGACATGGAGGCCCAGCTCGCCGCCGGCAACACCGACGCCATCTGGCTGCCCGAGCCGTTCCTGAGCAAGGCGCTGGCCAGCAGCGACTTCAAACTCATCGGCTACCCGAACCAGCAAGCCCTCCCCGGCCTGCCCACCATGGTCACCTTCACGAGTGCCAAGTACGCCACCGCCAACGCTGACACCCTCGCGAAGTTCCGGGAGGCCGTCGACGAGACCCTCGCCGCCGCCGAGGCCAACCTCGACGACGTGCGCGCCACCCTGCCCGCCTTCATGGGAATGGACACGGGAGTCGCCGAGAACATGAAGATGGAGACCTTCAACGGTGACGTGCCCGCCGACGTGCTCGCCGACCTCGGCGACCTCATGCAGAAGTATGAGATTGTGACGAAGGCGCCCAACGTCTCTGCCATGATCGCAAGCTAGCCATTCAGGGGTGTGCTCGGTAGTACGGTGAGCACACCCCTGACCCACCCCGTGTCAGTGTCTCTGCCTGCGGAGACGTGTGAAAGGTACATGCAACGATGCATAACCAAGGTCTCGGTTCCTGGATCCACCGCCGACGCATCAAGTCGGCCGACCAGACGGCGCTGATCAGCGGCGACGATCGCCTCAGCTACGGCGAGTTCGCCGAGCGGGTTGACCGCTTGGCGAACGCCTTCGATGCGCGCGGCATCCGTTCGGGTGATCGGGTGGCCTATCTGGGCGAGAATCATCCGGCGTTTCTTGAGACGCTCTTCGCCTGCGGGGTGCTCGGTGCCATCTTCGTGCCGCTCAACACCCGCTTGGCCGCCCCCGAGATCGCCTTCGCCCTCACCGATTCCGGCAGCCGAATCCTCGTGCACGCGGCAAGCCTGACCGACCTGGCCGTGCGCGGATCGGCCGGCACACAGGTCGTGCAGCGCATTCGGGTAGCGGATGCCGCGGTGCCCACCGCTGACACCGGCCCGACCGGTCTGCTCGTGGAAAACCTCGACGAGGTGATTCTCGGCGCCCCCGCCACGCACCGCGACGAGAACGTCAGCCTCGACGACCCCGCCCTCATTCTGTACACCTCCGGCACGACCGGCCAGCCCAAGGGGGCCCTGCTCACCCACGGCAATATGACCTGGAACAGTTTCAACGTGCTCGTCGACTACGACTTCGTCAGCAGCGACGTCGCCCTCATGATCGCGCCGATGTTCCACGTCGCCTCGCTCGGCATGGGGGTGCTGCCGACGCTGCTCAAGGGCGGATCCGTCGTGCTCGAGCCCCGGTTCGAGCCGGGCCGCACCCTGCACCTGATCGAACAGCATCACGCCACCGTGATCAGCGGCGTGCCCACGACCTACCAGCTTCTGTGCGAGCACCCGAACTGGGAGTCGACCGACATCAGCTCGCTGCAAAAGCTCACCTGCGGTGGTTCGGCGGTGCCGGTGCGGGTGCTCGAGGCCTACGAGAAGCGCGGGCTGTCCTTCTCCGGCGGGTACGGCCTCACCGAGACCGCGCCCGGCGCCACAAGTCTCGCCCCGCACAAATCCCGCGAGAAGGCCGGGTCGGCCGGGCTGCCGCACTTCTTCACCGACGTGCGCATCGTCGACGAGACCGGCACCGAAGTACCCGACGGCGAGGTCGGCGAGATTCAGATCTCCGGCCCCAACGTCATCCGTGAGTACTGGAACCGGGCAGAGGCCACCGCCGACAGCTACGCCGGAAACGTCTGGTTTCGCTCCGGCGACATGGGCTACACCGACGAACACGGCTACCTGTTCATCTCCGACCGGCTGAAGGACATGATCATCTCCGGCGGCGAGAACATCTACCCGGCCGAGATCGAGCTGGCCATCGCCGAACTCGAAGCGGTCTCGAGCGTCGCCGTGATCGGGGTACCCGACGAGAAGTGGGGCGAGGTGCCCTGCGCTGTCGTCACCGTGCGCGATGGCTTCACCCTCGAGACTGACGACATCCAGGCGCACCTGGGCGACCGGCTCGCCCGCTACAAAATTCCTAAACGTGTCGTGATCGTCGCCGAGATGCCGCGTACCGCGAGCGGCAAGATCCGCAAGGCCGACCTGCGCCGTGCCCACGCGGTGACGTGAGCGCCGGTCAGGCCGGCGCCGCGGCATCCGTTCTGGTGGGGTCGCCGCCGTTGAGCTGGTCAACGAGCGCGAGCCCCCGCTCAGCCCACTCGATCTCGTGCTCGGCCCGCGCAATCAGCCCTTCGTAGGTGTAGCGCTTGTAGGCGCGGATGGCGGCGTGCTCGCTTGCCGGCGCGTGGGCGAGGCGTTTTTCGAGCATGGCGCTCGTTCCGGTGTCGATCTCGCGCACCTTCTCGAGCCATTCGTCCCGCCGCTCCGCGTAGTTCGCCCGATGCGCGCGCAGCTGCGCGCGCGCCGCGTCGGGCTCGGCCCACTCGAGGTAGGCGGCCCTGAGGTGCGCCGGGTCGCGCTCCCGGGTGTAGCTGAGCGGCTCGTTCATCCAGGCGCGAAAGGCAGTCAGGCCGGCCGCGGTCACGTGGTACTCGCGCTTCTTGCCGCGCGGCCCCCAGGGGACTTCGGTGCCGACGAGCAGCCCGTCGGCCTCCATGCGGCGCAGTTCCGGGTAAATCTGCGAGTCGGGGGCATGCCAGACATGCGAAACGGATGCCTGAAACGCTTTGGACAGGTCGTAGCCGGTCATCGGTGTCACGGTGAGCAGCGCCAGCAGGGCGTGTCGGAGGCTCATCAGGTTCTCCTCTCGGCCTTGTGAGTGACTACCAGCATAGATAGTCTGGACCAGCGCGAACTATCTATGGGGATAGTTAGCTGACCGGAGGTTCTCAATGACGATTATCCAGACCAAGAGTTCGACCACCAACAAGGTGCTCAACTACCCCCTGAACGCCTGGTACGTTGCCGCCTGGGACCACGAGGTCACCCGCAAGCTGATCTCCCGCAAGGTCGCCGACAAGCCGCTCGCAATTTACCGCACCGAAGACGGCCGGCCCGTCGCGCTCGCCGACGCCTGCTGGCACCGCCTCGCCCCACTCTCTCAGGGCAAGGTGCTCGCCAAAGACGAGATCCAGTGCCCGTACCACGGCATCGTTTACAACTCAGCTGGCCGCTGCGTCTCGATGCCCGCCCAGGAGACCATCAACCCGAGCGCGACGGTGCCGTCCTACCCGGTCGTCGAACGCCACCGCTTTCTCTGGGTCTGGCTCGGCGATGCCACGCTCGCCAACCCCGACACCATCCCCGACATGCACCAGATGGACCACCCCGAGTGGGCGGGTGACGGCCTGACCATTCCAGTCACCTGCAACTACCAGCTCGTGCTCGACAACCTGATGGACCTGACTCACGAAGAATTCGTGCACGGATCGAGCATCGGCCAGGCCGAGCTGAGCGAATCCGACTTCGAGGTCACCCACGACGACACCACCGTCACGGTCTCGCGTTGGATGCGGGGCATCGACGCCCCGCCGTTCTGGCTGAAGAACATGCGGGACAAGTTTCCTGGTTTCACCGGCAAGGTCGACCGGTGGCAAATCATCCACTTTGAAGCGCCCTCCACCATCAACATCGATGTCGGAGTGGCTAAGGCCGGCACCGGAGCGCCGGAAGGCGACCGCAGCCAGGGCGTCAACGGCTACGTCATGAACACGATCACCCCCGAAACGGCACGCAGTGCCCACTACTTCTGGGCATTCATGCGCAACTACCGTCTGGAAAGCCAGCTGATCACCTCGCAGCTGCGCGCCGGAGTCTCCGGCGTGTTCAAGGAAGACGAGGACATGCTCCTGGCCCAGCAGACCGCCATAGACGCCAACCCCGACTACGAGTTCTACAACCTCAACATCGACGCCGGTGGTCTGTGGGTGCGGCGCCTCATTGAGCGGATGCTCGAGGCCGAAGGCCGCACGGTCTCCGCCGGCCGCGCCGGCCGTGTTCGCGTCACCGACTAGGCGGGCCCGATCATGGCAGCAACCAACATTGAGGTCTGGCAGCAGGCGACGGTCATCGAGACCGTGGCCGTCGCCAGCAATATCCAGCGCATCGTGCTCGCACCGTCACTGCCGAAACGAGCCGAACCCGGGTCGCACCTCGACCTGTTCGTCACGATCGCCGGCGAACGGCACAAGCGCTCGTATTCCGTCGTCGACTCCACCGAAGACGGCTCCCGGCTGGCGATCAGCGTGCTGCAGGTGCCGCTGTCCCGCGGCGGCTCGATCTTCATGCACTCTGTGCGGCCGGGCGACACGCTCGAGATCACCCAGCCGCTGCAGAATTTTCCGCTGCGCATCGGCGCGCCCCGCTACGTGCTGCTGGCCGGCGGCATCGGCGTGACGGCGATCGTCAATATGGCGCGGGTGCTGAAAAACCTCGGGGCGAACTACACGCTCGTCTACGCGGCGCGCAGCCGCGAGCGCATGGCTTTCCTGCCCGAGCTGCTCGCGCTGCACGGCGACAACCTGCGGGTGCACATCGACGATGAGGGCACCGAATTGTCGGTGGCTGAGCTGGTCGGCAGCGTCGACCCGCTCGCCGAACTCTACATGTGCGGGCCGATCCGCCTGATGGATGCCGTGCGTCGCGCCTGGCGTGAACGCAAGCTCAACGACCCGAACCTGCGGGTTCGAGACCTTCGGCAACAGCGGCTGGTACAACCCGGAGGAGTTCATCGTTCGGGTGCCGCGCCTCGGCGTGGAAGCGCGCGTGCCGGCGGGCCGCTCGATGCTCGAAGCCCTCGAAGATGCCGGCGTCGAGATGATGTTCGACTGCCGCAAGGGGGAGTGCGGCCTGTGTGAGGTCAAGGTGCTCGCGCTTCAGGGCGCCATCGACCACCGCGACGTGTTCTACAGCGAACGCCAGCAGCACGCCGCCGCCAAGATGTGCTGCTGCGTCTCCCGCGCCGTCACGTCGCCCACCGGCCTGCAAGCGGATTCCGCGCGCGGCGGCCCGGCGATCGTCACGATCGCCGTCTCCTAGCGTTCACAACGAACGGATGCCCCGGCGAGCTTCGCCGGGGCATCCGCGTGGTGGTCTGGGCTACTTGAGCGAAGCCTTGCGCTGCGCGGTGATCTGTTCGGTGACCGGGCCGAGCTTGGCGCGCTGGATCTCGGCGTACACGTGCGAGCGCAGCTCCATGAAACGGGGGAGGGCGCGAGTGTTGAGCTGGTCGCGCTCGGCCGGCAGGTCGATTTTGAGGTCTTCCTGCACGACGGTCGGTGAACTCGACAGCACGATGACGCGTTCGCCGAGGTACACGGACTCGTCGATGTCGTGGGTGACGAACAGAATCGTCACGCCGAGCTGCTTCCAGATGGTGCGGATGAGGTCTTCGAGGTCGGCGCGAGTCTGCGCGTCGACGGCCGCGAAGGGCTCATCCATGAGCAGCACCTGCGGGCGGTAGGCGACGGCGCGGGCGATCGCAACACGCTGCTGCATGCCGCCGGACAGCTGCCAGGGGTAGCTCTTGGGCACATGGTCGAGTCCGACCGATTTGAGGGCGGCGTCGACGAGCGCGGCGCGTTCGGCTTTGGGAACCTTTTGGTTCTTCAGCGGTAGTTCCACGTTGGCGCGCACGGTCATCCAGGGAAAGAGGCTGCGGCCGTATTCCTGAAAGACGACGGCCATAGATTTGGGCGGGCCGGTGACCTTGCTGCCGTTCAGCTCGACGGTGCCGCTGGTCTGTTCCATCAGCCCGGAAATGCATTTGAGCAGAGTGGTCTTTCCCGAGCCGGAGGGTCCGACGAGGCAGACCAGTTCGCCCTCGGCGAGGTCGAAGGTGAGGTCGCGCACGGCCTCGACCTCCCCGCCGGGCACCTTGTAAATCTTCTGCAGGCCGCGCACCGAGAGCATCGGCACGGCCTGGATTGGCTGGAGGGGCTGTACGGGCTGGTTCATGGTGGTCTCGCTAACTGTCATGAGTGATTTCCTTCAGACCGTGGTACCAGTGCAGTACCCGTCGTTCGACGAATTGGAAGATGATGGCCAGCCCCAGGCCGATCAGGCCGAGCACGACGATGCCGCTCCACATTTCGGGGATGGCGAAGTTGCGTTGGAACTGCACGATGGTGAAGCCGAGGCCCGAGGAGGAGGCGAACATCTCGCTGATCACCATGAGAATCAGGCCGATCGACAGCGACTGACGCACACCGGCCATGATCTGCGGTGTCACTGCGGGAAGAACGAAGTAGCGGATGCGGGCGAAGCCGCGGATGCCGTAGCTGCGGCAGCTGTCACTGAGCACCGAGTCGACGGCGCGCACACCCTCGACGGTGTTGAGCAGCACCGGCCAGATGGCACCGGAGATGATGACGGCCACCTTCATACTGTCGTTGACGCCGATGAGCAGCATGAGCAGCGGCACGAGCACCGGCGGCGGGATGGCGCGAAAGAATTCGAGCAGGGGTTCGAGCAGGTTGCGCAGCCAGCGGGTGGAGCCGATGAGCAGCCCGAGCACGATGCCGAGGCCTATCGCGAAGAACAGGCCCACCGCGAGACGGCCGAGGCTCGGCAGTACGTCGTCGACGAAGCGCTCACCGATCCAGGTGGTCCACAGGGTCTGGGCGAGTTCGATGGGTTTGGGCACGAAGAAGTTCGTGGAGCCGAACGAGAGCGCGTACCAGAGCGCGATGAGCAGAATGGGCAGGCCGAAGAAATAAGCGATGCGTTTGAGGGGGCTCACAGGACGACCTCTCCTCTCACGGAGGGATGCCAGGAGAGCACCCGTTTTTCAATGATTCGGGCACCGAGGTTGATGAGCACGCCGATCATGCCGGTGGCGAGCACGAGGGCGTACATCGAGGAGATGGCGCCGCCGGACTGGGTGAGCGCGATCTGCTTGCCGAGGCCGGGGGTTCCGATGATGAGTTCGGCGGTGATCGCCAAAATCAGGGCGACCGCTGCGGCCAAGCGCAGTCCGGTCATCAGGTAGGGCAGGGCGGTGGGCCAGATCACGTAGCGCACCCGGGCGAGGGGCCCGAGGCCGTAACTCTTGGCGGTGTCGTTGGCGACGGCATCCACATCAGCGATGCCGTACAGCAGCTGAAGCAGCACCTGCCAGAACGAGGCGTAGACCACGAGCAGCAGGGTTGACTCGATGCTGGTGCCGAAGATCAGCACCGCGAGCGGAATGAGAGCGACCGAGGGGATCGGGCGCAAAAACTCGATGGTGGTGTGGGTGGCGCGGCGCAGAAACCGGCTGGAGCCGATGATGAGGCCCACGACGATCGCAGCGACCGTGGCGATGACCAGGCCCAGGGCCCAGCTCGTCATCGTGTCGGCGACGTCTTTCCAGAATGCCGCCTCGGTCAGGTACTGGCCGAGGCGCCCGAGCACCTCGCTCGCCGGCGGCAGGTAGCGGTCGCTGACCAGGCCGAGGCGGGGAGTGGCTTCCCAGATCAGAAAGAACAGGATGATTCCGCCGATGCCCAGGCCCAAAGCTTTCGCTTTCGGCCCGGCAGCGGCACTACGTTGGTTTCTCATACTGGCAAGCCACTTCCTCGTGGTCGGTGCGATTCAAACGGATGCGGCGCGGTTACGGCAGGAAGGTGCTCACGTCGGGTGCGGTCTCGACCACGCCGTACTTGAGGGCCGCTTCGCCGAGCGCGGTGACGGCGTCCACGTTGAACTCGGTCGGAAACTTGGGCAGCACGATCTTCGCGAGCACCTCGGGCGGGGTTGCGGTGTAGGTCGCGATGATCGCACGAACGGCGTCGGGGTTGGCCTCGGCATATTCGAGCGACTTGGTCATTGCGGCCTGAAACTTGGTGACGAGTTCCGGGTCGCCCTCAACGGTTGCTGCTGAGGAGAAGTAGGCGGCGACGTCGAGGTTGAGGTCGAAGTCGGCGTACCCGTAGGAGATGACGCGCTGGCCGCTCTCGATCGCGGCGGTGACGAAGGGTTCAACAACGAAGGCCGCGTCGACCTGGCCGTTTTCGACGGCCGCACTGGCATCCGGAAAGGGAATCTCCACGAAGGAAATCGACGAAGAGTCGCCGCCGAGCCGATCGATCGAGGCCCGCATGACCGTGTCGACGATGTTGTTCAGGCTGTTGCCCGAGACGGTCTTACCGTCGAGGTCGGCGAGCGTTTCGACCGGGGAGTCGCCCTTGACGATGACGGCGCCGAAGTCGCTCTCAACATCGCCGGTCGAGGCGACGGCCGAGTTGACGACCTTCAACGGCAGGCCCTTGTCGTTGGCGACCATGAGCGAGACCAGGTTGCTGAAACCGAACTGGTAGTCGCCGGTGACGACCGCGGGCACGATCGCGGCGCCGCCGGTGGCGGTTTCAATGGTGAGGTCGAGGCCCTCATCTTCGAAGAAGCCCTGCTCGAGGCCCAGGTAGAGGGGAGCGGTATCGGCGATGGGGATGACGCCCACAGTGACGGGCGTCAGCACGTCACTGCCAGCGGGGGCAGCGGTGTCGGTGCCGGCCGAGCAGGCGCTGAGGGCGAGAACGGATGCCGCGGCAAGTCCGATCACGTGCAATTTCTTCATGTCACTCCATTGTGGGTCGGTGCGGGTCGTGCTGCTGTGGCGCTGGGGCCTCTATCCGTGACAACGTCAATTGTTGACAGGGAAAGATTTGTTCTTGGGAGACTACCCACTCATTTTCCCATGCAAAGACATGCTTCCATCCAGTGGAAGTTCTGGGCTGATCGCGGTAGCGTGGCCGGTTATGAGCGGAAAACCAGCACAGAAGCGCGTGAGCGCCGGCGTCGCGGCCGTCGACGATCGTTCCGTCGCGGCTCGACTCTTCGCCATTCTCGACGCCTTCGCCGCTCCGGCCGGGGCGACTTCGCTCACACTGACCCTCACGGCCATCGCTCAGCGGGCCGGCCTCCCGCTCTCGACCACGCACCGGCTCGTGGCCGAGTGGGTGGGGTGGGGCGGTCTGAGCAAGCACGAGAATGGCCAGTACTCGCTCGGCATGAAGCTCTGGGAACTCGGCGTGCAGACCCCCACGGCCCGCAACCTGCGCACCATTGCCCTGCCCTACCTTGAAGACCTCTACGAGACGACGCGCGAGCACGTGCACCTCGCCATTCTCGACGGCCGTGATGCCCTGTACCTGGAAAAGCTCTCGGGCCACCACGCCGTGCGCTTGATCTCCCGGGTCGGAGCGCGCCTGCCACTGCACTCCACCGGGGTTGGCCTGGTGCTGCTCGCCTATGCCCCCTCCGACGTGGTGCAGCAGTATCTCGCGACCAGCCTGCAGCGCTTTCTGCCGCGAACGGTCACCGAGCCCGAGGCGGTGCGCAAGCGTCTCGCCGAGATTCGCCTGCTCGGCCTCGCCCGAATGTCCGAGGAGATGACCGCCGGCTCAAGCTCGATCGCCGCCCCGATTCGCGACCGCACCGGCCAGGTCGTGGCGGCGGTCTCAATCGTGACCCGCACCACCGACACCATCGATGCGGAGCAGGAGCGGGCGGTTCGGGTGGCCGCCCAGGGCGTCAGCCGGGCGCTCGGTTATCGCCGGGCTCAGCAGTGAGCTGAATCGACATATTGTCAACACTTTCACTGAGTGGAAGACGTGCACCGGGGAGCTGACCGGCGCAGCACACTGATCCCACACCCCCTGTCATCGTCGCTAGGAGAACCTGTGCCCCACGAAACCACCCGCGTCGCTATTATCGGCGCCGGTCCCGCCGGTCTTCTCCTCAGCTGGGCCCTGCAGGGCGCCGGCATCAACTCGATCGTCGTCGAAAACCGTTCGCAGGACTACGTGCTGGGCCGCATCCGCGCCGGCGTCCTGGAACAGGGCTCGGTCGAAACGCTGACCCGTCTCGGGGTCGGTGACCGACTCGCATCCGAGGGATTGCAGCACGACGGCATCTACCTGCAGTACGCCGGCGAGCGCCACAACGTGAACTTCAACGAACTGATCGGCCGCACCGTCACCGTCTACGGCCAGCAGCAGGTCGTAAAAGACCTCGTCACCGCACACGAACAGGCCGGATCGACCATCTACTACGAAGCCTCCGACGTGGCCGTCGACGGCCTGTTGACCAAAAACCCGAGCGTCACCTTCGTGCACGACGGAGAACGGCACACCATCGACGCCGACTTCGTGGTGGGCGCCGACGGTTTTCACGGTATCTGCCGTGCGTCGATCCCCTCCGAAGAAATCACACTCTTCGACCGCAGCTACCCCTACGCCTGGCTCGGCATCCTCGCCGACGTCGCACCGTCCTCCGACGAGCTCGTCTATGCCCTGCACGAAGACGGATTCGCCATGCTCTCGATGCGCTCTCCCGCGGTGTCCCGCCTGTACCTGCAGGTTGACCCCGCCGACGAGATCACGAACTGGTCAGACGACCGCATCTGGGAGGCCCTTCACACCCGCCTCGGCACCCCCGGCTGGAGCCTGGCCGAAGGCCCGATCACCGACAAATCGATCACCCCGATGCGCAGCTTCGTCGCCTCGCGCCTCGCCTACGGCAACCTGTTTTTGGTCGGCGACGCCGGCCACATCGTGCCGCCGACCGGCGCTAAAGGCCTGAACTCCGCCATCTCCGACGTCACAGAGCTCGCGGCGGCCCTCACCGCCTTCTACGCCGACGACGAATCCCTCCTCGCCGGTTACAGCGAGAGCGCGCTGGCCCGGCAGTGGCGGGTGCAGCAGTTCTCCCGCTGGATGACCGAGATGCTGCACACCAGCCCCGGCGACCTGCAGACCGGCGCCTTCGACTATCGCAGCCAGCTCGGCCAGCTCGACTACCTCACCCATTCATTACTCGCCCAGCGCATGCTCGCCGAGCAGTACACCGGCCTCAAGCTCTAACCCGGATCGAGGAGACCATGACCCAGCAGACCACACCGCGCCGCGGCACCGGCCCGGCCAGCCAGAATGAGATCACCGCCGAGATCGAAGCGATCGAAACGGATGCCGCAGCCCGCGTCGCCGCCGGCGCCCCGCCCGAACTGCAGCCGCGCCGCGACTACCCGCCGTACCGCAGTTCCCTGCTGCGCCACCCCACCCACGAGCTCGTGCGCGTCGACCCGGAAGAGGTTGAGCGGGTCTCGCCCGCCTTCGGCCACACCGACGTCAACGTGCTCGAAAGCGACCTCACCATTCAGCACGCCGGCGAACCGATCGGCGAACGCATGACCGTGAGCGGCCGCGTGCTCGACGGCGAGGGCCGCCCGGTGCGACACCAGCTGATCGAGCTGTGGCAGGCCAACGCCGGCGGACGCTACGTGCACAAACGCGACCAGCACCCGGCTCCGCTCGACCCCAATTTCACCGGGGTCGGCCGCGCCATCACCGGGGACAACGGCGAGTACTCGTTCACCACGATCAAGCCCGGACCTTACCCGTGGAAGAACCACATGAACGCGTGGCGACCCGCGCACATCCACTTTTCGCTGTTCGGCACCGCCTTCACGCAGCGGCTGATCACGCAGATGTACTTTCCCGGCGACCCTCTGTTCGCGCTCGACCCGATCTACCAATCCATAGCGGATGCCGATGCGCGCGCCCGACTGGTCGGGCAGTACGACCACAGCCTGAGCGTGCCCGAATTCTCGCTCGGCTACCGCTGGGACATCGTGCTCACCGGACCCAAATCAACCTGGATGGAAAGCGAAGACGCCGATGAGTGAGCCCACACCTGCCCTCCAGACCCCGTCACAGACCGTCGGCCCGTTCTACGGTTACGCGCTGCCCTATGCCGGCGGGCCCGAGCTGGTTCCCGGGTACCATCCCCGCGCCATCCGCTTTCACGGCACCGTCACCGACGGCGCCAATGAGCCGATCCTCGACGCCCTGCTCGAGATCTGGCAGGCCGACGAGAGCGGCGCGCTCGTGCGAGAACTCGGCAGCCTCGACCGCGATGGCTTCACCTTCACCGGATTCGGCCGCTGCGCGACCACGATCGCCGGGCACTACACCTTCACGACGCTTAAGCCGGGGGCGGCCGGCACGGCGGCACCGTACATTCTGGTGACCGTGTTCGCCCGCGGAGTCACCCATCATCTGTTCACCCGCGCCTACTTCGCCGAAGACGCCGCGCTGCACGAGGCCGACGCCGTGCTCAGCAGCCTGCCGGCCGACCGCCGCGACACGCTCATCTGCGTCTCCGAAGGAATCGTCGGTGGCGCCGAATCGTACCGTTTCGACATTCGTGTGCAGGGCGAGAACGAGACCGTCTTCCTGGATTTCGATGCCTGAGCACACCTTTGACGCCGGGCTGCTCAACCCGCTCAGCCACGGCACCCGCGAATGCGAGCTGACCAGCGATCAGGCCTGGCTGCAGGCCATGGTCGACGCCGAACTCGCGCTCACCCGGGCGCTCATCGATGCGGGCGTGGCCCCCGAGTGGATGCTCACCGTCTGCGACGCACTCGCCGACGCGAGCCAGTTCGACCTCGGTGCGATCGCCGCCGAGGCGCGCGGCGGCGGCAACCCGGTGATTCCGTTTGTGAAGCACCTCGGTCGGGCGGCCGAAAGGATGCGCGCCGGAGCCTCCGATCATCTTCACGTCGGCGCGACCAGTCAGGACATTCTCGACACGGCCGCCATGATCGTGGCCCGCCGGGTGACCGGCGAACTCATCCACCAGCTCGATGCCCTCGGTACTACCCTCGCCGACCTCGCCGACGAACATCGCGGCACCGTGATGAGCGGCCGCACCCTCGGCCAGCAGGCTTCGCCGACGAGCTTCGGTTTCGTTGCGGCCGGCTGGCTCGATGCCGTGCTGCTCATCGTCACCCGACTGGACGGTATTGCCGACACCCTGCCGGTGCAACTCGGCGGAGCGGTCGGCAACCTGGCCGTGCTCACCGAAATCGCCCGGGCTCGGCGCAGCGACGTGGTGGCCGCCGACGTTCTGCGGGTCGTGCTGGAGCGCTTCGCCCACCATGCAGGCCTGGTCGTGCCGCGCCTCAGCTGGCACACGAACCGGGTCGTGATCTCCGAACTCGCCTCCGTGCTCGCCGCCGCAACCGGTGTCGCCGGCACCATCGCCCTCGACGTGTCGGTGCTGTCCCGCACCGAGATCGCCGAGGTCAGCGAACGCCTCGCCCCCGGCCAGGGCGGATCCAGCGCCATGCCGCACAAGCGCAACCCCGTCTCAGCCGTACTGATCACGGCGGCGGCGTTGCAGACGCCGGGTCTCGCATCCACTTTGTATGGCAGCATGCTGGCCGAAGACCAGCGTCCGAGCGGAGCGTGGCACGCGGAATGGCAGTCGCTGCGGGTGCTCGAACGGCTCACGATCTCGGCGGTGACCGGTGTGGCGTCGCTCGCTGCCCGCCTCGACGTCGACCGAGACCGCATGCGGGCCAACCTCGACCTCACCGACGGGCTCGTGTTCAGCGAGCGGGTCACCACCATTCTGGCCGAATCCGTCGGGAAAACCACCGCTTTCGCGCTCGTGGAACGCGCCTCGCAGGAGGCATACGAGACGAACCGGCCGCTGCAGGTCGTGCTCGCGAGCGTGCTTATCGCCGAGGGCTGCAGCGACGCGCTGCGCGCTCAGATCTGGGCCACGTTCAACTATGAGGGCGAACCGGGCCAGTCGGCGGCCGGCATCGAGCGCGTCGTGCGTGAATTTCGCCGGCGAGCGGATGCCGCGAAGCGAGCAGTGTCGGTGGCAGACGATATCGTCGAAGCAGACGCCCCTTCGGCCAACGACGTGAGGATTTCATGAGCCAGCCCGTGTTGCTCTGCACCGTCGAGCCGGCGCGAAACGGCAACCCCAACGCGCCGCTCATCGTGCTCGGGCCCTCGCTCGGCACCACCACCGATCTCTGGGTGAGCGTCGTTCCCGCGCTCGCCGAGGCCCACCGGGTGCTCTGCTTCAACCTGCCCGGGCACGGATTCAGCCCGCGCGCGACTGAGGCGTTCACGATTGAAGAGGTCGCCGACGCCGTGGTCGGCCTGGTCGACTCGCTGTCTGTCGAGACCTTTGTCTACGCCGGCATCTCGCTCGGCGGCGCCATCGGACTCGCCCTCGCCGTGAACCACCCCGATCGCCTCACGAGCCTCGCCGTGCTCTGCTCCGGTGCGAAGATCGGCACGTTTGACGCCTGGACCGACCGTGCCGCCGGCGTGCGCGCGAGCGGCACCCCCTCGCTGATAGCCGGCAGTGCGGCCCGCTGGTTCGCGCCCGACTTTCTCAGCCGCAACCCCAAGGCCGGCGCCCACGCGCTCAACCAGCTGCTCGATATCGACGACGAATCGTACGCACTCGCCTGCGAAGCGCTCGCCGTCTTCGACCAATCCGAGGCCCTCAGCAGCATTCGCACGCCCGTGTTGTGCGTCTCCGGCGAGTTCGACGAGGTGACCCCCACGGCGCATCTACACCAGCTGGCCGCGCGCATTCCTGGGGCGACCACGGCCGTGATCCTGGGCGCCGCGCATCTGCCATCGCTGGAGCGCCCGGCTGAGGTCGGCGCACTGCTGAACGAGTGGATCGCCGGGGCCGGGGCTGCGGGTGTGGGTGCGGCTGCGGCCTCGCAGCCGGGCGATGCGGCAGAGCCGCTGTCGGCGCAGCGCACCGCGGCATCCGCTTACGCCGACGGCATGGTTGTGCGCCGCGCGGTGCTCGGCGACACGCACGTCGACGCGGCAACCGCCGCGATCACGCCCGAGACCGCCGTGTTCCAGGACTTCATCACCCGCTACGCCTGGGGCGAGATCTGGACCAGGCCGGGTCTCGACCGGCGCACCCGCAGTTTTCTCACCATTGCCGCGCTCGTCACCGGCGGGCATGAGGGCGAGCTGGCGATGCACGTGCGGGCCGCGCTGACAATCGGGCTGACCCGTGCCGAGATCAGCGAGGCCATTCTGCACACCGCCATCTACGCGGGCGTTCCCGCCGCCAATGCCGCGTTCGCCGTGGCCCGGCACACCTTCGCCGGGCTCGATGCAGCTTCGAACACTCCCGACGACTCCACCATCCGGCCCAGCTGAAGGACCTCGCATTATGGACAAGACCTATCCCTCCGCTGCGGCTGCCGTCGCCGATATTCCCGATGGTGCTTCGCTCGCCGTTGGCGGGTTCGGCCTGGTCGGTGTGCCGATCGTGCTTATTCGGGCGTTGCTCGCGCTCGGCAGTAGCAACCTGCACGTCGCGTCGAACAACTGCGGCGTCGATGGGTGGGGGCTGGGCGAGTTGCTTCGCGAGGGTCGGATCAGTCGGGTGATCGCGTCTTATATCGGTGAGAACAAGGACTTCGCGCGCCGGTATCTTGGCGGTGAACTCGAGGTCGAGCTCACGCCGCAGGGCACCCTGGCCGAGCGGTTGCGCGCCGGTGGCACCGGAATTCCGGCGTTCTTCACGGCAAGTGGTGTGGGCACGATGGTCGCCGACGGTGGCCTGCCGTGGCGCTACGGCCCCGACGGCGAGGTGACGGTGTCGAGCCCGCCGAAGGAGACCCGGCGCTTTTCCTCGCTCGGCAGTGAGAAGGAATACGTGCTGGAAGAGGCCATCGTCACCGACTACGCCCTGGTGCGCGCGAAGAAGGGTGACCGTCACGGCAACCTCGTGTTCGAGAAATCGGCGCGTAACTTCAACCCGGTGGCCGGGATGGCCGGCCGCATCACCATCGCCGAGGTCGACGAGTTGGTTGAACCGGGCCAGATCGACCCGGACGAGGTGCACCTCGCCGGCATCTATGTGAACCGCATCGTGCAGTTGGGTGCGGTGGACGCGGCAGATTTGCCGATTGAGAAGACCACGACGCGGCCGCGGCCGTCGTCTGAATTTGGAGCGAACTGATGGCCCTCACCCGCAACGAAATGGCGGCCCGCGCCGCCCAGGAACTCGCCCCGGATTCGTATGTCAATTTGGGCATCGGCCTGCCGACGCTCATCCCGAACTTTCTGCCCGAGGGCGTGCACGTGGTGCTGCACTCCGAGAATGGGGTGCTCGGCGTGGGCCCCTACCCCTGGGAGGGTGAAGCCGACCCCAAGCTGATCAACGCCGGGAAAGAGACCGTCACTGTCAACCCCGGGGCGGCGTATTTCGATTCGGCGCAGAGCTTTGGCATGATTCGTGGCGGGCTCATCGACGTGGCCGTGCTCGGCGCGATGCAGGTGAGCGTGGTCGGTGACATCGCCAATTGGGCGGTGCCGGGCAAGATGATCAAGGGCATGGGCGGTGCGATGGACCTCGTGCACGGCGCCGACACCGTCATCGTGGTGATGGAGCACGTGACCAAGTCCGGCGAGTTCAAGATCAAGAAGGTCTGTGACCTGCCGCTCACCGGTAAGGCCGTCGTCACGCGCATCATCACCGACCTGGCCGTGATCGATGTCACCCCGGAGGGCCTGGTGCTGCGTGAGGTTGCGCCCGGCGTCACCGTCGACGAGGTACAGCACGCCACCGAGGCGACCCTGCTCGTGCCGAGCCCGCCGACTACCATCACGACTCTGATCGGCGCCGGCGCATGACGCTGTCCGCGCTGCCCGGGGCTATCCTGACCACCACGATCGTTATCGGAGTCACCGCATGACCGCGACCGCGCTGCGTCAGGTCGTTATTTGTGAACCGCTCCGCACGCCGATCGGCCGCTTCGGCGGCGCGTTCAAGACGGTCGCGCCGGCCGACCTCGCCGCGACCGTTATCGCCGCGCTCATGGACCGCACCGGCCTCGACGGTGCCGTCGTCGACGATGTTATCTTCGGCCAGGCTTACCCTTCGGCGGAGGCTGCGCCGGTCGCTCGGGTCGCCGCCCTCAATGCGGGGTTGCCCGTCACAGTCGGCGGGGTGCAGGTCGACCGCCGCTGCGGCAGTGGCCTGCAGGCCGTCCTCGACGCGGCGATGCAGGTGCAGACCGGGGTGAGTGATCTGGTGATCGCCGGCGGTGTCGACGTCATGAGTCAGGCCCCGCTGTACACGGTCGATTCCCGCTGGGGCCTGGCCGGAACGGCCGGCGTGCTGCTGCGCGACGCCCTCGGTCGCGGCCGGGAAACCGCTGGTGGACGAAACTATCCGGTGCCGGGCGGCATGCTCGAAACCGCTGAGAACCTGCGCCGCGACTACAACCTCGACCGGGTCGAACAAGACGCCCTCGCCGTGGAATCCCAGCGCCGTGCCCTCGCCGCCGTCGCCGACGGGTGCTTTCTCGAGGAGATCGTGCCGGTCACCGTGCCCGGCCGCAAGGGTCCCGTCGTGGTCTCGGTCGATGAAACCCCGCGCGAAACCACCCTCGAGGCCCTCGCCGGTCTCAAACCGATCATGGGCAAAGCGGATGCCGCCGCCACCGTCACCGCCGGCAACGCCAGCGGGCAGAACGACGCCGCAGCCGCGTGCATCGTCACCACCCCGGAGCGCGCCGCCGAACTCGGCCTGACCCCGCTGGTTCGGCTGGTCTCCTGGGCGCGGGCCGGCGTCGAACCCTCGCGCATGGGCCTTGGCCCGGTGCCCGCCACGAAGCTCGCGCTCGAGCGGGCCGGCCTCGGTCTCGCCGACATGGATCTGATCGAGCTCAACGAGGCGTTCGCCGCGCAGGTGCTCGCCGTCACCCGGGAGTGGAACTTCACCCCGGAAGACTGGGCCCGCACCAACGTCAACGGTTCCGGCATCAGCCTCGGCCACCCGGTCGGCGCCACCGGCGCCCGCATCCTCGCCACCGCGAGCCGCCACCTGCAGCGCACCGGCGGCCGTTACCTCCTCGAAACCATGTGCATCGGCGGCGGTCAGGGACTCGCGGCCGTCTTCGAACGCGCCTAACGGCATCCGCTTCGCCGAGGTGTGAGTTTGGGTGCGAAATTCGCTGAAAATTGCCCCAGACTCACACCTCACTGAGCGGATGGCTACCAGCGGGCGCCGCGGGCGGCCAGCGCGGTGCGCAGACTCGCGGCTTCCCGCAGCGAGCGGCAGCCGCGTCGTCGCCATCGGCGAAGGCGTCACCGAGATCAAGGTGGGCGACCGCGTTGGCAACGCCTGGCTGTGGAGCGCCTGCGGCACCTGCCAGTACTGCCGCACCGGCTGGGAAACGCTGTGCGAGTCGCAGATCAACGGTGGCTACAGCGTCGACGGATCCTTCGGTGAGTACATGATCGTCGACGCCAGGTTCGCCGTTCCGTTGCCCCAGGATGCCGACCCGGTCGACATCGCGCCCATCCTGTGCGCCGGCGTCACCGTCTACAAGGGGCTCAAGATGACCGAGGCCATCGCCGGCCAGTGGGTCGTCGTCTCCGGCATCGGCGGACTCGGCCACATCGCCGTGCAGTACGCCAAGGCCATGGGCTTTCGCGTGGTGGCGGTCGACGTCGCCGACGACAAGCTCGCCCTCGCCACCACGCACGGCGCCGAGATCGTCATCAATGCGCTCCACGAGAACCCGGTCGAGGTCATCCAGGCCAAGACCGGCGGCGCCCACGGCGTGCTCGTCACCGCCGTGCACCCGGCCGCCTTCGGCCAGGCCATCGGCATGACCCGCCGCGGCGGCACCATCGTCTTCAACGGCCTGCCGGCCGGCGACTTTCCGGCGCCCATCTTCGATATCGTGCTCAAGGGCCTGACCATTCGCGGCTCCATCGTGGGAACCCGCCAAGACATGGAGGAAGCCCTCGCCTTCTGCAACCGCGGCGAGATCCACCCCACCGTCTCCAGCCGCACGCCCGGCGAAGTCAACACCGTGCTCGACGAGATGCGCCACGGCAAGATCGACGGCCGCGTCGTCATCCAGTACTATCGCACCAGTAAAACGGATGCCCGGAGTCGCCTGTCGAGGCGGCCCCGGGCATCCGTTTCCTGCGTCGCGGAATCTCGCCGAGCCGTGAGTTTCAGCCCGAAACGCGTCGAAACCCACGCCTCGGCGACTGCGGGGGGCATCCGTTTCGGCGCGACCTGCTATTGGAACGCGGAGATGCCGGTGATGGCGCGGCCGACGACGAGGGTGTTGATCTCGTAGCTACCCTCGTAGGTGTAAAGCGCTTCGGCGTCGGCGAAGACGCGGGCCATGCCATAGTCGGTGGAGATTCCGTTGCCGCCGAGCACCGAGCGGCCGAGCGCGACGGATTCGCGCATGCGGGCGCTCGAGGAGGCCTTGGCCATGGCGGCGTGCTCGGGCCGCAGCGTGCCGGCCTGCTGTAGTTGGGCGATGCGCACCATCGTGCCCAGCGACGACGTCGCGTTCTCGAGGATGCGCACGAGCTTCTCCTGCACGAGCTGGAACGACGCGATGGGCTTGCCGAACTGCTGGCGTTCGAGGGCGTAGCGCAGGGCGTAGTCGTAGGCGGCGAATTGCAGTCCGACGGTCTGCCAGCCTACCCAGACTCGGGAGTTGGTGAGCAGCCGGTTGGTGTCGCGAAAGCTCGTGGCTCCCGGCAGCCGGTCGCGTTCGGCGACCACGACATTGTCGAGGGTGATGGTGGCGTTCTGCACGATGCGCAGGGCGATCTTGTTCTCGATCTTTTCGGCCGTGAACCCGGCCAGGGCTGAGCTGACGATGAAGCCCTTGATCTGGTCGTCGGCGGTGTCGCGCGCCCAGACGAGTACGTTCGCGGCGAAGGTTCCGCTGCCGATCCAACGTTTGACGCCGTTCAGGATCCAGGAATCGCCGGAGCGGCTGGCGGTCGTCTCCATGTTGCGGGAGACGTCGGAGCCGTGCTCCGGTTCGGTGAGCGCGAAGGCGCCGATCTTGCGCAGCGAGACGGCGTCGGCCAGATACCGTTCGCGCTGGTCATCGGTGCCGAGCTGGGCGATGGCCGCCGCGAACAGACCGCTGTGCACGCCGACGAAGGTAGAGATCGAAGCATCAACACGGGACAGCTCGACGGTCATGAACCCGTGCAGCAGAAAGTTGTCACCGCGCGCGCACAGGTCGACGAGGTTGAGGGCGGTGAGCACGGGGATGATCTCGAACGGAAAAGTGGCGTTGTTCCAGTGCTCGGCCACGACCGGGCGCACGTCACGCTCGAACACCTCACGGGCAGTCGCCACAAGCTGCTGTTCCTCGGGGGTGAGCAGGTCCTGGTAGGAGAAGAAATCGGCGGTCGGCCCGGTGAAGAATTCGGGGGCGGGGGCATCCGCTGCGCGGTTCTCGACCGGGGTGTTGTCGACGACGATGCTCATGGGGGTGGTCCTCTCTGACCGGGTACCCCTGAATTCTGCGCCAGTACGCGGAATTGCGCAATCTATTGCGCCACAACCGTGCAGATTGCCCGAACGGATGGCGATTGGCACGCGCAGCCTGCTCGTTCTGCGATGCCGGGCAGCACGCGTCACCGGGAGCTGGCGACCC
Source organism: Cryobacterium luteum (assembly GCF_900110125.1). GTDB lineage: Bacteria > Actinomycetota > Actinomycetes > Actinomycetales > Microbacteriaceae > Cryobacterium > Cryobacterium luteum. The sequence goes on from NZ_FOCN01000007.1 coordinate 50,727, forward strand.
GGCCCGTCGCTGGCGTTTCGATGTGCGGATACACGTGTCGGTGGCGGTGTCTGCCCTGGGAGCAGCCACAGACATCGGCTCGAGGGTCGGGTGCCGTTCATGGAACCGGCGCTGCGGCTGGGCACGTCCCAGACCGAGCAGCCGCCTCGGATGCTGCCCCGTGAGAGCGCGTGACCGAGGTGTGAGTGTGACGCCCGTTTAAACGATTCAACGTCGCGAGACTCACACCTCGGCGCAGCGCGGCCCGCAGCGCGGCCTTTCAGCGCGAGGCGGAGGCGTTCATGGTCAGCACGTCGGTGCCGTCCTGGTCGTGCAGGGCCAGCGTTACCGTCACGACACCGAGCGTGCCGAGAGATGTCACGTGGGTGCCGCCGCAGGGGATGCGCGCGCTCGCGCCGGGCAGCTCGCACACCCAGTAGCGGCGGTCGGTCAGCCGGTCGCCATCGCGGTCGACGCGCACCCCGGCATCTGTTTCGATCCAGCCGGTGAGGGTGGCGTTGACGGTCGCTTCGATCGAGGCGAGCGCCTTGGCCAGGCCCTCGACCGCGAAGCCCTTCTTGCGCAAGGACTTGCCGAGCCGGTAGGTGTCGACGGAGGCGTTCGGCCCGATCAGGGATTCGTCGATGGCGAGGCCATCGAAGTCGGGGCGGCCGAGCGCGTCGGGGCGTACCTCTTTCTTCCAGCGGTCGGCGAGGGCGGCGTTGAGCGCGAGCGAGGCGAGGTGGCAGCCGGTGTGTCCGGCGCTCGTGGAATCCCGCAGGCCCTCGTCGACCTCGACGGTGACGGTGTCGCCGGCCGACAGCCCGGCCGCATCGACCACGTGCACCACGACGAAGGCCCAGCCGGGCGTTCCCTTGGCCACCGGAATATCGACGCCGATGTACAACGCCGATCCGTCGGTCGCTCCCACGATGGCGTCCTCGACCGGCCAGAAGGCAGCGCCGTGGTGCAGCAGCGCCAGGTCGGGTCCCTGGTCGGGCCAGCCGGCATCGACCGGATGCACGCAGGTCGCGTCGAGCAGTACGGCCGAGCGTCCGTCGCCCAGCGGCATGGAATGCAGCACGGTCGCCTGGGTGTCGACGGCGCCGCCCGGGTAGAGCACGCGGGTGTCTTCGGTGGGCAGGGTCATGGCTGGTCCTTTCTATGCGGCCGGGCGGCGAAACGGATGCGGTCAGCCCGGCGGTTGCGCCGCCACCCGTGGCGAATCCACCGGTCACGCCGTGGCGCGCGAGAAAAAAGGGTGCCGCCACGATCGTGGCGGCACCCCGTGCGCTGGTTGGAACCTAGCTCTTGCGGGCCCGAGAAGCGGTCTCTTCAGACTTCGCCTTCTTGTCGGCCCTCTTTTCCTTGAGGGACTTGTCGGCAACCTTCTTGGTTGCATCCTTTTTCGGTGATTTGTCAGCCATTGTGTACTCCTTCGCGCCGAGCCGTGGGGCCCCGTCACCTTGAGAATACGCGGGTTTGCCGCAAACGTCATCTTGCACGACCGACCGGGCGCCCCGAACCGGTCACCCCGGCCAACCCGGCTCGACGAGCCCTGTGCACGGCTGCCGGTGTGCCGTATGCTGTCGCTGCATTGAACCCCTACCTCGTTGAAAGGTCACCGTCATGAGCCATAGCGCCACCTACCGGGCAGTACTCTTTGGACCGAACCCGATCGCCGCCGGAACCGAGGTGGAGCTGGAATACATCGACGGCGAATACCAGGACGTGATCGTGCTCGAGGCGGTCGAAGACACCGAAACGATCAGTCGCACCTACAAGCGCGGTCGCGAGACCGAGGAACCCATCCCGTACCGCTTCGTCGAGGAAGACGTGGCCGAGGACGAGGGCGAGGCTGACGTTCCCAACTGACCGGCGGCGGCATCCGTTTCAGAGCGGATGCAGCCACCCCGGATTCTAAATTCGCTTGGTGGAGTCGCGGCCGAGCCGCACCGGCAGGGCCATCAGTGGTCCCACGAAGCGGCGCTGCAGCCGGCGGGCCGGACCCCAGACGATCTGCACGACGTACTGCGACAGCAGCGCACCGGCAGCGAGGGCCATCGCGATGCCTGCTGCGGTCAGCAGTGAGAGCAGCCCGTTGATGTCGCCCTCGGAGAGTTTGAGCAGCCCACGAAACAGGGTGAGCCCGGGAACGAGCGGCACCAGGGCCGTGACCATGATCACGAGCGGGGGAGTGCGCACCATGCGCGCGGCAACCGCCGCGAGCAGGCCGACGCCGAGGGCGCTCGCCGCCGACGCCCAGACCAGGCCGAAACCTCCCGCAATCCCCGCGACGAACAGAAATTCGGCGAGGGCGCCCAGCACGCAGACCACCCAGACGGCCCGCCAGGGAACCTGCACGGCGAGCGCGAACCCGATCACGATCACGACGGCGGCCACGAGCAGCACCGGCAGCACGGCGAGAGTCACGATCGGGTTCGCATCGATCTCGAGCATGAGGCCGAATCGGGCGAGGAACAGCGCGGAGCCGGACACTCCGCTGACCAGGCCGGCCGTGATCAGCAGCGCTTCCACCAGCCGCGCCGTGCCGGTGAGATAGAACCCCGACAGCGTGTCATGCACGGCGCCGAAGGTGGTCACACCGGCGAGAAGCATGATGATGGTCGCCACGATCACCAGGGAGGGGTTCGCGGTGGGGTCGATCACCCCGACGATCGCGGCGACGATCGGGCCGATCGCGCCGCCGACAACGGTTTGGTAGAACAGCGGGACCTGGCGGTGATCGAGCACCGACGTGATCCAGTCGATGATCCAGGTCGCCACGAACGCGGCGATGATCACCGTCGGTCCGGCGCCGATCAGAATGGCGGCGCCCGTACCGACCAGACTCCAGCCGATGCGCCGCCACTGCCGGGGCACCTGCGGCTTAGAGCTGACGATGGTCGCCAGAATCTTGCGGGCCTCGTTCACGTCGATCGGTTTCTCGATGATGTCCGCGATCAGCTCCGAGGTAGCAGTGAGCTTGGAGTAGTCGAGCGTGCGGTATTTCACATTGCGGCTGCGGATGATCGACTCGTGCGTCACCGCGTCTTCCTGCGTGAGCGTGATCGTCGTATGGGTGATGTTGGCGTCGGTGCCTTTGAGCCCGTAGGCGCGGGTGAGCGCGATCATGGCGGCGGTCGCATCTTCGGCACCGGCTCCGGCGGTGAAGATAACCTCGGCGAGGCGCATCGTGAGGTCGAGAACAGATCGGGTGTAGCCGGAATGGTCGAGGGTGATGGCGGTGGTTTTGCTGAAACTCATGAGGTCTGCACGTCCAGAGGGCCCAAAACGGATGCTGCGGCGGTCGCGTGCGCGGAATCCGCGTCGGAGGGGTGGAAGAAACCGGCGAGCACATCGCGGTAGAGCCGCCCGAGTTCGGACGTCGCGCCGTAGGCGGCGCCGCCGGCAACCTGCACGGCGGTGTCGACAACGAACTTGGCGTTCTGCGTGGCCCGATATTTGAGCCCGGAGAGCTGGGCGAACCAGGCCGGCCCGACGGTGAAGGACCGGTCGTCGACAGCGCGGGCGAGAGCGTCGATCTGCGGGTAGATGCCGTCCATCGCAATGACAAGGTCGCCGACCCGCCAGCGCGCCACGGGATCCTGCGCGTGCATGCGCCCGTCGTTCTTCAGCGAGGTGCGCCGGTTCGCGCCCAGGGCGGCGAGTTCGAGGGCGCGCGCTCCGATGCCGGTGTACACGGCGCTGAGCAGAATCTCAAAGTTGGCAAAGATTCCGGCCACGAGCGGGTCGCCGTTCGGGCCGACCGGCAGCCGCCGCACGACCCGGTCGGGACGGGCCAGGGCGCGCTCGAGCACGGTGCTCTGGCTCTGGCTGGCGCGCATGCCGAGGGTGTTCCAGTCGTCTTTGGAGCGGATGCCGGCATCCGCTTTCTCGAGAAACGCCCAGACGATCGCCGGGGCGTCCGGGTTCGACGAGTCAAGGCCGAGGGTGCCCAGTCGGGTCCAGGCGGGCGAGAGCGAGGTGAAAACCTTGGTGCCGGTGAACCGGTAGCCGCCATCGGGCTGCGGGCAGGCATCCGTTTGAGAACCGAACAGCACCAGGTCGTTGCCGGGTTCGCTCACGCCGAAGGCGAAGATTTCGCCTTGGCCGGCCTCCTCGAGCAGAAAATCGAGGGAGTGGTCGCCCTGCGCGTGCAGGCTCGCGGCGACGGCGGTCCAGATCAGGTGCATGTTCACGGCGAGGGCGGTGGCCGGTGCGTGCGCGGCGAGCAGGGTCTGGTCACGCACGGTCTGCGCCAGGGTGCGGCCGAGTCCGCCGAACCGGGTCGGTACCAGGGCGCGCAGGTAACCGGCCGCGACGAGTTCGGCCAGGTCCTCGGTGCAGAACGCGTTATCCCGGTCGTATTCCGCGGCTCTCGAGCGGATGCCGGCCAGCAGCTGCGCCGACAGCAGCGGCTTGTTTTGGTCGGTGGCGGGTGCAGAAATGGGCGCTGCCGGAGAGGTTTCGGGCAGGGCTATCGCAGGGAGGAACTCGGTCACACCGACAAGCCTATGCAGCCTTACGACGCCGCGCGAACAGCCGCACGATCAAAAGCACAATTGCCCCGAAAATCGCCAGGACCACCAGCCAGGGCAGGGCCACTCCGAGGCCGATCAGCAGGCCACCGAGCGCGGTCACGAGCGCCGTCCAACCGGCAATGATGCCGGTCCAAAAGTTGTCAGGGCCGCCGGCGGCGACGGTGCCCTCCGAAACCAGTTCGAGCTGCACCGTGGAATAGTCGATCTGGTCGGAAAGGAAGTCGCGCTGGGACTGCAGGCTTTCCAGCTCGCCCTGCCGGCTCGACAAGGCACTTTCGATGCTGATCAGGTCGGCCGTCGTGGTGGCCGACGCCATCAGGGCCAGAAGCCGGTCGACCGAGGTGGTCAGCGCGGTGATGCGAGCGTCAAGGTCCTGGCTCTGCTGCGTGACGTCCTGGGCGGTGAGCGAGACGAAATTGACCCGGCCGAGTTTCTTGAGTTCGGCGATGGTGTGGTCGAGTTCGTCGGACGGAATGCGCAGGGTGAGGGTCGCGCTCGCCGACTGAATGTCAGTGACCGGGTTTTCGCTGCGACTGTCGACCCGGCCGCCGGCCTGTTCGGTGATGGTACGGGCCGATTCGCTCGCGGCGACCGGGTCGGCGGCGGTGATCGACATGGATCCGGTGGTGATGACATCCCGGTTGGACGTGTTGACGTCGCCGGTGGTGCCGGTGACCGAATTGTCGGGGGTGCCCTCCGCCGGAACGACACCGTCCGACACGCGCCCTCCGGACGAGTCGGTGCTCACCGAGCCGGAGCTGTTTGCCGTGCAGCCAGCCAGCAGCACGGCCGTCAGCAGCACCGCGATCACACCCCAGGTTTGTCTCATGCCTTACTGTATGAGCGCGCCGACGGCGCACACTGGAGGCAGTCTGGGAGTCGGATCACAATTAGGACTCGACGTCTGCCCCCCGAAGTATGGTCGTGGAGTCGGCCGTTCAACCCGACTGCACACACGATCAGGAGGACAACATGGGATTCGTAGACGATGCCAAGGATGCACTCGACGCCACCGGTAAGAAGATCGGCCGGGCGGTAGACGACGCCAAGGACCGCATCGAAGACCGGGCCGATGAGGCCAAGGCCGATGCCAAGGTGAAGAAGGCCGAGGGTGAGGTCAAGCACGCCGAAGCCGAGCGCAACGCGACCGAGGCCAAGAATGATTTCAAGGCCACCCTGCGCGACGATAATTAGCCTATGACCTGGTGGGCGAAGCGGATGCGCAGAATGCGTCGGCCTCGCCCACCGCTGTTGCACGTGGCAACGGATGCCGGAACCGGCCCGGTCGTGATCCTCGTGCACGGCATCGCCTCGTCGTCGGTCACCTTCTACGAGGTGATCCCGCTGCTCACCCCCAACCACCGGGTGATCGCCGTCGACATCCTCGGGTTCGGGCAGTCGCCGGCGCCGGACGGGTGCGAATACCGGCTGGAGGATCACGTCGGGGCGCTGGCCACGACCATCCGCTCGTTGAAGCTGCGGGAGCCGTTCGTGCTGGTCGGGCATTCGCTCGGCAGCCTGATCAGTACCCGCTACGCCACCATGGAACGGCACGGCCCTGTTGCGACGTTCTGGCGCCGGCTGAGCGGTCGCGGCACGGTGTCGCGCATGGTGCTCGTGGGGCCGCCGGTCTACGTCTCGCCGAGCGATATCGGTGACCCCCGGGTCAAGGCGCGGGTGAGCGCCTACCTGCGCGCCTACGATTTTCTGCGCGCCAACAAGGAGTTCACGATGGCCAACGTCGCCTTCCTGTCGCGGCTGCTGCCCAAGGGCATCTTCGAGCTGACCGAGAAGACCTGGACTCCTTTCATCAAGTCGATGGAACACTGCATCGAATCGCAGACCGTGGTGAGTGATATTGCGAGCCTCACCGTTCCGGTCGACGTGATCTACGGCGCGCTCGACGCGTTCATCGCGCAGGGCAGCCTGACCATCATCGAGCGGATGCGCCACGTCACCATGCACCGCGTCGAGGCCAACGACCACATCATTCGCCGGCGGTTGGCGCGGGTGCTCGTGAAGGTCATCGACAGCTGAATGCGGGGCGCCCGGGGTGCCGACGGCCGCGGGTCGAGCCTGGGCCGGCATCCGTTGCGGCGTGCCGGGTCGTTACGCAGTCGGGTAGGTCACGCCGGTGAGCTGCTCGGACATCGACCAGAGGCGGCGGGCATCCGCTTCGTTGAGTGAGCGCGGCGGAAGCCGAGCCGGCGCGGGGGCGCCGGTGAGTTCGCCGAACCCGCCGGGACCGTAATAGCCGCCGCCGGCCGCTGCCGGGCTCGTCGCCGCGTAGAGCGCGGGCAGGATTCCCTGGTCGACCTGCTGCCACATCCAGCCGATGCGATGTGAGGCCTTGTTCGCGGCCAGAAAGACCCGCGCCGACGCTCCCTTGTGGGTGGGGCCGGTGATCTGCAGGTTCGTAACGGTCGCGCCGGGATGCGCGGCGACACTGCGCACGCCCCAGCCGCCGACGACGCTGCGCCGGTTGAGTTCGCGGGCGAACATGAGTGTGGCCAGCTTGGAAAGTGCGTAGGCACGGTGCGGCCGGTAGCGCAGGCTCTGCAGGTCGTCGAAATCGAGGCGTCCGGTGCGGGCGATGAGGCTGGAGAGGCTGACGACCCGGCTTGAGGTGGCCTCGCGCAGCAGGGGCAGCAGGTGGGCGGTGAGGGCGAAGTGCCCGAGGTGGTTGGTGCCGAACTGCAGCTCACAGCCATCCTCGGTCTCGTCGCGCACCGGCGGCATCATCAGGCCGGCGTTGTTGAGCAGAATGTCGATCGGGCGCCCCTCGGTCGTGAGTTCCTCACCGAATCCGGCGATGCTCGACAGGGAGGCCAGATCGAGATGACGGATGCTCAGGGTCGCCTCCGGGATCTGCTCGCGCAGGCGTTTGACGGCCTCGACCCCCTTCTGTTCGTTGCGCACGGCGAGGATGACCTCCGCGCCGGCCCGGGCGAGTCGGCCGGTGAGACCGTAGCCGAGACCGCTGTTGGCACCGGTGACGACCGCGAGCCTGCCGTGCAGGTCGGGAACATCAATGTCGGGGAGAAGTTTGCTCGTGATCATGGGTCTCCCGTTTGTCGTGGAGTTCTATCCAACCCGTTCAGACGGCGGAAGTCACGCGGTGGCCCGGCCGCCGGGCGGATTCACGGGCGGCTTTTCGGGCGGCTTTTCGAGCGGCCGACGATGGCAATGGCGGCGATTTCATGGCGCGCGGGAGTTGCGCCGGTGCGCGCGAGGCGCAGCTCCGGCGCACTGGCGCAGGTCCAGCCGTCGCGTAGAGCGGGAGTGCGCCGACGGCGAACATTCGACGCCGACCGCCCCGCTCGAATACACTGGAGTCTGGTCGGGCCGCAGTAATCCCGGGTTCCATTATTCGCCGCTTCGAGCGGCCTCGCGCCGAGAGGTGCTCTGCGGCCCGGCCTTCTGCATTCCAAGCGCTGGCGCGCTCAAGTCCGGCAACAGGCATCCGTTTGAGCGTAAAATCTGGCCGCGCGACCAATCCGTTACCGACTTCGCACCGAACCCTAGTCATGGAACGGGACGAGACCTGACATGCTAGATCTCATGACTGTTGAATCCGCCGGAGACCTTTCGCCGGCAGCCCCTGCCACCAAGGAGGAGCTGCTCGGTCGAGTAGCCCACGGCGACCAAGCGGCCTTCGGAGAACTGTATGACCAGATCGCCCCGCGGGTGCTTGGCCTGGTCAAGCGTCTGCTCATCGATCACGCCCAGTCGGAAGAAGTGACCCAGGAGATCTTCCTGGAGATCTGGCAGTCGGCGTCGCGGTATGAGTCGACGCGTGGTGGTGCGAGCACCTGGATCCTCACCATGGCGCACCGGCGAGCGGTCGACCGAATTCGGTCGTCGCAGGCTGGACGTGACCGCGATACCAAAATCGGAATCCGTGACCTGGCCGTTGCCTACGATCACGTGGCCGAATCCGTTGAAGTACGAATCGAACATGAAAGGGTGGAGAGGGCGATGACTCGATTGACTCAGCTGCAGCGTCAGGCTGTGAGCCTCGCGTATTACGGCGGGTTCAGTCACAGCGAGGTCGCCGACATGCTCCACATTCCTTTGGGCACCGTGAAAACGCGGCTCCGCGACGGACTCATCCGCCTGCGCGACGAACTGGGCGTGGCATCATGACCGAGCACAACGAAACCCATCCGGCCGACCTCGCCGGAGCCTACGCCCTGCACGCCCTCGACGCCCAGGACACCGCAGCCTTCGAGGCGCACCTCGCCGACTCCGAGCGGGCGCGCATCGAAGCCGCCGAGCTGAACGACACCGCGGTGGCCCTCGGCCTCGCCGTGGCACCCGTGCAGCCTTCCAGTGCGCTCAAGACCAACCTCATGTCGCTGCTCGCGTCGACCCCCCAGCTTCCGCCGCTTCCGCGGGCCGCTGCCACAACGGATGCTCCCGCCTCCGCTCCCGGCGCGGCTGCCGTTGTTTCCCCGGTCGCGGCCGCTCCCACCGGGCCGTCGACACCCTCGGCGATGCCGGGGGACGGCGCGTCGACGGGGACCGCGCCGACCGGTGCATCCCGACCGGTCGCGGGTATTCGCTCTGCTGACTCGTCTGGCGCCGGCCGTTCATCGGCTACCGAGCGGGCGCAGGCGCGCTGGTTCAAGCGTCCGGCACAGTTCATGCTGGCTGCGGCGGCCGCCGCAGCGCTGTTCGTGGGCGGAACTTTCCTCGGTCAGACGCTCAACGGCAACCAGTTCGAGTCGCAGCAGGCCGCGAGTCTCGCGCAGATCAACGCAGCCGATGATTCGCAACGCGCCGCGACGACCACCGCCGACGGCCAGGAAGCCACCCTGGTCTGGTCGAACAAGCTCGGAATATCCGCGCTGCTGGTCGACAACCTGCCCGTGCTGCCCAGCGACCAGGACTACCAGCTGTGGTACATCAACGGCGAGGGTGCGGTCTCGGCCGGAACCTTCGACTCGAGCGGCGACGGAACCGCCTGGCGCGTGCTCGACGGCACGATGCACGCCGGCGACCAGGTCGGCGTCACCGTGGAGCCCAACGGCGGATCCGACCAGCCCACGACCAACCCGATCGTCGCCTTCCAGAGCTAGCCCTTCGGCCGTTCGCGCTGCGGTTGCGGCCGCACGGCGCTGGGGCGGGCGGCGATTCGGGCGGGGCGGCCGCATCCGCTCGTGCGAAGCGCATGCCCCAGTAGGCTCAGGGCATGAGACTGCCCTTCACGCTGCTGATCGACCCCGTGCCCGCCGACTCGCTGCAGCACGACTTCGCCGACACCTTCCACGAGATGGATTCCTCGGCGCCTGCCCTGCGCGTCGGGGAGCTGAGCACCCAGCGCGGTGACGGCATCTTTGAAACCCTGGCCGTCGTCAACGGGCACCCGCAGGAGGTTGAGCCGCACATCAGCCGGCTGCGCAACTCTGCGCGCATCTGCGAGTTGCCGGTGCCGAATGCCGAGCAGTGGCGGGCTGCGATCGCCTACGCCGTATCGCGCATTCCGCAGCGCGGCGAGATCGCCCTCAAATTCGTGCTCAGCCGCGGCGTCGAGCACGGCCCCGCGCCCACCGCCTGGCTGCACGCTGCCGCGGCGGCGGACTTCAGTGCGGTGCGGGCGGACGGCGTGCGCGTGATCACCCTCGACCGTGGCTATCCGCGCGGCGTCGCCGAGAAGGCGCCCTGGCTGCTGATGGGCGCGAAAACGCTCAGCTACGCCGTGAACATGGCGGCGATTCGTGAGGCCCACCGACGCGGCGCCGATGACACCATCTTTCTCACCACCGACGGCTTCGTCATGGAGGGCCCAACTTCGAGCGTCGTGCTGCGCATCGCGGGGGAGTACGTGACTCCCGCGCCGAGCGGCGCGATTTTACACGGCACCACGCAGCAGAGCATGTTCGACTACCTGCGCGCGCAGGGCGCCTCCGTCGACTACCGCGACGTCACCGTCGACGAACTTCGCCGAGCGGATGCCGTCTGGCTCGTCTCCAGCGTGCGCCTGGCCGTCTCCGTGGTCGCCCTCGACGGCTCTGATTTTCCGGCAGATCAGGCGCTGACCGACGCCCTGAACACCTACCTGCTGGCCCGCACGGCCTAGGCGGGCGCGGCATCCGCTGGTGCGTCAGTGCGGAAAATCGGCCAGAAACCGGGCAAATCGGTGCCGAACCATGGCGGACTGTGAAATTGTCCGCTGCCCCGTACGCCCGGCGCCCAACCGAGCCCTCGTGCCGCCTCGTGCCGCCGAGCCGCCGGGCCCACCCTATGAAACCGGGCCCGCGTTAGATCATGGGCCCACTTCCCGGGCCCGGGCCCGGGAAGCCGCGTGGCGCCGAAACCGGGCGGCGGGAAAGTGGGGGACGCGAGCGGGGAATCCGCTTAACCGGCCCGAATTGGGCCGAACTGCCGCGCCCACTAGGCTCTGGGATGACCGAGAGGAATAAATGAGAATTTCTGTCATTGGATGCGGCTACCTGGGAGCCGTTCACGCGTCGGCCATGGCCGAGCTGGGACACGACGTCGTTGGAATCGACGTCGACGCGGCCAAGATCGCCCAACTTGCCATCGGCAAGCCCCCCTTCTTCGAACCCGGACTTCCCGAGGTTCTGACCTCGGCCATGAGTAGTGGTCGCCTGCGGTTCAGCACGGACATAGCGGATGCCGCCGGCTCGCAGGTGCACTTCATCGCCGTCGGTACTCCGCAGAAGCCCGGCAGCTACAGTGCCGACCTGCGTTACGTGGATGCGTCGATCGAGTCGCTCATCCCGCATCTGGCCGACGGTGACCTTGTCGTCGGCAAGAGCACGGTGCCGGTGGGAACCGCCGCGCGCCTCGCCGACCTGATCGAGGCCGGCAGCGGCGCGTCGCTGGCCTGGAACCCCGAATTTTTGCGCGAGGGATTCGCCGTGCAGGACACCATTAGCCCTGACCGTCTCGTCTACGGGGTGGCGCCCGGCGCTCAAGGCGAGCACGCCACCGCGCTGCTCAACCAGATCTACGCCACGGCCCTCGCCGCCGACACCCCTCTGGTCATCACCGACTACGCCACCGCCGAGCTCGTCAAGGTCGCCGCCAACGCGTTTCTCGCCACCAAGATCAGCTTTATCAACGCCATGGCTGAGATCGCCGAGGTCACCGGCGCCGACGTGACCCAGCTGGCGGATGCCATCGGCTACGACGGCCGCATCGGCCGCCGTTTCCTGGGTGCCGGCGTCGGTTTCGGCGGCGGATGCCTGCCGAAGGATATTCGTGCCTTCACCGCGCGCGCCGAAGAGCTGGGGCGCGGTGAGTCCGTGGCCTTCCTCAAGGAGATCGACAAGATCAACCTGCGACGCCGCCAGCGGGTCGTCGACCTCACCGTGGGAGCGCTCGGCGACTCGGTTTATAACGCCAAGGTCGCGGTGCTCGGCCTGAGTTTCAAGCCGCACTCCGACGACGTGCGCGACTCGCCGGCGCTCGACGTTGCCGTGCAGTTGCGCGGCCTGGGCGCCGAGGTGGTGGCGACCGACCCGCAGGCCATCGAGAACTCGCGGGCGCGGCATCCGCAGCTGCAGTATTCGTCGTCGCTCGAAGACACCCTGCGGGGAGCGGATGCCGTCGTGCTCGTCACCGAGTGGCCGGAGTTTCGGCACCTCGACCCAGTTTGGGCCGGCGCGCTCGTGCGCACCAAGACCGTGGTCGACGGCCGCAACGCCCTCGACCCCGCCGTCTGGCGTGCCGCCGGCTGGACCTACCACGGGCTCGGGCGCCCCTAGCCCGGGTCTCGTATCCACCTGCGGGGCCTGTGGACGGGGCCCGGAGCAGTGCTTTCCGGGCCCACCTTCGGCAACCGGGCACAGTCTCTTAACGGGACCCACGGACGGGGCCGGGGCCCGTCCGAGCTGTACCCGACTTAGACTCGTATCAATGGGGCTTCGGGGAGTGCTCATCGTGGCCCTCGCCGCCGCTGCGGCCTGGGGCGTGCACCTCGCCATACCGGGTATCCCCGGCTCACGCCGGCCGTCGTGCTCGGAATCGTCGTCGGACAGATCCCGGCCGCACGGCCAATGCTCGCCGGAACCCTTGCGCGCCCGGCCTGGCCGTCACCGCGAAACCGTTCATGCAGCTCGGGATCGTGCTGCTCGGCCTCACACTCAGCCTGGTCGACATCATGGCGCTCGGTTGGGTGACCGTGCGCGAGCACCGTCGCCATCGTGCTCCTCACCTTCGCGGGCACCCTCGGGCTCGGCCGCTGGTTCGGGCTGCCCGGGCATGAGCCCCTACTCATAGCCACCGGATTCAGCATCTGTGGCGCCTCAGCGATCGGTGCCATGAGCGGGGTCGTCAAGGCCAGGGACGACGAAACTGCCACGCCGATCGCCTTGGTGACCCTGTGCGGAACCCTCGCGATCGCCGTGCTGCCGCTGCTGTGGCATCCGCTCGGCCTGAGCGCCCTGCAGTTCGGCCACTGGGTCGGCGCCGGCGTGCACGACGTTGGCCAGGTTGTCGCAATTGCGCAGATCGCCGGGTCGACCGTGCTGGCCGTGGCCCTCGTCGTCAAACTCCCCCGGTGCAGAACGCAGCAGCGCAGATCCGCTGACTCAGCCACCGGCATCCGCCCTCACCGGCGCGGTTGTGACGGTTGGGTAAACAACCGTGGGCGAGTTTGCCTCAATAGCTGAGATTACGTCATAATCGCAGGACGTGCCCGAATGTCGGGCCGAACAGGTACCAGTTCCGAAACCCGAGTCGGAGGCTATACATGTCCGTTCAGTCCGTCCTGGAACGCCACGAGCGCGCCCCCGATCCCGCCGGCCCCACCCGGGGCAAGTCCGCCACCCGCACCTTCCGCGGCGACATCGAGGGCTTGCGCGCGGTCGCCGTGATCGTCGTCATTCTCGACCACCTGCTCGGCTGGCCGTCGGGCGGATTCATCGGCGTCGACATCTTCTTCGTCATCTCCGGCTTTCTCATCACGAGCCTGCTGCTCAAGGAGCACGCCCGCACCGGCCGGATCTCCCTCGTGGACTTCTATCGCCGCCGCATCCGCCGCATCCTGCCGGTGTCGTTGCTCGTACTCGTCGTCACTGTCGCCGTCGGCTACCTGCTGCTGCCGGGCGCGCGCGCCCTCAGCACCCTGTGGGACGGCATCTACTCCGCCCTGTTCGTCGCCAACTGGCACTTCGCCTTCGTCGGAACCGACTATCTGCAAGCCACCAACGCCGTCTCCCCGCTGCAGCACTACTGGTCGCTCGCGGTCGAGGAACAGTTTTACTTCGTCTGGCCGTTCCTGCTCATCGTCATCTTCGCCCTCACCGGCCGCCGCACACTGAGCGCCCGCGCCCTCGTGACCATGGTTGCCGTCACGACCGGCGTCATCACCGTCGCGTTCCTGGCCTGGAGCTTCTTCGAAACGTCGACGAGCCCCGCTATCGCCTACTTCTCAACCGGCGCTCGCGCCTGGGAGCTCGGCATCGGCGCCCTCCTCGCCGCCGCAGCACCCGGCATCGCCAAGCTTTCGGCCGCCGTGCGTCCCGTGCTCGCCTGGCTCGGCCTCGCCCTCATCGTCGCCAGCCTCGTGCTGATCAGCCGCGACTCGCCGTTCCCCGCGCCGTGGGGTCTGCTGCCCGTCGCCGGAAGCGCCCTCGTCATCGCCGCCGGCATCGGTCGGCCCGAGCAGCGGCTGCTCTTTCCGCTAACCAATCCGGTGAGCCGCTACATCGGCAAGATCTCCTACTCCCTCTATCTCTGGCACTTTCCGGTCGCCATTCTGCTCGCCACCGTCTTCGCCACCGACTCGCCGGTCTACCTGCCGCTGGCGTTTGGGCTCATGCTGGCCCTCTCGGTGTTCTCCTTTCACTTCGTCGAGGACCCCATTCGGCACTCACTCTGGCTCGAGAATTCCCAGACCCGCCAGCGAGAACGGATGCGCCGCCCCGCCACCCGGCACCGCCCCGGCCTCACCGCGGCCCAGGGCTGGATCGGCGCCCTCGTCGTCGTCACCCTCGTCATCGTGTCGGTCTCCTTTGTAGCGCTGAAGGGCGGCGCGTCGTCGGGCCCGGCCGCCGGCCCGGCCGCTCTCGGCGCGGACGCCAACCTGGGCATCGAGACGCCCGCTGAACCGGCCACCCTGTTGGCCGCCCGACAGGCAGCCATCACCGCGGCCCTGGCCGCGACCGCGTGGCCCGAAACCACCCCGGCTTTCGACGCGCTCGGCGACAACTCCGGCGCCCCGGAGTGGATTGACGACAACTGCCTCTCGGTCAGCGCGAAGAACGCCGCCGGATGCCGCTACGGCGACCCGGCCGCGACGAAGACCGCGGTGCTGCTCGGGGATTCCATGGCGATCAGCTATATGCCCGCCATTCGCGCCGCCCTCGAACCGCTCGGCTACAACGTTCACTCGCTCACCATGTTCTCCTGCCCGGCCGTCAATATCTCGGTCGCCCCCAAGAACGCCTCCGACGCCTCGGCCGCCACCTGCGACGACCACCACGCCTGGGTCTACGCTGAGGTCGCCCGGCTCTCGCCCGACCTCGTGATCATGTCGAGCCTGGCCGGCTCCATCGTGCGCCTCGCCAGCGGCAATGAAGGAGCCGTAGCGCTCACCGAATGGCAGACCGCGACCGCCGACACCATCACTGCGCTGCAGGGGTCTACCGAGCACGTGGCGGTGCTGTCACCGCCGCCGGCCAGCACGCCGTTCGCGGAGTGCAAAACCCTCACGAGCAACCCGGCCGATTGCGCGTACAGCCCGTCGAGCCTCTACCAAAAGGTCGTAGCGGCGGAGCAGTCCGCGGTCGAAGGGCACGGCGACTTCGCCCAGTACGTGAACGTCGTGCCCTGGCTCTGCGTCGACAGCAGCTGCCCGGCCGTCATCGACAACACCCCGGTGTTCTTCGACGGCCAGCACTTCGTGCGCGAGGCGAGCACCCAGCTCGGCCCGTTGCTCGCCGAGGCTCTGTTCCCGCCGGCTGCATAGGCGTCCTGCGGCGCCCGTTCAGAAGGTGGGTCATATTTCCGGGCCCGGGCCCGGAAACTGGGCCCAGGTTAGGGCGGTTTCATGGGCCCAGTTGCATAAGGTGGGCCCGGCACGTAGTGGCAGCATCTGCGGGCGTGGGAATTCTGTCGCTCGCGCGGCCGAACGCTGATCGCGCCGGCCGTCAGTGCTCGCGCGGCCGAAACTCGCGCGGCCAGTCGCTCGCCCGAATGCGCTGAATCTCCTTGACCTCGCCGAGGGTTCCCCACTCGTCGAGACCCAGGCGTGACAGCGGGCGCAGCTTGCCAATGAGCGGATGCGCCCCGTCCAGCACCGCAGACGACACCGCTACCTGCGTCACCTCGCCGAACACGAGCGTGCAGTCGCCCATCGCCAGGGTCGAGTGCAGGCGGCATTCGATCGCCGCGGGGGACTCGGCCACCCGCATCGAGGCCACGGTCAGGCTCGGCTCCCTGGTGAGCCCGGCGCGGTCGAACTCGCTCTCGTCCGCTGCGAAGTCGGTGCCGGTCGCGTTGACCTCCTCAAACAGCGATTCCGGCGTGAAGTTCACCACGAAATCCCCGGTCGCGACGATATTGCGCACGGTGTCCTTCACCCCAACCGAGGTGAACTGCACGATGGCCGGCGAAACGGATGCCACGGTGAAGAACGAATGCGGCGCCAGGTTGTCGACACCCGCCGCCGACCGGCTCGACACCCACGCGATCGGTCGCGGCACAACGAGCGAATTGAGCAGGCGGTAGAAGTCGCGGCGGGGAAGGTCTCGGGGATCAAAGTCAGTGCGCACCCGCTCAGGCTAACAACTCCCGCCGCTGCGACGCCCCGATATGCAAGCCCCACCCGCCGCCAACCCGCTTTGCCGCCACCGCGCAGCCTCGTCCGCCCTGCCACCCCGCCACCGCGCACAGCAGCCCGACGCTTGCCGCCGATAGAGTGGCCTGATGCCTACTCTTCCCCGCCTGGTGGCCTTCGACCTGGACGATACGCTCGCACCGTCCAAATCCGCGCTCGACCCGAGCATGATCGACCTGCTCGTGAAGCTGCTCGACGTCACCGAGGTCTGCATCATCTCCGGGGGCCAGTTCGGTCAGTTCCAGGCGCAGATCATCGACAACCTGCCGGAAATCGGCCCGGAACAGCTCGCCCGCCTGCACCTTATGCCCACCTGCGGCACCCAGTACTATCGAGCCGATGCCCAGGGGTGGACCCAGATCTACGCTGAAAACCTCAGCGACGACCAAAAGACGCGGGCCCTCGCCGCGGTCGAGCAGACCGCGCGCAGCCTCGGCTTCTGGGAGAGCGACACGTGGGGGCCGATTCTCGAAGACCGCGGCTCACAGATCACCTTCTCCGCACTCGGTCAGGCCGCCCCGGTCGCCGCCAAGATCGCCTGGGATTCCAGCGGCGAGAAGAAGAATACGCTGCGCGAGGCCGTGCAGGCCCTGCTGCCCGATCTCGAGGTGCGTTCCGGCGGATCGACATCCGTTGATATCACCCGGCAGGGTATCGACAAGGCCTACGGCATGAAGCGCCTCGCCGACCTCACCGGTGTCGACCTCGACGACATGCTGTTCGTCGGCGACCGCCTCGACGAGAACGGCAACGACTACCCGGTCAAGGTGCTCGGCGTGGAATGCATCGCCGTCGAAGGCTGGCCGAACACCGCAGCCCTGCTCGAAGATCTGATCCCCCGCTACGTCACTGTCTGATCCACCGCCCGCCCTCTTTATTACCCTGCCCCCGGCTGTTCCCCTTCCTTCACCCCTGCCCCCCTCTTTTTCTGCGCATAACTCCTGCAAATTCGCAGTGGGAAAAGGCGCATCCGCGTGATTCCGGGGGCCTTTCTGGAGCCGGCAACAAATTGCAGGAGTTATGCGCCAGATGGCCCGCGACAGGCGGGCGGCGCACACCCAGTAGTGCTTTTACCCCCAGTCCGGGGCTGACCGGGAGCTAGCCCATTCCGCGCAGTGGGTGACGGGCCTACGGTGTGCACACCGCTCCCGAATGCGGTAGCAGGAGGCAGCACCGTGCCGTACGCACTCCGTCACCAGCGCCGCACCAGAGGCTGGCACATCGTCATGGGCAGCGTTCTGGCCCTTGTTCTTCTCGGTGCCGGCGCCGGCGGGGTCGGCGCCTACAAACTCAGCCGATCCTTCGACGACCAGGTCGCCACCCTCAGCACGGTCTTCCCGCCCGCCGCCGTGCGCCCACCGGCAAGCGTCGGCGCGGTTGCCGAAGCCCAGAATATTCTCGTACTCGGCTCCGACAGGCGCGGCGCGCACAACGCGTCGATCACCGACCTGACCGGCCAGCGCTCCGACGTGATCATGGTCGTGCACATCCCGGCCGACCGCGAGGGTGTCTGGGTCATGTCTATCCTGCGTGACAGCTGGCTGGAGATCCCGGGCCACGGCCAGGCCAAGATCAACGCGGCGCTCTCCTGGGGCGGAGTTCCGCTCGCCGTCGAGACAGTGGAAGGCCTGATCAAGACACGCATCGACCATGTCGCCGTGGTCGATTTCGAGGGTTTTCAAGCCATAACGGATGCCGTCGGCGGCGTCGAAATCGACAACCCCGTAGCGTTTGCATCGTCCAAGCTCAAGGGTCATACTTTCGCGGTCGGCAAGCAGGTCGTGACCGGAGCCGAGGCGCTCGCCTACGCGCGGGAGCGCTACGCCTTCGCCGACGGCGACTTCACCAGGGTGCGCAATCAGCAGCGACTCTTCAAGGCCATGTTGAGCACCGTCATGAGTTCACGAACGGTGACCAATCCGGCCACTCTGACCAGATTAATCGAGCAGGTCACCCCGTGGATCGCCGTGGATGACGGCCTCGATTTCGCCTACCTCACCGGCCTCGAGCTGCAATTGCGTGACCTGCACGGCAGCGACCTCACCTTCTTCACCCTGCCAACGAACGGAACCGGAACGTCCGCCAACGGGCAGTCCATCGTGAACATCGCCACCGACGAGCTCGCCCCCTTGCAGGAGGCCTTCCAGACCGACACGCTCGCGCAATATGCCCCCTAGAAGCCGGTCCGAGATACCATCTTGAGTTTTTCTCGTGTACATTTCGCTTGTGAAAGAGATACAGGCCCCCGAGAATCGCGAGTGGATCAACTTCGCCAAGGGCGCGGCGATCATCCTCGTCGTGCTCTACCACTCGTCGTTGTTCCTCAACGACCTGGGGCTGGCCGGCAGCACCCCGCGGCTGCGCCTCGTGCTCAGCTACTTTCCCATGCCGGTGTTCTTCTTCATCGCCGGTCTCACCGCCCGGCGCATGCTCACCTGGAGCCTGTCGGATCTGTGGCGCCGCCGCCTGCTCACCCTGGTCTACCTGTACCTGCTGTGGTCGCTCATTCGGGTTGTGTTCTACCTCGTCGTGCCGCACCTGCGCGGCACCGAACGGTCCCCGACCGACCTGCTCAATATGGTGCTGCTGCCGGTCTGGCCCACCAGCAGCTATTGGTTCATTTGGGCCCTGGCACTGTTCACCTTGCTGGCCTGGCTGCTGCGTAAATTGCCGGTCGGAGTGCAGATCGGTCTCGCCGGCGCCCTGGCCATCCTGTCGACAACGCCGGGAGTGCTCGATCTCGACAATGTCGGCTGGGACCGGGTCGCCGCCAACTTCATCTTCTTCATCCTTGCCGTTTATTTTCCACGCACCGTATACCGCCTCGCCGCCCGGGTGCGCGTCTGGCATGCCGCGGTGCTCGTCGTGGTTTATGTCGGCCTCGCCGCAGTGCTCGTGCTCCTGCACCTCTCACGGGTGCCCGGCCTGATTCTGCTCGAAAGCGCCGTCGCCGTCGCGATGGGCGTAGCCCTGGCCACCCTTCTGGTGCGAGTGAAGTGGCTGAACTTCATGAACACGCTGGGCCAATACAGTTTTCAGATCTACCTGCTGCACCTGTTTCTCGTGGCCAGCGCCCTCGCGCTGCTCGCCCCGTTCGCCGAAGCGTTCTGGCTGCAGCGCGCCGGTAATGCCCTCCCGTTTTTGCTCGCTGCCCTCGTGCTCGTCGCCTCGCTCTACCTCGCCAAGCTCCTACGCCGGTACTCCTTTCTGTGGGTTAGTCCCTTCCGCAAACGCCAGACCAAAATCGTCTCGCATCGGGCCTCATTGAACGGAGACCTGCTGTGAAGACAACCCGCCTGCTCGCGGCATCCGCTGCACTGCTGGCTGTTGGCCTGGTGCTGAGCGGATGCTCCGCCACCCCCACCGCGCCCGCCGCGAACGCGCACAGCGACTCGGTCGTACTGCAGAACGACCTGCAATACGGCACCGCTAAAGGGGAGAAATTGCTGCTGAACGCCTGTCTGCCCAAGGGCGGGAACACACCCACCGCGGCGGTGATCCTCATTCACGGTGGCGGTTTCGACAGCGGCACCAAGGACTTCGGCGGTATGACCGCGCTGTGCTCCGAGCTGGCCGACGGCGGACTCGCCGCCTTCTCGGTGGATTACCGCCTCGCCCCGAAATTCGCCTACCCGGCGCAGGTGAATGACGTCACCGACGCGCTCGAATGGTTGCGTGACCCGGCCCAGGTCGCCAAGTTCGGCATCGATCCCGAACGCATCGGACTGTTCGGCAGCTCCGCCGGCGCGATCATCGCTTCCTCGATCGGAACGAACGGCACCGGCAACCTCACCGGCGGCGACCGGGTCGCTGCGGTCGTGGCGTTGTCACCGGCGGTCGACCTGACCGAGACGGGACTGTTGCTCGGCGACCCGTCGAAAATGGCGATCGCCTCAATTCTGCAATACCTCGGCTGCGACGAGTTTCGAGCGTGCCCGAATGCCCGTGATGCATCGCCGTTGTACTCCGTCGACCCGACCGACCCGCCGTTTTACATCGCCATGTCGAAAAAAGAACTTGTTCCCGTCGAGCAGGGGCAGGCCATGGCGTCCGCTCTCACGGCGGTCGGCGTGCCCGTCACTCTCGACGTGAAACCCGGTGAACGACACGCATTGGAGCTCCTCGACGAGGCAACGCGAGCGAGCATTCGTCAGTATCTCATTGACAATCTGGTTAAATCCTCAACACGGACTGATTAAATCCTCAACATCGGCGGTTCAAAAGTGAGGATTTTTATGCCAACATAGGGTCCTGTCGTTGTGCACCCGAAGCACGACGCGTCAATCGCGCGGGGAGAAGCACGTATGGAATTCAAACGCCTGGTTCGAATTATGCGAAAGCGATGGATTCTCATCGTTGCATTCGTCCTGCTCGGGCTGGTCGGCGCAGCGGCAGCCGCGCTGGTGACCCCGGTGCAATACGAATCCGCCACCCGGGTGTTTGTGGCCGCACAGATTCAGAACGGGTCCACACCCGGCGATCTGGTGCAGGGCAACAACTTCGTCGTGCAGAAACTGCCCTACTACCTTGACGTCGCAACAAGCCCCCGCGTGCTCGACCCCGTCATTTCGAGTCTGAACCTCGACGAGAGCGCGGTCGACCTGGCCCAGCGCGTCACGGCCACGACCGAGCCCGGCTCAGCCGTCATCGAGATCGCTGCCCTCGCCTCCTCAGCGGATGCCGCCCAGCAGCTCGCGCAGGCCGTCTCGGAAAGCTTCACCGACGTCGTCATCAACCAGCTGGAAACGCCGGCCGACGGCGGCGCGAGCCCGGTCACGGTCGGAGTGCTCGACCCGGCCGTCGCCCCCGACAACCCCGCACTGCCCCAGCTCTACCTCAACCTCGCCGTCGGTGTGCTCATCGGTCTGCTGGTCGGGCTGGTGACCGCGCTCATCCTCGGCCTGCTCGACCGCCGCATCTACAACCGCGACGACATCGAGCGCCTCACCGTCGTACCGGTGCTCGGCGGTATTCCGCTCGAAGCCCGCGCCACGCCGATCATCTCACCGGACGGCGCGAGCAGCGCCCGCGCTGAGGCGTTCAGAGTGCTGCGTACCAACCTGGAATTCGCCGATGCCGATACCAGCCGCCGTAGCCTCGTGGTGACTTCCTCGGTAACGGGGGAGGGCAAGACCACGACCCTGGTGAACCTCGCCATCGTGCTGGCCCAGAGCGGCGCGACCGTCGCCGTGATCGACGCCGACCTGCGCACGCCCCGGCTTGCCGACTACCTCGGCCTCGACGCTGATCGCGGCCTCACCGAGGTGCTTCTCGGCGACGTGCAGCTCAAGGAATCCCTGCAATCGTGGGGCACGCAGCATCCGCTCACCGTGCTGTCGTCGGGAAAGATCCCCACCAACCCGAGCGAACTGCTCGGATCGACCGCCATGGGCACCGTGCTCG
Source organism: Cryobacterium luteum (assembly GCF_900110125.1). GTDB lineage: Bacteria > Actinomycetota > Actinomycetes > Actinomycetales > Microbacteriaceae > Cryobacterium > Cryobacterium luteum. Next base: position 72,465 of record NZ_FOCN01000007.1, read on the forward strand.
ACGTGCTCAGCAGCAGCTACGACTACGTGCTCATCGACGCCCCGTCGGTGCTCGCGGTGACCGACGCCGCCGTGCTCAGCCGGTGGACCGGCGGCACCTTACTCGTCGTCGGCGCGAACCGGGTGCGCGAACCCGAACTGCTCGCCGCCTTCGACGCCCTCGAAGCGGTCGGAACCACGCCCCTCGGCGTCGTTCTCGCCATGGTTCCCACCCGCGGCCCCGACGCGCTCGTGCGTGACGGCGGGTTCGCGGCTGCGATGCGTCCGGCTCCCCGTGCCCCCCGAACCGTCGACGGTCGACCGAGCGACGCGAGCCGTACCATCTCGCCCGACAGCGAGTCGGCTCCGACCGAAGCCCAACAACGCGTCACCTGGTAGCTGACCCGTCCCATCCGTATAGCGCACGTTCGAAGACGCACGTTCGAATCAGTTCTACAAGGCTTTACCCGAAGGGAGTCTCAGTGTCCGTTCACCCGTCTTACCCGATAAATCCGTCGCCCTCCCGGCAGCGGAAGCTTCTGCTCGTCGCCTCCACCGGCGGGCACCTGGCCCAGCTGGTGCGGCTGGCGCCGGGGCTCGGCGCCTCGCCCAGTTCGCTTTGGGTCACCTTTGATTCCATGCAGAGCCGCTCGCTGCTGGCCGGCCAACGGCGCATCCACGTGCCGTACGTGCGCCCCAGGGACTACCTCGGCATGATGCGAGCGGCCGGCATCGTGCGCCGCGTGCTCAAGCACGAAACCTTTGAGGGCGCCGTGAGTACCGGCGCCGGCCTCGCCGTCGCCGCGCTTCCGCAGGCCGCGATCAGCGGCGTACCGAGCCTGTACATCGAGAGCGTCTCCCGCGTCGAGGGCCCATCGCTCAGCGGGCGGATGCTCGCCGCCAGCCACCTGGTCAGCGTGCGCACCCAGCATCCCGCGTGGGCCACCAATCGCTGGCAAACCCACCCGAGCGTGCTGTCCACCTACCATTCGTTGATCCGGCCCGCGCCGGAGCGCCCCAGACTGTTCGTTACCCTCGGCACCATCGAGGGCTATCGATTCGACTCCCTCGTGGATGCGGTGCTTGCGACCGGCCTGGCCGATGAGCACACCGTCTGGCAGCTCGGCTTCACCACCGACCGCACCGACCTCCTCGGCCAGGTGCACCAGATGATGCCGAGCGCGCAGTTCATCGACGCCGCGCTCAACGCCGACGTCGTGATCACCCACGCCGGCGTCGGCACGTTCATGGGGCTGCTCGAAATGGGCATCTTCCCGGTGATCGTGACCCGCCGCAAGCACCGTAGCGAACACGTCGACGACCACCAAATGCAGATCGCCGAGCTCGCCGAGTACCTTGGGGTTGCCAGGGCCGTTGACGCGCCGGACCTGACGGCCGACGTCATCCGCTTCGCTGCCGGACGTGCCATCGACACCGGGGTGCGTATTCCGCTGCCCAGCGAGCGATGAGGCAACCAGCGCTGCAGCAGCGGATGCGGCGTGACATCTTCGTACCCGCCCGCGGACAGTTCGACAACATCGGCGACATTCTGCTGCGTCGCCAATTGCTCGACTGGCTCCGCGCGAGCGGCCCGCTGCACGTCTATGTCGGCGACGCCCCCGACGGATATGCCGAGGGCCTCGGCCTCGGGCCCGATGACGTGCAGTACCGTTCGTTTCGCCGCTGGTACCTGGCGGCGCTTGCGAGTGCGGCACGCGGACGGGCCTCCTACGTGTTCAAGCCGGGCGAGATTCAACTCACCCTGGTCGGCATGAAGGAACACCTCGCCATGCTGCCGGTGCTCGCTCTGGTTCGCGCCCGGCACGGCCGCGTCGCCCGGGTCGGGGTCGGCAGCCGAAACTTCGCGCCGCTGCCGCGTGCCCTGATGGGGCCGTCGATCGCGCTGTCCAACGTGTCGCTGTGGCGGGATGCGGCCACGGCCGGGTATCTCGGGCAGGGCCGCGTCATGCCGGATCTGGCCTTCGCCGGCGCCGGGGCGAACCAAGCGCGTGACGTTCCGGTGGAGAGACGCGACGTGCTCGTCGTGTCGATGCGCTCCGACCTCGACTACCCGAACAGTGCCTGGCTGGCCGGCGTGCGCACCGTCGCGGACGACAACGGCCTTGAGATCTGGTGCGTCACCCAGGTATTGCGCGATGACGAGAAGTGCGGCCAGCTCGCCGCCGACCTCGGCGGGCAGGCGCTGCGCTGGAACGGCACCGGGCACGACGAGCAGGAGCAGCGTCTGCGCGCCCTGTATCGGCGGGCGGCGATCGCCGTGAGCGATCGCCTGCACGTACTCGTCGGCGCTCTCACCGAGGGGGCGGTTCCGGCCGCGCTTTTGGTGGATGGCAAATCAGACAAGATCGCCCGTCACTTCGCCGCCGCCGGACTGCACGACGTGAGCATTATCAGCGCCGGATTATCGGCCGCTGAGATTGCGGGACGGCTGCAGAACCTGCTCGGCCGTCGCACAGCCATTCTGGCCGGACTGGCCGAGGCACAGAACGAACTGCAGACCGTGCGCCGCCTGCTCGACCAGGTGCTGACGATCGAAAGCGTGCGGTGAGCCTCGCCGAACCCGGTGACACGCAGCCGATCGACACCGAACCGATCACCCTGGGGCCGCCGGCCATCACGAAGCCCTCGGCTACTCCCGCTGCCGGTACCCATCCGCAGTCGACCCCGGTTCCCGTCCCGCCCGTCCACTCGCCGCCGATCGAACGGCTGCTCTCGGTGCACATCGGGCGCAGCGGGGAGGTCGCCGGCGGCATGAGCCAGGTCGTCAACGGGTATCTGGCGCATTCCTTCGCCGACTTCGACCTGCGCATGATTTCTTCGCGCGACGGCAGTGGCGGGGCACGGGCCGTCGCCGTGGCGGCATCCGCCGGCTGGAAGGTGCTGCGGCTGGCCGACCCGGGACGCACCGTGGTGGTCGCTCACCTGTCGCAGGGCGGGTCCTTCGCCCGCGAGGGCGCGTTGCTGGCCCTCGCCCAGGCCCGCGGCTTTGCCACGGTGGCGCAATTGCACGGCAGTTCCTTCGCCGATTTCGCCCAGAAGCGCCCCGGCTTGGTCGGGCGTGTGCTGCGCGCGGCCGATGTGGTGCTCACCCTCTCGGCCGAGTCGAGCGCTGCGGCCGCCGAATTCGTGCCGGGGGAGCGGGTTGTGCTCGTGCCGAACGCGGTCGCCGACGGTGTGCAGCGCGAGATCGAACCGCTCGTCGTGTTCGGCGGTGCGGTCAGCACACGTAAGGGCGTAGACGTGCTCGCGGCGGCGTGGCAGCGGCTCGCGCCGGATCATCCGCTGTGGCGACTCGTCATAGCCGGCCCGATCGTCGACCAGCCGGCGGTGCCGCTCACCCGTGGCGAATTCGTGGGAGCGCTCAGTCATGAGGCGCTGATGAAATTGTTGGAGCGATCGTCGATCGCGGTGTTGCCCTCGCGCGACGAGGCGATGCCCATGTTCATTCTCGAAGCGATGGCCCGCAACAACTGTGTGGTCGCGACCCGGGTCGGCGGCGTGCCGGCCGTGCTGGCGAACGGCGTGGGGGTGATCGTGGAACCGGGTGACGTCGACTCGCTCGAGGCGGCGCTGCAGCGGGCGATAACGGATGCCGTCTGGCGCGCCAAAAAGGCGGATCTGGCCAGATCCGCCTTTGAGACCACCTATTCGGCGGCCGCTGTCTTTCCGCTGGTCGAGCGCAGCTGGAGGACTGCGCTCGACCGCCGATCAGACCGGGTGGTTAAGAAAGGCACGCCAGGTTTGAGAAGCCCGAGCCCGCAGCCGTGACAGTGTTCGAGCAGTAGACCTTGGTGCCGCTGGCGCCCTTGCTACCCTGCTCGTGAATGAAGAAGCCGTAGCCGGTGGCGCCGACCGGAGCTGTGTTGCCGTAGAAGCTGTTGCGCAGGCCCCAGCCGGCGACACTCCCGTTCACCGCGAAGCCGTGCACGGTGCTGTTTTTGCCGGTGTTGTTGTAAATGCTCCAGTCGTTGCCCTTGACCTTGACCCATTCCTCGGCTCGCGGCATGGCTGCGGCGCCGTCGATGACGTTATCGCGAATGATGCCGGCCGAGGTGCCTTCCTTGACCTCGATCGGCTGGGCGCCGGTGAGGCTGATGTTATTGCCCATGAGCAGGGTGCGGTCGGTACGGTCGGGCTGGCAGCTGGTCTGGGCGCACCAGTTGTTCTCGGATGTGCCGATGTAGATGCCCTCACCGTAGAACGGGTCGCGCTTGCCGGTGTTCTTGATGGTGTTGCCGACGACCTTGCTGTCGGTGGTGAACGCACGCAGGTGAATGCCCTCGTAGCCGATGTTGTCGACGAGCGTGTCCGCGATTGTGACGTTGCTGCTGCGGATGACGCTGATGCCCTTGAGGCTGTTGGTCACGGTCATGCCCGCAATGACGAGGTTGGACGAGTTGGAGATCTGAATCCCGTGGTTGTTCTGCACGCTTCCGGGGTTGACGACGGCGTTCCGGGGGCCGCAGATCCAGATCGGGTTGGCAGCGGTTCCGTTCGCGGTCATGTTGACCTGCTCGTTGTAGGTTCCGGGAGCCATCTTGATGACGGTTCCGGGCTTGGCCTGCTGAACGGCGGCCATGAGCTCCCGAGCCGTGGTCACGGTGACGGTCGCTGCCGGGCAGTCGGCGTAGCGGTGGGTGCTGATTGGTGCCGGGCTCGGCGCGGTGCTCGGCACGGCCGACACGATGAACGCGTCGACGATGCTGCTGGTACCGGTGGAGCGGGCATCCTTCTGGCCGGTGCGGGTCACCGTGATGGTGTGCTGGCCGGCCGACAGGCTCGTCGTGCTGAATGCCTTCTGCTTGTAGGCGGTGGTGGCCGAATAGCCGTTGACCGTGGCGACGGTCTGGCCGTCAATGGCGATATTGCTCGTACCGGAGCTGCTGGTCAGGCGGGTGATGAAGGCCACGCTCGTGCCCTGGAAGGTGAATGAAGCGCTTCCGGCCGTTGTGGTGAACTGAACTCCGCCGCCGGAGTCGCTGGCCGACCCGGAGGTGCGCCAGGTGCCGGCGTACTTGACCTGAGCTGACTCACTGTCGAACGTGGTCGAGCCGGCCGTAGCCTCGACCGGGGCTGTTGTGGCGACGGGGGCCGCAGTGACGGGTGCGGTGACGGGTGCGGTGACGGGTGCCGGGGTCGGCGTGGTGGTGCTGGCCGGCGTGAGGGTGACGAAGGCGTCGATGATGCTGCTGGTACCGGTGGAGCGGGCATCCTTCTGGCCGGTGCGGCTGACCGTGATGGTGTGCGTTCCGCTCGACAGGTTCGAGGTGCTGAAGAGGCTCTGCTGGTATTTGGTCGTGTCCGAGTAGCCGTTGACCGTGGCCACAACCTTGCCGTCGATCGAGACGGTGCTCGTACCCGAGCTGTTCGTGAGACGCGCGATGTAGGCCACGGTCGACCCGGTGAAGGTCAGTGAGGCGCTCGACGTTGCGGAGGCGAACTGCACGGACCCGCCGTTATCGGAGGGGGAGCCGGTGCTGCGCCAGGTGCCCGAGTACTTGATCTGGGTGGAGGTGCTGTCGATCACCGTGGTGCCGGCGGGCGCCGTCGCGGCGGAGGCCGATGCGACGCCGACGGGAAGGATGGCCGTGAGAGGAACCAGCGCGGCGATTGCGACGGCCGCAATGGTGGCACGTCGGGAAAAGCGGGGGAACAACATGGTGGGACCTTCCGGATGTTCATGGACGGGATGGTTACGTCCGTGAACCCGACGGGTCCCGACGCACATGATCTTCGTGATAGCCGGCGGTTGTGCTGCCGGTCTCACTTCGTCAATTAGCGTCTGAAGTGCTGCGCGTTGCCCGTGTGCAAATGGGTTTGTGGGCTTTCAACAAGCGGATGTTGAAGCCTCCGTCTCGCGGGGGAGCGCGCGAGACGTCGCGCCTCCCGGCGGCAGGCCCGGAGGGGAAACTGAGAAGACCTCTGGATTTGGCGCTGACCAGTGTTATTGCCCATTGTGGGTTATGCCACACGAGCGAGGGCGTGAAGTTTGTGTCAGCGGGAACGGTTGGCAGCAGCGGCGTCCGTTATTCCTGTGAAAGTGCCTAGAGTGGTTTTGAAACTCTTGAGATTTTGTCAGCCCCGAAAATCAAACGTTGGCGGTGCATCCGGCGCCGTTTACAAAACAGGGCCCCCAGCGCGCTGGGACAGCGTGCTGGGGGCCCTTCAGACTCTTCGGCTAGGGGGTGCAGGCCAGGTTGGAGAATCCCTCGCTGGCTCGCGTGACCGAGTTCGAGCACGACAGGTCGGTGTTGCTCGACCCCTTGCTGCCCTTTTCGTGGATGAAGAAGGCGTAGCCTCCGGCGTTCACGGCGCCCGAGTTGTCGGTGAACGTGTTGCGCAGCCCCCAGCCCGCGACACTTCCGTTGACCGCGAAGCCGTGCAGCGGGCTGTTGGCGCCCTGATTGCCGTCGATCGTCCAGTCGTTTCCCTTGACCTTGACCCATTCCTCCGCGCGCGGCATGGCGTTGGCGCCGTCGATGACGTTGTCACGAATGACGCCGTCCGAGGTGCCCTCCTTGACCTCGATGGGCTGGGCCCCGGTGCGGCTGATTCGGTTGCCGAGTACGAGGGTGCCGTCGGTGCGGTCAGGACCGCATGTGGTCTGCTCGCACCAGTTGTTCTCCGAGGTGCCGATGTAAATTCCCTCACCATATGAGGCGTCGCGGGCTCCGGTGTTGGAGATAGTGTTGCCGACGACCGTGCTGTCGGTGGTGAAGGCGCGCAGGTGGATGCCCTCGTAGCCGATGTGGTCGACGCGGGTGTCGGCGATCGTCACGTTCGTGCCGCCGATCACGCTGATGCCCTTGAGGCTGTTGGTCACGGTCATGCCGGCGATGACCAGATTCGAGGAATTCTTGATCTGGATGCCGTGGTCGTCCTGGATGCTGCCGACATTGATCACCGCGTCGCGCGAACCGCAGACCCAGATCGGATTGGCGGCGGTTCCGTTGGCGTGCATGTTGATCTGGCCGCGGTAGGTGCCAGGGGCCATCCGAATGACGGTGCCGGGACCGGCGCGGTCGACGGCGGCCATGAGCTGGTCGGCCGTGCGTACCGTCGTCGTTGCTGCGGGGCAGTCCGCGTAGCGGTGCACGGAGGGCGACGACGCGGGGGCCGGTGCCGGTACTGGTGCCGGTGCCGGTGCCGGTGCGGTGCCGGTCGCGGCGTTCACGACGAAGGCGTCGATGATGCTGTTGGTGCCGCTTGAATGCGCATCCTTCTTGCCGGTACGACTGACCTTGATCGTGTGGGTTCCGTCCGAGAGACTCGTGGTGCTGAAGGCGGTCTTCTGGTGCACGGTGGTCGCGGAATAGCCGTTAAGCGTGGCCACGACCTTGCCGTCGATCGAGACGGTGCTCTTGCCCGAGCTCTTCGTGGTGCGCGTGATCAGGGCGACGCTGGATCCGGTGAAGGTCATCGACGCGCTGCCGGCGCTGAACTGAAAGCGCACAGACCCGCCGCGGTCGGCGGCACTGCGCGTGCTGCGCCAGGTGCCGGTGTAGTTGATCTTCGGCGACGTGCTGTCGATGACGGTCCGGGCGGGAGCGGCGGACGCCGCCTCCGTGGTCGGCGTGATCACCGGGGCAAGGATCGCAAGGGTCACGGCCGTGATCGCGGCGACGGCGATCAGGGTATGACGGGCGGGTATGCCGTGGTGAGCCGGCGTAGTGCTGGCTGCGGGGCTGCTGGCTTTGGGCTTGTGAACGAGTGGCAGGTGAAAAAATGGCACGGTGGAGTCCTCCGGAGAGTCGGGTCGCGAATGCACAGCGGGTGCGCGGTGCTGCGCGAATGCTGTGCCTGCTCGAACCATCAGGGGCCGGTTCGAATAAGCGGATGAAGCTGTCGCACCGGTGCAGGCGGCATATCGCCCGAGGTCGGTTCGTCGACCTCATCGAGCCGGGCAGGTGTCGTGATCCCGCGTGTTCTGCAGCAGCGTGTCGGTCTGACAGGTGCTTGGGGCGGATGCGGGCCCGGTCGGTGCGTGGTGCGTATTCAGCGTTCGAAGCCCGACAGCGTAGGGACTATTCGGATTGAACTATGGCTTCGAGCCTATCGAGCGGCAAAGTCGAATCCGTTTCACTTACCTGTGAAAGTCCCGATAATGGTCAGGTCGGCGAGATGGTTCTCACGGCAGCTGCGCCCGTGCCACCCGGATGCTGCCCGGTGGTCCCGCGTGCCTTCTCGCCTATCGCCGAGGCCGAGGCCGGGGTGCGGTCGTGGCGTTCCATCCCTGATTTCCATTCCCCCCGTTCGGTTGCAATGTTCTGCCGCGCGCCTCATTCCCACGTCGCGCCGCACGTCCCGCGAGAGCGGGTGATGTGTTGCTGCTACCGGTCTCGCTACCAGAAGAAACTTCTGAAGCTATGTCAGTATATTGTTGATATTCTCTCGCCTTTGAATGCGATTCGCGGTAGAATTCAAGGTGAAGGAGGCACCGTCGCCATGACCCTCACCGCCCCGCCCGCCGCAACCGGCCCCGTGCCGGAGAGTTCCCGGGTTGAGGCGGTCGTTCAGGCCGGTGCGTTGCTGGCAGCGGCGTTTGAGGGTGTGACGTTTGGCTACTTCGATGACGGTGAAGCCATGGCGGTGTTGGTGGCCCTGGAAGGGCTGGGTCGCAAGGTTGATGGGGCCAGACTACGGGCCACCACCGACATCGGGGTGCGCGCGGAGACCGACCTGGGGAACGGGTCGCTGGCCTATCGAAACGGATGCCGCAACCGGGTCGAGTTCATCACCCAGCTCGCCGGCATCAGCGGCCGTGAAGCCAAACGCCGCCTCAAACTCGGCGAGACCACGGTGGAACGCACCCCGATGGGACTGCCGGTGCCGGCCCGCTACCCGGTGATCGCCGACGGGCTCTCGTCCGGCGAGCTGGGGGTGGAGGCGGCCGAGATCATCGCCACGACGCTCACCGCGCTGCACGGCACGGTCATGCAGAACGAACTCGACCAGGTGGAACGCGCCCTGGTCGCCTCCGCGACCGGTGCGATCACGCCCGAGACCGCGGGGCTGCCGGGAGCGGGCATCCGCTTCGCGCCCGACCTGCTGCGGGCGCAAGCCCTGGAATGGCAGGGCCGGCTCGACCCCGACGGCACCGCCCCGAACGAGGAGGGGGTGGAGGCGAAAAGCAGGCTCACCTTCGGGCTGCTGCGCAACGGCCTCTACCCGCTGCGGGCCGACGTCACCCCGGAGCTACGCGGCATCATGGACACCCTCTTCGACACCCACCTATCGGCCCGGTCACGCACCCCGATCTTCGTGCCGACCGACTCGCTCGACTCGGTCGACGGGAACGGCGTGGGTGGTGGCTGCGGCGTGGGTGGCGGTGAGACCTTGCTGGACGGCCTCGATCCGGCAGACGGCGGCACCGACCGGTTCAGCGCCGACCCGTTCATCGGCGACCCCCGCTACGACGGCGACCGGCGCACCGCCGGCGAGAAACGCGCCGACATCCTCCGCGCCGTATTCGAAGCCGCCGCCCGGGACCCGAAAACCCCGACGATGGGCGGAGCCGCCCCCACGGTGATGATCCACATCAACGCCACCGACCTCGACAACGACCGCGGCGTCGGCTGGATCGACGGCATCGAAGCCCCGGTCTCGATGCGCCGGGTGAAAGAGACCATCTGCGCCGGCGGCTCCCAACACGCCATCTTCGGCCCCAACGGCGACGTGCTCTACCTCACCGACAAAATCCGCTGCTTCACCGCCAAACAACGCGCCGCCATCGCCGCCCGCGACGGAGGCTGCATCATCCCCGGCTGCACCATCCCCGCCCGCTGGACCGAAGTACACCACGTGGTACCTTACGGAAAGGGCGGGCCAACCCGCATCGACAATGGAACACTTCTCTGTTGGTTTCATCACCACACCATAGAAACCAGTGGTTGGGACATTCGAATGATCGCCGGGCGACCCCAAGTGCGCGGCCCACTGCTCTGGGACCCCACCCAAACCTGGCGACCCGCCCACACCCACCGCGCCAACACCCCCAGCCCCGAAACACCCTGGCGCACCTAACCCTGCGCTCGCACCAATACAAACGGCGTCAAGCAGGTCGTTCGGGCGGGAAGCCGTACAGTTGCTAAATGGTTGCCGGGTTGGCAAGTGTATAGTTGCCGGTATGGAAACTCCAGATGTCACCGCCGCTGAAGCCCGTCGAGCGCTCGATCAGCTTGGCGCCGATCGTGGCCGAGTGGCCGCACGTGTGACGGCACCGTGGTGGTACCAGCTGATTGAAGGACTGCTTCTTGCTGCGTTCGTGATGTGCTTCGCCCTCGACGATCCGACCTTCTACCTTGGTGCCAATGCTGTCGGTTTCACCTACATTGCGCTCGGCCTCTTACGTCGCGTCTTCACGCGCACGACGGCAGAGCCGTGGTCCGACGCCCGCACGTGGCGTGGTGGGCTGGTGCAGTTCGCAATTATTGTGCCCGTCCTGGCGGCTGGTATTCTCGCCCATCGGCAGTTCGACCTTCTGTGGGTCCTGGTTGTGACCGCTGCCGTCGTTCTCGTCCTCAAGCTCGTGTTGGGTGCCAGGATGGAGCGGGCCTTCGCACGGTCGGTCGCCCAGGGTGCCTGACCCGCAATCAGCCGTCCGGTTCAACGAGATCGTCCACGGCGCCGTGCGGCTGCGGGTGTGTGCCATGCTGCAGCAGCTTGGAACGACCGAGTTCCGGCTGCTGCGCAATAGCCTCGAGGTGAGCGACCCGACCCTCAGTAAGCACCTGAGAATTCTCGAAGCGGCCGGCTATGTCGATATTCTCAAGGGAATCGTTGCCAGTCGCCCGCGCACCCGGGTGCAGCTCACCGATGCTGGTCGTGAGGCCTTCACGGGCCACGTCGCGTTCCTCCGTACCATCGTGGGCGCAGACGACGCCGAGCCGTGAGTGTTCCGACTCGGCCAGCGGACGCCAACCCGGCCTAGGCAGCTCCCTGCTCAGCAGCCAGGCGCAGCAGGCGACGGTGCAGGGGCACGCTCAGCTTGGCCGTCCCGGCGAGCGCCAGGCGCTTCCAGTCCCGGCGGGCGGCGGCGAGCAGCACGAGGCGCCAGGTTAGGCGAGAGCGCAGCTCAGCGACGATCTCGGCGCGTTCCTCGGCGTCATAGGGACCGGTCAGGGCATCTTTCAGTCCCGACAGCAGCACATAGCGCAGCCGAAAGTAGCCGTAGGAATTCGAACCGATGATGCGGGTATCGAGCGTGATCGCCGCCGTCGTGACGGCCTGCTCGACCAGCAGCAGCGACTCCGCCCGGCGCGACCCCGAGCGGATGATCGACCCGCCCCGCACGACATAGGAGTACAGCACATCGTCGATGAAAGCCACCCGATCGGCCGCGGCGAGCAGCTGGGCGACCATGGCCAGGTCGGAGTGCACCCGGGCCGGTGTGAACTCGATCTCGCCGGCAAGGGAACGCCGGAACAGCTTGTTCCACAGATGTCCGGTGAGTTCGCCGTCGAGCAGCAGGTTGAAGGCTGCGGCCCCGCTGATCGGAACGCTCAGACGAGGTGCCGCGAGCGGGCGCCGCTGGCCGGGGTAGACATACTCTGCTCCGCAGACCACCACGTCGGCGTGAGTGGACCGCGCCGCCGCCACGAGCTTCTCGAGTGCCGACAGAGCCCAATCGTCGTCACAGTCGACGAACCAGAGAAACTCCCCTCGACTCTCCGCTACCGCGCGGGCCCTGGCACGAGCGACCCCGCCGTTCTGCTCCAGTCGAAAGTAGCGAACGGATGCGTGTGCTGCGGCCGCCCGCGCACCGATCGTGGCCGTCGCATCCGTTGACCCGTCGTCGACCACGACGATCTCGACGGCCCCCACCGATGTGGCCAGGGTCTGCTGCAGCAGCCGATCGATCGCGCCGGCCAGAAATTCGGCGGCGTTGTAGGCCGGCACGATGACGGTCACCATCGGCCGCCCCGCCGCGTGCGCCCCGGTCACGCGGTGAGCTTTCGAATGCAGCCGGTCAACTCGCGCAGGGCGGCGCGCGCCTCGACGACGTGGCGCAGAATCGGCTCTCTGCGGCTGATGACGTCGCGAGCCCGACGCTCGAGTCCCGCCGGGTCTGGCAGTGTCCAACCGATCGTGGCGCCCTTGATGCCGACCGCGTCGAGGGTGCGCGCTGCCTTCGACGGGCCGCCGTCAGCGATCACGAGCGGCAGCGCGCCCTCGGTCAGCCCGATCACGGCGGCGTGCAGCCGGTCGGTCACCACGAGCAGCGACCGTTGGTAGACCTCCCGCAGTCGAAGCTCCTGCTCGGCATGGTCCGGACCACCCCAGACCAACGCGGTACCGCCGAGCGACGCGGCGAGTTCTTCGGCGAGTGGGCCGTCCCGTTCGATCTGCGCCACGGCCACGATCTCGAGTTCGAGGGTGTCGGCCAGGTTCCGCAGGGCGCTCAGCCAGGCTGCGTCTGGACGTCGCCCGTTGTAACGCACCGAGACGGCGAGAAGCGGGCGGTCAGGCGTCGACGCGAGCAGGTCGACATCCGCTGCCCCGGTGGCGAAAGCCCAGTCCGGTGCGACGCGACCGAGCCCCATTGCTGCGCGGCTGTACGCGTCGCGCCAGGCCACGAGGTCGCACAGGCGCAGCGTCGCCGCCACCGGAATGCGCCAACCGGTCTTCTGCCGCACCCCGAACCCGGCGTGCACGGCGTGCCCGCCGCGCAGCCGGTTGAGTGCGAGGTGCGGAGCCAGACGCAGATAACGCAGAGCGTAGGCGCGCTGCAGCTCCATTTCCCCGGCGTTGAAGGCATAAACGGATGCCTCCCGCAGCGTCGACCGCGAAATCTCGCGTCGCCACTCGGCGCTCGTGCGGTAGACCCGATCTGTGTCGTGCAGGCCGAGCCCGCTCAGATAGGCATCCGACCGGGCGCCGACGAACACCTGCAGTTCGCCGGCGTCCCGCAAGGCGTTCAGAAAGGCCCGCCGTAGTACCGTGTCGCCGACATTGTCGATCTGGCCCATGGCCGAGGCGAAGATTCTCATGCGCGCTCCACAACCCGCAGCAGCACCCGTTCCAGGTCTCCGCCGCTCGCTTCCTCGGAGAAGCGCGCCAGCCACGGTTCGATGTTGTCCAGCGGCAGCTCGGCGGCCCGCAGAATGGCATCGGCGAGGTCAACCGGGTGCGCGGACAGCGCGAGCTCGCCCGTGATGCCGGGCACAATCGCATCCGCTACGCCGAGCGCCCCCGAGACGGCGACCGAGGGATACCCGGCCGCGGCCGCCTCGACCAGCACGTTGCCGAAGCCCTCCCGACTCGACGTCAGCAGGGCCACGGCATTATCGCCGAAATGGTCGAACCAGTTCTCGACCCAGCCGCGGTGGTGGAAGACCACGTTTTCCTGCCTGGCCGCTGCCTGCACGTCCTCCAGCAGCGGACCGCCGCCGAACGAGACGACCTCAACGGGCACGCCGCGGCGGGCCAGCTCGGCGGCCGCCGCGATCGCGAGCAGCGGACGCTTCTGTGCCACCAGACGACAGGCCAACACAATCTGAATGCCCCGGGCCGATCCGGGCCGGCGTTCCGATCGCGCCACAATCGTGTCGACGCCGCCTGCCTCATCACCACCGACCTGCGCGTGAGCTGTGGTCGTGCCCGGCCCGCGGGGCGTTCCTCGCAGTTTCGCCGTTGCCGGGTTGGCGACGACCGTGATGCGATCGCCGCGCACCCCGAAAGCGGCGACCATTTCGGCGGCGACCGGATGCGAGATGGCGATCACGTGATCCGCCCACCGATACAGGCGCTTGGCGAACCAGATTTTCACCCGGTGGGCCAGATCCGATCCGGGCAGTCCGAGCGACACCAGGTTGCGCTCGCTGACGAGCACGCGGGGGCGCAGACGCGCCGGCATCAGTCGAGCCGCGGTCAGCAGTACCAGGTTCGGATGCGCCTGCAGGGAGATCGCCACGTCGGGCTGCCAGTCGAGGAGGCGGCGACGCAGGGCGGCGGCCTTCTTCAGGTGCCCGCGCTGGCCGGCGAGGGAGAAGGCCTCCACCCCGTCGGGCAGGTACCCCGGCTTCACCTCCGCGGCGGTGAGCACGACGCCCACCGCGTAGTCCTGATCGGCGAGCCAGCCCATCCAGGTGCGGGCGACGAATTCTGCCCCGCCACCGTGCAGCGAGGGAATCACGAACAGGATGCGCCGGAGTGCAGGATGCCCGCGCGCGTAGTCGGGCGGGGTGTGTGAAGAGGATGTCATGCTGGACCTTGTCTGTGGGGAGTCGGGGCCTGGGCGCTCGGGTGCGCGGCGGTGGGACGGGACGGCGTGCTGCTCGGCAGGGCGGCGAAGTTGCGGGCGGCCAGACGCTGCACCTCGGGCAGCCGTTCGGCCAGACGGTCGCGATAACGCTGCCGATCGGCCAGCACCCCGAGGGCGACCGGAATCATGCGCTCGGCCAGTCCGATGCCCGGCTCGACACAGAGTTCCTGTGTGTCGAAAAGCCGCATCAGGCCGGCGACCTTGCCCTGGGTCGACAGTGTAACCGCCGGCACCTCGTTGAAAATGGACTGCACGGCGAGGTGCATGCGCCCGGTCAGTACAATCTCGGCCCCGGCGCACAGCCCGCGCACCTCGCCCGGGGTGAGCAGCCGATTCACCAGAACGACACCGTCAGCTCCGGGCAGGCGGTCGAACACGGCCCGGCAGGCTGCGGCGTCGTCGCCGCTCGACCGCACGACGTGTGGCAGCAGCACTACCCGGAGCCCCGCCTGCAGCAGTGCGGTGACGATGCGGGCGTACTCCGTGGTCTGGTCGAAGCTGCGCCCGACCAGTGCGCTGGCATTCACGACGGCGTAGGGTGCCGGCGTAGCCCCGAGATATTCCGTGGCGGCGCGGGCGGAGCTGGTCTGGGCTGCGAACACGCAGTCGGCGACATCGACCACGTTGCTGAAGCGATTGGCGCGGGCGCGGGCACTCGAGATCGGGTCGCGCAACTGCAGTCGGGTGCCCAGCCGGCCGGCCCGGGCGAGCGAGCGTCGCACCCCCATATTGGCGCGGCCATTCCAGCTGAAACCGAGGATGCGCGCGCCGACACCGACGCTGCGGGCGAGGCTGGCAACGTCCGCTCGCCGCGCGGAGGCGCGCACGCTGTAGGCGCCGTCCATGATGTCGGCGCCGACAACGGTCAGCGACAGGGCGCCATTGAGCACGGGGGCCAACGCCGTCATGGCCCGCCGGTGCACCCGAGCGGTGCCGTAAATCAGGTGCGGAATGGGCACGAGCCGGGCCCGCCAGGCGTGTTGCGACGGAATGTGCACGTCGGCCGGCCGACGCACCAGAACCTGCACCGGGCCCGACACGTTCTCGAGGAAGGCCTCGACCATGGCCTGGTCGCCGATATTGCCCTCGCCCGGCGGGGCGACGAGTACGTGCCATCGCTCGGTGTGCACGTCGAACGGGAGCAGCCGGCCGGTCGCGCGTTTCAGCGCGGCGCGATCGCGCAGGTAGGGCAGAGCGGATGCCGCGGCGAGCCCGTGCAGCACCCGATCCAGCCGACGGACGATGCGCAGCCAGGTGCGGCTGGCCGTGCGGCTCGCGGTGGAGGTGCGGGCTGGCGCTAGCTGGTCGGCCTTCGGGCCGCCGGACTTGGGCGACTTAGCCGAGCGCAGAAAGCTGCGCGCCTGGGTGATCGAGCGCACATCCCGGCGAAAGATCGGCCAGATCAGCATGACCACGCCGATCGCCGCGAGCAGGGCGACCCCGCCGAGCGCGATGCGCGCGAACGGCAACTCGATCGGGATCCACTGCACCGCAGCCCAGCTCACTCCGGTTGCGAAACCGTAACCGAGAATGGCGCGTACTCCGGCCAGGAACATGGCGCGCGTCGGGGCGTTGGTGACCCGGCTGATCCACCACAGGCCGATCGGCCAGATCAGGGCGACGCCGAGCGAGTAGCCGGCGGCGACGCCGTAGACGCCCCAGAACGAGCCGAGCAGCACGAACGCGACGAGCAGCGGCCGGGTGCACAGGGCGAAATACAGGTTCTGTTTGGTGACGCCCTTCGATAAGAAGACCCAGTAGGTCGCATAGGCGGCCGCTTCGAAGAACCCGGCAATGGCGAGAATCTGAAAGATCGGGGCGGAGCCCAGCCAGTTGCTGCCGAGCGCGATGCTGATGATGGGCAGGGCCTGGGCGCAGGAGAAGGCGAGAACGATGGTGACGGCGTGCAGCATGATGGTCTGCCCGAGCAGAATGAACCGGTCGTACTTGGGCGGGTCGTCCTGCAGTCGGGCAAGCACTGGCAGGGCCACCCGGGTGGACGGGCCGTTGATCTGGTTCAGTGGCAGCAGCAGCAGCTGAAAGGCCCGGTTGTAGAGGCCGAGCGGGCCTGCGCCGAGCGTGGCACCGATCACGATCGAGTCGGTGTTGCGGCTGGCGTAGCCGAGCAGTTGCGTGCCGGCGAGGTTCGATCCGAACATCATCAGGTGGCGCATCGGCGCTCGGCGGTGATACCAGCCGGGAAACCAGCGGGTAATCGAAACCAGAATAAGAAGGGTCAGGATGCCCTGGCTGATCTGCTGCCCGGCCAGGGCCCAGTAGCCGAAACCGTTCAGCGCCATAACAACGCCAACGGTCAGGCCGCCAACCTGGGCTCCGATCTCCGACCCGGCGAGGGCTTTGAAGTGGAAGTTGCGGTTGAGGTCGGCCCGAAACTGGGTGGCCAGGCCGTTGAGCAGAAACGTTCCGGCGAGCACCTGGGTGAGCAATACGAGTCGCTCGTCGCCGTACAGGGTGGCGATCAGCGGGCTGCACAGCACAGCGAGCAGCATGAGTGCCAGCCCGATCAGGCTGTTGATCCAGAACAGGTTGTCTTTCTGGTGCCGGCTCAGGTCGCGCACCTGAATCGCGGCCGACGACAACCCGAAGTTACGCAGCACCTCGCCGACGCCGATGATCGCGGCGACCGACGCGACCAGGCCATAGTCGCTCGGGTCGAGCAGGCGGCCGAGCACGACGATGCCGCCGAGCTGCACGCCGATGCGAATGAGCTGACCGACCAGGGTGGTCGACGCGCCGCGCCCTGCAGTGCGACCCAGGCCGGCTGTCGAGGCGGGCTTGACGGGCGTTTCAGGACTTCCGGGCGTTTTGGGCGCGTCGGGCGGCAGGGTCGCGGTCAACGGATGCTCCGCCCGGCCAGCTCCAGGGCCCGCAGATAGGTGCGATAGCTCTGTTCGCCGAGGGTTTTCCAATCCCGACCGTCGAGCCGCGGGCGCGGGTGTTGACCGGCCGCGCGCATCCGTTCGAGGGTGCCCTGCAGAATCTCGGGCGTGAGCTCGCCGTCGTAGAGGTAGATCCAATCCGGCCCGACCTCGGCGGCCAGAGCCTGGTTCGACGGTGTCGACGGCACCAGCACGGGTCGATCAAGGGAGAGCGTCACGAGCAGCACGCCCGAATTGTGCATTTCGCGGTACGGCAGCACGACCAGCTCGGCCCCCCCGACCTCGACCACCAGTTCCTCGTCGGAGACGAAGCGCAGCACCGAGCTGATGCGGGCATCCTGAGCGGCCTCGGCCGTGATGATCTCGCCGAGACCGCTCGACGGCCGACCCACAATGCGCAGCGTCAGGTCAGGGCTTGGTAGTGCCCGAAACACCTGTAACAGGGTTTCGACGCCCTTATACGGGCGAATGAGCCCAAAATATAAGATGCGCCCGCTCACCGACTCGAGCCGCGGCATGCCGCTGAAACGGTCACGATAGTGGCCGTGCAGGATGGTGACCGCCCGGGATTCGGGTTGTACCGGCGTCGTCGGATTCAGGCGGATGACGAGAGCCGTGCGGGCGTCGAGCGCGGCGAGGGCCCGGGTCTCGGCGCCGTGGCCGGCTTCGTGCGGGCTCAGGTTGTGCATGGTGCGTACGATGGGAATGTGCTGCAGTCGGGCGCGCAGCAGCAGCGCGTACAGCGCAAGGCGGCGCAGTCGGGCCTTCAGCGGGCGCGGCGCACGAACGAGCAGCTCCGGCCAGTGCACGTGAAAAACGTCATAGCGGCCGAGCAGCGCGGTACGCCAGGAGAAGAAACGCATGGTCACCGCGTCCGGTGCGCCCTCGACCACCTGGTTGACGTACCGGGTGGTGCCGTCGGGCGGGCTCAGCGACTGCAACACGGTGATGTGTGTCGTGCCTGTATTCATCACGCCCATACCCCTCACAGGCCGGTGAAGTCCGGCTAAGTTGAGAATCTGTCGGTTTAGCGTAGCGTGCGCGCTACGAGCACGTTAGAGCCGCGCATACCCCCGTTTGGGGTGTACCTTCACCCGGCCCTGGCGGGGGTCGAGCGGGGGAGCGGCATCCGCTCGCGTCGGATTCAACGCCAGAATGAGCAGACATCCGAGCAGCAGGTGCATGGGGCGCAGGGCATCGATCGCGTTGAAACCGGCGATGCATACCGTGTAGGCCACCAGGGCCGCCGCGGCTCCGACCATTCTCCGGGAGAGCGCGTGAGCGACGGCCGAACCGATCATGAGCAAGAACAGGGCGAGTCCGGGCAGGCCGATGCTGATGAGCAGTTGCAACAGCGAGTTCTCAATGGTCACCTCGTTGAACAGGCGCCCGGTGATGCCCGAGGTGCCCGGCCCCGACCCGATCCAGCCGGTGAAGTTCGCGGCCTGCAGTGACACCCAGACGCCGAGGTCGCGGGCCTGCGACGACAGTTCGGCTTCGATCGAACTGTTGCGGGCGGTGAAGGCGTCGAACTGGAACAGTGCGATCACCGCGACGATCATCAGGGCCGCGAGCAGAGCAAATTTGCCCCAGCGCTTCTCACCGCGCATGACGAGCGATACCGCGTAGGCGAAGGCGATGGCGATGGCCGCCGAGAGGATCGCGCCGCGAGAAACGGTGGCGACGAGGCCGAGCCCGCTGAACACCGCGGCAACGAGGGCCGGCTTGGAATTCTCGCGCAGCCAGACGCCGATAGCGAGGGCGCAGGCGACGGCAAAGAACAAGCCGGCGAAGAGCGGATGCCCGAACGATGCGTCGGCCCGATATACCGACCAATGCTGGTGGTCGGTCAGCCCGAGCATCGAGAACAGGGTGCCCCAGAGCGGGTTGAAGCGCAGAACCCCTTCGACGAGCGCATAGGCGCCGAGGCAGGCGCCGAGCAGCAGCCAGGTTCGGCGAATCCAATAGGCCTCACGGGTGCTGGTGCCGATGCACAGCGGCAGCAGCACCGCAGCGCTGAAGCTGATCATCCAGCCGAGGCTCGCCTGCAGGTCGGTTGAACGCACGAGGGTGAACAGCGTCCAGACCAAAAACAGCAGGGCGAAGTAGCGGGTGGCTGACCGGAACGGTGCCGCCGGGGCCGCGGGGCGGGCATCCGCTTTCGCAGGCAGCAGGCGACGCACCGCCCAGACAACGATGATCATGGTGGTCAGCGGCAGAGCGCCGATCGGGCCGTCCTGCGGAAGGACGCGGGCCGGAATGAGTGCAAAGGTGGCCAGCGCAACGGCAGGAAGAATGTGGGCCGGCACCAGAAACAATGTGACCACAGCGATGAAGGCCAGCAGGGTCAGTGGGAGGACGATGATGCCGAGATCGGTGACGAAGCGCGGCAGCACCAGGCTGGCCACGATCACGAACAGGCCGGCGAGTGCGACGAGGATAATCGGCGTGCGGCGCTGGCGCAGGGTGGTGAAATCGAACATCGGCCGCCTTCGGGGGAGGTCGCGCAGGGAATGGAGTCGCGCAGGGGAGCACGAGATCTGGCCGCAGCACTGTTGGTGCAACAGGCGCAACGATAACACGTGACTTTTCCTCAGCGCCACCGAACCGGCGTGAAAACCGATACTTTGGGCGGGTCGCTGAAGGCCCGAACCATCAACGAAGGGAAGTTCTCCGGTGAAATTGTCCCGCCTGACCTACAAGCTCCTGCGTCGTTCCCGAGGCCGGGTGTACGCCATGCGCACCCTGGGCGTTCGCATCGGTGACGGCTGCCGCATTCTGAGTGATATCGCCACGACCGAGCCGTGGCTTATCTCGGTCGGCGATCGAGTGACCATCAGCTCCGGGGTGACGTTTATCACCCACGACGGTTCCGGCTGGCTTTACCGGGACGAGCGCGGTCGCCGTTATCGGTTTGCGCCGATTCGGGTGGGCTCCGACGTCTTCATCGGTGCCGGCGTTACCGTGCTGCCGGGCGTTCGAATCGGGGACCGGTGCGTCGTCGGAGCTGGGTCGGTGGTCACCGCATCGATTCCGGACGGCACCATCGTGGCCGGCGTTCCGGCGCGGCCGATCAAGGAATGGCCCGAGTTTCATGCGGCGCTCGCCGCCTGGCCGGCTGAGGCCGACATGGTCGGCGCGACCTACCGTGAGCGGGTCGACTCGATCGCCGAGGGGTTTCTGGTCAACATGCGGGCGTGGCCACGGCCTTGATGAACCCGGCGCTCTGGTAGCCGAACTGGTAGGCCCACTTCAGCGGATCCATCGGCTGTCGGGCGCCGATCACGGCGAGCGACCCGGCGTAACACCGGCTGATCTGTACCCGGGCCCGGCTCACGTGGTAGCTCGAGGTGACCACGATCACTCGATTCCAGCCTCGCGCGGTCGCAAACACGGCAATCGCCTCGGCTTCACCGCGGGTCGTGGTCGGGTGGGGGTCGAAACAGTCAACCTCGATCGTGGTGCCCGGCACGGGCACCGGGCGAGCGCACAGATTCGCCGGGCGGGTGTCGCCGCCGAACGCATCCGAGATGAGGATGCGCCCGCTATAGCCCGCTGTGGCAAGGTCGACTGCCTTTGCCACCACGGCGGCGCTGCCCAGGCCACCGAGCACGACAATCGCGTCGGCAGGCCGGGGCGGGTCTTCACGCGGAAACATCACCGTTCGGGTCGTAACAGCCAGCAGGCCCACGGCCAATAGCAGCAGACCGGTGAGTACCGTGAGCGCGCGCTGTCGGGGGCGCGACCTGCTCACTCGTTGCGCGGCAGCATCCGCTCTGCCGGGTGTGTCGATGCGGCCGCTGCCACCTCCGGCGCGCGCCCGGCGAACCAGGTTGGAACTGTGAACCCGTAACGAAGCACCGGCAGGTCGCGTACGAGGCGCCAGAGCAGCAGCGAGGCGGCGACAGCCCCGCCGGCGACGAGCACGGGCAGTGCCGGCCCGAGGCGGTCGAGCCAGGCCTCACCGCGGTACAGCAGCAGCAGGCTGGTGAAGGCTGAGACGAACAGAACGTGCACAACGTAGATCGGCAGGGTGTTGCGACCGACGTAGGCCAGCCAGTTCATGGCGCGAAAGCCGACCAGGAACCGGGCCACGAGAAGGCCGGCGCCGAGGGCGAGCAGGCTGACCAGCACGAGGGTTCCCGTGATGAACGGCACCCGCGCATCCACGGTGAGAATGACGCCGGCCAGCGCGAGGAAGGCCGCACCGAAACCGAGGCCCAGCCAGAGGGTTCCGAAGCGGCTGGGGCGGTTCACGAAGGCGAGGATCCATTCGCGCAGATAGCAGCCGAGCAGAAAGAACAGAAAGTAGCGGCCGATGCCGTTCCAGGCGATGTTGCCGGTGTCGGCGCGGGCGAAGAACAACACCGACAGCACGGCGGCGCCGCCGATCTGCACCCGCCAGTCGATGCGGCCACGCATGAGCTTGGCGGCCACGAAGAACAGGGCGAGCGCGTAGAGAAACCACAGGCCGTTACTGGGGCGCACCGGGGCGAGCAGCAGATCGATCGGGTTGGTTTCGTCGAAACCGGCCGGGTTGGGTAGCAGGGAGAAATACCCGAAGCGGATGACCGTCCAGACCAGCAAAGCCCAGACCAGCAGGCTCAGCCGGGTGCGCCACAGGTCGGGCCAGCTGCGCCGGACGACCGAGGCTGCGAACAGTCCGGAGGCGAGAAAGAACAACGGCATGCGAAACACGATGAACACGAGGTTGATCTTGTTCCACAGCTCGGGGGCCAGGCCGCTGAGCACGGTCCACTGCACCGCGTGCGCGAGGGCGACCAGCAGGATGGCGATGCCTTTGGCGCCATCAACCCAGTCGACCCGCGTCTGGTTCCCTACCCGGACCACTGCACTATGCAGACCACTGCGCAAAGGTCTTCATCATGTCCGTGTGGGCGAAGCCCGGTGTCTCATGGGCGAGGGTGTGGTACATGACCTGGGCGTCGGCGGCGACCGGCTTGATCTTATTGATCAGGGCGAGTCCGTTCTTGCTCGGAATGACCACATTGTCGGGGTGGGCGTCGTCCGAGACGAGCACCTTGACCCGACTGTTGGTCCACGGCGTTGCGCTGATGCGAGCCGGGTTGGTGCCCTTGATCAGGGTTTGGTTGTTGTCGTAGGCATCGCCGACGTGGGCTTGGTTCTTGGTGTCGTAGGCGTAGAGCCACTCGTTGTCGTACAGGGCGTTGACCATGTACAGGCCGCGAATGTAGGGGATCAGTTTCTTGCCGTAGGTGTAGCAGGCGAGGGATCCGCCGAATGACGTGGCCCGCAAAAAATTGCGGCGCACGGTGTAGAGCGAGTTTAGGTAGGTCCAGGCATTCTTCTGGGCGGTGGTGGCGATGGAATTGGTGTATTGGGTGCCGCCGGCATTGATGCAGATGGCGATGGTGTTCTGGTCGACGACGAGTTCACCGGGATACTTGAAGCCGCCGTTGAGGGCGTTGTGCGAGCTGGAGGCCGCGTGGTAGAACCACACCGCGCCCACCGAAGCGGTGGTGTTGCGAGAGATCGTCTGCGGAATGAACAGGCGGGCCCGATCACCGCCGATGTCCACCTCGATGTTGTCGTAGAGCTTCCTACCCTTCTGGGTGAGTACGTTCGACACGCGCGACACCTCTCCGGGCAGCTTCGGAGCGGTGGCAGCGAAAGCGGCCGGTGCGCCGAGCGCACCAAAACCGAGCGTGGCTGCACCAGCAGATGACAATGTGAGAAACTCTCGACGCTTCATTCTGCCGAAGGTAGCAGAGTCGATCACAGAGGTCCAACCCGGTTCTTGCGCAGCTAGGCTTCGTGCGGTGCCAGCCGCGGTCCCAGGGCCAGCCAAAGTACCCCGACCGCGAGGCCGGCACCGAGCAGCGCGCCGAGGCTGTTGGCGACAACGTCGTTGACCGTGGCAAACCGCTCCGGCAGAAAAAAGTGCTGGGCGAGTTCGATCACAGTACTCACCAGCGCGCCGCCCACCGGGCCGAGCCACCAGCGGCGAGCTCCAGCGAGCACGACGACGAGCAGGCCCACCGGAATGAACAGCGCGATGTTCGCCGTGAATTCAATGGACGGATAGTCCAGCCACGCCGGAATACCGTGAGCGTGCAGCCAGAGTACGAGCGTCGAAATCGACCCGTGCACGCCGCGATCGACGGGCGTCGGCCAGAAGGCGATCGCATTCAGGGCCACAACGTAAGCCAGCGCGAGCCAGAGAGCGGCCCGGCGCAGCAGTCCGTGCCGACGTCGACGAATCGCGGTCAACTCGGCCTACCCGTCGGCGGCGGCCGGGCCGTTGCCGACGACGCGCTTGGGCAGCGCGAACACCAGCACGAGAGCGATCACGGCGAACCCGGCGCTGACCGCCATTGCCAGGGTGGCGCTGTGCGTGAACGCGACAGCTAGGGCATCCGCTCCGGGGCCGGTCACCGTCAGCGAGCCGAAAAAGACGCTGCCGATCACGGCGATACCGACGGCGCTGCCGACGCGCTGCATGACGCCCACCACACCGCTCGCGCCGCCGGCCTCAGAGCGGTCGACGGTCGCGACGATGAACGACACGTTCGGGGCGATGAAGAGTCCGCTGCCGAGGCCGGCGATGAACAACGGCGGCAGGAGGTGCCAGTTGGTCAGGTCGCCCGGAGTGGTCAAGAGCATGACCAGCCAGATCCAGATCAGGCCGATCGTCACGAGGGTCACGCCGACCAGGAGCACCGAGCGCCCGAGCTGTTTGGCCAGCCGGTCGCTCTGGGAGGCCCCGAGTATGGTGCCGATGGCGAAGGGAATCGAGACGAGTCCAGACTCGAGAGCGCTGTGCCCCAACCCGGCCTGCCAGAGAATCGAGATGGTAAAGAAGATGCTGGTGAAAGCGGCAAAGTAGACCAGCGCGAGAATGACGCCACCGGTGAAGGCCGGGTGGGAGAACAGGTGCGGTGGCACGAGCGGGCTGCCGTCACGTTTGGCGACACTCACTTCCCAGGCGCCGAAAGCCACCACGAGCAGCGCACCGGCTGCGAGGGTGAGGAAGGTCCACAGCGGCCAGCCCTGGTCTTCGCCCTCGATGAGCGGCACCAGCAGTGCTACCAGACCGGCAGAGATGAGGACGAGGCCGAGCCAGTCGATGTTCGCCCGGGAGATCTGTGCTTTCCGGGGGAGAGCTGCACCGGCGGGCAGGAGAAAAACCGTGGCGATGAGGGCCAGAATACCGATCGGCAGGTTCACCCAGAACACCAGCCGCCAACCGTCCGCGGCGCCGAAGGCCTCGATGATGAGCCCGCCGACGATGGGGCCGAGGGCGGTGGAGACTCCGATGACCGATCCCATGATCGCGAAAGCCTTACCGCGGGCCGCGGGCGGGAACATCAGCTGGATCACGGCGGTCACGGCCGGCACGAACATGCCGCCGGCCAGTCCCTGAACCACGCGGGCCACGATGAGCTGCAGGTCGTTCTGCGCGAGCCCACAGGCCAGGCTCGCCATTGTGAACAAGGCCAGTCCCGTGAAAAAGACCCATTTGTGACCGACGCGGTCGCCGACGCGGCCCGCCGGAATGAGCGCGAGGCCGAAGGCGAGGGCGTAGCCGGAGATGATCCACGACAGGGTGGCCTCGCTGGCGTCGAGACTCGTGCGAATACTCGGCAGCGCCACATTCACGATGGTCGTATCGAGCAGCGCCATGAACATGCCCGAGAGCAGCACGATCAGGGCCTGCCACGCCCGGCGCGGAACGAGCGGTGCGGTGGGGGTGGCGGGCGTAGAAGTCACAGGAGATCCTACAACGAAACCCCCACTCGGCTTGAGTGAGGGTTTCATTGTCGTGCTGCTACTGCTGTCGGGGTAACAGGATTTGAACCTGCGACCTCGTCGTCCCGAACGACGCGCGCTACCAAGCTGCGCCATACCCCGATGGCCCGTGGGCCTCAATCAGTATAGGCGCTCAACGTCCCTCACAACGAATTGAGCGGGCAGTTAGGCCGCGGTCAGCGTGAGCAGGGTCGCTTCGGGCGGGCAGGCGAAGCGTACCGGCGCATAAATGGAAGTACCGAGGCCGGCCGAGACGTTCAGAAATGCCGTGCGCAGGCCGTGGTTCCAGAGGCTCAACCCTTTCACCTGGCGGCGCGGAATATCGCAGTTGGTCACAAGCGCGCCGAAACCTGGCACGCAGACCTGACCGCCGTGGGTGTGCCCGGCCAGGATCAGCTGGGCGCCATGATTCACGAAAGAGTTCAACACCCGCTGATACGGGGCATGCGCGACGCCGACGGTAAGCGTGGAGCGCGGCGCCGCGGCTTGTTCCGGGTCGGGCCAGACGTCGTCGCCGAGCGGATCGTTCGCCCGCAGGTCATCGATCGCGCGCGTGATCAGGTCGAGCCGGTCCCGCCCGATGTGTGGGTCGTCGACACCGAAGAACTCCACGTGGGTGTCCTTCAGATCGAGCGCCTCGGCCGCATTGTTGATGTCGGTCCACCCCAGATCGGCGAACACCTGGCGGAGGGCGTCGGTGTCGAGCTCCTCCGGGCGAATTGTGCGCCGGCTGGACGGGCCGCCGAAGTAGGTGAACGGGTTCTTCAGTTGTGGTCCGACGTAGTCGTTGGATCCGTTGACGAACACGCCGGGAATACCGCGGAACGGTGCGAGGGCATACTCGATGCCCCTGACGCCGTCTTCGTGCCCGAGGTTGTCGCCGGTGTTCACGACGAGGTCGGGTTTCAGCGCGGCGAGGCTGCGCACCCACTCCTGCTTGTTCTTCTGCCACGGTGCCATGTGCAGGTCGGACAGGTGCAGCACGCGAATGGATGCTGAGTCCGGCGCGAGCACCGGAACGCTCACCTCACGCAGCGTGAACCGGGTGCGCTCCACGAGAGTGCCCCAGGCAAAGGCGGCGAGGCCGAGCGCGCCCGCCGCCGCGAGCATCGTGCCGACGAGCCGGCCGCCCTCGCCGGGCCGGCGAAGCGCGGTCACTCTTTGGGTTTCGTATCGGTTGCTGCGGGCGCCGTGTATTTGCCGATGACGATGGTCACGGCGTCGCCGGGGCGGCCAGCCGTGCCCTCGCCCGGCTGAACGGCGACAACCTTGCCGTTCTGCGCCTCGTCGAGGGTCGGCTCTTCGGTCTTGGCCACGGTGAAACCATAGGGGGCGCCGGTGAGCGCCGTTCGGGCATCCGCTTCGGACTTGCCGATGATTCCCTTGGGAATGACAACGCCGGTACCGTCGCTTGAGAAGGCCGTGATGGTGGCACCGCGAGTGGAAGCCGAACCGCCCGCCGGGTCCGTGTTTGCCACGGTGCCGGCGGGCATTTCGGAGGTGGTCGCGCCGCCGTCGACGAACAGGAACCCGGCCGCCTCGAGAGTGGTCTTGGCCTCGGCCATGGACTTGCCGCGCACGTCGGGCACCGGAACGGACACTGCATTGATCACGTTGGACGAGGCTTCAGGGAAATCGTCCCCGCCGTACTTCGCGTTGGCGGCTGACATGACGACCGGCCAGATGCGGTGGCGCGCCGTGGAGCCATCCTTGCCGAACAGCCGGCCACTGTAGGTGCGCTGATTCTTCCAGTTCAAGCCGCCGACGTTGACCACGCCGACGACGGTGGCGACCTGGGTCGTGGCGCCACTCATCCAGGTGTCTTTGGCGGAGTCGGTGGTTCCAGTCTTACCGATCATGGGCAGCCGGGGTGAGGTATTGCCGTTGGATAAGCGGGCCGTTCCGCCGGTCATAACTGTTTGCATCGCGTGCTGCATGCCGGCGGCCACCGCGGGTTCGACCGATTGGGTGCAGGTCGACTTCGGAATCGGCATTTCGGTACCGTCAGAGCGGATCATCTTGGAGATGGCGACGGGGGTACATGTCATGCCATTGTTGGCGATGCCGGCAAAGGCCGCCGCCATCGTGAGCGGTGCGATTTCGTTGGTGCCGATCACCGATGCGGCGTTCTGGCCGAGCTCGCCGCCGTCGGCGCGGTGCACGCCGAAGTTCTCCGCGGTCTTGCGAATTCCGCAGAGGTCGAGCTTCTTGGCCATGCCGATGAAGCCGGTGTTGATGGAGTTGGTCGTGGACTGGAGGGCGGAATAGTTTGGGTTCGATTCGCTGCTGCCGCCGTCGTTTCGAGGGTTGAAAGGCGGCGTGTCGGAGTCATAGTTTTGCACGCCGAGGCAGCTGTCCTGAAAGTTGCCCCAGTTCGACTTGCGGCGGGAGTCGACGCGCTCGGTGAGCGCGTGGCCTTCCTTGAGCCACTCGGCCAGGGTGAACACCTTGTATGTTGACCCGGGCTGGAATCCGCGCGAACCGCCAAAGGCGAAGTCGGTGTTGTAGTTGATGCTCGTGTAGTTGGCACCGGTGGCCTGAACGTCCGGATCCTGGCTGTAGTCCTTGTTCTGGGCCATGACGAGAATGGCTCCGGTGCCGACCCTGACGCTCGACACGACGCCGCCGACGTTCCAATCGTTAACGACCTTGGGAACGTTCGCGTTCAGTGCAGCAACCGAGGTTGCCTGGAGGTCGAGGTCGAGGGTCGTATAAACGTCGAACCCGCCCTGGCTGAAGTTGGCCAGGCGCTCCTCTTCGGTCGCCCCGAAGGTCACATCGTTCTTAAGTACTCTGGTCACGTAGTCGCAGAAGAAGGCACTGTCTCCGGCGGTCTGGCAGCCGGTGCTCGGCACGGTGATGACGGGCTCGACCGGCGCGGCCACTGCGGCGTCGTAGTCGGCCTGGGCGATCTTGTCGTACTTCAACATCTCCTGAAGAATATAGTCGCGACGAAACTTATTGTCGGCGTAGCCATTGGCGGCACCGTTGGTTTCGCTGTCGGGGCGGTCGAGCTGAAACTTCACAGGGTTGTTCACGATCGCCACGAGACTCGCCGCCTGCGGCAGGGTCAGGGCCAGCGCCGTGGTGTTGAAGTAATAGTTGGCGGCGGCTTCGATGCCATACACCGTTCCGCCGTAGCCGGCGATGTTGAGGTAGCCGCGAAGAATGTCTGCTTTTTCGTACTTCTTCTCGATGCCGATGGCGAGGCGCATCTCGCGCAGCTTACGGTCAGCCGTCGGCTTGGTCGCGTCGGCGTAGCAAGCCTCGGCTGCGTCGGCGTCTGTCATGACCTCGCACTTTTGAATGAGTACGTTCTTCACGTACTGCTGGGTAATCGAGGAACCACCGCGGGTTTCACCGCCGGCCAGGGTCTGCACAGCGCCGTTGAAGCTCGACTGGATGTCGACGCCGCCGTGTTCCATGAAACGCGGGTCTTCACCGGCAATCGCGGCGTCCTTGGCGAACTGACTGATGGCGTCGGACGCGACGTCGACCCGGTTCTGCTCGTAGAACGAGGCGAGGAGTACGCGGGTGCCCACCGGGTCGGCGGCGTCGGTCGACGCGTAGATGTTGCTCTTCTGGGAGAGACGATCAATGGACAGGTACTCGGGCAGGCTGTCGAACACGTTGATGGTGTTCGTGGCGGCCATTCCCGACAGGGCAACGGCTGGGGCGACGGCGGCGGTCACGAGAATGCCGGCGACGGCACTCATTCCGACGAGACCCAGGAAACCCCCCAGAGCCCCGCTCACGGTTCGATTTTTGGCAGACATACACTTGAGCGTAAGCGACAAATCTGAATGCCCGCCTCGATAGGAGTCACATGCCCGCCTGGGAATACCTCACAACGCCGTTGATGATCCACAATACGGCCGCCATTTTGAACAACTGGGGCACTGACGGGTGGGAACTCGTGCAGGTGGTACCCGGCCCCGAAGGTGGCCTCGTTGCCTACCTGAAACGCCCGCTCGCCGCCAAGGAAGACGCATAACCGTGTCAAAGATCGAAGCCCGCCTGGCCGAACTGGGCCTTGAGCTGCCCAATGTCGTTCCGCCGGTCGCGGCGTACCTGCCCGCCGTGATCAGCAACGGATTCGTCTACACCGCCGGGCAGCTGCCGATGGTGTCGGGCGCACTGCCCGCCGCCGGCAAGGTCGGTGATGGCCACGGCCTCGTTCCCGCCGCCGACGCCCAGGAGTACGCCCGTACCTGCGCACTCAACGGTCTCGCCGCGATCAAGAGCGTGATCGGGTCGCTCGACCGCATCACCCAGGTGGTCAAGGTTACCGGCTTCGTCGCCTCCGACCCGTCGTTCACCGGCCAGCCGACCGTCGTCAACGGCGCCTCCGACGTGCTTGTCGACATCTTCGGCGACATCGGCCGTCACGCACGGTCCGCCGTCGGGGTTGCCGTGCTGCCGCTTGACGCCCCGGTCGAAATCGAGTTCGTCGTCGCCTTCGCGTAACCCGTTCGTAACTCCTGCAATTCGGGACGGCCGCGCGGAGCATCCACTGAAAATCAAGGCTCTCGCTGAGCCAGGCCACGAATTGCAGGAGTTATGCGCACCGGCGTGAAGAAACAGTTGAGGCCGCTCCCTTTCGGAGAGCGGCCTCAACTGGTATCTGGCTTGCTACTTCTTCATCTGCGACGTGATGGTGTTCATCACCATGGTGTCGGCGAGGGTCGTCACGTCGCCGACGTCGCGCCCTTCGGCCGCGTCGCGCAGCAGACGCCGCATGATCTTGCCCGAGCGGGTCTTCGGCAGCTCGTCGACGATGTAGATGTCGCGCGGGCGGGCGATGGCACCGATCTGCTGGGCCACGTGCGCTCGCAGAATGCCCACGATGTCCTCGTGCGAGGCGATCTCAGCCTGGCTGAACTTGATCACCACGAACGCGACGACCGCCTGACCGGTGGTCTCATCGGCGGCGCCGACCACGGCGGCTTCGGCCGTGAGGGAGTGCGCCACGAGGGACGACTCGATCTCGGCGGTGGACAGGCGGTGACCCGACACGTTCATGACGTCGTCGACGCGGCCGAGCAGCCAGATGTCACCGTCGTGGTCGAGCCGAGCGCCGTCGCCGGCGAAGTACAGCGGGCCGTCCTTCGCGCCCGTGGTGCCCTCGAACTTGTCCCAGTAGGTCTCCTTGAAGCGTTCGGGGTCGCCCCAGATGCCGCGGAGCATGGCCGGCCAGGGCTGGGTGACCACGAGGAGTCCGCCGTTGCCGTGGCCAACGTGCTGGCCGTCATCGTCGAGCACGTCGATGGTGATGCCCGGCACCGGAACCTGGGCGGCGCCCGGCTTCGTCTCGGTGAGCCCGGCGAGGGCCGAGACCATGATTGATCCGGTCTCGGTCTGCCACCAGGTGTCGACGATGGGAGTGAGATTGCTGCCGATGACCTCGCGGTACCACATCCAGGCCTCGGGGTTGATGGGCTCACCCACCGAGCCGAGCACGCGCAGGCTTGACAGGTCGAACTTCTGCGGAATCTGGCGGCCGAGTTTCATGAACGTGCGGATGGCGGTCGGCGCTGTATACAGAATCGAGACCTTGTACTTTTCGATGATTTCCCACCAGCGGCCGGTGTGCGGGGAATCGGGAGTGCCCTCGTAGAGCACCTGGGTGGCACCGTTGGCGAGCGGTCCGTAGACCACGTAGCTGTGTCCGGTGATCCAGCCGACGTCGGCGGTGCACCAGTACACATCCGTTTCAGGCTTGAGGTCGAAGACGTTCTGGTGGGTGAACGCGTTCTGCGTCAGGTAGCCGCCGCTGGTGTGCAGAATTCCCTTGGGCGCACCGGTCGTGCCCGATGTATACAGAATAAAGAGCGGGTTCTCGGCCGGGAAGGATTCAGCTTCGTGCTCGGGAGACGCTGTTTCCATGGCGTCGGACCACCACACGTCGCGGTCGTTCCACTGCACGTCCTGGCCGGTGCGCTTGACCACGAGCACGTTCTTCACCGACGAGTCGTTGCTCTGCAGGGCAGCGTCCACGGCCGGCTTCAGGGCACTGATCTTACCCTTGCGGTAGCCGCCATCGGCGGTGATGACGAGCACGGCGTTGGCGTCGTCGATGCGTGAGCGCAGGCTCTCCGCGCTGAACCCGCCGAAGATGACCGAGTGCACGGCGCCGATGCGGGCCACGGCGAGCATGGAGATGACGGCTTCGGGAATCATCGGCAGGTAGACAGCCACGCGGTCACCGGCCGTGACGCCGAGCCCGAGCAGTACGTTGGCGGCTTTTTTGACCTCGGTGGTCAGTTCGGCGTAGGTATAGCTGCGCGAATCGCCGGGCTCCCCCTCGAAGTAGAGCGCGACGCGGTCGCCGTTGCCGGCCAGAACGTGGCGGTCGAGGCAGTTGTAGGCGACGTTGAGTTCGCCGTCTTCGAACCACTTTGCGAACGGGGGATTCGTCCAGTCGAGGGTCTTGGTGAATGGCTTGTGCCAGTGCAGCAGATTTCTGGCCTGATCAGCCCAAAATGTGGCCGGATCTTTCTGTGCGTCGGTGTACAGGTCGGGTGTCGCTGCTGTCTGTGCGGCGAATTCGGGAGTGGGCGCGAATCGACGCGATTCGTGCAGGAGGGTGTCAATTTTAACCGTCATATGTGTAATTCGCTCCTTTGCGGTACGTGCATGCAGGACATTGCCAGCTCACCTGAACCCTACCGGTCCGGGTCATTTTCTGTATACACAAACGAAATACTGAGAAATGGGCCCCCGTTTCAGGGACATTTTCTACCCCCCAGGCGAGTGTCCTCCCAAATGAGGACATTGGACTTGCAATTTGGTCGCAGCTGCGTAAACTGAAACACGTCTGAACGAAAGTTTTGACCAGCACCGCGTACGGTTCCCCCCAATCTGCGTGGTGCTAGGCGGCACCTGTTCCCCCCAATAGGTGCCGCCCCTTCTTTTTAATTGGGCTCCTCCCCAGGCCTGCTGGCGGGCGGGTTCTGCACAAATTCTGCGGCGGCAGCAGAGGCGTGGCCGCCTGGCCGTAGCGTCGAAGCATGGGCCAGCCCTTCGTCGCCGTTCCCTCCTACGCCGTCCCGGTCGAGTCGCCGCGGTCAGATCCTGGCACGCCGCCGTCGACCGGTGCGCCCCCTGCTGCACTACCGCCCGCGAACACCGCTCGACATCGCACGGCGACCACGCTTCACGTTGAAGCGAGCGTGGTCGATCCGACCGCGCCTGAACCGACCGCGCCTGAACCGTCAAGGCCTGAACCGGCCGCAGCCGGCAACGAGCGCATGAATGTGCGCGCACTCGGACCCCTCGCCAGCTACGCCGCACACCCCGACACGACCGACCTGTTCGTCAACGGCGACTCGGGACTGTGGATCGATGCCGGGCGCGGTCTCTCGTTCGCGCCCGCGTGGCAGTTCGGCGAGGCCGCGGTGCGGGAGTTGGCTGTGCGGCTGATCGCGCTCGGCGGCCGGCACATCGACGAGGCGAGCCCGTGCGTCGACGTGCGTCTGGCCGACGGCATCCGCGTGCATGCCGTGCTGCCGCCGGTGTCGAGTACGGGAACGCTGCTCTCCATTCGGCTGCCGCACGCCGCCGACCGGAGCCTCGCTGCGCTCGCTGATGCTGGTTTGTTCGGCGTGGGGGAGGCATCCGCTGCGCAGTTGAACCGACTGCTCAAAGCGGTACGGGATCGCCAGAATATTCTCATCACCGGTGCAGCCGGGAGCGGGAAGACTACCCTGCTCGCCGCACTGCTCGGCGAAGCGCCGGCCCACGAACGCATCGTCGCGATCGAAGATGTGGCCGAGCTGCGCATCCGGCATCCGCACGTGGTCGCGTTGGAGGCCCGGCAGGCTAATTTGGAGGGAGCCGGGCGCATCGGCCTCGAGGCGCTGTTGCGCGAAGCGCTGCGCATGCGGCCGGATCGTCTCGTGCTGGGCGAGTGCCGCGGATCGGAGATTCGGGAGTTGCTCGCCGCCCTCAACACCGGGCACGACGGGGGAGCCGGCACTCTGCACGCGAATTCGCTCGAAGATGTTCCGGCCCGGTTGGAAGCGCTCGGTTCTCTTGCCGGGATGAGCGCCGCGGCCGTAGCCCGGCAGACGGTGAGCGCGATCGG
Organism: Cryobacterium luteum; assembly: GCF_900110125.1. Taxonomy (GTDB): domain Bacteria; phylum Actinomycetota; class Actinomycetes; order Actinomycetales; family Microbacteriaceae; genus Cryobacterium; species Cryobacterium luteum. The sequence continues at coordinate 105,504 of NZ_FOCN01000007.1, forward strand.
ATTGGTGCTGCATCTGGAGCGTGTCGACGGGGAGCGAAGGCTCGAAGCGGTCGGTCGGTTCACCCTCAACGGCCGAGACCGGCTGTCGATCGAGGCGGCCTGATGCCGGTGGAGGCCGTGCGGCCACTCGAAGAAGTCGCGGCGGTCACCCAGCGGCTCGCGGTGTTGCTGTCGGCCGGTGTCTCTCCGGTGTCGGCCTGGGGGTATCTCATGCCGGTTCGGGAGAAGACGGCGGGTCCGGGGGCCGAGCCGATCACGCCCACGCGGAGGGGCGCCTCACCGCCGAGCCCAACTGATTCGACGACCACGGGCATCCTGCGGGCTGCAGCCAGGGCGGCGTCCCGCGGCGATAGTGTGGCCGACGCGATCGCCGGCCAGGCGCGCCGCCAAGCGAGAGAGCGCCCGTCGTCCGGCGGCGGGCGGCGGGCGCCACGGTCGGCCCGCACCGGGCGAAGGGGCGAAGCGCCCGGGCAGACTGAGCGCGCGTGGCTCGGACTCGCCGCGGCGTGGCAGGTGGCGACCCAGACGGGCGCCCCGCTCGCCGGATGCCTGCGCGAGCTCGCCGCGTCGCTGCGCGACCTCGCTCAGGTGCAGCGCGACCTGGAGGTGGCTCTGGCTGCACCGCGAGCGACGGCCCGGCTGGTCATGGTGCTGCCGGTGATTGGCGTTCTGTTCGGCAGTCTGATGGGGTTCGACTCCCTGCACACCCTGTTTGCGACTGTGCCGGGGCTGGTCTGCCTCGGTGGTGGCGCACTGTTGATGCTCGCTGCTGCGAGTTGGAGCCGCGCGCTCGTGGGCCGGGCGGCTCCGACGGAGCTGACCCCCGGGCTGCGCCTCGAGCTCATGGCGATTGCCATGTCCGGCGGCGGGTCGGTGGACCGTTCGCGCGCGCTCGTGCATGCCGCAGCACGGCGCTACGGCATCACCTCCGCGAGCGATGTCGATCCGATTGAGCGGGTGCTCGCCCTGTCGATGCGCGCGGGGGTTCCCGCCGCGGAATTGCTGCGCAGCGAGGCCGAACAGCTGCGTCGTGATGCCCGCAGTGCTGGAGCGCGCCGGGCCGCGACGCTCTCGGTGACGCTGATGCTGCCACTCGGCCTGTGCGTGCTGCCCGCGTTCATGCTCGTTGGGGTGGTGCCGCTGCTGATCAGCGTGCTGTCCTCCACCCTCACGACGTTCTGAAGTTTTCCACAGATGAGCAACTGCCGCGGCGCCGGCGAGCACACCGGAGCAGAGTGATCGTGCTCGTGCCGCCCAACCCGCGTCGATGGACGCCGAAGGAGACGAGTCTGTGTATACAAAGATGGCTGCACCCGCCGTGCCCGCTGTGCCCGCTGCATCCGCTGTCACCGGCCGCACTGCGCTGAGGCGTCTGGCCGACGAGGCCGGAGCCGCCACCGCGGAATACGTTGTGGCCACGATGGCCGCGGTCGGATTTGCCGGGCTGCTTATTGTCATTCTGCGCAGCGATGAGGTGCGGGGAATGCTCACCGATCTGGTGCGTCGTGCTCTCAGCATCGGGTAGCCGGGGTCCTCGAAGGCTTCGGGAACTGTGGGGCCATCCGGATATTGTCGGGCTTCGCGCTGCTCGGGGCAGCACGACGGCCGAATTCGCCACCGCCTTGCCGGCGATCGTGCTCGTTCTGGCCTGTTGTCTCGGCGCCGTTCAGGTGGTGGGCGTGCAGGTGCGGTTGACGGATGCGGCCGCCAGCGCAGCGCGCGCGCTCGCCCGAGGTGAGAGTGCGGGGCGGGCTTCCGGCCTCGTGCAGAGTGCGGTCACCGGGGCGAGACTGTCGTCGGATCGTCGCGGGGAGTTCGTCTGTGCCCGCGTCAGGGCGCAGGGGTTGCCGGGAATATTCGCGGTCCTAACCCTCGAAGCGCAATCCTGCGCCCTGGCCGGCGGCTTATGAGTGAGAAAGACCACCGCTCGACGGCCGGTACGGCCGAGGTCCCGCCTGCCGAGCGCGGAGCGGGCTCGATCCTCGCCCTCGCGGTGCTCGCGGGCACCGTGCTGCTGACCACCCTGGTCGTGTCGATCCTCGGGCTGCTGGCCGTCGGTCGATCCGTCGCGAGCGCGGCCGACGCGGCCGCTCTGGCTGCCGCCGACACCGCTTCCGGTGCGATCGCGGGCTACCCCTGCGCGGCAGCGGATGCCGCGGCCGCCCTGAACGAGACGGCCGTCACGCGCTGTGCGGTGACGGGGCTGATCGCATCCGTTTCGGTGCGGCGTCGGGTGAACGGCATCGACATCACCGCGAGCGCCAGGGCCGGGCCGCCGCCGGACGTACCAGCTGAATGAAGCAGTCCGGATGAGCGCGCTGATGAACCGACCGGCTGAAGCAATCGGATGGACTAGTGGGGCGAACTAGGAGAGGAGAACCTCGAGGTAGCGGTACTCGACCGCGGTCGGGCGGCCGGGCGAGTCGGAACCCTCAAACTCGAGGCCAGCGCCGCGCGCGTACAGGTAGCGCTTGCCGGAGTCGGCCGGAATCTCGATGCGGGGTTGCGGATCGCCCGAGTCGAGGAAGGTTGTCGTGATTGTCTTGCCCTGAAGGGGCCCATCCGTCAACTTCGCGGTGTATGTGGCCGTCGTTGTACCCATGGGTCTATTCTGCACTTGGGCGGGCAAACAGCAAGGGCTTGGGATTGTTGTCGTGCATGCTCTGAGCGAACTGGGCGATGGCTGGGAGCGCCGTGTGCGCCGCCGGGACGCGCCGAGGAGAACCTGTCGATAGGCGCGCATTCCATTCCGGTGTGTATGGTGTGCCTTGGCCCATCATGTGGCCACTACGTATAAAGAGGAGTCTGGTGCCAGGCACTAAGAAGCTGGTCATTGTTGAATCACCGACCAAGATGAAGTCGATTGCCGCGTATCTCGGCGACGGCTATGAAGTTTTGTCTTCGGTCGGTCACATTCGCGATCTGATCGAGCCGAAAAACCTGCCGCCCGAGCTCAAGAAGGGTGCGCTCGGCCGGTTCTCGGTCGATGTCGACAACGGTTTTGAGCCGTACTACGTGGTGAGCGACGCCAAGAAGAAGACTGTCAGCGAACTCAAGCGGGCCCTGAAGAATGCGAACGAACTCCTGCTCGCAACTGATGAGGACCGCGAGGGCGAGGCCATTGCCTGGCACCTGCTGCAGGTCTTGCAGCCCAAGGTTCCGGTCAAGCGCATGGTGTTCCACGAGATCACCAAAGACGCCATCCTCGCCGCCAAGGACAACACGCGAGAGCTCGACACCGCTCTCGTCGACGCGCAGGAGACCCGGCGTATCCTCGACCGCATCTACGGCTATGAAATCTCTCCGGTCTTGTGGCGCAAGGTCGGCCCGGGCCTGTCCGCTGGCCGCGTGCAGAGCGCTGCGACCCGCCTGGTTGTCGACCGGGAGAAGGAGCGCCTCGCGTTCGTCTCCGCCGGCTATTGGGATCTGCTGGCGCGACTGGCGGCATCCGCTGCAGAAACCGACCAGGCGTTCGACGCGAAACTCGTGCGCCTGAACGGTGAGCGCATCGCCACCGGTGGCGACTTCGACGATTCCGGTGCGCTCAAGCCGACCGTGAAGGCCGTCACCCTCGACGCCGCCGCCGCGCACGCCCTGACGACCGCGCTGCAGAGCCCCGGCGTGAAGCTCAAGGTCACCAAAGTCACCTCCAAGCCGTACCGTCGCAGCCCTGCCGCACCCTTCACCACGTCGACCCTGCAGCAGGAAGCGGCGCGCAAGCTGCGCTTCACCGCCCGCCAGACCATGAGCGTGGCCCAGTCGCTTTACGAAAACGGCTACATCACCTATATGCGTACCGACTCGCCGTCGCTCGGGCAGCAGGCCCTGACCGCTGCCCGCACGCAGGCAGCAGCGCTGTACGGCGCCGAGACGGTTCCGGATGCCCCGCGCGCCTACAAGGGCAAGAGCAAGAATGCGCAGGAAGCTCACGAGGCCATCCGCCCGTCCGGCGACACCTTCCGCACCCCGGCTTCGCTCGCGTCGAGCCTGCGCGGCAATGATTTCAAGCTCTACGACCTGATCTGGAAGCGCACCGTCGCCTCACAGATGAAGGACGCCACCGGTTCGACCGCCTCCGTGACCATCGCGGCCGGTCCGACCGGCACGTCCGAGCACGCGTCGGCGTCGGGCGCGCTCGCCGAATTCTCGGCCAGTGGAACGGTCATCACCTTTCGCGGTTTCATGCTCGCCTACGAAGAGTCCAAGGATGAGGAGCGCAACGCGTCAACGGACGCGACCGAGTCGAAGCTGCCGCCGCTCGAGGAGGGGCAGAGCCTGGCTCTGCTGGACCTCGAAGCCAAGGGCCACGAGACCACTCCGGCGGCCCGCTACACCGAGGCCAGCCTGGTCAAGAAGCTCGAAGAGCTCGGCATCGGCCGCCCCTCAACCTTCGCATCGATCATCTCCACCATCACCGAGCGCGGCTACGTCACGCCGCGCGGTCAGTCGCTCGTGCCCAACTGGATCGCCTTCTCGGTCGTGCGCCTGCTCGAAGAGTTCTTCGGCGACCTGGTTGAATACGACTTCACCGCCGAGATGGAGGACGACCTCGACCGCATCGCCGGCGGTGAAGCCAACCGTCTGGACTGGCTCAACAGCTTCTACTTCGGCAGCGACAAGCACCGCGGGCTGCGCCAGGTCATCGACAACCTCGGCGAGATCGACCCGCGCGTCATCAATTCGGTCGCGATCAGCGACGACATCACACTGCGCATCGGCAAGTATGGCCCCTACCTCGAGGTCAACGACCCCGACGCGGCAGCGGATGCCCCGCCCCGCCGCGTGAACATTCCGCCGGAACTCGCGCCCGATGAACTGACCGCGGCCAAGGCCAGGGAACTCATCGATGCCCCGGTCGTCACCGACCGCGTGATCGGCGTCAACCCGGAGAACGGCAAGGAGATCGTGGCGAAAGACGGTCGGTTTGGGCCGTACGTCACCGAGCTCGCCTCGGCCCCGACTGAACCCGTCATTCCGGTCGTGGCGTCCGCCGCGGTAGAAACGATCGACCCCGCGACCGGCGAGGTCACCAGTTCTCCCGCAGCGTTGGCCAAGCCGAAGCGCAAGCCGGCCGTGAAGAAGGTGGCCGCTGCGGACAAGCCGCGCACAGCATCCATTTTCAAGTCAATGGACCTGGCCACCGTGGACCTCGAAACGGCGCTGCGCCTGCTCGCCCTGCCGCGCGTCGTCGGCCTCGACCCGGAGACCGGCACCGAGATTCTGGCCCAGAACGGTAAATTCGGCCCGTACCTGAAGAAGGGCATCGACACCCGGTCGCTCACGAGCGAAGACCAGATCTTCGACATCGACCTGCCGGGTGCGATCGAGTTGTACGCGCAGCCGAAGTACGGCGCCCGTCGGGCGTCGAGTGCCCTCAAGGAATTCGAGGCACCCGACCCCGAAAGCGGCAAGGCGATCAAGATCAAGGACGGCCGATTCGGTGCCTATGTGACCGACGGGGTCACCAACGCGACGATTCCCAAGTCGGAGGACATCGAGGAGATCGACTTCGATCGGGCCGTGCAGTTGCTCGCGGACAAGCGGGCCAAGGGCCCGGCTGCGCCCCGTAAGAAGGCGCCGGCCAAGAAGGCGGCCGTTAAGAAGCCCGCCGTCAAAAAGGCTCCGACCGCCGCTGCGAAAGCGGCCACCGCAAAAAAAGCGGCCGCGACCCGGGCCGCGAACGCGGCAGCCAAGGCAGCGTTGGCCGGCACGCCCCTGCCGGTGAAGAAGGCAGCGGTCAAGAAGGCGGCCGTGAAGAAGCCCGCCGTCAGGAAGCCCGCAGCGAAGAAGACGGCCAGCTCGGCGGCTGACTCCGCCGCCACGACGACGATCGCGCCGTGACCGGTCTGTTCATCACCCTCGAGGGCGGGGACGGGTCGGGTAAGACCACCCAGGCGCAGCTGCTCACCGAATGGCTCGAAGAGCGGGGGCGCACGGTTGTGCGCACCCGCGAGCCCGGCGGAACGGATGTCGGCGTCGAGATTCGGCAGATCGTGCTGCACCATCGTGGTGAGGTCGACCCGCGCGCCGAGGCGCTGCTCTATGCCGCGGACCGGGCTCAACACGTTGGCACCAAGCTGCGGCCCGCGCTCGCCCGCGGCGACGTGATCGTGCAGGATCGCTACCTGGATTCCTCGGTCGCGTACCAGGGTGCCGGGCGCGTGCTCGGCGCCACCGAGGTGCGCGACCTGTCCCTCTGGGCCGCCGAGGGGCTGCTGCCCGACCTGACCGTGCTGCTCGACCTCGACTCGCAGGCCGCCCGGGCCCGGCTGGATGCCGACGATAAGGTCTTCGACCGGCTCGAGGCGGAAAAAGACGACTTTCATTCCCGCGTGCGGGCGGCGTTCCTCGACTTGGCCGACGCCGAGCCCGACCGGTTCCTGGTAGTGGATGCTGCCGCTCCCATCGCCGAGATCGCCGCCACCATCCGCGCCCGGGTGGTCCCCCTCCTCTAACCTTCCGGGCCCGGTTGGGAGAAGGCGCACCGAGGACACGGCCTGTCGGCGGGGCGGGTTACCCTTGACTCATGGCAGTGTGGGACAACCTAACGGGACAGGCCGACGCAATCGCCATCTTCCGGGCGGCCGCCGAGCGGGTACCTTCCTCAGCAACGCATGGGGCAGCGGACGCCGGTGGCACCGTCACCACCGCCGAGTCCACCTCCATGACGCACGCCTGGCTCATCACCGGCCCGCCCGGCTCCGGCCGCTCGAATCTCGCCTTCGCGTTTGCGGCGGCGCTGCTCAGCCCGGGCACGCCCGCCGAAGACCTCGCGGCCGCCCGCCAGGTCGACGCGCGAACCCACCCCGACCTCAGCGTGCTCACCACCGAGGGCGTCATCATCAAGATGGAATCGGTCAAGGAGGCCGTCGCCCGCTCGCAATACTCGCCCTCGGTCGGTCGCTATCGCGTCGTCGTCGTCGAAGACGCCGACCGCATGGTCGAACGCACCTCGAACGTGCTGCTGAAAGCCCTTGAAGAGCCGCCCGAACGCACCGTGTGGATTCTCTGCGCACCGAGCGAAGCCGACCTGCTCCCCACCATCCGCTCCCGGGTGCGCACCGTACGCCTGCGCGTACCGAGCGTGGCCGATGTTGCCGACCTGCTCGTGCGGCGCAATGGCGTCGACCCGGTCATCGCCGAACTCAGCGCCCGCCTCGCCCAGAGCCACATCGGCATGGCCCGGCGTCTGGCGACCAACGCCGACGCGCGGGCGCGACGCGAGGAGACGCTGCGCACCGCGCTGGGCATCCGCTCGGTGTCGGCGGCCGTCAACGCGGCGGCGCGGCTGCTCGCAATCGCCGGTGACGACGCCAAGGCGATCACGCTCGAGCTGGATGCCGCCGAGCGCGATGGCATGTTGCGCTCGCTCGGGGTCGAGGCCGGCCAATCCGTTCCTCCGGGGCTGCGCAGCCAGATCAAGGCGCTCGAAGACGACCAGAAACGTCGAGCGGTGCGCAGCCTCCGCGACGGCATTGACCGTATCCTGGTTGACCTGGCTTCGCTCTATCGCGATGTCATGATGGTGCAGCTGGGCCGCGACCAGGCCGTGATCAACCTCGAACTGCTCGCCGAACTGCGCACCGCGAGCACGGCCAGCGCCCCCGCAGCGACGGTCGCCACGATGGATGCCATCGCGGTGGCCCGCCAGCGCATCCAGGGCAACGTTGCTCCGGCCCTCGCCCTCGAGGCGATGCTCGTCTCGGCGATCCGCCGCCCGAAGTGACAACAAACGCAGAGACTCCCAGCCACCGTCGGTAGCCTGAACCGCAGCATCCGCTCGCCATGAAAGAGGAACCCGTTGAACCGCAAGACCCGCGCTACCAGTGCCACGGCCGCAGCCCTGGCACTCACTCTCGCTCTCAGCGGATGCGCCTCCCTCTTTTCGCAGGACGCCGGCCCCGCCCAGTCCACCCCCACCAACGAACAGGTACGCAACGAGCTCGCCCCGTTCTACAGCCAGGTGCTGCAGTGGGAAGACTGCGGCGACGGCCTGCAGTGCACCGACGCCACCGCCCCGCTGGACTACTCCGACCCGGCTTCCGGTGACGTGTCACTCGCCCTGGTTCGCCACGTCGCCACCGGTGACCGGATCGGATCGTTGCTGGTGAATCCGGGCGGACCGGGCGGTTCCGGTTACGATTTCATCAAGGATTCCCTCGACTACGCCACCGATGCCACCCTGCAGGCAAGCTTCGACGTCGTCGGGTTCGACCCCCGTGGTGTGGGCCGCTCCACGGCGGTCTCCTGCTACGACTCGGCCGACATGGACGAATACCTCTACGGACTGACGACCGCAGAACGCGGAACGGATGCCTGGATCGCCGAACTGGCGGCGTCCTCCGAGGCGTTCGCGGCGGCCTGCGCTGAGCAGACCGGGCCGCTGCTCGGTACGGTCGACACCCAGAGCGCCGCCCGCGACCTAGACCTGCTGCGCGCGGTGCTCGGCGACACCCACCTAAATTATCTCGGTTTCTCCTACGGCACCTACCTCGGAGCGACCTACGCCGAGCTCTTTCCCGAGAAGGTCGGCCGCCTCGTGCTCGATGGCGCCGTCGACCCCTCGACCAGTAATTTCGAGGTGACCAAGACGCAGGCGGTGGGCTTCGAGAATGCGCTTCGCGCCTACCTCGCCGACTGCCTGGCCGGGCAGGACTGCCCGTTCCGCGGCAGCGTTGACAGCGCGATGACCACGATCGGCGCACTGCTGGAATCGGTGGACGTGAGCCCCATCACGGCCGCTGACGGCCGTCAGCTGGGTGCCAACGCACTGCTCACCGCGATCATCTACCCGCTCTATCAGGCGACCGCGTGGCCGCAACTGAGCACCATGTTCGACACCGTGCTGCGCGGCAGCGCCGACGCAGCGTTCCAGTTCGCCGACGCCTACAACGGTCGCGATGACAGCGGTAACTACACCGACAACTCGACCGAATCGTTCATGGCCATCAACTGCATCGACTACGCCTACAACGCCGACCCGACCGTGATGCGCGCGCAGGCCGCCGAGCTCGATGCCGCGGCCCCGGTGATCGGCCGGTTCATGAGCTTCGGTGACATCGGCTGCGCCGACTGGCCGTACAAATTCACCGGAGACCGCGCCGAGATCCACGCGGCCGGTGCTGCACCCATTCTCGTCGTCGGCACCACCAACGACCCGGCTACCCCGTACGTCTGGGCGCAGCAGCTGGCCGAACAGCTCGAGCGCGGCAGCCTCGTGACCTACACCGGTGAGGGCCACACCGCGTACAACAAGTCGAACTCCTGCGTGAACGACGCGGTTGATTCCTATCTCGTCGATGGAATCGTGCCGGCGGCCGACCCCCAGTGTTAGTCGAACCCAGTGTTAGTCGACAGCAGTGCTAGTAGAGCAGCAGTGCCAGCAGTTTGCACGCTGTGAAATAATTGGGCATGCCGATCGAAACTGAAGCGCCGGGGCTGCGCGAGCGTAAACGCCTCGCCACCCGACGGGCCATCCAGCACGCCGTGCTGACCCTGTCCCGAGAGCGGGGCATCGACCACGTCACCGTTGAGGACATCAGCCGGGTCGCCAACGTGTCGCCGCGCACCTTTTTCAACTACTTTCCCTCAAAAGACGCGGCGCTGATCGGGGACGCGCCGGGACTGGCATCCGCTGACGATATCGAGGCCTTCGTCGCCGGAGCGCCCGACAGCGATGTGCTCGCCGACCTCGCGGTGCTGCTCTCCAAGAGCCTGCAGCGCACCGAGGAAGACCGTGAGATCCACCAGCTGCGCCGCTCGGTCATGAAGGAGAACGCGTACCTGTTCGGTATGCGCATGGCCACCCTGCGCGACTTCGAAGACCAGCTGCAGCAGATCATTGAGAAACGCTTCAGAGCGGATGCCGCCGCTCGCGCCCCCGAAACCGCCCTCGCCGCTCGCGGAGACGATCCCGCCGAGCTGAACCAACGCGCCCTGCTGTTCACCCTGGTGGCCGTGGCCGCTATCCGCCACGCCTGGCGATGCTGGGCAGAGGGCGACGGTGCGAGCCCATTGTCGGAGCGTGTGAACGCCTCATTCGCCGAGGTGTACAGAATCACCCGGAGAAACGACTAGGCTTGGCTGCTGTGTCACCGAGTGCCTTATGGGGCGCTCTGGTATCGCCGCCTTAGCTCAGTTGGTAGAGCATCTCACTCGTAATGAGAAGGTCGTCAGTTCGATTCTGACAGGCGGCTCCACTAATACTCCTGGTCAGATGGGGTTTCTAAGACCGTCTCAGCGGTGTGTTGCGCCGAATTTGCCCACAAGTCCAACACTCATGCGATTTTCGGTTTTTGCGGGCAGTCTCCACGCGTCCAACCACTGACCTAGCTCCGCGAGCCCCGCCCCAACCGTGAGTGCAGGGCGGCTCGTCAGGACTCATCGTCACGGTCTGGAGCGGAGGCTGTCGGCCGGACGCGGCCCAGGCGTGTTCGCACGGCGATCCCGGCGCAGAGGATGACGGCGATGCCGCCGATGACGGTCTGCCAGGTGAGCTCTTCGTGGAGGATCAGTGCGGCCCAAAGGATACTGAGGACGGGTTGGGTGAGTTGTACCTGGCTGACTTGAGCCATGGGCCCGATGGCCAGCCCGCGATACCAGGCGAAGAATCCCAGGAACATGCTCACCAGGCCGAGGTAGGCGAAGGCCGCCCATTGGGTGGGCGTGCCGGTGGGTGGCTGGTCGACGAGGGCGAATGCGGTCAGGGTGATCATGAGGGGCGCGGCCAGAACGAGGGCCCACGATACGGTTTGCCACGCTCCGATCTCGCGCGCGAGCAGGCCGCCTTCGGCATAGCCGATCGCCGCGGCTGCGACGGCACCGAACAGGAGCAGATCTGACCAGTGCAAGCGGATGCTTTCCCCTCCCTGCATGGATGCAAAGGCCACGGCCACCAGCGCTCCGACGGCGGCCATGATCCAGAACGGGAGCAGTGGTCGCTCTTTGCCGCGGAGGACAGCCATGACGGCCGTTGCGGCTGGCAGGAGCGCGATGACCACGGCGCCGTGGCTGGCCGACGTCGTCGTGAGGGCAAAGGACGTCAGGAGGGGGAAGCCGACGACGACACCGCCAGCGACGACGGTCAAACGAAACCATTGAATGCCCTGCGGAAGGCGTTGCCGCGTGATGCTCAGAGCGGCCGCGGCGAGCACGGCAGCGATGACGGCGCGGCCGGATCCGATGAACAACGGGGACATGCTTTCGACGGCCACGCGGGTGAACGGTACGGTGAAGGAAAACGCGGCGACACCGAGCAGCCCCCAGGCGAGGCCAGCCCGGGAGGGGGATAGCGGTGTGGGCATCCGCTTGATAGCGCTACTATCATATGACATGGATAACGATAGCAGTTTTCGGATCGCGGCCGCACTGCGCGAGTGGATTGCTGGTCGCGCGCCGGGCGCCCGGCTGCCTACCAGCCGGATGCTCGTCGCCGAGTACGGGGCGAGCCCGGTGACGGTGCAGAAAGCTCTGCGCACCCTCGTGGCGCAGGGACTGATTGAAACCCGGCCAGGGGCCGGCACCTTCGTTCGCGCGGTACGGACCGCTCGCCCGCTCGATTTCAGCTGGCAAACCGCCGCCATGCGTTCACCGAGCAGCCACCTCGGCGGTTTGAGTCCCGCGCTGCGTGCCGCGCAGCAAGGAAGCATTGCTCTGCATTCCGGGTATCCCGACCGGGAGCTGTTGCCGGAACGTTTGGTGCGGTCAGCGCTGGCTCGCGCGGCCCGAAGCGAGGCGGCGCTGACGCGTTCACCGGTCGCGGGCCTTCCGGAGCTGCAGTCCTGGTTCGCTCAAGAGCTTGGCTCCGCGACACCGGTCGGTGTGACTCCGCCCCTGCCGAGCGATGTCATCGTGCTGCCTGGAAGTCAAAGTGGCCTGGCCACGATCTTCCGTGCCCTGGTCACCGCTGGGCAGCCGCTGCTGATGGAATCGCCCACGTACTGGGGAGCGATCCAGGCTGCCGCCCAAGCCGGCATCGACGTGGTCCCGGTTCCCTCGGGACCCGAGGGGCCCGATCCCGACGAGCTCGCTCGGGCGTTCCAGGAAACCGGCTCACGGGTCTTCTACGCCCAGCCCACCTATGCGAACCCGACGGGCGCGCAGTGGTCAGAGTCCACCACGACGCAGATCCTCGACGTCGTTCGCGAGCACGGCGCCTTCTTGGTCGAAGACGATTGGGCCCATGACTTCGGCATCGATACCGATCCGCATCCTGTCGCCGCGCGCGATGACGCCGGCCATGTGGTCTATGTGCGATCCCTCACGAAGAGCGTCTCGCCGTCCCTTCGCGTGGCGGCAATTATTGCCCGCGGTCCCGCCAAGGAACGCATCTTGGCCGACCGCGGGGCGGAGTCCATGTACGTCAGCGGGATACTTCAGGCCGCAGCGCTCGACGTCATTACGCAGCCGGGGTGGCAAACCCATCTGCGCAACCTTCGCCCGCAACTGCGGGCACGCCGAGACCTGTTGCTGACGAGTTTGCGCGAACACGCTCCCGACGCCCACATCACCGCCGTTCCAGCGGGTGGTCTCAACCTGTGGGCGCGCCTGCCGGACGGGACCAACCTTGACCGTCTGGTCGCAGACTGCGAAGCCGCCGGGGTGCTGATCGCTGCCGGCTCGAGTTGGTTCCCGGCCGAGGCCGCCGGCCCATTCATCAGGCTCAACTACTCCGGGCCGAACCCAGGGGCATTCACCGATGGCGCCCGCATCATCGGCCGAGCACTCTTGTCCAACCACTAACAGTGCCATCGGTGACGTGAGCGACGGTCCGGACCGCAGTCATCTGGCCGTTTTGTTCGCGGCGCTGCGTGAGGACGCGCTGGGGGCGGTTCACACGATCACCCCGAGTGCGACCCGCAGTTCATCCTTCGCACGTTTGTAACGGCCACGCGCGGTCGGTGCGGGAATCCCGACGACCTGGGCGGCTTGAGCGAGGGTGAACCCTTCCCAATGAACGAGCTGAACGATTTCCCGAAGCTCGGGGCTGAGTTGTGAGAGAGCGTCCCGCACGTCGCTGCCCTCGTCGGCTGCCGGCGCGGTCCGGGCCGACATGACGTGGGTTCGAATCTTCTCTGACAGTGCGAGGCGACGTCGTTCACCGCGGGAATGGTTCAGGAGGGTTCCCCTGGCGAGACCGAAGATCCACATCCGGGCACCTTCCGCGTCGGCGGGAAGGAGGTTCACCCGGCGCCAGGCGACCATCATGGTGTCGCCGAGGAGATCGGCGGCGTCGTCGGGCCCCACGCGGCGTTGCAGGTACCGCAGTACGTCCCCAGCGCACTGGTCGAGGACCTTCGTCAGCTGTTTGCCCTTTTGGCGGGCGTTCACGGCACGACGATGGCGCACTGGACCTGCAAGTCGGAGACGACCACACCTGTCGTCGCTGACAATCGTGTGATGGCCATTTTCACAGCGACCAGGTTGGCTGCCGCGTAGGTGCCGTCATCCGTCTGGGGTACGGATCCGGGAGGTCTGTCTTCGATGGTGCCGTCATCGGTGACCACGACCAGAGAGTCGTTGCGGAGCTCCGTTGTGATCTGTTCGATATCGGCGGGGTCGACCTGCAGAGCGCCCATCGATTCAACGAACGCGTCCCAGTCTCCGGCCGCGGCCTCGTGCTGGAGGGCGATGCGGCCTTCACATGCTCGACCGCTGGGAAGCACGAATGCGTACGCCATGTCAGGATGCTCAGCCCAGGGCAGCCAGGCGAAGACGCCGGTGGCTGTGGCAGCGCCGGCAGTACCTGTCAGCGCCAGTGCGAGGCCGAATCCGACGACCAGACGAGTGGTCCAGCGAGACGGAGTTCTGGTTGCGACTTCGCGTGCTGCTGCCTGGTTCATCACCTCGAGGTCGCGCTGCACTCCGGGCGTTATCGTCACCGTCCCTGGTGACGATTGGCCGAGCATCATGTCGAGTGGGTCCGTTGCGTTCATGTGTTGCTCCAAGCCTGAAAGGTGCGTTACTACAGACATGTCCGGACGCACTCGAAACGATCACTCGGCAAGTTGATCTCCCTAAATGGTCGGCATGAACTCCGCGGGCGAATCGAGAATCGCGCCGATTCTGTCGCCAACACGCCGTGGCCGAATCGACGTACCACTACAGAAACTAGGCCATTTCACTGCCCAACAAGTAATTACTACCGCCGGTGACATGAATTGACCTCGGCCGGGTTAGCACTGTGGTGCGCCGAGGTTCTCTTCTCGCGAGCGCCTCGGGCCGTGGTGGACTCGGTTCCAACGTGGTGGGTGTCGTTGGACCTGATCAGGGTTCCCGCACGGGCCGGGCAAACGCTCGCAGCAGCGTGGCCAGCCGCCGAGCGCATGAGTCAACAGAAAGTCACTTGTACTCGCGCTTCCATACAAGTTGTGTTAGACATGTCACACAAACGTTGAAAGGATCCGCCATGTGGCAGAGCATCATTACTCGAGTTGGCCCCGCTGAACTCGTGACAGCGGCCTTCTCTTTGCCATTGTTCTCGTTGGTCCTCGCCCTTGTCGTCATTGGGGGATTGCTCATCGGCATGTGGGCGCATCGCCGTCGAACAGGGCCAGGTTCGAGCGAGGCCCGGACGTTGCTTCCCGGGCGCTTTCTTGCCGAACGGCGCGTTCTGAGCGTGGCTGCACTGACGGTGATCGTCGTCTACGCGATCGAAAACGTGGTGCGCGGATACCTGCTGAACCTCGCAGACATCGTCGAGTGGTGGCAATACGCCATGCCCCTCTTCACCGCTTCTGTCGGCCTCATATTCATGCTCGGCTTCTTGTCGCTGGAGCGAGGCGCCCTATCCGGACAGCCCGTCGTGTCTCTTGCCCGACGCACGTGGACCAGCTTCACGTCCTTCCCTCGCCTCGTTGGTGTTGGTGCCGCTTCGTTGGCCTTAATCGCTACGACGGTTGCTGCGGGACTGGCGTCATCGCCGGACGATCTAGGCCGCTACATTCTTCTGGCCATTCCCGTACCCAACGTGCCCATCGACGCACTCCGTCCGTGGTTCTACGGCTGGGCCTACGGTGTGCCCGTTCTGGTCTGCCTGGCGGCGCTGATGGTCGTCACGTGGGCCGCACTACGCCGAAACTCGCTGCGCCCCTTTCTGGGGCCTCAGACCCTGGTCGTTGAGAAGCGTGCGCGGGTTGAGGTCGCCACTGGCGTGGTGCGGATTGCAACCGCGAGCATGTTACTGGCACTCGGCGGTGCCTTTCGATTCATTGATCGTGCCGGGTCGATCGCGGGGTTGCAGGTCGGCGGTGACGGTGGTCGGACCGACTCGTACGACTTGGCGTGGCGATATGCGGAGTTCGCGGTGGCGGCCGGATATCTTGCGCCACTCCTCGAGATCGCCGCCTTCGTTCTCCTCCTCCTGGTCGTCACCGGCGTGCCGCTGAAAGAAGCATTCCTCCACGCACAAGACGGCAGCCCGCAGCGAGTCCTATCGGAATCAGTGCGATGACCCCCCAGCAGATCGTGCCGGCGGCCGATGACGCTAGTCCGGCGCTCGGCATCTACCGCCAGTTCCGTGGCCTCATCGTGTCCGGACAGCTGGGTTCGGGAGAAAGGCTGCCGACCGTGCGGCAGGCCGCCAGCGACCTCCGTGTATCTCCGAGCACGGTCGGGAAAGCATACAAAATGCTCGAACGCGACGGACTGGTCGTAACACGCACGGCCGCGGGCACTCGCGTCGCCGAGTCAGCGGCAGTGCTTCCACTGTCCGTCATTCGGCGCATTCGTGACCTGGCCGCCGAGGCGGACGCGACCGGCGTCAACACCGACGACGTCATCGATGTTCTCCGTGTCGTGTGGCGGGTGGAGTCACCCGCAGCGCCGCCATCCACCACCGGGGACAACGGTATCGACTGAGGCACAGACCCGTCAGCATGCAACGGCCGCTCTGGAGACGTCCACGACATCGAAGCCAGAGCCAGGAGCAACAATGAGGGTAAACATCGACCCGGCAGCTATAACCCGTCCGCCGACAATCTCCATCGATATCCCTGCCGCGATGCTGAGACCTGGCGAGATGCCGGCGGGCTGAGAGTAGCGGGCTGCGGCCCAGCCCCGTCGCAGGCAGCAGGGTTGAACCTGCGTAGATCGTCCGATACGCGGAGTCGGGTGCATCCCAGCGCCCGTTAAATCGCCCGTTGATGGAGTGGGCCCAGTCGACTCAGTTCCACGGTTCAGATCCGTACCCGATGCGCCAAACCTCCCCAGGGTCGGTGCGAACGGCCAATCGGCCGACCGTGTCCGGCGTGATTTCCACTAGCCGACGGCGGCGAACGCTCGAGCGGCGGCCAGCACGCGCGGGCCGACCTCGTCTGGGTTGCCCTCGCGAATAAGCCGAGCAGGCGCCGTGTCTTCAAGTTGCGGATTCATGCCCTGAAACCACGCCTGGACCACTCGCGGTTGATCGCGCTCGGTGAGCAAGCCGGCGACCTGGTATGCGAGCCTAAGCCGGCGAATGGCCTCGGCCGGTGGCTTTCGTGTGCCGTCAGCCCACTGCCGCACGGCGCGGGTTTCCGTGACGGAACCGAGGTAAGCCACAAGCTGGGCACCCAAGAGCTCACGGAGCTGGCCGACGAGTTCGGCGATATCCGATCGGATTGAGATCTCGTAGGCCCGCAGGCCGGGAGTGTTAAGTGACATATCACCATCCTAGCTTTCTACCAGGCTAGATACCTTCGTTGGAACACCCGAAATCCCATAGTAAATGACCACATGCGTGCTCGGCACTGGGCTTTCTCACTGGGCTTTCTCACCGGGCAGCTTGCAGGGACCCAGTGACTGTCGATTGGCGGGACCATCCGGACGCTCGTGACGAGTTTCGGGAAGCTCACGAACACTACTCGGCCATACCAGCGGCATCCGAGCCTAGAATTGAGCAAGATTCGGATAACTGTCGATGCTGCCCGTTTAGCCTCGCGACTTGGGTCGGGCAGTGAAACAGCGGCAGCCGTTGTTGAACCCCTTCCCGAGACAGCCACGGAGGTGGCCGTGACGACGACGCACATGATCAAACCGCTGACCGCCGACACCTTTCGGGCGTGGCTGTCGCTCGTGCAGAAGCACAACGGGGTCTGGGGTGGGTGCTACTGCTCGTATTTTCACGGCGACACGGAGCGCACCATTAAGAGTGAGTACGACGGGCCGACATTCAAGCAGAGACTCGTGGCGGAGGGTGTCGCACATGCCGCGCTCGTCTTCGATGGCGACGACGTGATCGCATGGTGCGAGTACGGCAGCCCGCTCGAACTGCCGCGCATCTACCACCGCAAGGAGTACGACGCGGGCGAGAACAAACCGGCGCCGTGGCGCATCACGTGCTTCTTCGTCGACCGCGACCATCGACGTTCCGGAGTGGCACGGGAAGCACTGGATGGCGCGCTCGAGCTGATCGCGCTGGCCGGTGGGGGCGAGGTAGTCTCGTTTCCCAACGAACTCGCGCCCGGCAAGAGAACGTCGTCCTCCTTTCTCCACAACGGTACGAGGGCCATGTTCGAGAAGGCGGGATTTTCGTTCGAGCGTCACATCGGCAAGAGCAAAACTGTGATGCGCACGACGGTCCCGCCGGCCTGCGGCTGACGCCGGTTTCGCGCGGGCGGGTCGACGCAGTCAGATACGCATCGCCGACGAAACTTGTACTCGCGTCTCAACTTGTGCCTGCGACATGCATGGCCGCAACCGGGTTTGTCGTCAATCGCGTCCGAGCCGGCCGAGCTCAGATGCATTCGCATCGAGCAGTCGCAGTGCCCCGTTGTCGATGACGGCCCATCTGGCCTGGGAGACCCAGGA
The DNA here is from genome assembly GCF_900110125.1 of Cryobacterium luteum. Taxonomy (GTDB): domain Bacteria; phylum Actinomycetota; class Actinomycetes; order Actinomycetales; family Microbacteriaceae; genus Cryobacterium; species Cryobacterium luteum. The sequence goes on from NZ_FOCN01000007.1 coordinate 123,291, forward strand.
CGTGACCGGCGTCCCCTCGCACGCCACCAAGGTCGATATCCCAGGAGTCGCCAGGAATGCCCCTGCGCCATCGGCTGCCCATCGGCCCTGGCCGCCGTTGCACCCGTCGGAACCCGTCCACGCGCCGTTCGCGTCAAAGACCACATGGGGGTCACTCGTACCGCCGACCGGCGCCCATCGTGCGGCCAGGTTCTCCGGCGTGGCCGGAGTCAGCCCGATCGGCAGGGGTGCCGGTTGCCGCAACTCCTCCCGCATCCGGTCAGTGATCGCCGGCGGCTCGGTAAAGGACTCGGCCGCCGTCGGGATCGGATCGGGCCCGCCGTCCAGCGTCAGGGTCGCGACCACCGCACCCTGTGAATCGCGAAGCTCCCAGCCGTCTCCGACCGCACGATACTCGCTGACGGATTCCAGCCACACCACTCGAGGCAAGGTCGACCCCGTGACGCATTCCCCGCTGGCCCCGTATGTGGACGCCAGGAAGAACGTGTCTGTCGCGCGCCACGATCCCTGGATCATGCCGCAGTCTCGCCACAACTGGAACTCAGGGACGTCCAGGCGCAGCCAGGTGTCCGCGCCCTCGCCTTCTGCGCCGGAGACCCGCCACAGATTGACCAGCTGGATTGCGGTCGATGCCGCACCCGTGCCGGGATCGGGCGGAGCTGGCGAATTCGAAGTTCGCGCGCCCGGATCATCCGGGCCCTGCGCGCACGCCGTCAGGGCGAGCACGAGTACTGCCGCCAGACCCGGCGCCACTCGCCGGAGCATCCGTCTCACCGTGCAGCCGCCACCGGGGCCCGTCATGCCCACACCGGCCAGACGACGAAACCGGCAGAGAACAACACGACGAGACTGCCGACAAACCCCGCGACGGCCAGCAGCAAGGCCACCCAGCTCATCACTGCGACGCGCCGATCGCTTGGTACGACATTGGCGGCGACTACGGCGCCACACAATAACAGAACCAGAACGACCGATGACACCACCGCGGGAAGCAGCCTCGCCTCCGGTCCGGGGCACGGTGCAAAGCTGGAGACGGCGCAGACGGTGGATTTGAATCTGAACAGCCAGACCAGCACAAGTCCCAGAACAACAATTCCCAGATTCAGCGCCGTCCACTGCATAGTGGTGCGCTGCGTCGTACTCGATGTAGCCCCCATGAGTTTGATTATGGTCGCGGGCCACGGGGATTGTCCAGCGCGGTGGCTTCAGCTCCGGGCGCCCAGGGCAGGTTTGACCGCCTTGACGATGGCTCCGTGCATTTCTTGGGCGACCTCGTGGGTGTATTCCACGCTCGCATCGACAAAACCTGCCGCAGCCAGGGCGTCGAGGTACTCCCGGTTCGTCAGGGCTCCGGCGATGCAGCCGGTGTAGCTGCCGCGCGCGACGCGGTCTTCTGCGCTGAGCTGGTCTTCCGCGACGACGTCGGAGATGCCGAGACGCCCACCCGGTTTCAATACCCGGAACATCTCGGAGACGACCGCGTTCTTGTCGGCCGAGAGGTTGATGACACAGTTGGAGATGATGACGTCGACGCTGTCATCGGCTAGGGGGATCGCCTCGATCTGCCCCATGATGAACTTGACGTTGCTGACGCCGGCCTTCACCGCGTTGGCGCGGGCCAGGGAGAGCATTTCGTCGGTCATGTCGAGCCCGTAGGCGAAGCCGGTCGGGCCCACCCGGCGTGCGGAGAGGAGCACATCGATGCCGCCTCCCGAGCCAAGATCGAGCACGGTTTCCCCGGCGCGCAGGTCGGCGACCGCGGTGGGGTTGCCGCAGCCAAGACTGGCCAGGAGCGCTTCCTCGGGGAGCTGCACGTTGTCTGCCTCGGTGTACAGCACGGATCCGAACACGGTGCCATTGCCCAGATCGGTGGGCACGCAGCAGGACGTGCTCGAGACATCCGTCAGTTGCAGCGCGGCGGCGGCGTAGCGCTCGCGCACCAACTCCGTGATCTCCGATTTCTCGGTCATTTTTGTTCCTTCCCATAGGTGGCGGCACCAGCCTACTGCTACATTGATACTTATCGATATAGCGAGTGCGTGAAAAACAACGAGGGAGATCGACATGGTTGCCATCCGAATCTACGAACCGGCCCTGTGCTGCGACACCGGGGTCTGTGGCGTTGACGTCGACCAGTCCCTGGTCGAGGTGACCGCGAGCGTGCGCAGCCTGCAGGAGCAGGGCGCAGATATCCAGCGCCACAATTTGGCCACCGACCCGCTCGCCTTCACCACGGATGAGACCGTTCGCGCGTTCATGCACGTCGTCGGTTCCACCGGGCTGCCGCTCACCGTTGTCGACGGCGTCACCGTGGCGACCGGAAGCTACCCCTCCAAGGCTCAGTTGCTCGCCTTTGCCGGCCTCGCTGCGCCAGCCGCCCGAGTGGAGCTCGGCCTGACCGAGAAATCCGAGAGCGGATGCTGCGGCGGCGCCACCGGCTGCTGCTAGCACCATGAAGTTCCTGGAAGACCCGCCCCGCTTTCTGTTCTTCACCGGCAAGGGTGGCGTGGGAAAGACCTCCGTGGCCTGTGCCACGGCCATCGATCTCGCCGATCGGGGCCGGCGTGTGCTGCTCGTGAGCACCGACCCGGCCTCGAATATCGGGCAGGTGTTCGGCCTCACGATCGGCAACACGGTCACTCCGATCGCCGCGATCTCCGGCCTCAGTGCCCTGGAAATCGACCCCGAACAGGCCGCGGATGCCTACCGCGAACGCATCATCGCGCCGGTTCGCGGACTGCTCCCGGAGCGCGAGCTCGCGAGCATCGCCGAAGGATTGTCGGGATCGTGCACGACCGAGGTCGCCTCTTTCGACGAGTTCACCAACCTGCTCACCGATGACAGTCTGCTGGCGACCTACGACCACATCGTCTTTGACACCGCCCCGACCGGCCACACCATCCGCCTGCTGCAGCTGCCCGGATCCTGGACCGAATTCCTCGATGCGGGCAAGGGCGATCCGTCGTGCCTCGGCCCGTTGTCGGGGCTGGACAAGCACAAAACGGTCTACGCCGCCGCGGTCGCCGCCCTCGCCGACCCCGAACGCACGCGACTGGTGCTGGTCGCGCGGGCGCAGGCATCCGCTCTGAGCGAGATTGATCGAACCTTCGGCGAGCTGGCGCAGATCGGCATTCGCGGCGGCTTCGTCGTGATCAACGGCGTGCTGCCCCTCGCCGCGGGAACGGAATCGATCGCGGCGGCGGTGCGCCACCGCGAGTTGGCGGCACTGGAGGGCATTCCCACGTCGCTCGCCGCCCTGCCACGCGATGTTCTTGAGCTCAAGGCCGGCAACATGATGGGTGTTGACGCGCTGCGCACCCTGTTTCAGGCCGAGGGCGAGAGCGCCTCGAAACCGCAGCTGCCGGTCGTCGTGCCGGAGGCTCCGCTTGGCCGTTTCGTCGACGAGCTGGAACCGGCCGGGCACGGCCTGATCCTCTGCATGGGCAAGGGCGGCGTGGGCAAGACCACGATCGCGGCGGCGCTCGCCGTTGCCCTGGCCCAGCGCGGCCACGCCGTGCACCTGACCACGACGGACCCGGCCGCCCACCTGGTCGAGACCCTGCACGGCAGCGTGGCGGGGCTTCGCGTGTCGCGCATCGACCCGGAGCAGGCGATTCGCGAGTATCGCGACCACGTCATGGCCACCAAGGGGAAAAACCTCGACGACGATGGCCGGGCCGCCCTGACTGAAGACCTGCTCTCGCCGTGCACCGACGAGGTCGCGGTGTTCCGGCAGTTTTCGAAGGCCGTGCACGAGTCCCGTCACGAATTCGTCGTCGTGGACACCGCCCCGACCGGCCACACCCTGCTGCTGCTGGATGCCACCGGGTCGTATCACCGCGAGATCTCCCGCCAGATGGGGGAGAGCATGGCGTTCGTGACCCCGTTGATGCGGCTGCAGGATCCGGCGCTGACCAAGGTCTTGCTGGTGACCCTCGCTGAGACGACGCCCGTGCTCGAGGCCGAGGGCCTGCAGCACGATCTCCAGCGTGCCGGCATCCAGCCCTGGGGCTGGGTCGTCAACAATTCCATCGCTGCCGCGCACCCCGAGACCCCGTTTCTGCAGGCGCGCGCCGCCAGCGAAGCCACCCAGATCGACGCGGTCTTCGCCCGCGCCGACCGGGTCGCCATCGTGCCGCTGCTCGCCGAGGAGCCGATCGGCGTCGACAAGCTCGCCGCGCTGACCGCTCGGACCCCGCAACCGGTCTGAGCGCCGGCATCCGCTTGCGGCGCTGCACTGTGCACGCTCGAGCGGATGCCACTGGCTGCTCGCCGCGGGCCGGCCGCGCGAGCCGCCGATGGTCGCCTGAGCAGCGTTCGGGGCACCCACCGTTTGTAATGCCGCATTCGCTTTACGTGGTTAGGTATGGCTATCCTAAGTTAGTCAACCCTTCCCTTTCTCGAATCGAGCACCGTGCCCTTCCCCGCACCACGAACAGCCACCGCCTACGCGGCCATCGCAGCGCTCACCGCTCTTCTTGCTGGTTGCGCCGCCACGCCGACGCCGACGCCGACCGCGACCGAGGAGGCCGCGACCGAAATCACCGTGACCCACGCCCAGGGCGACACCGTCGTTCCGGTCAATCCCACCCGCGTGCTCACCTTCGACATCGCCTCCCTGACGACGCTCGACGCCCTCGACGTCGACGTTCTGGGCCTGCCGAAAGCGAACCTTCCCGGAGAGCTCGCCAAATTCGCCAGCGACGACTACCTCAACATCGGCACTTTGTTCGAGCCCGACTACGAGGCCGTCAATGCCGCCGCGCCCGACCTCATCATCGTCGCTGGCCGCTCCGCCGCCGTCTACCCGGAACTGAGCAAAATCGCCCCGACCATCGACCTGAGCAACGAGGCGGTGGACTTCACCGCTTCGGTCATCGCCGGAACCGAAAGCCTGGGTGAGATCTTCGAGAAGCAGACCGAGGTCGCGACGCTGGTCGACACCCTCAACGAGTCGATCACCGAGGTCACTGAGCTCGCCGCCGACGCCGGCGACGCCCTCATCGTCATGACGAACGCCGGAGAGATGACCGCCTTCGGGGCCGGCTCGCGCTTTGGCTACCTGCACGACACCCTCGGCATCGTTCCCGCCGTCGCCGACGTCGAAGCGGCCACCCATGGCGAAGCGATCTCCTTCGAATTTCTGCTGGAGACCGACCCCGAGTGGATGTTCGTCGTCGACCGTGACTCGGCCACCGCATCGGGAACCGGCAACGCCGCAGAAGTGCTGGACAACGAGCTCGTCGCACAGACCGCCGCCGCCCAGAACGACCACATCGTCTACCTCAACCCAGTCTCCTGGTACATCGTCAACGGCGGACTGGTCAACCTGCAGGCCATGACCGACGAGGTTGCCGCGGCCCTCACAGCATGACTCGCTCGGTGACCGCCGCGCCGCCTGGCCGGCCGGCGGCGTTGACAACGCAACCGCGCCGCCGCGCTGCCCTGCCGCTCGCGGTCACCGGTGTTCTGCTGCTCGCCGTACTGAGCCTGTTCGTCGGCGTCAGCGACGTCACGCCGCTCAGCCTGCTGCAAGTGGGTGCCGACAGCCAGACCCGGCAGATCTTTCTGCTCAGTCGGCTGCCGCGCACCATCTCGATCGTGCTCGCGGGCGCCGCGATGGCCATCTGCGGACTGGTGATGCAGATGCTCGTGCGCAACCGCTTCGTTGAACCATCGACGATCGGTACGACCGAAGCGGCCGGCCTCGGGCTGCTGACCGTGACGATTCTCGCCCCTGGCCTGCCGCTGATCGGCAAGATGCTCGTGGCCGCGATGTTCGCTCTGGTCTCGACCCTCGTCTTCGTGCGCATTCTGCGTTCGCTCCCGCTGCGCTCGATCGTGATCGTGCCGCTCGTGGGGCTGATGCTCTCGGGCATCATCGCCTCGATCTCTACCTACGTGGCGTTCGACCACGACCTGCTGCAAACCCTGTCGGCGTGGATGACCGGGGACTTCTCCGGCGTCATCGCCGGCCGGTATGAACTGCTCTGGATCGTCGCCGCGCTCACCACGGCGATCTATGTGGCGGGCGACCGCTTCACCGTGGCCGGCCTCGGCGAACAATTCACCACCAACCTGGGCCTCAACTACCGCCGCACGGTGGCAATCGGGCTGTTCCTGGTGTCGATCGTGACCGCCGTCGTGGTGGTCGTCGTCGGTGCGCTGCCCTTTCTTGGGCTGATCGTGCCGAATATCGTGAGCCTCGCCATGGGCGACAACCTGCGCAAATCGTTGCCGTGGGTGGCGGTGGTGGGCGCGGCGTTCGTGCTGGTCTGCGATATCGCGGGGCGGATCATCCGCTTTCCTTACGAAATACCGATCGGGGTCGTCGTCGGCGTCGTCGGTGCCGGCCTGTTCCTGGTGCTGCTCCTGCGAAAGAGTGCCCGTGTCGGTTGAGGTTCGACGGCCAGATAAGCGGATGCGCCGGGTCGCCGGGATCCTCGCCCCGCTGCTGCTGCTGACCATCGTCGCCTTCGTCGTCGTCGGAGCGGAGGGCAGCTGGAGCTTCGTGCTGCCGTTTCGCGGGCGCCGCCTGGCCGCGCTGGTTCTGGTTGGCTTTGCGATCGCCGTCTCGACGGTGATCTTTCAGACCATCACCGAGAACCGTATCCTCACGCCGTCGATCCTCGGTTTCGACGCCCTGTTCGTGCTGATCCAGACCGTGCTGGTGTTCGAAATCGGGTCCTCCGCGCTCGGCAGGATCCCCCCGGTGGCGCAGTTCCTCGGGGAGATCGTCGTCATGGTGGTGCTGTCGACCCTGCTGTTTCGGTGGCTGTTTGGGGGCGCGCGCCGCAGCATCCACTTGTTGGTGCTCGTCGGCATTGTGCTGGGTGTGTTTTTTCGCAGCATCAGCGCTTTTCTGCAGCGACTGATCGACCCGAACGAATTCACCGTGCTGCAAGACCGGCTGTTCGCCAGTTTCAACGCCGTCGAACCCGACCTGCTGCTGATTTCAGCGATAATTCTCGTCGTCACGAGCGTGGTGCTCTGGCGGATGCGGCACGACCTTGACGTGCTCACCCTCGGCCGGGACCTCTCAACGATGCTCGGCGCCGACCACCGCCACCTCGTGCTGCGTCTTCTCATCGTTGTCTCGGTACTGGTCTCGGTGTCGACCGCCCTGGTGGGGCCGATCACCTTCTTCGGCCTGCTCGTTGCGAGCCTCACCTACCAAATTACGGGTACCCACCGACACGCGGCCAACCTGCCCGTGGCCGTGGCGCTCGCCGTCATCGCGCTGGTCGGCGGTCAGACCGTGCTCGAGCACGTGTTCGGCTTGGCCACCGTGCTGAGCGTCATCATCGAATTCATCGGAGGCATCGTGTTCATTCTGCTCGTGACCCGGGGAACTCGGCGATGATCGACATCGTCGGTGTGACCAAGACCTACGGCAGCGTGGTGGTGGTCGATGACGTCGACCTGCGGATTCCGGCCGGCGGTATCACCTCGATCATCGGCGCGAACGGTGCCGGCAAGTCCACGCTTATCTCGATGGTGTCGCGTTTGCTCACGGCCGAGCGCGGCACGATCACCGTAGACGGACACGATGTGGCGGCGACGAAGAGCGACGAACTCGCCCGTCGCCTCGCCATTCTGCGGCAGGAGAACCACCTCGCGGCCCGACTGACCGTGCGTGATCTGGTGGCGTTCGGGCGGTATCCGCACTCGCGGGGGCGCCTCACGACGCTCGACCGGGCCCAGATCGAGCAGGCGATCGACTACCTCGACCTCGACGCGCTCACCGACCGGTACCTCGACGAGCTCTCCGGCGGGCAACGCCAGCGTGCCTTCGTGGCGATGGTGCTCTGCCAGAACACCGACTACGTGCTGCTCGACGAACCGCTCAACAACCTCGACATGAGCCACGCCGTCGAGATGATGCGCATTCTGCGGCGCGCCGCCGACGAACTCGGCAAGACCATCGTCATGGTCGTGCACGACATCAACTTCGCGTCGACCTATTCGGACCACATCGTGGCGATGAAGGACGGCCGGGTGCTGCATCAGGGGCCACCGGCCGACGTCATCGAACCGGGGCCGTTGCGCGAGATCTTCGGCATCGATGTGGCGGTGCACGTCATCGACGGGCACCGCATCGGCGTGTATTACTCCTGATCACACCCTATGAGTAAGGCTGACATGTTTCTCACCGATTTTCCCGTGCGGCTCCTCGTTCGACACCCTCTGGTGCGGCGTTCCCTCACCGTGCACGCCGTTCGCGACCTGTCACCGACCCTGCGCCGGGTGACCCTGACCGGCACCGACCTTGACGGGTTCACCGCCGACGGGCCAGACGACCACATCAAGGTGTTCTTTGCGGTCGGGGAGGACACCGCGGCTCGCGATTTCACCCCGCGCGCCTTCCGAGCCGGCCGAGCAGGCGTGCCAGCCGCGCTTGACCTGGATTTCGCCCTGCACGGAACGGATGCCCCCGCCACCGGCTGGGCCTCCCGGGCCCGGGTCGGTGATGGGCTGCAGATCGGCGGGCCGCGCCGGTCCAAGCTGCTGCCGGAGGGCATCCGCTCGGCCGTGCTTATTGCTGATGCCACAGCTCTGCCCGCCACGGCGCGCTGGCTGGAAGCCCTGCCGGCAAAGGTGGCGGTCACCGTGCTCATTGTCGGGAACGACCCGGCGCTCGCTGAGTATCTCGCTGAGGGGGAACGGCCCGGCACGCAGATTCAGGCCGTCGATGCGAATTCGCATGCCGATGCACTGATCGAACTACTGAACGACCTGGTCATCGACGATGGCACCCTGGTCTGGGCGGCGGGGGAGGCGGGCTCGCTCATTCCGTTGCGCCGCCACCTGCGGCAGCATCTGGGGCTCGGACGCGACCAGGCGCAGGTCAGCGGGTACTGGAAGCTCGGCGTCGACAACCTCGACCATCACGCGCCGCTTGACCCCACCGATCCGGACTAGTTGTTAGGCGGCCATTTTGGGGTGCACCTTGACGAAGGTGATGTTCTTCGTCGGGTGCACTGTTTTGGCCGGCGCGCGGGAGAAACCTTTCGCGCCCTCGAGACGGTTCAGGCCGCGAAACTCCGCCAACGCATCGTCGAAGACGGCGTTGAGCTGGGCGCCGGTGAATTGCTCCGCAGCCCCGTCGGTGAAGCGGATGCTGATGAGTGAGTTGTCGGGAAAGTGCCGGTTCATGCGGATGAAGCCATCGGCATCCTGCTGCAGGGTGATCATTGCTCTAGTGTGACCTATATATAGGAGCCGTCGTTTCGGCCGCCGATTTTTTCGCTCACCGCCGCGTGTCGGTGCCCGTGGATAAACTGCAGGCATGACGGCTCTCATTCGCTGGGGAATCCTGGCCACCGGCGGTATCGCGCACATGTTCGCGAACGATCTGGTGCAGAACGGCCACACTGTGCAGGCCGTCGGGTCGCGCAGCCAGTCGTCAGCGGATGCCTTCGCTGCCGAATTCAGTATCCCCACCGCGCATGCGAGCTATGCGGCTCTCGTGAACGATCCCGAGGTTGACGTTGTCTACGTGTCGACGCCTCACCCCTTTCACTCCGAGCATGCTGCCCTCGCGCTGAACGCGGGCAAGCACGTGCTGATCGAGAAGCCGTTTGCGCTCAACGCCGGGCAGGCCCGGCAGATCGTGGACCTCGCCGCCCGTCGCAACGTGCTCGTGATGGAGGCGATGTGGACCCGATTTCTGCCGCACATGGCGCGGATTCGCGAGATTCTCGTCGGCGGCACGCTCGGCGACGTGCGCAGCCTGCTCGCCGACCACACGCAAGATCTTCCCGACGACCCCGAACACCGCCTGAATGCGCTCGCCCTCGGGGGCGGAGCCCTGCTCGACCTGGGTGTTTATCCGGTGAGTTTCGCGCACGCCGTCTTTGGCGCGCCCGATACGATTCTGGCCAGCGCCTCGTTCAAAACCACCGGAGCGGATGCCCAGGTCGCGACGATTTTTCGGTACGTCGGCGGCCAGATCGCCACGACGTTCTCGGCCAGTGACACCCTCGGCCCGACGACGGCGTCGATCATCGGCACCCGCGGGCGCATCGACATCGACGGTGTCTGGTACGCGCCAACCGGTTTTCGGGTGCTCGATAATCTCGGCGCCGTGCTCGAAACGTTCGAGCCGGCCGAGTTCACCGGCCGGGGCATGCACTTCGAAGCGCTCGAAGCCGAGACGCTGATCCGCGCCGGAAAGATCTCAAGTGACATTATGCCGGCCGAGGAATCGGTCGCCGTCCTGCGCACGCTCGATGCGGTGCGGGCTCAGATCGGTCTGCGCTACCCGGGCGAATAGCCCGCTGTACGGTGCGTCGGTTACCATACGGAGGTGGAAGAACCAGTGCAGACACCCGAAGCCGGCACGGCTGACGTTGCCGCGCGCGGCGGCATCGCAGCCGTCTTCAGCCGTCACCGCCGGGCCTGGCTGATTGCCGTTGGCGCCCTGGTTTTCGTGCTGCTGGGCAGTGGGGCCGTATTCGCCGGAACCCAGACCGGCGAGACTGCTCCGGCGGCGGCATCCGCTGTGGCCACGCCCACCCCGACACCAAGCCCCACGCCCACGGTCGACCCGGCCCGTCCGGTGCCAGCCCAGGCGACGACAGCCAGCCGGCTGCGCACCTGCTCCGTCGCCGGGCTCGCCGCCGACACTCGCCTCGCCGATTTTCAGGCCCAGGTGGTCAACGCCAACACCGGTGAGGTGCTGTTCGACCGCGGCGGCACGACGTCGTCGCGCACGGCGAGCGTTATGAAGGTGCTCACCTCGGCTGCCGCACTCAACGTGCTCGGCAGCGACTATCGGGCTACGACCCGGGTCGTGAAGGGCGCCGAACCCGGCCAGGTCGTGCTGGTCGGCGGCGGAGACCTCACTCTGTCCCGGTTGCCCACCGGCCAGGAACCGTTCTACACCGGTGCCGCGCACCTCGACGACCTCGCCACCCAAACCATGGTCGCCTGGGCCGCCGATCCGGCCAACCCGCCGATCACCTCCCTCGTGCTCGACTCCTCGTACTTCTCCGGGCCCGACTGGGACGAGGGCTGGGCCCGCACCGAACTCGGCCTCGGCTACATGCCCGAGATCACCGCCCTGATGGTCGACGGCGACCGTGACGACCCCACCCGCAGCACCTCCGCCCGTAGCGAAGACCCGATTGCACGGGCCGGCCAGGCCTTCGCCGACGCCCTCGGCGGCGGGCTCACGATCAGCCAGGCCACCGCTCCGGCCGGGTCAGCGCAGCTCGGCGCCGTGCAGTCGGCGCCGGTGTCGACCCTGGTTCAGCAGTCCCTCATTGTGAGCGACAACACCATCGCCGAGATGCTCGCCCGCCTCCTGGCCATTGAAAACGGTGCCGGTAGCAGCTTTTCCGCTCTGCAGGCGGGCATCGTCAACGGCCTCGCCGCCTACGGCATCGATACCACCGGCATGATCATCAAAGACGGTTCGGGCCTCAGCCCGCACAATGCCGTGTCGCCGGCCTACCTGACCGCTCTGTTCGTCAAGGTCAATGCCCGTGAGGGCAACCTCGGCGTTCTGTTCGACGGCCTGCCGATCGCCGGGGGACCGCGTGGCTCCCTCTCCTACAGCGACCGTTTCGCCGGGGCCAATTCCGCCGCTGCCGGCGCCGTTTTCGCCAAGACCGGCTGGATCGACACCGGCTACACCCTTGCCGGCGTCATCCGTGCTGCCGACGGCACCCCGCTCACCTTCGCCATCTATGCCATCAGTAACGCGGCAATTGGTAACGTGAGCTCGAATGCCAAAATCGCCATCGACACCCTGGCCACCGGTTTCTTCCAATGCGGCGATAATCTCTCTAACAACTGACCGCGTATCAACTGACTGCTCACAAGGAGACATCGTGACCCGCGCCCTGTTCATCATTGACGTTCAGAACGACTTCACCGAGGGCGGGGCCCTCGGTGTCGACGGCGGCGGGGCAGTAGCTGCCGGCGTGAGCAAACTTCTCGCGGAGCATCCGCTCGCCTACACATATGTCTTCGCCTCTCGCGACTGGCACGATATCGGCAACGATAACGGCGGCCACTTCGCCCGCGACGCGGCCCCCGACTTTGTCACGACCTGGCCGGTGCACTGCGTGGCCGGCACCGCGGGCGCCGAATACCACCCCGCCCTCACAACGGATGCCGTGACGTTTCACATTCGCAAGGGCCAGGGCAAGCCCGCCTACTCGATCTTTGAAGGTACGACTGAGGCTGGGGAGACCGTGGGAGCGCTGCTGAGCGAACACGGGGTGACCGAGATCGACGTGGTCGGCCTCGCGACCGACTACTGCGTGCGAGCCTCCACCCTCGACGCCCTCGAACACGGCCAGCACGTGCGTGTTTTGACGGATCTGGTGGCCGGGGTCGCCGCGGAATCCACCGCGACCGCCCTCGCCGAGATGGCGCATGCCGGCGCGGTGTTCGCCGCGAGCGACGTCGTCGAGTGACTCAGTTCGCCCGACGGCTCGATGGTGTACGTGTGGCCTTCGATGCCACACCGGGGGAGCTGCCGGTTCTGCTCGTGCACGGTTTCGCATCGACCGCCGAGGCCACCTGGCGGAGTTCGGGCTGGGTGCGAGTGCTCGAGGAAGCCGGGCGCGGCGCTATCACGCCCGACCTGCGCGGTCACGGCCGTAGCGACAAGCCGCACCGCACCGCCGACTACGCACCGAGGCAGCTCGCCGCCGACCTGGTAGCCGTGCTCGACACCCTCGAACTCGACCGGGTCGACGTGATCGGCTACTCCATGGGCTCACGGGTGGTCGCCGCCCTGGCCCGACTGGCGCCGGAACGCGTGCGCCGTCTGGTGCTCGGCGGGGCCGGCCCGCTCGAACTGTTCGAGACCTGGGATCAGGGCGCCGTGGCTCGGTATGTGGTCTCCGGCGACCGGCCCGCCGACCCAACCATCGCTGCGGTGCTCGGCCCGGCGATCACGGCCGGAGCCGACCGGGAGGCGCTGCTGGCGTGCGTGCGCGGGGTCGCGGGCTGCACGCTCGACGTGCCTGCGGGCATCCCGCAGCTGTTCGTCGCCGGCGGGGCCGACCCGATTCCGGTCGGGGTGACCGCCCTCGCGGCGAAGCGCGGCGCACAGTACCTGGAGCTTCCTGGCCGAACCCATCTCAACGCGCTGACTTCGCACGATTTCCAACAGGCCTCCCTGCAATTTCTGGCCTGAGGCTCGAGCCTGCTGCTGTGCGCGGGATGGTGGATGGGCAGCGCTCTCGTGCAAGTCGTTTGGAATGCCCCCGCCTACGGTGGAGCCACGGCGTGATTCAAGGCGCCGCACTCAACGTGGAGGACTCATGACATCGAACGACACCCTGGTAACCCCGAAACTCGACACCTACGACGGGCTGCTCGCCGCCATCACCCCCTCAGCCGGCGACACGCGCGAGATTCTTGATCCGGCGACGGGCGCGGTCGTTGGCCTGGCCCCAGTGCACACCGTCGATGACCTCGAAGCCGCCATCGCCGCAGCAACCCTGGCCCAGCCGGCCTGGGCGGCGCTCGGTCACGACGCGCGCAGCGCCGTCATGGTGCGGGCCGCCGACGCGATCGACGCCGCGGCTGAAGCCCTTGCCCAGCTGCTCTCCCGCGAACAGGGCAAACCGCTCAACGGACCCAACGCGCGCTTCGAGGTGGGCGGCGCATCCGCCTGGCTGCGCACTGCGGCGGCGACCCCGCTGGAATCCGAGGTGCTCATCGACGACGGCACCACCCACGCCGCGATCAGCTACCGCCCGATCGGCGTCGTGGGAGCGATCGGCCCCTGGAATTGGCCGATGATGATCTCCATGTGGCAGATCGCCCCAGCCCTGCGAATGGGCAACGCTGTCGTGGTCAAACCCTCCGAGTACACGCCGCTGAGCGTGCTCGCCCTGGTTGCTGTGGTCAACCAGGTACTGCCGGAGGGGCTCGTGACGGTCGTCTCCGGCGGCCGCGCGATCGGTGCCGGCCTCGCCGTGCATCCCGGCATCGGAAAGGTCATGTTCACCGGCTCGACCGCGACCGGTAAGGCCATCATCAAGAGCTCGGCCGACACGGTCAAGCGTCTGACGCTCGAGCTGGGGGGCAATGACGCCGGTATCGTGCTGCCCGACGCCGACCCGGCGGCCATCGCCGAGGGACTGTTCTGGGGTGCGTTCATCAACACCGGCCAGACCTGTGCCGCGCTCAAACGCCTCTACGTGCACGATGACATCTACGACGCCGTCTGCGAAGAGCTGACAGCGGTAGCGGCCAGGATGCCGATGGGTGTCGGAATGGATGAAAGCAACGTGCTCGGCCCGTTGCAGAACCAGGCGCAGTTCGACATCGTTGCCGGTCTGGTGCAGTCCGCGAAGGACTCCGGAGCGCGCGTGCTCATCGGCGGCAACCCCGATCTGGAGGCGCCCGGCTTCTTCTACCCGACCACCCTCATCGCCGACATCGACGATGACAACCCGCTGGTGCGGGAGGAACAGTTCGGTCCGGTGCTTCCGATCCTGCGCTACACCGACCTCGACGATGTCATCGCCCGCGCCAACAGTGTTGACGTCGGTCTCGGCGGATCGGTCTGGTCGAGCGACCTCGTCGCCGCCCGAGCTGTGGCCGCACGTCTGGAGACCGGAACGGTGTGGATCAACGCGCACGGCGCGGTGCACCCGATGATTCCGTTCGGCGGGGCCAAGCAGTCAGGCTATGGGCTCGAGTTCGGCGTCGAGGGCCTCAAAGCACTCGGTGTGCCGCAGGTCATCAACGGCTAAGCATCCGCTTCAGAAGGGCCCTCGTCGTCGACGGGGGCTCTTTGCTGCGCCCGTTGCCGGGCCGGGCGGTGGCTAATTCAGGAGAAATGAACGGATGCGTGCACCTGGCCCGCACGAACACGCGGCACATCTGCCGGCGCGGTGCACCCGGCCCGAATTAGCCCCACGACCGGCCGCACCGGCAAGTCGCGGCCCACCTTATGAACACGGGCCCAGTTTCTATACTGGGCCCGGGGACGGGGCCCGCGCCCCGTCCAGAAACGACGACGGACAAAACCGTGCCGCCCGGATCGGAATCCGGGCGGCACGGTGTGGCAGTGCAGGAAACTACTCGTGGGTGCTGACGCCCAGCGGAATTCCGCGGGTCTCTTTCACGAGGGTGACCGCGACGAAGGAGATCGCCGCGAGCACCATGAGGTAGATGCCGATGGAGAAGGTCTGGCCGGTCTCATCGAGCAGCAGCTGGGCGATCAGCGGGGCGAAGGCGCCACCGAGGATCGCGCCGAGCGCATAGCCGATCGACACGCCTGAGTAGCGCACCTGGGCCGGGAACATCTCGGCGTACAGCGCCGCCTGTGGACCGTAGGAGAAGCCGAGTCCACTGGCCAGGACAATCAGCGAGAGCGCGAACCAGACGATGTCGCCGGTGTCGATGAGCAGGAACATTGGGATGGCCCAGATGAACAGGAACGCGTAGCCGAGCTGGAAGGTGCGCACCCGGCCGATCTTGTCGGACAGGATGCCGCCGAGCATGGTCGAGGCGAGCCAGAACACGGCCGCGACGGTGCTCGCGATGAGCACCGGGGTGCGCTCCATGCCGAGTCCGCCGGCGTCAGCGGGCTTGGTGGCGTAGGAGTTGAAGAACGCGATGAGCATGTAGCCGGCCGCGTTGTTGGCGATGAAGATGAGGGCGGTGAGGATGACCTGACGCGAGTGGTTTTTGAACAGCTGCTTGAGCGGGGCGGCAGATTCCTTCTTGCGGGTTTGCATCTCCTTGAAGACCGGGCTCTCGGCGACCGCGCGGCGGATGACCCAGCCGACGACGATGAGCAGCACGGAGACGAGGAACGGGATGCGCCAGCCCCAGTTGAGGAAGGCCTCTTCACTCATCGACGTGGTGACCAAAATCATCACGCCGGTGGCGAGGATCAGTCCGACCGGTACGCCGATCTGTGGGTAGGCGCCGAAGAAGCCGCGCTTGTTGATGGGTGCGTGTTCGACCGACATGAGGGCGGCGCCGCCCCATTCACCGCCGGCCGAGAAGCCCTGCAGGATGCGCAGCACGATCAGCAGGATGGGCGCCCAGACGCCGATCTGGTCGAAGGTCGGCAGCAGACCGATGAGCGCGGTGGCCGCGCCCATCATGACGAGGGTGAAAACCAGCATGGCCTTGCGGCCGATCCGGTCGCCGAGGTGCCCGGCCACAATGGCACCGAGCGGGCGGAACAGAAAGCTGATGCCGAGCGAGGCCCAAGCGATGAGCTGGGCGAGCGGTTCGTTCTCCCCGGCCAGCGGGGCGAAGAACAGGCCGGCCAGCACGAGTCCAGCGGCCTGGGCATAGATGAAGAAGTCGTACCACTCGATCGTGGTACCGACCATGGTGCCGGCGAGCACCCGCCGTTCTTCGTTGCGTTTAGCGCTGGTCGCCGGTGTGCGCTCGGTCGTAAAGGCCATGGAATACTCCCTCGTATTTCACTGCGGTGCTGGGTCGGGTGCTGTTGCAAAGTGTGTGTGGATCATGCGGGAAAAACCGGCACTCGGGCAGTATGGCAGCAAAATCGACGATTACCTACCTATTGGTCAGTATTGTGTGGGATTGTTATTTTTCGGTGTTTCAGAGTGTGGAATTGCGCCCTGCATGGGGGTGCTGGCGAGTGCATCCGAAGCGATGGCGCTAGTTTGGAGGGGATGTCCTCCTCGAAAGTGCCCTCGGTGCACGGCCGCACAGCGCTCGCAACGTTGAGTATCGGTGTGGTTGGGATTTTGCTCTGGCCGGTCGTGACCGCCATCTTCGTGCTCAGCGCCTGGGACGTTGGCGAGACCTGCGCCCGGGTTCACAGCTCCGGCGACCTCGTGCGCTACGACTTCTTTCCGCCGCGGATGCTCTGTTCCACCGGGACGAATGAGTGGGCGAGCGCAACCCCTGCGGGCGTGACTGTCGGCTTCTCCGTCGTGCTCGTGCTCGGCGTTGCCGCCATGGTAGTCGGTGTCGTGGCCGGAGTGCGGGCGGTGCCGACGCTGGCGCCAGTGGCACTCGGTGTGAATTTCGTCTATGTGGCCGGGACCGTGCCATCGCTCTTGGTTCGTCGACTGCGGCGGCTGTGCGGGTTGCTTGCGGTAGCGTCTGTGCTCTCGCCGGCTTGGATGCTGTATCTGGGCTTCGGCGTCGGCCAGGCCGGGTCGGGCGCACCCGACCCGTACACCCAAATTCCGATCTATGCCGCGCAGCTCGTCGTGGCCGGCGCCATTCCACTGCTCGCCGTCGCGGCGGGACTGGCCGGCTGGGTGCTGCGGGCTCGCGCGCGGTCCGGGCGAGCTGATCGGGCATCCGTTGCGGTCGCCGGACTGGTCGCCGGGACGATGCTGCTCGCTCTGACGCTCTCGCTGGGTCTCGGGGCAATCGCGAAGGTCATTACCGTCGGTGAACGGTTCGTGCCGGCAACGACCGGCAGCGCGCAAATAACCGCGCCCCCGTCAGCGGGTGACGTGCAATTGATGCTGCCACCCGAGTTGCCGCCGGTCGTACTTCCCGACGCGCCCTCGACGGCGCTGACGGCGACCGAGCTCGAGGCGCAATTTGCGGCGTTCGTCGCCCAGACGAGCGCTCGCTTCGGGCCGGCGTTCGCGGAACCGGAACGGCAGGGGGCGGTCCCCGGCCCGGCGCTCGACCTCGCCGTAGCCGCTGCGCCGTACGCGTTCGACTGCCTGAATACCGGGATCGGCTACGGTATGGAGCTCACCTTCTCCAGCGCCGCTGTCGACGACTGGGACGTGAATTACGACGCCGCGGCGGCCGCGTTTCTGCGCATCACCGCTGGCTGGGCGGCCGACGGTTACCCCAGCCAGACCTACAACAGCGAGTTCCTCGCCTACGCCGACGAGCCGAGCCTCGTGTCCCAACTGCGCGCCCGCCACGTGGGATCGACGGTGCGGGTGGGAATGCAGAGCCTCTGCGTGGCCAGGTGACTAGCCGAGCTCGGCGACGATCGTTCGTGCGGAAGAGGTGAGAACGGCACCGATGTCGGTGGGGGAGTGCAGACTCGAGATATAGACGACGGCGAGGGAGGCGGGTGGTTCACCGGGCACCAGTAGCGGAACGGCGATCGACGACAGGCCGTCAATGACCTCGTTGTGACTCGAGGCGTAGCCGAGGGCAGCGACCTCCCCGGCCTCACTGCGGCGAGTTGCCGGGTGGCCGAGCGCGGCCCATTGCGTGGCGCTCAGGCCGGAATGGATGGCGATTCCCGGCGCGCCCATGTGCAGCGGATGCCGCGTGCCGGGCTGCTGCGCGACCGTCGCGTGGGCCTGCCGCGGCTCGATACTCACGAGAGTGAAGATCTCGCCCTGGTCGAGCACCGCGACGAACGCGGTCATGCCGAGCTCGTTGGCGATGCGGGTGAGAACGGGCCGTGCAGCGGCCTGCAGATCGCGGGACACCCCGCGGGCCAGGGCGGCCAGTCGCGCGCCGAGCCGCACCAGCCCGGCCGGGTCACGAACGACGAGGCCATGATCTTCGAGGGTGCGCAAGATGCGATAGGCGATCGAACGGTGCACGTCGAGGGCGGCGGCGAGTTCGACGATGCTCATCGGTTCGGTGCGGTCAGCGAGAATCTCTAGCACGCGGATGCCACGCGACAGGGTTTGCGAGTGCGCGGCGGGTGCCGACTGCTGGCTGCCGGGGGTCTCGGCGAATTCTGGGATCGACACCGTCCTATTCTCGCATTCGGCTGACCGTTGCTTTAGTAACTCGGCCGCGAAAGGTCGGGCCCGGCCAGCCCAGTGGGCCTGATGAAGGTCGCGGCGAGCGTCTCCGACGCCCGGGCGAGGATGGCCACGTCGGCACCGACGAGCACGAAACGGGCACCCGCCGCCAGGTACCGCTTCGCGGTCGCCGGAGCGAAAGCATTGACGCCGACCGGTTTGCCGAGCGCCGTGACGGTGCGGATGCACTGCTCAACCGACGCGACGACGTCGGGGTGGTCCTGCTGGCCGAGCAAACCCATCGACGCGGCCAGGTCGGACGGACCGATGAACAGGCCGTCTACGCCGTCGACGCTGGCGATCTCGGTGATGTTGGCGACGGCATCCGTTGTCTCGATCTGCACGAACAGTGAGATCGTCTCGTTGGCGCTGGCCAGATAGTCGTCGATGCGGTTCCACCGGGACGCCCGGGCCAGGGCGCTGCCGACGCCACGAACGCCGAGCGGCGGGTAGCGCACCGCCGCCACCATGTCGCGGGC
Source organism: Cryobacterium luteum (assembly GCF_900110125.1). Classification (GTDB taxonomy): domain Bacteria; phylum Actinomycetota; class Actinomycetes; order Actinomycetales; family Microbacteriaceae; genus Cryobacterium; species Cryobacterium luteum. The sequence goes on from NZ_FOCN01000007.1 coordinate 142,477, forward strand.
CTGCTCGGCGGTGTCGACCATGGGAATGAGCAGATTCTGCGCGCCGAGGTCGAGCAGCTGCTTCACGATGATCCGGTCTCCGATCGGTGCCCGCACCAGCGGCACGATCGGGTAGCCGTGCACGGCCTGCAGCTGGCTGAGCGTCGACTCGAGGCCGTTGGGGCTGTGTTCGGTGTCGATCAGGAGCCAGTCGAGACCGCTGCCGGCGCAGATTTCCGCCACCAACGCGCTGCCGGAACACACCCACATGCCGATCTGCGCACGTTCGCTGTCCGCGAGAAGGTCGCGGAAGGTCGGCTCTGCTGCTACTCGAATCGGCATGTGATGGCTCCCAGGGGTCCATAGTCGGCGTGCACGGTGTCGCCCTGTTCCACCCACATCGGGCGGGTGAACGAACCGGCCAGGATGATCTCCCCGGCCTCGAGGCTGGTGCCGTGCTGGGCGAGTTTGTTCGCCAGCCAGAACACGCCGGCAGCGGGGTGGTTGAGCACGGCCGCGGCCACCCCGGACTCCTCGATGGTCTGGTTGCGGTAAAGCAACGCCGACACCCAGCGCAGGTCCACGTCGCCGACCTTCACCGGCCTGCCGCCGAGCAGCATGCCGCCCATCGCCGCGTTGTCGGAGATGGTGTCGACGATGGTGCGGCCGGTCATCTCGATGCGCGAGCTGAGAATCTCCAGCGCCGGAACCACATAGTCCGTCGCGTCGAGAACGTCGAACAGGGTGCAGTTCGGGCCGGACAACGGCTTGCCGAGCACAAACGCGAGTTCGACCTCGATGCGCACGTTCGAGAAGCTGTCGAAACGGATGCTCGCACCATTCTCGTAGACCTCGTCGGCGAAGATCACCCCGTAGTCGGGTTCGGTGATGCCGGTGGCGACCTGCATCACCTTGGAGGTCAGGCCGATTTTGCGGCCGACGAGCCGGCGGCCGGCCGCGATGCCGCGCTCCTTCCACAGGCTCTGCACGGCATAGGCGTCGTCGACGGTCATTCCGGGGTATCGGGTGGTCAACAGCGGAACCGTCGACCGGGTGCGACCGGCCGCGACGAGTTCGTCGGCGATCTCTTCGATGACTGACTGCTCAAGCATGCGCGCTGCTTTCTAGAGGGTGGTGCCGAGTTTGAAGCCGGCCAGCTCGTCATCCTTGCGGGTGTACGAGAAGCCGTCGGCGCCGACGGTGACGGCCATTTCGCGGGGCTCGGTGCGTTCGATGACCGGCTGCGGGTTGCCGTCGAGGTCGAGCACGAGCGAGGCATCCGTGTACCAGCTGGGCACGACGGGGTTGCCCCACCAGTCGCGGCGCTGGTTGTCGTGCACGTCCCAGGTGACGACGGGGTTGTCGGGGTCGCCGGTGTAGTAGTCCTGCGTGTAGATCTCGACGCGGTGGCCGTCGGGGTCGCGCAGGTACAGGTAGAACGCGTTCGAGACGCCGTGGCGGCCGGGTCCGCGCTCGATCAGGTCGCTCTTGCGCAGCGCGCCGAGCTTGTCACAAATGTAGATGATGTTGTGCTTCTCGTGGGTCGAGAAGGCGATGTGGTGCATGCGCGGCCCGTTGCCGCCGGTGAGGGCGGTATCGTGCACGGTGTCCTTGCGGCGCATCCAGGCGGCGTAGGTGACGCCGTCTTCGTCTTTGATGTCTTCGGTGACGCGAAAGCCGAGGTCTTCGAGGTACTTGCGGCCCCGGCCGACGTCGGGGGTGACCTGGTTGAAGTGGTCGAGACGCACGAGCGCGCCCGGCCCCTGCAGGTCGTAACGCCAGGCGAGACGTTCCACGTGGATGGTCGAATAGAAGAACTCGTAGGGAAAGCCGAGCGGATCCTCGACGCGCACGCTGTCGCCGATGCCCTTCACGAAGCCCTCGGTGCGGCGATCGGTGCGGCAGCCGAGCTCCCGGTAGTACGCCTCGGCGAGGTCGACGTCTTCGGGGCTGCGCACCCGAAAGGCCATCGCGGCGACGGCGGCGATGGGCCCCTGACGCAGCACCAGATTGTGATGGATGAACTCTTCGAAGCTGCGCAGGTAGATCTCGGTGTCGCTCTCCTCGGTGACAACGAGGCCGAGAATGTCGACGTAAAATTCGCGCGAGCGGGCCAGGTCGGTCACGACGATGTCCATGTAGGCGCAGCGGAGAATGTCGGGCGGGGTCGCGGTGGGGGTGGGAATCGGATGGGTCATGGGGTTCTCCTCGTTGAGGGTGACGCGGGGTAGGTGCAAGGTAGGTGCAGGGGTTCTGCTGGGTGAAACGGATGCCGGACCCACGGTGTGAACGTGGGCCCAGTTTCTAAACTGGGCCTGTGGACGGGGCCCGGGCCCCGTCCACAGGGGCGGGTTACCGGCCGCCGAAGCGAGGCGTGTGCACGGGCGCGAGCGTGATGTGCACGGCCTGCGAGTCGGTGTAGAAGTCGATCGACCGGTAGCCGCCCTCGTGGCCGAGGCCGGAGGCCTTGACGCCGCCGAACGGGGTGCGAAGGTCCCGCACGTTGTGCGAGTTCAACCAGACCATGCCGGCATCGACCGACTGGGCGAAGTTGTGCGCGCGGGTGAGGTCGGTGGTCCAGATGTAGGCGGCGAGCCCGTACTTCACACCGTTGGCCAGGGCGAGCGCTTCGGCATCCGTTTCGAAGGGGGTGATGGCCACGACCGGGCCGAAGATCTCCTCCTGAAAGATGCGGGCGGTCGGGGCGACATCGGCGAAGACCGTGGGGGAGACGTAGTTGCCCTCTGGCAGGCCGGCCGGGCGGCCGCCGCCGGCGAGCAGACGGCCCTCGGATTTTCCGATCTCGACGTAGCTCATGACCTTGGCGTAATGCTCGGGGTGTACGAGCGCGCCGACCTCGGTCTTCGGGTCGTGCGGGTCGCCGACGACAATGCTCTGGGCGCGGGCCGCATAGCGGGCGCAGAAATCATCGTAGATGGAGCGCTCCACCAGGATGCGGCTCGACGCCGTGCAGCGCTCGCCGTTGAGGGAGAACACGCCGAACAGAGTTGAATCGATGGCGGCGTCGAGGTCGGCGTCGGCGAAGACCACGGCGGGGGATTTGCCGCCGAGTTCCATCGACATGCCCTTGAGGTTCGCGGCGCAGTTGCGGTAGATGGTCTGGCCGGTCGTGGTTTCGCCGGTGAAGGAGATGAGCGGCACGTCGGGGTGTTTGACCAGCGCGTCGCCGGCCTCCTCGCCGATGCCGTTGACCAGGTTGAACACGCCGTCGGGAACCCCGGCGGTGCGAAAGATCTGCGCCCACAGGCTCGCCGACAGGGGCGTGAATTCGGCGGGTTTCAGCACGACGGTGCAGCCGGAGGCGAGCGCCGGGGCGAGCTTCCAGCTTTCGAGCATGAACGGGGTGTTCCACGGGGTGATCAGCCCGGCGACGCCGACCGGCTTGCGGTTGACGTAGTTGATCTGCCGGCCCGGCACCTTGTAGGTGTCGTCGGCCTGCGCCACGATCAGGTCGGCGAAGAAACGAAAGTTCTCGGCGGCCCGTTGCGCCTGGCCGAGCGCCTGCGTGATCGGCAGCCCGGTGTCGAAAGTCTCGAGCTCGGCGAGTCGGGCATCCTGCGCCTCGACGGCGTCAGCGATGCGGTGCAGCACCCGGGCGCGAGCTCGCGGCAGCATGCGCGGCCAGGGACCGTTGTCGAAGGCTTCCTTCGCGGCGGCGACAGCCAGGTCGATGTCGGCTTGCTGGCCGGCGGCCGCGGTGGCGTAGGTCTGGTTTGACACCGGGTCGAGCACGTCGAAGGTTTCCCCGCCGACGCTGTCGACGAATTCTCCGCCGATGAAATGACGGATGCTGGTGGGTAGGTCAGCGGGAACGTAGTGCGTGGTCTGGACAGACGTCTGTGTCATGGTCAGGATCTCTTTCTCGGGGACGATTCGGGGGTCTGGTGGGGGTGATGCGACTTCTGGTACGCGAGGAGGGCATCCATTGTGCCGGTGCGGTGGGCGCGCGCGGCCAGCTCGAGCGTGAGGGCGGGCGACTCCGCCTCGATCAGCTGCAGCAGGTTCTCGTGCTCCGCCACGGACTCGCGGGCACGGCCGGGCACGAAGCTGAACGAGGAATCGCGCAGCACCTGCATGCGGTTCCAGCCGCGGTGCACCAGGTCGAGAATGTGCGGGTTTGGACAGTTCTCGAACAGGATGGAGTGAAATTCGAGGTTGAGTTCGGTGAACCGGTGCGGGTTGAGGTCTTCGAGGAAGGCGATCATCTCCTGGTTGACCGTGCGGGCCCGGGCAATGTCGGCGCCGGTGATGAAGGGGGCCGACAGGGCGGTCGCGACGCCCTCGACGACGCTCAGGGTCTGCATCGTGTAGAGGTATTCGGTCTCTTCGATCATGGCGACCTGGGCACCGACGTTGCGTTCGAAGGTGACCAGACCCTCCGCCTCGAGGCGGCGGATGGCCTCGCGGACCGGGACCGCGCTCACGCCCAACTCTTTGCCGATCGCACCGAGCACCAGACGGTAGCCCGGGGTGAACGTGCTGTCGGAGATGCGCGCCTTGATCCATTGGTAGGAGAGCTGCGACTTGCTGAGGCCGGTGGCCTGGCCGGTTACTTCAGCCATTCCCGGTACCGTTCCTTCCAGCTCGCGTTCATTGGGTACAGCCCGTCGACGCCCTCGCCCGCAGCAACCATCTCGGCGATGAAGGTCTCCTCGTGTTCCTGTTCGATGGCCTCGGCGACGACCTCTTCGATCAATCCCGGCGGAATCACGAGGACGCCGTCCGCATCCCCGACGATCACGTCGCCGGGCTGCACCGCCGCGCCGCCGCAGGCGATGGTGAGGTCGGTATCCCACGGCACGTGCTTTCGGCCGAGAACGGCCGGATGCGCATTGGCGAAGTAGGTGGGCATCGCCAGGGCGGTGACGGCGGCCACATCGCGCACCCCGCCGTCCGTCACCAGACCGGCGGCGCCGTTGACCTGGGCGCGCAGGGCGAGGATGTCACCGACCGTGCCGGTGCCGGTCTCGCCGCGGGCCTCGATCACGAGCACGTCATCGGGGCGGAGGGAGTCGAAGGCGCGTTTTTGAGCGTTGTAGCCGCCGCCGTGGGAGATGAAGAGGTCTTCGCGGTTGGGAATGAAGCGCAGGGTACGGGCGAGGCCGACCATTCGCATGCCTGGACGAGTGGATCGGAGTCCGTCGATCGAGACGTTGTTGAGGCCGCGCTTACGCAGCTGGGAGCTGAGCGTTGCCGTCCCGACCGAGTTGATTTTCGCCTTGAGTTCGTCGGTCAGGATGCCGGTCGATGCCGGCAGCCCGGCCGCCTCAGCGGACCCCCAGGCCTCGGCCCGCTGCAGGTCGTCGATCCTGGGTGCGGCGCCGTAGCCGGCCATGGCGACCGTGCCCGCGACGACCGGCGTGACCAGGCGGCCCGTGCTCGGCGCGCCGGGCGCGGTGGGGGCGTCCACTTCGACTTCGACGACGTCGCCCGGCTGCACGACGGAGGACCCGGCGGGAGTTCCGGTGAGAATCACGTCGCCCGGTTCGAGCGTCATGAGTTGCGAGAGATCGGCGACCAGACGGCCGAACGGGAAGGCCAGGTCAGCCGTGGTGTCTTCCTGCACGAGCTCGCCATTGACCCAGGTGCGCACGCGCAGGGCATCCGCTTGAATGTCGGCGGCGTTGATCACGGCCGGGCCGAGCGGGGTGAAACCGTCGCCGCCCTTGGACTTGAGGTTCGAGCCCTTATCGGCGTAGCGCAGGTCGTAGACGCCGAAGTCGTTCGCGGCGGTGACGCCCGAGACGGCTGCCCAGGCGTCCTCCGGCGTTACCCGACGGATGCTGCGGCCGATGATGAGGGCGATCTCGCCTTCGAAGGCGAGCAGTTCAGTGCCGGCCGGGCGTTCGATCGGGGTACCCGACGCGCTCACCGAGGTGCCGGGCTTGAGGAAGTAGGACGGCTGTTCCGGCGTGCGGCCGCGCTGAGCGATGCGGGAGGGGTAATTCAGGTGCAGGGCGATCACCTTGCCGGGGGTGCCGGTGAACGGTGTGGGGTGCTGCATGTGATGTCCTCTCGCGGCGCTGCGTGTGTATTTGAAATCATATACGATCTCGCGGAGGATGCAACCCTCGTCAGAATTCGCCGCTGTGTCCCGTCCGCTGAGCCGCCGCCCCGGCCTCCAAGGTAATGATTCTCATCGGTGACATTGGGACGGTCAGAGGAAACGGCGGTGAAACTCTGCAGCGAGCAGACTGTAAGACGTCAAACGGTCTGTCCAAGCAGCTATCGGACTATTGGTCACTAGCTCGTCAACAACGTTGCGTTCTGCGAGGAATTCCCATCGGCACCGGACCTGGGCCGGTGTGCCGGAAACTATCGTCTATTGAAGTGCTACCGACCGAGGACTGGTCCGGGATGGAGAGCCTCATGACTTCCGGTTCAAGGCCTCGTGCGCACGGTCGTTCCTGGCTGCTGTTGCGGGGACAATGCTGAAATCGGCCAGAAAGACGAGGTTGTGAAGTTCGGCTGCCACGATGGCCCGCAGTGTCGGAAGCTCCTCGGCAGCCTGTTCCGGCGTAAACACGTTCAGGGGCCAGTCCCGAACTGTTCCGCCTCGAAGATGCGGGTGGTGGAATCCGCGGCCGTAGTACGCCTCAAGGGTGATCGGCGGAATACCTGCCGCCGATTGCCCGGGCCAGGTGAGCATCCAGCAGCAGCTGAGCCCGCCGTCTGGGGTGCGGATCGTGGTGGTGGTGGTGATCGTGCCCGAGCCCAGCAGTAGTGTTGCGTTCACCTCGTGCAATGCGCATCGGCTCTGTCGGTCCAGGAGCGCGACCGTATTCCTGAACAGATGTTCTTTTTCGGAACGGCTGACAGCATCGCCGTGGGTTCCGTCGCGCAGGTCCGCGAAGTGCCGGAGCAAGGCCGAAACGTAGCCGGTTCCGGAGGGGGAAATGTGGATTTTCTCATTCATTCTGGTGTCTCCGATTTTCGGTGTCTTTGGTTGAGTCGAATCCGGTTTTCAGTGTGGAAGCAATCCATGCGTGCACGGGGTTTGGTCGCATTCCGCTCAGAGCAAGGAAGTCGCCGTGACCAACGGTGGGGTCGATGCGGAGCGTCGCATGGACTCCTGCCCGCCGTAGTTCGCCGGCGTAGATCCGCACGTCGTCTGCGACCGGGTCAAGACTTCCGGTGAGAATTGCGGTGGCACACACGCCGGAGAGGTCGGCGACATTCAGCGGGGTGAGGTACCGTTCCTCGTCCGGCAGCTTCGCTGCTCCGCGATACAGGGCCCATGACTGTTGGAGCTGTACACGATCAGGAAATCCTGGTCTGAGTTTAAAGTACGAGGGAGCCCGGCAGTCAGGGTCCAGCGGCGGATAGGCCAATACCTGCCCCGCCAGCGGCTTGCCATGATCTCGGCACCACAGAGAAGCGGATGCAGCGAGCGTACCGCCCGCGCTGTCGCCGCCCACGAATAGCTGGGTCCCTGGATCATCGAGGAGCGACGATGCCCAATCGAGTGCAGCGAGAAGGTCGTGAAGGGCGGTTGGGTGGGTCCATTCAGGGGCTAATCGATACCCGACGCTGACAACACGCATCCCGCACAGGGCGGCCACGGACAAACAGGCAGCATGCCAGTCGTTGAGCGAACCGCGGATCCAGCTACCGCCGTGGGCCCAAACCAGGGTTTTCCGAACGGCCGTCTCGGTCTCATAGATCCTCAGCGGAATGCGATGGCCATCGTCCGCCATCACGCTGGACTTAGCCCATCGGACGTTGCGCATGGTCGTTGATCCGGTGTTCATCCCTTCATCATGCTCAGGTTCGCATGTTGTCGCCTGCCCCTGCCGTGCCTATCCCTGACAGGGTATGGATGTCAGAGGGTCTATCCCCCAAGCTGGTGGCGTTGGGCCAGAGTGGTTATCCGATGCGGGTAGCCACTTCTCTTTGGGCTGTAGATTGCGCCGACAAGTGGCGCTTGCATCCCTACTGTCTCAATGACTTGGAGGATGTGAATGAAATCGATGAATCCACAATACTAAATTTCAGCAGCACGTTGATCAAGGCGCAGCTGCTCGATGACGCGGTGGGAGTAATCCTCCACAATTCGTCCATCATCGTGAACGCTGCCCCGAGTGCGGCCTATATCGAGGGATCACAGATCAGTCCGTTGCCCCCACTCTCATCAACGATTCTTCGTCAGGGAAAGGTCACCGGGGAGAAGCTCATCGTCCTGCAATTAGGAGAGACCGGCGTCGACGAAAGCGGCATCGCCGCTCTGGGCTGGGCAAACTTTTACGGGGACTCTCCTGATGCCCCAGTGTTACTGAAGTCCGCGCAGGACGAACTTGGATATGTCGAGTTCGATAGCAATCTGATCCCGGGGCAGCTGGGCGATTCACGGGGATCGACGACCTTTGGTGTTCGGGCCAACCTGTGGTTCAGTCCGAAAGGCACGGACTGCGGGATCCATAACGAACACGATTTCATTGAGGTCCACACCCAGATACACGGATACGGACGCATGCAGAAGTTCATGGAGAACGAAGCAAAAACCGTGTACGAAGACCAACTGCTTAGCCCCGGAAATACAAACCCAACTCCATTCTGCCGGGAGGCCGAGGGGGCGTTCCAATACCCCTGGCACCAGTACCGAGCCGACACGGACTGTGTCTGGCTGGCCATCGAATACCACCGGAATTAAACCGTCACGGACGATTGTGTCGACACATCAGCCATCAAGATCTCTCAGGGAGCGTTATGAAAACCATTGGACTTGTTTTTGGTACCCGGCCAGAGGCCGTGAAATTCGCCCCGATCATCAAAGCCCTACAGGAAGACAGCCGGTTCAGACCGGTTCTGATTTCAACCGGTCAGCACCGCGAAATGCTGGATTCAACGATGCACGAATTCGGTATCAAACCGGACGTCGAGCTGAGGATCATGCGAGACAAGCAGACCCTCAGCCAGGTTACGCACCGGATCCTGGCCGGCATTTGCGACGGCGACTACTTGGGGGACATGGATGCGGTCATGGTTCATGGTGACACCGCCTCCACTCTCGCCGGAGCCCTGGCTGGCCTGCACAACCAGGTGCCGATCATCCACGTGGAAGCGGGTCTGCGTAGCGGAAACAACGAGTCTCCCTATCCTGAGGAAGCCAACCGGAAGCTGGTTGCACAGATCGCCTCACTTCATCTGGCCCCCACGCCCGGAAACAGCGCCAACCTTATTCGTGAGGGAATCCGGGAAAGCTGTATTGTCGTCACCGGTAACACCATCGTCGACGCCCTGGAATGGGGCATGAACAATCTTGCAGGCTACGGTGACCCAGCCTTGGAAGACCTGGATCAGGATCCACGGAAGGTTATCGTTGCCACGACCCACCGCCGTGAGTCCCAGGGGCAGCCGATGGCGGAGATCGCTGGAGCCCTCTTCGACATCGCCCAGAATGACCAGGTACGGATCGTTGTCCCGCTGCACCTGAACCCGCTGGTGCGTGGCGTTATGATTCCTGTCCTTTCCGGGCTGGAAAACGTTACCCTCGTGGATCCGCTCCCATACCTGAGCTTCTGCAGGCTGCTAGTCCGCAGCGACATCATCCTTTCGGACAGCTCCGGCGCGGAGGAGGAGGGCCCTGCGCTGGGAAAACCGACGCTTGTGCTGAGGGACATCACCGAACGACACGAGTCCATCCTGACGGGCAGCTCGAAACTGGTTGGTCGTTCTCGGCCTGTGATCGTTGCCGAAGTGATGCGGCTCCTTCACGACGAGGTTGTGTACCGGGAAATGGCCACGGCCATAAACCCATACGGAGATGGCCGTGCGACCCAGCGCACCATTGCCGCGGTCGCTCATTTCTTCGGAATGGGGCCGGCGGTCACGCCTTTCGTCCCCGGGGCAGAACGTGTTGGCATCGCGGCATAGTGGTCTCGCGTGCAGGCGCCGTCGCGCAGAGTGACGTGAAGACAGACTCCCCGGCGCGACTGTTCATACTCCCTAAAAGGAACCTTGTGATATGCCTCTTGGCCTCTTAGCTCTTGCCGCCGGCGGATTCGGCATTGGGTTGACCGAATTTGTCATACTCGGTCTGCTCCCCGAGGTAGCAGCAGACTTCAACGTCAGTATTCCCGTCGCCGGGTACTTGGTCTCGATATACGCCTTGAGCGTGGCCGTGGGTGGTGTCATCCTGACTGCGGCGACGGCACGGATGAACCGCAAAACGGTACTCGTCGGTCTGATGTGCCTTTTCATCGCGGGAAACTTCATCTCGGCCATTTCAATCGACTATTCACTCATGATGGCCGGCCGCATCATCGCCGCGCTCTGTCACGGTGCGTTCTTCGGAATCGGGGCCGTGTTGGCCTCCCAGCTCGTTACTCCGGACCGAAAGGCCCGGGCCATTGCGGTCATGTTTGCCGGCCTAACCACGGCAAACGTTCTGGGTGTCCCGCTGGGAACATTTTTGGGCCAGTCAACGGGGTGGCGAACAACATTCTGGGCAATCTCCGCGATCGGGGTCGTCACCCTGATCGGCCTGGTGCTCTTTGTGCCGAAGGAGGTTGACTCGAGCAGTCCGCGAATTGGGCTGATAAGCGAGTTGCGCGCCTTTAAGAATGCTCAGGTATGGCTGTCGGTTCTGGTCACCATTTTCGGCTTCGGAGCAATGTTCGGCGCCTTCACGTACATCGCCCCAATGATGATCGAAGTCGCGGGATTCCAGCCTGGAATGGTCAGCTGGCTTCTCGTGGTCTTCGGCGTCGGGCTCTTCGTCGGCAACCTCATCGGGGGCCGGGCGGCCGACCACAATCTTAATCGCACTTTGATCGGCCTACTCGTCGCGCTCACCGTCATCCTCGCCGCTTTTACGCTGACCGCACACAACCAGTGGGCCAGCATTGTCACTCTGTTCCTACTCGGGGGCGTCGGATTCGCAGCCGTGCCGGGCATGCAGATGCGTGTTTTGCACTTCGCTGCCGAGGCCCCGACTCTCGCCTCCGGTGTGAATATCTCGGCCTTCAACCTGGGCAACGCGATCGGAGCCCACCTGGGCGGTCTGACAATCGCAGCGGGACTCGGCTACACCTCACCGAGTTGGGTCGGAGCAGCCCTCGCGGGCGCGGCAGTGGTCACGATGCTCCTCTCGTCGCGGCTTGAGGGCAGGCAAAACCGTCGCGCCACGACCAGTGCCCACGCTGAAACCCTGCCACTTCCCAAAAATCTGTCCATTCGACACTGACTCCACCGTCATCGAAAAGGAATACACATGCCCTTACACTCTCTGGCAATCGCCGAACCAAGCTTCGGCTCCGAAACTGTCACCGACTTCCTTCGGGACGGATACTGGCTCGAAGCTCCAGACATAACAGGGACCGGCAAGCCCGATCTCGTCGGCTACGGACTGTCGCTCGGAGAAATCTATTGGTATCAAAATCCGGGCTGGCAGAAGCGCCTGGTGGTGGACAAGATCAAGGAACCAGTAGGCATGGATTTCGGGGATATCACCGGCAACGGGGTCTCCGATCTTGCGGTCTGCTACCAGCTGTATGGTCCCGGCGGAACGATTCACCATGCAGACCCGGAGGGCGGCAAGATCGACTGGCTTGAAAACCCGGGGAACGCCGCAGAAACCACGGATCAGTGGGTGCGTCACTACGTTGGGCGCGCCACCGGTATGCACCGTTTGCGGGTGGGGCACTTCACCCGCACCGATGTGATGCAAATCATCGGCTTCCCCATCGTCGCAGTGGAAGGTGTCCACGCCGTTCTCCCGGTGGTCATCTTTACCCAGCCCGATGACGTCAGGAACGCTACGGAATGGCCGATGGAAGTCATCACGAACCGCGATTTTCGCATGATTCACGGTGTTGCACGGAAAGAGAATATTGTTCCGGGGTCAAATCTTGATTCCATCCTGATGGCTTCGGATGAAGGGGTTAACTGGCTCTATTTTGACGAGGCGGCTCGTGCGTGGACCTGGGAGCACATTGGTACCGGCGAGGAGTCCCAGTTCGAACAAACCACGTTCAAGGGAAGCGGTGACCTGGACGGCGGCCGATTGGGCGAGGACCCGCTGGCGTACGTCGCCGCAGTGGAACCCTTTCACGGAAATACCGTCGCCGTGTATGTGCGCGATGCCACACCCGAGACGGGCGAACAGGCGAGGTGGACGAGGCATGTCCTGGACATTTACGGCGACCCGAACGACAGCGGTGAGGGGCCTGGTCACACGGTTATGTGTGGCGACTTTGATGGGGACGGCGATGACGAATTCCTTGTCGGATTGCGCGGGCCGAACCCGTGGCAGGGGGCCATTTACTACAAGGCGGTCGACGCAGCCAGAGGTCTGTTTCTCAAGTGGCGGGTGTCCGGCGAATCAGTGGCTCGCATCGTAGCCGGTGACTTTACGGGTCGCGGAATACAGGACTTTGCCACCATTTCCTACTCGGTCGAGCACTACTTCGTTGCGCCAAAAGCGCAGATCACCCTGCACCATAACCTCACGCCGCACGAGAAACGAAGGTTGGAATAGTCATGACACGAAAAAGAGACTCCCCAGTGAATCGACGTCTGTTCATGACTGGCTCCGCCGGTACGGTGGCGGGAACGCTGCTCCTGGCTGCGCACGGAGTGGCACCTGCAGCAGCGCTGGGGACGTCGCCGACGGGCTTCAGCTCCGATTCAGGTTTCGGGTCAGGGCCGGTCGTCCCAGCCGGATCCATCGTCAAACCAGAAGACCGCAGATATGCCGATCTCATGACGGGGAACAATCAGCGCTTCGTGGCGAACCCCGACTACGTCAGGCTGATCACGACCACGGAGGATGCCGCAGCAGCCCTACAGGATGCTCTATCCCAAAAGAAACGGGTGTCGGTCCGCAGCGGAGGCCACTGCTTTGCCGACTTCGTTTGCAACCCCGACGTCGGAGTCATCTTGGATCTGTCACCCATGACCGCTGTCTATTACGATCCGAAGATGCGCGCTTTCGCCATCGAGCCCGGTGCGCGCATCATGAACGTCTACGAAACCCTCTACAAGAACTGGGGAGTAACGATTCCCGGTGGTATCTGCTACAGCGTCGGCATTGGCGGACACATCGCTGGGGGAGGATACGGACTACTTTCCCGCGCCCACGGGCTGACGGTAGATCACCTTTACGCGGTCGAAGTCGTCACCGTCACGTCCGACCGAAAGGTCCGAACCGTAGTTGCGACCCGGGATGACGCAGGCGAAAAGCAAGACCTGTGGTGGGCCCACACCGGTGGCGGGGGTGGTAACTTCGGCCTCATCACGAAATACTGGTTTCGATCACCCGGCGCTAGTGGAACCGAGCCGAAGAATCAACTCATCGCTGCTCCGTCGAGGGTCCTGGTCAGTGCGATCAGCTTGCCTTGGAACCAGTTGGATGAACGAAAATTTGCCCGCCTCATCACCAACTTCGGTGCCTGGCATGAGAAACACAGCGGCCCCGGCACGGCGGAGTCCAATCTGAGCAGCCTCTTCAACGTTAGTCATAAGGCTCATGGAAGTCTGGGGATGTTCACCCAGGTTGACGCCGCCGCCCCGCAGGCGCGCAGGATTCTAAACGACTACATCGCATCCATTCTCGAAGGAGTGGCCATCGAACCTGCCCCGGTGACCACCGCCAACGGCGAGATACCGGCCGTTCCCGCCTTCTTCACCCCGCAGGACATTCCGTGGTTGCAAGCAACTCGGTTGGTCGGAACGGACAACCCCACAATCACCAATCCAACAAGCCGTGGAGCCCACAAGTCTGCCTACATGAACAAGCGCTTTTCTGCAGCCCAGATCGGCGTCCTGTACGGACAAATGACTAAACCTGGTTTCGCTAACCCGAACACGATGATGGTGCTGTTCTCCTTCGGTGGCCAGGTCAACGCTGTCGAACAGCATTCAACAGCCAACGCACAGCGCCGCTCCGCTTACAAATTATGCTTGCAGACGTTCTGGTCCGATGCCAAGGATGACGCCTACTACCTGGGGTGGGAGCGCGAAACCTTCGAGGGGATGTTCGCCGCAACCGGGGGAGTTCCCGTCCCCGGCGAAGACACGGATGGTTGTTACATCAATTATCCGGACACCGACGTTGCAGAAAGAGCGCATAACCGTTCCGGCATCGGCTGGCAGCAGCTGTATTTCAAGGACAACTATCCTCGTCTGCAAAAGGCCAAGCTTGCCTGGGACCCGACTGATTTCTTTCGTCACAAACTGAGTATCGAACTTCCCCGCGAACCCGCGAACAGTGAGTCGGTCCAGTGATGACTATGCCGACGACGTTGACCCCAGATCGGGTCGAGGTGTCCGTTCGCAGCAAATTGCCGTCGCTGACGGGGCTGCGTTTCTTTGCCGCGCTGCTCGTTTTCTTCTTCCACATCACGCTGTTCAACTCTCCCATCCCACCAAACAACGCTGTCAACCCTTTCCAGGATGTACAGCTGGGAGGAACCCTGGAGGCGGCCTTCAACAAGACCGGATACGTGGGAGTGTCGTTCTTCTTCGTGCTCAGCGGCTTCGTCCTGGCCTGGGCGTCGAAACCAGGGGAGCGGCTGGTCAGCTTCTGGCGTCGCCGGATAGTGAAGATCTTTCCCAACCACATCGTAATGTGGGTGCTGTCTATGGTGCTGTTCGCAGCGGCGATCACCAGCCCGGTGGCATCCATCACCAGCTTCTTTCTGGTGAACTCCTACTCGCCGGACGAATCCGTGTACGTCGCGGTCAATCCCCCAGCGTGGACGCTGTGCAGCGAACTGCTTTTCTATCTGCTCTTCCCGTTCATCATGCACCTCCTGCGGCAAATTCCCCGGAACTGGCTCTGGGGGTGGGCGGGAGTGATGGGCCTGTGCATGGTCGTCGTGCAGCTCATCACGCTATACCTAATCCCGGATACGCCGGTTTCGGCACTGACTCCGGTTTCCGCGACACAATTCTGGTTTGGTTACATTTTTCCGCCGACTCGGCTTTTCGAATTCGTCCTCGGATCAATTCTGGCTCTTATCGTTCTGTCGGGACGCTGGATCCCGATGAAGACCTATCAGGCACTGATCCTCTGCGCGGCGGGCTACGGTATTGCCCTGACTGTACCTTTCGTGTGGTCGTTCAATGTCGCGATGATCATTCCAATTTCTGCTTTGATCTGCACCGTTGCTACCGCCGATATGCGCGGTGCAAATCGGTTTCTGGGAAGCCGCATCATGTTGTGGCTCGGAAACATATCCTTTGGGTTCTACCTCTGCCAGGGAATCGTTATCTTCTACGGACGCATTCTCATGGGAAACGCGACCTATCCGACGCCGGTTGCTTTCCTGATGATCGTCGGGTTTCTCATCGCAGCGATCTTGGGCGGATGGGCTCTCTACGCGCTGGTGGAAAAACCGGCTATGGACAGGTGGGCCCGCCCCAGACGGAAAGAACCGGCGGCGTGACTCCCCGATCAAACCTGGAGAAAGATCCTCGCCCTCACGGAGGGGGCTCCACGGATTGCGTGGGGCCACCCTCTTCTCTTATCCCGGTGGCGGTTCTTACGGACGTGCCCAGTCGTGGTCGAACTGGCCGACGGTGTTCGCGGAGGTCAACAGCTGCAGCGCTTCGGAGCTGGGTGAGCCCGGATCAGCCGTATAGAGCAGGATCCGGTGGCCCGAGTCATCTGGAGAGGACAAAACCTCGAAGTTCAGCTCCAGGGAGCCGACAAACGGGTGCCTGAAATACTTCAAGCCAGATATGCAGTTCTCCACCGGATGCTTCGACCAGATCGAGGCAAATTCCGGACTCTTCATGGTCAATTCACCGACCAGGGCAGTCAGCTCCTGGTCGTCGGAGAAACGACCGGTCAGCAGCCGTAACGAAGCGACGGCGCGGTTGGCTTCTTCGGTCCACCGCTCATACAGCTCGCGAGTATGAGCATCCAGGAACAACATGTGCGTCATGTTGGGACGCTCCGCCAAGCAGGACGGACTGTCAAAGGCCAGCTGCGACGCAACGAGTTTGTGTCCAAGGGCATTCCAAGCGAGTACTTCACTGCGACGACCTAACACCACCGCTGGAGTGGTTGACATCGATTCGATGAGGCGCAGGGTTCCCGGACGCGCATGATCAGGCTTCACGTTCGCACGACGCTTCGTTTTCACCGGCTTCGCGAGGTCCATCAGGTGGGCGCGTTCTGCATCGTCAAGGTCGAGCGCGCGGGCGATGGCTTCGAGGACTGATTCGGACGCGTTGCTGCTTAGACCCTGCTCGAGTCGGGTGTAGTAGGTGTTGCTGACCCCCGCGAGCATGGCCAGTTCCTCCCGACGCAGCCCAGGTACTCTCCGCACGCCATAGTTGCGCAAACCAACATCTTCTGGCTGCAGTCCGGACCGTCGGTTACGCAGGAACTCACCAAGTTCTGTGGGGCTACTCATGCTCTTAAGTCTGGCTTATCGGGACTGCACCTGCCTAACCCCGCCAGTGCTACCCACAGCACGGTCTGGTTGTGCTTGAGCGAAGATCGCAGGCTGAGGGTACACATCCCGTTTCGGGCTTACGGAAGGACCACCGCCATGGCCAGCACCAATGACGTCCAGGAGACGCCATCAATACCGCCGGGAACAGTTTCACCCCCGGCCACGTCATCAGCAACAATGACCGGCAAGCAACGACTGATCCTCGTTCTTCTGCTGACGGCAAGTTTCACCCTCGCCGTCGATTTTTCCATCCTCAACGTTGCGCTACCCGTAATCGGATCTGAGATCGGCTTTGGGCTGGACACCCTGCAGTGGATCATCACCGCGTTTGCGTTGTGCGCGGCCGGGTTCACTCTGCTCTTCGGCCGGGTCGCGGACCTGTTCGGCCGGCGTCGGCTATTCATCCTCGGGATGGCCGTGCTCGGGATCGCTTCCCTGGTAGGCGGACTCGCCACCACACCGGCGCTGTTGCTCATTGCCCGGGTCGCTCAGGGACTGGCAACCGCAGCCGTCGTACCCGCAGCGTTGTCCCTGCTGACTACATCCTTCCCTGAAGGGAAACTTCGCGAGAAAGCGCTGGGACTCAATGGCGCCCTGATGGCAGCCGGGTTCACCACGGGTGCCATCCTCGGCGGCGTATTGACCGATCTATTGTCTTGGCGTTGGGCATTCTTTATCAACGTACCTATAGCGATAGCCGTCGTCATGCTTGCACCGGCCATCCTGGCTGAATCCCGTCCTGCGCAGAAAACGAGACTGGACGTGCCCGGTGCTATCACGGTCACCCTTGGTCTGCTCGCCATCGTTTACGGCCTGTCCTCAGCAGCGGAAACCTCATGGGTCCACCCGATGACGCTGGGACCACTCCTCTTTGGCGCGCTCCTGCTCGTCGTTTTCTGGTTCGTTGAACGCAATACAGCTCACCCCCTCGTTCCAGTGGCTATTCTGCGACGCAGCACCATTGCTTGGGGAAACATCGCCGGGGCTCTGGCCTTCGTCACCGAAACATCCCTGGTTTTCCTGTTGACCCTCTATCTGCAAAAGACCCTTGGCTACACTCCCCTTGGTGCCGGGTTGTCCTTCGCCGTTCTGGGGCTGGGAACGGTTCTCGGCGGCATCGTCGGGCCCCGCCTCATCGGTCGGTGGGGCACCAAGAAGACCATCATCGTCGGTTTCACCGTGCAGGCCGCTGCCACCGGATCGCTGGTGTTGCTCGGGACCAATGGCGAGTCCATCATCCTGCTGCTCATCGCCACCTTCGTGGGAGGGGTGGCGAACCTTGTGGCAATCGTCGGTTTTATGGTCACCGCGACATCGGGTTTGTCGGATCACGAACAAGGTTTGGCTACGGGGTTGGCGACCATGAGCCAGCAAATCGGCATCACAATGGGTATTCCGATTATGAGTGCCATCGTCGCAGCCCGGGTTCACCGGCTGGGGGCCGAAACATCCCTGACGGTGCTCGACGGAGTCTCCACTGCCATTCTGGTCAATGCCGGACTATGCCTCATCACCGCCCTCGCCGTGGCCGCATTCCTCAAATCTCCCGCACGAAACGACGCCTGAGTCGATAGACCCGGTTATGTCGAACGACACCATGAGGTGAGATGTAGACCGGTTCCTCGCCCCACACTCGTCGAAGCCAAGAAACATGCGCGTCCAGCGACCGTGTCGGTGGGCGCAGATAGGCTATTACCGTCAGATCGACGGGCAGACATAAGCATGGGAGATGCAATGACAGTAATTACCGACGCGCGCACGCACGAATCCGAGTTGCTCGCTCGAGTGCCCGGCCAGCTTTACATCAATGGCCAATGGATTGCCGCAACCGGCGGCCGCACCCTCGATGTCACCGATCCGGCCACCGGAAAGGTCATTAAGACCATCGCCGACGCGACCGTGGCGGACGGCGCTGCCGCCCTCGACGCCGCCGACGCAGCGCAAGCCGACTGGGCCGCGACCCCAGCCCGCGTGCGAGGCGAAATTCTGCGCCGAGCCTTCGACCTGCTGCAGGAACGCAAGCAGGAATTCGCCCTGCTCATGACCATTGAAATGGGCAAACCGCTACCCGAGGCGCTCGGTGAGGTCGCCTACGGCGGCGAATTCCTGCGCTGGTTCAGTGAAGAAGCCGTGCGCATCAGCGGCCGCTACGGTGCCAACCCCGAGGGTACCGGTCGCATGATCGTCACCCAACACCCGGTCGGCCCCTGCTTTCTGATCACCCCGTGGAACTTTCCGCTCGCCATGGCGACCCGCAAGATCGCCCCCGCGCTCGCCGCCGGCTGCACCGTCGTCGTCAAACCTGCCGCGCTCACCCCGCTGACCACACTGCACTTCGTGGCCCTGCTCGAAGAGGCCGGCCTGCCTGCCGGCGTCGTCAACGTCATCACGACATCGCAGTCCGGTGCGGTCTCCGAACCGATCATCGCCGACCCCCGCCTCCGCAAGCTCAGCTTCACCGGGTCGACCGCAGTCGGCAAGTCGCTCATCAAGCTCTCCGCCGAGAACGTGCTGCGCACCTCGATGGAACTCGGCGGCAACGCCCCGTTCGTCGTCTTCGCCGACGCCGACCTCGACAAGGCCGTCGACGGTGCCATCATCGCCAAATTCCGCAACATCGGCCAGGCCTGCACCGCGGCCAACCGCTTCATCGTGCACGAGTCCGTCGCCGTGGAGTTCGCCCGCCGCGTCACCGAAAAGGTCGAGGCATTCCAGATTGGGCGCGGCACCGAAGCCGGCATCACCATCGGCCCGCTGATCGACGGCAAAGCCGTCGCCAAGGCGGATTCCCTCGTACAAGACGCGGTTTCCCGCGGCGCGACCCTGCTCACCGGCGGCAACGCGATCGAGCGCGAGGGCACCTTCTACGCGCCGACCGTACTCACCGACGTCAGGCCGGGCAGCGACATCCTGCGCGACGAGATCTTCGGACCGGTGCTCGCAATCAGCACCTTCTCCGACGAAGCGGATGCCGTCCGCCTCGCCAACGACACCGAGTTCGGCCTGATCAGCTATGTGTTCACGACCGACCTCGCGCGCGGCCAGCGCATGATCGAGAAACTGCAGACCGGCATGATGGGCCTGAATACGGGCGTCGTCTCCAATGCAGCCGCCCCGTTCGGCGGCGTCAAGCAGTCCGGCCTGGGCCGCGAGGGCGGGCTCGAGGGCATCCAGGAATATCTCTCGACGAAGTACACGCTCACGCCGGTGTCCTAGCCAACACGACAGAGGGAGTTGGTCCGTGACCGCGCGGTGAATCGCGGCCGGGTGCATCCGTTTCGCTGTCGACGGGAGAACTAACAGGTAAGTGGTTCGCGCTCGGAGGTCACGGCAGGCGACGTCGGGTTTGTGCTGTGGCCTTTCGCGGGCGGGAACCCGCCACCGAGTCGAAGGAAACTCACTATGCTGGTGCGCGCGGAGGTAAACACTCGAGGGGTGTGGACGCCGCCACCCTGCCCGGTTCGTGTTTCGGCCCGAAGGACCCACCCCCACGTGAGTGCATTCACCGACGATGACGCGGCGCTGGCCGGCGCCTTTCGGGAGGGTGACGAGCGCGCCCTGGCTGCGGCCTACGCGCGCTGGGGTCCGCTGGTCTTCACGATCGCGGTGCGCTCGCTCGCCAACGCGGCCGATGCTGAAGACGTCACCCAGAAAGTGTTCATTGCGGCGTGGCGCGGTCGTGCCGGGTTCGATTCGGGCCGCTCCCAGCTGCCGGCGTGGCTGATTGGCATCACCCGGCACGTGATTGCCGACACCCATGAAGCGCGAAGCCGACGGCGGCGGCTGGAGCAAGCGCTCGCGGCGACCATTCCGACCCAGCATGTTGACGACAGCATCAGCGTGGTCAATCGGGTGCTGGTCGGCGACGAAATCGACCGGCTCGAGCCGGTACCGCGTCAGGTGATGCGCCTGGCCCTCTTCGACGACCTCACCCAGGTGCAGATCGCCGACAACCTCGGTCTGCCGCTGGGCACGGTCAAGAGCCACATGCGGCGCAGCCTGACCCGCCTGCGCACCCGACTGGAGGTGTCTGATGACTCCTACTGAGGCCGCCCACCTCGAGGTCGCGCACATTGACGGTGCCCACATCGGAGCCGACGATCTGCACCTGCTGGCGCTGGCCGAACAGGGCGCGAGCGCCCGGGAGTGCACCCACCTCGACTCCTGTGCTGCGTGCACCGAGGAATACCGCGCACTGCGAAACGTCGTGTACCTCGGCCGCGCGGCCGGGCCTGAACGATTGCTCACGCCGCCCGGGGGAGTCTGGGCCGGCATCCACGCAGCACTCGGACTGAGCGAGGCCGTGCGCCCAGCGCCCCCACCCCGACCGAGACGGATGCCGCAACCCGGCCGCAGGCATCCGCTATCGACGGCCTGGAGCCAGTCGCGGGCGGCCTGTCGTCCCGGCCCCGCCGACGCTGGGTGTCCATCGCGGCAGCCGCCGGCGTGGTCGGGCTGCTCGGCGGCATTGCCATCGGCGTCGCGACCACGACCGGAGGCGTGCCCCGGGAGCAGATCGTGGCCGAAGCTGCCCTCGACGCCCTGCCCGGGTGGACCGCAAGCGGATCGGCCCGGGTCGAGCAGACTCCCGACGGCCGTCGCGTCGTCGTCGTCGACCTCGATGCGCCGGCCGACACGAGCCTGCGCGAGGTCTGGCTGTTGAAAGCGGATGCGTCCGGCCTGGTCAGCATCGGATTCCTCGACGGCTCCACCGGCCGCTTCGCCCTCCCCGCGTCCGTCGATCTGGCCCAGTACCCCCTCGTGGACGTGTCGGCCGAACCCGCCGACGGCGACCCGGCGCACTCCGGTGACTCCATCGTGCGCGGCGAACTGCACCCGGATACCTGACAAATATTTCCGGACGGTGCATCCGTAACCCGCCAGGCCGGGGAAGTTGTTACCGAGGGAGGCAAAGCGGCCTTCCGTAACGACCCATGGAGGTAGCAATGCGCAAGTCCATCGCCGTCGGAGTATCCGCCGGTCTCCTCATCGCTCTCGCCGGGCTCGCGCCGGCGCAGGCGGCCGTACCCGCGGCATCCGCTGCGCCGGGTACCGCGTCGGTGTCCGTGCTGCACGCCATTCCCGGCCTGACCCTCGACATCTCGATCGACGGCCGCGTCGTCATCGACGACTTCGAGCCGGGCACCCTGCTCGGCCCGCTGAAAATCGCGGCCGGCACCCACACCGTCGACATCTCGGCTTCCAACCCCCTCGAGATCGGCGGTAGCGCCAACGGATCCCCGACGGCGAGCATCGCCCTGAACGGCGGGGCCACCGTGACCGTCACGGCCGGGCGCAGCTTCACGGCCGTCGCCCACCTCACCGACGCCGGCGTGCCCACCGCCACCCTGTTCAACGATGACACCACGCCGCTGGCTGCAGGGCAGGGCCGCCTCACGGTGCGTCACGTAGCGGCGGCACCCGCCGTCGACGTTCTCGCGAACGGCGCCGGCGCCGTCGCCGGCCTGACCAACCCGTCGGAGGCGGTGCTCGACCTGCCGGTCGGTACGATCAGCGCCGTTGTGGCCGCCGCCGGAACCACCGCGCCGTTGCTCGGCCCGGCCGACGTCACGATCGCACCGCGCACCAACACGGTCGTCTACGCCTGGGGCAGCCTCGCCGACGGCAACCTCGCCCTGTTCGTGCAGACGGTGCGCACGCGGGCCGCTGCGCCGGCATCCGTTTCGGTGCTGCACGCCATTCCGGGCGTCATGGTCGACGTGTACGTCGACGGCACGTTGGTCATCAACGACTTTGAACCCGGCACCCTCACGAAGACGTTCCGCATTCCGGCCGGCAGCTATTCCCTCGCCATCACCGCAGCGGATGCCGCCGACGCGAGCGCCCCCGTGATCGGTCCGGTCGACCTCGCGGTCGCGTCCGGCCTGAACTACACCGCGGTGGCCCACCTGAGCGAGGCGGGAGCTCCGACCGCCGCCTTGTTCACGAACGACACGTCGGCACCCGGCGACGGGCAGGGCCGCCTGACGGTGCGCCACGTGGCAGCAGCGCCGGCCGTTGACGTGCTCGCTGACGGCGTGCCGGCCATCACCGGCCTGACCAACCCGAACGAGTCCGTGCTCGTGCTGCCGGTCGGTACCATCTCGGCCGCGGTTGCCGCTGCCGGTACCACGGCGGCGCTCATCGGCCCGGCCGACGTGGCCATCGCCGCGAGCACCAACACGATCGTGTATGCCTGGGGCAGCCTTGCCGACGGAACCCTGGCGCTGGCCGTGCAGACGGTGCCCACCCGGTAGCTTCAGCCCCCGAAGTCGGGTCACATGACACTCGCCGGGGACTAATTCAGGAAATCCAGCTGGGTGCATCTGTCGTGCCGGGTGTTTCCGGGCGTGTCGGATGCCGGCGCCGCCAGTTTTCCTGAATTGGCCCCCGATGGGCCGGATGACGGAGTTCGTGACACGACCCACACTCGGCCGCTAGAGCCGTTCGGGTCTGTGTTTACCCGCCCGCTCCAGTGGCTAATTCAGGAAATCCCGCTGTGTGCATCCGCCGTGCCGCGTGTTTCCGGGCGCGGCGGCTGCCGGCGCCGGAAGTTTTCCTGAATTAGCCCCCACACTGAGCCGGGGGAGCCGGGGGAGCCGGGGGAGGCCGGGGGACGCGGGGGAGGCAGGGGGACGCGCGGGAGGCAGGCGGCGGGGCGCTGGCTAGACTTTGCGGATGCCCCTGATCGCGATCGACGACCTGAGCGATGCCCGACTGGTCGACTACGCCCACCTCACCGATGTGGCCCTCAAGAAGGCCCGCGGCACCGAACACGGGCTGTACATCGCCGAATCGGCCCTCGTGCTGGAGCGGGCCCTGCGCGCCGGTCATATTCCGCGGTCGGTGCTCGCTCTCGGCAATACCGCCGATGAGGCGCTCGCGGTGCTCGGCGATTACGCGGCCGCAGTGCCGGTGTTCGTCGGTCCCGGCGAGCTGCTGGCCGACCTCACCGGCTACATTCTGCACCGCGGCCTCATCGCCTCAATGAACCGGCCAGAGCTGCCCGACGCGGACGCCCTGCTGGCCGGTGCCAGCCGCATCGTCATCCTTGAAAACGTGGCCGACCCTACCAATGTCGGCGCCATTTTTCGCTCGGCCGGCGCCATCGGAGCGGATGCGATCCTGATCACGCCGCGCTGCTCCGACCCGTTCTACCGCCGGGCCATCCGGGTGTCGATGGGGACCGTGCTGCAGGTGCCGTGGACCCGGGTCGGCGACTGGACCGAGACCCGCGCCCTGCTCACCCGGCACGGATTCCAGGTGGCCGCCCTCGCTCTAACGCCCGACGCGGTCAGCCTGCGCGACTTCGACGGCACCCGGCATGAGCGCCTGGCCCTTTTGCTCGGCGCCGAGGGTGAGGGGCTCACTCCGGAGGCGCTCGCCGCGTCGGACAGTGTGGTGCAGATTCCGATGAAGCACGGCATCGACTCGCTCAACGTTGCCGCGGCGAGTGCCGTCGCGATGTGGGCGCTGTCCGGGTAGCGCTTTCTGACACCCCGACCCCGCGGGCCTAGGCTGGGGTCATGAGCAATGAAGCTGTCATCATCGACGTTCTGCGCACCCCGTCGGGCCGCGGTAAGCCTGGCGGAGCCCTCGACGGCATCCATCCGGCCGACCTGCTGGCCACCGTGCTGCGCGAACTGGTCAGCCGCAACAACCTCGATCCGGCGCTCGTTGACGACGTGATCGGCGGCTGCGTCAGCCAGGTCGGCGAGCAGAGCAACAACGTGACGCGTACCGCCCTGCTGAGCGCCGGATTCCCGGACACCGTTCCCGGCACCACGATCGATCGGCAGTGCGGCTCCAGCCAGCAGGCCACCGCCTTCGCCGCCCAGGCCGTGATGAGCGGCAGCGCCGACGTGGTTATCGCGTGCGGCGTCGAGTCGATGAGTCGGGTGCCGCTCGGGTCATCGACCGGCACCCAGGACCCATTCGGCACCCTCATGCACGAGCGCTACCCCGACGGCCTCGTCAACCAGGGCGTCTCCGCCGAACTCATTAACCAGAAATGGAACCTCGGCCGCGACGCTCTCGACAACTATGCGGCCCGCTCGCACCGGCTCGCCGCGGCGGCGGCCGACCGCGACGACTTCGGTGGCGAAATCGTGGCCGTCACCCGAACGGACGGCACCGTCGTGAGTGAGGACGAGACCATCCGCGCCGGCACCTCGCATGCCTCACTCGCCGGCCTGCGCCCCGCGTTTCGCACCGACGCCCTCGCAGCCCGGTTTCCGAAACTCGGCTGGCACGTCACTGCCGGCAACTCGTCACCGCTGACCGACGGCGCCTCGGCCACCCTGATCATGAGCGCCGGGCGGGCCGCGCAGCTCGGCCTCAACCCGCGGGCCCGTTTTCACAGCTTCACCGTGGTGGGCAGCGACCCGCTGCTCATGCTGACCGGTGTTATTCCGGCGACCCAGCGCATCCTCTCGCGGGCCGGGCTCGGCATCGACGACATCGACGCCTACGAGATCAACGAAGCGTTCGCGAGCGTGCCGCTGGCCTGGCTGCGCGAGCTGCATGCCGACCCCGACTGCCTCAACCCGCGCGGCGGCGCCATCGCCCTCGGCCACGCGCTCGGTTCCTCGGGTACCCGACTGCTCGGCACCCTGCTCAATCACCTCGAGATGACCGGCGGCCGGTGGGGCCTGCAAGCCATGTGTGAGGGCGGCGGCATGGCCAACGCCACATTGATCGAGAGGCTCTGATGAACATAGACGGATGCTCCGCGCTCATTACCGGAGGCGCCTCCGGCCTCGGCCTGGCCTGCGTTCGCACGCTGCACGAGGCCGGGGCCTCCGTCGTGCTCCTCGACCTGCCGGGCGCTCCCGGCGAGCTGATCGCCGCAGCGCTCGGCGACCGGGCCCGGTACGTGGCCGGCGATGTGACAAGCGCCGGCGACGTGCAAACCGCCGTCGACGCCGCGGTGGCATTGGCGCCGCTGCGTATCGTGGTCAATTGCGCCGGCATTGCGCCCGGCGCCCGCACGATCGGCCGCGACGGCCCGCTGCCGCTTGAAGATTTCGAACGGGCCATACGCATCAACCTCGTGGGCACCTTCAACGTCGTGCGCCTGGCCGCTGCGGCGATGCAGCGCACCGAACCCCGCGGTGACCCGGGTCGGCACGGCGGCGCCGAACGCGGCGTCATCGTCAATACCGCCTCGGTCGCCGCGTTCGACGGGCAGATCGGGCAGGCAGCGTACGCCGCGTCCAAGGGCGGCGTGGCCGCGATGACCCTGCCGCTCGCCCGCGAATTCGCGCAGAGCCTGATTCGGGTGGTGTCGATTGCGCCCGGAATCTTTGACACTCCCATGTTGCAGGGCCTGCCGCAGCCGGTGCGCGATTCGCTGGGCGGCCAGGTGCCGCATCCGTCCCGCTTGGGCGACCCCGAGGAATTCGCATTCCTGGTGCGGCATATAGTCGAGAATCCCATGCTCAATGGGGAAACTATCCGTCTGGACGGGGCGATTCGAATGCAGCCGAAGTAGGACTGTAGGGTCGAGGTATGGCAGTCATCTTCGGTACGATCCTTGTTCTGGCCGGGTTCGCCTGCGGCATCTTCGGTGTTCTGTCCGTGGCCTGGGCAAACCCAACGGCTTCGCTGCCCCTGTTCACCAGCCCGCCCAGCCGGCCGCGGGCATCCGTTCTGCTGAACGTCGGAGCCGTCGCGCTGGTCATCTGGGGAGCCAACCTCATGACGCCCGACATTGGCGCCTGGGCTTTCGTGCTGCTCATCGCGGCCGTACTGGTTCCGTTCATTGTCATTCGCACCTGGCACAACCGGCGGGTCGCCGCGCGGGCCTAATCGGCTAGGCCCGCTGTGACGGCTGCTGCTGCGTGATGCAGTGGATGCCGCCGCCGCGCGTAAACAGCGGCCGCGCCTCGACCGACACCACCCGCCGACCCGGATAGGTGGCGGCCAGCACGTCGCGAGCCTGGGCATCGGCCCGATCCTCGCCGAAACCGCAGGCAATGACACCGCCGTTGACCACGAGATGATTGACGTAGTTGTAGTCCACGAAGCCCTCGTCGTCGCGCACTACGGCCGGCGCCGGCAGGTCGATGATGGTGAATGAGCGCCCGGCCGCATCGTGCGCGTCGGCCAGCAGGGCGCGCAATTCGCGGGTGAGCGGGTAGTCGGGGTGCGCCGGATCGTTTTGCGCGTGCAGCAGGATTGTGCCCGGCGACGGCAGCGCGGCGACCATGTCAATGTGCCCGCGGGTACCGAAGCGGGTGTGGTCGCGGGTGAGGCCGCGCGGCAGCCAGACCACGTGCTCGGCGCCGATCGTGCGCCGTAGTTCGGCCTCGACAGAGGCGTGCGTGGCGCCGGGGTTGCGTGCGGGGTCGAGTTGCACGCTCGTTGTCGCCAGCACGGTGCCCTCGCCGTCGACGTGGATTCCGCCGCCCTCGTTCACGAGCGACGACCCGACAACGGCTGCACCGGCGGCCTCCGCAACGAACCGGCCGATCGAGGCGTCGAGGTCCCAGCTGGCCCACTCCTGGTCGCCCCAGCCGTTGAAGGTCCAGTCGACGGCGCCGAGGCGGCCGTCTGCGTCGTGCACGAAGCTCGGGCCGATGTCGCGCATCCAGCTGTCGTTGAGCGGAGCCTCGAGTATCTCGATGGCGGCCGACAGGTAGCGCGTCGCGTCGGCTTGGGCCGACGGGTCGACGACCATGGTCACCGGCTCGAAGTCGACGATCGCGTGCGCGACGGCGGCCCACGTGCGGCGGGCCTCGTCGGCCTCGGCCGCGGTGTCGCCCAGGGTGTAACCGCCGGCCGGAAACGCCATCCAGACGCGGTCTTGCGGCGCCGTCTCGGCCGGCATGCGCCAGGTCATGCCGTCGCCCCGGTGTCGGCCGCGCCGAACGGATGCGCCGGGTCGACCGCCGCCGTCAGCCGGCCGTAGCTGTCGGGCCGGCGGGTGGCCAGGAACGGGAACAGGCTGAGCCACTCTTCGCGCTGCGCCAGGTCGAGATCGGCCACGAGCGCCACGGACTCGCCGCGCGGCGCTTGCACGAGCACGCGTCCGAACGGGTCGGAGATGAACGACGAGCCGTAGAACGTGAGGTCGCCCTCGTGACCGTGCCGGTTCGGCACGACCATGAACAGGCCGCTTGTGATGCCGTTGGCCACGATGACCTGTTGCCAGATCGGCTGGGTGTCGAAGTCGGGAAACAACGGTTCCGACCCGATCGCGGTGGGGTAGGCGAGAATCTCGGCGCCGCCGAGACCGTACAGCCGGGAGACTTCGGGAAACCATTCGTCCCAGCAGGTGGGCAGGCCGAGGCGGGCGCCTGCCACCTCGTAGACCGGGTAGGCGTCGTCGGCCGCACCAGGCCGAAAGTAGGTGTCTTCGTAGTAGCCGGCGGTGACCGGGATATGCGTCTTGCGGGTGCGGCCGAGCAGATCACCGCTCGGCGACACCAGAATGGCCGTGTTGTAGCCGCGCGGGTCGTTCGGTTCGTCGGTTTCAGCGGGCTGTTCGAACAGTGACGCGTGCACGATTACCTCGTGCTGCCGGGCCTGGGCGGCCGCGAAGGCGAAGGTCGGGCCGTCCCGGAGCGGCTCGGCATCCGCTTTCGGTGTACCGGTGGCGCGCACGTTTCCGGGGTATCTGCTGAGGGTCAGCTCCGGCAGAAAGACGATGCGCGCGCCGGCCTCGGCCGCCAAAAGGATGCCCTCGGCCAACTCGGCGCGAAGCGTCGCGTCGTTGCCGTGCCAGCGATGCTGCACGAGGCCGACGCGCAGGGGGCCGCGATCGGGCTGGCGCACCCGGGTGGGGGAGGCTGGGCTGGCTGGTGCCTGGATCAGGCGCATAGTGTTCTCCTCGTATTGCACAACCCGGACCCCCACTATAGGCAGTGGGGGCATTCGCGCGGCCGAAACCTGCTCACGCGGCTGGCCTGCCACGCGCGCGGGCAGCGGCGGCGGGCGCGCGCAGCAAACGAAAGCGTCAGCGAGCTACTCGGCTGCGTGCGCCTCCAGAAAGGCATACACCTCGGAGTCGTCAACCCCCGGAAAGGTGCCAGACGGCAACGGCGACAGCACGTGGGCGTGCAACCGGGCACTCGGCCAGGCCCGTCCGGCCCAGCGCGCTGCCGCATCCGAGTTCGGGCGGCGGCAGCAGGATTCGTCCGGGCAGCGTGACACGGTGCGCTGGGTGGTCTCCCGCCCCCGAAACCACTTCGCCTGCGCGAACGGAACGCCGACGCTGATCGAGAATTCGCCGGCATCCGTTGACCCGGTCTGAGTGGCCGACCAGAACGTGCCGGCCGGGGTGTCGGTGTACTGGTAGTACTCCGTGGTGCGATTGGTGTGGGTGAAAGCGCTGCGCGCGCTCCACTGCTTGCAGACGTATTGGCCCTCGATCGATCCGGTGACATCCACCGGAAACGGCAGGTCGTCGTTCTCGTAGCCCTTTTGCAGTGCGCCGTCGCCGTTGACCCGCAGAAAGTGCAGGGTCATGTCGAGGTGACTCGTGGCGAGGTTGGTCAGCCGCAGCGCGGCCGCTTCGTGGGTCACACCGAAGGTGTCCCGAAAATCCTCGACCGACAGCTCGCGTTCCTGCTTCGCGTTGGACAGAAAAGCGACGGATGCCTCGCGCGGCATCAGGCACGCGGCCGCGAAATAGTTGATCTCGAGCCGCTGCCACAGAAACTCGGCGTAGCTGCCGGGCCGTTCGTGCCCGAGCAGGCGGTGGCCCATCGCCTGCAACGCCATCGATCGCAGGCCGTGCCCGCCGGGAATCGAGGCCGGCGGCAGGTAGATGCGGCCGTTGGCGAGGTCGGTGACCGACCGGGTGGAGTTGGGCAGGTCATTCACATAGATCAGGCTGAAACCGAGCTGATCAGCCATGACGCTCACTTCTCGGTGGGTGAGGGCGCCCGAGATGTGCCCACTCGCCCGCACCCGTTCCTCGACGAGTTCCTCGATTTCGGGAATGTAGTTGCCCTGCGCGCGCATCCGTTCCCGCAATTCGGTATTGGCCCGACGGGCCTCCTCCGGGGTGGCGATGGCCTCGCTGGCGCGGCGGGACAGCTCACGGTGCAAGCCAAGCAGCGATTCGATTGCGGGCAGCGGCATCCCCTTGGTCACCTTCACGACGGGCAGGCCGAGCGCCCCGTAGAGCGGATTCTTCTGCGCCCGGTCCAGTTCGATCTCGAGCGCCGCCCGGTTGTTGGGGGCTTCGCGGCGCAGCAGTTCGGCCAGGTCCACCGACAGGGCGGTCGCGAGGTCCTGCAGGGTTGAGAGTTTCGGTTCGCGGCGGCCGTTCTCGATCAGTGACAGCTGGCTGCCCGCCAGGCTGACGCGCTCGCCAAGTTGGTCGAGGGTGAGACCCCGCTCGCTGCGAAAGTGGCGGATTCGATGGCCCAGGGTGACCAGATCGGAGGCTTGAGTCGACATTCCTTAACAATATCTAAAAAACAACGGTTTTTAACTGGCAATTTCGTCGGTTCTATGTCCCAGATGGGGCCATCCTTGATTTGTGGCCAAAATTATGGTCGTACGCAACGTCAAGAAAGCAATGCAGCCCGACGTTCCATAAATTTGCACCTACCCGAGCAATACGGAAAGGCCAGAATATGACCCTCACCAACTCTTCCCTCCAGACCAACGGGGACGCGTTCCCGCCCCGTACGGGCAGCACCGACCCGAACCTGCAGGCGTGGGTCGATGAGATCGCCCGCCTGACCGAACCCGACGCCATCGTCTGGTGCGACGGCTCGAAGCGCGAGGCCAACGAGCTTTCCAAATTGCTCGTCGCCTCCGGCCAGCTCATCCGGCTCAACCCGGAATGGCGCCCCAACAGCTTCCTCGCCCGCACCGACCCGAAAGACGTTGCCCGCGTCGAGGGCCGCACCTTCATCTGCTCCACCGATGAAGCGGATGCCGGCCCCACCAACAACTGGGCCGAACCCTCCGCCATGCGCGCGGAACTGCGCGGCGTCTTCGCCGGCAGCATGCGCGGCCGCACCATGTACATCGTGCCGTTCTCGATGGGCCCGCTCGGCGGCCCCATCTCGCAGCTCGGCGTCGAGATCACCGATTCCCCCTACGTCGTACTCAACATGGGCATCATGACACGCATGGGTGAGACCGTGCTGACGATGATCGAGGCCGGCGACCCGTGGGTGCACACCGTGCACAGCGTCGGTTACCCGCTCGTCGACGCGTCGGGCATCACCCGCCCCGACGTGGAATGGCCGTGCAACGATGACAAGTACATCGTGCAGTTCCCCGACACCCGCGAGGTCTGGTCCTACGGTTCCGGCTACGGCGGCAACGCCCTGCTCTCCAAGAAGTCCTTCGCCCTGCGTATCGCGTCGGTGATGGGCCGGGACGAGGGGTGGCTCGCCGAGCACATGCTGCTCATCAAGCTGATCTCCCCGGAAGGCGGCGTATTCCACGTGGCCGCCGCGTTCCCGTCGGCGTGTGGCAAGACGAACCTGTCGATGCTGCGCCCGACCATCCCCGGCTGGAAGGTCGAGACCATCGGCGACGACATCGCCTGGCTGCGCCAGGGTGAAGACGGCCGTCTCTGGGCGATCAATCCCGAGGCCGGCTTCTTCGGAGTCGCTCCCGGAACCGGTGAAACCACCAACCCCACCGCCGTCTCCACCATGTGGGGCAACACCATCTTCACCAACGTGGCCCTGCGCGACGACGGAGACGTCTGGTGGGAAGGCCTCACCGACAAGGCTCCCGAGCACCTGATCGACTGGCAGGGCAAGGACTGGACTCCCAACTCCGGCCGTACCGCCGCCCACCCGAACTCCCGCTTCACCGTGGCAGCCGCCCAGTGCCCGTCGATCGCCGACGACTGGGAAGCTGCCGGCGGCGTGCCGATCGACGCCATCGTGTTCGGTGGCCGTCGGGCGACCAACGTTCCGCTGGTCGCTCAGGCGCGCAGTTGGAAGCACGGCGTGTTCATGGGCGCCACCATCTCGTCTGAGAAGACCGCGGCCGCTGACGGCATCGTCGGCGAGCTGCGTCGCGACCCGTTCGCGATGCTGCCCTTCTGCGGTTACAACATGGCCGACTACTGGGGTCACTGGCTCAAGGTCGGCAAGGAGCTCGGCACCAACGCCCCGGCCATCTTCCAGGTGAACTGGTTCCGCAAGGGCCCCGACGGTGACTTCATCTGGCCCGGATTCGGTGAGAACTCGCGGGTTCTCGAGTGGATGATCCGTCGCATCGAGGGCACCGCCGACGCCGTCGACACCCCGATCGGGCTGCTCCCGGCCGAGAACGGTCTGAACCTCGACGGTCTCGACCTGTCGAAGGAGGCCGTGGACCAGCTGTTCGCGATCGACCAGACCAGCTGGCTCGCCGAGTGTGACCTCACCGAGGAATACTTCGACAAGTTCGGCGAGAAGGTGCCGCCGGCACTGCGCGCTGAGCTCGCGAGCGTGCGTTACCACCTCAAGAACTAATTTCCCGAGTGACAAGGCCCCGTCACGCAGGTGACGGGGCCTTGTCGTGTCCCCATCGGTCGTGCAGTGCTTTCCGGGCCCGGTCCCGGAAAACGGGCCCATGTTCTACTTGGGTTCTACTGGTCGTTGCAACACCCAGACTCTTGGGAGTTTGTATGACCACGTTAAACCCGACCAATGAGCCCTCGACCGACGAACAGAATCCGTGCGCGGACAAGGCGTCTTTTCTGGCTCTGCTGGAGCGACTTGGTGACGTGACTTCTGCCTCGGCTGAGCTGGGCATCAACCGCGGCACTGGCTACCGTTGGGCGCGCAGCGTTGGGATTCGAGGGCCGAAACCGCACCCTGGGCGTGAGATGTTCCGTGAGCTCCGCGCGGCTGGCACTCCCCGCCGTGAGGCGGCCGCTTTGGCCGATGTCGATATCAGGACTGCCGTCGACTGGGACAAAGGGATCCGTAAA
>NZ_FOCN01000005.1 GCF_900110125.1 Cryobacterium luteum
ACGACCACTGACCTCGGCGACCTCCTTGGCCGAAGCCCGAGCGACCCCGAACTTACCGTCATACGCAGGATGGAACAGCCCGCTACTGTCTGACGCTACTGCGTCCCGCAGGGGGTTCCCCAAACGGAACGGATGAAAGTCGCCGATCGACCGTTTGAGTGTCCCCCTCGGCGTCCGGCTTGCGGGGCGGCTTGGAGATGGCGAAATGAAGCACCACAGTTTGGCCAGTGCAACTGTTCTGGAGGGTAGCGCTCTTTCTAGTTTCCGTCACAGATGCTGGGTGACATTTGTCGCCGTGATCA
This sequence comes from Cryobacterium luteum, assembly GCF_900110125.1. Taxonomy (GTDB): domain Bacteria; phylum Actinomycetota; class Actinomycetes; order Actinomycetales; family Microbacteriaceae; genus Cryobacterium; species Cryobacterium luteum. Next base: position 303 of record NZ_FOCN01000005.1, read on the forward strand.
CGCAGCCATCAAGCCATTGATACACGCTGGCCCGTTTTGCGGCGACCCACGATTTATCGTTCGACTATTCTCGCACTATGCTTGTGCGAGAATAGTCGAACGATATGAGGTGGGCCAGATGGCAGCAGCACGCGTGTACAAGCATCCAGAGACTGGGGACATCGCGATCCCGAGAGTGATGTTCGCGTTGAGTGAGCCCCTGCGTTTGTCGATGGTGCAGCTGCTCTCGGAGCGGGGTGAAGTTGACAGTGTCGAGCTTGGGCCGGACCTTCCGAGGTCAACGCTGACACACCATACAAGCCTGCTGCGCGAATCCGGTGTCGTGTTCGTCCGCGCAGAGGGTCGTCAATGCATGATCCAGCTGCGTCGCGACGACCTCGAAACTCGCTTCCCAGGACTTCTCGACACCGTGCTTCACGGTTACCAGGAATCAAATCCAGGGATGGCCGAGGCATGATTCGCAAGGTATGGCCATTGGTGGCCGCCGCCATTGCTCTGGGGATTGATGCCTATGTGCTTGCCGGGGTGCTGCCTTCGATCGCGGACTCGCTGACCACGACGGTGGCCGCTGTCGGGCTCGGGGTGACCGCATTCACCGGCGCATATGCGCTGGCTGGCCCCATGATGTCGGGGAGACTCAGCCGCGGACACACCGCACGTGCACTGCTCATTGCGCTGGGCGTTTTCAACCTCGGTAACCTCATCACTGTGGTCGCGCCTGGAATCGAGGTCTTCCTCGCTTCCAGGCTGATTGCGGGTGCCGGCGCGGGCGTACTCACTGCGGTGGCGATGGTAACCGCGGCCGCGATGGTCACCAAGCCCGAGCGGGGCCGGGCCACGGCGATGGTGACGTTCGGTCTGTCTGCCGGGACTGTTATCGGCGTGCCGGTCGGGATGCTCATCGGCGATCTTTTGAATTGGCGATGGACGATGGGGCTGGTCGTCGTCGTTGGTGTGCTCGGTATGCTCGCACTCGCTGCCCGCGCTCGAACGTTGCCCTCGTTGCCGAAATCGATAGGCCCGGCAATTGGAGTGTTCCGGTCCGCGAGAACTTGCGTTGGGGTGTTGATCGCATTCCTACTCGGCGTTGCCAGCCTGGGCTTGTACACGTATGTGCTGCCGATGGCAGAAACCCAGGGCCTCGAAGGGTGGGGCTTCGCACTCGTGTGGGCCTGGGGCATTGGAGGCGTCACTGGCTCTGCACTGATTGGCAGACCACTGGACACTTATGGGCCACGAGTCCTGTTGATCGTGCTGCCGGGAGTCCTCCTGACCAGTTTCGTTGCGATGTGGGTGTCCGATTCCCCCGCAGTCTGGCTAATCGCAGCAGCATTGTGGGGCGCGGCAGGCTGGGCAAGCGTGCCTACCGTGCAGCAAGCCCTCGTCGGGGATCGACCCGAGCAGGCGATGCCAATCATCGCGTTCCAGATGGCGGCAATGTATCTCGGTTCCGCCGTCGGCGCTGCTGCTGGAAGTAGCCTGTTACTCACAGGGACCAGAGCCACCGAACTCATTGTTTGGGCCTTGATCCCTGCAGGACTGGCGGTCGTCCTCGCAGCCTGGTTCAGTATCAGCGCGCTCCGCCGGCAACCTGAACCTCGTGCCACCGTGGCGGCGTGACACGCCAACCAATCCGTTGCCAACCTCGGCGGTAAAACGTCCTCCGCTAGCATCCATCCTGCCGCCAGGAGTGAAGCTGGGCAAGCGCCCGCCGTTCCTGGATCCCACGGTCTCGAGCTGATAAAAATGTGTCCCGGCAAGGTTCCCAAGTGACACAGCATCGGCACGCGTGGTCGCCCGGTGAATCGGCCCCGATTCTGTCCTGGCCGTCCCACTTGCGGGCAGCGATGCCACCATTCTGCGGCGAAAGTACACCTCCACTCTCCAGCCACATCTATAGGGGTGGCTTTTGGTGCCGTTTTGGGAGGCGTTCTGTGTTCGCTAAATGGCGCATCAGTGGGACGCGACCTTGGTCAGCACGATCCGAGCGGCCCTGTTAGGCGGAGGCGTCGGCGCCAGCCGCAATCTTCCTCAGCGCCCGGATGTGGTCGTCGAAGACACCCCTGCCAACGTCCGTGAGTCGAAGCCATGTCAGTCGTCGCGCGTCGGCCCGTGCCTCCGAGGCGATCTTTTTCGAAGTCACGAAACCCGCCGTCGCAAGTACCTTGAGGTGCTTCGACAGAGCGGCATCGCTGATGCCAAGGGTGTCTCTGAGTACGGCGAAGTCGAGTTCATCGACGGCGCGCAGCAGACCGCAGATGCGCAGTCGTATCGGTTCATGAACGAGTTCGTTGAAAGAGCCTTCAGGCGACATCGCGTACACGCTCCCGCATAGCCGAGGCACCGAGTAAGGCTAGACCTGTCGCGGCCAGGAACCCGGCGATCGCGGAGGCGACGATCCACAAGGGGAGCCCGCTGGCGGCAAGTCCGAGCGAGACGCTGAAAAAGAACAGTGTGGTCAATATGGCGATTCCGAATAGCACACCTTCGAGTACCCGGAAGCGGAGGAGCTTGATGCCTGTCACCCACTGGTAGCCGAGAACCAGCAGGACGCCAGTCATAACGATAGATGTAAGTACAAACCCACGGTTGAACGTCTCTGGCAGCACCGGTGTCGAGATGAAGACCGCTGCTAACGCGCCGAATGCAGGGGCGAACCACTTCGGCTCCTTGAGGCGCTCGATAAGGCCCGCGCGGTCAGACTCAAGGTCACCCAAGAGAACCGCGGCGTCACTTTGCTGATTAGATCGGCCGGATGACAAGTTGTTTTCCATGGGGGCAAGTCTATTGGTTGCTTTCTTCACGAGCAAGTCAAATGTTCCCGCTCAGGGTTCCCCACTAGGAGCCTCTGGCGGGGGTGCTCCCAGGTCACCGCGAGCGGAACACGATTCGCGGAAATCAAGCTCTCGACAGCCCCCGTCCTCCGGCGTCGGTTTCACCGGGCTTCGCACCGCCCGCACCGCAGCAATCGGCGCAGGGCTTTATTTGGTTTGGCCGTCGTGCGCTCGGCCACCGCACCACCGCCGTCTAGAAGTCAGTCACTTTCTTGGCAGGCCACGCGCACCTTGCGGGAATACGATCTCTCTATCGGGCTTCCCGTCACGTCGGCAGCCCGCGACGCACCGCCTCACAGCAGCGTCGAAGCATCGCTGCACCACAGATTGACACCGCTGCGATGCGGCGGCTAATCGTTAAATTGTGACCCCGACGACACCGTTTCTCATCCAGCTAAAGCACACAGGGAGCATCAATGGGCACTGACGACCAGACCAACACATGCAGTTTCCACATGAGCGGTGCGCTGCCAGCAGGTGGCGACCACCTCGGTGGCACCTTCGGTCAGTCGCCGACCCTGGACAGTTGGTACCCGCAGCGTCTCCGGGTTGAGCTTCTCCACCGGAACGGCGTAGACGCCGACCCGCTCGGCGCGGACTTCGACTACGCGGCGGCTTTCGCCACGATCGACCTCATGACGCTCAAGTCGGACATCAAGCGACTGCTCACCACATCGGTCGACTGGTGGCCGGCGGATTACGGCAACTACGGTCCACAGATGATCCGAATGGCGTGGCATGCCGCCGGCACGTACCGAATTGCCGACGGCCGTGGCGGAGCGGGCACCGCGATGCAGCGGTTCGCACCAATCGGAAGCTGGTGGGACAACGGCAACACCGACAAATCACGACGACTCCTACAACCGATCAAGCACCAGTACGGCAACGCTCTGTCGTGGGCCGACCTGATGGTCTTGACCGGCAACTGCTCCCTCGAGTTGATGGGCCTTCCGACGTACGGCTTCGGTGGTGGACGACTCGATGCGTGGGAACCGGACGACGGCACCTGGTGGGGCCCGGAGGTCTGGAACCCGCACGCGGTCGCGAGCCCTGACGAGATGGTGAGCCGCGACGAACGCTGGCATGGTCAGAACGGCGACGCCGGCTACGACTTGCAGAGCCCCCTGGCCGCGTCGCACCAGGCGCTCATCTACGTCAACCCTGAGGGGCCCTATTCGAACGGCGACCCGCTGGGCTCAGCACGCGACATTCGCATCACGTTCACGCGGATGGCGATGAACGACGAGGAAACGGTGGCATTGATCGCCGGTGGCCACGCGTTCGGTAAGAGCCACGGCCAGGTACCCGCATCCGACATCGGACCATCACCCGAGAAAGCCCCGATCGAGTCGATGGGGCTCGGTTGGCACAACCCGGTGGGTACCGGCAGTGCTGAGCACACTTCGACCAACGGCATCGAGGGCAGCTGGACTCCGAACCCGACACAGTGGGACAACACCTACCTCGAGAACCTGTTCGCGTACGACTACGAGCAGACGAAAAGCCCGGCCGGTGCGCTGCAGTGGACACCGACTGACTCGGAGGCGCCGAAGACTCCGGACGCCCACGTACCCGGTCAGATGAACCCGCTCATGATGATGACCTCGGACATCGCACTCAAGGTCGACCCGGAGTATCGGGCCATATGCGAGCGTTTCTTGGCCGACTTTGATCTGTTCACCCTCGCGTTCTCGAAGGCCTGGTACAAGCTCACGCACCGCGACATGGGGCCGAAGCACCGGTACCTCGGCCCGGAGGTCACCATCGCCGACGACCTGCTCTGGCAGGACCCGCTCCCGGACGCAGCAGGATACTCACTCGACGAGGCCGACGTGGCAGCGCTCAAGGAAGCCGTCCTCGCGACCGGGCTGTCCGTGTCCGACCTCGTTTACACGGCGTTCTCCGCCGCCTCGACCTACCGCGACAGCGACAAGCGCGGAGGGGCGAACGGTGCCCGCCTGGCCTTGTCGCCGCAGAAAGACTGGGCGGTCAACCGGCGCACCGTCCCAGTCATCGACGCGCTGCGGAACGTGCAGGCGGCTTTCACGGCGACGTCGGGCGGACGGGAGGTGTCTCTCGCCGACCTCATCGTCCTCGCCGGCAGCGCTGCCGTGGAGCAGGCGGCACGGGCGGCAGGATCTGACGCCAGCGTGCCGTTTACGCCAGGCCGTGTCGACACGACGCAGGAGTTGACCGACATCGAGATGTTCGAGTGGCTGCGACCCATTGCGGACGGGTTCCGCAACTTCGTGTCCGAGCGCTTCGAAGAGTTTGCTCCGGGCGTCGCGCCCGAGGCGGCATTCCTCGACAAGGCGAACCTGTTCACTCTCACCGCACCGGAGTGGACCGTCCTGCACGCCGGGCTCCGCGTGCTCGGCAGCAACTGGGACGGGTCCGACGTGGGTGTGCTCACGGATCACGTCGGAGCCCTGACGACCGACTTCCTCGTGAATCTGACCGACACCGACCTCATCTGGACGAAGGACGACGAGACCGCGATGACCTTCACTGGTCGGGTTCCGGCGACCGGCGAGGCTCGCTGGAGGGCCTCCCGGAATGACCTGGTATTCGGCTCGAACGCGCAGCTGCGGTCGATCGCCGATGCCTACGCGGGCAGCGACGGGCAAGAGCGGTTCGTCCGCGCATTCATCCGCGTCTGGTCGAAGGTCATGATGCTCGATCGCTACGACGTCAATGGCCACAAGCGTTACGGGGCGATGGCCGCCTGACCCCGGAGGGCGCGTCCGGGCGAGCTGACGGCGTGGAGGCACGGCGCGGTCACGCGCTGAGCCTCCAAGCCGTCGGGGCCTTGACCGAACGACGCTGGAGGCCGCGAGCCGAACGTTGCACGGATTGATCAGGCTGGGGACGGCCAAGGAACATCCTCGGGCAGCACGTGGTCGACCACACTCGCACCTCGACGGCCTGCGAGGGTGGACGGGCCGCTATGCCCTGGAAGCCGTTGCCCCCACTCGTAGAGACGCCGGCCGGATTTGCTTTGGCCTCGGGTCGCGAGAGGGTGCCGCTGATGTTCTCTGTGGCGGCTCGTAAGGCCTGAGCCTTCCGGGGTCATGTCCCGCTGAGGAATGCGCGTGACCGGTAGAGGTCCGATTTGCGGGACTGCGTGGACGTGTCAGCGACGGTTGAAATCTAGTCCAGAATCGACGGTTTAAAACTGGGCCACCCAAGCACGATAGATGGGTGATCACAGTGGAAGATTGGGCTTTGGTTCGTCGCCTTCACTTGAGCGAGGGCGTATCGCAACGTGAGATAGCGCGGCAGCTCGGCATCGCGCGCGACACGGTCGCCCGAGCGATCGCGTCAGATAGACCTCCGAAATACGAGCGGCCCGGCCGGCCGTCGGGGATGCGAGATCTGGAGCCGCGATTGCGGCAACTGCTCGCCGAGTATCCCAAGATGCCCGCGACAGTGGTAGCCGAACGGGTGAAATGGACGGGGTCTATTACCTGGCTGCGCGAGACGGTTGCCCGACTGCGGCCAGAGTATGCGCCCGCCGATCCCGCCGACCGGCTGCACTACCGCGCCGGGGACCAAACGCAATGTGATCTGTGGTTCCCGCCGGTGAAGATTCCCCTCGGTGCTGACCAGGTCGGTTCCCCGCCGGTGCTGGTGATGGTGGCCGGGTTCTCCCGCACCATCTGTGCCGTGATGTTGCCGTCTCGGACAACACCAGATCTGTTAGCGGGAATGTGGCATCTGCTTCGCACCCAACTCCTCGCGGTCCCGCGACGGCTGATTTGGGACAACGAAGCGGGCATCGGCCGCGGTAACCATTTCGTTGCTGGAGTCAGCGCCTTCGTGGGAATGCTGGCCACCAAGATCGTGCAGCTGAAACCCTTCGATCCCGAATCGAAAGGCATCGTGGAACGAGCCAATCAGTATCTGGAAACATCCTTCCTGCCCGGACGCACCTTTTCCTCCCCGGAGGACTTCAACGGGCAACTGGCTCACTGGTTGTCGTCGAAGGCCAACCACCGGACCGTTCGCAGCCTCGGGTGCAAACCCGTGGATCTGATCGACCAGGATCGCGCCGCGATGCTCCCGCTTCCGCCGGTGGCTCCGGTGGTGGGATTCTCCTCGAGGGTGCGGCTGCCGCGAGATTATTACGTCCGCGTCGCCGGCAACGACTACTCCGTCGATCCGACCGGCATCGGCCGGATGGTCGACGTGTCCGCCGACCTCGCCCAGGTCATCGTGAAGCTCGACGACAAGATCGTGGCCTGTCACCAGCGGGTTTGGTCCACCGCGCAAACCATCACCGACCCCACTCACGTCACCCAAGCAGCACGCCTGCGGCACGCATTCCAACACCCCGCAGCTGCCACCACGACCGAGTCGGACCTTCACCGGGATTTAGCGGACTACGACACCGCGTTCGGTGTCGACTTCGACACCACGAACGTTAGCGACGAGGAGGTCGCGTGATGGGGAACCAGACCGGCAGTGAGATCGAATACTTGGCCCGCGCGTTGAAAGCACCGCGCATTCGCGACTCGGCGACCCGGTTGGCCGATCAAGCCAGAGAAGCGTCGTGGTCCCATGAAGAATATCTCGCCGCGGTTCTCTCCCGGGAGGTCTCAGCGCGGGAAGCGTCGGGGGCAGAGATCCGCATCCGCGCAGCCGGGTTCCCGGCCCGCAAGTCGATCGAAGATTTCAGCTTCGATCACCAACCGTCACTGCGCCGTGACACGATTGCGCACCTGGCCACCGGAGCGTTTTTAGCCGAAGCTAAGAACGTGGTGTTGCTCGGGCCGCCCGGCACAGGGAAAACGCATCTCGCGATCGGATTAGGCATCAAGGCCGCCCACGCCGGCCACCGGGTGCTATTCGCGACTGCCGTCGATTGGGTGGCTCGGCTGCAAACAGCTCACCAGCAGGGCCGGCTCGCCCTAGAACTCGTCAAGCTCCGCCGTTACGGGCTCATCGTCGTCGACGAGGTCGGCTACATTCCTTTCGAACAAGACGCCGCGAACTTGTTCTTCCAACTCGTCTCCAGTCGCTACGAACACGCATCACTGATCCTGACCAGCAATCTCGCGTTCGCTCGCTGGGGCGACGTCTTCGGAGACCAAATCGTGGCCGCAGCCATGATCGACCGAATCGTCCACCACGCCGACGTCCTCACCCTGAAAGGCGCCAGCTATCGACTCCAGTACACCGGAATCGAATCCCTACCTTCAGTCCGAGCCCAGAACGCGGCACAATAAACAAGACAACAGTGGCAGGGTTTTCCACCGTCGTATTTGGCCTACTCCTTCACCGTCGCTGACAGGACGTTCTTGGCACCGCAGTGCAACGGCAGTCGGCTGATGGGCGGCAGCGGCCCGGTCGGTGACCCGATACCTTCGGAATATGTATTCATACAATTTTTATGGTGTCGCAGTCATGGGTGGGACGATTGTGGCATTGATCCTGGGTCTGGTGCTCCTGGTTTTGCTCTGCCGACTAATCCTCGTTGCAACACAAGCGCTCCGGACGTACAAGCGCACACAAGAGCTTCACCTCGACCTGCTTCTAGCCGACCGCGACGACGAATCCAAAGAGGAGTAGCCGAGCATCGCGGCGGTCAACTGCTCGGGCTTCTCTCGACGAGGCCTGACCCGGAACGTGCCCGATGAGCGTTCGGCTTGCGGGCACACGTAAGGGGCGACGACGCTAGCGCTTGCCGTCCCGACCTGCGGTTCTGCACAAGTTCGCGGCATCGTCTCATCGAAGTGGTCGTGACTCGTGGTGAGCTCTTATGGACTCGATAGGCTAATCCGTAAGGGGCCTCAAAATGGGAACAGAAACTGTCGGCGATCGTCGCCTCGCAAGTCGGCCCGGCGGCAAGCGACGCCTTCTCGTTGCTCAGCCATGCGGCCGCTCCGCTCGTCGACACCGAATGCTTCACGACTGGGACCCGATCGGTGTGTACGGGGGCGACGATCCGAACCCTTCACCCGACGAGTACGACGATTTGGTGTCGCCAATCTTGACCGCCCTTCGTGCTAATCCCGATCCGACATCGCTTGCAAGGCAACTGCGCGAGGTTCTTTCATCTGATCGGCGCCGACTGATGGGCCTGCGCCTCCTCTGGACAAGTCACTCCGACTGCAGCCCGGATTATTACTTGGAACCACGACGTCGCCTTTGAAGGCTCCATTCCGCGCGACGGGCTGGCCTCAGCCGATCTGTTCGGCCAGCGCGACAATGATGCCCGCGGGGCCACGGAGGTAAAAGACCCGGAAGCTGGTCTCGTACTGCGCCACTTCGCTCGGAGCACCACCCGGGAACGAACGAGCCATACTCGAGGCCGCTATGCGTTGAGCCTCCTCGTGCGATCCACCCTGGGTAACCAAACCGGCGTATTCGATGCAGCTGCGGTCCAACCACGACGGAAACTCGCTAGTGAGGATTCGCCGAAGGGTGACAGTCATCTCTCAATTCTTCCAAACAAGAATCGGCATCAGCGCCAGCCGAAGATTGCCCGAATAGCGTTCCCCCCTACAAGCGCCCCGCGCCACGGCGGCCGAAGGGAGAGAGGTGCCCGATAGCGTGGTGCGGCCTCGCGCTAAAGTGCAGGAATGGGGAATCGTATTTCAATGTGGGTGGGGCCGGTCATCGTGGGTGTGTATGCGTCGGTGATGGTATTGACGATTGCCGTGTGGGATCCAGAAGCCGCTGTCCCGGGGCTCCGGTATCAGCAGATCGTTGCGGGACTTGGTGACGCGGGAGTGGACGTCGTTGGTTCCGTGATTGGCTTGATTGTGTGGGGTTCCGTTGGCCTCGTGCTGGCCCTGGTCCTGAGCATCCTCGGACTTACTGGGCGCGTCGGACGCGTTCCCGTAATTCTGGGGCATCTTTTGCTGATTGCCGGCGGGGCCCCGGCCTACTTCTTGGGCTCGTTTTCGCTTGGTATAGACGTCGCGGACACGTTCGCCGTGTCGGGTGGCGTCCATGTACCCACAGGCGCCACCCTTTACACCGTGAGCGGGGTCGCTTTACTCATCCTCGCCGTTGTCGGTATCCGCAGGGCAGCGAATCGCCAGCCGGCGCTGGTGTGAGTCGGGTCTGCACGGAGCTGGCAGCATCCCGAAGCTGCACTAGTGTTCTGCCGTCTCGTCCGCACTGGCAGAAGGGCAACGGAACACGTTCTCCGCAAATGTCGGGCTCGACGCGGTGAGAACGTGAAGCCCCGCGACCAGAGGATGAAGCCTGTCAACTCGATCGACAGCGTGATCCAAGGGCCTTACGGCCCCATACCCGTTCGGCGCTATTCGCCGCCTCTTGGCATGAGTCCACTCGGATCCGCGCCAATCGTGTGGATTCATGGAGGTGGATTCTTCAAGGGCAACCTCGACCAGCCCGAGTCTCATGACGTCGCTCGATCGCTGGCCGCGGCGGGATTCCAGGTCGTTACCGTTGACTACCGGCTCGCGACTCTCGCAAGGCTTCGACGGTCTTCGAGTGGTTTTGGCAGGAGCCCGGCGGTCCACTATCCGGTCCCGGTCGACGATGTCGTTGCAGTGGTGCGGGCGGTTCAGCGCGAGGCTCCCAACGGGGTGATTCTGGGCGGTGCAAGCGCCGGAGCGTGTCTATCGGCCGGCGCAGTGCTTCGCATGGCGGACGACGGGGCGGCACCTCTCGCAGGCGTCTTCTTCGCCTACGGACTGTTCCACGCCGCCCTCCCGAAACGGGCGCGCACTCTGCGCCGTCGCCTTCGTGGCAAACGACGTTTTGTCCACACGCCGACCCTTCTCAACCTGACGAATCTCCACTACGCGGGCACACGGAGCGCAATGTTGGAAGCGCACGCATTTCCCGGGGGCCACCCCCTGCACGACTACCCTCCGACGCTCATGATCGACGCGGACCGCGACTCGATGCGCGCATCGGGCGGTCAGTTCGCCCGAGAGCTTTCAGCTGCCGGGATCGCATCGAGCTACCACGTACTTCCCGAGACCTTCCACGCTTTCCTCAACCGTCCGAACGAGCCCGTCTTCGCGGACGGGTTACAACTCATAATCGACTGGGCCCACGACATTCAGTCGAAACAGACGTGAGGCGCAGCAACCGGATTCAAGCGGCCCTCGTCCCGTAGGGGGTTCCCCTTACGAAACGGAGCAACTGTCGGGGATCGACTGTTGGCCTTTTTGGGTGTCCCGGTCGGCGTCCGGCTTACGGGACGCCGACGGCGTATCGCGCGACAAGACAGGGCTAGGACACAACCAGGTTCGACGGTGCGATTATTTCTTGCGCGTGCGACAGTCTGAGGCAGACGACTCCTTCGTTACGACCCGTGGGGCATATCGGATGCTGAGGGCTTTGGGTGTGCGTTTGCTCATAGCCATGATCTTGGGCGTCAAGTCGGCAGCCCTGATCCATCTATGGTGGAGAAGCATCAGGAGATCATTTCTCGCGAGCTCGGAGCAACTAACCCCTCGCCGTGCAACTGCGCGATCATCGTTGGCGGGGCGGCTGTAGGCAACGTTGATCTTGAACGCATCAAATATGGGCATGAGACCTTGGATAGTGTCTCGATTTCCTACGCATCGTTCGCGCTGAAAAGGACCCTTTTGACTGAAGACCGTGTGGTCTCCTTGCTGGCTACCGCTCGAGCGCACTTCGCGGTGCCCGAAGCAACGACAGTCGCGCAAGTGGCTGGAGTGCTTCAGGGCTTCGGTGCGACAGGGCTGTCCGTGGCGCGTTTCATCGACGATGTTGCGGATGAATTCGTCGACCGCTCCTTGGTCGTAGCGGTGTTCACGCTGGCAGATGCGTCGCTGCTGCTATCGAGGGCCACCAGCGAAGAGCTCGAGATATTCGTCGACGATCCAGAAGAGACGTTCGACCCGTTCGAGTACGGCAGCGACCAGGTGGAGTGGACCACCTTCTCCCACGAGATGAGCACGCTTCGACGGGCTATCATCCTGCTGGAGTGTATGCGCGAGGACCCGGACCGAGTCGGCAACTTCCGCGTTTACGGCGGCGCGCAGTGGCTTCGTGAAAGCCTCTGGGCTGCCACGGGTATTGTGCCGCGCGATCCTGGATCTCCCGACGCGCAGTGCACTCTCTTCGGCGAAGCATTCATTCTCAATCCGCCGTTCCTGTTGCGGGATCACTTATCGGGATTCGTATATCTCGCGTCGATGTCCAAGGCGGAGGACGAGCACGATCAACAGGTCATCGTGAATCTCGTAAATGATGCGGTAGTCCCCCGTTCGCACCCGCCATTCGCCAGAGCCTCCGACGAGTTGGATCGCCTTGGGAGGCCGCGGATCGTCTGCCAAGAGGTCGATCGCTGCTTGAACTCTCCGTCGAACCTGCGGATCGAACTTTCGCAGTTGCCGTTCAGCGGCCGGTGCGATCTTCACCGAGTAAGTCATGCGAGGCCGAGGTCCGCTTTCACCTGTTCCCAAGGAGTCGGTTCGTTTTTCGTGCGACGCATCTCTTCACGGGATTCCTCAGCGGCACGAATATCGGCCATGTCATCGGCCAATTCAATGAGACGCTCCAAATCGTCGACGTCGATAACAGCCGCAACTCGCCGCCCGCGGCGAGACAAGAAGACCGGCTCGTGCTCGGTGCGAGCCCGGTCGATGATCGATGCGAGCTGGTCGCGTGCATCAGAGACGCTGACGGGGACCGTGGTTGACATGTTTCAAGCGTACATTCCACTCACCAGATGTACAAGGGATCCTCAAATGTACAAATGGTCGCTCGCGCAGGGTTCCCGTTGCCGGACCAGCCAGTCCGTAACGAGACAACGGTTGAGGGCCCTGCTGCGAAGAACTCGGGCAAGATCCCGGGCATGACCATGATCAACGAGAGACCGGCGAAGGTTGAGAGCAGCGCCGTCCCGGGGCATTGCGAAGGGGATCTGATCTTGGGGTCACACTGCCGGTCGGCGATCGCTACGTTGGTGGAGCGTCAGACCCGGTTCACAATGCTGGTCCACCTCCCCGGTGACCACGGCGCAATCACGGTTCGCGATGGACTGTTGGCCGCCATCAAGACTCTCCCCGAGCACTTGATTAAGACTCTGACGTGGGATCAGGGAACCGAGCTGGCCCAGCACCGGCAGATCACGCTGGCCACAAAGATGGCTATCTACTTCTGTGATCCGCATTCGCCGTGGCAGCGGGGCACCAACGAGAACGCCAACGGGCTGCTGCGCCAATATTTCCCCAAAAGCACCGACTTATCCGTACGTTCGCCTGAGCAGCTGCTCGAAGTCGCTACCGAACTCAACAATCGACCCCGCAAAACACTCGGCGGGATCACACCCGCTCAAGCCATGCAACGACTACTGTCAGAGCCAGAAAAGCCCCTCGTTGCGACGACCAGTTGAATCCGCCGTTCCGCTCGCGGACGCTTTTATGCGTGCTCCTGGACGTCAACGAGCCAGCCCTCCAGTGAGCGTCGGCGCTGCTCGGGCGGTGGAACAGCGAACTCTCCGACGGTAGGGAGCGGTTCGGCGTCTTCATCGATGCGCAGCCGAACTCCCTGAGCCGCGGCCAACCTCGCTGTATCCGCAACTGGCTCGATCGCGATCATGTATCGAGAGGGCGAAGTTCCGAGGAACGCACCATTGGCGAAATTACGGTCGGCCATCGGCCACTTGTCGCCGTCCGCCGTCATGATCGATTCGGAGGGCGCGCCATGGCCGGGCCGACGTAGCGACCGACGCTCGATGACGTCCTGCGTGACCGCGTGTACCGCGATGACCCTGCCGCACACACGATCGGTGAACTCCTCCTCATGGTGCGACTCCATCGCGGCCACCGTCGCGATAAGTTCCGGTCCGAGCATGTCAGCGAGAGCCGCATTCGGTGTTCGCGTCTCGATACCGAAGTCGACCTCATCGCCGATGGCAAAAGCATCGCCGCAGCAGGCCCATTCCCATTTCGTCAGCCACACGCGCGTCATAATGCCCACGCTACCAACTCACACGCTGCCTCTCAGCCGCAGCCTTAGGTATCCGCTACCGGAACGCTGTAGCCCGCTCAAGGATCCCCATACGGGCAATTTGCTCAGCGAATCGATTTGAGGAATCCCGCTTCAACGCGCCCGGTGGACGTCCCTCTTATGGAACGTGGGATGGATCTCTTGAGACGGATCGCGGGAGCCACGTTGAACTTTTCACAATTGGCTTGGGTCGCATCCTGCCCTGTGGCTCACCACGCCCGGGGTGATTTAGTTCTCGGGACGCTGGATCACGGTCTCGGATGTCCTGAGACCTGTAAACTACTCGTGTCCTCATCACCCATACTGGCGGTGATTTCTCGCAAGGCTTCTATGTGCGCCCGGTAGGCCTCCCGACCTTTCGTGGTGAGGGCGAGAGATGTCCGCATGTGGGAATCGATAACGGTCTTTGTGATGTTGACATAGCCCGCTTCACCCAGCGGCTTCACGTGTTTGCTGAGTACGGAATCGCTGACACCGAGCAAATCACGGATGATGGAAAAGTCCGCGCTCTCGACGGCCGACAGCGCGGCCGTTATGCGCAGCCTGTTGGGTGCATGGATCACGTCATCGAATACCGCGCGCATCGTTAGGTTCCTACTGCTGTGCGATGAATATCTCGCTCCCACCACCAGGGAACCGCAATCATCACCAGTGGCACTGCGATCGCCAACCCCACGACGGCCCAGAAGAAGTCTGTGTACGTTCCGATAAGGATTCCTGCGATCGGGACCAGCACCATCACGCCGACAAGGATCAGTCGCCCGGCAAGATGCTGACCTGGCTGGGCAAGAAGGCGGCGAACCCCAGCACGCTCGAAGAGCCAGGCCGAAACGACTATGGCAGTGAACGCGACGACTGCAACGACGAACGCCATCTCTTGGGGCAGCAAAACGGCGGCAGTAACCGCGCCACTGGTCAGTCCGACGATCGCGATGGATGGCCTGACCGAGCGGGCGCGCCGCCGCATGGCATCTTCTGCTGCTTGAGCGGAGACCAATGCATCGCCTGCGGAGATGGGGACTTGTTCTTGGTTTTGCATCGTGACTCCACTTTCCACTTCGGACTTTCCTTTATGGAATTCTTATCACGTTCCGCAAAGGAAAGCGCATTACGGGAGCAGATTCTCGATAGTCTCACGTACCTTGCAGCCGGCCTCGGTGAGCCGCTTCAGGGCGCCCGAACATGGATTATCAAACGGACGTGCACGCATCGCTCCGCACTGCAACCGAGACTAGACCCCAGCGCTCTGACCCTGACCCCGTTAGCGGGGGCCACGACGACCCGACCGCGCGGCGCAGCGGGGCAGGCCCTAATTCGCGGGTGACGGGTAGACAGTCTGACTAACTAGTGACACTATATAGTCATGCGTGCAGCGTTTGGAGGAAAAAGTCATGGGCGCGAAACAGTGGTCAAGTGATTGGATGCGGGCGGCCCTCGGCTTGTGCGTGCTGCGCACGCTCGCCGCCGGCCCGACCTACGGGTACGCCATCGCGGCGGAGTTGGAGGAGAGGGGATTCGGCACGATCAAGGGCGGCACGCTCTATCCGTTGCTGACCCGCTACGACGCGGCCGGCTGGATCTCTGTCGAGTGGCGGGTCGGCGCCGGCGGTCCCGAGCGCAAATACCTGTCGCTGACAAATACCGGACTCGACGAGTTGGCAACCCAGACCGCCAACTGGCGCGATTTTACGGACACGGTCCTGGCTCACCTCGACAGCACTCTCACAAGCGGCACCGCACTAACCATGGGGACGGACAAATCATGACGGCCAGCAACATTCGCGACGCACACGACCGCGACACCGAGAACGAGAAGTGGTTGGAAGGCCTGACCATCGAGCTGCGCCTGCTCGACGTCAACGGCACGCGGATCGGCGACGCCGTAGCGACCGCACGCGAGTTCCTGGCCGACTCCGGGTCCCTGGCCGAAGAATCTTTCGGCAGCGCCCATTACTACGCCGCGGAGCTGAGCCTTCCGGCAACCGCAGATGCCGCAAAAGAGGTGCGGGGTGCCACCCTGCGCAGCGGTCTCGGCCTGCTCGGGCTCATGGCTCTCATAGAGACGGTCGTTCCGCTCAGGCATCAGACAGACGTGACATTCGGGCTCGGGGTGGTTCTGATTACGATCGCAGTGCTCACGATTATTGCGTTTTTGCCACGACTCCTTCCCACCATCATCGTGCGGATAGTTTCGCACGGGAAGGTCAGAGCGTTCATCGATGGGGCGGCAGTTGGGCTTGTCACTACGCTGGTTTTTGTGCTGATATCCCTGTGGTCAGCGGACCGGATCGTGCTCAGCGTTCCCGCGCTACCGGTCTTCATTGCGGCGGTCGTTCTACTCATCGCCCCGCCTCTGTGGGCCCAGTTCCACCACTCCTATCAGGATGACCCCATCGTGGCACCCGGCTCCGCGGCGGCCGACACGCCACGGATATCTATCGGCATCCGGCTATTTCTGGTCGCCACCAACTGGCTGCTCGTCATCGTGAGTGTCATCCTCTGCGCCCTGGAGCTGTTCATGGATACCCTATCTCGCTGAAACCGGGCGTGGGTGTCCCTGAAAAACACAGAATCGTGTAATCACAACTCGTTACCGCCTGACGCAAGTGGGCAGCTCCAGAGTCCAAGGCCGTGTCAAATCAGAACATTGAGTGAATCAAGTCCTGCCCCTTCGGTGAGGACAAGAAACCCTGGACAGACGACTTTTTTGGTGCCCCCGGTAGGAATCGAACCTACGACAATCGGATTGCGGCGGACCCATTTTGGCCGAGCGAATCTTATTGCGAAATCTAGACTAATCTCGTCCGATATCGATCTGATCAGGAGTTTCCTGTGATATCTGCCGCAATTCTATCGCATTACCTCGGCCCATCTCGGCTGGTCTCGACGCAATAAACGTTGAATAAACGTGCGCGCATCAAGTCCCGATGTTTGGCCCCTGTTAAACATACGCCTGAGTCTCGGGCTGCACACCTGGTGTGCTGACCGGCTGTGACTATCCCTGCGCTTCCGCACAACGGTCGCGACCGCGCTTGACCGATCTGGGCAGGCGACTAGGGAGATGGCGAAATTTGCCCATATCCAGGTGTGGCAAGCCAACAGCCAGTTACCCGGCGGACGGTCGGTGAATCCGTTCGTCTACCGCGTCCGCAGGAGCTTGGAAAGACATCGCAACGTGCTGCTTGGCGACGCGGGCAACGCTCCGAGCATCATCGATTGTCAGCCTGTTCGTGGGCACGCGCCCAAAGACCTCCTGCATCGCAAGCTGCACGACCAGCGACTCGACGGGCACACGAGGCTTTACCCGATGAGTCCTAGCCTGGTTATCCATCTCCGCGTCGACGCGAAACCGTGCACTGTTGCGGTGCGCATGAGTCACGACTGTTCTTATGAGTCGCTCGAACTGCTGCTGCCGCTCTTCGCGCCGAATCATGGCCGTCGTGGCGCGAACGGCCGCCGCGACGTCGCGGCCGGTCAGCAGGTCGACCCGGCGCATCCTCTCTGCAACGATCTCGACGGCCCGGGCGTACACGACGTCATCCACCGACACCGGCGGTAAACCAATGCGCGCCCGGGACGATACATAGGCATCGGCGAACTCGCGCATGCGTGCGTCATTCTTCAGCATGTGCTCGGTCAGCGACTCGGCGAACACGGTGAACTGCCGCAAGTGCTCGGGCCGCGATGGGTCATTGAAATACGCATCGGCTTCACGCTCATCGGCCCGGCGCTCAGCCGCGGTCGCAACGTGAATACGCTTCGGGGGGAGGCCGGCCCGACTCAGGATGCGCTTCAGCCGTCTCGCCGCCGCGTTGACCTCCAGCTCGGACTGGTAAACCTCCGGGTCGCTGCGCCGGGTGCGCTGCAACTCGGCACGGCGCTCCTTGTTGCGCTCGGCCCACTGCCGGGTGATCTGCTTCGTGCGCTCAGGGTCCGCATCCCGCCTGGCCGCAGCCCGGGCGTTCACCTCGTCGCGGTGGGACTCGTAATAGCGGCTGTAGTACTCGCGCACCTTCTCGCGATTCTTCGTCACCCACCGCTGCTGATACTCACGCTTGCGATCGAGGTGCTCCTCTCGCCAGCGTTTCGCCCACTCCCTCCCCCGCGCCCGCACCTCCGCTTCGCGATGCCGGCGAGCCGCAGCCCGACGCATCGAGTCACGATTGAGCTCCCGGGCCCGGTCGAGATGCTCCGACCGCCAGCGACGATTCATCTCGCGGATCCGGTCACGGTTCGCCGCCACATACTGCCGCCGCTTCTCGGCCTCTTCATCAAGAGACGGATGCTCCGCCAGCCCTTTATGCAGCACGGCGCCTTCCTCAGATGGGTCGTTCATGATCGCGGCTACTCGGCAGGCTGCGGGGCCAGCTCGATGACCAGCGCGAGAAGCTCAGAGCGATGCACCGTCGGATTCGTGATCACACGCCCGACCACGACGCGGAGCCGCTCGGCATCCTCGTCTCCGATCCCGGCGACGGGCTCCACGCAGTACGCGATGTCATTCTGCAGGTTGTGGCCGTCATCGTCGACAGCGACCTCCGGATAGTAGAACAGTGCAGCCAGGGCGGTGCGGCTGAGCAGGTCGTCGAACTGATCCTGCGGGATCGTCATAGTGAAGCCTCCTGTGCGCGGACGTGTGTGAGCCAATCATGCCGCTACCAGGAGGTACGCCGGCCCAGACGTGGCGTCAGCCGAGTCTCGAGACGAGCACTGGCTCGTCGAAGTGCTCAACGCCGTCAGTGAGCAGCGTCCGCGTCATGCGACGGCGCGCCACGTCTTCACGAACGCGTACTGCGATCAGCTTCAGCAGGCTGATGGGCCCGATCAAAACAAACTTGAGTGTGTTCCACAGAAACAGCAACACGAGCAGGTTCAGCCAGCCCGCACCACCGGCTTCAATCGGGGCTCGGCAATAGACAGCAGCGATCGCATACGGAACGGCGAGCAGCATCGGTGGCACCCCCCACTTCAGCCCACGCCGCGTACTGATGGCGTCGATCACGATGGCGGTCGGCATGAACCGGCGCAAGAAGAAGTAGCTGCGGGCCGTGGCGGCCAGAATGAACTCGAACATGGTGCGGCCTTTCAGATGTTCGGCAACAAGAACCTGAAAGGACTGAAAGTCACGCCATCGCAACGGGTCACGCCGCGTAATAGAGGTTGCCTAACAACACTGTAGAACCTGATATCTAAAGCTGAAAGTACCGTGCGGGGCAATTACAAGCGGATGCTACCCGCGCACTTCCCCGCACCGGCGCCCACCTATCCGCACCAAATTCATTCTCGACGGTCTTAGTCGTCGATGACGGCGCGGCCTTCCTTTGTCAGGGCGGCGAGTCCATCCCGCATCGACTTCACCTGAACCGGCGAGTGCCCAATCCAATCCACGAGTTCACCGACCACCTCAACCGGGTCAGGGGTGCGGTAGGAGTGAGTCGGATTGCCGCGGAACTTCTTATCCGTCACATTGGGGTCATCCTCGAGGGCACCTCTCGGTTCGACGATGTAAATGTGTCCCCGACCGTCGCCGACTGCCAATTCGGCACCCCAGGTTGCAGCGTCCAGGGTTGCCGTCATATAGACATAGTTCATTCGCCTGCCGGCTTCGAAATTCGAGTCGCGACCGGGAACTAACAGGTCGCCCACCGCCAAGTCGGCTTTCGTCCCATGCAACAGGACCCCGGGTTCGTAGACATCGAACGGCTTCGGCTCACGGGTCATGAGTGCCTCCACAACGGTTGGTAGGGAATCCTAACTCGGGCCGCGCTCGCACCAGAATGTGAGTAGCACGGCCCTGCCAGAGGGCTGAGCCAGACCAGAACCCGGAGGCCTGAGCACGCCTCTCCATCGTTGCCCCGCACCGAGCTACAGATCGCCCTGCTCAGGTGGCCGTGTCCACGACGCAAAACTGGTTCCCCTCCGGATCTGCCAGGATCACGTAGTGAGCATCTGCTGGTCGTTTGTCCCAGTCGATCTCCGTAGTTTCCAGCGCCAGCAATCGCGCTATCCCTGCCGCATGCTCCAGGACCTTGCGTCACCATCTTTGGTTGTGTCGGATGATGACGATGTTCGTGACCCTAGCACCACCGGCTCAATTTTGGAACTCGTGCTTCTCCTGCTTGTCGGAGTCGCACGAGAGATCAGCTCGGCGACGATCCGCGGCGCACGACGAGTGCGACCGGCTCCGGATGCCCACGACACGACCGCTGCCAGTCTGATTGCGCGCCCGGTGCGAGGCTCGTCGCTGGTCCGCCCATCGGGGTACGGTTGGCGTGCGGTCCGATTCGTGATGAGGACTTCGTGTAGTTCATCGTCGACGAAGTCGCGCGTCGCCGCGATGCCCAGGCATCGCTATACCTTCACGGTTAATCTCGTTGATATCGCCAAGCTTTGGCTCTTGCGAAGGGCGCAAATGCCCTGCTCCCCTGTCGCAGTTGACGTACCTGAGCGCGACTGGTCTAAGGGCGCTGCGAGCGCGGTTGGCGTAGAGCACGAGGATGCCCAAGCAACGTGGCTACTCTCATTGGCGGCCGCGCCTGCACCCCCGAAAGTAGTTAGCCGCGCAACCGATAGAATGCGTCGCAGATATACGGCGGACTCAGAGAGGGCAGATCATGGCACGCAGATCCAGTTCTAACCGTTGGTCGCGCCCCGCAACGGGCAAGCAGATCGCTGCGCTGAAGTCAGGCGGCAGCTATGACGGCAAGTACTACTCAATGGGCAGGGCGAGCCAATCAATCGGGGGTTCGGCATTCAACTCGTCGGCCGGTCCGCCTCGGTCGAGCGGTAACGCGTCGAGCGGCTCGGCGTACTCTCCCCTAGCGGTCTCGGGCTTTGGGCCATCCGGACTTCTGTCGCGACTGATTATCGGGAACGTCGAACTCGGCTCATTGCTGCAACCCGCCCTTGGCGCCAGCCCGCAAAGCCGGCTTGCATCATCCGAAGCCGGGCCGATGAGGATCCTGTCGGAATTGCTCGGCGTGCCCGATGACCTCGATTCATTGGTGCAGGTCGCACTCGGCGGGGACGATTCAGACGGGTCAAGCGTGCCTGCTGAAGATGGCCCTGTCGAGGCTGTTTCGTTTACAGTTTTTTCCGACGATTCCAATCCCGCCGAGCCGCGCATCGTCGTGGAAGCTAACGTGGTTCGAAACTTGGCCTTTAATGGAAAGCCATCCCTCGAGGTTCGGTTCATGGGCGCAGGTGGACCGAGCGAGAACCAAGCTTTGGACCGTGCTCTCCAGCCTAGAGTGCGACCAGTTCTGGGGTATCGGCCGACCTGGACGTCAGTGCTCGTCCGAACGCCGGCCGAACTGGCCGAGCAGATGCGAGCCCATTGGGGTGCCGCTACTAAGGAACTCGAAGAAGGTGTCGACCCTCGACTCGCGACGTTTCTTGCACGGTCCGGCGGGATGGAGACCGCGTTGGAGGTGCTCAACTCGGGTCAGTCAACTGCCTCCATGTACGTGCACCTTCAAGGCATCCTGGACCCGGACGGCCCGATTCAGTTTCACGGCCTTGGCCTCGATGCCGCCACCTTCGCCGAACAGATTCGCATGGCGCACGAGGGGGACGAACAGGCGCTCACTTGGCTTGAAGTGATCCAGAGATTGCAGGTCTTGACTTCGCTGGCGGAGGTCACCGGAATCAGTCTTGCGGCGGAGGCTGACTTCCGGTTGGCGTGTTGGCACAAGCAAGGTACCGACCTCATCGGCGCCGTAACGATGGATGCCGACGATTCCGGGTTTGACTTCACTTCGATCAGAGCGCTCTTGACGATGAGGGCAGAAAACGAAGCAAAATATGCGGAGCTGCGCGCGTCTCTCGCAGAGGGAATTGAGTCGAACCCGGAGACTTCGGCCGACGATCAGACTCAACTTGACCGGTTGGACGCCCTTTTCCCTCCAGCGTCTTCCTCGGAGTACGGGCTACTCGAAGACTGGTTCTTCGAAGAGACGCGAATCTACCTCCAAGCCAGACTGCGTCAATCTCTGCCTGGACAGTTCGCCGTAGCCCTCATGCCCTCTTCGTCGGACAGATCAAGCTACGACTCAGCCGCAGACGAAGTACGCAGATTGGTCACCACCTCCTCAACCGACCTGAATGACTACTCGCCAGTACCGGCTTCGAGTGCGGACTCCTCGTTTGGATCGTTCCACAGACCGTCGCGGTTGTCTCAAAGCCAGCGGATGGTCAACCCTCCGGAGCGGATAGTCCAGGCAGTTCGCCGCGCGGTCGCTGAATCGGAGGCGGCTGGCGACGAAGACCTAGGGACGCTCATCATCTCCCAAGAGTTGCTCGGATACGCGCAGTGGAAGCGCGATGAACTACGCGGCAGCAAACAAATGGAGGAGCTGAAAGAGCGGTATAGTGCTGCTACTCAGCGCTCCAAGGCTGTGCGGCAGCGCGCTCAGGCAGCGAAAGAGTGCGGCGAGGAGGTGCGTAGACACGCCGGATTGATGCCCAACGTCGAGCGGGTCGTCCAGAATTACACCGATGCTTTGGCGCGTACGGCGAACTCAATATCCATCGACGAGCCACTGTGGAACTCCGCACAGGAGGCAGCGAGCGCCCGAATAGAGGAAGCGAAGGCGCGGGAATTCGCCGCTGGTGAATGGCTGGCTGCGGCCGAAGAGCGCGAAAAGCGGGTGGAGTCAGAAATGGCGGTGGTCGCAACGATAGGTGTCATTGAGAAACTGCGTGCAGAGCATGGCGCGGCGGTCACAGAGCAGGCGGACGCCAGGGCAGAACGCCAGGGTGCTCAGCGGGATCAGCAGGACGGGCAGGACCATCGTGCACGGATTTCCGCAGCGCGAGCGAATTTTGATGATCAGATTCGGCCGGTCCGCGAAGAGAACCTGAAGCGTCTCCGGGCGGAGGCTGAGCGTCGTCAAGAGGCGATGGCCAGGCAGCAGGAGGAGCGACGGCAGAAGCAGGCCGTCGAGCAAGAACGTAGAGAAGCCGCAAATAAACTCCAGGAGCAAACCAACCAGCGGCAACAAGAGCGAGCTCGCAATGCCAAGAACGCGCTTGCTCCTGAACTTGAGCGCTTCCTTGCGCTACCGGTCGCTACGTCATTCTGGCGACGTAAGACTCTCAAAGTGACCCGAGAATCGCTAGAGCAAGCCATCCTGAAGTCTCAGACCGAGATCGTAGCTCCTCTGTCTCCGCCGGGCACCATCTCAAAAACGTGGCCGAGCATGCTTTCTCGCACTGAGCGCTACTTGGGGACAGTGGAAAAGCTTGCCGACTACGGTGTCTTCGTTTCGCTCCCCGCTGGGGCAGATGGCCTGCTGCGCGGATCCGAAGTGGGAAACTCCTTATCGCTGGGGCAACTTGTGGTCGTCGAGATCGTCGACATGCCCTACGGAAAGCCCATTGCACTGAAACGCATCTCTCGGTAGGCAGGGTCGAACGAGGCGACCGTTCGGTCCGATGCTCCGGACGTCAACAAGTGCTGCATTACCAGGCCCGCACCGGACCATCGACTCGATCAGAGGCCTCAAGCTAAAACCCCCGACTCTTTCGCAGTCGGATGGCGTTGGTGACGTTAGTGGCGTTCGAGACTCCGTGCTCATGGCCGAGGCGCTCGGTCATTGCCTCGTTCAGCGCGGTCTCGGGGAAGCATTTAGTGAACTGGCCCAGCAGCCCATTCTGGCCGTCCAGGGTCATCCCCTGCTCAATGCTACGAGCACCCATTCCATCGCCGCCGCGTCACGGGTGTGCAAAGATTTCGTCTTCTTCCTCACCGCGTCAAATGTCGTCATCACGGCACATTTCCCGCCAGACCACGTCCAGCGCGTCAGGCCGGAAACACCGTTAAAGGGACAATCCTCCCGGAGGATAAATCCTTCGACACTGGCGTTCAGAGGACCAATGGATTCTTTACTGAGGCGGAGCGAGCCGCTGCAGCACCGTCGCCGGCTCGGATTTTACGGCGCGATCAGGCTCTGCGTAGTGCGCCTTTGTCTTCGACGTCGACGTGTGTCCGAGCACGTCGGCCGCAGCCTGCAAACCCAGTTCGTTGGCGAGCAGCGTCGCCCCCGTTCGACGGAAGGCATGGGGCGTGATCCCCATGCCTTCAAGGCCAGCGTTCCGGAGAATGTCGCGGAATGTGCGCCGGACGTTGTGCGGCGCGAGTGGCTTGCCGTTCCGCGTAAAGAACAGCAGGTGTTCACCGTCCTCCCCCTCGATCAGTGTCAGACGTCGTCGAATTACCTCTGCCGCGAATTGCGGCACGGCGACGACCCGGTTCGACTCATGGGTTTTGGGATGCGCCTGGCGAATCACGCCGACGCCACTCTGTATGACGAGCGTTCCGCGGATATGCACCCACGGCGGGTCGGCGGTCATATCTATGTCGCACTTTCGAAGCGCAAGCGTCTCGCCGATGCGCGTCGCCGTGCCGAGCATCACCTCGATCAGGTCCCGTACCTGCCCGTCGGGTTTGGGCCCCATCCTGCCCTCCGCTGTGCGCCAGTCGCGGGCGGCGAGTCGGATTGCGGCTACCTGATCCGGCGTGAGCGCCTTCGGGGTGTGCTGGGGCTTCTTCATGCGCGAGGTTTCCTTCACGGGATTGCGCGCGATGACTCCCCGCCGCACGGCAAACCCCAGCACCATGCTGAGGATCGTGCGGGAGTGCTTGTTTTTGGCGAGCTCGCTTGTCGTGAGTACGGGCTCCAAACCGAGCCCCGAGAGATTTGTAGCATCCATAACCCGTAGGTGCCCAAGGTCACACCAGGTGAATCGAACTGGCTCGCGTACCTTCTCGCCGAGCGCCCACAAAAGGCGGGCGCCGCGGAATAAACGTTGAATAAACGTTGCGTGAATCAAGTCTTGCCCCTTTAGTAAGGACAAGAAACCCTGGTCAGACGACTTTTTTGGTGCCCCCGGTAGGAATCGAACCTACGACAATCGGATTAGAAGGCCGGTGCTCTATCCACTGAGCTACGGGGGCGGGACTGTACAAGGTTACAGGCCGTCGACGCTCATGCGGTCAACACGCGCATCAGCGCAGCGCGGCGAGGTCGTCCATGACCGAGTAGCCGGGGACGGCGGGCACCGGTGCTCCGCTCGTCACCAGGCCGGCGATCTCCCTGCCCAAGTGCGCGGTCGAGAAACCCATGCGCGGCCCGGCGGTCGCCGGCAACTGGGCCAGAAGGTGCACGGCGGCGGCCTCGATGGCACGAGCGGCGTCGATCTCGCCGAGGTGGGCGAGGCACATGGCGGTCGAGAGCACCGCCCCGATCGGATTGGCCCAGCCCCGGCCGGCAATGTCGGGAGCCGAGCCGTGAATGGCCTCGAACATGCTCGGGCCACAGCCGTCGAGGTTGAGGTTGGCGCTCGCGGCGACGCCGAGACCGCCCTGGATGGCCGCGCCCAGGTCGGTGATGATGTCGCCGAAGAGGTTGTCGGTCACCACCACATTGAAGCGTTCCGGAGTTGTCGGCAGGTAGAAGCACAGGGCGTCGACGTGCACGTAGTCCACTGGAACGGTCGGAAAGCGCGCACTCAGGTCGTCGACCGTCGACTGCCAGAGCGTGCCGGCCTCGACCAGGATGTTCTTCTTGTGGCACAGGGTCAGCGTGCCACCGCGCCGTTCGGCGAGTCGAAACGCGAATTCGACCACGCGCTCCACGCCCATGCGGGTGTTGACCGATTCCTGCACGGCGACGGCGTGCGGGGTGCCGACGTGCACCGTCGATCCGCGGCCGACATAGGAGCCCTCGGTGTTTTCCCGCACAATCACGAGGTCGCAGCGCTCCGGCGTGAGGCCCGCGATGGGCGTGGTCACTCCCGGATACAGCTTTACCGGTCGCAGGTTCACCGCCTGCGCAAAGCTGCGACGCATCTCGAGAATGAATCCGCGCTCCAAAACGCCCGGCGCGACGGCCGGGTCCCCCATGGCACCGAACAGAATGGCGTCGTGGTCACGCAGCTGCGCCTGCAGGGCGGGCGTGAAGAGTTCGCCGGTGGCCAGGTAGTGCCGGGCACCGGCCGAAATCTCGGTCAGCTCTGCCCGAAACCCGAACAACGACTCCGCCGCCGCGAGCACCTCGAGTGACGCGTCGATCACCTCTGGTCCGATTCCGTCGCCGCGGATCACGGCCAGCCGGTGGACTCTCGTTGTGCTGGTCATTGGGCTCTCCCTCATGAACGGATGCGCGCCGCGACAGATGATTGACCTGACGATCGCCACTCGATACCCTAGTTAGGTTACTGGTCAGACCAGTAGAAATGCCAGCACCCCTTAACAGAAGGCAGTCCCGTGGCTCCGTTCCCGATCCCCTACCCGACCGGGCTCCCCATCGGCGAACGCTGGCTGGACTGCGCCGAGCAGGAGGAGATCGTATTCCCCTTCGACGGCTCCCCCGTCGCGTTCGCCCCGGTCGGCACAGCGGCGCAGGCCGCGCTCGCGGTGGACGCGGCCGCCGCGGTACGCGCGGAACTGGCCGGGCTGAGCACGGGCATCCGTCGTACCCTACTCATCGCTATTCACGATGCCCTCGCCGAGCGAAGCGCTGACTTCGAGCAACTGCTCGTGCTGGAGACTGGCAAGCCGCTCACGGACTGCCGCACCGAGGTCGCTCGCGCCCTCACCACGTGGTCGGCCAGCGCCGAGGAGGTCGCCCACCTGCACGGTGAGACCGTTCCGCTCGACCTGCAGCCCAGCGGGGTGGGAATGATCGGCTACTGGACGCGGCGACCGGCCGGAATCGTCGTGGGCATCACCGGCTTCAACTACCCCTTTCTGCTGGCCAGCCACAAACTCGCTCCCGCTCTTGCTGCCGGCTGCCCGATCATCATCAAACCGGCCCCGAACACACCGCTGACCACGCTGTGGGTGGTGGACCTCATTCGCGGGGTATTGTGCGACCACGGGGTATCGACCGCTGCCGTTCAGCTCGTCACGGGCGGAATCGCCGTCGGCGAGGCCCTCGTCCGCGACCCGCGGGTGGCCGTGGTCTCCTTCACCGGCTCTGCCGCCGTCGGGCACCAGATTGCCCGCGACGCTGCGCCGCGCAAGGTCGTACTCGAACTCGGCGCCAACACCGCGCTGATCGTGGCGAGCGACGCCGACCTCGGGAAGGCCGTCGACGCGGTGATTCGCGGCGGCTTCTACGCCAATGGTCAGGCCTGTATCTCGGTGCAGCGCATTCTGGTACACGACACGATCGCCGACGAATTCGAGCGGATGCTGCTCGCCCGCCTGCCCGAGGTGCGCGTCGGTGACCCCCGCGACGAAAGCACCCGCGTGGCACCGGTCATCAATGAGGCTTCAACCGAGCGCATCCTGGCTTGGATCGATGCCGCCAGGGCGAGCGGGGCGCGGGTGCTGGCCGGCGGCCACCGGATCGACCGAAGTATCGCCCCGACCGTGCTGACGGATGTTCCCTACGACGCCCTGGTCTGGTGCGAGGAGATCTTCGGACCGGTTGTGGTGCTGCAGCGCATCTCCGACCTCGGTTCGGCCATCGCGCTGGTCAACCGCTCGCGTTACGGCCTGCAGGCCGCCATCTTCACCGGATCGCTGCAACGAGCCTTTCAGGCCATCAACGAGCTAAACGTCGGCGGCGTGGTAGTCAACGAGATTCCCGGTTTTCGCTCCGACATCATGCCCTATGGCGGCGTCAAGGATTCCGGCACCGGCCGGGAAGGGCCGCGCTTCGCCATCGAGGAGTTCACCGTGACCCGCATGGCCATGATCCGCCCGTGAACCAGAACAAAGGAACCTCGATGGACTACACCCAGCTGTTCCAGTTCTCCGGTCGCCGGGTTCTCGTGATCGGGGCCGGAAGCGGCATCGGCCGAGAGAGCGCCCTCGCCCTGCACGCCCACGGCGCCACGGTGATCTGCGCCGACCGGGACGCCCCGAGCGCGGCGGCCACCGCGGCGCAGCTCGGCGCCGGAGCCAGCGCGCTGCAGCTCGACGTTCTCAACCAGGAAGCCGTTCGGGCCGTCGCCCGCGACCTGACCGACCTCGCCGCTCTCGTCTTCACAGCGGCCACCAACGTGCGAAAGCGCATCGCGGACTACACGCTCGACGAGTTCGATCGCGTCGTGAATCTCAACCTGCGCGCTGCCTTCGTCCTCATCCAGGCCTTTGCGCCGACGATGGCGGCCAACGGCGGCGGCAGCATCATCGGCTTCGCCTCCATTCGGGCGGTCACGGTCGAGCCCGGCCAGGGGGTTTACGCGGCGACCAAGGCCGGGCTGGTGCAGCTGCTGCGCACCGCCGCGGCAGAATACGGGCCCGCCGGGGTGCGGGTAAACGCGATCTCCCCCGGCGTCGTGGAGACGCCCCTGACGGCACAAATCAAGAACGATCCCGAGTGGTACAACGCCTACGCCGCCAAGAGCGCCCTCGGCCGCTGGTCGACTCCGAGCGAACTGGCCGGCGCCGTGGTCTATCTTGCCTCGGACGCCTCGCGTTTCGTCACCGGGTCGGTGCTCACCGTCGATGGCGGCTGGACCGCCGTCGACGGCCGCTTCGACCCGCCGAACGCCTAGGGCGTGTAAGTGGCGCGGTGGAGCCGGCAGTTGCCTGCCGACCCTTTCACCAGCTAGCGGACGACGCGCTCGAATCCGGATGCGCCTTTTCCGGTCCAGCGGTGCAGCTCAAGTGTGGCTGCTTGCTGCGCATGGCCGCTGGAGCTGTCGCGAAAGTCTCGGGCGACGTAGAAATAGCCGTCACCGACGGGCTCGATGCCGACGTCCGACTTGAACTCCCAGCCGTAGATGCCGGTGGCTTCGTGTTTCAGCCCCTGCTGCAGGAGCGGCACGACGAGGCCGGTTTCATCGTTGGGCTGGCCTTCAATGATCTGCTCGTGCGGAGCGGTGGTCCCATCCAGCACGTAGAGCGTCCGGTTCGGGTACCCGGGCTTGCCGCCGCGGTAGACGCCCATGTACCAGAGGTTGCTCTGTTCGTCGTAGGCGAGGTTCTGCACGCCGAAGGCGGTGTTTCCGGTGTGGACGAAGTACTTGGCGTCCTCGTCGACCGGGCCGGAAGTGTGCGGATCGGCCTGGGTCAGTTGGCGTTCGTACTTTCCCCATCGGGAAACGTCATACTGCAGAAGCACCTGGTGATCGTTGTCGGCCCGAGCATCGTTGCGGTAGACACCGTAGGCGACCATCAGCTGCTGCTTGCCGCTTTTCTTTCCGAACTCGGGACCGAAGGAGACGCCGTCAATGCCGCTGGAACCATACCGGTGGTCTGCGGTGCTGGCGGTGTTGCCGTCGAATACGCCGTTGCCGTCCATATCCGCCGTGAAGTCCTCGACGACCTCCTCGAGGTACACGGCCGTGACTAAGCCTGAATCCTCGGCGTCCATGCCGACAGCGTTGATCTTGTCGACGTCAAAGATTGCGATGTAGAAGGCCTCTTCGGCCTTGTACTCGAGGGAACCGTAGACGCGGCCGTCCTGAGTGTTGAAGTCCAGGTCGCCGAGGTGGCCGGTGAACCCCTCGACCGTCCCGATGACATTACCCGTCAAATCAGTCTTGACCAGCGTGTCTGTAAACGAGTGGTACACATACCCGTTCTTCTCATCGATCGCGATGCCTTGAATGTGTCCGGCGTCCCACGACCCGGAATCAATGGTCGTGGGGTAGTTTTCGATAGCCGCCGGCGCCTCTGCATGGGCGGGAGGTCCCTGCGGGTCGGCGGGTGCCGCGCTGACCGGCGCTGCCACGCTCAGCGCGGCGGCCAGCGCAACGGTGGCGGGTAGTAGTGCGAATGTGCTCTTCACGATTTACGCTCCTCGGATCCGGTGGGAGTGAATGATGCCGGGCCCCACTTCCCGGCGACACCAACCCTGCCCCTCCGGTACGAACGTCCGAACACGAGGACATGAACGGCACGAGAACCCTGAAGAGCACTGCCAGCCCGTCGCGCGAGTCAGCGCGCCAGCTGGCCCACCGTGTGAAAGGGCCAGACCGGCTCGGCCGCTGCCGGCCGTGCCTGCTCGTACCAGTGCGTGGCCCGCAGCACGGCGAGGTCCTCGAAACGACGTCCGGCAATATGCAGCCCGATCGGGCGTCCGTCGGCGGTGAACCCGCAGTTCACCGAGCTGGCCGGCTGCTCCGAGAAGTTGTACGGCGCGGTGAACGCGATGTGGTCGAGCGAGGTGGCCGCGTCGTTGGTCGGCATCGGCCATTCCGCAGGAAAGGCCGCGACAGGCGACACCGGCGACAGCACTACGTCATAGGGCGCGGTGGCCGCGACGGTCGCCGCGCGCAGGTCTTGGATGCTCTGGTAGCAGCGCACCACCTCGGTCCCCGATACCCCTGCTCCGCCCAGCACCCAGTCCCGAATGAAGTCGAGCACCAGCGCCTGCCGCGCCGGTTTGAGCACCTCATAGTCGGCGAGGGAGCGCACCCTCAGAAACAGGTCGAGGTCGGCGAGGTATTTCGCGGTCATCGGCGGGGCGATCTGCTCCACGATCGCTCCGGCCGCCGCAAAGAGTTCCACCGCCTGTAGAACGGATGCCGCCACCTCCGGGTCGGTCGAAAGACCCGCCCCACCCGCGAGGTGAAAGCCTACTTTCAATCCAGTCACACCCGATTCGCCGCAGTGCACGTCGGTCCAGTCGAGGTGTTGGTCGCCGAGAGCGGTGTAGTCGCGCGGGTCTGGCCGGGTGAGCACCCCCAGGAACAGCGCGGCATCATCCACTGTTCGGGTGAGCGGTCCGGCGACCCGGCCCATGTAGGGCGGGTCGACGGCCACTCGGCCGAAACTCGGTTTCAACGTCACAAGCCCGAGCCAGGTGGCCGGCAGCCGCAGCGAGCCGCCGATGTCGGAGCCGAGGTGCAGCGGGCCGATCCCGGCTGCGGCCGCAGCGCCCGCGCCGGCGCTCGACCCGCCGACGGTCCAGGCAGGGTTCCACGGGCTGCGAGTCACGCCGTGCAGGCTTGAGACCCCGGAGGACAGCATGCCGTAGTCGGGCATCACCGTGACGCCGAAGATGACGCCGCCGGCCTCCCGAACGCGCGCGGCGCTCGGCCCGTCGACGGTCGCAACCGGTGCGTCGAACTTGGCTGCGGTGCCGGACGGCTGGCTGAAGCCGCGCACCGCGACGTTCTCCTTGATGCTCGTCGGCACGCCGTCGATCGGTCCGCGCGGCATCCCGGCCGCCCACCGGCGTTCACTCGCGGCGGCCGCGGCGAGCGCTCCGACCCGGTCGAGACCCCAGAAGCAGTTCAGCTCGGGCTGCAGACGCTCGGCCTTGTCGAGCACCGCGGCCGTCACCTCGACCGGGGAGAGGTCACCGCTTCGGTAGCGCCGAACGAGTTCGGTCGCCGGCAGGCATTCGATGGGCGCGGTCTCGGCCATGGTCCCTCTTCCAATTGTTCGGTGCTGCATCAGTTCGCCGCGCGTCGGGCGAGGTCGCGCATCGACGGCGTCGCGCTGACCAGCTGCCTTGTGTAGGGATGCAGGGGGCGATCGTAAACGCTCGCGGTGGGCCCGCATTCGACGATGCGCCCGTCGGAGATGACGGCGACGGTGTCGCAGAGGTGGCGAATGACGCCGAGGTCGTGGGAGACGAACACGAGGGTGAGCTGGTATTCATCAACCAGATCGGCCAGCAGATTGAGCACCTGAGCCCGCACCGACACGTCGAGGGCGCTGACCGCTTCGTCAGCCACGAGCACACGCGGCCGAGTGATGAGCGCCCGCGCAATGGAGATGCGTTGCCGTTGGCCGCCGGAGAACTGGTGCGGATGCCGGTGCATCACGTCGGCATCGAGCCCGACCGCATTGAGCTGGGCTTCGACCCGGGCCAGGGCGTCGGCGCGGCTGACGTTGCGCAACGGTTCGGCGACGATGTCGCGCACGCGCATGCGCGGATCCAGCGATCCCATCGGGTCCTGGAAGACGATCTGCACCTGGCTGCGAAAGTCCCGCAGTTGCCGTTCCGAGGCGCCGGCGATGGACTGCCCGAGCACGTCGACCGTCCCGGCGGAAGGCTGGTCGAGGGCGCAGAGGATGCGCATGAGCGTGGATTTGCCCGACCCGGACTCGCCGACGATGCCGAACCGTTGGCCCTCGCCCACGTCGAACGACACCTCGCGCAGGCCGTGCACGATCGGTGCCGGAGCGAACAGTCCCCCGCCGCGTCGGCGATACTGCCGACTGACGTCGCGCACCGAGATGGCCGGCACCCCGGCGACCTCATTGAAGACCACCGGTGGGCCGCCCTGTTCGAGGCGCTGGTGGGCGGCGCGGTGCGGCGGCAGAATCGGCGCGGCGGCGGCATCCGCTGCAACCGGACGAGGCGAGGATGCGGCCGCACGCGGGGTGCTGATTACGGGCATCGACATGGTGTGCAGCCGGCCCCGGTCGTCGACCGAAGAGAGATCGGAGGCCGCAATGAGTTTCTGCGTATACGGATGCTGCGGCGCGGTCAGCACCCGCCCGACCGGTCCGTCTTCGACGATGTCGCCCTCGTACATCACGAGCACCCGCTGGCACACCTCCGCGACCACCGCGATGTCGTGCGTGATCAGCAGCAGCGCGGTGCCGCGGTCGGTGACGAGGTTGCCGATGAGTTTCAGAACCTCGGCCTGCACGGTGACGTCGAGCGCCGTGGTCGGTTCGTCGCAGAGCAGCAGCTGCGGGTCGTTGGCCATGGCCATGGCCAACATCACGCGCTGGCGCTGCCCGCCGGAGAGCTGGTGCGGAAATGCCAGGGCCGCTTCGGCCGGGTTCGGCAGCTTCACCTGCGCCAGCAGCTCAACGGCGCGGTCCCGAGCCTGCCGCCGACCCTTTTCGGTGCGGTGCACCGTCATGATCTCGGCCACCTGGGCGCCGACCCGCATAAGCGGGTTCAGGGCGGTCATCGGCTCCTGGAACACCATCGCCATGGTGTTGCCGCGCAGCGAATTCAGGCGACGCTCGCCGGCGGTGAGCAGGTCGGCTTCGACGCCGTTCAGGCGGATCGTGCCGCTGGCCGCAAGGGTTTCCGGCAGCAACCCCATAACGGATGTCGCGGTGAGCGACTTGCCGGAGCCGGACTCCCCGATCAGGCCCACTCGTTCGCCGGCCGCAATGTCGAAACTGATGCCGTGCAGCAGTTCGTTGAACGGTGAGCCGACCCGCAGGTCGCTCACGCTGAGGGTAGGTGTGCTCATCGGTTCACCTGCATCTTGGGGTCGAAGCGATCGCGGAGGCCGTCACCGAGCAGGTTGAAACCGAGCACCACCACGGCGATGGCAATTCCCGGCCAGACGATGAGCAGCGGCTCGATGAACAGGTAGCCCTGGGCGTCCTGCAGCATACGCCCCCACGACGGCGTGGGCGGCGGTGTGCCGAGCCCCAGGTAGGAGAGCGCGGCCTCGGCGAGAACCGCGATGCCGAACGAGACGGAGGCCTGCACGATGAGCATGCCGCTGATGTTGGGCAGAACATGCCGCACCCCGATGAAGAAGCCGCTCTTGCCCGAGGCGCGGGCTGCCTGCACATATTCGCGGCTCATGACCTGCAGGGTACCGCTGCGGGCGATCAGGGCGAAGGCGGGTGCCGTGCCGATGCCGAGCGCGACCATGGCCGTGACCGTGCCCGCTCCGAAGATGGCACCGAAGATGATCGCGAGCAACAGGGCGGGGAAGGCCAGGGAGATGTCGTTGCCGCGCATCATGAACTGGTCGAGACGGCCGGGATTCATGCCCGCCACGATGCCGAACGGCACGCCGAGCAGCGCGGCGATCCCAACCGCGACGGTGCCGACCAGCAGGGAGATCTGGGCGCCGCGCAGGATGGAACTGAACACATCACGCCCGAAACTGTCGGTGCCGAGCAGATGTTCCGCGCCGGGCGGCAGCAGGATGGAGTCTGAGAAGACCCCCTCGGGGTCGAACGGCGTCCAGAACGCTGACACGAGGGCCGCCAGCAGCACGAGGCCGATGAGCACGACGCCGGCCCAGAGTGTGGCACCGCCCCCGTTTTTGCTGCGGCGTGCGGGGGTGGGCCCGGTCGGTGTGGGGATCTGGGCATTGACGGCGGTCATGCGGCGCTCCGAAGGCGGGGGTCGACCAGCGTGAAGGCGAGGTCCACCAGAAAGTTCAGCGCCAGTACGAACACCACGAGCACGAGCACGATGCCCTGCACGGCCGGCAGGTCGCGCAGCGCGACCTTGTCGAGCAGCAGGCTGCCGAGGCCGGGAATGCTGAAGACCCGCTCGATCACGACGGCGCCGACCAGCAGGGTGGCGATCTGCAGGCCGAGCACGGTCATCACCGGTACGGCGGCGTTGCGCAGCCCGTGCCGGAACAGGGCCGGTCCGGCACCTAGGCCTTTGGCGCGGGCGGTGCGAATGAAGTCTTCCCGCATGACTTCCAGAACGGATGAGCGCACGTAGCGGCTGAGCACGGCGCCCTGCACACTGCCGAGCGCGATCGCGGGCAAAATGAGATGCTCGAGGAATCCACCGAAGTCCTCGCCCGGGTCGACCCAGCCGCCGGCCGGAAGCCAGCGGAGCGTCACAGCGAAAACGGTGACGAGCAGCATCCCGGCCAGAAATCCGGGTACGGCCACGCCGATCTGGCTGATGCCCGACAAGATGGCACCATCGGGCTTCCGCTGCCTCACCGCGGTGAGGATTCCGAACGGAATCGCGAACAAAAGCGCCAGCACGACGCTCGTGAGCACGAGGATCACCGTGATGCCGAGGGCATCCGTTATTTCGGGGCCGATCGCCTGGCGGCTCACGGTGGAGGTGCCGAAATCGCCGATCAGCACGTGCCCGAACCAGTCCAGGTAGCGCACGATCGCTGGGCGGTCGAGCCCCATGGCTGTGGCCTGCGCCGCGACATCCGCTTCACTCGCCTGCACGCCGAGGGCGATGCGGGCGGCGTTGCCGGGCAGGATCGACAGCATCAGGAACGTCACGACCGAGGCCACGACCACCGTGGTGGCGAAGACGCCGAGGCGACGCAGAACCACAAAGACCATAACGGGACTTTCCTCTGACTGATTCAACCGCTCGAACAACAACCGTACGCGTCTAAGGCCAGGTCGCGGCCCCTGCGGGCCCTATCGCGCGATCGTCGACAGGTCCAGTGCGAGGCTCGGCGTGTTCTTCGGCACCCCGAGCAGGTCGGCGTCGGCGAGGGAGATCGCCGGCTGCAGGTAGAGCCAGTCGGCGGCGGCGTCCTCGGCCATGGTCGTGGTGGCCTCCTTCATCAGTTCGATGTAGGCGGTCGCGTCGGCGGCGTCCGCTTCGGCGAATTTGGCCATCACCGCTGGTGAGTCGTAGCCCGCGTAGTAGGTGGGGGCGGCGAAGGCGGTCACGTCGCGCGGCTCGCTGTGCATGATGAGCGACATGTCGTAGTCGTGGCCCGAGAAGACTTCGTCGAGCCAGACCGCGGGAAATTCGAGCGCCGTCACGTTGGCGGTGATACCCACCTTGGCGAGCTGGTCCTTGACCACCTGGGCGCCGGCCACGGCGTAGGGCAGGTTGGGAATCTTGAAGGCGACGGTCAGGTCGCTGACTCCGGCCTCGGCCAGGAGCTCGGTGGCCTGGTCGGGATCGTACGGGTACAGGTCGGCCAGGGTCGCGTCGTACCAGGGGTCGGTCGGCGGCACCATGGAACCGATCAGCAGACCGTAGCCGCTGTTCGCCGTGTCCATGACCGCCTGGCGGTCGATGGCATACATGACGGCTTGCCGCACCCGAACGTCGCTGAAGGCGTCGCTGGCATTGTTCATCGACAGCGTCACCTCACCCGTGCTCGCGCCTTCGAGCACCTGGAAGTCGGTGTTGGATTTGAACTGGTCGACCAGCTGAAACTGGGAGATGCCCGAGATGAGGTTGATGTCGCCGCTGAGCAGCGCGTTGGTCTGCGCGGTTGCGTCGGTGAAATAGCGCAGCGTCACGTCGGTCATGTACGGGGCCTCGCCCCAGTAGTCGGCGTTGGTGGCGAGCACGAGGCTGTCCCCGGTCTTGAACGAGCTGACCGTGTACGGGCCGGTACCGATTGGAGCGGTGGCGAGGTCGGCCAGGCCGGATTCGGTGAACATGGTGCCGACCGGGCCGCTCATGTTGAACAGCCAGCTGTTGCTCGGCTTCGACAGGGTGATGCGCGCCTCGGTGTCGCTGACCGCCTCAATGCTGGCGATCGGGTCGAGGTAGGCGGGTCCGTTGGCGGTCCAGTTGTCTTTGACGCGTTCGAGGCTGAACTTCACGCTCTCCGCGGTGAATGGCGAACCGTCGGAGAAGGCTACGCCCTCGTGCAGAAGAAAGTCGTAGACCAGCCCGTCGTCGCTGACCGTCCACGACTCGGCGAGCAGCGGAATGATCGTGCCGTCGTTGTCGAGTTTCACCAGCCCCTCATAGACGTTGTAGAGGAGGGCCTGCGGGATCGCGGCACCGGCGGTCGTGGTGTAGTCGAGGTTGCCGGGAGTGGCCAGCAGGCCAACGGTCAACGCCGTGTCCGGCTCCCCTTCGGCGGTCGTCGATCCGCTGGAACAACCGATTAGGGCCATGGACGCGACTATGACCGTGGCAATGCTGGCGAACATGCGTCGCCGGGTGTGTGCCCTCATTCGAACGTGCCCCTCTGGTTCGGCTGGCCCCACGAAGATCGGCCAGACATACTGCGAGAAATGGTGCGAGAAATACCGTGGAAATGTGCTGTGCAGACCGGCGAAACACATGGTCAGACCAGTACACTCTGTACCAAAGTCAGCTTTACATGAAGATCTGAGATCGTCAAGATCGACCCCGATATTGACGCCGGGTCGAAACCTCGAGGGAGTGCAGATGACCCACAAAGCCGCATTTACCGCCGTCAAAACCGTCAAGGCCTACGAGCGCGTCGTCGAACAGATCGAGACCGCCATCGGCCGGCGGGAACTCCGCCCCGGCGATCGTCTGCCGAGCGAGCGCGAGCTGATGCTGACGTTCGAGGTGAGCCGGTCGACCATTCGTGAAGCCCTGCGTGTGCTCGAGAGTACCGGACTCGTGCGCTCGCGCCCCGGCGACCCGCGCGGTCCCGAAGTATTGCAGGCCTCGCCGGCTATTCTCGCGAAAACCGTCAGCCGACTGGTGCGTCTGGAAACCGTCGCCCTGTCGGAGCTCGTGGAGTTTCGCATCATGCTCGAGGGCACCGCCTGCACCCTGGCCGCCCAGCACCGCACCGAGGCGCAGCTGAACGAGATGCGCGCGGCCGTCGACGCGATGCAGCAGGAAGTGGCCCGCGGACCGGTCGCGTTCAGCCGAGCGGATGTCGCCTTCCACGTGAGCGTGTGGGCGGCCAGCCAGAATCAGCTCCTGCAGATTTGCGGGGAAGCGACCCGGGGCGCCCTCATCGACATGGTCACCGACGAACTCGATCGCGCGCCTGACTCCCAGGCCAGGATGGAACTGTCCCTGGCCCACGATCGTGAGATTTTGGCCGCGATCTCGGCCGGAGACGGAGCGAGTGCCGGACGACTTGCTCGATCCTTCATCATCGAGTATTACGGCGACATCATTTCGTCCCAGAGCCGGTCAGCACTCGGTGGAGCTCCCGACGACGCTGTGGCGTAAGCCCGCTCAGAGCGCTTTGGCGGCGGCGACGAGCACCTGCGCGAGGGTGGGAACTCCGGCCGCGCGAAAGACCTCGGTGCCGGCGCCGTTGGTGATGATGACCGTGGGAGTGTTGCGAATAAGCAAAGCCTCAGCCTGCTCCGGAGCACCGGCAACATCGATCTCGCGCACGGTCGCACCGGGGACGAGTCGTTTCGCTTCGGCGAGCACCGCCCGCGTCTGCATGCACGGTTCGCAGAATGACGACGAATACAGTGTGAATTCCATCAGGGCCTCGCAGGTCGCGCGTTGAGTTCGGTAGCATCCAAGTTTACAGGCCGTGTCGCAGGCCACCGGTAGACTCGGGTCATGACGAACAGCACGACTGGTGAAGCACCGACGACCGCCCCCGCAAACTCCCCGACGTCGAAGAGTCCCGACCGATTGGTCTGGATCGACTGTGAAATGACCGGGCTCGACCTCGACCGTGACGAACTCGTCGAGATCGCCGTCGTCATCACCGACTACGACCTCAACGTGCTTGATCCCGGCCTGGACATCATCATCAAGCCCAACGATTCGGCCCTGGAGAACATGGGCGACTTCGTGCGCAACATGCACACCTCGTCTGGCCTCATCACCGAGATCCCCAACGGAGTCAGCGCCGCCGAAGCCGAGTTCCAGGTTCTTGAATACGTGCTGAAGTTCATCCCGGCCGAGCAGAAGGCTCCGCTCGCCGGCAACTCCATCGGCACCGACCGAGCTTTCCTCACCCGGTACATGCCGCGCCTCGACACTCAGCTTCACTATCGCAACGTCGACGTGTCGTCGATCAAAGAGCTGGCCCGCCGCTGGTACCCGCGGGTATATTTCAACGCCCCCACCAAGGACGGCGGACACCGCGCCCTGGCCGACATTCTCGAATCCATCCGTGAGCTGGCGTACTACCGCCAGACCGTGTTCGTGGCCGATCCGGGGCCGACGAGTGAGGAAGCCAAGTCGCACGCGGCCGATGTTGTGCACTTATTCGCCTCCGAGGTGTAATAGGATTGCTGAGTTGCCCCGCGTTGTAGACGTGGGGACGCATGGTGGGTATAGCTCAGTTGGCAGAGCGCCTGGTTGTGGTCCAGGAGGTCGCGGGTTCAATCCCCGTTACTCACCCCAATGAAACCCAGCGCGTTCGGCCCCGGCCGCCCGTCTGGTGGTCGGGAGCAGTCCGCGATGTTGAATGCAGCATGCTAGAACTCGACGCAACGCAGTTCGAACGTCTCGTCGTCGATGAGCTCGACCTGCTGCCCGACGACATGGTCGACGGCCTCGACAATGTGATCTTCGTGGTGGAGGACCGTCCCGAGGACGGCACGCTCGACACCCTGGGCTTGTACGACGGGGTCGCCCTCACCGAACGCGGGCAGTACGGCTTCGGTGAGATGCCCGATCGAATCGTGCTCTACCGGGAGCCGTTACTGGCGATCTGTGACACTTTCGACGATCTGCACGATGAGATCCACATCACCCTGGTTCATGAAATCGCCCATTTCTACGGTATTGATGACGACAGGCTGCACGAACTCGGCTGGGGCTAGCCTCCTGCGGTCTAGCCTTGGGGCATGAGCTCCTTTCGTCTCGGCCGCCTCGTCGGCATCCTGGTCGGAACAGTGGTGATTCTCGGCGTCGGCATCTACGGCCCGGCGACGCTGCTGGGACCTCTGCCCGCCGTCACGGCCACCACGGTCACCCCGGGTGACAGCGCTGCCGCGCCCACTCCCCCGACGCTCTCCAGTGATGGTGCGAGCGCCATTGCCGTGCTGGCTGCCACGACGAGCGGCGCCTCCGGCACGACGTCGACCGCCGCGGATACCTCAGCGCCGATCGCCGTGGCCGGCACCACTGAAGCCCTCCCGATGGCCTCCATCGCCAAGGTCGTGACCGCTCTCGTCGTTCTCGACGCCAAACCCATTGTCGCCGGTGAGTCTGGCCCCATCGTGACCCTCACGACGGCCGACTTTCAGAGTTACCTGGACTACGACAAGTCGGGTGCCCGCTCGGTGACCGTCTTCGCCAACGAACAGTGGACCGAGCTCGAGTTGTTGCAGGCGCTGCTGCTCGGCTCGAGCAACAACCACGCCGACAGCGTGGCACGCTGGGCGTTCGGCTCGGTCGACGCCTACGTCGTCGCCGCCAACGCCTGGCTCACCGACCAGGGCCTCACCGACACGGCCGTGGTCGACGCTAACGGGCTGCACGATGCGAGCGCCGGCACCGCCACCGACCTCGCCCAGCTGGCCGGCCTCGCCGCGACCGACCCGGTGGTGTCTGCGATGCTGGCCAGTCCCGCATCCGCTCTGGCGAACCGTCGTGGGGTTCTGAACACCACCTCGTATCTGCCCGAGGAAGGCATCACGGGAATTTCACGCAGTTATACGGATGCCGCCGGGGTCTGTTTTCTGTTCACCGCCGAGGTGAGTGACGGAGCATCGAGCTTCACGTTCTCGGGCGCCTACCTGGGCGAACCGACCTACGACGCGCTCACGGCAGATCTGATCGCCCTTATGGGCAGTGCGCGGGCCGGAGTGGGCGCACTGCCGGTTCTGGCCGCGGGTGACGCCTATGCGACGTTTGAATCCGCGTGGGGCGACGAAGCTTCGGCCGTGGTGGGGGTCTCGCGCACCCGTTACGCCTGGCAGGCCGCCACCCCGGAGGCCGCAATCGTCACGCTCAAGGACTTCGCGACGGCCCGCAGCGGTGCGAACGTGGGCCAGGTACGACTCACCGTAGCCGGGGAGGACCTCTCGGCTGCCCTGAAACTGAGCGAGGGTATCGCCGACCCGGGGCCGGGCTGGCGCCTGCTGCATCCAATCGTGATGATCACGGCCCTGCTCGAGCAGTAGCGTCAGTCGAGAACGGCTACAGCGGCACGAACGGCTAGAGCGGCTCGACCTCGGTGTCGACGGGGTCGCTCTCGCCCGAGTCGAAGGTGTACCGCACGCGGCGTTGCCCGTTCAGGTCTCGTTCGTCGACCTCGTCATACCAGAACACCGATTCGAGGCCGCCGACGGCGGCGACCATGCTGATGCGTGGTGCGTGTTTGCCGCGCACGAGGGCCCGGGAATCAATCTGCCCCTCGAGCGGGCCGTCGATGAACTCGGCGATATACAGGGTCGGGGTTTCGCGGTCAGGACTACTCATGACAGCCAATGTAGTCCTGTGCGGTGCGCTATGCCCGGGGAACTGGCGCGCGCCGCACGTGTTTGAGAAGGCGGCACGTGTTCAAACCAGTGCGAACCTCGCAAACACGTGCCACGAGCCAGCGTCAGCTCCGCAAACGAACGGTCGCCCGACTTTGCGGGGCCTCCCGCCCGAGGTAGGTCGCCCATTCCTGCTGCCACTGGTCCCAATGGGCGCGAAACGCTTCGCCGTCACGGTCAAGCGCACGTCGTTTGCGCAGCGCATCGTCGGCGGCCAGCCACACGCGCACCTGGCTGAGCGGTTCGTGGGCGGCGGCGAGGGTTCCGCAGCCCTCCACGATGAGTGCTCGGGTCGGGTCGAGCGGATGCCACTCCGCCGCTTCGTTCTCGCCCCAGTCGTAGCGCTGCCAGGCTGCCGGCAACGCGTCGTGTCGCGGTTGCAGAACGTGATGCTGCAGGTGATGCACGGCCGCGTCAAGGCCGTCCCAGCCGGGATAGATGTCATCCATCCGCACCAACTGGGGACGAACCGTGCCCGGCCAGTGCTGCGCGAGGGCATCGGCGAGGGTGCTCTTACCCGCACCGCTGGGCCCGTCGATGAGAATCACCGGGTTCGCACCGGCTGCGGCGACCGCCAGCAGCAGGGGGGCCAGCAACGGGGTGACGCCCAGGGCGGCCGGCTCGAACAGGGCGTCAGGCAAGAATGAAACTCCAGGTTTCGGCCCACACCGCAACCCCGATGGCGATGCCGGCGATCCCGAATCCGATGCCGACGAGAACCGCATCGGCCCCGCGAACTCTGGACGGCCGAGCCCAGGTGCGCGGTGTGTCGCTGCCGAAACCGCGCGCTTCCATGGCCGTGGCCAGTTTGCTGCCCCGGCGCACCGAGATCACCAGCAGTGAGAAGGCCGGGCCGAAGAATCGGCGGGCGGCCCCGCGGAGGCCGCCGCCGTCCCCGACGCCCCTGGCCCGCCTGGCGAGGGTGAGCGAGTGCCAGTCTTCGATGAACATGCCCACGAGCCGCAGCCCGGCCAGCCCGCCGAGAACGAACCGAGCCGGCAAGCGCAACACCTGCGCGAGGCCGTCGGCCAGGTCGGTCGGATCGGTCGTGGCGAGCAGCACGATGCCGGGCAGGCCGATGGCGAGCACTCGCAGCCCGATGGCCAGCCCGAGCTGGGCCGAGCCGTCGGTCACCGAGATGAAGCCGAGATGCCAGAGCAGCGCGCCGGAGTCTTCGCCGTAGAGGATCGTTGTGATCGCGGCCATCGGCGCCGCAATCCACACCGGGGCGGTGCGCAGCCAAAATTGCCGGGCGCTGAGTCCGCACCAGAGCAGGAGCAGGGCCTCGAGCAGCAGGGCTACACCCGCCGACACCCAGTCGATGGACAGCAGCAGGGCGCAGCTCACCGTGAGGGCGACGGCGAGCTTGGCCACCGGGTTGAGGCGAGCGACCACGCTCGGGCGGATCATGGGGGTCAGAAGGCTCACCGGGCACCCGACTCGAGCCGGATCGGATCGGGGGTACCCAGGCGGTATTCCTCGTCGGCGAGGGCGCTGACGAACGCGGCGTCGTGCGTGACGGCCACCAGGGCGGTTCCCTCGTCGAGCAGCTCGGCCAACAGGGTCACCAGTTCCTGCCAGGTGCGGGAATCCTGTCCGAAAGTCGGTTCATCGAGTATGAGCAGGCGCGGGCGGGTGGCGAGAACGGTGGCGACGGACATGCGTCGTTTTTCGCCGCCCGAGAGGGTGAACGGGTTGGCGTCGGCGAGGTGATCGAGACGCAGCCGGCGCATCAGCTCGTCGACGCGGTTGGTCTGCTCGGCAACGCTGAGCCGGAGGGCGCGAGGCCCAATCAGCAGGTCGTCACGCACCGTCGCGGCCAGAAACTGCAGTTCCGGGTCTTGAAAGACCGTTCCGATGCGGGTCAGCAACTGCGTCGAACGCCAGCGGTGCGGTTCGGGGGCGGCACCGGCCGCGAAGTTCTCGCACGCACGCAGCGATCCCCCGGCCGGTTTCAACAGACCGGCCAGGGTCAGTGCGAGCGTGGATTTGCCGGCACCGTTCGGTCCGGTCACAACGGTGGCCGTACCGGCGGCGACGGAGAGGGTGATGCCAGCGGCGACAACGGATGCTGCGCGCCGGCCGAACGGAACACGACCGACCGCGAGTCCCTCGGCTCGCAGCAGGGTCTGCCCGGAACCGATCGGGTGACGGGCCGGAAATCGGGGCGGCAGGGCGGGCACCCAGACACCGGCCTGCGCCAAGCGTTCTCCGTGGCTGGCCAGGATTTCATCGGTCGCCCCGTCAGCGAGCACACCGCCGGCCGGATCCAGCACGATGACGCGATCAACGACGTCCTGCCAGACTTCGACGCGGTGTTCGATGACCACGAGGGTGGCCCCGGAGCGGTCGAGGGAACGCACGACGGCGTCGCGTACCTCGAGGACGCCTCTCGGGTCGAGGTTTGCGGTGGGTTCATCGAGCAGCAGCAGTCCCGGCTGCATGGCGAGCACGCCGGCGAGGGCCAGACGCTGCTTCTGCCCGCCGCTCAGGCTCGACGTGGGATGGTCGAGGGGCAGGGCCAGTCCCACCTGTGCCAGCGCGCGCCGCACGCGCGGCCAGATCTCGGAGCGCGGGACGGCGAGGTTTTCGCAACCGAACGCGACGTCGTCGCCCACCCGGGCGAGTACGACCTGGGAATCGGGGTCCTGCAGCACGAGGCCGACCCGGCCCCTCGCCTCGGCCGCGCGTCGTCCGTCGATGAGCAGGCTGCCCGTCTCGTCGCCGTCTTCGGCATCGCCGAGCACCCCGGCCAACGCGTGCACCAGCGTGCTCTTGCCGGCGCCGCTGGCCCCGAGCAGCAGCACCCGCTCGCCGGGCTCGATCTCGAGATCGAGCCCGGACACGGCCTGATTCTGGCGTCCGGCGTGCCGCCAGCCCCAACTGCGGGCCTGGATCTGCACCGGTCGAATCTGCGGGCCGCGAGCGGGTATGAACGACGAGGGGTCAGGCATCCGCTAGCTGAGCGCGCCGGAACGCGCGCGCGCCCCTTCCCGACCCGCAGCAAATCGGCTCAATGCACCGGTTCGAGCCAGGCCGCGCACGGCGAGCCAGGACAGCAAACCGGCCAGCACGGTGCCCGATACGACGGCGGAGGTGAAGTAGACGGCCTTGAAACCGAAATCTAAGGCGGCATAGCTCACGGTCGTGTCGAGCAGGCCCACAGCCACTCCGGCGCCGGCACCGGCGAGGAGGGCTACGCCGAGGCGCCAGTTGGAGTACAGGAACAGGGCCAGGACGATCTCCGCGCCGAGCCCTTCGACGATGCCCCAGATGAGCGTCGAGAATCCCCACTGGGTGCCGATCAGCATGGACACGACCGCGGCAATGACCTCGGTGTAGAGGGCGGCGCCGGGTTTGCGAATGATGAGGCCGCCGAGCACGCCGGCAAACAACCAGCCGCCGGCCAGAAGGCCTTCGAGGCCGGGCGTGAACGTGAGGATCGCGCTGAGCGGTGACCAGGCGAGGCCCCAGGCCCAGAAGATGACGCCGCTCGCGACGCCGATGACGCTCGCCACGACGATGTCGACGACGCGCCAACGAAAGTTGCGCGGCTTGTTCGCCGTGACCGGTCGCGTGGAGGTGAGTGTAGCGTGCACTGTTCGTGCCCTTTCCGTAGGTGAATACAGGGCACGGGATTGAGAAGCCTCCCTGCGCTGGCATGATCCAGATCAGGTTCGACGGTCGAAGCTTAAGTGAGCTTCCTCTCAGCCCGGTATACCGGACTCCCGTGATCGACTTCAACTCTAGTGCCCCGCCTAGACTTGCGGCATGGGGATCACAACGTGAGCATCGGTATTCTGCT
The DNA here is from genome assembly GCF_900110125.1 of Cryobacterium luteum. Classification (GTDB taxonomy): domain Bacteria; phylum Actinomycetota; class Actinomycetes; order Actinomycetales; family Microbacteriaceae; genus Cryobacterium; species Cryobacterium luteum. The sequence continues at coordinate 44,665 of NZ_FOCN01000005.1, forward strand.
CGTGCTGGCGGCGCTGTATCTCGTGCTGATGCGGCGATTCATTCTGCGGCGACGCCGAATCAAGCAGGGTCTGCCGGTGAGCGGCCCGTGGCATTTTCCGGCCTGGCTGCGCCCGCGAGTGCCCCGCTGGGCGAGCCGGCGGTTCGCGCGGGGGCCGTTCGCGCGCAGGCCGCGCTGGCCGCGGCGCATCCGCTCTGCGCGTCCCGGGCGCGGCCCGCGCCGCACGCGGCCGGGCCCACCTTAGGGAACGGGGCCCATGATCTATCCTGGGCCCACTTTCCGGGCCCGGGCCCGGATAGAACGAGCGGCGGGGCCGCGAGCCCGGTGCAGCGGAAGAGGCTACTTCTTCAGGGCTTTGATCACCCGGGCCAGGGCGCGGCCGGCGACGATGAGAAACGGCACCCCCACGGCGAGCAGCGCGATGACGTTGGGTTCGAAGCGGGCGGTCCCGCCCGACTTCACGTAGGCACCGATCGGCAGCGATACTCCGCCACCGCCACCGCCGGATCCGGCACCGCCTTCGCCGGCGTCACCGCCGCCGAAGCCGTAGTAACTGAGGGCCACCGGCACGAGGGTGACACCGTCGATTTGCACGGGATCGCCATAGGCCGACTTCACGCCGGCGGAACGGAAGGTATCTGCGAGTTTTTCCGGGAGGCTGGTCATTCCAACAGGTTAGCGCGACTCGTGTCCGAAGGGCGAGGCTTGAAGAACGAGGCCGGACGCACGGTTCCCGCCCCGAATCGTTCGGTGACCGAGTCGACGGCGAGTTCGGCACCCCGCCAGTCTTCGTCAGGATCCCACAGTCCTACCGACCCCGATGCCGTGCCAAGCTGCTCGGCGCGCACCCCGATCAGGCGTACCCGAATGCCCGACGCGGCCAGCAGGTCGAATGCGGCCACCGCTTCCTCGTAGATTCGGCGACCGACATTGCTCGGTTCGGCGAGGGTGCGCGATCGGGTGACCGTACTGAAGTCGGTGTAGCGCAGTTTGAGGGCCACCCGACGGGCCACCAGGTCGCCCCGCCGCAGCCGTGCGGCGACGAGGTCGCACTGTCGCAGCAGTTCGCTGCGCAACCGGTCGACATCCGTCACATCGTGTTCGAAGGTCACCTCGTGGCCGACGCTTTTCTCCTCCCGCTCGATCGTCACCGCGCGCGGGTCACGTCCCCAGGAGAGTTCGTACAGCTTCACACCGGATGCCTCCCCCAGCGTTTTCTTCAGCACGTCCAGTGGCGTGTGCGCGATATCGCCGATCCGTTTCAAGCCGAGGCGGGTCAGCATTTGCTCTGTTGCGGCCCCGACTCCCCAGAGGGCGGTCACCGGCAGCGGATGCAGGAACGCGATCGTCTCGTTGGCGGGAACCACCAGCAGGCCGTTCGGTTTAGCCAGACCGGAGGCCAGTTTGGCAACGAACTTGGTTGACGCCGCACCGACCGAACAGACCAGGCCGGTCTCGGCGAACACCCGGGCGCGGAGGAGTTCGCCGATCGCGGCCGGTGAGCCGAACAGATTGGTTGCCCCAGCCACGTCGAGAAAGGCTTCGTCGATGCCGAGCCGTTCGACCAGCGGGGTCACGTCGTCGAAGATGCTCATGACCCGGGCGGAGAAGTCCCGGTACAACCCCATGTGCGGCGCGAGCACGATCGCGTTCGGGCACTGCCGCAGCGCGAGCGCCATCGGCATGGCCGAGTTCACCCCATAGCGCCGGGCGATGTAATTGGCCGCCGTGACGACCGAACGATTGCCGCGATGACCGACGATCACCGGCTGGTCGATGAACTCCGGGTGCGAAAGCAGTTCGACCGAGACGAAGAAGGCGTCGAGGTCGACGTGCAGCACGGTGGCCGAACGGTCATCGACGCCATCCGCCGATACCTGCCGCCCGCTGCCGTCCTGTCTGCCCACCGAAAAACCCTAACCTGATCCGGCCCGTCCCTGCTACAACCCACAGGCCCGCCTCGTCCTCGACCTCACCCCGACCCGGCTCCCCGTGGCTAAATCAGGAAATCCGTGGTGGTCTGGCAGTCCGTGCCCCGGAAATACCGGTCCCCTAAGGGCTCGTGGTTCGCATTTCCTGAATTAGCCCCAGGTGGCACCCGGCCGCACGGCAAACTCCCCCATTTTCGTGCGCATGGGCCAGCAGAAAGCTAGCGCACGACCTTCTCGGCGCCGGCGATGCGCTGCGCGAAATAGATGGGAATGATGGACACCAGCACGAGCACCACCGCGATGACGTTGACCACCGGCGCCTGGTTGGGCCGGAACAGGTTGTCCAAAATCCACAGGGGCAGGGTCTTGACGCTGGATCCGGCGGTGAATGTCGTCACGATGATCTCGTCGAAGCTCAGAGCAAAGGCGAGCAGGCCGCCGGCAAACAGCGCCGACCGCAATTGGGGAAACGTGACGAGGCGAAACGTCGTCCAGATGCCCGCGCCGAGGTCGGAGGAGGCATCTTCGAGGCTCGTGCCGAGACGCCGCAGCCGGGCGATCACGTTATTGAACACGGTCACGATGCAGAACGTGGCGTGAGCGATGATGAGCGTCAGAATGGACAGCTGCACACCGAGACCGGTACGAAAGGCATTGTTCAGCGCGATGCCGGTGACGATGCCGGGCAGGGCGATGGGCAGGATGACCAGCAGGCTGATGGCGTCCCGGCCGAAGAATTCGAAGCGTTGCAGCCCGATCGAGATCAGCGTGCCGAGTACGAGAGCGATGGCCGTTGAAGCGAGCGCCACCTGCAGACTGGTCAGCACCGCGTCGAGGGCTCCGTCGCTCTGAAATGCCTTCGCCCACCATTTCACGGTGAAGCCCGGCGGCGGCCACGTGAGATTCTGGCTGGTGCTGAACGAGTTCACGAACACCACGAGCAGCGGCAGGTAGATGAGGGCCAGAACCACGGCAGTGATGGCCGCGAGCAGGCCGCGAGCCGGTCGGCTCAAACGCATGACAGGCTCCTAGAGGTTATTGAGCGCACCCGTGCGCCGCACCGCGGCGAGGTAGGCGAAGATGATCAGAATGGGGATGAGCGCGATCGCCGCCGCGAGCGGCAGGTTGTTGGCCGCCCCGACATTGCTATAAACGAGATTGCCGAGCATCTGGTTGGCCCCGCCGACGATATTGACGGTGATGTAATCACCAAGCGACAGGGAAAAGCTGAAGATCGACCCGGCGATGATCGCCGGCCAGATCATCGGCAGCACGACCAGCCGCAGGGTCGACCAGGTGCCGCCACCGAGATCAGCGGATGCCTCCAGCAGCGAATCCGGCACCCGCTCCAGGCCGGCGTAGATCGGCAGGATGACATACGGCAGCCACAGGTAGGACAGGGTGATGATCGTCGCCGGCAGGCCGTAACCGGGGCTGTGCCCGCCGAACGGTGCGACGAGCCATTCGAATATACCGCCCTGGGACAGCACCGAACGCCAGGCGTAGGCCTTCACGAGGTAGCTCGCCCAGAGCGGCATCAGGATAGCGATCACGAGGATGCGCTGAGCCCTGGGGCTCGCAACCTTCGCCATGTAGAACGCGATCGGCAACGCGATCACGATGTCGATGATGGTGACCAGCAGCGCAACGCCCACCGTGCGCAGCGTCACGGTTTGGTAGAGCGATCCGGTGAGCACTGCCACGATATTATCGAGGGTCCAGGTGTGGGAGATCTGCCCGGTGAACGAATCGACCGTCCACAGGGCGGTGATCAGCAGCGCGGCCAGCGCCGCGATGTACACCAGGCCGAGCCAGAACAGGGGCGCACCGAGCAGCAGCGACAGCCGCACGCGCGGGTGCCGGCTGAGAAAAACCGAGCCCCGCCGGGCGATGCTGCCCCGTTGCGGCGGCAGCACCGCCCGGCGGGTGGGTGGCGCGGAAGCGTCAACCGTCATGGTTATTCCTTCTGTCTGACTCGATCAGGCGGACTAACCTTTGATTTCCTGCCAGGCCGTGGTCCAATCGGAGTAGTCCGTGCACTTGACGTCGGTGCGCCCGTCGAGGCACTCGGCGATCGGTGTCGACCAGTACCAGATCTGGGCGGCGTACTCGGCATCGCCGGCGTGGAAGACCGCGCAGTGATCCGGGTTGACCGTGAAGTCGCAGGCTCCGGCGTTGGACGGCGCTTCACCGAAGTACTCGGTGGCCTGTGCGTTCGCTTCGGGGCTCGCGATGTAGTCGAGCCAGGCGTATGCACAGTTCGGGCTCTTCGCCTTGGCGGCGATCATCCAGGTGTCCGACCAGCCGGTCGCGCCCTCTTCCGGCAGCACGACCTCGGCCGGGGTACCCTCGGCAAGCGAGTTGTGGATGACCTGCCAGGTGGTGCCGACCACGGTGTCACCGGTTTCGAAGGCCTGCACCTCCTTGAGGTAGTCCGACCAGTATTCTCCGATGTTCTCGCGCTGGTCCTTGAAGAGTTGAACGGATGCCGCGAGCTGCGTTTCGTCGAGCGCATACGGGTTCGTGATGCCCAATTCCGGCTGGTGTGCCATGAGGTAGACCGCCGCATCCGCCAGCGAAATCGGCGAATCGTAGGCAGTCACCGCACCCTTGTAGGCGGACGACTTATCGAAGACGACGTCCCACGAGGTCGGTGCTGGGGTGACGACTTCCGTGTTGTACATGAGCAGGTTGGCGCCGTAGCCGTGCGGAATTCCGTAGGAGACGCCGTCGACGCTGTTCCAGGACTGCATCTTCAGAAAGTCGAAGATGCCGTCGTAGTTGGGAATGAGGTCGGTGTTGACCGGCGCGACGTCGCCGGCGGCGACGAGCCGCAGCGAGGCGTCACCGGAGGCCGCGACGACGTCGTAGTCCCCGGTTTTCATGAGGCTGAACGCTTCGTCGGAGGTGCCGTAGGTTTTGCTGGTGACGGTGCAGCCGGTTTTCTCTTCGAAGGCGCTGACCCAGTCGACCGTCGGGTCGTTGCTTCCGTCTTCGACGTAGCCGGGCCAGGCCAGCAGCGAGACGCTGCCTTCCATCTCGCCGAGTTCGGTCTGCGCCTGGGTCGGTTCGGCACTGCCGCCGCCCTGGCTGGTTCCGCAGGCGGTGAGGAGCAGGGCTACCGAGACGATGGCGACGCCGGTGAGGGCGCCAGAGGCATAGCGTGCCGGGGTGCGTTTCATGACTTTTCTCCATTCGTGAATCAATTTGGGCATTCGTGAATCGATCAGGTGAGAGCGGGGGCAGTCAGGGTGACGATGTCGGAGTCGTTCCAGCCCACGGTCACCCGAGCGCCGCGTCCCTTGCTCGCCACGCGGTGGGCGTCGTTCTGTTCGAGCGCCACGACGCGTGTTCCGGCGTCGAGGTCGACGATGAGCTGGGTGCTGCTGCCCACATAGATAACCTCAGCGAGTACCCCGGCAGCGGTGCGATCGGCCACCAGAGGCAGGTTCTCGGTGGCGACGCTGACCTTCTCGGGGCGCACCGAGTGCACGCCGCCGCGGCCGAGGAGGGCCTGCGAGGTGCTGTCGTCGAAGATGTTCGAGGTACCCACGAAGGCGGCGACGAACGAAGAGGCCGGGCGCTCGTAGATCTCGGCCGGGGTGCCGAGCTGCACGATCCTGCCGTCGTTGAAGACCGCGATGCGGTCGCTGAGGGTGAGGGCTTCCTGCTGGTCGTGGGTGACGAAGATGAACGTGATGCCGAGGTTGCGCTGCAGTTCTTTGAGTTCCACCTGCATCTGCTCGCGCAGCTTCAGGTCGAGGGCACCGAGCGGTTCGTCGAGCAGCAACACCTTGGGCTGCACGACGGTGGCGCGGGCGAGGGCAACCCGCTGACGTTGCCCGCCGGAAAGCTGGCTGGGCTTGCGATCGGCGAATCCGCCCAGGCGCACGGTGTCGAGGGCCGCTCTGGCCTGCTCCTGCCTGGCGCGTTTGGCGACGCCGCGCACGCGCAGCCCGTAGGCGACGTTGTCGAGCACGCTCATGTGCGGAAACAGGGCGTAGTCCTGGAACACGGTGTTGACGTCGCGGTCGAAAGGTGCCCGGTCGGTGACGTCTCGGCCGAGCAGGGAGATCGTGCCGCTCGTGGGTTGTTCGAAGCCGGCGATGAGGCGCAACACCGTGGTCTTGCCCGAACCCGACGGCCCGAGCATCGAGAAGAATTCGCCCGGGGCGATGTCGAGGTCGACCTCGTCGACGGCAGTGACGCTGCCGAAGCTCTTGGTCAGTCCGGTCAAACGGATGGCGGGCTGCGCACCGGTCATACGATTTCCTCCGTCAGTCGCTGGCTCTCTGCTCACTCACCGGTAATCATATGGAGTTAGATGTCATGAAGGTACGCCGGGATGTTACGGTCGTGTCACAACCTGAAATGAGCAGCCCATGCCGCAGTCCATCCGCGCCGGATCGGCAACCCGCGCGGCCATTTTCGCTCCGCTGGATGGTGCCGGGCGCGCCGAACTGGTGTTGCAGCGCCTGACCGACGCCATTGTGCTCGGGGTGCTGCACGATGGCGAACGGCTGCCGAGCGAGGCCGAACTGGCCCGCCAGCTCGGCGTCGCCACGGTCACCGCCCGCGAAGCGCTCGAGATTCTGCGCCGCAACAACCTCGTGCACACCAAACGCGGTCGGGACGGCGGCAGCTTCGTCACCTTCACCGGCGGGGGCGCCACCGACCTGCAGGACGACCGCCTTCTGGCCTGGTCCCGGGTGCAGATGCGCGACCTGGGCGTGCACTATTCCGCAATCGCCGGCTTGGCCGCCGAACTCGCCGCCGACCGGGCGAGCGCCGCCGACATCTCCAACCTCGAGCACATCCTCGATCACACCGACGCCGGCACAGCGGATGCCGCGCGCCGCGGGCAGGGCACCTTCCGTCTCGAAGTGGCCGCGCTCAGCCAGTCCCCCCGGCTCGTGCGCGAAGAATTACGACTGCAGGCCGAATTCGGCTCACTGCTCTGGCTCAGCCTGCGCGAACCCCTCCGACGGGAGCGCTGCAAAGCGGTGCAGCGCGAAACGGTCGCCGCCCTCGTCGCCGAGGACGGCGCCCGCGCCCGGCAGCTCACCGTCTCGCAGATCACCGAATCGATCGAGTGGCTGATCGAGGCGAAGGCAGTCTTGGAACAGAAAGGCAGGTCGACCATGACCGGCAGCACGTCCTCGCCAGTACCGACCGGGGCACCCGCATGACCATCGCGCCGGGGCATACGACGCCGCCCACCGACGCCTGCGTCGCGTCCATTGCCGACGTGTTCGACCCGGTCTTCTCCCGTCTGGAACAGTGGGCTGACCTGGTCGAGCGCTCTGCCGCCCGGCCCGGTCGTGTTCTCGACCGGGCCGAACTCGACCTCCTGGTCGAAAAGCTTGTGCGCGCCGAGTTCGATGACTCAAACGGATGCGTGATCGGGGCCGGCTTCGTCTCCGCCCCAAACTTTATGGGCTGGCATTTGGCCTGGTGGCTGGGCGGGAAGAACGCGGCGTCGGGGGGGCTGCCGGCCGCCGGCATCCGTCATCTGGAAACGGTCGAAGACCCGCTCGAGGAAAGTTTTCGGGACTATACCGCGCTGGAGTGGTGGCGGGTTCCGGCCCGCACCGGTCGCCGACACATCACCGGGCCCTATGTGGACTACTTGTGCACCGACGAGTACACGTTGACGCTCACGCTGCCGGTCTACCGCGGCGGCTCCGAGCTGATCGGAGTCGTCGGTATCGACCTGTCGGTCGATCAGATCGAACGCGATCTGGTACCGCGCCTGGATGCCGGTGGCGTCGCGGTGACGATCATCAACGCGAGCGGTCGGGTGGTTGTCTCGACCGACGCCCACCTCGCGACCGGGGCGCTGTTACGTTTGCCGGGACTGACCGAGCTTTTGGCCGACCGCACGCTGCCGACGACAACACTCGGACGAGGCAACGCACACTCGTTCCAGTGGTGCGGCCGCACCGGACTCGCGGTCGTCGCCGGCCCGGCACCGGGGTAGCCGGCCGAACTAGCCCAGCGTGGTGCCGAAGACCAGCCCGAGCAGATAGGTGACCGCGGCCGCGCCGAGGCCGATCACGAGCTGCCGCAGCGCGCGCTTGAGCGGTGGACCACCCGAGAGCAAGCCGACGACGGCGCCGGTGGCGAGCAGAGCCATGCCGACCAGGACCGTCGCGAGGATTATGGCCGCGTCGCCGCTCATGCCGAACAGGTACGGCAGCACCGGCAGCAGTGCGCCGGAGGCGAAGAAACAGAAGCTCGACAGGGCGGCCCCGGTTCCCGTACCAATGGCCTCGTGTTCGTCAGGCTCCGGCGCCTGCTTGCTGACCGCGTCGATCGGGCCCGTCGCGGCGTAGGCGGTCGCGAGCACGCCGCGGGCGTAGGTCTCGGCTTCGGCCTCTGACATGCCGCGGGCCCGGTACACGAGGGTCAGCTCGTTGGCGGCGAGGTCGAGGTGCGAGAGCACGCTCTTGGCCGGTGCCGCGGGGGTGGACGCTTCGAGTAGTTCCCGCTGGGACCGCACCGAGACGTACTCGCCGGCGCCCATCGAGAGCGCCCCGGCCAGCAGCCCGGCGATGCCGGTGAACAGGATCGTCGCGGGCGACACCCCGGTCGCGCCGATCCCCAGCACGAGCGCGAGGTTGCTGACCAGGCCGTCGTTGACGCCGAACACGGCGGCACGAAACGTGCCGGACAGGCGTTTGCGGCCGCGCGCGGCGAGTCCGCGCACGACCTCCTCGTGCACGGTCTCGTCGGCGGCCATGGCGTTCGTCGCGTCGGCGTCGGCGTCGTAGGGCGAGCGCCCTTCGGCGCGCTGGGCGAGCGCGAGTACGAAGACCGAACCGAACCGGCGGGCGAGCAGCCCGAGAAACCGGGTGCGCAGAGCGCCACGCCGGGGCGCGCCGAGATTGGGGCCGAGCAGTTGCCGCCAGTGTTCCTCGTGACGGCCCTCAGCGTCGGCGAGGGCGAGCAGAATCTGGCGTTCCTCACCACCCCGCCGGTTGGCGAGGTCACGGTACACCGCAGCCTCGGCCTGTTCGTCAGCCAGGTACTGCCGCCACCGACGGATGTCCCTGGCCGACGGTTCCCGCCCGTCCCGCTCCATACCGCTCACGCCTCCGGCGCCGCTTCCAGGAAGCTCTGCGGGATCCGCGCGGAATCGTGCGGGCCCGAACCGTCGAGGCCGAAGAAGGGTTCCTCGAAGCGCACGACCCAGAACTTTTCCCGCACCACGGTCGGCGCGTAGAGGCCGGCTCCCTCCGACTCCCCCGCTGCCACGATCACGCCGATCGGGTCGTCGATGAGAGAGTCGGGAAACCGGGTACGGTCAAGGTGAACGACGACCTGCACGCCAACACCGAAAGCCTGAAGCGTCACCGGCTACTCGATTGTGGCGGCGCGTTCGAGCACGAGTTCGCGCACGCGTGCGGCATCCGCTTGCCCACGCATGGCCTTCATGACCGCGCCGATGACGGCGCCGGCGGCCTGCACCTTGCCATCGCGAATCTTGGCGAGCACGTCGGGCTGGCCGAGCAGGGCAGCGTCGATGGCCGCGACGAGCGGGCCGTCGTCGGAGACCACGGCGAGGCCGCGACTGTCGACGACTTGGGTCGGGGTCCCTTCCCCGGCGATGACCCCCTCGAGCACCTGACGGGCCAGGCGGTCGGTGAGGGTTCCCGCCTCAACCAGTTCGATCAGCGCGGCGAGCTGCACCGGAGTCACGAGCGTGTCAGCGGCGACGCCGGCCACGTTGGCGAGTCGGGCGATTTCCCCGGTCCACCACTTACGTGCGGCCTGAGCGGATGCCCCGGCAGCGACGGTCGCTTCGACAGCGTCGAGCAGGTCGGAGTTGACGACGTCCTGGAACTCGAGATTCACAAAACCCCAGGCGGCTTGCAGGCGCTTTCGTCTGGCCGCGGGCGGCTCGGGCAGGGTTAGGCGCAGTTCTTCAACCCATTCCCGCGACGGCGCCATCGGCAGCAGGTCGGGCTCGGGGAAGTAGCGGTAGTCGTCGGCGTCGCTCTTGGGACGACCAGCGCTCGTGCGACCGGTGTCTTCGTGCCAGTGCCGGGTCTCCTGGGTGATGGTGCCGCCGGCATGAAGCACGGCCGCCTGGCGCTGGATCTCGTAGCGCACCGCACGTTCAACGCTGCGCAGCGAGTTGACGTTCTTGGTCTCCGTGCGGGTGCCGAGCACGTTCGAGCCGCGCGGGCGCAGGGACACGTTTGCGTCGCAGCGCACGTTGCCCTCTTCCATGCGGGCGTTGGAGACGCCGAGCCCCTTGGCGATCTCTCGAATGGCCGCGACGTAGGTCTTGCCGATCTCGGGGGCGTCGTGTTCGGCTCCCTCGATCATCTGGGTGACGATCTCGACGAGCGGAACGCCGCCGCGGTTGTAGTCGACGAGCGAGTAGTCGGCGCCCTGGATGCGTCCTGTGGCGCCGCCCATGTGGGTGAGCTTGCCGGCGTCGTCTTCCATGTGGGCGCGTTCGATCTCGACGGTGACCAGGCGGCCGCTTTCGAGTTCGATCGTGATGGATCCGTCGTGGCAGATCGGGTCGTCGTACTGGCTGGTCTGAAAGTTCTTCGCCGTGTCGGGGTAGAAGTAGTTCTTGCGGGCGAACCGGGAGTGTTCTGCGATCTCACACCCCAAAGCCAGCCCCAAACGGATGCTGGATTCGATCGCCTTCTTGTTCACCTGCGGCAGGCCGCCGGGCAGGCCGAGGCAGGTGGGGCAGGTGTTCGTGTTGGCGCCGGATCCGAACTCGTTGGCACAGCCGCAGAACATCTTGGTCTTGGTGTTCAGCTCGACATGCACCTCGAACCCGAGCACCGGCTCGAACAGTTCGAGTGCTTTGTCGTAGTCCATCAATTCAGCACTAGCCATCAGACGGCTCCCTCTTCGCTGGCAAACATTTCGGTCGGGGTCAGGGCTGGAGCCTGGCTGAGCATGGTGTGCCCCCAGCTCGCTTCGAGCAGCTGCTCGATCGCGGCACCGACGGTGTAAAGGCGGGCATCCGCTTTGGCGGGTGCCATGATCTGCAGGCCAACCGGCAGGCCGTCTTCGGGTGCCAGCCCGATCGGGATACTCATGCCGGGCACACCGGCGAGGTTGGCCGGGATGGTGGTGACGTCGTTGATGTACATGGCCATCGGGTCGGCAAGCTTTTCACCGAACTTGAACGCGGTGGTCGGGGCGCTCGGCGAGACGAGTACGTCGACCTGGCTGAACGCGGCGGCGAAGTCGCGCTGGATGAGGGTGCGCACCTTCTGCGCGCTGCCGTAGTAGGCGTCGTAGTAACCGGCGCTCAGGGCGTAGGTGCCGAGGATGATGCGTCGCTTGACCTCGGCGCCAAAACCGGCCTCACGGGTGGCGCTCATCACGTGCTCGCTCGTGAGCGAGCCGCTCTCCGGGTTGACCCGGATACCGAAACGCACGGAGTCGAAGCGGGCCAGGTTGCTCGACGCTTCGGCCGGCAGAATCAGGTAGTAGGCCGCGACGGCGTACTCGAAGTTCGGGGCGGAGACCTCGGTGATCTCAGCGCCGGCGGCAACGAGCAGCGCAAGCGTTTCGTTGAAGCGCTGCGTGACGCCGGCCTGGAATCCGTCGCCGGAGAGTTCCTTGATGACACCGACGCGCACACCCCTGAGGGCATCGTCCTGGAGCCCGGCCGCGGCGGCGGCGGCCATCGAGGGCCAGCGCTCGGTCAGCGAGGTCGAATCGAGCGGGTCGTGCCCGCCGATGACGTCGTGCAGCAGAGCAGCGTCGTAGACCGTGCGGGAAACCGGGCCGACCTGGTCGAGGCTCGACGCGAGGGCGATCGCGCCGTAGCGGGAGACCCCGCCGTACGTGGGCTTGACGCCGACCGATCCGGTCACGGCGGCGGGCTGGCGGATGGATCCGCCGGTGTCGCTACCGAGGGCGAGCGGCGCCTGGAAGGAGGCGACGGCCGCGGCCGAGCCGCCGCCGGAGCCGCCGGGGATACGGTCGCGGTCCCAGGGATTGCGCGTAATTCCGTAGGCGGAGTGTTCGGTCGAGGAGCCCATGGCGAATTCGTCCATGTTGGTCTTGCCGAGCGGCACGAGGCCGGCCGCACGAAGGCGAGCGACGACGGTCGCGTCGTACGGCGGGATCCAACCTTCCAGAATTTTCGACCCGGCGGTGGTGGGCATGTCCTGGGTCGCGAGCACGTCCTTGATCGCGATCGGAACTCCGGCGAGCGGGTTCAGTTCTTCGCCGGCGGCGCGTCGGGCGTCGATCTGTGCTGCCGTCGCGAGGGCGGCGTCGCCCGCGACGTGCAGGAACGCATGCAGGTCGGTGTCGACCGCCGTGATGTGCTCGAGGTGGGCGCGGGTCGCTTCGACAGCGCTGACCTCCCTGCTGATGAGCAGGTCACTGAGAGCGGCAGCGGAGAGCTTGGTGAGATAGGTCATGTTTAATCCTCATCCAAAATGGCGGGCACGCGGAACTTGTCACCGGCACGGTCGGGAGCGCCGGACAAGGCCTGCTCGACTGTCAGGGACGGCACAACGACGTCCTCGCGGAACACGTTGGTCAGCGGCATCGGGTGGCTCGTGGCCGGGGTGTCGGCGGTGGCGACCTCGGAGACCTTGGCGATCGAGTCGACAATCTGACCGAGGTCGTGGGTGAGATTGGTGATCTCGAGCGGGCTGAGGTCGATCCGGGCAAGGTAGGCCAGATGCTTGACCTGCTCGGCCGTGATTTCAGACATGGAACTCCAAACGCATTGTGATGATGACCCAATTCTATTGGACCGTCGCCGACACCCCTTTTCGCGGCGGCCGCACCCGATCAGGCGGTTGGAGATGGCCAGCTGCGCAGGACGAGCGAAAAAACGCGGGAGATGCGCCAATTCGCGGGACTTCGGTTCTGGCCATATCTCCCGCATTGCACGCCAAGCTGGAGCTGCGCCAGTGCGCGCGAGTTCCGCCTCCCGCGCAGCTGCGCAACTCCCGCTTAGCGAAAAATTGTCGGTCTCCACCGCCGAGCCGACCGCGATGTGGCCATCAGGCGGGCGGGGTGGGCTGGGGTTCAGTCGCGGGCTCGGCGTCGGACGCCGTTGGGAGCCCGGCCGGGCCCTCGGTCACCAGGATGCGAAATTCGTCGGCGTTGATGATGCGCAGGCCCAGTGCCTCGGCCTTGCCGAGCTTCGACCCGGCGCCCGGCCCCGCAGCGACGAAGTCGGTGTTCTTCGACACGCTCGACGCGCTCTTGCCGCCGGCGGCGATGATCGCCTCCTGGGCGCCCTCCCGGGTGAAGCCCTCGAGCGACCCGGTCGCCACGACGGTGAGCCCGGCGAGCACTCCCCCGGCGGCCTCGGCCGCGCCCGGACCGGGGTGGCCCGGCGTGGCGAACTGCACGCCGGCCGCGGCCCACTGGGTGACGATTTCGACGTGCCAGTCCACCAGGAACCAGTCGAGCACCGCGTCGGCGATGATGCCGCCGACGCCGTCGACCTCGGCGAGTTCCTCACGCGTGGCCGCCCGAATCGCCTCGAGCGAGCCGAAGTGGTTGGCCAGGGCGCGAGCGGCGACCGGACCGACGTGACGGATGTTGAGCGAGACCAGGATGCGCCAGAGCGGCTTGGTTTTGGCTTTCTCGATCTCGGCGAGTAATTTGAGGGCACTCGCCGAGGGCTGCAGACCGGTCAGCCCGGCTTTCTTCTCGGCGGGGTTCGGATTGCGGCTGAACGGCATGCGAATTTTCGCGACCCCGTCGTCGTCTTCCTTGGGCAGCCCGGTCTCGGCGTCGCGCACGATCACCTGAATGGGCAGCAGATCGGCCAGTTCGAGGTCGAACAGGCCGGCCTCGGTCGAAAGCGGTGGCACCTCGGGCACGGTCGGCTGGGTCAGCGCGGAGGCCGCGACCTCGCCGAGCACCTCAATGTCGAGGCCGCCGCGGCTGCCGATGTGTTCGACCCGGCCGCGCACCTGCGCGGGGCAACTGCGCGCGTTGGGGCAGCGCAGGTCGATGTCGCCCTCCTTGGCCGGAGCGAGCGGGGTGCCGCATTCCGGGCAGTTCAGGGGCATCACGAATTCCCGTTCGGTACCGTCGCGCAGTTCGACGACCGGGCCGAGCACCTCGGGAATGACGTCGCCGGCCTTGCGCAGCACGACCGTGTCGCCGATCAGCACACCCTTGGCCTTGACGACATCCTGGTTGTGCAGGGTGGCCTGGCGCACCTCGCTGCCGGCTACCAGCACCTTCTGCATGACGGCAAAGGGGGTGGCACGCCCGGTGCGGCCGACACTCACGACGATGTCGAGCAGTTTCGTATTGACCTGCTCCGGCGGGTACTTGTAGGCGATCGCCCAGCGCGGCGCCCGGTTGGTGGCGCCGAGTTCAGCGTGCAGGGCGAGCTCGTCGATCTTGATCACGATGCCGTCGAGTTCGTGCACGACACTGCCGCGGTGCGCTCCGTAGTACTCGATGAACTCCGCAGCCTCGGCGATCGAGGGGACCACTTTGAAGTAGCTGCTGGTCGGCAGGCCCCAGCCAGCCAGCAGGCCGTACACCTCGGACTGGGTCTGAACGGGCGGCTTCTCCCAAGCGCCGATGCCGTGCACGAGCATGCGCAGACGATTCAGGCGAGCCTTCATCAGACGCAGCTGGTCGGCGTTCTTGCCGGCGGCTTTCTGCCGCAGCGACCCGGCCGCCGCGTTGCGGGCGTTCGCGAAGACGCGCTCGCCGGCTGCGGATTGCGCGGCGTTCAGGTCGTCGAAGGCGGCCGTGGGAAAGAACACCTCACCGCGCACCTCCATCAGCGGCGGATGCCCGGTGCCGGCCAGACGCGACGGGATGCCGGGCACGAGGTCGATGTTCTCGGTGACGTCTTCGCCGACGACTCCGTCACCGCGGGTCGCCGCTGAGACCAGCACACCATTGGCGTAGCGCAGATTGATGGCGAGGCCGTCTATCTTGAGCTCGCACAGGAAATGCACCGCGCGGCCGGAGTTCTCGGCGGCTTTACCGGCCCAGGCCTCGAACTCGTCGAGCGAGAACACGTTGTCGAGGCTGAGCATCCGTTCGGCGTGGGTGACCGGGTCGAACAGGGTGACCTCGGCGCGCCCGCCGACGGTCTGGGTGGGGCTGTCCTGGCTTTGCAGTTCGGGGTAGAGCCGCTCGAGTTCGCCGAGGCGCTGCACCAGCAGGTCGTATTCGGCGTCGGAGATGACGACCGTATCCTGCCCGTAGTAGGCGTCCCGGGCGGCAAGCACACGCGTGGTGATGTCGGCCGCCTCGGCGGCGGCCACGCTCAGCGCGTCGGGGGTGGTCTCGGCGACGGACTCAGGCATTGACCGGGACGGGGCTGGCCGAAGCGATCATTTCAGGGGTGGAAACAGGAACGGCGCTGACCGTGCGGTCGATGGTGCACTGGCCGAGCACCCGGGTACCGACGTAGACGACGGCGGTCTGGCCGGGGGCGACGCCATTGAGCGGCTCGGCGGGGATGATGCGCAGTTCGACGGTGCCGTCGATGCCGGTGACCGCGGTCGTGGAGACGACCTGGGCCACGGCCGGCACCGGGTCGGCGTGGGCGCGAATCTGCACGTGGCAGGCGAATTCCACCTCGGGGTGCTCGGGGGCGAGCCCGGCCCAGGTGTATTTGTTGCCGGCGATCTCCTTGATGGCGAGCGCCTCCTTGGGGCCGACGACGACCGTATTGCTGATCGGGCGCACCTCGAGCACGAAGCGCGGCTTGCCGTCGGCGGCGGGGGTGCCGATCGACAGGCCCTTGCGCTGGCCCACGGTGAACGCGACGGCGCCGTCGTGTTGGCCGAGCGTGTTGCCCTCCCGGTCGAGGATGTCGCCGGTCACCGGGGCGACCCGTTCGCCGAGCCAGCCCTTGGTGTCGCCGTCGGGAATGAAGCAGATGTCGTAGGAGTCCGGCTTGTTCGCCACCGAGAAGCCGCGTTCGGCGGCTTCTTTCCGCACCTCGGCCTTGGTCGGCGTGGCACCGAGCGGAAACATGGAGTGGTTGATCTGGTCGGCGGTGAGCACGCCGAGCACGTAGGACTGGTCCTTCGCCCAGGCGGCTGCGCGGTGCAGCTGCTTGTTGCCGTCGACATCCGTCAGAATGCTCGCGTAGTGGCCGGTGCAGACGGCGTCGAAGCCGAGGGCCATGGCCTTTTCGAGCAAGGCGGCGAACTTGATCTTCTCGTTGCAGCGCATGCACGGGTTCGGGGTGCGGCCGGCCGCATATTCGGCGATGAAATCGTCGACGACGTCGAGCTTGAACCGTTCGGAGAAATCCCAGACATAGTAGGGAATGCCCATGATGTTGGCGGCGCGCTGGGCATCCATCGAGTCTTCGACGGTGCAGCAGCCGCGGCTGCCGGTGCGCAGTGTGCCCGGCATGCGGCTCAGTGCGAGATGAACGCCGACCACCTCGTGTCCAGCTTCGACCGCACGCGCGGCTGCGACGGCGGAATCAACACCGCCACTCATTGCTGCTAAAACCTTCACCCAACGAGTGTACGCGGAGTGCCTGTTTGAACAAACGTCAGTGCCCGGGCACCCGATCGGCCATGCCGGCGGCGAGCGCCTGCGCGTGCGCGGCGGGCAGAGCCGTGAGCAGCGCGTCGACGTCGGCGTCGGTCGACGAGTGGCCGAGCGTGATGCGCAGGGCGCCATGGGACTCAGCTTCGCTGCGTCCCATGGCCCGCAGCACGTGCGAGGGCTCCGGCACGCCGGCCTGGCAGGCCGACCCGGTCGACACCGACACCCCGGCGGCGTCGAGCAAAAACAGCAGCGAGTCCCCCTCGCAGCCGGCAAAGCTGAAGTGGGCGTTTCCGGGCAGCCGGTGCACAGGGTCGCCGTTGAGAACCGCACCGGGAGCCAGCCGGGCCACCCCGGCGATCACCCGGTCGCGCAGCGCGGCCAGGCGTGCGCTTTCGCCGCCACCTTGACCCGCCAGCTGTTCAACCGACAGAGCGGATGCCGCCACCGCGAACGAGACCGCCCCCGCGACGTCCTGGGTTCCGCTGCGCACCTTGCGCTGCTGCCCACCGCCGTGGATGAGCGGTTCGACCGTGGTAGCGCGGCCGAGTACGAGGGCGCCGATACCGACCGGGCCGCCGACCTTGTGCGCCGAGACGCTCAACGCCGACACTCCGGCCGCGGCAAGCGTGCGAAAGTCCACCGGAATGTAGCCGTACGCCGCGACGGCGTCGACGTGCACCGGAATTCCCTGGGCCGCGGCGAGCGCCGCCACCTCCGCGACCGGCTCGATGGTGCCGACCTCATTGTTGGCCATGATCAGGCTCACGAGCGCCACATCGAGGGGGTCACGCGCGATGGCAGCCGCGAGCGCGCCGAGGTCGATGTGCCCCTGCTCGTCGAGCGGGATCCATTCCACGGTCGCGCCGTCGTGCTCGGCGAGCCACTCGACGGTGTCGAGGGTCGCGTGGTGTTCGCCGCCCGGCACCAAAATGCGCCGGCGCGGGGCGCGCGCCCAGTACAGGCCCTTGATGCCGAGGTTGATGGCCTCGGTACCGCTTCCGGTGAAGATCACCTCGATCGGGTCGCAGGCAAGGCTCGCCGCCACGATTTCCCGTGACTCTTCGAGCATCCGTTTCGCATTTTGGCCCTGGCTGTGCACCGAGGCGGGGTTGCCGACGACGCCCATCGCTTCGGCATAGGCGGCAATAGCGGCGGGAAGCATGGGCGTGGTCGCCGCATGGTCCAAATAGACAACCATGGCCCTATTTTACGCCCCCCAAATTTGTCGTCGGGCGGATGCCGGTGGTCGTCAGCCTCCCTGCACACTGATTACTCTTGAACCCATGAGTTCCACCGACCCCCTGCGCAACCTCGGTGTGCGCTTGACCAGCGCCGGTGGCGAACTCCGTGTCTGGGCCGAGCACGCCGACGCCATGGAGTTGTGCTTGTTCGACGACACCGACCCGAACTGGATCATCAAGAGCGTGCCGATGACCATGGACGTGCACGGCGTTTGGTCCGGCAAATCGCGCACCCTGTCACCGGGGCGCCGCTACGGCATCCGGGTGTCG
This sequence comes from Cryobacterium luteum, assembly GCF_900110125.1. Classification (GTDB taxonomy): domain Bacteria; phylum Actinomycetota; class Actinomycetes; order Actinomycetales; family Microbacteriaceae; genus Cryobacterium; species Cryobacterium luteum. The sequence continues at coordinate 62,609 of NZ_FOCN01000005.1, forward strand.
GGTCCGGCGAGCCCTAAGAACTCGTTCCACCCGGAGAAAACCCTGATCGAACCGTATTCTCGTGGTTTGGTTCGGGTGGGAGCCGGGCTGTGGCAATCCTCGGTCGTCGACGACTATTTCGACTGGAACGGTACCGCAAAACCGGCAACGGCCCTCGACCACACTGTGGTTTATGAGGCGCACGTGCGCGGCCTCAGCCGGCTGAATCCGCTGGTTCCGGCCGCGCTGCGTGGAACCTACGCCGGGCTCGCCCACGAATCGACCATCGCCTATCTGAAAGACCTCGGCGTGACCGCGGTCGAGCTGCTGCCGGTGCAGGCGTTCGTGTCGGAGCAGCGACTGATTAAACAGGGTCTGATCAACTACTGGGGGTACAACACCCTCAATTTCTTTTCCCCGCACGCCGACTACGCCACCCAGGCAGCCCAGTCTGCCGGGCCGGCAAGCGTGCTGCGTGAGTTCAAGGGCATGGTCAAACTGTTGCACGAGGCGGGGCTCGAGGTCATCCTCGATGTCGTCTACAACCACACCGCTGAAGAGGGTCGCAACGGTCCGGTCACCAGCCTGCGCGGCATCGACAACTCTGCCTACTATCGGCAGGACGAGTCCGGCGCGTACATCGATGTGACCGGCTGTGGCAATACGGTCAACTTCAGCCACGACGTGCCGAAACGTCTCGTGCTCGATTCGCTGCGCTACTGGGCCAACGACCTGCAGATCGACGGGTTCCGCTTCGATCTCGCCGCGACGCTCGGGCGGGACGCCGGCGTCGTCTACGACCCGGGGCATCCGCTGCTCACCGAGATTCGCGACGACCCGGAACTGGCCGGAGTGAAACTCATCGCTGAACCGTGGGACGTCGGCCAGGGCGGCTGGCAGACCGGCAATTTTCCGCCAGGCTGGACCGAGTGGAACGACCGCTACCGCGACCGCATGCGGGATTTCTGGCTGTCCGATATGAAGAGCCTGCGCCTGACCGGCTCGGCCGGCAGCGGCATCGGCCGGTTCGCGACCCGCGTCGCTGGGTCGTCGAACACCTTCTCCGAAGCTCGCGGACCGCTCGCCTCGCTCAACTTCATCACCGCCCACGACGGGTTCACCCTGGCCGACCTGACCGCCTACGACGTGAAGCACAACCTCGGCAACGGCGAGTCGAACCGGGACGGCACCGACAACAACAACTCCTACAACCACGGGGTCGAGGGTCCGACCCGCGACGTGGCTATTCTGGCGACGCGGCGCAAAGCCATGCGCAACATGCTCGGCACGCTGCTGCTCTCGGCCGGTATTCCCATGCTCACCGCCGGCGACGAGTTCGGGCGCAGCCAGCGCGGCAACAACAACGCCTACTGCCAGGACAGCGAGCTGACCTGGCTCAACTGGGACTTCGACGACTGGCAGCAGGACTTGCACCGGGTCACGCGCCGGCTGCTGCAGTTGCGGCGGGAGAACCCGGCTCTGCGCCCCGTGCACTTCGGTCGGTTCGGCGAGACCACGCCGAGCGCGAGCCAGCTGGACTGGTACAACATGGCCGGCGAGGTGCTCACCGGTGATGCCTGGAACTCGCCGACCGAGCGCACCCTGCAGTACATGGCGGCGTCCACCCCCGAACACGAAGCCTTCAACCGCATTCTGCTGGTGATCAACGCGAGGGAGCAGGACGAGACGGTCACCCTGCCCGCGCACGAGGGAGTGGATGCCTACACGCTGCTCTGGGATTCCGGTCACGACGATCTGCGCGATTCGGTCATCGAGCACGCGCCGGGTACCCCCCTGTTCGTGTCCGGCGCTTCGATGCAGCTGATGCGGGCGCACGGCGCCTTCGTGCCGCGCCGCACACCGCTGGCCTAGCCCGCCGGGCTGGGCCAGCGGGCTAGTTCGCGAGGGCGACCAGGCCCATTTCGGCCGGGCTGATCAGCAGATCATTCCGGGGAACGACGCGCACTGTGTACCCAAACGCTCCGGCCCGGTCGAGTTCGACCGTTCCGGTGAAGAGGGTGGCGCCACCCGGCGGGGCTTCGTCGGGCGATGCCGGTTCGAGCGCCGCAATGGCCACGTCGCGCAATTCATCGGTGCCCAGGCTCTTGCCGTAGACGACCTCGACCGTCACATCCTCGGGTGCCAGCCCGCCCAACTGCACGTGTGCGCGCAGGTGCAGGTCATCGCCAACTTCGGGTACCGACGAGACGCCGCCGGATTCAACGTGGGTCACCGCCACCTGCGGCCAGGCCGACACGATCCGGCCCTTCCACGCCGCCAGTTCGCGGGCGGCACGGTAATTGTTGGCCGACATGAGCGCTTCGTAGTGCCCGGCGGGGCGGTACAGGCGCTGCACATACTCGCTCACCATGCGGTCGGCGGACAGTTGCGGCGACAGGGTGGACAGGGTGTGACGGATATTGGATACCCAGCGTTCCGGAACGTCGTCGGCGTTGCGTTCGTAGAAGGTCGGCGCCACCTGGTGTTCGATCAGGTCGTAGAGCGCCTCGGCCTCGAGCCGGTCACGTTCGGCGGGGTCGCCGGCCGAATCGGCTGACGGAATGGCCCAGCCGTTTTTACCGTCGTAGTATTCCGGCCACCATCCGTCGAGGATCGACAGGTTCAGCGCGCCATTGAGAGCGGCTTTCATGCCGCTGGTACCGCAGGCTTCGAGTGGGCGGAGCGGATTATTGAGCCAGACATCCGTTCCCGGATACATTAGCTGCGCCATCGCGATGTTGTAGTCCGGCAGAAAAGCGATGCGCGTGCGCAGAGCCGGATCGGCGGCGAACTGAACGATTTTCTGGATCAGCCGTTTGCCCTCTTCGTCGGCGGGGTGGGACTTGCCGGCGATGACGATCTGAATCGGATGTTCCGGGTGCAGCAGAAGGGCGCGCAGTCGTTCCGGATCGTGCAGCATCAGGGTGAGGCGCTTGTAGGTGGGGACGCGGCGAGCGAATCCGATGGTCAGCACGTTCGGGTCGAAAACCCGGCCGATCCAGGCCGGCGGGATGCCGCCGGGGTTCTGGTCGCGCCAGGCGCCCAGCAGGCGGCGGCGGGCATCCTCGACGAACTGCAGGCGCATCTGACCGCGCACCGACCAGAGGTCCTGGTCGGAGACCTCGTGCGAGGCCCAATTGGCGATCGTCGTGTCGCTCGTGCCGAGCTTGGCCTGCGCGAGGCTCTTCAGTGCCGGGTCGGTCCAACTCTGAGCGTGCACACCATTCGTGATCGACGTGATCGGAACATCCGCTGAATCAAAACCAGGCCAGAGTCCGTTGAACATGCGGCGGCTGACCTCGCCGTGCAGGGTGGACACGCCGTTGGCGTGCTGGCCGAGCCGCAACCCCATGATGGCCATATTGAACACTTCGGAGGAGCCGCCGGCGTAACTTTCCGCCCCGAGCGCGAGCAGGTCGTCCACGTCGACGCCGGGCAGCAGATCGGTGCCGAAGTAGCGACGCACGAGCGAACGCTCGAACCGGTCGATGCCGGCGGCGACCGGGGTGTGGGTGGTGAAGACGGTCCCGGCCCGGGCCACCTGCAGGGCTTCCTGAAAGCTCAGGCCCTCACCGATCAGGCTGGAAATGCGCTCGAGACCGAGGAACCCGGCGTGGCCCTCGTTGGTGTGGAAGACCTCCGGCTCCGGCAGGCCGTGCAGCGAACTCCACAGTTTCACGGCGCGGGCGCCGCCGATGCCCAGCAGCAGTTCCTGCAGCAGTCGGTGTTCGCCGCCGCCGCCATAGAGACGGTCGGTGACCAGGCGCAGGTCGTCGGCATTTTCGGGGATGTCCGCGTCGAGCAGCAGCAGGCGCACCCGGCCCACCTTGGCCTGCCAAACCCGCGCGTGCAGCGTGCGCTCGTCGGGAAGCGCGAGCGAGACCTGCACGGCCGAGCCGTCGGCGTGGCGCAGCACGGCGAGCGGCAACCCGTCGGGGTCGAGCAGCGGGTAGCTTTCCATCTGCCAGCCGTCGGGCGAGATGGCCTGGCTGAAGTACCCAGCACGGTAGAACAGTCCAACGCCCACCAGCGGCAGGCCAAGGTCTGAAGCGCTCTTGAGGTGGTCACCGGCCAGGATACCGAGCCCGCCCGAATACTGCGGCAGGGCGGCGGCGATACCGAATTCCGGTGAGAAGTACGCGATTGCGGCGGGCTTTTCGCCCTCGAGTCCCTGGTACCAGCGAGGCTGGTCGAGATAGTCACGCAGCCCGTCGCGGGTGGCATTGACCTCGCCAACGTAGTCGTGGTCCTGCGCGAGCTCGTCGAGGCGACGTGGGTCGACAGCGCCGAGCAGAGCGACCGGATCGGTGCCGATCTCGCGCCACAGATCCGGGGCAATACGCTCGAACAGCTGTCTGGTGGGCTCATGCCACGACCAGCGGAGATTGCCGGCAAGCTCCTCGAGAGCCGCGAGCGGCTCGGGGAGAACGGCGCGGACGGTAAATTTGCGGATGGCCTTCACGAGGTCAACCTTAGAGGTGTCACGTGTCCAATACGTAACACCGAAATTCCTGCGTCCGGGCGAGCCGAGCACAAGACGGGAGCCATGGCCACGCTTTCACGCTACGGTCGTGGTGTGGCCAAGACAGCAACGAAAAAGACGACCCTGCCGACAGCATCGAGCAGCGCCCCCACGGCCGTGTCCACGGCTGCGAGCAGCGCCGGCGCATCCGTTGGTCGAATCCCGATTCTCGACCTCTCTCCTCAGCTGAACGACAATCTCTGGCCGGCCCGCGCCTTCGTCGGTGAAGTCGTGCCGTTCGCAGCGACCGCGTTTCGCGAGGGGCACGACCTCATCGGTGTCGAGCTGCAGCTCACCGCCCCCGGCACCAGCACCACGCGGCATCCCATGGCACTGCAAGCCGACGGCACCGATCGCTACGGTACCGAGGCTCAGCTTGGCGCTGCGGGCCGCTGGACCTATCGGGTGCGCGCCTACGCCGACGACTTCGCCACCTGGGAACACAACGCCGCGATCAAGATTCCGGCGGGCATCGACGTTGAACTCATGTTCGAGATCGGTGGTGCACTGCTCCGCCAGGCCAGTGCCGACACCGCCCGACCGCTCGCCGCACGCCGACTGTTCAAGGCCGCTGCGGCCACCCTCGCCGACACCACAAAGCCCGCCACCGAACGTCTGCTCGCCGTAGCGGATGCCGCGCTCCGGCAGGCCATCGCAGCCCACCCCCTCGCCGGGCTGGCCACTCTTTCAGCCGAACGCACCATCATCGTCGAACGCACCAGGGCCGGGGTCGGCTCCTGGTACGAATTCTTCCCCCGCTCGGAGGGTGCCGTGCGACGGCCCGACGGCAGCTGGCAGAGCGGAACTTTCCGCACCGCGGCCAAGCGACTGCCCGCCGTCGCGGCCATGGGCTTCGATGTGCTCTACCTGCCGCCGATCCACCCGATCGGGCAGTCCTGGCGCAAGGGCCCCAACAATTCGCTCGAGGTCGCACCGGGCGACCCCGGCTCGCCGTGGGCGATCGGCTCGAAAGACGGTGGCCATGACGCCATCCACCCCGACCTCGGCACCGTCGCCGACTTCACGTTCTTTCTGAAGACGGCAGCCTCGCACGGCATCGAGGTAGCCCTCGACTTCGCGCTGCAGGCCTCGCCGGACCACCCCTGGGTGCAGGAGCATCCGGAATGGTTCACGACCCTCCCCGACGGCACCATCGCCTACGCCGAGAACCCGCCGAAGAAATACCAGGACATCTACCCGATCAATTTCGACAACGATCCCGCCGGCATCCGGGCCGAGGCGTTGCGCCTCGTTCGGTACTGGATCAGCGTTGGGGTGCGCATCTTTCGGGTGGACAACCCCCACACCAAACCTCTCGATTTTTGGGAATGGCTCATCGGTGAGGTCAACGCCTCCGACCCCGACGTGGTCTTCCTCGCCGAAGCGTTCACCCGGCCGGCCCTCATGCAGGCGCTCGGCAAGGTCGGCTTCCAGCAGTCCTACACGTACTTCACCTGGCGCAACACGAAAATCGAACTCGAAGAGTTCTTCGACGGCCTCGCCACCGATACCCCTGATTTTCTGCGCCCGAACCTGTTCGTGAACACCCCCGACATCCTCACCGAATACCTGCAGTTCGGCGGGCCGGCGGCGTTCAAGATCCGGGCAGCCCTCGCCGCGACGGCCGCGCCGACCTGGGGGGTGTACGCCGGCTTCGACCTGTTCGAGAACGTCGCCCGGCCGGGTGCCGAAGAGAGCATCGACAACGAGAAATACGAGTACCGACCGCGCGACTGGAGCAAGGCGGAGGAGCTCGGAAAATCCCTTGCGCCGTACCTCACGCTTCTGAATCGCATTCGGGCGGACCACCCGGCGCTCGGGCAGCTTCGCAACCTCGATATCCACGCCAGTGACGACGACTCGATCCTCGTCTACAGCAAGTACCTCGACGCCGCCTACACGGGCACCGGCCAGGCGGATGCCCTCATCATCGTCGCCAACGTCGACCCGCACTCGGTGCGCCAGACGGTCGTGCACCTCGACGTGACCCGGTTCGGCATTGCCCGCGGTGACACTTTCGACGTGCACGACCTCGTGTCGGGCGCCACCTGGACCTGGTCAGCCGACAACTTCGTTCGCCTCGACGCCTTCAGCGAACCGGTGCACATCCTGCACGTCACCCCCCACGATCCGGGCCACGCATGAGCGGCGACAAGAAAAAAGACAAGAAGAAGCACTCGAGCAAGCACCAGAAAGGTCAGGGAAAGAACATCGACGGCAAGAAGGGTCAGTCCCCGAAGACACACTCCACAAAGGCCACGAAGCACGCGGCCCCCACCGAACCGGCACCGATTCCCGACCACATTCTCGAGGCCGTCGCCGCCGGCAGCTACTACAACCCGCACGAGATTCTCGGCCAGCACCTCGCCCACCAGGCCGGCGTCTCTGACCCACTCGTCACCATCCGCGCCCTTCGTCCGCTCGCCACCGAGGTGTTCGCCATTCTGGCCAGCGGCGCGCACGTGGAACTCGCCCACCTCGCGCACGGCATCTGGCAGGGTGAAAGCACCCTCGGACTCACCGACTACACGATCGAGGCCCGCTACCAGGATGCCCCGCCCTGGATTTGCGATGACCCCTACCGGTTCATTCCGACGCTCGGCGAGCTGGACCTGCACCTGATCGGGGAAGGCCGCCACGAGCGTCTCTGGGACGTTTTGGGGGCCCACCACCGAGAGCACGGAGGCGTCACGGCCGCCTCCACCGGTACCTCCTTCGCGGTCTGGGCGCCGCACGCCAGAGCCGCCCGCGTCATCGGCGATTTCAACGGCTGGAACGGCACCAACCACGCCATGCGCAACATGGGCAGCACCGGTGTCTGGGAGCTGTTCATTCCGGGCCTCGAACTCGGCACCAGGTACAAATTCCAGCTGCGCACGCAGTCCGGCGCCTGGGTCGAGAAAGCCGACCCGATCGCCCGGCTGGCCGAGGTTCCGCCGCTGACGGCGTCGGTCGTCACCGCATCGCACTACGAGTGGGCGGATGCCGCGTGGCTGGCCAACCGCGAAGCCAACGATCCGCACAATCAGGCAATGAGCGTATACGAGATGCACGTCGGCTCCTGGCGCCCCGGCCTCGGCTACCGCGACCTCGCCGATGAGCTCGTCGGCTATCTGCAGGAACTAAGCTTCACGCACGTGGAATTCATGCCCCTCGCGGAGCATCCGTTCGGTGGTTCCTGGGGCTACCAGGTGAGCGGCTACTACGCGCCGACCAGCCGATTCGGCTCCCCCGACGACCTGCGCTACCTGATCGATCGGCTGCACCAGGCCGGCATCGGCGTGATCATGGACTGGGTGCCCGGCCACTTTCCCAAGGACGACTTCGCCCTGGCCCGCTTCGACGGCCAGGCCCTCTACGAGCACCCCGACCCGCGGCGGGGTGAGCAGATGGACTGGGGCACGTACATCTTCGACTTCGGCCAGATGCAGGTGCGCAACTTCCTCGTCGCCAACGCGCTGTACTGGCTCGAAGAGTTCCACATCGACGCCCTGCGCGTCGATGCCGTCGCATCGATGCTCTACCTCGACTACTCGCGCGAAGACGGCCAGTGGGAGCCGAACAAGTACGGCGGCAACGAGAACCTCGAGGCGATCAGCCTGCTCCAGGAGATCACCGCGACGGCGTACAAGCGCAATCCCGGCACGATCATGATTGCCGAGGAATCCACCAACTGGGGCGGGGTGACAGCGCCGACCAGCGGCGGCGGACTCGGGTTCGGGTTCAAGTGGAACATGGGCTGGATGCACGACTCCCTCGAGTACATGCAGGTCGACCCCATGTACCGGTCGTACCACCACAATGACATCACGTTCTCGTTCATCTACGCCTTCAGCGAGAACTTTCTGCTGCCGATCAGCCACGACGAGGTCGTGCACGGCAAGGGCGCCCTCGTCTCGAAGATGCCGGGCGACTCCTGGCAGCAGCTCGCCAATGTGCGCGCCTACCTCGCCTTCATGTGGGCGCACCCCGGCAAGCAGCTTCTGTTCATGGGCAGTGAGTTCGGGCAGCGCTCGGAGTGGAGCGAGGAACGCGGCCTGGATTGGTGGATGCTCGACCAGCCCGCCCACCGCGGCCTGTTCAACCTCGTCGGCCAGCTCAACCGCGTGTACCGCGACAACGCGAGCCTGTGGAGCCGCGACAACGACCCGGGCGGCTTCGAACTGCTCGATGGCGGAGCAGCGAGCCAGAACGTCGTGTCATTTCTGCGCTGGGACAACCACGGCGTACCGGTGGCCTGCTTCTTCAACTTCGCCGGGCAGCCGCACACCGACTATCGGGTGGGTCTGCCGTTCGCCGGGCAGTGGGAGGAGATCCTCAACACGGATGCCAGCGATTTCGGTGGCTCCGGCGTGGGAAACCAGGGAGCCGCCCAGGCCTACAACGAGCCCTGGGCGGGCCGGCCGGCATCCGCTACCCTGACCCTGCCACCTCTGGCTGGTCTCTGGTTGCGCCTGCGCCGCTAAGTCATTCTGCGGCAGCGCAGGAAGTGCCCGTTTGACTGAGTTAAACGGGCACTTCCTGCGCTCCGGGGAACGACGAGATCAGTAGAGCAGGGCGGCCAGGCGGGACCGGGTGGGGGCGACCCGGGGGTCGTCGGTGCCGATGACCTCGAACAGTTCCAGGATGCGCTCGCGGATCGTGTTGCGACCCGGCGCCGGCTGGGCCGGGAACAGGGTCAGCAGCCGATCGAAAGCGTCCTCGATGTGACCGCCAGAGAGGTCAAGGTCGGCGACCAGCAGTTGCGCGTCGAGATCGTCGGGAGCGGATGCCGCCCCATTGCGGATCTGGTCGATGGTCTTGCCCTGCAGCCGGGCAAGCAGGCTGACCTGGGCCAGTCCGGCCACGGCCATGGAGTCGTTCGGGTTTTGGGCCAGGGCCGTGCGGTATTCGCTCTGGGCGGTGGCGTAGTCGCCGGCCTCGATGGCCGCGTAGGCCTCCAGGTGGTGCGGCGGCAGCGGCTCGTCGACCACGGCGGCCGGCTCGGCGTCGGCGGCCACTCCGGCGGCCTCGGCTGTACCGGTCACGCCCTGCTGGGCGGCGAGCTCGAGCACCCGACCGAGCACATCGGCGATCTGTTCCTCAGCGAGCGGGCCGGTGAAGAGCTGCACCGGCTGACCGGTGATGACGGCGGCGACCGTTGGTACGGACTGGGCCTGGAAGGCCTGCGCGAGCTGAGGGTTCGCGTCAATGTCAACGCGCGCCAACACGAACTGGCCGGCGAGGCCGGTGATGAGCTGCTCCAGCACCGCCATGAGCGTGGTGGAGGGCTCGCTCCACGATGCCCAGAGTCCGACGATGACGGGAACACGGGAGGAGAGTTCGAGCAGGTCGCCGAAGTTTGCGTCGGTGCCGTCCAGAACAAGGCTCGGAACTGTGACGGGCGCGGTGGGCGCTGCCGGCTCGCCGACGGGGGCGCCCGAGACGGGTGCGCCGACGGGCGCTCCGTTCCTGGCGGTCGGCGGGGTACCGGCCGGGGCGCGGTTCACGAGGGAGGAGAGGTCGACCGCTCCGCGCAGGTTCGATCCGGAAGGGGGCATGTTGGTCATGGAAGCTCCGCCGATGTGATGAGGCCCTGAGCGAAGCCCAGAAGCATGATTTTTTCGCTTGAACCGGCTGTGGGCACGTAGAACAGCAGCTGGTCGCGGTAGGTGTTTTGAAAGCCCTTGGTCGTTGTGGTAATGCCGGACAGCGCCTTGGCGGCGAGGGCATCGCCCGCCGGGCCCACCGTGGCACCTTCCTGAACGGGCTTGACCGTTTCGGTCTCCGTCATGCTGACGGCCACGATGCTGCCGGAGTCGTTGGTGGCCAGGGCCACGGCCTCGTCGCTGCCGGCGGCGGCGGCGAATTCGATCGACGCGGTCGACGGCAAAGCGGCGACCTTGGCGGCGTTGAGATCAGCAACCTGAATTCGGAAGTTGTCGCCGTCGCTCTCGAACAGGCCGTACGAGGGGCTAGCTTCACCCTGCAGCAGGATTTCGGCGTAGGCGGCTGCCAGCCCATCCGGCGGCAGCAGCAGCAGCTTGTTGTCCGGGGCGATGGCCGGGGCGCCGACAACGGCCGGGGCCACTTCCGGAACGTGTGCCGACTGCTCGAGGGCGAACAGGTAGTCCACCTGGTAGTTGCTGCGGGGCGATTCCTGCTTGAGCATGACCGCCATGGTCGGAATGCTGGGATCGTTTTCGTCCTGGATAACGGTCATGACCACCCGAGGCCAGGAATTGGTCTGCTGGGGCAGGGTGAAGGTGATGGGGGCACCGGGCAGGGCGACGAGCGGGGCGACCGCCGGATCGACGGCACGGATCTTGTAGTTGGCGAGGCGCTGTTCCAGGGCGGGCCCGGTGAATCGCGTGGCCAGGGTATCCGCGTTGAGGCTCGTATCGGCGTCCGCAGTGAGCAGTGAGATCTCGCTCATGATGGCCTCCAGCTGGGAGACAGTCACGGCGGGCGGCGGCAGCTCGGCGGCCGCTTCGACCGAATCGGTGGATTGGGGCGTCGGTGTGGGAGTGGCGGTAGCGGTGCCGGCCGGGCTGAAATCGGGCCACAGGTCCGCTGAACAGCCGCTCAGGGCCAGACCGGAAACCAGCACCATGGGAATAATGGCCACCCGACGGGTGATTCCCCGCCGTGACGCGGTGATCTGACTGGCCTTGATCGCCTTCGGACGGGGGGCACGGGGCAATCGTGGCATGCGCGGGCCGCGCGGAACGTTGCGACGCGGCCGACGCGAGCGACGCAGGTGCAGCAGGGCCAGCAGGTACAGCACGAGGCCGGCCAGCAACAGCAGGGCACCGCCGGCGAGAAGCGGGCCGGCCCACGGGGTGGAATTGTCCGAAGCCCACGACAGACGGATGTTCGCCGGCGCCGGTGCGACGCCGTCCGAGGCGATGATCACCGAGATGTCCTGCGGCAGGGTCAGCGTGGTCGTCAGGGTTCGAGTGCCGCTGTATTCCTCGAGCCAGAGGTCGGAGCCGGCCGGGTTCACGATCGCGGCGGTTTCCTCCGTTGGGACGGCATCCGCTGCCGCAGCATCGTCAGCCGGTGTGTCCTCATCATCGGGAACGACAGCCTCGGTGGTGGTGGAGGTCAGTTCACCGGTCTCGTCGTTGAAACCGACGGTGCTGTACGCATCCGTGCCGATCCAGGCGGCCACGTCGTCGGAACGCCCGTAGGCGAGGAAGATTGTGCCGTCACCGCGCACGTTGATGGTCTGACTGCCCGACGAGGCTGCGAGTGCGCTCGGATCGATCACGGTATAGGTCGTGTCGCCGGTCACGGTGGTACTCAGGGAGGTGAAGGCGGGCTCGAGCAGGATCGTTCGCTGAGCGATGCCGAGAACGATCATCACTGCTGCAAGAACGAAGGCCACGATGGCAAGAACAAAACGCACGTATCACCCTTCAGCATTTCCGCTGGTTGGTACTGTCTGGTCGGGACTGGTCTGTCACTCCGGCTGATTCACGCACCTGAAGCTCGTCAGACACGGACCTTCTACGTTACTGCGTTCTGCTGAGAGGTGCCTAATAGCGGGCGGGAGCGCCTCGAATGGCGGGCGCGTACGTGGCGGGACGGAACCCACTAAAATTGAGCTGTCCCGTCATGCATGATCCATCGAGGGCCGGGGCCCATTTGTAAGGAGCACACGTGTCTGACGACGAAGCTGAATTCACCCAGGTATTTCGCGGCTACGACAAGGATGAGGTCGCCAAGGCCATCCAGTCGCTGCGCCGCGAACTGATCCAGGCGAACACCCAGAACGCGGAAGCCGGCCGTGAGGTCAAACGCCTCGCCGGTCGTATCGACGATCTCAACGCCGAGATCGAAGAGGTCGGGAGCCCCACGTTCTCCGGTCTCGGTACCAAGCTGGAGAACACCCTGCGCGTCGCGGAGGAACAGTCCACCCGCGTGATCGCCCAGGCCGATATCGACGCTGAGAAGCTGCGCGCCGCGACCAACGACGAGGTGCACCTGCTGCGCCAGAACGCAGTGGAGCAGGCCGAACGCACCCTGTCCGATGCCGCCGTCAAAGCCCGTCGGGTGCTCGATGACGCACGCGTCGAAGCGGATGACATGCGCGCCCGCGCCCAGGACGAGCAGGCCCAGATCACTCAGGATGCCACTCGCGATGCCTCACTGATTCGCGGTGCTGTCGCCACCGAGGCGGCCGAAGCGCGGGCCACGGTGAAACGCGAGGTGGCGGCCGTCCGCTCTGAGGCAGATCGGGAAGCAGCTGAAGTGCGCGTCGTCGCCCAGCGGGAAGCCACCGAAGCCCGCGAAATCGCGGCCGGACTGACCCACGAGACCGAACTCACCCGCGCCGAAGTGGCTCTGGAACTCGATCAGCAACGCGCCGACCTGCAACGCGAAACCGACCAGGCCCGCGTCGATCTCGCGGCCGAAACGGAGCAAGCCCGGGTCGACCTGGCGCGGGAGACCGGCGAGGCCCGGATGGCCGGCGCCCACGAGGCCGACCAGGCCCGCACCCTGCTCGCCGCTGAGGTGGAGCAGGGTCGCATCGACTTGGCCCGCGAAGTCGAACAGGCCCACGCGGTGACCGAGGTGGAACGGGAACAGGCACAGACCGACCTCGTCCGGGAGCTCGATCGTAAGCGTGCCGGACTGGCCCGCGAGATCGAACAGGCCCGTGCCGCACTCGCCGCCGAGGTGGAGCAGGCCGGTGCCGACCTCGACCGCGAGAATCAGCAGGCTCGCATCGACGCCGAGGCCGAGGCCGAGCAGGCCCGCATCGACCTGGAGAACCAGCTCACCGCCACCCGCCGCAAGGGCGAGCACGAAGCCAGCCGCCTGGCCCGAGAAATCGACCAGACCCGCGCCGATTTTGATGTCGAGCTCAAGGCCCGCCGGGACGAGGCCGAGCAGGAGCACCTGTCCCGTCATCAGGAGGCCGTGGCCCAGACGCAGAAATTCCAAGCGGATGCCGCCAAACAGCTCACCGAGACCACCGACCGCACCCTTGAGCTGCGCGTTCTCAACGCACAGCTCGACGCCGGCGCCCGCGAGGAGGCCAAGGCCAACAAGGACCTCGCCGAGGAGAGTGCCGAGCGCATTCTCAGTGACGCTCACGCCACGGCCACCGCCCTCGTCACGGACGCCACGACACGTTCACGCACCCTCGTCGCCGACGCCGAAGATCGGTTGTCGCAGATTAGGATTGAGCGCGACGCCGTGGCCGGGTACTTTGAGAGCCTGCGCAGCGTTTTGACCCAGGCAGAACGGGTCGCAGCCGAGTAATTCCCTACTCCTGGAGACTCCACGTGAAAATTCAGAACGCCTTCCGGTTCGGACTCGTCGGGACCCTGGGGGTGGGGCTGGGGCTGCTGATCATCACCTCGGTGATCACCCTGCAGACGATCATCATCTATGTCGGGGCCGCGCTGTTCATCGCGCTCGGCCTCGACCCGGCGGTGTCCTGGCTGGAGAAGAAGAAGTTCCCTCGCTGGGCCGCCATTCTCACCGTGGTCGCCGCCGTGCTCGGGGTGCTGACGGCAGTGATCTTCGCGATCGTTCCGATCATCGTCGACCAGGTGTCCAAGCTGTCCAAGCTCATTCCGGAGCTGGTCAAGGCCGTGAACAGCTCAACCTTTCTGAGCGATCTGCAGAAGCAGTTCCCCGGCCTCAATATTGGCGAGATCTCCAAGACGATCACCGATTTTCTCGGCGGCAACCTGACCAACATCACCGCCACGGTTGTGCAGTCGGGGCTCGCCTTCGTCAACGGCCTGTTCGGCGGCCTCATCATCCTCATTCTCACGCTCTACTTCACGGCCTCGCTGAACAGCATGAAGCGGGCCACCTACCAGCTGGTTCCGGCGTCCAAGCGGGAACGCTTCACCGACATCAGTGAACAGATCACCACGGCCGTCGGTCGCTACATCGTGGGGCAGGCCGCCCTGGCCTCGGTCAACGGCGTGCTCAGCTTCATCTTCCTGTCGATCATCGGAGCGCCGTTTCCGGCGCTGCTCGCGTTCATCGCCTTCCTGCTGTCGCTGATCCCGCTCGTCGGTACCATTTCGGGTTCTGTCATCATCGTGCTGACCTGTTTGATTCCCGAGATCGGCAGTTCACCGCAGACGGCTCTGGCCGCGGGCATCTACTACCTCATCTACATGCAGGTCGAGGCGTACGTGCTCAGCCCGAACATCATGAACCGAGCCGTGTCGGTGCCGGGCGCGGTCGTCGTGATCGCAGCCCTGGCCGGCGGCAGCCTGCTCGGCATTCTCGGCGCGCTGATTGCCATCCCGGTGGCCGCCTCGGTCATCATGATTGTCAAACAGGTCGTCATCCCCCGCCAGAACGAACTCTAAGCTCCGGCGCGCTGGTCTAGCACGCGGCGGTTTCCGGTGCCGTCCACTCGGTCGGCAGCGGCAGCGCACCGGGGTTGACGGTGGCGACAATCTCGGTCAGCACCCGGCGGGTGAGGTTCTCCCCCACCCACAGGTGTTTGCCGCCCTCGACCGCGACCAGGCGCAGGTCGGGCACACTCGCAAACCGCAGGCGGGCAGCATCCGGTCGCAGGTAATCGTCGAACTCGGGAATGAGAGCCACCAGGGCGCGTTCGTTGCCGGCCCAGGCCGCCAGTTCCTCGTTGCTGGTGCGGTGCAGCGGAGGCGACAACAGGATGGCTCCGCGAATGGGATGTTCCAGTCCGTACTTGAGGGCGAGTTCGGTGCCGAACGACCAGCCGAGCAGCCAGGGGTTGGGCAGCTGGCGCTCGGCGACGAAGGCCATCGCCGCGGCGACATCGGCCCGTTCGGTCAGTCCATGGCCGAAGTCGCCGTCACTTGTGCCACGTGGCGAGGCGGTACCGCGGGTGTTGAACCGCAGCACGGCCAGGTCGGCCAGCGCGGGCAGCCGGTTGGCGGCCTTCCGCAGAATATGCGAGTCCATGAAACCGCCGGCGGTCGGCAGCGGATGCAGCGTCACGAGCGTTGCCACCGGAGCACGGCCGACCGGGGTTGCTAGTTCGCCGACCAGGGTCAGGCCGTCGCTCGTGTGCAGTTCGATGTGCTCGATGGTGGCGGGCAGTTCGATGCCGCCACGAATATCGACCGAGGCGGTCACCGGTCCTCCTGAATTCTCGGGTTCACTTGATTTTCCAACAGTGCGAGTGCCAGTGCCGCCGGTTGGCGAGGTCGGCGGCGTCGCCGAGCACCCCGTCGCCGCGCCAGGTGACGATGTGTGCCGTGCCCGGCACGATATCGAGGGTGCACCCCGGGCACAGGTAGGTTTTGACGGCCTGCTTGGCGGGAACCGGCTGCACGTGCCACAGACCATCGCGTCGTACTTCGCTGCGACGCCAGCCCGCGAGCAGGTGGTTCAGGTCGCCGGTTTCATCGTCGTCGGCGGGCTGCGGGGCTTTGCGGCCTCGGGGTCGATTGCTGCGCGCCATGATTCCAGTCTAAAGTGCGGGCCCGCAGGCCCGGCACCAGCCTGGTATCAATACCAGCCGGACGCCTGCGATTTCGCCCATGCGCCGCACGGAGTGCCGTACCGGTCGGTGATGTAGCCGAGGCCCCATTCAATTTGGGTTCCGGCGTTGGTGGCCCAGTCATCGCCCGCCGTGGCCATTTTCGAACCGGGAAGTGCCTGCGGAATTCCGTAGGCTCCGCTGGAACCATTCTGAGCGTTGACGCGCCAGCCGGACTCTTTCTGCCAGAGCGAAACAAGGCAGTTGTACTGGTCTTCGCCCCAGCCGCGACCGGCCACAGCGTCGTAGGCATATGCCTGGGCGGAGCCCGGATCGGGGACGGCGGCCGACGGCGCGGTGAAGCTCGCGGTCTTCTTCTCCACCGCGACGACAACCGGAACGGGCTTGGGCTTCTCGGTCACGGCGTAGCCGTCGCGAGTGATCGTATTGGCATAGCTGCCCGCTACGAGCACGGCCTGCGCCGGACCATCGTCGGCCGTGCTCCCGGCGATCTGAAAGTACGGTGACGCGGTGGCACCCGAGTAGGGATCAACGACGGTGACGAGCACAAACGCACAGGCTGCCGTGAACCCGAACAGAAAGTGGGCCGGCTTCACCCGCGGCCGAGTTCGACGAACGATCGGCTGTGCCGCGGCCGGAACAGTGTCGATTGCCTTCAGATGCCTACCCATTAGTAGACGACCTTAGTCGACAAATTTGATAACAACCAAGTAACAGTACCCAAATCAGCGAACCGCGAGCATCACGTCGACGACGCTGTCCAGCACGAGGTCGACCTGCGCTTCCCGGTATCCGCCCCGTTCAGGGCGAAAAACAGACGTTCGCACCTCATCGACGGTGAGCTCACGACCGTCCTGAAAATACTTGACCAGTTTGTTGGCGAGACGATCGACATCCACTCTTTTGTAACCGACGGCCAACACGCTCGCCCGGGTGAAGCGATGTCCCGGCGGGCGGCTGAGCCGGGCCACGAGCAGGTCGGCGGTCGTCTCGGCGTCGGCCATCCACGCCTGCTCGCCTCGGGCGCTGGTGGACTGAAAGCGCTCCCGCGCCGCGAAGGCATCTTCCAGTCGTTCCAAAGCGGCATCGACGTGTTCGGGCGAGAATCCGCCCTTGTGCATTGCAAAAGCGGTATGACGGATGCCCTCGGCCGTCAACGTCGCGCCGGCTACGGCAGCTTCCGCCTCGGCCTTCTCGGCAACGATGGCGTGAATGGCGTCGGTCCCGTCGGCACCCGCCGTCGGGTCGCCGGGCACAGCCTGGAGCGGGTGAACGTCGGGCTCGGCAGCGGCGGCGATCGCATCAACGGATTCCACCGTGCCGACAGCTGAGCCCGTATCGGCATCCAGGTCGTCATCGGCCGGTTCGGGCTGGTCATAGGCGCGGCGAGCAGCAGCCAGGAACGCTTCGACCTGGCCGACGTTGTAGCCGAGCGTCTTCTTGCCCACTCGGGGAAATATGGTGCTCATGGCCTCATTGTCTCGTACTTGCGTCGTGCCGGAAGAATCGGTCGCACTCACGCGAAGATCAAGTAGAGCGCGTAAGCGGCGGCGGCCGACGGCAGAATCGAGTCCAGCCGGTCGAGAAAACCGCCGTGCCCTGGCAGCCACGAACTCATGTCCTTGATTCCGAGGTCGCGTTTGATGAGCGATTCGGCCAGATCACCGAAGGTCGCGGTCAGCAGAATGACGCCTGCGAACACCAGGCCGAACCACCACGGCTGGTCGAGCATGAAGATCGCCAGCAGCACGCCCGCGACCATGCAGATCAGGCCGGCGCCGATGAAACCCTCCCAGGTTTTCTTGGGACTGATCGAGGGTGCCATCGGGTGCTTGCCGAAGTTGAGCCCGCTCACATACGCGCCGGTATCGGCGGAGATCACCAGGATCAGGAAGGCGAGCGTCCACCACTGGCCCTCGTCCTGCGCCACGAGCAAGACGGCGAAGCTCGCAAGAAAAACGACGTACACCTGAATCAGGATGCCGCCGCCCACGTCGCCGACGACGGAACGGGCCGAGGCACGATGGGACGGAATGACCAGCAGTGCCAGTCGCCAGAGGGCGATCAGCGCGATACCGCCGAGCATGACAAGCCATTGGCCGGTCGCCTCGCCGTAGAACGCCGCAGGAACGATCGCGACCGCCGAAATGATCACCGGGATGCGGGGAACGTTACGGCCTGCGTGCCGCAGGGCCTGCGCCAGTTCGAAGGCGCAGAACGCTACGATCACAACCGCGAAGATCATGAAGAGCTGTTTGATGATGATCAGGCTGACCAGCATGGAGCCGCCGAGGACGAGCCCGATCAGGATGGCCAGAATGAGGTTACGGCCGGTGCGTGCTTCGATGCGTTCGTTCGCCTGGTCGAGCTGGGCGCGAGTGGCTTGTACCTGGCGTTCGAAATCGGCTTTGGTGCTCTGCACCTGCCGTTCGAAGTCAGCGCGCGTCGTCTTCACCTGCGCCCGAAACTCGGCGCGGCTGACACCGTGCCCGCGTTTCTGCGGCTGGTCGTTCCCCGGTTTCTCGGTCATCGGATTCCCTAGATCTCGAGGAGTTCGGCTTCCTTGCGTTTGAAGGCGTCGTCAATGCCGTCCACGTGGCTCTTGGTGATCAGCTCGAGCTCTTTCTCGGCGCGACCGACCTCGTCATCGCCGACCTCGCTCTTGAGCGCGTCGAGCTCATCCTTGGCTTTGCGGCGAATGTTGCGCACGGAGATGCGGGCATCCTCTGCCTTGGCTTTGACGATCTTCACGAATTCCTTACGGCGTTCCGTGGTGAGTTCGGGAAGAGTAGCCCGAATGGTGGTGCCGTCGTTGCCGACGTTGGCGCCCAGGTTCGGGGTGTCACGGATGGCAATTTCAATGTCACGCAGCGCGGCCTTGTCGTACGGGCCGATCAGCATCGTGCGAGCTTCCTGGTTTTGCAGCGAGGCGAGCTGTTCCAGCGGGGTCAGCGTGCCGTAGTAGCTCACCAGAATTTTCGCGAACATCTGCGGGTTGGCGCGGCCCGTGCGCACGGTGCCAAAATCGTCTTTGGCAGCCTCGAGGGCCCGGTTCATGCGCGCTGTGGCGTCGGAAAGAACATCCGCGATCACGGTGACTCCTTTATTGGTGGTGGAACAATTCTAGTTGGAGACGCGAGTACCCAGATCGGTGCCGAGGATGGCGGCGGTGACGTTGCCCTCCGGAGCCATGCCGAACACCTGCATGGGCATGTGGTTATCCATGCACAGGCTGAAAGCGGTGGAGTCGACGACCTTGAGCCCGCGCTGCAGGGCCTCCAGGTAGGTGATGTGGTGGATCTTCTCGGCGTCGGGGTTGGTGCGGGGGTCGTCGGAGTAGACGCCGTCGACGCCGTTCTTGGCCACCAGCACGACGTCGGCGTCGATTTCGAGGGCGCGCTGCGCGGCGACCGTGTCGGTGGAGAAGTAGGGCAGTCCGGCGCCGGCGCCGAAGATGACGACGCGGCCCTTCTCGAGGTGTCGTTCGGCGCGCCGCGGAATGTACTGCTCGGCGACCTGGGTCATCGAGATGGCGGACTGCACGCGGGTCTCGGCGCCGGCCTGTTCAAGAAAGTCCTGCAGGGCCAGGGCGTTCATGACGGTGCCGAGCATGCCCATGTAGTCGGCGCGTCCGCGGTCCATTCCGCGCTGGGAGAGTTCGGCGCCGCGAAAGAAGTTTCCGCCGCCCACGACGATGGCCACTTCGACGTGCTTGGCGCCCTCGGCGATCTCGCGGGCCAGCGAGCTGACGACATCCGGATTCACACCGACGGCACCGCCGCCGAAGGCCTCACCAGACAGTTTGAGGAGCACCCGCCGCTTCTTCACAACCGCGGCGAAGTTCACCGGGCTGGTGTGGGTCATGGGCGTGTTGGCCGTGTCAGTCATTTCGTGCGGGGCCTTCCGAGAGGGGGTGTTACCAAACTATCAAGTGCGCGCGTCTGCCCCCGCCGGGGCACACACAAAAACGGAGGCCGGATCGCTTTCGCAATCCGACCTCCGTCATTTTTTGTTAGGCGCCGACCTTGAACCGGGCGAAGCCCGACACGGTCAGTTTTGCGTCGTCGAGAACCTTCGCGACGGACAGCTTGTTGTCCTTGGCGTAGTCCTGTTCGAGCAGTGCGACCTGCTTGAGGTACGCCTTGACGCGTCCCTCAACGATCTTGGGCAGTGCCGCTTCCGGCTTGCCCTCATTCTTCGAGATCTCGGTGACGATCTTGCGCTCGGTTTCCACGAGTTCAGCAGGAACGTCGCTCGCCGCGAGGTACTCGGGGTTGGCGAACGAAATGTGCTGGGCCACGCTGCGAGCGGTCTCCACGTCGGCTCCGGAGAATCCGAGAACAACGCCGACCTGCGGGGGCAGGTCCTTGCTGGTCTTGTGCAGGTAGATCGAGAACGATTCACCGGTGACGGCGGCAACCCGGCGAAGTTCGAACTTCTCGCCGATGATGGCGGCTTCGCCGTCGATGAGCTCGGCGACGGTCTGCGTTCCAGCGGATGCGGCCAGTCCGGCCTCGACCGTGGTCGCGCCAGCGGCAGCGATCGCGTCGAGAACCTTGTCGGCCAGAACGACGAACTTGTCACCCTTGGCTACGAAGTCGGTCTCGCAGGCGAGTTCGATCATGTACGCGGTCGTGCCGATTTCCTTGGCAGCGACGAGTCCCTCGGAGGTGGAACGGTCAGCGCGCTTGGCGTTGCCCTTGGCACCCTTGAGGCGCAGGATCTCGATGGCCTTGTCCATGTCACCGTCAGCTTCAACGAGGGCATTTTTGGTGTCGACCATTCCGGTGCCGAGGTTCTCGCGAAGAGCCTTGACGTTTTCGAGTGTGAAGTTTGCCATACCGGGTTCCTTACTTGGTCTCGTCGGCAACGACGGTCGCGTCATCGGAGACGGCGGCCAGAACGGCGGCAACCTCGGTGTCGGCGACGGCGTCGGCGATGGTGGGCTCGGCAACGACGGCCTCGTCGGCCGCGACGGTAGCGTCGGCAACCTTCTCGGTCTCGGCAGAGGACTGCGCGGGGGTGGTCTCGGTTTCGGAGGCCTGGAGCAGTTCAGCTTCCCACGCGGCGAGGGGCTCGACTTCGGCCTCCGGCTTGGCGTGACGCTGAATGAGTCCCTCGGCTGCGGCGTCCGCAATGATGCGGGTCAGCAGGCCAACGGAGCGGATGGCGTCGTCGTTGCCCGGGATCGGGTACTGCACGTCGTCGGGGTCGCAGTTGGTGTCGAGGATGGCGATGACGGGGATGCCGAGCTTGCGCGCCTCGTCGATGGCGAGGTGCTCCTTGTTGGTGTCAACAACCCACAGCGCGGACGGGGTCTTCGTGAGGTTGCGGATACCGCCGAGGCTCTTGTGCAGCTTGACGAGCTCGCGCTTCTTGATGAGCATTTCCTTCTTCGTGAAACCGCTCTTGGCGGTGTCTTCGAAGTCGAGCTCTTCGAGTTCTTTCATACGGGCCAGACGCTTGGAAACGGTCTGGAAGTTGGTGAGGAGCCCACCGAGCCAGCGCTGGTTGACGTAGGGCTGGCCTACGCGCTGCGCCTGCTCAGAGATGGATTCCTGGGCCTGCTTCTTGGTACCGACGAAGAGGATGGTGCCGCCGTGGGCAACCGTCTCCTTGACGAAGTCATAGGCCTTGTCAACGAACCCGAGCGACTGCTGCAGGTCGATGATGTAGATGCCGGAACGCTCGGTGAAGATGAAGCGCTTCATCTTCGGGTTCCAACGGCGGGTCTGGTGCCCGAAGTGCACGCCGCTGTCAAGCAGCTGACGAATGGTTACGACGGCCATGTGCCGTACTCCTGTTCTGGTGCGGGCTCGAAAAGCCACACCAATCGGTTTGTGTGATGATCGGTCGATCATCACTCCTGGTGCCCGGCACACGTCCGCCCTGCTTCACGCAAGAATCTCGTGAGACGGGACCGATTGGACATGGCGGCCAAATGGGCACGCGTAGTCAGCGCACAAAGCGCTGCTCGGAGTAGCGTATCACTGCTAGGGGTGCGGGCGCGACCGGGTAGGTCGCCAGCTGGTTCGCCGCCAGCCGCCCCCTCCACCGGCCCGGCCGGGCAGAGATGTCCACCGATCCGCTGGCTGCCCGCCCCGGTCCGCGCCGGCCGGGCAGGGTGGGGACATGCAGAATTTACGTGCGCTGGCGGCATCCGCTTTCATCACCGTGATTGTGGTTCTCGGGGCCGGGTCGGCAACCGGCGCTGCTTCCTCCCCACCACCGGTGGCGGCCGCGCCGACCGGAGCGGATGCCTGGCGCTGGCCACTCGCGGAACCACACCCCGTGACCCGGGCTTTTCTGGCGCCGGCGTCAGCCTATGCGGCCGGGCATCGCGGGATCGACCTCGCTGCCGCGCCGCAGCAGCCCGTGCTGGCACCGCACGACGGCGTCGTCTCGTTCGCGGGCCCAGTCGTTGATCGGCCCGTCCTGTCGATCACGCAGCCGGGTGACGTGATCGTGACGGTCGAGCCGGTGGACTCCGTCGTCGCCGTGGGCGACCGGGTACGAGCCGGGCAAATAATCGGCACCGTGGGCAGCGGCGGTCACTGCCCGCCGGGGTGCCTGCATCTGGGGGTGCGTCTGCACGGGTCCTACGTGTCGCCGCTGCTCTATCTCGGGAAGCTGCCCCGGGCCGTTCTGCTGCCGACGGTAACACCGTGATGCCCTGGCTGGGCCACTCCACCCAGTCAAGCGTGCCCGGTCAGGCACGCGGGTGGGCGAGTCCGTAACTGGCTTTGAGGCGCTCGGCTGAGACGTGGGTATAGATCTGGGTGGTGCCGAGGCTGACGTGTCCGAGCAGTTCCTGCACCGCGCGCAGGTCGGCTCCGCCGTCGAGAAGGTGGGTGGCTGCGGTGTGGCGCAGGGCGTGCGGTCCGGCCGGGCCGGTACCAGGAACCGCTTCGAGCAGGGCGGCGACAAGGCGGTAGACCCCGCGCACGCCGAGACGCTGGCCCTGACGGCCCAGAAAGACTGCGGCGACGTTCGGGAGCGCTAAGTTCAATCGGGCGGCCGTCGCGGGTTGCACTGCACCGGTTTGCCCCGCACTGGTCTGCGCTACGCCGGTTTTCGCCGGCGGCGCGGCACCGGCGGCGAGTGGCTGCCGCGCCTCGCGCAGGTAATCGACGAGGGCACGCTGCGCCGGAACCCCGAACGGAACCACGCGTTCCTTCGCGCCCTTGCCGGTCACCCGCACGGTCAATCGTTCGAGGTCGACGTCGGCGATATCGAGGCCGACCAGCTCGGAGACGCGCAGCGCCGAGGCGTAGAGCAGTTCGACGATGGCGAGGTCTCGCAGCGCGAGAGCCTCTCCCCCGGCGGCGCGGGCCGCCAGCAGGTCGAGCAGGTCGGTCATCTGGATATGGGTGATGACGCGCGGCAGGGTGTGACCCGGTTTCGGCGAGCGCAGGCGAGCCGCCGGGTCGAGGCCGTCGTCGTGGCTCTGCGCAAGCCAGGCAGTGAAGCTGCGGGCCGACGCCGAACGCCGGGCCAGAGTGGCGCGGGCCAGACCGGCCTGGGTGGCCACCCAGAGCCATTCCCGCAGCAGTTCCAGGCTCAGCTCAGCGGATGCCGTCACGCCCCGCTCGGCCGCAAACCCGGCCAGTTGGTGAAGGTCGGTGCGATAGGCCCGCACCGTGTGGATCGAGTAGCCGCGCTCCATGTTGAGGTAGCGCAGAAACTCGTCGATGTCGTCGCTCAGGTGCACGGGTTCAGTTTCTCTCACTTTGAGTGTCGCGCCGCGGAGGTCAGCGCTGCCGTGAGAAGGCCTGCCGGCGGTCCTCGGCCGAGAGGGGGGCCAGCTCATCGACGTAGTCGGCGCGAAACTGCGTGACAGCGGCATAGTCGCCGATCGGCAGCTGGGAGTGGGTGATCTGGTCGGCGTAGACGTGCACGAGGTTGAGAGTCTGGCCGCCGTTCACCCCGGTCAGTTCACGGTCGGGCGCGCTGAGGTCCATCGTGTAACAGGTGGCCGCCGCGACCGACACGGGGATGCCGGCGAAGAGGCCCTGTGTGGAGTAGTGCAGGTGCCCACCGAGAATGGCGCGCACGTCGCTGCCGGCCAGAACGGCGGCCAGCTTCGGCTGATCCTGCAGCTCGAGCACGCTCATCAGCGGCAGCGGTGTGGGAATCGGTGGGTGGTGCAGCGCCAGAATCGACCCGCGCGGGGCCGGCTGCTTGAGCACATCGGCCAGCCAGCGCAGTTGATCGTCGGTGACCTCACCGTGGTGATATCCGGGAACGCTCGTGTCGACGGCGATGATGCGCAGGCCGTCAAGATCATGTGTTTGATCTACGGGGTATTGGTCGGCGGGCACCTCGCCAAGCAGCTCGGTGCGAAAGGCGTCGCGCTGGTCGTGGTTGCCCATCACCCAGATGATCCTGGCGTTCCACCGGGCGGCAGCGGACTCGACGATGCCGCGAATGCGACGGTAGGCATCGGCTTCGCCGCGGTCGGCCACGTCGCCGGTGAGAATGATCGCGTCGGGGCGAATGCCCGAGCGGTGCAGCTGCTCGAAGGCGCGGTGCACGGTGTGGTCGGTGTCGACGGCGCCGTAGAGGGCCGCGCCATCCGCTAGAAAATGGGTGTCACTCAAATGCACCAGAATCTTCTCGGCGGGCGCGTACTGGCCCAGCTGCACGGCTGCCATGGATCACCTCTCGTCGGGACTTCAGACTACGGGCACCCACCGACATTCCGTCGACACCAGATCAGGACGTCACGAGGACACCTTCACGGTCGGGCGAGGGCTCGGGCCTGAACTCGGGTCCACTCGTGCGCCCCCACGCTGCGCGGCCGGCAATCGCGAGGAGTGCGGGCACGAGTACGAGCATCACCACGAGCGCATACACGGCCACGGCCACGGCCAGCCCGAAGCCGAACATTGTGACGGTGCGTTGGTCGTTGAGAATGAAACTTCCGAACACGACGACCATGACGGATGCCGCGGCCAGGATGACTCGGGCCGTTGCAGCCAGGCCGTCGCGGACGGCTCGGTCGGGATTGCCCGTGCGGACGAGCTCCTCTTTGACGCGGCTCAGCAGGAATACGGTGTAATCGGTGGACAGACCGAACAGAACCGCGAAGAGCATGACCGGAACGAACGATTCCACCGGTCCGGGGGCCACCCCCAGCAAACCGGCAGGCCACCACCCCCATTGGAAGACGGCGACAACCGGCCCATAGGCGGCCCCGACCGCGAACAAGTTCATAATGACCGCCATGGCCGCGATGAACGGGGCCCGGAACTCGATCAAGAGGACGATGAAAGCCAGCATAACGACGATCAGGATGAACCAGCCAATCTGTGCCAGAAGGGTGTCGGCCAGGTCGATGCTCGTCGCCGTTGCCCCGCCGACGTGGGCCGTCGCGTTCGGGGCCGCCGCCGGCAGTACGGTATCGCGCAAGGCGTGCACCAGGCTTTCCGTGGCCGTATCATCCGGTGAACTACTGGGAATCACCGTGAACAGCGCGGTCGTTCCGTTTTCCGACAGCCGCGGTGGCGTGACGGCGCTGATGCCATCCGTTGCTGCCAATTCGGCACGCACCGCGAGGCTCGCGGCCTGATTCTCGGTGGGAGGCGAGTCCGCACCGAAGTCGACCGTGACCAGGAGCGGGCCCGACCACCCGGCACCGAAGCCGTCGACGATGAGATCGTAGGCTTTTCGCTGGGTGGTCTCGGCGGCCTGCGATCCGCCGTCGGCGGTGCCGAGACGGAGCGATAGCAGGGGGAGGGCCAAAATTACCAAAACAAGTACGGCGGCGAGCGCCGAGACCCAGCGACGACGCTGGATGCCTCCGGACCAGCCGCGCCAGCCCGACGCGGGCGCTGAGTGGGAGGTTCCCGCGGCATCCGCTGTACCGGGGGTCGTTCTGCGGAGTTTACGCACGCGAACGCGATCCAGACTGCGGCCGAAAATCGCCAGTAGCGCCGGCAGCAGAGTGACAGCGGCCAGCATCGTGGCGCTGACTACGATGGCGCTGGCCAGGCCAAGCGAGGAGACGAAGGGGATGCCGATGGCATACAGACTGAGGATGGCGATGATCACCGTGGCCCCCGCGACCAGGACGGAACGTCCCGCGGTCGTCATGGCCACTTCGATGGACGCGTTCGGGGCCAAGCCCTGGGCCATCCCTTCTCGGTGCCGCGTAACGATCAGCAGTGCGTAGTCGATTCCCACGCCCAGGCCAATCATGGCGGCCACGATGGGTCCGGACGTGCCGATCGTCACCGACGATGCGATCATGGTGATCGAGGCGAGCCCAATTCCGAGGGCCATGAGGGCACTGGCCAGCGTGACAAGCATTGCGAACAGCGATCCGAAAACGAGAAGTAAGACCAGGGCTGCGGCGAGCAACCCATAGACCTCACTTCCCGACGGCCCGGACTCGGCCTGCGAGGCAGGGCCTCCGAATTCGACCTCAGCGCCGGTCTCTTGCACGCCCGCAAAGGCTGCCTGCGCGGCGGCAAGCGTCTGGGCAGGGATGTCTTTAGCCCGTTCCGTGAACTGAATAGTCACCATGGCCGTCATTCCGTCTTCGGAAACCATCGGCTGGGGCGGATCGTATGGCGACCGCGCGGCAGCGACGCCGTCGAGGGCGGCGACCTCCGCCACGGCCTCCTCCACTGCGGTGCGGGTGGCAGCAGAGGTGACGGGGTTCGCGGCATCCGTGCAATGCACGATGGCCTGCATCCCGTCGCCGGACAGCTCAGGAAACTGCTGCCGCAGGGTGTCGTAGGCGGCCTGCGAATCGGTGCCGGCGAGAGTCAGGTCGTTGCTGAAGGTGCCGCCGAATGCCCGGCTTCCCAACACAGCCCCGAGTAGCAGCATCAGCCACAGTGCGACCACTATCCAGCGGTATCGGGTTGATATGCGAGCAAGTGCAGAAAGCACGGCGAGTCCCATCACGGTTCATCGAGTCCAGCAGCACGATTCGAGCTGCTGAACCGAGATTAGACGAAATGTGACAGTGATGTCTAGTTTTACGAATCACCCTTTGAGGCCTTTGCCGCTATGCCGCCGACCAGGGTGCGAAAAATGAGGTCGGACACGTCGGTATCCGTCTGCTTCGTTGCTGACGCGGCGCGTACGGCCGCGATGAGTAGGGCGGCCATTGCCGTGACAATCCACTCCGGCGCAAGGTCATCACGGATGTCTCCCTCACGCTGCCCCCGTTTGACGACATCCACCACGGGGGCCAGCACCTGATCACGCTGGCGTAAAAATCGTGGGCTGGCATCCGCTGCCTTCATCAAAATGATGCGAAAGCGCATCCCGTGCTTGCCCAGCGCAGTGACGACCCGCCGGAGCACTTCGAGCGCATCCCCATCATCGAGGCGGCACGCGATCAGGGTCTCTGACGCACGGGTGAGGGCCTCCGCCTGGATTGCCTTGAGCAGGGTCTGCCGGTTGTTGAAATGGCGATAGAGAGTGGCCCGGGTTAAATTCGCCGCCTGCGCCACATCCGCCATAGTGGAGTCGGGGTCGCGAGCCAGTACATCGGCCGCTGCCGTTAGGAGTGCCCGCTGGTGGCGTTCCACATCGATTCGAGGAACCGCTGGCGGTTTGGAGGGTGGCATGGTGCCTTTCCAGGAAGTGCGTCGACCTCGACGATATGCCAATTTCGTCGCACAGTATTACCGAGGCCGGGGAGACACTTCGGTTTTCGAGATCCGACTCAGAACACCGGCAGCACCGAGACCGTCCTCTCGCCAAAATTGGTGATGCCCACCCTGCTGCCATCGGGTGTGACGGCCAGACTCGAGGGGGCACGCCCCACCGGGATACGACTCAGTACCCGGTTGGTTGCGGTGCTGACCGTGACGATGAGGTTGTTCTCGGTCGACAGAACGTAGAGTTTCGACCCGTCGGGGCTCACGGCCAGGGCGCCGGGAGCCGTGATGGCGATGCTGGCGCGCACGCGGTTGGTCGCCGTGTCGATGACCTCGACGGCGTTGGACGGACCGGTGAACAGATCACGCCCGAGGCTCGCGTAGACCGTCTTTCCGTCGGGCGACGGTGCCGATGCCACCGGCGGGTGCGAAGTGTTGAACTCCTTGAGGGGCCTCTGAGGCGCGGCCGTGTCGATGATGATCACGCCGTAGTCGTCGCCGTTGCTGAGGTAGACCTTCGTACGGTCAGCGCTCGGAGTGAGTTCACCCACCGGAGCGCCGGTGAAGATGGGCTCGGCGACGGAACGGGTGGCGATGGTGGCCACCGTGATATCGAACAACGAGGGTGACCCGCCGATGTAGAGGGACTTGCCGTCAGGCGTGGCGACGAGGTCACCGCACGCACCGACCCGAAACGAGTAGGCGACCGAGTTTGTGGCGATATTCAGCGCATAGATCTTTTCATCGCTGCAGGTGCTCACGAACACCTGCTTCTGGTTGGTCGACACGGCCAGCGCTCGGGGGGTGCCGCCGAGCGGGATGGTCGCCACGACTGTGCCGGTTGTCGTGTCGATCACAGAGACGGTCTGCGCACCACCATTGGCGACGTAGGCCCAGCGACCGTCAGCCGTCACAACGATCTCGCGGGGATTGGCGCCGACCGCGATGGTCGCCGGTGCGACCACCCGGGTCGCGGGGCTCGTCTTCGAGACGGTCTGATACCCCGCCTTCGTGCCGGCGACGGTCACCGTGACTCTCTTTCCCACGTGGCTGTTCGCGGGCGTGAAAACGGATGCCGTGGCGCCGGGTACCGACACACCGTTCACCTTCCAGCGGTACGACAGGGTCACCGGGGCCGGTTTCCAGGTACCCGGCGCGGAGGTGAGGCGCCGGCCGGCCTGCGGGGTGCCGGTGATCGCCGGCACCGGGGTGGCGGTTAACTGGTTGGCGGCGGGCTGGATCTCGGTTGGCTGGTTGACGGTGCGCGGCACGCTCGTCGCAGGAGCGGCGAGCGCCGTCGGCGCGGAAGCCAGCAGGAATGCTCCCAAGGTGACGATGGTGAGTGCGAAGCCCAGGCTTCGGCGACGGGCGGTTACGGGTGCGCTCATGACATCCACTTCTCTGAAATTATGCGAAAGGGGCGGGGCGACTGGCGATGCTGCGGGTCACAGTAACCCCCTGACGAACCGGAGACAAGGGCAGACCGGCGGGCTATCATGGCGCCATGTCTGCCCAGCCGGACGCCTACACCGCGGCTCTGGACCGTGCACTGCTGCACGCCCTCGCCTGGCTAGCGTCGTTACCCACCCGCCCGGTCGGCCCTCGGGTCGACGCCGATACCCTGGCCGCGCTGTCGGCCGGCCCGCTGCCCCCAGCCCCGACGCCGGCGGCCGCTGTCATCGATGAATTGGCTTCCTTCGCGGAACCCGGGCTGATGGCGATGCCATCCGGCCGGTTCTTCGGGTGGGTGATCGGGGGAACACTGCCCGCCGCGCTCGCCGCCGACTGGCTGGTGAGTGCGTGGGACCAGAACGCCGGAATGCGCTTCGCCACACCCGCGACCGCCGTGCTCGAAGAGACCGCAGCCGGTTGGCTGCTCGACCTGCTCGGGCTGCCCCCGAAAGCGGATGTGGGATTCACCACCGGTGCGACGATGGCGAATTTTGTCGGTCTCGCCGCCGGTCGGCAGTGGGTTCTGGAGCGGGCCGGCTGGAACCCGGACAGGGACGGCCTGGCCGGTTCGCCGCGCGTGCGGGTGTTCGTGGGGGCGGAGCGTCACGACGTCATCGATCTCGCGCTGCGCTACCTCGGCCTCGGAGCGCCCATCGTGGTCGAAGTCGACCGGGAAGGACGATTGCGGCCAGACGCACTGGCCGAGCTGCTGGATACCGGGTCCGGCCCGGCCATCGTCTGTCTGCAGGCCGGCAACCTGCATTCCGGAGCAGCAGACCCGATGGACGCCGCGATCGACGTGTCCCACCGACACAACGCGTGGGTGCACATCGACGGAGCGTTCGGCCTGTGGGCCGCCGCCAGCCCGAGCTATCGTGACCAGCTCGCCGGCCTGGACCGGGCCGACTCCTGGGCGACGGACGCTCACAAAACCCTCAACGTTCCCTACGACTGCGGGGTGGCGATCGTGTCCCGGCCCGAAGTCGTGCGCCAGGTGTTCGGCGTGCACACGAGCTATCTGGTGGCGGCCGATGGCACTCCCGCCAACCCGGGACCCGGCAATCCGTTCGAGAAGGTGCCCGAGCTGTCCCGCCGGGCTCGGGGTGTTCCGGTGTGGGCGGCGCTCCGCGCGCTCGGCCGGGCCGGCACGATCGCACTGGTGGACGGCCTCGCGGCGAATGCGCGGGCCCTGGCCGAGGGACTCAGCTCGCTGCCCGGCGTCGAGATTCTCAACGAGGTGGTGTTCACGCAGGTGTGCGTGAGCTTCGGCAGTGATGACCGCACCCGGCGGGTGACGCAGCAGCTCCTCGCCGACGGTTCGGCGTGGATGTCGGGGTCGCGCTGGCACGACCGGGACATTCTGCGCATCTCGGTGAGCAACTGGTCGACGGATGCCGCGGACGTCGCCCTCTCCCTCGCCGCGGTGGCGCGGGCCTGCGCGGCCACTGACGCTGAGGGGGCGTCAACGGATACGTCGGCAGCAGATGCGACGACCGCAGCTCGGCCGACCGACCCGCGCCCACCTTCGGACGATCGAGACTGACCGCTCGCTTAGGCCCGGCAGCCCGCACTACAACCGCCGTACCCAGCCTGCCTCCCGCTCCTGGGCAGCCCCGTCGAGATCGAGGCCGCCGAGGGCGCCGCGCACTGCCGCACTGGACAGGCCGGCTCGGCGCGCCAGATCGGCGACCGTACGCGGCGAGCGACCGCTCAACGCATCGAACACACGCACCTGATCGCTCGTGCGCGGTATCGGCCCGGAGCCGGCGTCACTGTCGGGAAAATCCAGCGGAACCTGGATCGACCGCTCACCGACCAGCTCGGCCATCTCGGTCGGGTTGGTGACACAGACCGCGGCGAATTCGCGAATGAGACGGTGGCAGCCGGCCGAGGTGGGGCTCGTGATCGGCCCCGGCACAGCGCCGAGCGGTCGACCCAGTGCCGAAGCGTGGCCGGCGGTGTTGAGCGAACCCGACCGCCAGCCGGCTTCGAGCACGACCGTCGCCGCGCTCGCTGCGGCGATCAGCCGGTTTCTTTGCAGAAAGCGCCACTTGGTGGGGGCCGCCCCGCAGGGCAGCTCCGACACGACGGCTCCGGTCGCCACGATGCGCGTCAGCAGGGAATCGTGCCCGCTCGGGTAGAACCGGTCGACTCCCCCGGCGAGGAACGCCACGGTGATGCCGTCACTGGCGAGCGCGGCTCGGTGGGCCATCCCGTCGATGCCATACGCGGCACCGGAGACGATGGCGAAACCGCGGTCGACGAGCCCGGCCGACGCTTCCATGGCGATGTGTTCGCCGTACCCGGTCGCTGCCCGGGCCCCGACCAGCGCGATTGAATTGGTCAGGGCGGCGAGGGCGCCCGGCACACCCCGCCACCACAGCGCGAGCGGAGCATGCTGCTCGAGGTCGTCGAGCGCGGACGGCCAGAGGGCGTCCGTGGCCAGCAGCAGCTGGGTCTGCATGCGGGCCGCCTGCTGTAGCGAGCGGATGACCTCGTTCGAGTTGAGCCGCGGCCGCCAGCGTTGCAGTCCCAGGTCGAGGGCCTGTTCCAGCTCAGCGCTGGTGTCGGCATCCGCTTCGGTGGGGTCGGCGCTGGGGCTGGCGGCGAAGACGATGTCGGGTTTGCCCGGCTCATCGCCCAAGGCGTCGCGCACGAGTGCGCCGATGCGCACGGGGCTCCACGACTCGAGAACGGCGGTCAGGGCCACGCTCGCACCGACGCTGGCCACAAGCAGTCCGGCGGTACCATCCCCGGGTTCGGCCAGGCCCGACCAGGCGGCGCGAGCAAACACCTCGCCGGCGGTGGCGGGGTCGTCGCCCTGCGCCTGGGCACCGCGCACACCCGCGACGAGTTCGCCCACTCGGGTCTCATCCAGACCGAACAGCGTCATGACGTCATTCCTTTGCGTAGGTAGAGGGCCTGGCCCACCTGGTCGGGGCCGGGGATGCTCAGACCGTCATAGTCGGCGAGGGTCCAGGCGATGCGCAGCACTCGGTCATAGCCGCGCATGGTGATGCCACCGCGCTCGAGCGCTCGATCAAGCCCCGCCGTGGCGCTCGGGGCCAGACGCACCGGCGCGCCGCGCAGCCACGGGCCGGGCACCTGGGAGTTCAGCGTCCACGGTGTGCTGCCGAGCCGTTCGGCCGCTGCGGCCCGCGCGGCCACCACTCGGTGCCTGGCGGTGACGCTCGTCATGCGCTGCGTACCGGCGGCGACGCGCAGCTGGGCGGCGGTGATGCGCTTCACGTTGAGCTGGATGTCGATGCGGTCCAGCAGCGGTCCGGAGATGCGGGCGAGGTAGCGGCGGCGCGCGTTCGGTGGGCAGGTGCAGCTGAGGTCGCCAGCGCCGTATTTCCCGCACGGGCATGGGTTCGCCGCCATCACCAGCTGAAACCGGGCCGGAAAATGGGCCACGGCGTTGGCCCGGTGGATGCTGATCCAGCCGGATTCGAGCGGCTGGCGCAGGGCATCGAGCACGGGCGAAGCGAATTCGGGCGCCTCGTCGAGGAACAGAACGCCGTGCGAGGCCTGCGAGGCGGCCCCCGGCCGAATCTGCCCGCCGCCGCCGCCGACCATGGCGGCCGCTGTCGCGGTGTGGTGAGGCGCCTCCCACGGCGGCCGCGTGATCAGGGCACCGCCGAGTCCGAGGCCGCTGAGCGAACGCAGTGAGCTCACTTCGAGCGAGCTGACCGGGTCGAGGTCGGGCAGCAGACCGGGCAGGCGGGCGGCGAGCATGGTCTTACCGGCGCCGGGCGGGCCGAGCAGAAACACGTGGTGCCCGCCGGCCGCCGCGATCTGCAGGGCCAGGATGGCGTCGTCGTTGCCGATCACGTCGGCGAGGTCGGGTTCGGCGGTGAGGCTGTCGGGTGTGACCGCTGCCAGAATGGGCTCGACCGGTTTCGGCGTGAGTTTGGCGCCGTGGAAGATCGCCGCCTCCCGCAGCGAGGCGACGCCGATCACCCGCATGTCGGGAACAAGCCCGGCCTCGGCTTCGTTGCCGATGGGCACCATGACCGTGGTGTGCCCGAGGCGGGCGGCGGTCATCACCCCCGGCAGGATACCCGGCGTCGGCCGCAGCCGGCCGTCGAGGGCGAGCTCGCCGAAGTGCACGACCTTTCCGACCGATTCGCCGGACACCGTGCTGTCGGCGGCGAGGCAGGCCAGCGCGATCGCGAGGTCGAACCCGGCGCCGTGCTTGGGCAACGCGGCTGGCGACAGATTGATGGTGAGGCGGTGAATGGTGAGGGGGCATCCGCTGTTAGCAGCCGCGGCGCGCACCCGCTGGGTGGCCTGGGAGAGGGCTGCATCGGGTAGCCCGATCAAAATCATGCCGGGCAGTTGCGCCGAGATGTCGGCCTCGACCTCAACGAGCGCGCCGGTAAGCCCGAGCAGCGCCACCGCGTGGGTGCGGGCGATTCCCATCAGAACACGCCCTCAAGGTGTTCGATGATGGGTTCCCGGCCCGCCGGGGCAATCACCGCCACGACGTCGAGCCGGATCTGGCGTGGCCACCGCTCGGCCGCCGCGCACCAGGCGGCGGCGAGGCGGCGCATCCGCGCGAGCTTTTTCACGGTGATGGCTTCAAACGGATGCCCGAAACTCAGGCTGCTGCGCGTCTTTACCTCGACGAAGACGACCGCGGCGCCCTGCTGCACGACGAGGTCGATCTCGCCCTCTGTACACCGCCAGTTGCGAGTCAGGATGGTGTAGCCGGCGCCCTGCAGAAAGCGCGCGGCCTGTTCTTCACCGAGTTTGCCGAGTTCGTCTTTGCGCGCCACGAGTGCCTCCGAGAACAGAGTGCGCTCTCTCACCCGGCCGAAGCCTCGCCGCTGCCAGGTTGGTGGACAGCGCCGCCGGTGGGGCAACTGTGCAGGAGGCGGCGGGCAGGAGCGGCGCTCTTCGCTCACGGCGCCGACCGGCCTGCTGTCTCGCGGAATGTTCCCGTTCGCGCGGCAGGCTACTCGGCGTGCAGCACGAACAGGCGGCGCACGACGTCGCCGGCTACAAGGGCGTCGAGGCTTTCATTGAGGTCGCGCAGCGGGCGGGTGTCGGTGTGCAGCAGCTCGACCGGCAGCCCGCCGTCCCGCCAGAGCTGCAGGTAAGCCGGAATGTCCCGGCTCGGCACGGAGTCCCCCATGTAGGAGCCAAGGAGGCGACGGCCTAGGCCGGCGAACTGCAGCGCCGGCGTCGTAATGGTCTGCTCTGGATGCGGCAGACCCACCGAGACGAGGGCGCCGCCGCGGGTGAGCAGAGCCAGGCTTGCCTCCATCACGCGGGCGCTGCCGACGGCCTCGATGGCCAGGTCGACACCGTCGCCGGCGTGCTCACGCACCAGGTCGGCTGCTTGCTCTGGCGATCCGGCGTGGTGCGCGCCGCAGCGCAGGGCCAACGCCTGCTTCGCGGGCAGCGGATCGATCGCGATCACGGTCGTGCCGGCCACCTGGGCTGCGGCCATGACGGCCATCAGGCCGACCGCCCCGAGACCGAACACGATCACGGACTGGCCGGGCGCGAGGGCGCCGGTGTTGAGCACGGCGCCGATGCCGGTGAGGGCCGCGCAGCCGAACATGGCGGCCACATCGAAGGGAACATCCTGATCGATGGCGACGACCGATTCGCGGGCGACGACCGCGTACTGCGAGAACGCCGAGACACCGAGATGGTGGTTGATGCGCTCCCCCGCGCTGCTGGCCAGCACGGCCGGGCCGTGCAGGAGATCACCGGTGCCGTTGGCCTCGGCGCCGCGGTGGCAGAGTGCGGGGCGCCCGGCCAGGCAGGCCCGGCAGTCGCCGCAACTCGGCACGAAGACCAGCACAACTCTGTCGCCGACGGCCAGGTCGTCGACGCCGTCGCCGAGCGCGGTGACGGTGCCGGCCGCCTCATGCCCCAGGGCCATCGGCAGCGGGCGAATCCGTGAGCCGTCGATGACGGACAGGTCGGAGTGGCAGAGGCTGGCCCGTTCGATGCGCACGAGCACCTCGCCGGCGCGCGGCGCCGGCACCGGAATCTGCTCAAACGTCAGCGGGCGGCTCTTGGCATACGGCCGGGCGGCGCCGGCGTCGCGAAGAATGGTACTGAGCATCGTTGCTGGAGTCATTCCTCCAACCTAACGCCAGATGCGACGTACGCTGGGCCTATGACTCTGCGCGACCGGCTGACCGATCTGGGCATGCTCGCCATGAACGGCGTGCACCGGATGCTGCTGGTTACGACCCGCGGACGCCTCGGCTGGACCATCGGCACCATGGCGGCCGTCGAACTGCACACGATCGGCCGCAGCAGCGGGCAGCGTCGGTCGACGATGCTCACGGCGCCGATTCACGAGGGCGGCCGGTACGTGCTGGTGGCGTCCAAGGGCGGCGACGACCGGCATCCGTTCTGGTATGCCAACCTCGTGGCCCAACCCGAGGTGGAGCTGACCATTCGCGGGGTGACGCGGCCGTTTCGGGCGCGCACCGCGTCATCCGCTGAGAAAGCCGAGCTGTGGCCGCGTGTCATCGCCGCATACCCCGGCTATCGGAAGTACCAGACGAAGACCGACCGTGACATCCCCGTGGTCATCTGCGACCCCCGCCCCTGAATTGAGGACGGGGCCTGGGCCCGGAACGCGGGCCCAGTTTATAGACTGGGCCCAAGGACGGGGCCCGGGCCCCGTCCAGATCACACGGGTCAGGCGACGGGCTCGAGGGCCGCGGCGGGAACGATGGCCGGGAAGATGGGCGCGTGCGCGCCTGACATCTCTTCAAGCACCCGAATCACCTGGCAGCTGTAGCCGTATTCGTTGTCGTACCAGACGTAGAGAACGGCCTTCTGGTCGGTGACGATGGTGGCCAGTCCGTCGACGATGCCGGCGCGACGCGAGCCGAGGAAGTCGCTCGAGACCACTTCGGGCGAGTCGATGAAGTCGATCTGGCGGTGCAAGGAGGAATGCAGCGACATGGTGCGCAGGTAGGTGTTGAGCTCGTCCTTGTCGGTCGCGCTGGCAAGGTTGAGGTTGAGGATGGCCATCGACACGTCGGGGGTGGGCACCCGGATGGCGTTGCCGGTGAGCTTGCCGGCCAGTTCGGGCAGCGCCTTGGCGACGGCCTTGGCAGCACCGGTCTCGGTAATCACCATGTTGAGCGCGGCGGAACGGCCGCGACGATCGCCGGAGTGGAAGTTGTCGATGAGGTTCTGGTCGTTGGTGAACGAGTGCACCGTTTCCACGTGGCCGTCGATGATGCCGTACCGGTCGTTGATGGCCTTGAGCACCGGGGTGATCGCGTTCGTGGTGCAGGATGCCGCGGTGATGATGCGGTCGCTCGGCAGGATGTCGGTGTGGTTGATGCCGTGCACGATGTTCTTGAGCGTGCCCTTGCCGGGCGCGGTCAACAACACCCGGGCGACGCCGGGGCACTTGAGGTGCTGCGACAGGCCCTCTTCGTCACGCCACTTACCGGTGTTGTCAATAACGATGGCGTCGTGGATGCCGAACTGCGTGTAGTCGACGCTGGCCGGGTCGCCGGAGTAGATCACCTGAATGAGCGTGCCGTTGGCGAGGATGGTGTTGTTCTCCTCGTCGATGGTGATCGTGCCCTCGAAGGGGCCGTGCACCGAGTCGCGACGCAGCAGGCTGGCCCGCTTGACGAGGTCGTTGGCCGAGCCGCGACGCACGACGATCGCGCGCAGGCGCAGGCCCTGGCCGCCGCCGGCATGTTCGATCAGGATGCGCGCAAGCAGCCGGCCGATGCGACCGAACCCGTAGAGCACGACGTCGGTGCTGGTGCGGCCGTCGAGTCCGTGCTGGCCGACGACGTCGGCGAGTTCGGCGCGCAGGTATTCGTCGAGGGTGACCCGGTCGTTCTGCTCACGAAACCCGAGAGCCAGGCGTGCGAGGTCGATCGACGCGGCACCAAGATTGAGACCGTCGACAGCTTGCAGAATCGGGAGGGTCTCGTCGAGCGGAAGCTCGACATCCGCTATGTGGCGGGCGAAGCGATGCGCCTTCAACAGACCGACGACCGACTTGTTGACGAGGCCGCGCCCGTAGACGCTCGTCACGACGGTGTTGTCGCGGTAGAGGCGCCCGATCAGGGGAATCATCGCCTCGGCGAGAGCCTCGCGGTTGCTCCACGTTGCACGGGCACGATCAGCGTCCTGGATCACAGGGTTGCCTTCCTAAACCTTCGTCGGTCTTGTCCGGCCACCCGAGGCCCCGGAGTCATTCCTTATTCGTCGAGCGCAAGTTCCTTGGGAAGTTCGAAGTCTTTCGACGCGAGTTCTTCCACGTTGACGTCCTTGAAGGTCAGCACGCGCACCGATTTCACGAATCGATCGGAACGGTAGACGTCCCAGACCCAGACATCCTTCATGGTCAGTTCGAAGTAGAAGTCGTGTTCCGTGTCGCGACGCACCAATTCGACCTCGTTCGCGAGGTAGAAGCGTCGTTCGGTTTCGACGACGTACTGGAACTGACCAACCACGTCTCGATATTCCCGGTACAGGGCCAACTCGACCTCGCGGTCGTAGTCCTCGAATTCGTCTTCTTCCATGGTGACTTTATCTTACGCTGAGATTTTGAGCCACGATTTTCGGTGTAAGGGGCTCGGCCCGAGCAGGTCGATGGCGCTCAGGTGTGCCGCACTGCCGTAGCCCTTGTTCGACGCCCAGCCGTAGCCGGGGGTGTCGTCGTGCGCGGCGATCATGAGACGATCGCGGTGCACCTTGGCAATAACGGATGCCGCCGCCACCGACCCGCAGTCCCGGTCGGCCTTGATGCGGGTCACGACGTTCAGCGGGGTGGCCAGTGCCTTGTTCAGCCAGTCGTCGCTGCCGTCGAGCAGTACGATGCTGCCGGCCACGTCGACGCCCTGCGCGTACAGCTCGGCCAGGGCTCGCTTACCGGCCAGCCCGAGGCAGGCGATGATGCCGAGCTGGTCGACCTCGGCGGCCGAGGCGAGCCCGACGGCCGAGTAAGTTGCCCAGGCAACGGCGAGCGGCGCGAGCAGTTCGCGGCGCGGTTCGCTGAGCATCTTCGAATCGCGCAAGCCCACTGGCATGGTCAGAACGGATGCGTTCACCGCGGCGAATCCCACGGCCACCGGCCCGGCGAGGGCGCCGCGACCCACCTCGTCGCAGCCGATCACGAATCGGGCGCCGGTGCGGAGCAGGTCGAGCTCCACGTCGAGGGTGGGGTCGGACACCGCCACTAGTCGGTGCCCGTGTCCGCTTGTTCCACCTCGCGAAACACGTCGGGATAGTCGTCGAGCCAGGCCCAGCGCGCGAGGGGCCAGCTCACGACGAGCGCTCGACCGACGACATTCTCGACCGGAACGTACCCCTTGCCGGCTGTCTCGCCGTTGTAGCGGGAGTCCTTGGAGTTGTAACGGTTGTCGCCCATCATCCAGAGTGAGTCAGCCGGGATGGTGACGTCGAAGTCGTCCTGGGAGACCTTGGTCTCACCGGCCGGCAGCAACACGTAGGCCGACTCGTCGAGCGGCACGTCGTTGACGCTCATCTGGCCGAGGGCGTTGCAGCAGACAACGTGGTCGCCGGGCAGCCCGATGACCCGTTTGATGAGGTGGTCGTTGCTGTCGGGTGCCGACAAGCCGACGACCGAGAGCAGCCAGTCGGCTCCGGCCACGATCGGGTTCTGCACGATCTCGGGCTGGGGCAGCAGCCATCCGCCCGGGTCTTTGAACACGATGACGTCGCCGCGGGTGAGCGGGATTAGTTCGGGTTCGAGCTGGTTCACGATGATGCGGTCGTTGATCTGCAGGGTGTTCTCCATCGATCCGGAGGGGATGTAGAAGGACCGGATCAGGAACGTTTTGATCAGAAATGAGATGAGCAGTGCAACCACGAAGATGATGAGCAGGTCGCGGATGAACAGCAAGACGCCGCGCTTCTTGCTGGGCGCCTGCGTGCTGCGGGCCGTCTTGCGGGGAAACCTCTTCGACTCTGACACCCGACGATCGGACCTGGAGGCGAGCACTTCATCTGTCATTTAACCGCCTGAGCTCCCCATCAGTTTAGGTGATGGGGAGCTCAGGGAAGAATCCGGTTACAGCGGTTTAGCGCGAAAGTTAGCGCTTTTCCTTGATCTTGGCCTTCTTGCCGCGCAGGTCGCGCAGGTAGTACAGCTTCGCGCGACGAACGTCGCCGCGGGTCACGATCTCGATGTGGTCGATGACCGGGGAGTGCACCGGGAAGGTACGCTCGACACCGATCTGAAAGCTGACCTTGCGAACGCAGAACGTTTCGCGCACGCCTTCGCCGGAGCGGCCGATGACGACTCCCTGGAAGACCTGGATACGAGAGCGGGTTCCCTCAATGATGTTGACGTGAACCTTGACGGTGTCGCCGGCACGGAAGTCAGGAAGATCCTTCTTCAGTGATGGGGCGTCTACCGCGTCGAGAATATGCATGTTGTTTCGCTCTCTGTACCCGCCACAGGTCGACTACGCTAGGTGCTTCATTCGAAGCAATCAGTATGAGGATGTGCGCCGCAACATGCAGGTTCCCCTGTGGCAGAGTCCTGCAGCGGCACAATCGCCTATTCTGCCATGAACTCGCGCCGGCTGCAAAGTCGGGCGCGGCTCAGGGCCGGTCGCGTTTTTCTTCGATGACGATGGTTTCGGGGGTGGCCCGTCGGCCAGACGGTGGAGTCGCAGTCGTGCGGTTAGGCAGCGGATGCCGCGGCCCGGCCGAATCGGACTGTACGGGCATCTGCCCGCGCGCCGTCTGTTCCACCAGGTCGACCATGGCGCGCATGCGACGCTTGGCGGAGTCAACCAGCTCCCAGACGGCGAACCAGAACACGGCGAGGCCGCCCAGGATGACGAGCACGCTGAGCCAGCCCGCGGCATCCGTGGAAAAGGGGATGGCGATGATGAGGGCATGCCAGAGGGCGAGCACGCCGACGTCGGCGTAGGAGACGGCCCGGGTTTCGCGTACTTCTTTGCGCGCGAAGATGACGAGGGCGACGAGCAGCATGCCGAGGCCGATGAGCACGGCTCCGAAGAAGATGCCCAGCACCGCCCAGGCACCCGATCCGAAGATCGATGACCCGACGAGGAGCCAGAGCGGCAGGGCTCCGGCGGCGATGAATTGCCAGTGGTAGAAGGTGCGGCGGATGATCACGGCGTAAGTTTATCGACGGGGACTGACACTAACCTTGGCGTTCGCTGGTGGCTGAAGCTAGGAAACCCTGCGGGGCATCAGGTCGGGCCGCACACGTTCGGTGCGTTCGATC
Organism: Cryobacterium luteum; assembly: GCF_900110125.1. Lineage (GTDB taxonomy): Bacteria > Actinomycetota > Actinomycetes > Actinomycetales > Microbacteriaceae > Cryobacterium > Cryobacterium luteum. The sequence continues at coordinate 102,865 of NZ_FOCN01000005.1, forward strand.
TGCTGCTGACGCCGCCAGGTGCTGATGGCCCCGTGGTCGCCGCTGCGCAGCACCGGCGGCACGTCGAGGCCGCGCCAGCTGGCCGGCTTGGTGTAACTGGGATATTCGAGCAGGCCGTCTTCGTGGGATTCCTCGACCAGGCTCGCCGGATTGCCGACCACGCCGGGAATGAGCCGGCCGATCGCTTCGATCATGGCCATCACGGCGACCTCTCCCCCGTTGAGCACGTAATCGCCCAGGCTGACCAGCCGCACCCGTCCGCGCTGCGAATAGTGGTCGACGACGCGCTGATCGATGCCTTCGTAGCGGCCGCAACCGAAGACAAGGTGCTGCTCGAGCGAGAGTTCCCTGGCCATGGCCTGGGTGAACTGGTCGCCGGCCGGCGAGGGAAAGATGAGGATGGGGCCGGTATCGGTCGGTGCGTCGGCCGCGTTGCCGGTGATCGGTGTTTTGGTCGTGGCTGAGTCGGCCGGATCAGATTCAGGCTGAGCACCCAGGATGGCGTCGAGGGCGTTACCCCACGGCTCGGGCTTCATCACCATGCCGGCGCCGCCGCCGTAGGGGGTGTCGTCGACCGTGTGGTGTCGGTCGTGGGTGGAGTCGCGCAGGTTGTGCACGCCCAGGTCGATCAATCCGCTCTGGCGGGCTTTGCCGAGCAGCGACAGGTCGAGCACATCGAAGAATTCGGGAAAAATGGTGACAATATCGATGCGCATGGTCAAATTCTAGAAGAGTTGGGCGTGCTCTTTCGCCTCGAGGTAGCGGTCGATGACCAGATCGACCAGCGCGGCGGGGGCTTCTTCCCCCGGCAGCAGTAGCGGGGCGGTGACCCGGTCGGCGCCTTCGCCCTGGGTGCGGGTGAGGTCGAAGAAGAATCCGGGTGCCATCAGATAGGTACTCACGGTGACGCTGGCGCCGCGCAATCGGGCCGCGGTGACGGCGCAGGCCAGGCGAGGCGACGCGGCGGAGAGAAACCCCACGGTGACGCGCACCCCGAGCCGCTGCTGCAGCATCGCGCCGACCCGGCGGCAGTCCTCGACGGCGCGCCCGTCGCTCGAGCCGGCCGCGGCGAGCACGATCTCCTGGCCCGGTACCAGCGGGTCGAGTCCGGCGGCGTGCAGGCGCTGTTCGAGCACGTCGATGAGCCGGTCATCGGGGCCGAGCGCCCGCGACAGGGCGGTCACGCGCTCGTGAGCGCTGGTCTCCCGTTGCAGGTCGACGTGCACGTGGTACCCGGCCGAGAGCAGCAGCGGCACGACGACCGCGGCGTTGTCGCAGCGCACCGCACTGAGGCTCGCCGCGACATCCGGCTGCTGCACATCAACGAAACCGCCGAGCACGGCGAGATCGGGGCGGGCGCGGGCGACGCCGTCGACGAGGCCCTTGATGGCGGCCTGCCCGTCGGCCGAGTTGGTGCCGTGCGAAATGGCCACGAGCGCGGCGGGTACGACTGTGGACCGACCATCAGGCGGTCGTTGCGCGGTCTGCCGTTCCCCGAGCAGGGTCATGCCGCCGCTAGCTCGCCCGGGTCAACAGCCACCTCGATGTACCCACCCACGATGCGGGTTTCGTAGGTGTTCAGCACGAGCGTCGGGTTGGTGAAGCATTCTCCGGTGCCGAGGTCGTAGACCTCTTTGTGCAACGGTGAGGCGATGGTGGGGCGGTCGCCCTTGGATCCGACGATGCCGCGAGCCATGACGTTGGCCTCGGTGTGCGGGTCGCGGTGGTCGACGGCGTAGATCTCGGTCGGCGAGAGCAGAAACAGGGCGATCTGTTTCATGCGAATGAGGGCTGCCTCGCCCCAGCTGGGTTCCAGATCGGTCACGGCGCAGGCGCGCTCCCAGACCAGGGTTGGGGTGTTGCTCGGACGGGTCTCGGCCAGTGTCATCGTCATGGTGCGCTCCCAGGGGGTGTTCGGTGTTGCGTTGGTCCCACGGTAGGCGAGCCATATTTCGGCTGGTCGCCCGCCATGTTTCCCCTTCGTGAAACCCGCCTCACAGTGGGGGTGGCCCGCTGTGGGGCTTTCGACCAGCACGGGACACACAAGCGACACGAGGGGGAAACTGCCCCGAACTACGCTCACAATTGCCCCGCTCTGAAAGGATGCTGATGCCAGCTTCTCGTGAAACCGCTTCCGCGTATTCTGCCCCAGCCACCGCAGCATCCGCTGTGGAAGCGACACACGCCGTCACATCGGCCAGCCCAGCGGATGCCGCCACTTCGGCTTCGGGAACACCGCGCCGCGTCATCGTGATCGGCGGCGGCCCCGCCGCGCACCGCCTCACCGACGCCCTGCACTCCCGGGACACCGAACACACCCTCTCGATCATTGTGCTGGCCGAGGAGAACCACCGGCCCTACGACCGGGTCGCGCTGAGCCAGCGCCTCGCCGGCCTGATCGACCTCACCCTCGAACCCACGGCGCCGTGGGACAGCGAGCGCATCGCGCTGCGCATCAACGAGCGGGCCACGAGCATCGATCGGGTCGCCCAGACCGTCACCACCGAGGCCGGAGTCGTGCTCGAGTATGACGAGCTCGTGCTCGCCACCGGGTCGAGCGCCCCGATACCGGAGCTGCCGGGTCGCGAGCACATCCGGGTCTACCGCACCGTCGACGACGTCGATGCCCTCGTCGACGAGCTCGCCTCCCTCACCGTCTCCCTCGGCCGCACCCCGAAGGTGGTCGTGGCCGGCGGCGGCCTGCTCGGCCTCGAAGCGGCCGGCGGACTGCACAAGCTCGGCGCCGAGTCGGCGATCGTGCACTCCGGCGGCTGGCTGATGTCGGCGCAGCTCGACGAGGGCGGCGGGCAGGCCCTCGGCCGCCTGATCGTGGCCCAGGGCATCGAATTGCACCTCGGCACCCGGGCCCGCACCATTCTCACCAACGATGACAACTCCGCGATGACCGGTCTGCAGCTCGGCAACGGCCGGGAGATCGGCGCCGACATGGTCGTTTACGCAATCGGCATCTCGCCGCGCGACGAACTGGCACGAGATGCCGGCCTCACCGTGGGCAGCCACGGCGGCGTCACGATCGGCAACGACTGTCGCACGAGCGACACGAATATCTGGGCGATCGGCGAGGTCGCCAGCTGGAATGATCGCTGCGTCGGCCTGGTCGCTCCGGCCAACGCCATGGCCGAAGTGGTCGCCGACCGACTGCTCGGCGGCACCGCCGAGTTCACCACCGTCGACGACGCCACCAAGCTCAAACTTTCGGGAGTGGACGTCGCGAGCTTTGGCGACGCCCTCGCGACCACGCCGGGCTCGCTCGAAATCGTCTACGCTGACCCGGCCCGCGGGCTGTACCAGAAACTCGTCATGACCGACGACGCCAAAACCCTGCTCGGCGGCATCTTCGTCGGCGACGCCACCCCCTACTCGGCCCTGCGCCCGATGGTGGGCCGCGAGCTCAGCAGCGAACCAGCCGCCTATCTCTCGGCGGCCGGCGCCGAGGCTCCGGCCGGCGATGAACTGCCCGACGACGCTCTGGTCTGCTCCTGCAACATGGTCTCGGTCGGCGAGGTGCGCAGCGCCGTACGCGGCGACGAGCACTCGGAAGCCTGTACCGAACTCGGCGCTCTCAAGGTCTGCACCCGCGCCGGAACCCAGTGCGGGTCGTGCGTGCCGCTGGTCAAGAAGATTCTCGAGGCCGAGCTGACGGCATCCGGTCAAACGGTCTCGCACGCCCTGTGTGAGCACTTCGAACTGAGCCGGCAGGAACTGTTCGAGTCGGTGCGGGTGCTCGGGCTCACGTCGAGCGACGAGATCTTCTCCCGCTTCGGCACCGGTCGCGGCTGCGACGTCTGTAAGCCGGCCGTCGGATCGATTCTGGCCAGCCAGAACACCGCCTACATTCTCGACGCCGGCCGCGGCACCCTGCAGGACACCAACGACCGCGCCATGGCCAACATGCAGAAGGACGGCACCTATTCGGTCGTGCCGCGCATTCCCGGCGGTGAGATCACACCGACCAAACTCGCCGTGATCGCAAAGGTCGCCCTCGACTTCGACCTCTACACCAAGATCACCGGCGGCCAGCGCATCGATCTGTTCGGCGCCCGCCTGGAGCAGCTGCCTGATATCTGGCGCATCCTCGTCGATGCCGGCTTCGAGTCGGGTCAGGCCTACGGCAAGGCGCTGCGCAACGTGAAATCCTGCGTCGGCTCGACCTGGTGCCGCTTCGGCGTGCAGGATGCCGTTGGTCTCGCCATTCGGCTCGAGCTGCGCTATCGCGGACTGCGCGCGCCGCACAAGTTCAAGTTCGGCGTCTCGGGCTGCGCACGGGAATGCGCCGAAGCCCGGGCCAAAGACGTGGGCATCATCGCGAGCGACAACGGCTGGAACATGTACGTCGGCGGCAACGGCGGGTTCCAGCCGGCGCACGGGCAGCTGCTGGCGACCGACCTCGACGAAGAAACCCTGATCAAATACATCGACCGCTACATGATGTATTACATTCGCACGGCCGATCGGATGCAGCGCACCGCCCGCTGGATGGAAGACCTGGAGGGCGCCCTCGATCACGTGCGCGACGTCGTCGTCAACGACTCGCTCGGCCTCGCCGCGGAGCTCGAACAAGCCATGCTCGCCCACGTTGACAACTATGAAGACGAGTGGGCCGCGACGCTCGCTGACCCGGAACGCCTGCGCCGGTTTCGCTCCTTCGTGAACGCGCCGACCGAACCAGACCCGAGCATCGCGCTCGTTACGGAGCGTGACCAAATCAGGCCGGCCACCCCGGCCGAACGGGCCTCGTCGAGTACTGTTCTACTAAGTGGAAACCGCATTCCCGTTCGAAAAGAGTAAGCAGATGACAGCCCAGAGTTCCCCTAGGCCTGGGTCAGTCGGCACCGGGTCGGTCATCCTGGTCGGTGGCGGCCCCGGCGCCGTCGAACTGCTGACCATGGCCGCCGTCACAGCGCTGGAACAAGCGGATGTCGTGCTGTTCGACCGCCTCGCCCCCAACGACGACCTCGCCTCCCTCGCGCCCCGGGCCATCCTGATCGACGTCGGCAAACGCGCCGGCAACCACCCGGTCTCGCAGACCGGGATCGAAGGACTCATGGTCGAGCATGCCCTCGCCGGCCAGCGCGTGGTGCGGCTCAAGGGCGGCGACCCCTACGTGTTCGGTCGCGGCAGCGAAGAAGTGCTCGCCTGCCACCGCAACGGCATCCCGGTCACCGTGATCTCGGGCGTCACGAGTGCAATCGCGGTGCCGGCCGCGGCCGGGATTCCACTGACCCACCGCGGCATCAGCCACGCCTTCACCGTGATCAGCGGGCACGCGCCACTCACCGACAACGAACTCGAAGGCCTCACCCTGCTCGGCAGCACCATCGTCGTGTTGATGGGCGTTGGCACGCTACCGACCTTCAGCCAGGGCCTGCTGCGCCACGGCATGTCCGCCGGCATGCCGGTGGCCATCATCGAGCGCGGGTTCAGCGCCACCCAGCGCACCACCGTGAGCACCCTGTCGACGGTCCTGGCGGATGCTGCAGCAGCCGGCGTGCGCAGCCCCGCCGTTCTGGTCGTCGGCGAGGTCGTGCGCCTCGCCTTCAGCGGCGACACCTCTGCCGAAGAGCTGGTGGCCAGAGCGGCCGCATTCGAGGAGACTGACTGATGGCCGGCGCCAACGACGAGGGCGGGATGGTCTCGGGAACGGGCGGTGTGTCGGGGGGCGAGGCTCTGGCATCCGCTTCACCCGACCTGCCCGCGCCGGATCTGCACGCGCACCATGTGCGCATGCCGGGAGCGACCGAACCGATCGAGGTCGCGGCGCCGTTTCTGCAGCCGAACCAGCTCGAAGGGTTTCGCATCGGGGTCACGAGCGATCGGCGTTCAAGCGACCTGATCGACGCCTTCGAGCGGCGCGGCGCCCGCGTGGTGCACGCGCCGACGCTGCGCATCGCGCACTCCCAGCAGGACGGCCCGCTACTCGAAGACACCCGCCTGATGATCGCGGCGCGGCCCGATGTTTTGCTCGCGACGACCGGCTACGGGGTGCGCCGCTGGTTCGAGGTGGCCGAGGCCGACGGCATCGGCTCCGCGCTGACCGACGCGTTGGCCGAGACAACCATTCTCGTGCGCGGGCCGAAAGCGCGCGGCGGCATTCGTGCGACCGGGCTGAACGATTCGGGAATGAGCGATTCCGAGACGACGGCCTCGCTCGTCGATAAGGTTCTGGCGGAGTACCCGCCGGGACTCGTGATCGGCATCCAGGTGCACGGCGCCACCGACGAGGTGCAGCTGGACCGGTTGCGGGCCGTGCACGAGCGTGTGCTCGTCGTCGCGCCCTACCGCTGGATCGCCATGGACGACACCGACGAGCGCGTTTACAAGCTGGTCGAGGCCATCTGCGCCCGCCAGCTGGACTGCGTCACGTTCACGAGCGCGCCGGCCGTGCACGCCCTGTTCACCGCGGCCGAGGGCATGGAAATGTACCCCGAGCTGATAGCGGCGCTGCGCTCCGAGGTGTGCGCGGCCGCCGTCGGCCCGGTAACCAGCGCACCGCTGATGGCGGCCGGGATAGCCCCAATTCAGCCGACTCGGTTTCGCATGGGCGCGCTCATTCGGCTGGTCTGCGAACACCTCGAGCAGAACATGATCGAGCGGGTCGAGACCCAGAACGGGCTCGTGCAGCTGCGCGGCTCCATCGTGCAGGTCGGCGAGGAGCGGGTGCAGCTGCCGCCGACGGCGCTCGCCATCATGCGGGCGCTCATGCGGGCCCGCGGCGCGGTCGTCTCCCGCGAGGACCTCACGCTCGCGCTGGCCGGCGACTCCGACGATCACGCCATGGAGGTTTCGCTCAGCCGGCTGCGGCAGACGCTCGGCGTGCCCGGGCTGGTCGCGACGGTGGTCAAGCGCGGCTACCGCCTGAACGTCTAGCTCTCGCGGCGCACAAATGCCGGGCGGTTCCGCTGTGAAACACAACGAGACAGCCCGGCACGGGACGGTCGAAGTCTTAGTCGGCCGTAAGAGCGGATGCCGCGGCATCCGTTGCAGAGGCCGCGTCGGCATCCGTTTCAGGAGCTTCAGCCGGGTCTTCGGGGAGCTCTTCGAGCAGCCCGGGCGGCGGCGTGATCGTGACCAGGCCGTTCTTCACGTCGACGCTCGGCACGATAGCCTTTACGAACGGGATCATGACGTCGCCGGTAGGCGTCTTCACGATCAGCAAATCTTGGGCGGGCATGTGCTCGAGGCGACCAATGGTGCCGATGCGCACGCCGTCACGCATGACGGCGAGGCCGACCAGCTGGTGGTCGTACCAGGCGTCTTCTTCATCCGACTGCTCGGCGACATCCGCGTCGATCCAGAGGATCGCCTTCGCGAGCGCTTCGGCCGCACTGCGGTCGACGACATCCTTGAAAAATCCGACCGCGTGCTGGTTGTACCAGCGCAGCTCGACGAGTTCGATCGTCTTGCCGTGCCAGGCCGAACCGGTCGGAACCTGCAGCGTGAACACGGCGCCCGGGACGAAACGTCGTCCCGGGTCATCCGTGAACAGTTCAAGCTTGATTGCTCCCTTGAGGCCGTGAGCCTTGGTCAGGCGCCCCACCCGTAACTGCTGGGTGCGGTCCTTCTCGCTGTCGTCCACCGTCGTGTCGTTCACTGAACTAGAAATCGGTGTCGACGACGTCGACGCGAACGCGTCGACCATCGGCCAGAGCTGCAACGAGGGTACGCAGGGCCTTGGCGGTGCGACCCGCACGACCAATGACCCGGCCGAGATCCTCGGGGTTCACACGAACCTCGAGCACCTCGCCTCTTGCAGAATTCTTTTCTGCAACGTGCACATCGTCCGGGTGATCAACGATCCCCTTGACGAGGTGTTCGAGCGCGGGAGCAAGCAACAGTTACGCCTCTTCGGTTGCTTCGGCAGCAACCTCTTCTACCTTGGCGACCGGCTTCTCGGCCTTGGGCTTGAGAACCGGCTTCTTCTTCTCGTCGGCGACGAAAGCAGCCTTCGGTTCCTTCACCTTGACGGTGCTCTTGGCGTTCTTGTCGCCCTTGAAGATGCCCCAGTCACCCGTGAGCTTGAGGAGTGCAGCAACCTGCTCGGTCGGCTGAGCGCCGACGCTGAGCCAGTACTGCGCACGCTCGGACTTGACCTCGATGACCGAGGGCTCCTCCGTGGGGTGGTAGATGCCGATTTCTTCGATGACACGACCGTCGCGCTTGGTGCGCGCGTCGGCAACGACGATGCGGTAGTACGGTGCACGGATCTTACCCATGCGCTTCAGACGGATTTTGACAGCCACAATTCTCCAGTGTTGATTCGGTGTTTGGCGAACCTTGGGCCGTGAGCGTGGGGGCACACTCGGCATAAGCTCTATAGGATCACGTTGCACCGAGATAGAGGGTCGGGCACAACGGATCGCGACTAATCATACTGTCAGAGATTACCTACATTGTGATAATCGGCCGTCTACGGCTTTCACCGGCCCACCCAAGGAGTACCCTGTGTCACTGGAATTCGCCCGATCCGCCCGCTCCACCGTGGGCATCGAGTGGGAGGTCGCCCTCGTCGACCGCGCGACCGGCGACCTGGTCAACATCGCCGACGAGGTGCTCGACGCCCTGCGCGGCCCCGACGGCTCCGCGCACCCCACGATCACCGGCGAGCTGCTGCTCAACACGGTCGAACTGGTCTCCGGTGTGCACGACACCGTCGGCCACGCCGTAGCGGATGTCGCCGGCCAGCTCGGCGAGGTGCGCCGCGCCCTGGCGGAACGCGAGGTCGACGTGATCTGCAGCGGCTCGCATCCGTTCGCGCAGTGGTTCGACCAGATCGTCACCGACAAGGCCCGCTACCACAAGCTCATCGACCGCACCCGGTGGTGGGGACGCAACATGATGATCTGGGGAATCCACGTGCACGTCGGCATCGAGGACAAAGCCAAGGTCATTCCGATCATGAACGGCCTGCTCACCTACGTGCCGCACCTGCAGGCGCTCAGCGCGTCGAGCCCGTTCTGGGCCGGCGTCGACACCGGCTATGCCAGCAACCGCTCACTGATGTTCCAGCAGTTGCCGACCGCCGGCCTGCCCTGGGATCTGCCCGACTGGGAAGCCTGGGAGCGCTACGTCGACGACCTGGCGGCGACCGGCATCATCGAGGACGTCACCGAGGTGCGCTGGGACATTCGCCCGTCACCGCGCTGGGGCACGATCGAGATTCGCGTCTGCGACGGCGTCTCGACCACCGTGGAGCTCGGCGCGATCGCCGCGTTCATCCAGTGCCTCGTCGAGTGGATGTCCACTCGCCTCGACGCGGGCGAAGACGTGCCGCGCATGCAGCCGTGGTTCGTGCGCGAAAACAAGTGGCGCGCGGCGCGCTACGGTCTGGGCGCAGAGATCATCCTCGATGCTGCCGGCGCCGAATGCCTGGTGACGGATGATGTGCGTCGCCTGATCGAGACCCTCTCCCCCACAGCCGAGCGGCTCGGCTGCCTGCCGGAGCTGCTCGGCCTCCACCGCATCATCGACGACGGCGCCAGCTACCAGCGGCAGCTGGCCATCGCCGCTTTGGCTGACGGGAGCCTGCCCGCGGTCGTCGCGGCGCTCAGCCACGAACTCGCGCAGGGGCTCGGGAGTTAGACGGGCTGGCTGCTGCGAGGCATCCGCTTTCGTTTGGTCAGGCGTTCTTGCTGTCTCGCCAGGCGAGCCAGTCGATGGCTTTGCCCAGGTCGTAGTCGGGGCCGGAGATGCCAACCGTGAACAGGCGGGTTCCGAGGTCGTAGAGTGCGTCGGCGTCGTGCACCGTGCGCCCGCGCAGTTCGGTGGAGATCTCGATCTCGCTCAGGTCGCGGCCGACCTCGTCGCACCAGGCACTGAGCACGCCGAGCTTATGCTCAAGCACTTCGGGGTTGGAGAAGGAGTGCCAGATGTCGGCGTGCTGGGCGACGATGCGCAGGGTCTTCTTTTCGCCGCCACCGCCGATGAGTACGGGGATCTCGCGGGTGGGCGGCGGGTTGATCTTTACCCAGCGCGCTGCGATGCGGTTGAGGCTGTCGTCGAGGGCGTTCAGCCGGGTGCCCGGCGTGCCGAATTCGTAGCCGTATTCCTGGTAGTCGCGTTCGAACCAGCCGGCGCCGGTGCCGAAGATGAAGCGTCCGCCGCTGATGTGGTCGATCGTGCGGGCCATGTCGGCCTGCAGGTCGGCGTTGCGGTAGCTGTTGCAGTTGACCAGGGCGCCGAATTCGATTGTTGTGGTCTGCTCGGCCCAGGCGGCGAGGATGGTCCAGGATTCAAAGTGCAGTCCGTCGGGCTCACCGCTGAGCGGAAAAAAGTGGTCCCAGTTGAAGGCCACGTCAAAGCCGCGCGACTCGACCTCGGTGAGGGTATCGCGAATCTTCGTGTACTCAGCGTGCTGCGGCGCGATCTGCACGCCGATGCGCACGTTCTGATTCCTCGTTGAAGTCATGTGTCCAGCCTAGAGCCGCGCCCGGGCTGAGCCGCGACCGGGAACTGGCCGTATTCAGATCGTGGGTTCGCAGCACGCGCGCCGGGCCCACCTTATGAACACGGGCCCAGTTTATAAACTGGGCCCAGGGACGGGGCCCGGGCCCCGTCCAGAGATGGCCCGGCACGGGGGGCGAACTACCGGCCGAGCATTTTCTGCAGCGCCGCCATTTCCTCTTCGGTGGGACCGCCGGCCTTGCCCTTGCCGGGCTGGGCGCCGGAGCCGAGGCCGAAACCCGAGCCGGCGGCATCCGCTGACGCGGTTTCGCCAGCGGGCTTGACGCCCGCGGCCAGAGCGGCGTTCTCGGCGGCGCGCTTGGCCGGGTTGCCCGACTTGGAGCCCTTCTTCTTCTGCTGAACCTTGGGCTTGCCGCCGTAACCGGCGCCGGGGATCGGACCCATGCCGGGAATGTTGGGCATTCCGCCCTTGGCGACGGTCTTCATCATCTTGGCGGCCTGCTCGAAGCGCTGCACGAGCTGGTTGACCTCGGTGACGCTCGACCCTGAGCCCTTGGCGATGCGCAGGCGGCGAGATCCGTTGAGCAGCTTCGGAGTGGTGCGTTCCAGCTTGGTCATCGACTGGATGATGGCCTCCGTGCGCACGATCTCGCGCTCGTCGAAGTTCTCGAGCTGCGCCTTCATGGCGCCGGCGCCGGGCAGCATGCTCATCATTTTCTTGATGGAGCCCATGTTGCGCAGCTGCTGCATCTGGCCGAGAAAGTCGTCGAGGGTGAACGTATCGGTCGCGAACTTTTCGGCGACCTTGCGGGCTTCGTCCTCGTCGAATGCGCCCTGCGCCTGCTCGATCAGGGTGAGGATGTCACCGAGGTCGAGGATGCGGCCGGCCATGCGGTCGGGGTGGAACGGTTCGAAGTCGTCGAGGCCTTCACCGGTGGAGGCGAACATGATCGGGCGGCCGGTGAGCGAGGCCACCGAGAGGGCCGCGCCACCGCGGGCATCGCCGTCGAGCTTGGTGAGCACGACGCCGGTGAAGTCGACGCCGTCCTGAAAGGCCTTGGCCGTGGCGACGGCGTCCTGGCCGATCATGGCGTCGATGACGAAGAGCACCTCGTCCGGATCGATCGCCTTGCGAATGTTCGCGGCCTGCTTCATGAGTTCCGCGTCGACGCCGAGGCGGCCGGCGGTGTCGACGATGACGACGTCGTGCACTTTCTGCAGGGCGTACTTCACGCCGTCGCGGGCCACCTTGACCGGGTCGCCGACGCCGTTGCCGGGCTCGGGCGCGTAGACGGCGACGCCGGCCTGCCTGGCGACGACCTCAAGCTGGGTGACCGCGTTCGGTCGCTGCAGGTCGGCTGCGACGAGCAGCGGGGTGTGACCGTCCTTGGCGAGCCACTTGGCGAGCTTACCGGCGAGGGTGGTCTTACCGGCACCCTGCAGGCCCGCGAGCATGATGATGGTCGGCGGCTTTTTGGCGAATTCCAGCCGACGCTGTTGGCCACCGAGGATGGTGATGAGCTCGTCGTTGACGATCTGCACGACCTGCTGGGCCGGGTTCAGGGCCTTACTGACCTCGTCGCCGAGGGCGCGCTCGCGCACCTTGCCGGTGAAGTCCTTGACGACCTCGAGGGCCACGTCGGCGTCGAGCAGCGCGCGGCGGATCTCACGAACGGTGCCGTCGACATCCGCTGCGCTGAGCTTGCCCTTGGTGCGGAGGTTTTTGAACGTCTCGGCAAGACGATCTGAGAGGTTTCCAAAAGTAGCCATGATGCGTTTAGTTTAACCGGTGGCCGCAGCTAGTTCGAAACGGATGCCGCGGCGCGCGTTGCATCCACTGCGAGCGCTGCCGGCGCGACCAGGCGCTCGACCGCGCGGATGACGTTGGCTCGCCTCACCGGGATCGCCGCCGGGTCGGGCGTACCGCCGTAGGCGAGCACCGCTCCGGGCTCATGCATCCACGCGGTGGCGACGCCGAAGATAAGGGTCATGAGCTGCGCTGGATCCCACGCGGCGTCGACTCGACCGGCCGCCTGCGCCAAACGGATGCGCCGCACCTGTTCGTCCCGATAGCCGAGCATGACCTCGAGGGCCGGCAGCCAGGTGCCGTCGGTCTCCAGGCGCGCCCAGTCGATCATGCGCAGGTGGTCGCCGTGCTGCACCGCGTGGTCGAACAGGGCTCCGGCGAAGGCCGGCATGTCGTGGTCAGTGAGCACGGCGTCGCTCGCGAACTCGCGCAGGTTCAGCTCCAGCACCTCGAGGAAGAGCTGCTCCTTGTCGGAGTAGTACGCGTAGAGGCGTTCCTTGCTCGCGGACGCACTTTTAGCGATGCGGTCGATGCGAGCCCCGGCGAGACCGTAGGCCGCGAACTCCGTGCGCGCCGCGTTGAGAATACGAGTCTGGGGGTCTGCTCCGTCGCGTGCCATATCTCGACTATAGCCAACAATTCATCTAAAACGAACTAGTTCGTTCGGTTTGCACGATAAGGTGGCGGACATGTCGACTCCACCACCCACCACCGTTTCGCCCCAAACCGTTTCGCCCGAATCGGCCAACACGATTGGTCCCACGACCGCGCCGCCCGCGTCGGCGGGGGCGACATCCGCTTCGCTGAAACAGAGCGAACCCAACCCGCGCCGCTGGTGGCTGCTCACCATTGTGGCCCTCGCCCAGCTCACCGTCGTGCTCGACGGCACCATTGTGAACATCGCGCTCCCCCAGGCGCAGGAAGCGCTCGGTATGAGCGACGGCGACCGCACCTGGGTCGTCACCCTGTACTCACTCGTGTTCGGGGCGCTGCTGCTGCTCGGCGGGCGCATCGCGGATTTCTGGGGGCGTAAGCGCTCCTTCATTGTGGGGATGGCCGGGTTCGCCATTGCGTCCGCCCTCGGTGGTGCGGCGCAGAGCACCTGGGAGCTACTCGCCGCCCGCGGGCTGCAGGGCCTGTTCGCCGCGCTGCTCGCGCCTGCCTCGCTCGCCCTGCTCACGGTCAACTTTCCCGGCGGCAAGGACCGCATCAAGGCCTTCGCCGTCTATGGCGCGATCGCCGGCGGCGGCGCGGCGGTCGGTCTCATTCTCGGCGGGGTGCTCACGGAGTATGCGAGCTGGCGCTGGTGCCTCTACGTGAACGTCCCGATCGCGATCCTGGCGATTGCGGCCGCTGTTCCGGTGATTCGGGAGAGCAAGGCGCACGGCAATACCCGGTATGACGTACCGGGGGCTATTCTTGTGGCGCTCGGACTGGGATCCCTGGTGTTCGGCTTCGCACAAGCAGAGAACGGCTGGGGAACGTGGCCCGTGCTGGTCTGCCTCCCCCTCGGACTGGTGCTGCTGCTGCTGTTCGTGTTGGTGGAAAGCCGGTCGAATCATCCGCTGCTGCCGCTGCGCATCATGGCGAACAAGGTGCGCGGCGGGGCCTTTCTCACCGCGCTGCTTTCGGGCGCCGCGCTGCTCGGCGGGCTGCTGTTTCTCACGCTGTACTTTCAGATCGTGCTGGGCTACACGCCGATTCAGTCCGGTCTGGCTTCACTCCCGATGACCGTGACGATCATGATCGGTGCCGGCCTGCTGTCGAAGTTTCTGGCCAGCACCGGCGTGCGCATTCCGATGACTGTCGGGCCGATCGTCGGCGCGGCCGGGCTGCTCTGGCTGACGCAGATCACGGTGGGCGGCAACTACGCGCTCGAGGTGCTGCCGGGGCTCATTCTGCTCGGCGCCGGCCTCGCGATGATCTTCGTTCCGCTGCAGAACGTGGCCCTGTCGGGGATCGCCGAGCACGACGCCGGCGCCGCGAGCGCCGCGGTGACGGCCATGCAGCAGATCGGTGGATCGCTCGGGGCGGCCCTGTTCACCGCGCTATACACCGCTGCCGTGAGTTCGTACCTGGTTGGTAAGGTGCCGTCGCAGGCGGTGCAGCTCGGTGCCCTCGTGAGCGGGTACCAGTCCGCCTTCCTGTGGGCGGCCGTCATTATCTTCGCGGCGGCGCCGATCGCGTTCTTCCTGGTGCGCCCGCGCCGGGAGGATCTGCTCGGCGCGGGGACCGCAGTGCACCTGGGGTAGGTCGAGTGTGGCCTCCGGGCCCACCTAATGGCCAGAGGCCCAGTTTATAAACTGGGCCCCTGGACGGGGCCCGGGCCCCGTCCAAGAAAATTAGCTGTCCAGGGCCACCTGCACGGTGTCGCCGTGCACGTCGATCGTCACGACCAGCAGGCCGTCGGTGTCGTCGGGGCTGATGGCATACTCGAGCACGGCGAAGTGCGCCTCGCTGCCGTTGTGGTGCGGGTGAAAGCCAATGCGCTGCAGGCGCAGGGAGCGCAGAAAGTCGATCTGCTGGTCGCCGGAATCCCAGATGATGGCGTTTTCAATCGCCTCCTGGTCCATCTCCTCGAGCTGCTCACTGATGTACTGGCTCGTCACCGAGACCTCGGCCGACAGATCGGCCACGAGGGACTCCCGCACCTGAGAGTCCAGGTCTTCCATCGAACTGATCATGGCCGCGGCAATGTCGAGCGCTTCGGCGGTGACCGAATCTTCATCGGGTGAGCTGAGGTCGATCTCTACGCTCTGGTCGCCGAGCTCGGCGGAATCCGACCAGTAGACCTCACCCTCGTCTTCGTCGCCGAGAATTCCGAAGAAATCGTGTTCGATGCTCATAGTGCTCCTCTAAAATTCTTCATCAGCCGACCAGTTTCTGTGCAAACACGTGCGGGGTGAATCCGGTGAGATCGTTGATGCCCTCACCCTGCCCGACCAGTTTGATGGGAATACCGGTCTTCTCCTGCACGGCCAGCACGAAGCCGCCGCGCGCCGAACCGTCGAGCTTGGTCAGTACCAGGCCGGTCACCCCGGCGTGCTCGATGAAGGCCTCGGCCTGGGCGAGCCCGTTCTGGCCGGTCGTGGCGTCGAGCACGAGCAGCACCTCGGCGATCGGACCCTGCTTCTCGACCACCCGGCGAATCTTGGTGAGCTCGTCCATCAAGCCGCCCTTGGTCTGCAGCCGCCCGGCGGTATCGATGAGCACGATCTCAATGCCCTCGTTCCTGGCCTTCTCGACCGTTTGAAAGGCGACGGATGCCGGATCCTGGCCGGTCATCTGCGGTTTCACGATTTGCGCGCCGGCGCGTTCCGCCCAGGTCGACAGTTGTTCGACCGCACCGGCCCGGAACGTGTCGGCCGCGCCGATCACGACGCTGCGGCCGTACGTGTGCAGAAACTTGGCGAATTTTCCAATCGTCGTGGTCTTGCCGACCCCGTTGACCCCGACGACGAGCACGACTGCAGGGCGCTCAGACAGTGTGAGAGTGGAGTCAAGGGCCGAGAGGCGCTCTTCGATGCTTTCGCGCAGCATCCGTTGTAAATCGGTCGGGTCGGTCGTGTTGTACCGGGCGACCTTGGCGCGCAGGTCGGCGATGACCGCGTCGGTGACGGTGGGGCCGAAGTCGGCCTGCAGCAGGGCGTCCTCCAGGTCGTCCCAGGTGTCGGCGTCGATGGTCTTCTTCGCGAACATTCCGCGCAGTGCGCCGGAGAGGGACCAGGGGGTGCGTTCAGCCATGTCCCTAGCCTACGGGGGTGCCGACGGCTTCGCCGCGGTGAGGCGCGCGAGCGCGGGATGCTGCGGCGCAGCGCCAGAGAAGCGGATGCTCCCAGCCACGCCCGTCTGTCGCTGACCGCACAGCATTCACAACCCCCGCAAACTATGTGACGCCGCGTGACAGTGTGTGACAGCACATGACCGCGCCCGACTCCCCCGTTCGTGTGGCGCAGTAGCGTGAAGTCGTTGCTTCGGTTCGAAACCACCGGGCAGTGCCGCAAACCGAGGGAGCCGACGTGCCGAACGAAACCGAAACGGTGCAGACCGATGCGACGGAGCTCGCCACCACGCCGGCAGCGTCCAAGCTGCCCGCCGCCCGCCCGCCGCGGCCGTCGACCCGCCCGAACGGCCAGTGGAAGATCGACGGCACCGAACCGCTCAACGGTAATGAGGAGTGGAAGCGGGTCGACAACGGCCTCGCCGTGCGCGGCCGCATTGAACAGATCTACTCCAAGCAGGGTTTCGACTCGATCGACGGCACCGACCTGCACGGTCGCTTTCGCTGGTGGGGCCTCTATACGCAGCGCAAGCCCGGCATCGACGGCGGCAAGACCGCCACGCTCGAACCCGAAGAGCTCGAAGACCGCTACTTCATGCTGCGCGTGCGCATCGACGGCGGCCAGCTCAGCACCGAACAGACCAGGGTGATCGGCGCGGTGTCCCGCGACTTCGGCCGCGACACCGCCGACATCACCGACCGTCAGAACATCCAGCTTCACTGGATTCAGATCGAGGACATGCCCGAAATCTGGCGCCGCCTCGAGGCCGTCGGGCTTGAAACCACCCAGGCCTGCGGCGATGTGCCGCGCGTGTTCCTCGGCTCCCCCGTGGCCGGCATCGCCGCCGACGAACTCATCGACCCCACCGAGTCCATCAACGAACTCGCCCGCAAATTTCTCGGCACCGACGAATTCGCCAACCTGCCCCGCAAGTTCAAAACCGCCATCACCGGCCACCCCAGCCAGGACGTCGTGCACGAGATCAACGACATCGGCCTCGTCGCGCTCGACCACCCCGAGCTGGGCATCGGCTACGACCTCTGGGTCGGCGGAGCGCTCAGCACTACCCCACGGCTGGCCGAACGCCTCGGCGCGTTCGTCGCCGAAGACCGAGTGTCTGAAGTCTGGCGCGGCGTCGCCTCCATCTTTCGAGATTACGGCTACCGCCGACTGCGCGGCAAGGCACGCCTGAAGTTTCTGCTCGCCGAGTGGGGACCGGAGAAGTTCCGTCGTATTCTCGAAGACGAATATCTCGGCTACACCCTGCCCGACGGCCCCGCCGCTCCCCGCCCGAAGACGCAGGGCGACCACGTGGGCGTGCACAAGCAGAAGGACGGCCGTTTCTACATCGGCGTCGCCCCCTTTGTCGGCCGCGTCTCGGGACAGACCCTGATCAGGCTCGCCGACCTGCTCGAAGCCCACGGCTCGACCCGCCTGCGCACGACCCCACACCAGAAGATCGTGGTGCTTGACGTGGCCGAAGAGCACGTGGAACCGCTCATCACGGCCCTCGACGAGATCGGACTCTCGGCCCGCCCGAGCCTGTTCCGCCGGTCGACCGTGGCCTGCACCGGTATCGAATTCTGCAAGCTCGCCATCGTTGAGACCAAGCAGTCCGCAACGGATGCCATCCTCGAGCTCGAGAAGCGCCTCGCCGATATCGCCGCCCCGCACCCCATCACCCTGCACGTGAACGGATGCCCCAACTCCTGCGCCCGCATCCAGACCGCGGACATCGGGCTCAAGGGCCAGCTTTTGCCGGACGGCAACGGCGGCTCCACCCCCGGCTTCCAGGTGCACCTCGGCGGCGGCCTCGCCTCCGTCGACCGGGACGAGGCCGGCCTCGGCCGTACCGTGCGCGGCCTCAAGGTGACCGCCGACGACCTCGCCGACTACGTCGAACGCCTCGTACGCCGCTTCCTGGCCGCCCGCAGCGCCGACACCGACGAAACCTTTGCCCAGTGGGCGCACCGCGCCGACGAGGAGGACCTCAAATGAGCGCCATCAACCTGAACGCGGCATCCGCTGCCCGCGCCCTGCCGCCGCGTCGACCGGCCGCCGAACTGCAGGCCCTCGCCGAAGCCGGTTCGGCCGAACTCGCCTCGGCCGCCGCAGCGAACGGCCGTGAGGCCACCGCCGCCGAGGTCGTCGCCTGGGTCGCCCGCAATTTCAGCGCCGACACAGTGGCGGTCGCCTGCTCCATGGCCGACGCGGTGCTGCCCGAGATCGTGTCACAACAGCTGCCCGGCGTCGACGTGCTCTTCCTCGACACCGGCTACCACTTCACCGAGACCTATGAGACCCGCGACGCGGTCGCCGCCGCCCTGCCGGTCACCGTCGTTGATGTGCTGCCACTCGCCACCGTGTCGGAGCAAGACGCCCTACACGGCGCCGAACTGTTCGCCCGCGACCCGAACGCTTGCTGCGCGATGCGTAAGGTCGAACCGTTGCAGCGGTCGCTGGGCGGCTACGAACTGTGGTTCACCGGGGTACGCCGTGACGAAGCGCCCACCCGCGCCAACACACCGCTGGTCACCTGGGACGACCGCAACGGCCTGGTCAAGGTGAACCCGGTCGCCGCCTGGAGCTACGACGAACTGATGGACTACGCCGTCAAGCATCACGTTCCGGTGAACGTGCTGCTCTCCCAGGGCTACCCCTCCATCGGCTGTGCCCCGTGCACGCAGCCCGTCGCGGCGGGCGCTGACCCCCGTTCCGGCCGCTGGGCCACCCTCGAGAAGACAGAATGCGGGCTCCACCTATGACCATCGCAACCCACCGCCTCTCCGAACTCGACGTGCTCGAGAGCGAAGCGATCCACGTCATTCGCGAGGTCGTCGCCGAATTCGAACGCCCCGTGCTGCTGTTCAGCGGCGGCAAGGATTCGGTCGTGGTGCTGCACCTCGCCGCGAAGGCGTTCTGGCCGGGCACGATCCCGTTCTCGTTGCTGCACGTGGACACCGGCCACAACTTTCCCGAGGTGCTCGAGTTTCGCGACAGAACCGTCGCCGCTCACGGCGTGCGGCTCGTCGTCGCTCAGGTGCAGGACTACATCGATGACGGTCGCCTGGCCGAACGGGCCGACGGCACCCGCAACCCGCTGCAGACCATGCCGCTGCTCGACGCGATCGCGGCCGGCCGGCACGACGCCGTCTTCGGCGGCGCCCGCCGCGACGAAGACAAGGCCCGTGCTAAGGAGCGCATCCTCTCGCTGCGCGACGAATTCGGCCAGTGGGACCCGCGGAACCAGCGCCCCGAGCTGTGGAACCTCTACAACGGCCGCCACACCGTTGGCCAGCACGTGCGTGCCTTCCCGATCAGTAACTGGACCGAACTCAACGTCTGGCGCTACATCGAACGCGAGAACATCGAACTGCCCCCGCTGTACTACGCCCACGAGCGCGAGGTCTACCGCCGCGACAACATGTGGCGCGCCATCAGCCCGGTCAGCCCGCCTCGCGACGACGAAACGGTCGAAACCCGCACGGTGCGGTACCGCACGGTGGGCGACATGAGCTGCACCGGCGCGGTCGACTCGCACGCGGCATCCGTCGCCGACGTCGTGCGCGAGGTCGGCGTTTCCACCATCACCGAACGAGGCGCAACCCGCGCCGACGACCGCATCTCCGAAGCCGCCATGGAAGACCGCAAGAAGGAAGGATATTTCTAATGAGAAATTCGCTACGTTTGGGCGCTCTCATGCTGGGAACGGTCCTTCTTCTGAGCGGATGCGCTGCCACGGCCAGCACCGAGCCCGCCACCGACCAGGGTGCAGCCGACGAACTGCGTCTGGGCTACTTCGACAACGTCACCCACGCGGCCGCACTGGTCGGGCTGGAGAACGGCTTCATCGAGGAGGCCCTCGGCGACACGACGCTGAGCACCCAGATCTTCAATGCCGGCCCGGCCGCCATTGAAGCCCTCAGCGCCGGCGCCATCGACGCCGCCTATATCGGCCCGAGCCCTGCCGTGAACACGTTCATCCAGAGCGGCGGCCAGTCGGCCGTCATCGTGGCGGGAGCGGCGAGCGGCGGCGCGGCGCTCGTCGTGCGCGACGGTATCGACAGCCCGGCCGACCTGGCCGGCACCATCCTCGCCACGCCGCAGCTCGGCAACACCCAGGATGTCGCCCTGCGCGCCTGGCTCGGCGATGAAGGCTACACGACCAGCACCACCGGCGGCGGCGACGTGAATGTGTCCCCGACCGAGAACGCGCAGACCCTGACCTTGTTCCAGAGCGGCCAGATCGACGGCGCCTGGCTGCCGGAGCCGTGGGTGTCCCGGCTGGTGCTCGAAGCCGGCGCACACGTTCTCGTGAACGAAGCCTCCCGGTGGAAGAACGGCGATTTTCCCACCACCGTGCTGCTCGTGCGCAAGGCCTTTCTCGAGGAGCACCCCGACACCGTTCAGGCGCTGCTGGAGGGCCATGTCACGGCCGTCGACTGGCTCACCGCGAACCCGGCCGACGCCGCCACGGTCATCAACGCGAAGCTCACGGCCGATACCGGCAAGGCTCTCGCCGACGATGTGCTGGCCCGCGCCCTGACCGAAGTGACGTTCAACGTCGACCCGCTGGCGTCGACCTTTCCGGTCTCGCTCGCCGAGGCGGTCAAGGCCGGCATCGGTAAGGACGGCGACTTGAACGGCCTGTTCAACGTGGCACTGCTCAACGCGGTACTGGCCAAGCACGCAGAAGAACCGGTCTCGGCCGGCGGATTGGGAACGGAATAGCAGATGACCCTCACCATTGACACCCAGGCCAGCACCGAGAACGACATCGTCGCCGCCCCCGAAGGCACCCTGTTTCGTTTCGCGACGGCCGGCTCGGTCGACGACGGCAAGTCCACCCTCGTGGGTCGGCTGCTGCACGATTCCAAGGCCATCCTCGCCGACCAGCTCGAAGCGGTCACCCGTACCTCCACCGAGCGCGGCTTCGGCGGCGAGAGCGGCGGAATCGACTTCGCCCTGCTGACCGACGGCCTGCGCGCCGAACGCGAACAGGGCATCACCATCGACGTGGCCTACCGCTATTTCGCGACGCCCGCCCGCTCGTTCATTCTCGCCGACTGCCCCGGCCACGTGCAGTACACCCGCAACATGGTCACCGGCGCCACCACAGCGGATGCCGTCATCATGCTCATCGACGCCCGCAAGGGTGTGCTCGAGCAGACCCGCCGGCACCTCAGCGTCGTCGCCCTGCTGCGGGTGCCGCACGTGATCGTCGCGGTCAACAAGATCGACCTGTTGGACTACGACGAGGCCGCCTACCGGGAGGTGGAGGCATCCGTTCGCCTGGTCACCGCCGAACTCGGCATCGCTGAGGTGCTCGTCATTCCGGTGTCGGCCCTGGTCGGCGACAACGTCGTCGACCGTTCCGAGCGCACCCCGTGGTATGCCGGACCGAGCCTGCTCGAACTGCTCGAAACCCTCACCGTGATCGACGACCTCGACGAGCGCGGGCAGGCCACCGAGGCGTTCCGCCTGCCGGTGCAGCTCGTGCTGCGACCGCAGGGCGCGGTCGTCGTGGCCCCGGAACTGGCCGATTCCTACCGCGATTACCGGGCCTACGCCGGGCAGGTCGCCAGCGGCAGCATCAGGGTGGGCGACCCGGTGAGCGTCGAGCCCGGCGGCGGCACCAGCACCGTCACCGGTATCGACTTCGCGGGCGTCGCGCTCGAGGAGGCCTTCGCACCGCAGTCAGTTGCGCTGCGCCTGGCCGATGACCTCGACATTGCCCGCGGCGCCGTGATCGCCGCCGCCGGCACCCTGCCGCCGATCACGCGCACCCTGACGGCCGACCTGTTCTGGCTCGACCCGCGCCCGCTCGCCCCGGGCGCCCGCGTGCTCCTGAAATTCGGCACGACCGTCGTGCAGGCCCTGATCAGCGCCGTCACCGGGCGCCTCGACCTCAGCACGCTCGCCGTTGAACCGGCCACAGCCCTGGCCGTGAACGATATCGGGCAGGCCAGCATCCGCTTGTCCCGCGATTTGCCCGTGGAGCGCTACACGCAGAACCGCCGCTCCGGCGCTTTCCTGGTGATCCACCCGCAGGACGGCGCGACCCTCGCCGCCGGCATCGTCACCGCGCCCGGCGAGCCCACCCGCGCCGGCGACGGCTCGGGCGCCGGCTCGGAGGTGTCACCGTGACCACCGTGTCTGTAGCCCCGGCCCCGACCCGTGCCGCGCTCGAGCCGGCCGCGATCTCGATCGATGCCCTCGGCAAGCGCTACGGCACCGGGCCGCTCGTGCTCGACGACATCAACCTGTCGGTCCCGGCCGGCCAGTTCGTCTGCCTGCTCGGGGCGAGCGGATGCGGCAAGTCCACGCTGCTGAACATCATCGCCGGCCTGGAGAAACCGACCGTGGGCGCCGTCACCGTGGCGAGCGGCAAAGCCGCCGTCATGTTCCAGGACGCAGCCCTGTTCCCCTGGCTGACCGCCGGCCGCAACGTGGAACTCGCCCTGAAACTTCGTGGTGTGCCGCGCAAAGAACGCCGGGCCGAGGCCCTCGAATTGCTCGACCTGGTCAACCTCGCCGACGCCGCCGACAAACGTCCCCATGAACTGTCCGGCGGCATGCGGCAGCGTGTGGCGCTCGCCCGCTCGCTCGCGCAGGACCGCAAGGTGCTGCTCATGGACGAACCGTTCGCCGCACTCGACGCCATCACCCGCGACCTGCTGCACGAAGAACTGGAACGGGTCTGGCGCCAAACCGGCCGCACCATCGTCTTCGTCACCCACAACGTGCGGGAGGCCGCGCGACTGGGCGAACGTATTCTGTTGATGTCGTCGCGCCCCGGGCGCATCGTCAACGAGTGGACCATCACCGACACCGGCTCCCGCCGCATCGAATCCCCCGAAGTCGCCCGCCTGGGCGACGAGATCACCGACCAGCTGCGAGAGGAGATCCGCCGCAATGCCGCTTGAGCCTGCCACCATCAAGGCGCACGACCCCGGCCACGACGAACTCCGCCGCCTCGAAGCCGGCCTGGATTCACTGCAGGCCGTTCCCGAAACACCCCGCGGCGCCTTTCGCCGCACCCTCGACGGTGTCGTGCCGCCGATTCTGCTGCTGATCGCGCTCGTCGCGGCCTGGCAGGTCTACATTCTCGTCGCCAAGCCCCGGCCCGACCTGATTCCCGGCCCCCTCGACGTCTTCGCCGCGCTGGCCAGCGCGTGGAACAGCGACCGACTCCAGCTCGCTGTCACGACGAGCCTCGAACGAGGCGGGCTGGGTTTTCTTCTGGCCGTCGCCATCGGCACGCCGATCGGGCTGTTGCTCGCCGAATGCCGCCCGGTGCGACGCGCCGTCGGCCCGCTGCTCTCCGGCCTGCAGGTGCTCCCCTCGGTTGCCTGGGTGCCCGCCGCCATCATCTGGTTCGGTCTCACCGACGCCACCGTCTACTTCGTCATCCTGATGGGCGCGGTGCCGTCGATCGCCAACGGCCTCGTCTCCGGGGTCGACCAGATTCCGCCGCAGCTGCGCCGCGTCGGGACCGTGCTCGGCGCCTCACGCTTCGAGATGGCCACCCTCGTGGTGCTGCCGGCCGCCCTGCCGGGCTATTTCTCCGGCCTCAAACAGGGGTGGGCCTTCGCCTGGCGTTCCCTGATGGCCGCCGAGATCATCACTCAGGGCGGCACGATCGGCTTCGGCCTCGGTTCCATGCTCGACCAGAGCCGCGTCCTGGCCGACCTGTCCGGCGTGCTGGCGACGATCCTGGTGATTCTGTTTGTCGGTATTCTGGTCGAACTCGTCGTCTTCGCTCCGATCGAGCGACGTCTGCTGCGCCGCCGCGGACTCATGGCCGCCGGCCTGCGCTGACCGCGCGCATCCACTTTTCTGCTTCTTCTCGCTGTTTGAAAGGCCTGTCATGACCCCCGCTCTCTCTGCCCTGCGCGTTGCCATCATCGGTGCCGGCCCGGCCGGTATCTACGCCGGAAATATTCTGAACCGGCTGGGGCAGGAGGCCGGGCAGGAGGTGGCCATCGACCTGTTCGACTCGCTGCCCACGCCGTACGGACTCATCCGCTACGGTGTCGCCCCCGACCACCCCCGCATCAAGGGCATCGTCAAGTCGTTGCAGGAGATGCTCGACGCAGGCAGCATTCGTTTCATTGGCAACGTCACCTACGGCACCGACCTGACCCTGGCCGACCTGCGCGAGCACTACCACGCGGTCATCTTCGCGACCGGAGCCATTCTCGACGCGCCGCTCGTCATTCCCGGCATCGACCTGCCCGGCTCGTTCGGCGCCGCCGACTTCGTCTCCTGGTACGACGGCCACCCCGACGTGCCGCTCACGTGGCCGCTCGACGCGACCGATGTGGCCGTGATCGGCAACGGCAATGTGGCCCTCGACGTGGCCCGCATCCTGGCCAAGCACGCCGACGACCTGCTCACCACCGACATCCCCGCCTCGGTCTACGCTGGCCTCGCCGGATCCCCGGTCACCGACGTGCACGTATTCGGCCGTCGCGGACCGTCGCAGGTGAAATTCACGCCGATCGAGCTGCGGGAGCTCGCCGATATTCCCGACGTCGACCTCGTCGTCTACGCCGAGGACTTCACGCCCGATTCGCACAGCGAACAGCTCGTGGCGAGCAACAACCAGGTGAAGATCATGACCCGCACGCTGAACGGATGGCTGACCAGGGTTCCGCAGGGTGCCTCGCGCCGCCTGCACCTGCACTTTCTGCACGCGCCGCTCGAGGTGTATGGCGACGGGCGGGTGGAAGGCATCCGCTTTGAACGCACCGAACACACCGGCGACGGCGGCGTGCGGGGTACCGGGCAGATCGTCGACTACCCGGTGCAGGCCGTCTACCGCGCGGTCGGCTACCGCGGCAGCGCCCTGACCGAGGTGCCGTTCGACGCCGTACGCGGTGTCATTCCCAACGACGGCGGGCGAGTGCTCGATGCGGCCGGCGAGCCTCTGCCGGGTCTTTACGCCACCGGCTGGATCAAGCGGGGCCCGGTGGGTCTCATCGGCCACACCAAGGGCGACGCCCTCGAGACCATCACCCGGCTCGTCGAAGACCTGCCCGCGCTCGTCGCCGGCGACCGAGCGTTCAGCACGGCGGATACGATTCTGGCCCTGCTGGACGAACGCGGGGTGGAATTCACCACCTGGGCCGGCTGGCAGACGCTCGACGCCCACGAACGGCTGCTGGGCACCCAGGATCTGGTCACGCCCGGCCGGGAGCGCGTCAAGGTGATCTCCCGAGCCGAACAGGTGTCCATTTCGCGCACGGAAGCGTTGCTGACCCTGTGACCTATGTGATCGCTCTGCCCTGCGTTGATGTGAAAGATCGTGCCTGCATCGACGAATGCCCGGTGGACTGCATTTACGAGGGCGAACGCTCCCTCTATATCCACCCGGACGAGTGCGTCGACTGCGGAGCCTGCGAACCGGTTTGCCCGGTCGAGGCCATCTACTACGAAGATGACCTGCCCGAACAGTGGGCCGACTACTACAAAGCCAACGTCGAATTCTTCGACGACCTCGGCTCCCCGGGCGGCGCAGCCAAGATCGGCGTACTCGCCAAAGACCACCCCGTCATCTCCGCACTGCCGCCGCAGGCTTAAGTCAGGGTCGGGCGCCGCGGTGGTCGGGGCCGGGCCGCGGTTGCGGAGTCGCGGCGTCGGTCGCGGCCTCGGTCGTCATGACCGCGCCCGAAATCGATGGCCGCTACGGTAATCGCCGTACGGCCACCCGTATTGGGCGCGGCCACGGCCCACGCCCGGCGGGAGGATCAGCCCAGCGCCGCGGCCGGCCGCTGATCTGCGCGGGCGCCGACGCGCTGGCCGACCACGGCGCTGACCCCGTCGTGCCGCATGCTGACGCCGTAGAGGGCATCGGCTATTTCCATGGTGCGTTTTTGGTGGGTGATCACAATGAGCTGGCTGCTCTCGCGCAGGTCTTCGAAGATGGTCAGCAGGCGGCCGAGGTTGGCGTCGTCGAGGGCCGCTTCGACTTCGTCCATGATGTAGAACGGGCTCGGGCGGGCCTTGAAGATGGCGATCAACAGCGCCACGGCCGCGAGCGAGCGTTCGCCGCCGGAGAGCAGGGAGAGACGCTCGATCTTCTTGCCGGCCGGTTTGACCGACACCTCGATGCCGGTGGTCAGCAGATCGTCGGGGTCGGTGAGCCAGATGCTGCCGCTGCCGCCGGGAAACAGCACCGGGAATACCTCGGCGAACGCCGCCTGGGTGTCGTCGAAGGCGGCCCCGAAGATGGTCTGCATCTTCGCGTCGATGTCGGTGATGATGGTGAGCAGGTCGCTGCGGGTTTCGGTCAGGTCGGTGAGCTGCTCGGTGAGAAATTTGTGCCGCTGTTCGAGGGCAGCGAATTCTTCGAGCGCAAGCGGGTTGACCCGGCCCAGCTGACCGAGCTTGCGTTCGGCGACAGCGAACCGTTTCTGCTGCTCGGCCCGGTCGAAGCGGATGCCGGCGGTCGCGCTGCGGGCGTCGGCGTCACTGTCACCGATGTCGGTGACGGTGTCGGTGTTGCTGTCGTGGTCGCCTGCGCTGCCGGGCGTGCCATCGGCTCGGATGAGCTGGTCCGGCCCGTATTCACCGACCAGCACAGCTTCGGTCAGGCCGAGCTCGCTGCCGGCCCGTTCCAGCAGGGCTGACAGATGCAGTTTCTTCTCGTAGATTTCCAGTTCGAGGCCGTGCACGTTCTCGGTGATGGAGGCAAGCCGCTCTCGCAGGGCGTTCTGCTCGCGCCGCAGCTGCTGCAGCTCGGTGTTCTGGCTTGCTCGGTCAGCCTCGGCGCTGGCCAGCTGGAGTTGCGCGGCCGCGACCGAGCGGTCAGCCGCGGCGAGCACGGCGGGGAGCGCTTCGGCGACCCGGGAGGCGGCATCCACTTGGCGGCGACGGATGACGGCGCGGCGCGCGGCAGCGGCGGCTTTGATTCGATCGGCCTCGAGCTGCTCGGTGAGGGTCGCCACCTGCAGCTCTCCGGCGCGCACTCGTTCGCGGGCGGTTTCCACCTGCAACCGGGTCTCAACCTCGGTTTCGCGAGCCGCCTCGAGCTCGGTGTAGAGCGCGTCGCGGACAGTCGCGTCGAGGATGGGTCGTGGCTGCGACCGGGCGTTCGCCAGGGCGGCAGCGGCGCGTGCGGCGTCGGCCTCGGCCTCGGTGACGGCTGAGCTGGCAAGCTCGAGGGCGGTACCGACCCGGTCGACGTCGGCGGCGGCCGCATCGGCCTGCACCACGAGTCGGCCTCGACGCTCCGTGAGGGCGGCGAGCTGGGTCTCGCCGGCGCGCAGCGCAGCTCGGGCACGCACCGACTGCTCTTTGTGTGCCTGCAACAGGGTGCGCTGTTCGGCGAAATCAAACCGCGCCCGCTCGATCAGCACCGTGACCGTTGCGAGCCTCTCGGCGGCGATATCACGTTCGGCGACGAGTTCGAGCTTGCTCTGCCGGGCACCGGACCCACCACGCACGACCCACGGGCTGACAACCTCGCCGGCGAGGGTGATGACGGTGAGGCTGTCGGGCAGCGAGGCGGAGCAGGCCAGCGCGAGATCGTCGACGATGACGGTCTGGGCGAGAAGGCCGCGCACACCCGCCGGACCGTCGATAATCGAGGTCGCCCATCGGACGCCGGCCAGCGCACCGAGATCCCATGGTGCATCGCCGGTCAGACCGGCGGGAGCCCTGGTCGGTGCATTCCCGGTCGGATCGACGCTCGCCCTATCGGCACTCGAACCAGCACCAGCACCAGCACCAGCACCAGCACCAACATCGGCATCGGCATCGGCATCGGCATCGGCATCGGCATCGGCCACGATCAGCTCGACCCGCCCGAAATCGTTGCGGGCGGCCAGCCCGATCGCGCCGAGGGCGGCGTCGCGGTTCTCGGCGAGCACGGCATCGGCGAGGGAGCCCAGCGCGGCGGCGATCGCCGCTTCGAATCCCGGCTGCACCCGCACGTGGTCGGCCACGAGACCGCGAATGCCGGTCAGCTGCGCGGCGAGCAGCGCGGAGGAGCCGTCTTTCTGGTCGAGGGCGAGGGAGAAAGCACCCTGCCGGGCCGCCTGGGCGTCGCGTTCCCGTTCGTGCTGGTGCAGCTCATCGCGCAGGCGCTCCACCTCCACCTCAACGCGCTGCACCGCGGCCTGCGCCCGTTCGAAGGTTTCGGCCAGCTCGCCCGAATCGGGCTCGCCAGCGGGAACTGAAGCCGGCAGCTCGTCGAGCTGCAGCTGGGCCTTATGGCTGCGGTCTGTCGCGGCGTCCCGGGCGTTCTGCTGCCGCAGGTGTTCACCGCGCACGGCCGCAAGTCGCGAAGATGCCGTCTCGGATTGCCCGGTCAGGTGGGAAATCTCCAGGTCGTGCCCGGAGACGAGCGCTGCCTGCGCCGCCAGGTCTTCGTCGACGGCATCGAGCCGCGACCGCGCGGCCGCGCTCTGCTGCCTGGCATCGTCGCAGGCACTCTGAGCCGCCCCAATGCCGGCGCGCAACTGCTCTACCTGAGCTGCCGACTCGGCCAGCATGGTTGGGGTGACATTGGACACCGGCGCGGTCGACTCTGCCTGCGCACCCAGCAGGGCCAGACGTTGGTTGGCCAGGGTGAACAGGCCGCGCAGACGCTGCTGTACGGATTCGAGCTCGTAACTGGTACGCCGGGCGAGGTCGACGGCATCGCCGACCTGAGCGAGTTCGAGCCGCTCGACGCGCCCGTGTTTCTGCGCGAGCTGTTCCTGCAGCACCACCCGTTCGGTATGGCGTTCACTCTCGATGCGATTGTGGGCATCGAGCGCGGTACGCAGCGTCACGACGTCATCGGCGAGCAACCGTGCTCGAGCGTCCCTGACGACAGCGGCGATGGTCTGCGCCTCGCGGGCGATTTCGGCCTGGTGGCCGAGGGGCTTGAGCTGGCGCCGGATCTCCCCGGCGAGGTCACTGAGCCGGGTGAGGTTGGTCTGCATCGCCTCGAGCTTGCGGAGGGTCTTCTCTTTGCGGCGTCGATGCTTGAGGATTCCGGCGGCTTCTTCTATGAAGCCGCGCCGTTCTTCGGGGCTCGCGCGCAGTACGGCGTCGAGCTGTCCCTGCCCCACGATGACGTGCATTTCACGGCCGAGGCCGGAGTCGCTGAGCAGCTCCTGCACATCGAGCAGCCGACAGGTGCGCCCGTTGATGGCATATTCACTCGCACCGTTGCGAAACAGCGTGCGCGAGATCGTGACTTCGGAGTAGTCGATCGGCAGGGCACCATCGGCGTTGTCGATGGTGAGAATGACCTCGGCCCGGCCGAGCGGCCCCCGGGTCGACGTACCGGCGAAGATGACGTCTTCCATCTTGCCGCCGCGCAGCGTTTTCACACCCTGCTCGCCCATCACCCAGGCGAGGGCGTCGACCACGTTGGACTTACCCGACCCGTTCGGACCGACCACACAGGTGACGCCGGGCTCGAACGCGAACGTCGTCGGCTGGGCGAACGATTTGAACCCCTTGAGGGTGAGGCTCTTCAGATACACCGGGCACCCTTTCGGTCGGTCGCGAGTGTGAGTCTTGGGCTAATTCAACGGTACCGTGCCCCACCGACACTGGCCGGGACATCCGCGCGGCGCGGAGTGTGGCGGGCGGAACTGCGGAGACATGCGTCATTCGGGCCTCCCCCAAACTGCGGTCGGCCGGCATAATTCTCCGCAGTTGGGCACGCACTGTTGCAGCACGGACTACTCTGGCGCACCATGAGCGACTTCTCGATCGACGAACTCGTCATTCCGGTGTCTGTCACCGCGCCCGGCTGGCCCGACTTCGAGGCCGTCGCCGAGCTGCGCAATGTCGTCGAAACGGAAGGCTTCGGCACAGCCGAGCTCAACGATTCGCCCGTCGAACTGCTTCCGGTCTGGCTCAACACATCCGAAGCGGATGTTCGTCGCCCGCGTCGGCGGCACCGTCGTGGCGCGGGCCACCTATGAAACCCTGCTCGACCAAAACGACGGCCACGCCTGGCTCGGCGTGCAGGTACTGCCGGCGTGGCGTCGTCGCGGCGTCGGCACCGCGCTCGCTGACCGGGTCGAGCGGGTCGCTGCCGCCGAGAACCGGCACGAGCTCATCGTCTACACGGCGTCAGCTGATGCTCCGGGCGAACGCCTGCCCGCTCCGACCGGCTTCGGGTCTGTTCCGCTGGGCAACCCCGAGGTGCGATTTCTGCTCTCCCGCGGCTACCGGCTGGAGCAGGTCGAACGCGGCAGCCGTCTCCCCCTGCCCGCCGACCCCGGCCTGATCCGACGCTTCCGAGCGGATGCCGCGGCGCACGCCGGCCGCGATTACACCGTGCACTCTTGGAGCGAGGGCACGCCCCCGCGCTGGCGTGACGACCTCGCCCTGCTCTACACGCGGATGAGCACCGATGCCCCGACTGCCGGACTCGAGGAGCCCGAAGATGTCTGGACGGCCGAGCGCCTGGTCGACGAAGAGGCGTCCCGCGCCGCCAGCCCGCGGCGCATCCTCACCGCCGCCGCGCTGCACCGGCCGAGCGGGCACCTCGTGGCGTTCACCCAGCTGTCGGTACCGGCCGAACCGGGCCGGTCGGTCAGTCAGGAGGACACCCTCGTGCTGCGCGAGCACCGCGGGCACCGGTTGGGCATGCTGTTGAAGACGGCGAATCTGGAATACCTGGCGCAGGAGAGCCCCGGGCATCCGTCGGTGACGACCTTCAACGCCGAGGAGAATCGGCACATGCTCGCGGTCAACGAAGCGCTCGGTTTCGTGCCGATGGGCTACGAGGGCGCCTGGAAACGTGTCGTGTCCGACTGACCTACCCGCACTAGCGCAGGCGCTGGCAGCGCGGACAGAAGTGCGAACCGCGATTCATGAACTGTTCGCGCACGATCAGGGTGCCGCAGCGGGAGCAGGGCGCACCCTGCCGCCCGTAGGCTTCGAGGCTGTGCGCAAAATAGCCGGACTGCCCATTCACGTTCACGTATTGGGCGTCGAAGCTCGTGCCGCCCTCGGCCAGGGCGCGGTGCAGAATGGCGCGCACGGCCGCGAGTAGTGCCGTGGCCTTCGCCCGCGACAGCGACGCGGCGGGCTGCTCGTAGTGGATGCGCGCGGCGAACAGCGCCTCGTCCGCATAGATATTGCCGATGCCGCTGATCACATTCTGGTCGAGCAGCGCCCGCTTGATGCCGGTGTTCTTACGGGCAAGAACCGCCAAGAACGTGCTCGACGAGAACGACGCATCAATCGGGTCGCGAGCAATGTGCGCGACCTGTGAGGGCAGGCGGCGCTGCCAGGCGGCATCCGTCTCCCCCGTTCCCCAATAGCCGCCCGGCAACCCGTCGGTGGTAGCCACCAGGCTGTCGACGGCCATGCTGCCGAAGATGCGCTGGTCGACGAAATTGACCCACAACTCGCCGTGGGTCGGGTGGTCAAGCGTCAAGCGGATGCGCAACATGCGATCCGCGGCGGCGCCCGGTGTGCGCAGCAGCACCTGGCCGCTCATGCCGAGGTGAATGACCAGGGCGCGGCCGCTGTCGAGCGGCAGCCACAGAAACTTGCCGCGGCGCACGGCGGCGAGAATTCGGCGTCCGCTGAGCTGCGCGGTGAAGGACTCGGCCGCCGGAACGTGCCGGCGCAGGGAGCGTTCGTCGAAGATTTCGACACCGGTGACGACGGCATCGGTGACGGCCGGTTGCAGTCCGGCGCGCACGACCTCGACTTCGGGGAGTTCGGGCATGACGAAAAAGTTACAGCGCGTTGAGCCCGTCGATGGCCTCGCGGGCTGCGGCCATCTCGGCGAACTTCTTGCTCGGCCCGACACCCTGGGCGGTGACCACGGTTCCGATCGCGACGGTTGCCACGAACACCTTGGAGTGATCCGGTCCGCTGGCTTCGAGCGTGTAGACGGGAACGCCGACGCCGGCACTGGCGGCGAGCTCCTGCAGAGCCGTTTTCGGGTCCATCGAGACACCGAAGTGGCCTGGTTCGGCCAGAAGCGGCGCGATCAGCCGCAGCACGAAGGCGGTGGCAACCTCGCCACCGGCGTCGAGAAAGGTCGCGCCGATGAGCGCTTCGACGGTGTCGGCCAGGATGGACGCCTTATCGCGACCGCCGGTGAGAATCTCACCACGACCGAGCCGGATGTATTCCCCCAGCCCCAGTCCGCGGGCGATCCGGGCGAGCGCCGCCGTCGACACCAGGCTGGCCCGGCGCTTGGCCAGGTGTCCCTCGTCGAGGTCGGGGTAGGTGCGATAGAGCATCACCGTGACGGCCTGACCCAGAATCGAGTCGCCGAGAAATTCCAGGCGCTCGTTGGTGGGGATGCCGCCATTTTCGTACGCAAACGACCGGTGGGTCAGAGCAAGCTCCAAAATCACCGGTTCAATCTGCACGCCGAGGGTCGCCAACAGGGGCGACCGCTCGGTCTTCACACTCTCCATCGATACATCTTCATTCACTTTCACCGACCGAGTTGCGGCCTGCTGGCGCTTTTGACAAGCGCAGAAGGTGTCTTAGATGTCGGCGACTTTACGGCCCTTGTATTCCATGAACAACGGGGTGCCGGTGGAGTCGGTGACAACCTTGGCGCGGTGCGGCAGGCTGTAAACGACCTTGCCGCCCTCCATGGTCTTCACGAGGGTGGGAGGCGTGGCCTTCCACTGCGCGCGACGCGAGTGGGTGTTGGAACGCGACATCTTGCGCTTCGGTACTGCCATGACTACTTCTCTTCTCTGTCTGAAACATGGGTGTCCGCACCCATGCCTGTGTTTGTGTCTATGCCCGTGTCTGTGGAAGCCGTAAACCCCGCAAGCGCTGACCACCGGGGATCGAGCGCGTCGTCGGAAACGAGTTCAGGTAGTTCGGCAAGCGGCTGCCCGGTCTCACTGTCAAGACCAGGGCAATCCCGCCGACATACTGGCTGGAACGGAAGTGCTAACACTACCGCGTCCCGGATCAAAGATTCCAAATCGACATGGTCGTCCAAAATCTCAAACTCGAAGGCTTCCTCCTGAGGATAACCGAAAAGCTCGGCAAACTGAACTCGAACGGGCAGGTCGATGTCTTTGAGGCACCGGCCGCACTCCCCGAGTGCCCGCGCGTAGACCTCGATACTCACCAGGATGCCCTCGTGCATCGCCTCGAGGCGCAGCTCGGTCGACAGGGTCGAGCCGGCTTTCACAGCCACGAGGCCGGCGCCGAGGTCATCGGGTACAACGATATCGAGGTGGCGTTCGTGCATGGTGCCCGGGCGGTTGATGAGGTCACGCACGTCGACCGTGTACGGCGTCTTCTTGAACTTAGTCACGGTCGTAAATTCTACGCTTTCTGCGTGGGTGCTCCGTTCAGGGGGCGAGCGCTCCGGTATGCCGTTCCCCGCGCAGCACCGCACCGAGGCTGGCGAACAATGAGGTCGGCGCAAACGTCGCCCGCAAACGGATGCAGACACTCGCGCCGGCGTGCAGCGCCCGCAGCACCAGGGTCAGGTCGGCGGCGAGGGTGTCCCCCCGTGCCGGTGTTCGGTCGAACCGTGATCGTTCCACCGCCAGCAGTACCCGTTCGAGCGCTTCCGTCGACGCGGGGTCGAGCGTTCCCAGCCGTTCCAGGCGGCCGGCGAAGGCTCGCGGCGTTTCGGTGACCGGTACCACGAGGCCGTGATCGAGACTGGTGTGCTGCAGTTCGGTCCAGGCGAGGCCCGCGCCGCCGCCGGCACTGCGGATGCGGCGCAAGCGGGAGCGGCGCAGCATCCGTCTGGCCGCTGCCGGCAGGAGAAGCACGAGCAGTCCCAGCACGCTCAAGCCGATGATGCCGAGCAAGTTGCTGGTATCGGCGCCCTGCGCTGACGCACCGCGTTCGAGTGCCGAATCATCGGCCAGCCGGTCGGCGCCGAGGCCGGGAGCGCTCGTGGAGGCGGCTCCGCCCGGCAAGGCTGTCGGGGTGTCAGCATCCACCGTCTGCTCGTAGTTGGGAACGGTACCGCGACCGGGTGTCGGCTCGAATTTCACCCAGCCGATGCCCACGAAGTACAGTTCCGGCCAGGCGTGCAGGTCGTGTGAATCCACGTCGTATCGCCCGCGGCCCTGCTCGAGGTCCTGCGACTTGACGCCGGGCAGGTAGCCGAGCGAAACCCGCGACGGAATGCCGAGGCTGCGCGCCATCGCTGCCATGGTCGCGGCGAAGTGCACGCAATAGCCGCGTTTTTCCTGCAGGAACACCCCGATGACATCTAATCCACCGCCGTCGTAGCCGTCTTCAACCGGAGCTTGTGTGTCGTAGGTGAAGGCGCTGCTGCGCAGGTAGGTCTGGAGTGCGATGGCGGCGTCGTAGCTCGTGGCGGTGTCGGCCGTCACCTGCCGGGCCGTTTCGTCGACGATCGGCGGCCGATTGACCGGGAGCTGCAGGTTTCCCAGAACGCTCGCCGGGTAGTCGGTGCTCGACTCTCTCAGCTGGTCGGCCGTTGGTTTGATCTCCAGTGACGACACCGTGTAATTCTGGCCGAGAGTGTTCGCGGTCGTGCTGGCGATCGCCCGGGTTCGACTGTCCCAATACCAGCGGCCGGTGAGCCCCTCGATGCTCGTTGCGCGGGCCGGCGCAGGCAGCCAGTGGCTGTTGACGCCGTCGATGACGATGGACGTCGACGCGTCCACCGTCTCGACGGTGGTGTCGAGCCCGAACGGCCGCTGAATATCATCGACGGTATTGCGGGTGTTCGCCCCGTCGATGCGCGCCGTCCAGTTCAAACCGATGACCTCGTCGAGCGTGAGCAGGGTGAAGTAGGGCTGCTCCGTGCCGGTCGAGGTGTAGTGAAAGGCTGGTCCGGCCTTGGGCCGGCGCAGGTCCTGCCCGAGATTGATCATGGGGCTCACCCCTCTGCCGAACAAGAGGCCGCCCGGCCGAGCCGTGACCAGCCCGCCGGCCGTGAACGCCGGGGCAACCGTGCTCAGAATCAGCGCGCCCACGATGGCGAGCGATCCCACGACGAGTGCGCCGCCGATCGGCCCCGGCCCGCGGCGCCGCGGCGCCCGAGAGGCTCGCGGTCCGGTCGCCGAAGTCGTTTGCTCCTGCGCGCGACGCACATACACGTCGACCCGCAACAGCAGCAGAAAAGCGATCGCGGCCACCACGAGCGCGGCCAGCTCGGCCCCGTCGTCGATGATGAATCCCGGCGCGAGCAGCGGCACGAGTGCGCCCGCCGCGCCGAGGGCAGGCCAGCGCAGGGTCACGGCGAGCAGGTCCATGAGCACGGCGATCAGTCCGGTGCCACCGGCCAACAAAAAGAGGATGCCGACGGTCACCTCAGCCGGCGTGCTCTGCTGCGCGATCGACGCCCCACCGGCGGCGACCAGTTCGGTGAACGTGCCGATGGTTTGCGGCGTCGGAATTAGCCAGAACAGTCCGGTGCCGCCGCTGAACAGCAGCGTCATCGTGCCAACGAGCACCACCGCGTTGGCCACCGGAACAATCGGGCGTGGCAACCCGAGCCGTCGAAACAGCGCGGACCCCAGCAGCACGGCAGCCCCCACCAGGGCAGAGACCCACCACCAGGCGCTGCCCCGCAGCAGTGGCCCGAGAGCCGCGCAGCAGATGAGCAGCAGCAGCAGCAGG
Source organism: Cryobacterium luteum (assembly GCF_900110125.1). Classification (GTDB taxonomy): domain Bacteria; phylum Actinomycetota; class Actinomycetes; order Actinomycetales; family Microbacteriaceae; genus Cryobacterium; species Cryobacterium luteum. The sequence continues at coordinate 138,436 of NZ_FOCN01000005.1, forward strand.
CTGATGGCGAGCGGCCAGAGAGCGGCGTCACGGCCGCCGCGCCGAACGCGCGGCACCCGGGGCGAGGGCGCCGGGCGGCTCACGGGGAGAGGCACCGGGAGCGGCACCGGGAGCGGCACCGGTTTCGTGGCCAGGCTAGTCACGGCTGGCGCCTCGCTCCCCGCTCACGTCGTTCCATGCCTCTTCCAGGTCGTCGGTGCTGGCGAGCTCGATGCAGCGCCAGCCGGCCTCCTGCAGGCGTTGGCGGGCCGGAGCTGCGACGGTGCGCTGCACGAAGGCAACGGCGGGCTCACCGTGACGGGCGAGGGCGACCAGGCCGTCGACATCCGTTTCGGACACGCTCACGAGCAGCGCGAAGGTGGGCACCACGGGCTGCGCGCCCCGCAGCGCGGCGCGCACCGTGACCCGGCGCGCGGCGGCAAGGCGAGCGGTGCGACTCGGCCACGGCACCGGAACCACGCTCGAGAGGGCCTCGAGCAGGGCGCGATCACCGCCGGGAGCACGAAAAGTGGCTGGCGCGTCGCCGTGCAGCCCGCCCAGGGTCTGTTGGTCGCTCGGCAGCAACTGGCTGGCGCCGAGCTCGATCACTTCGAGGCGGTATCCGGCGTCGAGCAGGTGCACACCAACGGATGCCGCCAGCTCGATCTCGAGTTCGAAGGCGGCCGTAAGATGCGGTGGAACATGCCCGGCGCCCAGGCCGGCCGCTCCGGCCAGGGTCGTATCGAGCACAAGGCGGGCCTCCGGGTTGCTGCGCTGTTCCTCCTGGCGCACCATGATTTCACCGTGCCGGGCCGTGGCCGGCCAGTTCACCCGGCGCAGCGCATCGCCGGGACGGTACTCGCGGGCGATCAGTTCGTCGGAGGTGGGGGTGGCCTGACGAACCAGTTCCCGAATGGAGCCGTCGTTGCTGGACTGGGCCAGGCCGCTGCCGGGCAGGGGCGTCACCCGGGGTGTCACGATCAGGTCGTGGGGGGAACCGGCGTTTCGGTCACTGTGCGCCAAGCCGAACGGGTCCTCGCGAAACACGCGCAGGGGGCCGACCTCGTAGACGCCCCGATGGCGCGGCACGACGGTGTATTCGAGGTGCACGCTGTCGCCGGCCACACCGTTCCGGCTCACCAGCGCAAGGCTGACTGCCGGCGGAGTCTCGATGCCGGGTGACGGGGTATCGCACCACGAGGCACCCCCGAGCGGCGCTGCCGACAGATTGTGCAGGTGCAGAGTCACCATGCTCTCGCCGCCGACCGGCACGATCGGCGGCCGAAAGATGCGGGTCACCTCGACTCGTGCCGGGCGAAGCGATACATACGCGGCCGCGACCAGGGGCGCCACGACCAAGAGGCTGGCGACGAACAACAGGTCACGGCTGTTCACCAGCACCGCGTTGATGAACAGCACGACCCCGACGGCGAGAAAGAGCACGCCGCGCAGGGTGAGCCGCGTGGCGAATCGGGCGGCCAACCGCGTGAACCACTCGGCGTTGGCCGCCGACCCAAACTCTCGCACCCCGCGTGCCGCCATGACTACGACGTTCCGGTGGGACCCACGGGCCGAGGCGGAACGGCCCGTACCGCCGGCACTGATCGAGCGGATGCCCCACCCCCGACCGGTACGGGCGTATCGGCCAGGATCCGGCGCACGATGTCGTCGATCACCGGGCCGCTGTCCTGGTGGTGGTGGCCCAACGCGCGGCTGGTGGGCACCAGCCGATGGCCGAGGACGGCCACCGCGAGCGAGTCGATGTCGTCGGGCAACACGTAATCCCGACCGCTCAACGCGGCCTGAGCCTTCGCCGCACGAATCAGCTGCAGGGTCGCGCGCGGGCTGGCCCCGAGGCGCAGGTCGCGATCGTCGCGGGTGGCTCGAACCAGATTGACCGCATATTCCTTGACGGCAGCGGAGGCGTAGACCGCTCGCGCCGTGAGCATCATGTCCCGCAGGGTCTCCCCCGACACGACAGCCGAGATCAAGGCGAGCGGGCTGCCGGTGTCGCGCGAGTCGAGCATCGCAAGTTCGGAATCAGAGTCGGGATAGCCCATGGAAATGCGCGCCATGAACCGGTCGCGCTGGGCCTCCGGCAGGGCGTAGGTGCCTTCCATCTCGATCGGGTTCTGGGTGGCGATGACGGTGAAGGGCAGGGCGAGCGGGTAGGTGATGCCGTCGACGGTGACCTGGCGTTCCTCCATCGACTCCAGCAGTGCCGACTGGGTCTTCGGGCTCGCCCGGTTGATTTCGTCACCGATGACGATATTGGCGAAGACCGGGCCGGGTTTGAACTCGAACCGACGCTCGGCCTGGTTGAACACCGATACCCCGGTCACGTCGGAGGGCAGCAGGTCGGGGGTGAACTGGATTCGCCCGACGGTGCAGTCGACCGATCGGGCGAGGGCCTTCGCGAGCATGGTCTTGCCGACGCCGGGTACGTCCTCGATGAGCAGGTGGCCCTCGGCCAAAAGTACGGTCAAAGCGATCTGCACGGCCTCATGCTTGCCGTCGATGACCGTCTCGACATTGCGCATGATGGCAAGCCCGGCGGCCTGCAGCTCGTTGAGATCGGCGGCCGCATCACTGTCAAAGGGCACAGTGGCAGCCAATGGAACCGACGCCAGTTCCGCCCTGCTTGAATCGATGGAGGACCGAGTCGGTTTGCGGTTCATACCCGTGACCGCTCCAGGTATTCTGCAACGGCATGCGGAACATAGGGCGAGACGTCGCCGCCGAGGCTGGCCACCTGTCGCACCAGCGAGCTGGAGACGTGGGCGTTGGCGGGATCAGGCAGCAGAAACACCGTTTCAACAGCGGCGAGGTTGCGATTGACGATCGCCATCGGCGTCTCGTAGGCCACATCGACCTGCGAGCGGATGCCCTTCACCAGCACGCTCGCCCCGACGTCCATGCAGTAGTCCACGAGTAGTCCCATGCTCCAGCTGGCCACAACGATGTTGGTCGGCAGCCCGGCCTCTTTGATGGCCTGTTCCAGCAGCGAAACGCGCTGACTGATCGGTAACAGGGCCGACTTGTCGGGGTTGTGCACCACGAGCACATGGAGCTCGTCGAACAGGCCGGCCGCGCGATCGATCACGTCCAAGTGGCCCAGCGTGACGGGGTCAAATGATCCAGGGACAACGGCGATCCTGCGCATGATCACACCCTACTGCCACAGGCTGAACAGCGCTGCTCGCTGCATCCGCTGGAGATCGTCATCATCAGCCCTTATTGAGCCAGGAGCGTTCGGATTCGTTCAGCCGGCGGGTGATTGCGTCGCGCAGCGCCGCGTTGGTGCGGATGCCCGGATCGCCCGTCACGAGATGGTAGGCGGCCCGTCGCACGTCGGCGATCATGTCGCCGTCCACCGCCACCCGCAGAAAGCGCAGCTTCGAGCCGTCGCCGGACTGAAGATCGCCGAGCACGTTGCCCTCACGGCGTAGGGCGAGGTCGAGTTCGGCGAGCACGAAACCATCCAGTGTCGCGGCGACGTCACCGATGCGTTGGCGGGACGGCGACCCCGGCCGCGAATTGGTGACCAGCAGGCACAATCCCGGCACGCCGCCACGACCGACGCGGCCGCGCAACTGGTGCAGTTGGGAGACACCGAATCGGTCGGCGTCGAGCACGACCATGGCCGAAGCATTGGGCACGTCGACCCCGACCTCGATCACGGTCGTCGCCACGAGAACATCGATCTCACCGGCGGCGAACGAACGCATGATGCGATCTTTCTCGTCGCTCGTCATGCGGCCGTGCAAAGCGTCAAGGCGGTATCCGGCCAGCGGGGCGAACCCGCGCAGCCGCTCGAGCACCGTCTCCACATTGGCGAGCGGAATCTTGGGATCGTCGTCGCTCGGCGGCGGCGCCTCGGCGTCGGCTCCGTCTTCGATCTCGGCCGGGGAGATCGCCGGGCAGACCACGAAGGCCTGACGCCCAAGCGCGAGCTCCTCAGCGAGTTTGGTCCAGATGCGTTGAAACCAGGTCGGATGATCGGCGAGCGGCACGACGATGCTCGTGATGCCCCGGCGCCCGGCCGGCAGCATGCGGATGGTACTCACGTCGAGGTCACCGAACACGGTCATGGCGATGGTGCGCGGTATCGGCGTGGCCGTCATGACGAGAACGTGCGGTGGTTCAGCCCCCTTCAGCCGCAGGGTTTCGCGCTGGTCGACGCCGAACCGGTGCTGCTCGTCGATAACGATCAGCCCGAGGTCGAAGAAGGTCACGGTGTCACTGAGCAGGGCGTGGGTGCCGATGACGATGCGGGACTGGCCCGATACGGTGCGCAGCAGCGCCTTGCGTTTCTGCGCGACGGGAAGTTTTCCGGTGAGCAGGGCCGGCATGAGTTCGGCTGCGAGATCGGGCCCGAGCAGCGTCGTGATCGATCGCAGGTGTTGCGCGGCGAGCACCTCGGTCGGGGCCAGCAGGGCGGTCTGGCCGCCGCTGTCGGCCACGGCGAGCATGGCCCGCAGCGCGACGACGGTCTTGCCCGAGCCGACCTCGCCCTGCAGCAGTCGGTTCATTGGGCCGGACCTGGCCATGTCGGTGGCGATTTCAACCGCGCAGATCTCCTGGTCGACCGTGAGCACGAAGGGCAGGGCTGCGTCGAAGCGTTCGAGATACCCGCCGGGTGTGGGCACGCGCGGCCGGGTGCGGCGCTCCCGCGCAATACTGTGCCGCTGCATCAGGGCGCACTGCAGCACCCAGGCCTCGGTGAAGCGCAGTGTCTCCTGCGCGGCCATCCACTGTTCTTTCTTGTCGGGGCTGTGAATCCAGCGGATGGCCTGGGTGTGGTCAAGCAGACCGTGTTCGACCCGGAGGTCCTGCGGAACAGGATCGGGCAGGGTGCCCACGCGCTGGAGCACCTGATCGATCAGCGTCTGCAGGTTCCAGCTGGTCTCCGAGGCCGTCGCCGCGTAAATGGGGATGAGCGGCTTGTGGCGCAAGCGTACGGCCGGGTCGTCGCGAGCCTCTTCTTCTTCGCTTTCAAAGGTCTTATATGACGGGTTCGCGAGCTGACTTTGGCCCTGATAGGCCGACACCTTGCCGGAAAAGCTGCCGCGCAGGCCGGGCCGCAGCTTGTCGAGGCGCCACTGCTGGCTGCTCTTGCCGAAGAACGTGAGGATGAACTCGCCGCCACCGTCGGAAATCACCACCTCGACGATCGTGCCCGGTCGCGATGACATGCGCTTTTCCCGGGCGGACACGATATCGGCGATGACGGTGATATTGGCGCCGGGAGTCAGCTGCGCGAGCGGTCGAAGCACGTCACGGTCGGCGTAGTCACGCGGGTAGTGGCTGAGCAGGTCGCTGACGGTCTGAAAACCGAAGGCTTTGCCGAGTGCTGACGCTTTCGCCGCGCCGAGTGCTTTCTTCAGCGGGGTGTCAAGGGTGATCGGTTGAAGTTCGGGCGCTGGCAGGGCGAGACCGTCGAATTCGGGGCCATGGGCAGCGCTCGAACCGGTCATGGTTCCATCGTAAACCGACCCTCTGACAGGGCAGCTAGGCTCGGAGGGTTATGACGCGAATTATTTCCGGGTTTGCCGGCTCCTTGACTTTGACGGTCCCCCAGTCCGGTACCCGGCCGACCAGCGACCGGGTGCGGGAGGCGATCTTCTCGGCCCTCGACTCGCGCGACGCGCTGCACAGTATGCGCGTGCTGGACCTGTACGCGGGATCGGGCGCGCTGGGGCTCGAGGCAGCAAGCCGCGGGGCGCGCGTGGTGACTCTGGTCGAAAACAGTTACGGCGCAGCAGCGATGTGCCGCAAGAACGGCGAGGCCGTGCAGCGGTCAGCGCCGAAGGGCACCGAGCTAAAGATCGCGGTGTCATCACAGGCGGTGCAGTCGTTTCTGGCAGCGACCAAAGACGGCTTCGACGTTGTGTTCATCGATCCGCCCTACGATCTGACGGAGGTGGAGTTGGGCCACAATCTGAGGGCGCTGGCTCCGCTGCTGGCCGACGACGCGCTCGTGGTGCTGGAGCGCAGCTCGCGCTCGCCCGAACCGGACTGGGGCGACGGCCTGGTGCTGGAGCGCCGCAAGGATTACGGCGACACGACCGTCTGGTACGCCGCGCCTCCCGAACAGAACTAGCCCGCCGCGCCGTCCCAGCCGCGATACGGGTCCCAGCCGCCCTGGTCGTGCGCAGCACCGTCCACGGTGATCGTACCGACGGTTGAAGCGGATGCCGCCGCGACCGTTCCGAGGCGGCGAAAGCCGGGCGGCAGAACGACGTCCGGCGGGAAGGTCGCCAGCAGTCCATGGTCTTCGCCGCCGCCGAGGGCGACCTCGAGGCGTTCGCCCAGGCACCCGGAGTCGAAGTCGATGCACACTCCGCTCGCGCGGGCGATCCGGCCGGCGTCGATCGCGAGTCCATCGGACACGTCGAGCATCGCGGTGGCACCGGCGAGGGCGGCAAGCGGACCGCTGGCAATCGGCGGTACCGGGGTGAGCTGGGCGGCCACCTCGGTCGGATGCGTGAGCTTGAGGGCGTTCGCCCGGTCACGGTCGGGCACTCCGAGGGCGTCAACGCCCCGATGAAACAGTAGTTCAAGGCCGATCCCGGCAGCTCCGAGCCGACCGGAGAGCGCCACGGTGTCGCCGGGGCGGGCGCCGGAGCGCAGAACGGGTGCCCGGCCCTCGAGGTCGCCGAAGGCCGTCACGGCGAGGGTGAGGGCGTCGGAGGCCGACAGGTCACCGCCGACCACGCCGCAGCCGGGCGCGAGGGCTTCGCAGCAGTCGCGCAGCCCGTCGGCGATGCCCTCGAGCACCGACACGGGAGTCGACGGCGGAGCGGCGATCGCAACGACGAGGGCGGTCGGGCGGGCGCCCATCGCGGCCACATCAGAGAGGTTGGTGGCGGCGGCTTTCCAGCCGAGATCGTGCGGCGTCGACCAGGCGAGGCGAAAATCCGGGCCCTGAATCATCATGTCGGTCGTCACCACGAAGCGGCCGTCGGGTGCGGAGATCACGGCCGCATCGTCACCCGGTCCGAGAAGCTGCGCCGATGCGGTCGGCAAGCGGGGAAAAATCCGCCCGAGTACGGCGGTCTCGCTCAGGTCGGCGAGGGTTTTTTCGGCTGCGGGCGGCAGCGGGGCGGGCGAGCGCGGGGCATCCGCTGCGGGGGTCATGTAAGAAACGGTAGCCTGAATATGATGTCTCACCGATTCCTGCTCCTGCGCTCCGCTCCCCTTCGATCCGTCGCCGTCGTCACGGTGCTCGCGAGTTCGCTGCTGCTCGCCGGCTGCGCCACCGCAGTGCCGCTGACCCCGGCCGCCGATGCCACCAGTGTGGCCTGCGCCGATGTGGTCGTGCACCTGCCGTCCACCGTCGCCGACCAGCCGGCGCGTGAAACGAACGCGCAGGCCACGGGCGCCTGGGGCGACCCCGCTGCCGTTCTGCTGCACTGCGGCGTGACGGTACCGGCGCCCACAACACTGCCGTGTCTGAACATCAACGGTATCGACTGGATCGAAGACGACTCAGCCGCGCCGACCTACCGTTACACGACCTATGGGCGCGACCCGGCCATCGAGATCGTGATCGATTCCGAAGCGGTGAGCGGTTCGACCGCCCTGATCGACGTCGCCAATGCGGTCGGCTACGTGCCGGCGACCGGTGCCTGCGTCGGCGCCGAAGACGTGCAGCTGCCCACCGACGGAGCCTCGACATCCCCCTAGGGCCGTCGCGCGAGACCGCCCCGGGCTCGCGGCACGAGTTGAGGAGGTTGGCACTCGTTCAAACCAGTGCCAGGCACACCAACACGTGCCGCGAGCTTCTGTCGCGGCTCAGGAACCGTGGCGAGCGTGGGCCATGGCCACCGCAATGAGCTCGTCGATCAGCTCGGGGTAGGTATAGCCGCTCGCCAGCCAGCAGCTCGGGAACATGGAGATGCTCGTGAAGCCGGGCATGGTGTTGATCTCGTTGATCACCCAGCCGGCCTGAGTGAGAAAGAAGTCGACTCTGGCCAGTCCGGCGCCGCCGATCGCCTCGAACGCGGCGATGGCGAGCCGCTGCGCCTCAGCCAGTTCAGCCGCCGTCAGGGGTGCCGGGCAGACCAAGTCAACGCCAGGTGCGTCAAGGTACTTCGCCGCGAAATCGTAGAAGTCGCGGCCGGTCACGACGACTTCGCCGGCCACGGAAGCGCGGGTCGGCTCTCCCGGACGGCCCTGCAGCACGGCGATCTCGAGTTCCCGACCGACCAGCCCTGATTCGATAAGTACCTTGGAGTCTTCGGCGAGGCCGACCGTCATGGCCTCGCTGAGCTGTTCCGGCGCCCCGACCTTGCTGACGCCCACGCTCGACCCGGCGCGCGCCGGCTTCACGAAGGCGGGCAGGCCGAGCTGTTCCAGGGCGGCGTAGCCCATTCCAGGAGTCTCCGCCCAGTCATCCGCGGTGAGAGTGCGCCACGGTGCCACGGGCAGGGCCGCCTGCTGAAAGACGATCTTGGCGAAGTGTTTGTCCATTCCTAAAGCGGATGCAAGCACCCCCGATCCTACGTACGGCAGGCCGAGCAGGTCGAGCATTCCCTGGATGGTACCGTCCTCACCGAACGGTCCATGCAAAATGGGGAATATAAGGTCGACAGTGCCCAGCGAGCGCTCGCCCGACGCATCGACGACGGTCAGTTCCCGGCTCGACGCGCTCTGCGGCCAGCGCACCCGCGTACCGTTGTCGGCGACGACGGGCAGTGACTGCGCATCGAGAATGAATTTACCCGGGTCGTTGTCTTCGAGCACGAACGAACCGTCGCGGGTGATTCCGACCGGGATGATCGTGTACCGCTCAGGGTCGAGGGCTGCCAGCACTCCGCCCGCCGTGGCGCAGCTGATCGAGTGTTCGCTGGAACGCCCCCCAAAGAGAAGCACCACCGTGAGCTTGTGCATCGTCAAGTGTCCTTTCGCCCTGCGGTTCGCCGGAGTCTGTTGTGAGGTGCGGCGCAATGTCGCGGGGGTTGAGGGTGCCGTCGAGCACCTGGCGCACCTGTTCGACGATCGGCATCTCCACGCCCTTGGCGCGGGCCAGTTCGAGAACGGGCTTCACCGAGGCGAGGCCTTCGGTGGTCTGCTGCATCTGCTTGACGACATCGTTGATGCTGTAGCCCTGGCCGAGCAGCCGCCCGGCCGTGTTGTTCCGCGACAGCGGCGACTGGCAGGTGGCGATGAGGTCGCCGAGACCGGCCAAGCCGGCCAGGGTTTCGGCCTGGGCACCGTAGGCGACCGCGAAGTCGGTCATTTCAACCAGGCCGCGGGTGATGATCGAGGCCTTGGTGTTTTCGCCGTAGCCAACCCCATCGACGATGCCGATCGCGACGGCGATGAGGTTTTTCAGCACACCGCCGAACTCGGTGCCGATGACGTCGGTGTTGATGTATGACCGAAAGTAGCGGTTGGTGGCCAGTTTGGCCACCGCCTGCGCGGTTTCGAGGCTCGATGACGAGACGACGGCGCCGGTCGGCTGCTCCTTGGCGATTTCCAGCGCCAGGTTGGGGCCGCTGATTGCGGCGATCCGGGCGGGGTCGATGCGGAGCACCTCTTCGATGACGCTGCTCATGCGCATGCCGGTCGAGCGTTCGACGCCCTTCATGAGCGAGATGAGGATCGCGTTCTCGGCCAGGTACGGTTCGACATGCTTGAGGTTCTCGCGGAGCGACTGGCTGGGCACCGACACGAACACCATTTCGGCGCCAGCCAGGGCCAGATCGAGCCGGCTCGTGGCGCGCAGTCCGATGGGCAGGTTCACGCCGGGCAGGTAGTCGCTGTTGCGGCGTGCTTCGGAGATTTCGCGCGCCAATTCGGGGCGGCGAGCCCACAGAACAACGTCGGCACCGCCATCCGTCAAAATTTTTGCGAAGGTCGTTCCCCAACTTCCCGCCCCTAGGACGGCCACCCGAGTGCCTGGTTGAATCTTGGGCTGCTGCGGGTTTCTAGGCTTCAAAACGGCCGGTCTCTTTCTGGTTGTGCTCCGACGGGTTCCAACGTTTGGTCGGGGCTTTCTCACCGCGCAGGTCTTCGAGCAGTGCCGTGATGGCCACCATCACGACGGCGGTGGCCTCGTTGAGCGTGGCGGTGTCGAGGCTTCGGCCCCGAAACTGGGCGAGGTCGAGGGGGTCGCCGATTTTGACCCTGATCGTCTTGCGGGGGAACAGGCTGATCTTCTTGGAATACCGTGGCATCAGCTGCTGGGTGCCCCAGTGGGCGGCCGGCACGATCGGAATCCCCTGCTCGAGCGCGATGCGCACCGCGCCGGTTTTGCCGCGCATCGGCCACAGGTCAGGATCGCGGGTGAGTGAGCCCTCCGGGTAGACGACCACGATCTGGCCCTTCTCGACCAGTCGTTGGGCGGCCTTGACCGGTTCGCTGCCACGCACGGAACCACCGCGCTGCACCGGAATCTGGCCCGAACGGCTCAGCACCCAGCCGATGACGGGAATCTTGAAAACGGATGCCTTCGCCAGAAATCGAGGAAGCCGCCCCAGCTTCCACGCCACGACGCCCATCACGACGGGGTCGATCTCGCTGTAGTGGTTCGGTGAGAACACGAACGCTCCACTGCGCGGAAACTTGTGGGCGTCGACGATCTCGTAGCGCGCGGCGAGGTTCATCACCGGCAGGATCAGCCCGGCAAGAATCCAGAACGCGCTCGGTCGGCTCTTCTCGGAACGGATTCGGTTCGGTGACTCGGGAGCTGCGGGCACGTCAATATTTTCAGGCACGCGCCTATTATCCTTCGAGATCGAAGTCCGCCCCCAAAAGCCGCAGCTTGCCGATGAAGTTCTCGTATCCGCGGCTGATGATTCCCACGTTGCTGACCGTCGAGGTGCCCTCGGCCGAGAGCGCGGCGATCAGGTGGCTAAAGCCGCCGCGCAGGTCGGGCACGACGATGTCGGCGCCGTGCAGCTTGGTCGGACCGGTGATGACGGCCGAGTGGTTGAAGTTGCGCTGCCCGAAGCGGCACGGGTGCCCGCCGAGGCACTCCTTGTGAATCTGAATGGTGGCGCCCATTTCGACGAGCGCGTCGACGAAACCGAACCGCTGTTCGTACACCGTCTCGTGCACGATCGAGGTGCCGTGCGCCTTCGTGAGGGCAATGACGAGCGGCTGCTGCCAGTCCGTCATGAACCCGGGGTGAACATCCGTTTCGATGATCACCGGCTTCAAATCGCCGCCGGGGTGATAGAACCGGATGCCGTCGTCACAGATGTCGAAAGCACCGCCGACTTTGCGGAACACGTTGAGGAAGGTGATCATCTCGGCCTGGCGGGCGCCGCCGACGAAGATGTCGCCGTCCGTCGCGAGGGCAGCGGCAGCCCAGCTCGCGGCCTCGTTGCGGTCGAACAATGCGCGGTGGTTGTAGCCGACCAGGCGTTCGACACCCTCGATTCGGATCACTCGGTCGGTATCGACCGTGATGATCGCGCCCATCTTCTGCAGGATGTTGATGAGATCCATGATCTCGGGCTCGATCGCCGCGCCCTTGAGTTCGGTGAGGCCGTCGGCCCGCACCGCGGTGAGCAGCACCTGCTCGGTCGCTCCCACGCTCGGGTAGGGCAGCTCGAGCTTGGCGCCCTTGAGACCGTTCGGCGCCGACATGCGGATGCCGTTGGGCTGCTTCTCGACGACGGCGCCGAATTTGCGCAGCACCTCGAGATGAAAGTCGATCGGGCGGTCGCCGATGCGGCAACCGCCCAGGTCGGGGATGAAGGCTTCGCCGAGCCGGTGCAGCAGCGGTCCGCAGAACAGGATCGGAATGCGGGACGAACCGGCGTGGGCGTCGATCGCGGCGAAGTGCGCGCTCTCCACGTCAACCGGGTCGAGAATGAGGTCGCCGGGTTCGGCGCCCTCGGTCACCTTGACGCCGTGCACCTCGAGCAGCCCCCGAACGATCCGAACATCGCTGATGTTCGGAACGTCCTTGAGCACGCTCGGGGTTTCTCCGAGCAGGGCGGCGACCATGGCTTTGGTGACGAGGTTCTTCGCCCCCTTCACCTCGATGCGGCCGACCAGCGGAATGCCGCCACGGATGGTGATTTTGTCGGCGGTGAGGCCAACGGATGCCCCGTGGTTCTGGGCACTCCCCCGCTCGTTCGCGTCGTCGTTGAGCCTGGCTTCGTTCAAAGTTTTTGCCTCTTGATCACGCCGGGCTTCGCTGAGAGTACTCACAAATTACCTGTCCTGGTGCAAATTGATGCAATACAAATTAGTGCAAATTAGTACATTGATTCCGGGGATCGCGCGGGAAGGGTCTGGGGCAACCACGACTCTCGCGTCGCTTCGAATTCGTTGATGCGCGCTTCGTCACGCAACGTCAGCCCGATGTCATCCAGACCTTCGAGCAGCCGCCATCTAGTGTAATCATCGATCTCGAAATTCACGGTTAGATCGCCGACACGCACGGTTTTACCCACCAGATCCACGGTCAGCTCGATGCCGGGGTCGGCTTCTACGAGGTTCCACAGGGTTTCGGCATCCGCTTCGCTGATCTGCCCGGCGAGCAGCCCCTGCTTGCCGGAGTTGCCGCGAAAGATGTCGCCAAAACGAGGGCTGAGTACCACGTCGAACCCGTAGTCGCGCAGGGCCCAGACCGCGTGTTCGCGCGAGGAACCGATGCCGAAGTCGGCCCCGGCGATGAGCACGCGAGCGCCCTGGTATTCCTTCTTATTGATGACGAAATCGGGGTCCTGACGCCAGGCCGCGAAGAGGGCGTCTTCGAAGCCCGTGCGCGTGACACGCTTGAGGTACACGGCGGGGATGATCTGGTCGGTGTCGACGTTGGAACGGCGCAGCGGTACCGCGACTCCGGTGACGGTCGTGAACTTCTGCATGCTACTGGTCTCCATCCTGAACGAGGTCCCACGGACTCGAAAGCGTGCCGCGAATGGCCGTGGCGGCCGCGACGAGCGGCGACACCAGGTGGGTGCGCCCACCCTTGCCCTGGCGTCCCTCGAAGTTGCGGTTGCTGGTGGACGCGCAGCGTTCGCCGGGTTCGAGCTGGTCGGGATTCATGCCGAGGCACATGGAACAGCCGGCAAAACGCCATTCGGCTCCGAAATCGAGGAAGATCTGGTCGAGGCCCTCGGCTTCGGCCTCGATGCGCACCCGGGCGGAGCCGGGAACGACCATCATGCGCAGTCCCGCGGCGATGGTCTTTCCCTTGATGATTTCGGCGGCCGCGCGCAGGTCCTCGACCCGGCTGTTGGTACAGGAACCAAGAAAAACGGTGTCGACCCGAATCTCCTTCATCGGGGTGCCAGCCTCAAGGTCCATGTATTCCAGCGCCCGTTCGGCCGCCGAGCGCTCGTTGGCATCGACGATATCGGCGGGGTTCGGCACGGATCCGCTGAGCGAGACGCCCTGCCCGGGATTGGTCCCCCAGGTGACGAACGGCTCGAGCTTGTTGGCGTCGATGATGACCTCGGCGTCGTAGCTGGCACCCTCATCGGTGGCCAGGGTCTGCCAGTACGCGACGGCGGCGTCCCAGTCGGCACCGCGCGGTGCGTGGGCGCGACCCTCGAGGTAGTCGTAAGTGGTCTGGTCCGGCGCGACCATACCGGCGCGGGCACCAGCCTCGATCGACATGTTGCAGATGGTCATGCGCCCCTCCATGGAGAGGGCACGGATGGCCTCACCACGGTATTCGAGCACGTAACCCGCTCCCCCGCCGGTGCCGATCCTGGCGATCACGGCGAGGATGATGTCCTTCGCGGTGACCCCGGTACGCAGCGTGCCGTTGACCGTGATGGCCATGGTCTTGAACGGGTTCAGCGGCAGCGTCTGCGTGGCCATCACGTGCTCGACCTCGCTCGTGCCGATGCCGAGCGCCATCGCCCCGAACGCGCCGTGCGTGGAGGTGTGCGAGTCACCGCAGACCACGGTGATGCCGGGCTGGGTCAGGCCGAGCTGCGGGCCGACCACGTGAACGATGCCCTGCTCGATGTCGCCGAGCGAGTGCAGCCGCACGCCGTACTCGGCGCAGTTGCGTCGCAGAGTCTCGATCTGGGTGCGGCTGGTCAGATCGGCGATCGGCTTGTCGATGTCCAGCGTCGGCGTGTTGTGGTCTTCGGTCGCAATGGTCAGATCGGGCCGGCGCAGCGTGCGTTCGGCCAGACGCAGCCCATCGAACGCCTGCGGGCTGGTGACCTCGTGCAGCAGATGGAGGTCGATGTAGATCAGGTCGGGCGTGCCGTCTTCACCTTTGGTGACGAGGTGCTTGTCCCAAACTTTCTCGGCGAGCGTGCGCAGGCCGGTGCCGGAACTCCGTTGCGAAGTGGGTATTACGTTGGTCATTTTGAGCGTCTTCCTCACGAATCGATGGCAGCCACGCCGAACGCCGCGACGAGGGAGGCCTCAGGACAGGGACTCGTCGCGGCACAGAAGAAGTCGGTTGAGCACCACGAATTCAGGGTAACACCTCGCCTCGCACCCTGCCTCGCACACGGTCCGGCGAACAGATCAGCCGAACGCCGACTCCACGTAGATGACGCTCACGTTGTCGCGCCCGCCGTGTTCGATGGCTTCATCGACGAGTTGGTCAGCGATACTGCGTTCGTCGCCCTCCGAACGGATGTCCGTGGCCAGAACGCGCGCAATCGCCGCGTCGTCGAGTTCCTTGGTCAGCCCGTCGGAGCAGATCAGAAATGACTGCTCATTGTGGGCGGGCAGCAGCCAGACGTCGGCGTCAACGAACTCGTCGGCGCCGATGGCCCGGGTGATGACGTTACGCTCCGGGTGTTTTTCGGCATCTTCCATTGAGATCAGGCCGGCGTCCACCATCTCCTGCACCGCGGAATGGTCGACCGAGAGCTGCGTCAGAACGCCGTCGGTCCAGGTATAGACGCGGGAATCACCCACGTTGAAAACCATCCAGTGGTACCCGACATCATCGCCCGCGTCGACGAAGGCGATACCAGCCAGGGTCGTTCCCGACACGGCGGTGCCGAAGTCGTCGGCAGCGCTGAGATCGCGCACGGCATCGTTCGACGAATGGATGGCGTCGAGGATGCGTTCCGGCGTCGACGGCAGGTCGCGCGCGATGTGTTCGTCGAACACGCGCAGCACCGTCTGGCTGGCGACGTCCCCCTGAGCGTGACCGCCCATGCCGTCGGCCACGAGAAACACCGGGGATTGCGCGAGAATGCTGTCTTCGTTGACCTTGCGCACGCTGCCCACATCGCTGCGGGCACTGAAACAGAGGCGGGCGGTAGCGGCGGAGAGTTCAATCGTGCTCTGCTGGTTCAGAGTCATGAGAACCCCCCGTTCGCCGGCGCCCGGCCTCGATCAGTCATTCCTTGGCGTCAACCGAAATCTTCTCGGCCAGAGTGACCCCGCTCTTCTTGGCATCATGACGGGCTTTGATCAGGCTCGCCACGGTGGCCACGGCCATGCTACCGATGATTACGCCGAGCGAGGTCCAGGTGCCGATCTCCGGCGCCCATTCCACGCCGTTGCCGCCGTTGATGAACGGCAGTTCGTTTTCGTGCATCGCGTGCAGCACGAGCTTCACGCCGATGAAGCCGAGAATGACGGCAATGCCGTACTTGAGGTATTCGAGGCGTTCCAGCAGGCCACCGAGCAGAAAGTACAGCTGACGCAGGCCCATGAGGGCGAAGATATTGGCGGTGAACACGATGAACGGGCTCTGCGTGATGCCGAAGATCGCGGGGATCGAGTCGAGCGCGAAAATGAGGTCGGTGGTGCCGATCGCGATGAACACGATAAGCATCGGGGTGAAGACTTTCTTGCCGTCGATCTGGGTTCGCACCTTGGAACCGTCGAATTCCGAGGAGATCCGAATGCGGCGGCGCAGCAGACGAATAACCGCGTTCTCCTTGTCTTCGGTTTCTTCCTCCGACGAAAAGGCCTGTTTGACGGCGGTGTAGAACAGGAACGCGCCGAAGATGTAGAAGATCCAGCTGTAGCTTTCGATCAGCTGAGCGCCGAGCAGGATGAAGATTCCGCGCAGCAGGAGGGCGATGATGATGCCCACCATCAGTACCTCTTGCTGGTATTTTCGCGGCACCGAGAACCGGGCCATGATGATCACGAAGACGAACAGGTTGTCGATCGAGAGGCTGTACTCGGTGAGCCAGCCGGCCAGGAATTGCCCGGCATGTTCGGCGTCGCCGAGCACGAGCATCAGCAGAGCGAAGATCAAGGCGAGGCCCACATAGAAGGCCACCCAGAGTCCGGCTTCGCGCATGCTCGGAACGTGCGGCCGCTTGTAGACGATGAGCAGGTCGGCGACCAGAATCAGGGTCAGAACGACGAGGGATCCAACTTCGAACCAGAGGGGGAGAGCGAGTTCCACGGGGGCCTTTCAAGTGATGACGGGAGTCGGGTGGTACAGAACCCGAAAGTCTCTCCCGCACCAAAATGGCCCTATTGGAACCAATCGATACCACCGCGACCGGGGCCCCGTCAGTGCGGCCCGTATTGACGATCGCGATATAGAACCCGATCGGGCCCAGAGGGATACTCCCCTTCGCTTGCAGAATTCTACCAGTGTGACGGACCCGCGCGTGCCCGCGCGAAGGCGCCAGGCTCGGCCGCCGCCTATAGTTGAGGGCTATGACTACGCACCGGTTTCGATGACGGCCGCCGACAACCCGCAGGAATACATCGACTGGTCGAACGAGGGGCAGCCGGCCACCGCGCCCTGGCGATCTGCGAACGGAGCACCAGCCCCCAAGCGGGTCGTGCCGGTTGACGACACCATCACAGCGGATGCCGCCTACCGGCTGGCCTCGCAGGGTATCGCGATGCTCTGGCACGGCGACTTTCAGAATGCCCGCCAAATTCTGACCGCACTCGAGCACCGCACGCGGCCCAAACCGGATCGGACCGAGCGAACGACCGCCGAGCTGTTCTACCGGTATCGGCAGAACCGTTCGCACCGTGCGCGCATCCTCGGTCATCTGCTCATTCCGCTTGAGGGGGGCAATATCATCGGGCTGCGGCGGGCGCCCGACGTGGTCTCTGCCACGGTCGACGCCTATGGGAGCATCACCGAGGCATCCGTTGTGTCGCTGCACGAGGTGCTCGGTACGATCGGCGCCCACCAGTGGCGCACTAAGGGCATTCCTGTTGCAGCGTTGAACGCCAGCGTCTATCCGCATTACGGCACGTTCTTTCCGGTGCGCAGCGAGTACGTCGGCCTGGTGGCGAGCGCTCCGCTGGCAGCTCCGAAGGTGGCCTTCGACATCGGCACCGGCACCGGGGTGCTCGCGGCGGTGCTGGCGACTCGGGGCGTACCGAGGGTGGTCGCGACGGATATCGAGCCGCGCGCGGTGGCATCCGCTCGAGAAACAGTGTCGCGCCTGAAGCTCACCGAGCGGGTAGAGGTGCACCTGACCAGCCTGTTTCCCGACGGTCGCGCCGATCTGATCGTGTGCAACCCGCCGTGGATCCCGGCGACGGCGCATTCCCTGCTCGACGCGGCCGTCTACGACCCCGGCTCCCGCATGCTCAAGGGTTTTCTGGCCGGGGTGCTCGGCCATCTGGAGCCCCGGGGCGAGGTGTGGCTCGTGCTCTCCGATTTTGCCGAGCTGGTCGGGCTGCGTTCCCGCGACGACCTGCTGAAGGAGATCGATGCGGCGGGGCTGCGGGTGATCGGCGCGCTCGAAGCGCCCGCCGTACACGCCCGCGCGACGGACACGAGCGACCCTCTTCACGCGATACGCCGGAACGAGGTCACCTCATTGTGGCGTCTGACCGCGCGTGAGCCGACGACTTAAACAAAGAAGCCCGGCGCTTTCGACCTGAAAGCAACCGGGCAATTGTGACCCCAGCGGGATTCGAACCCGCGTTACCGCCGTGAGAGGGCGATGTCCTAGGCCGCTAAACGATGGGGCCGTTTTTGCAACTTACCGAGTATGCCACACACCGGAGCGCACTTCCAAACTGAGCGTTTGCGGCGCGTCGCACCGGGTGGGTGCGTCCCCGTTCGGTGCCGACCCAAACCCCGAGTAGAAAGCGGACGCTGTTGCGCCACGGCTCGAATCGGGGTTAGCTCAGGGCATGAAACTGACCAAGCTGGAGCATGCCGCGCTGATTCTGGAGCTTTCGGGCAAGAAGCTCTACATCGATCCCGGCTCGTTCACCACCGCGCTTACCGGCACCGCGGGCGCCGTCGCCGTGGTCATCACCCACGAGCACGCCGACCATTGGACTCCCGAACAGCTGGGGCGCATCGTTGAAATGAACTCGGACCTGCGCATCTTCGCACCGGCCGGTGTCGCTCGGGCGATAGCCGCGACCGACGCCGCGCTTGACGTCACGACGGTGCAGGCCGGCGATGTTATCGACGTCGACCCGTTCACCCTGCGTTTCTTCGGGGCGACCCACGCCGTCATCCACGAATCGATCCCGATCATCGACAACGTCGGGGTGCTTGTCAACGACGAGCTGTACTACGCCGGTGACGCCTTCACCGTTCCCGAGGGGATGCAGGTGGGGACGCTCGCCGTGCCGGCCGCCGCGCCCTGGATGAAAATCAGTGAGGCCATGGATTTCATTCTGGCCCTCAAACCGAAGCGCAGCTTTCCCACCCACGAGATGCTGCTCTCCCGGGCGGGAAAAGAGCTGTCCAACGCGCGATTCCAGAGCGTCACCGAACGGGGCGGCGGCGAGTTCTTCGCGCTCGAGCCCGGTGACAGTCTCGACCTGTAGGCCGTGCGGCGCGGCATCCGTTCGGAACACGGCTCTTCCTCAGGCAATTTGCAGCAACTGCAACTTAGAGTGCAGTTACTGCAAATGTGGCCCGTGCGGGTCGCCAGAACCGAGGGAAACCGATGGACTCCGAGTGGGTAATTGATGCGCAAGGCTTGGAGAAATCCTACGGTTCGGGGGCGAGCCGTTTCGACGCGCTGAAGGGTGTGTCCGTTCAAATAGCGCCCGGTGAAACGGTGGCGATCATCGGCAAGAGCGGGTCGGGCAAGTCGACCCTCATGCACCTGCTCGCCCTGCTCGACGAACCCGATCGGGGAACACTTCAGGTCGCCGGCAAGAACGCCAAGTCGCTGTCAAAGCGCGCGATCAACGAACTGCGCAACAAGGAGTTCGGCTTCGTCTTTCAGCAGTTCTTTCTCACCCCCAACGTGAGCGTGCTCGACAACGTCATCCTGCCGCTGAAGATCGCCGGCATGGGCGGCAAGGAACGACGCCGCCGCGGCATGGAGGTTCTCGAACAGCTCGAGCTGGCCGACAAGGCCGGCAGCAAGGCCACGACCCTCTCGGGCGGGCAGAAGCAGCGCGTCGTCATCGGTCGCGCCCTGGTCAATGCGCCGCGCGTGATCTTCGCCGACGAACCCACCGGCAACCTCGACACCGCCACCGGAGCCGTGGTCGAAGACATCCTGTTCGACCTCAACCGCAGTCAGGGCATCACGCTCGTTATCGTCACCCACGACGAGGAACTCGCCGCCCGCTGCGATCGCCAGATCTACATTCGCGACGGACTTGTCGTGTCCCACACCACGTCGACCCACACGGGTGCCCACGCACTGATCATCGGAGGCGCAGCATGAGAACCAAAGACCTCGTCGTCACCGCGATCTCCAACACCTTTCGCAGCAAGCTGCGCACGACCCTGACCGTGCTGGCCATTTTCGTGGGCGCGTTCACCCTCACCCTGACCAACGCGGTCGGCGCCGGCGTCAGCCAGTACGTCGATGCCCAGGTGGGCGCCCTCGGCTCCCCCGACGTGTTCATCATCACGCAGGCGAGCGATGCCACCGCCGCCGGCGACGGCCCGGTCGAGTACGACGCGGCCAGTTCGGCATCCGTGTCGAGCCAGCAAGGCCCGCCCGGGACCACGACCAAGGCGCTGACGGATGCCGACCTCCAGGCGATCGGCGACACCGCCGGCATCGAGTCGGTCGATCCGATCCGATCCGTGCAGCCCGACTACATCGAATACGAGTCCGGCACTCCCTACGAGTTCAGCATCAACGCCACCTCGGCCGTGACCACGGCCGACCTCACGGCGGGCGCGCAGCTCGACGGCGGCGCCACTGAGGCTCAGCTCGTGCTGCCGGACGCCTTCGTGACCCCGCTCGGGTTCGCCTCCGCGGACGACGCGGTGGGGGCATCCGTTTCTATCGGCATCACCGACATTCTCGGCGCGAAGCACGTGGTTAATGCGACCGTCGTCGGCGTCTCGCTCGAGAGCCTGCTCGCTGCGGGCGCCGGGGCCAACGACGCGCTGATTGCCGAGTTGGCCGATGCTCAGTCCGGTGGCATCGACACCGCCGTCACGAGCTACGGTGTGGCCGTGGCGCACTTCGACACCGCGTTGTCGACGGATGCCGTGACCGCCCTCAAGGCGGATCTCGCCACCGCGGGCTACACCGCGAGCACGATCGAAGACCAGCTCGGCGCCGTGCAGACGGTGATCAACGGCATCGTCGGCGTGCTCAACGCCTTCGCGGTGATTGCCCTGATCGCCGCCGCATTCGGTATCATCAACACCCTGCTGATGAGCGTGCAGGAACGTACCCGCGAGATCGGCCTGATGAAGGCGATGGGGATGAGCGGCGGCAAGGTGTACACCCTGTTCAGCCTCGAAGCCATCGTCATCGGCTTCCTCGGCAGCGCCATCGGAGCCGGTGTGGCCATCGGGCTCGGCTCGGCGTTGAGTGCTGTGTTGTCGCAGGGCCTGCTGTCCGGGCTGCCGGGGTTGAACATCCTTCTGTTCGAGCCGCTGTCGGTGGCCTTCGTGATCGGGCTGGTGATGCTGATCGCGTTCCTCTCCGGCACGCTGCCGGCCCAGCGGGCGGCCAGGCAGAACCCGATCGAGTCGCTGCGGTACGAGTAGCGTCATGAACCAGGATGAGGCCTTGGCCGACACCCCGCCGCCCGGCGCGACCGTGCGCGCGCAGACTCGTCACGACAAGCATCACGCGACGAGCCTGCGCGTGGAGCGGAGTGCGGTCAGCCTCGTTCTGGAACACGGTTTCGACAGCGTCACCGTGGATATGATCTGCAGCCAGAGCGGCATCTCGCAGCGCACCTTCTTCAACTATTTCAAGACCAAGAAGGCCGCCATCATCGGCGCCGAGCCGCCCACGATCGATGAGGGGCGAGCGCGAGAGTTCATCGCAGCCCCCGGCGACGACCTGCTGCCCGACGTGCTCACCCTGATGAGCGCGATCGGTCCGCGCGAGGGCATGGACGAGCAGCTGTTCACCGACCGACTGCGCATTTTCGGATTGCACCCCGAGCTCATGCAGGAGCAGATGGAGCGGATGACCAGGGTCACCTCCGAAATCACCGAACTGGTCTACCTGCGCCTCGGTCGCGGTGCCACCGTTGACGGCGAGAACGACCCCGAGCTGGCTTTTCGGCACGGGCAGGCCGAACTGCTCACGCACGCGATGCTGGGAGTCGTGCGTTTCATGGCCCTACAGTGGATTCCCGATTTCGAGCGCCCGGCCGGCGCCGCTGGCAGGACCGACCGGGCGGCGGCGCCGACCCTGGCCGAGTCGCTGAGCCGAACGGTCGAGCTGTTGCGTCGCACACTGAGCATTCCCGGACTTTAGCCGCTCTCGATATCCGCGTCATGCGGCAACCATTTTTGAAGGGCAGCCCGCAATTTGCCGAGGTACAGCGGACGCATGAGGCACTCGTTCATGCCGACCATGCGGGTGTGGTCGGCATCACCACGCACCGCGCTGGCCGTCATGGCCAGAATCGGGATGTGCGCGGCTTGGTGATGTAGGCATCGCACCCGGCTTGGCGCGCTCGCTCCTGATCGCGAGTCATGGCCATCGCGGTCAGGGCGATCACCGGGATCTCCCGGGTGATTGGGTCGTTCCTCAACTGCGCGGTCGCGGCGAAACCGTCCATCCCCGGCAGTTGGATATCCATCAGAATCAGATCCGGCAGTTCGACCTGCGCGAGCAACAATCCGCTTTCGGCATCAACGGCTTGCAGTGTGGAATGCCCGGCCCGGCGCACGAGCAGGGTGGCGAGTTTCATGTTGACGGGGTTGTCTTCAATAATCAGAATTCTGGCCACGATGCATCACCCGCCCAGATCCGGCCCCGAGTTCAGTGCGCGGTTGACCTCGTCGATGAACGCTCTTCGATTGAAATTCTTCGTGCCGAGCACGCGCACGGGCTGGGTGGGATCACTGTCGACGGCCGCCAGTTCCTGCCGGGTGAGTTGCTTGCCAGTAACCACGAGCACGGGAATGTGTTCGGTTTCCGGGTCACTCTGCAACGCCAGCACAACCTGGTACCCGCTGAACCCTTCCATCATGAGATTGAGCAGCACGAGGTCAGGGTGCAGCCGCTGTGCCATCTCGATCGCGTCGTTCTTGGTGAAGGCACGTTCTACCGCATACTCCGGCCGGGTTAGAAAACGTGCGATCACATCAACCGTCTCGGGGTCGTCGTCGGCGACCAACACTCGTCGGGTGCGTCGGGCGTCTGGACTGAGACCGAGCACATCCAGCGACTGTTGCAGGGCTGCCCGGCTGATCGGCTTTTCCAGCACGGCCGCCGCACCGTGGGTCAATGCCAGGCTCACATCGGTGTCCCCCGCGATGATAACGATCGGGACCGCCGCGAGATCCGAGAACTCGTGCAACCGAAGCAGAAATCCCCAACCGTCCATCCCCGGCAAGCGGATGTCCAGGGTGATGAGACTGAGATGTTGGTGCGGGGCGAGGGCGAGACCCTCTTCTCCGCTGGGCGCGACGATGACGCGAAACCCCTCGGCTTCGAGCAGGAGCCGCAGAACTTCAGCGCTCTTGGCGTCGTCTTCGATGACGAGTGCCACGTGTTTCTCCGAGCGTGCCTCATATCCCTGCTGCGGCTGGGACTTCACCGCGGTGGCGAGCGACTCGGTGACCGGCTGGCCGGCCCCGAGCGAAAATACCTCGGCGCCGGGCGCGGTCGAATTTGGTTCCGTTTTTTTCTGAGCTACCGGCGCCGCTGCCGTGGCGGACGGGTGAAACGGATGCGGCTTCGGCCGGTTGGCAGCGGACGCCTGCGTCTCGATCGCGGCGGCCGCATCGCGATTCGTCTCCGACTTCTCCGAGCCCGGTGCTGACCAGACCGGTGCGCTCTGGTCGGTGCCGCCGAGTGGGAGCCACACAGCAAAACTTGCGCCCTCGCCCTCAGCACTGGCGACGGCAACCGTTCCTCCCTGGATTCCCACCATTTCCTTTACGGTTGCCAGACCCAGGCCGGTACCCTCGAAGCGGCGAGCCAGCGTGCTGTCGATCTGACTGAAGGCGAGGAACAGTTTCGACATGTTCTCGGACGAGATGCCCATCCCGGTGTCGTCGACACGAATTTCGAGAAAGTCTGCGATGGTACTGGCCGGCAGTGGAAAATCGTGTACCGGCCAGACACCGGCAATTTTTCCCACTGCGCTGCGCGGCACACGCTTGGCGATCAGGGTGACCTGTCCCTGGTCGGGAGTGAACTTGACCGCGTTGGACAACAGGTTGTAGATGATCTGTTTGGTTTTTCGCCGGTCGAGCAGCGGCACCCCGAGGTCGTCGGCACCCTCGAAACGAAGCTGAATTCCATGGGCCGCAGCACCATCGCGCACGATCGAGAGGCTCTGCTCGAGCAGCGAGCGCACATCTACGGCCTCCAACTCGATGTCCATCATTCCCGCCTCAACCTTGGACAAGTCGAGAATGTCGTTGATCAGTGCCAGCAGATGGTGCCCGCTGGTGAAGATGTCACCGATGTATTCGCGCTGGGAGTCGCTCATGTCACCCATGAGCCCGTCCTTGAGCGCCTCGGAGAACCCGATGATCGCGTTCAGGGGCGTGCGCAATTCGTGAGACATCGTCGCCAGAAACTCGGTCTTCATGCGGCTGGCGTGCTCCAGCTCGATGTTGCTCTCTTTGAGCGCACGCTCGAACCGTTTGCGTTCCGTGACGTCTCGCGCTGACGCGAATACTCCCTGAACGACGCGGTCGCGATCGTAGAACGTGGCGGCGTTGTAGGAGACGTCGGTCTCCTCGCCGTTGAGAGCGCGCACCGTGAGCTCGTAGTCGTTGACTCTGCTCTCGGTGAGTGCCCGTCGAATGGCCGCGTCGGCGCGGACCGGGTCGGTGAAGAAGTTGCGGCAGGGCGCGCCGATGAGTTCGTCCCGGGTTCGACCGGTGAGTTCGATCATCTGCTGGTTGACGTCGGAGATGATGCCCATGGTGTCGGTGGTCATCAGCGCATCGATATTCGACTCGATCAGCGAGCGAGTGTAGAACTGCTGATCACGCAACCGTTGGTCGAGAACCGACTGGGCTACCTCCACCTGTTTGCGCGACGTGTTGTCGGTGCCGATCAGCAGGTAGCCGATGATCGCCTCGTTCTGGTCCCGCAGGGCGGTGACCGAGACGATGGCCGGAAACCGACTACCGTCCTTGCGAATCTTGGTGAGTTCGTAGATATCCTCGATGCCGCGACTGGCCTTGAAAACGAGGGCTTCAAAACCGGGCTTGATCATGGTCCCGAACTCCAGACTCAGCTGGGCAGCCCGCAGCACGATCTCTTCCGAATCGTGGATCTCGGCCGGCGTGATCTTGTTCACCACCTCCTCCGCTGTGTAGCCGAGCATCCGCTGCGCGCCCACATTGAAAATCTGGATGACACCCTGGGCGTCGGTGGCAATACTCGAGAAATTCGCGCTGTTGAAGATCGCGTCCTGCAAACTCACCGTCTGCTGCAGCAGGTTTTGGGCCCGAATCGCCTCCTCCTCGATCTCGCTGTCTGTACCGGACGGGCTCTCGACCGTCACACTTCCTTCAGCGGTGTCGGGCGGCCGGGCAGGACTTCTTGGGATGTCGGTCATGGTCATCACGCCTTTCGTGATCTATCGAGTGCGTTGTGAGCGTGAGGTACAGAGAACGCGTCACGATAAGGCAGAAGAGGCACGCGGTCGGCAACTTCGCCTCGCTGGATTGCCGCGAGTCGACCGGGGGGAATTTCCCTCACTTAAATCTATATCACGAATGCGGTCGAATCACCCCTATTTGGGGGTCGTCAAGATCGAAGCTCCGGGGGCGTTTCCTTCCACGATGGTGACATCCGAAACGGCGGTGTCGACGAGGCTGTCGGTTGCCACCAAATGTCGTTCTGTGCGCTGAGAAGGTAAGCGTCACCCAGGGTGGATCGCAAGAAACGCCAGCGTTCGGTGCCGGAGCAGTGCGGCCGCAGCAGCGTCGTACGACGGCAGCGAGCTGTCGGCGAAATAGTGTGGGTCACCGGGATAGAGAAAAAGTTCAGCCGTCGTCGTCGATTCGACGAGCGCGCGGGCGGCATCGAGGTCACCCTCACCGGCAAAGATTGGGTCGGCGTCCATGCCGTGCACCTGCATGGGAACACCATCCGGCCAGGCAGAGCCGAACTCGGAGACCGGGACGCAGGAGTAAAACAGTCGGGCACCTTGTGCGCCGGCTCGGGCCTGCGCGAGCTTTTGTGCGGGGAGTACACCGAGGGAGAAACCCGCGTAGACCAGTTCCGCCCTAGGGAAAGGTCGAAGGTCGAAGGTCGAACTAGTGTGAAAGGTCACACCGGGAGGTATTCATGGCCGAGCTCCAGCCCATCCAGCCGTGCCTATGGTTCGACGCCTCCGCTCGCGAGGCGATGCAGGTTCAGACCGCTGCGAGACCGTTCGGGCCCGAGCACCCCGAGCCGTGCGGGCCCCGGCACCGGGCGTCATTGCGTGCTCGCAGTGCTCTGCACAGCCCGCCCCACGGTTTAGGGCTCCAGATTACGGAATTGGAATTGCAGTCGAACCGAGCCGTCGAGCGGCAGCACGAGAGTCGTATTGTGGTTATCCCAGGCGTTGGGGATGAGAAACATACGATCATCACCGACGATGAGCAGTCGCAGCCCCCAATAGCGGAAGCGAAAGGTCTCGTCGGCCAATGCGGGCAGCGCGGTTTCGCTCACCCGCGCCTCGTCCGGGAGGAAGAGCCGCTGCTCGGTGTCGACAATGACGCTGGGAAGGTTGTCGGGGGCCCGCGCCTGCTGCTGGGCGAGACCCAGGCCCGACCACTGTGCGACGGTGGCTGTCGCCCAGAACACGCAGGCGGCGACCGCAGCCCAGAGCAGCACGACGACGCCCGTCGGCGGGCGGTGACCCACACCGGTTTCGCGGGCCAGGAATCGCACCGTCCCCACGCAGTATGCGGCGATCGCACCGCCCAGGGCCACGATGAGCGGGGTGACGAGCGGGTAGTAGTCCCATTCAGCCAGGAGCGGATAGGCGAAGAGCAAGATGAGACCCACTGCCAGGATGCCCAGGCCGACGACAACCCCGCGTCTCCCCGCAACCGCGAAGCCGGATCGGCTCGAGCGGCGACGAATCTGAGCGTGCCAGGCGATCAGGGCTGCACCGACGAGCGCGAACACGAGGAGCGGAACCAGGAGAGGCTGCGGACTGCGCATCACGTAGTCCTGGGTGTTCAGGCCGATGACGTCGACATCGATGCCGAAGTAGTCGTACTGGGCCCGGGATGAGACATAACCGAAATAGAAGAGCAGGGCGCCGAGAAGTGTCGCCGGAGCGATGATGCTGCCGAGCACGTTCAGCCCGCGTTCGAACCGTGCAGCGTTCTCTCTCTCCCCCGGTTCGGACATCAGGCCGGTCCGCTCGTCGTCACTCCCAAGCCCTCATCCGCGGGCGGTGTATCGGAGGGGGTGTTCGCGGGAGGCGTGTCGAGGGGGATGCTGAGATTGCTTTCAGTGAATACTGCAGACAGGAATTTTGCGCAGTCCAGTGACTCACCGTCGCTGCAGGTGACCTCACCGGTGAGGCTCACGTTCAGCGGCGCATCGGGTGGACTGGGCTGATTGCCGGTCGGCACGATCGCCAGATCACAGGTCTGGTCGGCGATGTCGAAGACGAACTCGATGCACGGCGGTTTCTCGCCGCTGCAGCCCGAATCGGCGAGCGCGTAGACGTCGTCCGTGAACCTGGCACCGCTGATCCAGATCTGCACATTCTCCGGTATTTTGGCATTGTCTTGTTCGACGATCCAGTTCACCGTCACGCAGTTGTCGGCGAGGGTATTTTCGTCGAAACTCACGTTGCCGCCGATCGGGAGCTGCGGGAGACCGACCGATATTGCGCCTCCGCCGGTGTCGGGAGGCGGCGCAGGCAGCGACGTGCTCGGCCCCGAGGAGCTGGGGGCGTTCGGGGGCGTCTCAGGCTGCGGGGGCTCTGCGACGGCACAACCCGCCAGGGCAGCCCCCACGAGAGTGATCTCGACGAGAACAACGCCGATGACTGCAAGTCCTCGCCGTGCGTGCATGACAACCTCCCGGTGGAGGGTGACGACGAAGCGATGCGAATGTCGGTCGCGTTCGCTCCGGAACGCCACTGATGCCTTGAGTATCCCGCGAGTCGGGCGTGCCGGCAATACTCTGACACTATTTGGCAGACCGCAGCGTTGGTCGATAACGAGCGCCGAGTTTGCCCCGCGGAGTTCGCGCACCCCGGGTGGTCATCGCCGGCGCGAGTGCACAGCATGATGCCACAGGGTTCGATATCGCGAACCGGAATGAACTCGACATCCGCTCCCGCGTAGTACGACGCAATTGAAGTGACTGCAGTCTTCACTTTTAGCGGATCGAGGTGCCCCGTCTCTGCCCTGGACCGCGCCACGGCGGATCCGATCGGCAGGAGCGAGGCTTGCGCCTCGCAGCACGGGCTAACGAGCCACGCGGTGCCGGAGGTAGACGATTCCCGACTTGAAGGCACGGGTTTCGATGAGTTCGAGATCGACTCGGCGCTCGTGCCGGGGGAAGAACGGGATGCCGCCGCCGACCAGTACCGGGTAAACCATCACCTGGTATTCATCGATGAGACCCAGAGCGGATGCCTCGGCGGCGAGAGTCGCGCCGCCAATGGCGATGTTGCCTTCCCCCGGCTCGGCGCGCAACCGTTCGATCTCATCCGCGACGCCGCCGGTGGCCAGGCGGGCGTTGCCCTGCACAGCCGAGAGCGTGGTGGAGAACACCACCTTGGGGAGCGGATTCCAGAGCTCGGTCCACTCGAGGTCGGCAGCGTCGAGCGAGCTTTCCTGGTCAGCGCTCTCCCAGTACAGCATCGTCTCGTACAGCCGTCGACCCAACAGGTGAACGCCGACGGTTCGAATATCGTCGATCCAGAAACGAAAAACCTCGTCGTCGGGTGCCGTCCAGTCGAACGTGCCATCCGGCCCGACGATGTATCCGTCCAGGGACATGCCCATGGAATACGTCACCTTGCGCATGAGAAACCCTCCGTGGTATCGCGTTCGAGAATACGCCGGACGCCGCGGACTTTGGTGGAACTTGCAGCGGTCAGCGTTGCCGTGTGTCGCGATACTCGGCGACGCTGTAATCCTCCTTGAGGATCTGCAAGTGAATCCACGTCGAGATGCCAACGACCGTTGGCTCGCGTCGAAGTACCTCCACAAAGTCATTAGCGTCGCGTAAAGTAACGAAAACTGCCGTTGCGATGATGCCGAAATCACCCGTCGTCGTGGCAATGAATTCCACACCGAGTTTGCTCAATACTTCTACGCAGGGGCCGCTTACGCCCTTGTGTCGTACGCCCAGACCGAGTGCGATCGTGTGCGCACGGCCAAAATTCCGGTTCGGCACTGCAACCACTCGGATGATTTCGCCATCAATCAGCCGCGTCATTCGGTGACGTGCGGAGCTTTCAGGCAGACGCAGGGCCTCAGCGAGCACCCGAACGGGAGCTCGACCATCTCGTTCGAGCGCTTCGATCAGGCGCATATCAGTCTCGTCGAGAGAGAACTCATCCTCGGCCTGAAGTGTCGGTGCATAGATATTATGGACGATGCTGTCGTACCGATGCACCTGGATTGAAAGCACCTCATCGTGTTCTCGGATCGCAGCAAGCAACTCGACCAATTCCGCCTCGAAGCGACAGCGCATCTGAACGCACAGGCCCGCATCGCCTGTCGTTGTGGAAACATAGGTCGTCAACGACGACCCGACCATTTCTTCGTAGAGAGCACTAGCGTCACCACGAAGGACCACGTGCAGGTGGCCCTCGACGTGGAAACCGAACATGCGCGGATTTGCACTGGCCGTGAATCGTAGTTGACCGCTGTCAACCACAGATTTCACGATTTCAGAAACGTGATTTCGAGTGAGATCGAGTGCTTCTGCGATGGATGAGTATGAAGCGCGCCCATCCCGTCGCAGGTAGTCAATGACGTGATCTTCGTCAATTGAAAATCCGGATTTGTCCGACACTCGTCACCTCGTCTCAAGTTTACGTAAAGGGATTCACGCCAGACGCACTAACAAATCCGTCTTAAGGTATGCCTATTATGGGGAAATTGTACGTATTGGTTCCGATTTTGGCTATGCTTCATCATATTATCGGCCATATAAGTCCAATACTGACTATCTGGCATTCAGGTCCAGGAAACACCAACGATGGGGTTGGTCGTCGCTCAGTTCACTCGCTGCGCCTCGTGCCGCTCACTGAGGAGAACCGTGAAGGTCATTATTGTCGGCGCAGGCCTCGCGGGTTTGACGGCTGCTTGGAAGCTGCGTCAACTGGGTCATGAGCCCGTCGTTCTTGAGGCTCGCAGCAGAGTCGGTGGGCGTACGTGGTCAGAGAAACTCGGCAACGGTCAAGTCACTGAGCGCGGGGGTGAGTATATCTTTCCAACGGAGTTCGCCATTCGTGGATTGTCCGCAGAAGTCAAAGTCCCGATACTCACGCACAATGTCCGGTACGCACGACGAACGGTGAGTGGTTCGCATTTGAGCCCCAGCGAGCTGACCGAAGTTACTCTGCGCCTCACCAACACGCTCAAACAGATGCTTGCAGACGGCATGCATCGAGTCTCCGTGGACGCAGTTTTCCGGGCCACAATGGGGTCCAATTTTCATACCCACGCGGCGTATCGGCGAATGGCAACGTCGCTGGCCGGTGATCCTGACCTGATCAGCGCGGAAGCTGCCCTACTGCATGAGTCCTCCGCCGACGGCGGTTACGTCGAGGACGCTGGCAGATTCCTGTGGGGCAACCAGTCGCTTGCCAACGAGCTCGCCCGCATGCTTGGTGCGGCCATACGGCTGGAGTCCCCCATCACGGCGATCGAACAATCCCCAACGGGCGTTCAGGTGACCCTGCACGATGGAAGTTCGGTCGATGGGGACTCCGCAGTGCTTGCAGTGCCGCTACCAATTTTGCGTACTTTGCATCTTGGGTTCGAGCTCCCGGCCTCACAACGCGCTGCACTTGACCACCGCTCCATGGGCACGGCTGCAAAGCTCGGCGTTCCCCTGTCTCATGTTGATAGTGACGTTGCGCTCCAGAGCGCCCACCATGCCTGGTGGTCGTGGCGTTCTATGTCGATAGACGGCGAAAATCGTGTGCCGGCGCTCTCGTGCTTTGCGGGAGGAGGCGGTACCCTCGCCGCACTTGATACGGCGAACGGCCCCCAGCGCTGGGTCGCAGAACTGAAAAAAATGCGTCCCGAATTAGTCATTGACGGGGATGTCCTGCTCACTGACTGGACAAACGACGAGTGGACTCTGGGGTCATACTCGGCTCCGTCTCTCGATTGGACAGAAGAAGACACCTCCGCGTTCGACTCGGCGGCGGGGCTCGTCGCAATCGCGGGTGAGCATACTGGCCTGCAGCAGTCCCTGAATGGTGCCGTCGTGTCCGGCTATCGAGCAGCCAAAGCGATTTCCGATCGAGCTCACGAACGTCAAACTCAATAATGGGCCAGAGAGTGGAATCAACAGACGTAGTTGTCATCGGCGCCGGATTCGCCGGACTTGTTGCCGCACGAGAACTCGGCCGCGCCGGTCACCGAGTGATCGTGCTCGAGGCGCGCGATCGGGTCGGTGGGCGTACATGGACTCAGCATGCCCTCGGACATGAACTCGAATTTGGCGGCACGTGGGTGCACTGGGTGCAACCCCACGTGTGGGCGGAAATGACTCGATATGGCCGGAGAATCGTTCGCAGTCCGGTCGCAGAAAACGCATACTGGCTCGGTGCCGATGCCGCGTTGCGAAAGGGCACTCTTGAAGAGTTTATGGCTCTCATCCGCGACGGGCAGCAACAGATAGTTGCAGATGCGCTCACAGCGATTCCGCGTGCGGTGGACCCCACCGCTGGAGCAATCACCGAATGCGACGAACAATCATTGCAGCAGCGCCTGGACGAAATCGTCCTCGACGATGAGGCCCGCGCCGCGAACGAATCCGTGTGGGTAGGGCACGTAAATGCCCCACTGCGCGAGGTGGGTCTGGCCAGCGCTCTGCGCTGGGCGAGTGCGGCCGGTGGCCATTGGCCCCTCATGCATGACGCTTCAGCGACGTACCGCGTCGAGGGAGGCATGTCGTCCTTCACTGCGGCTATCGCCGCGGACGTCGCCGGAGAAATACGGCTCAACTCGACCGTCACGCACATCGAGCACGATGAGCATGGGGGTACCGTCACCCTCTCCGACGGTCGCCAGCTACGTGCGCAGCGCGTCATCCTGACCCTGCCCATCAATGCAATCGACGCGATTGCAGTAACACCCCCACTTCCGGCGGTGTGGAGGCGAGCCAACGACGAGCGCGTGGCATCTCAAGGAGTGAAGGTGTGGATGAGGGTGCGCGGTCGCGTGCCACGGTTTTTTGCTTACGCTTCGCAGCACCACCCGATCTCGGTGCTGAAAAGCGAATTTATCGAGGATGATCATTCGATACTGGTCGGCTTCGGCCCGGATCACACTGCCATAGACGTGAGCAGTATCGAACA
Organism: Cryobacterium luteum; assembly: GCF_900110125.1. GTDB lineage: Bacteria > Actinomycetota > Actinomycetes > Actinomycetales > Microbacteriaceae > Cryobacterium > Cryobacterium luteum. The sequence goes on from NZ_FOCN01000005.1 coordinate 170,182, forward strand.
GGTCCAGGCTGCTATTCGAGTATGGGGCGATGGCTTGGAAGTGACCGACGTTGCCGCGCATGACTGGATGAAGGATCCGTTGTCGCAAAATACCTGGATGATTCACCGTCCAGGACAACTGACGCGTGATCTATCACAGTTGCAAGTACCGGACGGCGTGCTCCACTTCGCCGGGTGTGACACAGCGGATCTTTGGGGCGGGTTCATTGATGGCGCAATCGAGAGCGGTCTTCGGGAGGCCCGGCTCGTTACGGCCCTGCTCACGCAGTGAAGCTGCCGGGCCTCATTCGCTGGGCCCGGCAGCCTCATGCTTATCAACACGGTCCGAAACTAAGTCAGTGACACGCCGGCCTCACCGGTGTCGACAAGAAGCACCCCCGAATCGACGTTCCATCTCATCACGGCACGCGTACCGGGCTCGCGCACGATGGTCGAGTGCGCCTCACGAACGGTGCCGACGCTCCCATCCGGAAGCTGCACCTCACAGCGCCAAGCTGAACCCAGATAGCTCGAGTCCAACACGATTACTGGCAGCGAATTGATCCGAGTGGAGTCTGTAACGGTGCCTTCATCGTGCAGAGTTATGTTTTCGGGGCGGATGAGAATTGCCAGGGATGTCGAATCCTGTTCACCGGGAACACGAATATCGTGCCCAGAAATATTCAACGTTGTCGTACCGTGAAGGGAATCGACCCTTGAGCCGGAAAGTACGGTGGATTCACCGAGAAAGCGCCCGACAAAAAGAGTTGCAGGCCTTTGGTAAAGCTCAGCGGGGCTGCCGACCTGCTCGATCCGCCCATTGTTGAAGACCGCAATCCGGTCAGAAAGGGAAAGCGCCTCCTCCTGGTCGTGCGTAACGTACACAAAAGTTGATCCCACCTCACGGTGAATTCGCTTGATCTCTTTCTGAAGCCATTCGCGCAATTTCTTGTCGAGGGCACCGAGCGGCTCATCCATGAGCAATACGCGGGGCTGATAAACGAGTGCACGCGCGAGGGCCACGCGCTGTTGTTGCCCCCCTGAGAGCTCCGTCGGGTATCGATCGCCGAACTCTCCCATGCGCACCATCTGAAGCGCACCGGCGATCATCGTCTTCTGTTCGGATCTCGAAATTTTACGCCGATCGAGCGGATATGCAATGTTCTCAGCGACGGTTTTGTGCGGGAACAGCGCATAGTTTTGAAAAACCATGCCGATGTCTCGTTTATGTGCTGGCAGCTTGGCAACTGGCTTGCCGTAGATGTGTAGCAGCCCCTCCGTTGCCGAGACGAAGCCAGCAATCATGTTCAGAGTCGTCGTCTTGCCCGACCCGGACGGGCCGAGGAACGTCATGAATTCTCCCGGCTCAATAACGAGGCTGATGTCGTCAACTACGGCTTTCTTCCCATAACGTTTGGTCACAGCCCGAAGACTGATCCCCGCGTCATTGATTACGCCGATGATCTGGGTATTCAGATTTAATTGCCGAAGTTCCTGTTCGTGAATGTCAGGTGCGGCGTCAATACTGTCCGGTCTCATGCCGAAACTCGCTTTCTTTTGCGGGTAGCAAATTGTGCAGTGAGCATCACAATCACAGATGTGAACATTGCGACAACAGCCACCGCGGCGACAGTCGGGTCACTCGCCTGGGTCACGCTGTTGTAAATCTTCACGGGCAAAGTTTGCAGCTGCGGGCTTTGAATAAAGAGGGACAAAATAATTTCGTCGAAAGAAGTCACGAATGCGAACAGCGCACCAGCTGTCACTCCCGGCATTATCAGTGGAAGGGTGATGCTGAAAAATGTTCGAAGTCGACCCGCTCCCAAGGTAGCCGAAGCCTGTTCCAAGCGTGGGTCTACCCCCTGCAGTGAGGCCGTTACGTTGATGATGACCAAAGGGAGTGCAACAACCGTGTGAGCGAGCACAAATCCGGGGAGAGTGCCCAACAGGTTGAATCGCAGGAAGAGGGAGTACAGCCCGATGGCGATCACAATGCCGGGCACAATAAGCGGGGTGAGGAAGAAGTTCTCCAACAAGGACTTTCCGCGAAATCTAACTTTAGATAATCCGATAGCCGCCATGATTCCCAGGGCCGTAGCGACAACCATGGTGATGAGCGCAACCTGCAGTGATGAGCCCAACGCTCGCATCCATGACGGATCGGTGAAGAAGTTCGCGTACCACTGCAGGGAAAAGCCCTGGGGCGGAAAATTGAACGACGCCGCCGAATTGAACGACATCGGAATGATGACCAGAGTTGGAAGCAACAACCAGAGGACGGTGAGAACGGCCAGGGCGCTCAAAGCGCGTTTCAGCGTCATTTTGTTCTCCCCGCAAACAGGCTCGTGCCCTTGGAGGCGCGTCCCACAAGAGCAAGGACCACGATTGTGGTCGTTAGCATGAAGATGCCCAGCGCGGTGCCGTGACCCCACATCAGGAACCCACTGATCTGCTGGTACATGAGTGCAGACATCATGATTTCCTTTGACGAGCCGAGCAACGCGGGGATGATGTAGAAACCGAGTCCCAAAATGAAGACCGTGACCGAGCCTGCAAATATCCCTGGCCGTGACAGTGGCAAATAGACCGTAAAGAAAGCCGTAACCGGCCTCGCCCCAAGATTGGCCGCCGCGGGAAGCAACCGCTTGTCGATCTTGGCAAGTGCCGAATATAGCGGCAACACCATGAAGGGCAGCAGCACTTGGGTCATGCCTAAAGCCACTCCGAAAGTACTTCGGATGAGAGGCAGGGGGCCGATTCCAAACACAGACTCGAGTAGTCCGTTTATAGGGCCCGTGTCCTGCAAGAGAACCATCCATGCGAGCGTTCGAACCAAAATACTGGTCCATAAAGGCAGCATGATAAACAGCTGCAACATGTTACGCGTACGATCGCTCACGATTGTCATCAAGTACGCATAAGGGTAAGCGATGAGTAGGCAAACGATCGTCACCAGGAACGAAGTTCCGAAAGTGCGACCCGCGACGACCATATTCGTCGGAGTAGTAAAGAGCCACACGTAGTTCTGGATACCAAGGCTTGGATCGGTGATGCTCCGAATGAAGACATCAATGAGTGGCGCGAGAAAGAAGAACGAAACGATGATAAAGGCTGGTATCAGCAGGAGAAAGGGCCGCCAATTTCTCGGCTCACGAGTCGGCCTTGTCGTGTTACCCCCTGCAGCTGAGAGCTTATTTAGTTCGCGAATTGGAGATAGGTCTGACATGCCGGTTAGCTCCCGGTAACCCATCCGGCCCATGCTTCCGACAAAGCATCGTAGTTCTCGACCCAGAAGTCGATGTTGGGCGCGTGGCCTGTGGCGAGATGTTCTGTGGTGAGCCACGTCTCCAACGTCGCATCCACTTTGGGCTTCGCGTCGATGTTTACCGGCCCATAAGAGGTCAGCTCCGTCATGCGTGCCTGCTGTTCTGCGCCGAGGTAAAAATTGACGGCGGCGAAAGCGGCTTGTGGATCCTTTACACCTTTGGGGATAGCCGTTGAATCGACCATGATCATCCATTCATCCCACATGGGAGCGACCGGGGCACCGGCTGCAGCCGCGCCGTAGCCACGTCCAGACCAGACCAGACCCATAGCAGCCTCGCCCGATTCGAGTTGTTGCTGCGCTTGGGCGCCTGAGGTCCAACCAATGACGTCATCTCCAAGGCCGCGATATTTGTCGAAGGCAAGGTCGATGTCGGCAACGTTTACATCGCTCAGATCTTTACCGTCCGCCGCAAGGGCGAACTCGACCGTCTGGGGGTCCACGTACGGCGATTGACTGACCGTGCGCTTGCCCGGAAACTTCTTTGTGTCGAAGAAGTCAGCTGCGCTGGTGGGTGGGTTGTCGCCGAACGCGTCCGTGTTATAGGCGACGACGAGGCCGTAGAGAATGTTTGGCACCATGCACTTGTCTGTGATGGTTCCCTCGGGAACTTTCGAGATGTCGACCTGCGAGTAGTCATACTCCTCGTAGAGCGTTCCGCAGCCACGGGCGGTGTCAAATTGGGTTGCATTGGTAATGTCCCAAGACACGTTCTTGCTGTCCACCATTGCTTTGAGTTTGCCCGCATCGAATGCGTCCTGGAGAAAAGTTGCCCCCGATATCTTCGCAAACGGATCCCAGGCTGCGTCACGTTGACCATCCTGAAAAATGCCGCCAGAGGCGGCGTAAGTCAGCGTGACACCATCGAAAACGCCATCGGGGACAACGCCGGCTACCGGGGTGCCAAGGTCCCGACTCGCTACTGGTTCGGCGTCACCTGCGCTTGCGCAGCCGGCGATCAGGAGAGTCGCCACTCCACCCATCGCAATCACGCACAGCTGTCGCTTCAGTTTCTGGTTCCGCATGGTGATCCTTCTTCTTTCACTCCGTTGTGAACCCCGTAAAGACAGATACACACGCACAAGGTGCATCGCCCGCCCTCGGAATCGGTTAGCCCCAACGTAGCAATTGCAATCCAAAAGTGCGAGCACTTTATCAAGATCAGTGGGTAGGGTCGACGAAAAAGTCGGAATTTTGAGCAGAACGTGATGCAATTTTGCACAACACACACAATCTCTAGCTAAAGTGCGCTGGCGCCCCCTAGCGAGGGACAAGCGATGCGGTGGAAATGCCGTGCTCCCACGGAACGGTCAGCGATTCGGCGAACACGGATAACTGCCGCAGATGCTCGGGCCGCGATGGGTGATTGAAATAGGCGTCGGCTTCGCGCTCGTTGACGCGGCGCAGAAAAAATAGCTGCGGGCCGTGGTCGGCCAGAATGAGTTCGAACCTGGTGCGGCCTTTCTGCCTCACAACGATTACCCGCTTGCTCGTAAGATGAGGCAATGAGAACGGTTGCGGTTTACAGCACCAAGGGTGGGGTCGGCAAAACAACAGCGGCGGTCAATCTCGCGTGGGAGGCATCCCAACAGTTCCGGGTGCTGCTCTGGGATCTGGACCCGCAGGGCGCCTCAACCTATGTCCTCAATGTGAAAGCGCGAGTCAAAGGGGGCGTAGATTCGCTCATCCGCGGAAAGACTGAGATGGATGCTGCTATCCGGTCAACCACCTACCCAAACCTCGATGTGCTGCCGGCTGATGAGACGTATCGAGGGCTCGACCTGGTCCTCGACGCGGCGAAGAAGTCCACACACCGCCTTGCCAAAGTGCTTGAGTCAGTGGCGAAAGAATACGATGTCGTCATCCTGGACTGTCCGCCCGGGGCGTCCCTCGTCGCCGAGAACGCGCTCCACGCGGCCGACCTCGCCGTGGTACCGCTCGTTCCTTCGCCGCTGTCACTGCGGTCACTCGCCCAGGTCAACGAGATCATCGCAGCATCGGACCATCCGCCCAAGGTGTTCGCATTCCTGTCGATGGTGGACCGCCGCAAACTGGTACACCGTTCTGCCGTCGAATCCCTGCCGCGGGAACACCCACAGGTTATCGACCTCGTAGTTCCCTCGACTGTCGTCATCGAGCGGATGGGGTCTGAACGCGCCCCGATCGGCATCTACGCACCGGGAACTGAAGCTGCTCGTGTCTTCGCCCGACTGTGGGAGTTCGTCCACTCGGCGTCAAAGGTTAAACGGAGCGCACGGCTCGAGTAGTACGACCGAAGTTATCGTGCAGCGCCTCACGCGCCGATCACAGGGATGTCACTACTGTGGAGAAAACGGCCCTGTGCCGACGACTCAGTGGAGGTGCGCATAATGGCGCAGACAAAGAAGAACAAGACTACGTCCGTTTCGACGAGCAGCAAGAAGCGTGCGAAGAAGGCGCTCGCGCGGGCCGAGAAATCGGTGCAGTCAGCCCGCAAAGCTGTCGCCCATTCCAGCACGAAGTTGCGCAAGCAAGCGCAGGCCTTGACCAAACAGACACAGAAATTGGCGGCCAAACAGGCGAAAGCGGCCGGCAAGCTAGCGGCCGCGACCAAGACCGCCCGTACCCAGAAGGTGCCCGGGAAGGCACCCAGCCCAGCCGCCCAGTTGATTGCAGCCCTTCCTCGGCCCTCCGAGCCGACCATGGCCGAACTGCGGGGTAAGGCACGGGAACGCAAGATCGTTGGCTACTCGCGCATGAACAAGGCCGCCCTCATAGCAAAATTGAAGTCTGCACGATCCTAAAACACTCGAGTTTGTGTGCACGAGTGCCGCCATTTCGGGGGTGACACCCCCAATTGCTGGCCACGGCAGGAACATCACACGCGCCCAAAGGCGGGCCCGACTATGTTCGACGCCGTCGGCGCGCCGCACCTGCAAGGCTTGACGTGTGCCCGCGGCCAGGTTGTCAGCCCTATCAAGACCGCGTCCTGTGGATGCCCTCGTACCCGCCCGAATGGTCTGCCGTCGATTGGATCACCACTCGTATCGAGGGAGGGATAGCGAACACCACACCCACTGGTGCCGGCGCCACGCGGTCATGGGACGGTGCAGGGTGAAGGAATCTCAAGAGATTCCGACGCTTTGCTAGGCTGCGTGCGGCGCTTCGAATGGCGCTGCGTCTCGTTCGGCGCGCAGCTGGGACCGTGCCGCGTGTTCTACCAGCACGGGGATGAAGTCCCGGATGGGCTTGTCGGAGAGCGAGCCGTGACACTCCGTAACCACTGATTTGACCCGCCCTGTCGGCAGATCGGCGTACCGTACCTCGAGCCGACGCACCACATCGTCGACCGCATTCTTCTCCTGCTTTGAGTCCATAACTTATTGTGGCTGCATTCCGTCTCGGTCTGAGCACGTCCCATCCCCCCAATTGGGGGAGAACGAGACATTTCTCGCGACTCGATCAGGTTTGCGCGCTCGACCAGTTCCTGACCGCGCGAGTGAATCTTTGGGGCCTCAGAGGAAGGCGACCGCTCGCACCGGCGCCCCGTCGCCGCCGAGTCGCAGGGGGAAGAAGCCGATCTGCACCGGTGAGGGCAGGTCATCCAGTCCGCAGAGGTTTTCGACGATCAGCCCACCGCGGCCCAGCACGACCTCGTGCACGGGAAAAGCGCCCGACGAGGTACCGGTCGGGTCGGGACTCAGCGTATCGACCGCGAGGATCCGCATCCCGCGAGCGACAAGCTCACTCGCTGCACCGGCATCGAGGGCCGGATGCCGCACTGCGCGCGCGTCGCCGAACCACCGCGCCCAGCCCGTGTCGATCACGACAATCGGGGGCAGTCGATCAGGTAGCGGATGCTCCGCATTCAGCCGCTCCCACCCGTATACCTCGCCCTCGGCGAGGGCTCGCACCCGCACCACCAGAGCATCGCCGAGAAGCTCGTCGAGGGTCACATCGGCCATGGTCCGTCCACCAGCGATGGTATGGGACGGCGCATCTATATGCGTCCCGGTATGAGACCCCATTTGCAGCCCCGTCACGGCCACCCCGTCGCGGTCGAGGTCGAGCGCGGCGCCGACGTGGACCGGCGGGTCGCCGGGATAGACCGGCATCCCGTCGGTGATCGGGTGGCTAAGGTCCCGGAGCGCCGAGCGAGGCGGCACTCCAGGGCCGTCAGCGAGCGGGGTCAGCATCAGCGAGGTGCCGGCTGGGCTCGAAAGGCGTCTTGCTGCGGCGCGCGAGCGAGAAGGCCAGGTACACGACGAAGGTCAGGAGGAATGCGGGAACAGTCGCACCGAACGGGAGCGGCCACACGTACGCCCACACATAGGCGGACGCCGCACCGACCACCCACGACGCGACAGCGCGCCAGTTGATGCCGCCGGTGTACCAGTAGCGACCGCCCTGAGCCTTCAGGATGTCGGCGCTGTAGCTGCCGCGCGCGACGATGTAGTAATCGACGATCATGATCGCGAAGATCGGTGCGAACAGGGCACCGATCGTGACCAAAAACGTCGTGAACTGGGCCAGAAGACCGAAGAAGGTCGAACCGATGATTGAGATGAGCCCGAGGACGATGGCGGTGGGCAGGAACCGCACTCGCCGGCCGGGGAGCGCGTTGACCACGCTCGTGACCATGCCGTAGACGACCATCGTGTTCGTCGCCATCACGGACAGGAAGATCGCGACCGCGAACAGGGCGCCGAAGGGCTCGATGATCGTCACGGGGTCGAACGGCATCGCGTCGCCGCCCCCCAGGACGACGTAGCCGATCGCGCTCGCGCCGAGCGACATCGAGATCACCGTCGACAGGGTGTAACCGATTCCCGAGCCGACCACGCCCGCGCGGGTCGACGATGCGAAGCGGTTGAAGTCGGCCGAGAGCACTGTCCACGATATGGCGGTCGCGACCACAACATCGAACGTCAGTCCCGGGGAGTAGAACGGCTCAAGCGACGCCGGAATGGCCGCGAAGTCTGCCGGCGAGAACGTAGAGAACGCCGTGACGAAGATGTAGGCGGCGATCGCGAGGATGACCGCGGCGAACCACGGTTCCACGCGAGCGACTCCGGCGTGGCCGAAGATCGCGAGGATCACGACGATCGTCTGGCAGAGCACCGCGAAGATGACGGGATTGGAGAACCCGGTCGTCGACGCGACGATGTAGTTGAGGGCGATCCCGGCGAGCATCGCCTGCACCCAGCTCCAGCCCATGAGGATGACCACGTTGGCGGCCACCGGCAGCAGGCTCCCGCGCGTTCCGAACGGTCCGCGCGTGATTGCCATCGTCGGTAGGCCGGTGCGAGTTCCGATTGCGCCGACCGTCACGAGCACGGCTGCTCCGACGATCGTTCCGCCCACGATCAGGGCGATGACGAGGCCGAACGGCACATCCGGCACGAAGAGCGTGCCGGTGAGAAGAGTGGTGACCACAAGGTTCGCGGCCAGCCAGATCATGAGCACGCGGCCAAGCGAGTAGGTTCCGCGAACCGGGCCCGCGTCATCTGATTGTGTGTCCAGTTGGCCTTCGATACGGGTGTAGAGCGACATCTTTGGGCTCCTCGATGAATGGGGTCGGTCAGGGCTGGGGTGACAGGTGTTCGTGGATGGCGATGAGGCCGGCAGAATCAGACCGGAAGACGATCGTTTCGCGCTCCCGGTAGGACTCGGGTCCGTCCGCGGTGCTCACGCTCGTGCTGACGGAGTGCGTGAAGACGGCTCCGCCGGGAAACGTCTGCACCGCGGGCGCGCTCGATGCGCAGGATTTTACGCTCCAGCCGTCGCCCACCCACTCCGTCCACATGGCTTCGTAGGCAGCCCTGTTTTCAATTCGCGCAGGTTCGGTGTGGAAGACGAAGGTTGCCTCGGGTGCGAACAGCGAGAAATAGCGCGGGCCGTCGGTGGCGGCGAACGCCTCGACGATGGCGGATGCCGCGGCACGGACTGCTTCGTCCGTCGGGGTGGGCAGTGTCATGGGTGTCTCCTCTATCGGGCTGGCCGGTCGGGTTCGGGACTTTTGTGTTTGGTCGGGGCTTTCTCGGTCGGCCGGGTTACCCAGGCGCCATCGCACTTAGCAGCTCGTAGATGACATGGCTGGCCGCGATAGCGGTCAGCTGGGCATGGTCGTACGCAGGGGCGACTTCGACCACGTCGGCGCCGACGATGCGCAGATCGGCCAGGGCCCGCAGCATCCGGAGTAGTTCTCGGGTCGTGAGGCCGCCCGCCTCCGGAGTTCCTGTTCCCGGCGCGTGGGCGGGGTCGAGAACGTCGATGTCGATCGAGATGTAGAGCGGCGCGTCTCCGACTCTGGCTCGGATGCGTTCGACGGCGGCCGCGACGCCGTGCTCTTCGACGAATTCGCTCGTAACGATCGCAAAACCGAGCCGGTCGTCGTCCGCGAGGTCGTCCTTCGAGTAGAGGGGGCCGCGGATTCCGACGTGCATGCTCGCGGTCAGGTCTATGAGGCCTTCCTCGGACGCCCGCCGGAAGGGGGTCCCGTGAGTCATCGGCGCCCCGAAGTATGTGTCCCACGTGTCGAGGTGGGCATCGAAGTGCAAGACCGCGACGGGCCCGTGCTGCGCGTGCGCGGCGCGAAGCAGCGGCAGAGCGATCGTGTGGTCTCCGCCGATGGCGACGAGTCGGTCGGCGTGTTCGCTGAGCTGGCGCGCGCCCGCCTCGATTTCCCCCACGGCAGCAGCGATGTCGAACGGGTTCGCGGCGATGTCGCCGGCGTCGGCGACCTGCTGGGCGTCGAACGGGAAGACGTCTTGCGCAGGATTGTACGGTCGCAGTAGACGCGAGGCCTCGCGCACATGCGCGGGGCCGAACCGAGCACCGGGTCGGTAGCTCACTCCGCTGTCGAAGGGAATCCCGACGATCGCGATGTCTGCACGCTCAACCTCGTCGAGCCGCGGGAGTCGCGCGAAGGTCGCGATTCCCGCGAACCGGGGCACGACACTCGCGTCAACCGGCCCGCGGGGCTCATCCGTCGCATCTTTGCTGAAGGGTTGCATATTTGACAACTTTCGGTACGCTATAGACAACTACAGGGCTTACGGTACGCTGCCCCGGGCAGATCGTCAAGGACGAGAGTGCGAATAGCTTCGAGGAGTAACTGTGCGCGCCATTCACCCCACCGCCGAAGGCACCGCGACACCCATCGGCGCCAAGCTGCGCTCCGCGCGCACAGCTCAGGGCATGTCACTCGCCCAGGTCGCTCAGACGACGGGCCTCAGCAAGGGTTTCCTCAGTCGGGTCGAGCGCGACGAGACGTCACCGAGCGTGGCAACACTTGTCCAGTTGTGTCAGGTGCTCTCGTTACCCGTCGGTGCACTCTTCGCCGAGCCCGACGTTCACCATGTCGCGTACGCCGACGCTCCGCGCATCAACTTGGGCGGAGTGCACGCCGACGAGCGGCTGATGTCGCCGCGCGGCGAGGAGCGGGTTCAGCTGCTGCGATCAGAACTCGACCCCAACGCACACGGCGGGTCCGATCTCTACACGATCAACTGCGACGTCGAAGTGCTCCACGTCGTCTCGGGATCGCTCACCGTGCGATTCGCCGGTCGCACCGTGGCCGTCCACGCCGGCGACGCGCTGACCTTCCCGGGTCGAGAGCCGCACACCTGGCAGGTCGAGGACGGCGAGCCGGCCGTCGTGCTGTGGGTCATCGTGCCCGCGCCGTGGAGCGGCTCGGCGTGACAGAGACCGTCCCTCACCAAGCTCTGGCTCGGTCCTCGTCTTGGCATCACCAGAACTTTCCCCACTTCTCGGAACGGAAATCACGCGGGCCGTTGTCTCGTACGATTCGGAGGCCGAGTACGACAGGCTGCCACCTTGGCACGGGTGAGTGCTTATGACAGCCAGAGCTCGACTGTGTCGGCGATCCTGCTCGAAGGCGAAAGCGCACCGGCACCGCCGTCGCCATGGCCTGGCCCTGGCGGTTAACTTCGGCCCGTGCCTCGTCTTCGGTATCGGCCGTGACCCCGATGCGATGCAGGTGCCCGCTGTCGTCGCGAGCGGATGCGCGAGCTCTGTACATCCCGCTCGGCAGCACGTCGATGACGATGCTGCCCAGCTCACCCACGAGGAATCTTTGGCCTGACCATGTCGATGCTCACGCGCCCAGATAACCACGTCCTGCACGTCATACCGACGTACCGGGGCAAGCTTGAGATAGGGCGGTTTGGTCTGCATCAGGCGCCAATCCTGGAACGTGCGCTCAGGCACTTGGAGCAGCTCGGAGAGTTCACGCTGAGTGAGAAACGTACAAGTGATTTGCGTTGTCGTGTCCATGCTCAAGAGGTACGCGGCTGAAGTCGTGAGCAGCCCGATTGCGCCGCGACGAGTCCGTAATGGACCCGCGCAACAGAACGCTAAATCCCACCGCCGACGGGGGATATTGGTTCTTTCTGGTCGCTGCCTCGGCGAGAAAGAGGGGTGTGGCCACGCCGGCCCAAACGGGGTATACGCCGCGTTTCCGCGCACTGCCACTCTCCGCTGACGAGACGCAATCAGCTATGCAGATGACCGCCGGCAGGGTGGCATACGTCCTCAAGAGTTTGAGACTAACGGGAGAACCTTGGCCGAGTGCCCTCGATGTCGACGCAGACAACATGGTTCTCACGGCCGAAGGAGACAGGCTGGCTCCCCTGCCTGCCGGCACAACAGCGACTTACACTCGGAGCACGAGCGGTGAAAACTACCGCCTGACTACTACAGACGACGCAACCGAAGCCGGGAGTCGTGACGAACAACTGGGTAGTGCGGTCGTCTTCTACCCGTCTGATGAAGACATTCTGATGAAGGCTGTTGTCGCGCGCGCAAATCGCTCCACCCTGACTGTCGCTGCGACGCTTCCCACCTACAAATGCGTCAAGGGCGGTCGACAGCGTCCCAGAATTCAGCTCGAAGTTCGACTCTGACGGCGTCACTCAAAGTGTCTTCGCCCATTGCTCCAGATAGATCAACCAGAAGCGCCCTGTCGAGGTCACGCGGAATCGACGGTCGACCGTTTCGCAACTCGACTTTCTGGGCATCTGACGCTGTGGTCGCCCAAGCATCAAACGTCTTGGTTGCCACGTGCTCGATCGTCGGAGATAGTTCAGCCAAGTTCTGTTGCAAATGGGCTGCTAGAGATCTGGCAACGGGGAGCGCCTGGTCGAAGGCCGAGGTTATTCGAGGAGGTACCGTCAGCACGCGTGCGATATCTGCCGGACTCGGCTGGGATTGGGCAATGTCCACCTGTGGTGACGGCGTGGAATGGGCTAGCACCGCGGATGCCGCCCGGACAGATGCATCAAGTAGACCGACATCTATAACGTCGAGGTCATCAGCCGCGAGAATTAAGTGCCGGCTGATACCATGATGGCCACCTGTGCGGGCGGGCACTGCGAGGATGGTCACTTGCACGCCCAGGGCTTGAGCCTCCTCGACAGCTTCGGTGAGGTCGTCGTCACCCGACAGTAGATACATGGTGTCGACCGCCCCGTTTCGCGAGTGCCCCACCATGTCTAGTCCGATGCGAAGGTCAACACCTTTTTGCTCACCTTCGACGCCGACGCGTCCAAGACGAAGTTTTACTTTCGGCAGCAGCGCGATGAGTTCTTGACTCGGCGTCGCCACTCCGTCTCGTGCGGCGTCGTACCAGTACACGCGAAGAATCGGCAGGCCAGATTGGTCTTCCACCAGCCGGATCAGGTCCGCGAGTAAATGTGCGTAATCGACATCAACGCCGCGCCTCAAGGACGAACCCGTAAGCCTGGTTGCGGCAGCGGCGATGAGATATCCAGCATCGATATATAAGCCAGAGTGAGAACGCATGGTGGTCTCCAAAAATACATCGTGGCGCTGAATGCAATCGCGCCGCTTGAGAGAGCGCCCTTAAGGATTGCACGGTTCGTCTATGCAAGAATCAACAGCTCGGCGCCGATCGCGTCGTGGACGCGGCCGTAGGCGTCCGAGTCTCAACGTCCCAAGACTCCACCTATGGGGCCGAGGTCACGAGGTGGTTGTCGGTCGGCGAACTCAAGCACGGCCAACCGTTTCATCGGGCACCCTCGCCGAAGCACTTAGCACTCCGGCCGAGCAACGTGGCCAGCTCGTCGAGCGACTCCCCCGTAATTGTGGACTACCCAGTGACACCCTCGAATAGGAGCGCGAGCTCGTCGAGTTCGACGTCCCAGCCCTCTCGGTTCTGCTCGAGACGTTCGCGACGGTAGCGGGTTCCGCCGGGGAGTGTGTCGAAGCCCGATTCGATCACCGTGACATCCGTCCCGGAACCGGCATCGGCGAGGGTGAAACGCACGTGCGTCGAGTACTCGTCGAGCTGTTCGGCGGGGATTCCCGACCAACGGAAGCCGAACGAGCCGTCGGGCACGACCTCGGTGATTTCGATCGGAAAGCTGCCGTAGTCATCCCAGTGGATGCTGCCAGTCGCACCGGGCTCGAGCGCGGCGAACTCCACACCGTCGCCAAACCACTTGACCATCACCTCGGGGTCGGTCAGCGCCCTCCAGACGTGCGCGCGCGAGCCTTCGATGTGCACGGTGCGGGTCACGGTGTGCCCCTTGATTCTTGCGTGATCAGACACGGTGTTTCCTTCACGTTCAAGCCGAGCGCGACGGGACAGTGCCCGCCGAGCGGCACGTCAACAAGATCTGCAAACGCACCTTATCGAGCGTACCCATGATTGCGTATCTGTTCACGGCCGGGCGAACCCCGTGAACGAGGAAGCAACGCATCAGAGGTCGGTCCTTGGGAGCCCAGAGCGCCGAGATGCCACATACTGGCGCCGCTTCTCCCCCTCGCGGTCAGACGGCTGGTCCATCGGCACTCCGATTTCATCAGATGGATCGTTCATGATCGCGGCTACTTGGCCGGCGGCGGGGCCAGCTCGATGACCAAAGCGAGCCGTGCAGAGCGATACGCCGTCGGATTCGTGATGACACGCCCGACCACGATTTGGAGCCGTTCAGCGTCCTCGTCTGCGATCCCGGCGACGGGCTCCAGGCAGTCGGCGATGTCGTTCTGCAGGTTGTGGCCGTCATCGTCGACAGCGACTTGTTGCTGATCACGACGTGCGTGTGCAGGTGCGGGTCACCGGCGCGGCTGTCGAAATGATCGAACGCCGTCGCAATCAGGCCGGTCACATCCACTTGCGCCACAGCGCCACCCCGCGCCGTGGTACCGGTGCGCGTCGCCGCAACCTCCCGCTCCATGTACGCCAGCACCTCGGCCACCGCCGCATGGTGCGCCTGCCCGATGCGCTCCTGCGTGGTCGCGTCGCCCACACCCCACAGGATGCTCGCCGACTTCGGAATCGAAAACGTAAAGTCGCCAGTGACCGGGTCGCGGCCCAACCCGATAAGCAGTTGCAGCTGCGATTCCGCGTTGAAGCGATGTCGACCGTGTCGTGGCGGAGGGACAGCGCTCCTGATGCTCGAACTCGCTGACGCTCCAGTCGCGCGCCTCGATCTCGTCGCGCAGGTATTCCCCGACAGGAAAGGCTTCAGCGACAGTGCTATTCGCTGGACCGGTTATTGTGTCCTCCTCCGAGTTGCGCAGTGCTAGTCGACGTTTGTGATGACCAAAATCTCTTGGCATACCGTGCACGAGACAGTACGCCGGGCCGGCTCGGTCCAGGTTGCTTTAACCAGTCGACCTTCAGGAGCGTCACCAGACCGCCGCATTTGTGATGATTCCCTCACAATCGGGAGACAGTTCGCTCGTGAAAGTCATGAACTGGCCAGTCTGGCCTTCAACTTCTCGACTACCGGGACACGTCGCAAGGATTCAAACGCCTCGATCCCGCTGAAAGCTTTGTCCTGCACAGCTCGGACCTGATCGGAGTCATCCACCGCATTCAGAAAAACGGTGAAAGACCGCCCACGAATCGTGAGTGGTGCCATGAACCGTCCGACAAGCCCTCTGTCCCATTCACGATTGAACTCATCAAAGTCCACGCGAGCCAAATCCTGCTCCGCCAAGAACAACACGTAGTCGCGGATGAAGTCGTACTCCGGTGCGCCCAGCCCAAGTCCAAACTCAGAGTCAGCGTAATCAAGCTTGGCCCTCGCAACGTCAACGACGAGGTCCATGCCGAAGTACACGCTTCGACCAAGGTTCATGAGTCCATGCAAGAAGAGGTCAAGGAAGTCGACTGGCAGACCTGCAGAAGGGCTTGTGCGGCCCATGGTTGTTTGGGCAAGCGATGACATCGGCATGGGTTGGACAGGCAGAGGTTCGTTAGTGCTCAGCACGCTACGCACGCTCCCGGCATTGAACACGTTGACCTTCGGCACCTGAATGATTTCTTCGCCCCTCCGGAGCGCATCTCTGGCGTCTACCCAGAAGGTCTCGGCAGCCATTTCGTCGTGCAACACGAGGATTACCGGGAGGGGCGCACGTTCCCAGTAGCTTTTATGCTTGGCGGACGGATAGAAGGGAACCGAATCTGTTGTAGCACCTTTGAAGTAGGAAACACCAGACTTCACCTGGACGAACACCATTCGACCGGTCGCCTGGCCATCATCATTTACGTATTCGATCTGCCCATCGATACCAACGTCGACGCTGACTGTTTCTCGCCAGACGCACCTAGCACGATTCACTTCCCTGGCTATGTGGATGATGCCCTCACGCTCAGTGAATGTCTGGTTTCCGACTGAAGGCAGTTGAGTCATGCCCTCAGTATCCCCTAGCTTTCTTGGGGGCCGGAAGTCGGGCGTTTGTACCGAATAGCCGTCGAGGTCGTCGATCACGAAGACGGCGCCGCCCTCGAAGTCCCCGCCGAGTTCGGGGCCGACCACGAATGACTTCACCCCGGGAATGGATTCACCTTGTCGGCGAAGCAGTGCGATGCCGCGATGCTTGTCGTCCTCGCTCACGCCTGCTTTGAAGGTCAGGCGGTTGATGTGGAAGATCATGTTCGTCGTCCTTTCGAGGGGAAAGCGCGGTGTCGCTCGATTGCTGGTGGTACGCGGGTTTGATTCACACGAAAGCGAGTCGAGGATCAGGCGGCCAGGGCACGCCTGGGGACGAAGCCGTTCCACGAGCGCCAGCCTCGGCACAGGAGGTAGGCGATGACCGTGGTGATCATGATGAAGCCGTCGATAGCCCCGGTCAGGACTGCGTCGGGCTGTGAGATGTTGACGAGGCAGAAGATTGTGATGGCTAGCTTGTGAGCGATGAGGAACTCCCAGATGCCCGGGATGCGCCGCGGCCAGAGGGCCACCAAGGTCCACATGCCCGCGAAGATCGCGAACCCGAACATCTGCCAAGCCTGCACGACGACGTCATCAGCGGCGGCACTGACGGTCAGCGCGATGCCGTTGACAAACGCCACGAGGGTGAGGAGCACGTTGAAGCCCATCAGGCTCCGTCCGACGAGGTCGGCGCGTCGCGAGATGGGGGGTGACGTGGTGGTGCTACTGGTCATGAGGACGCTTCTTTCGAGTCGATGTTCCCGAGGAGTCGTGTCGTTTCACCGACCCCAATTAGGCTGTCGTCTGTAACCTTACAGGCGTCACCCCACGACCTGTCAAGTCGTATGGTAACTTCTGTGCATGCCGTCACAGAGCGTCGAACAGCGAACTCGCAACCGTCGCGGCGAGGGAAGCCGCCTACGCACCGAGATCGTGCAGGTCGCCGCCGACATGCTGGATGAGGGCGTCAATGAAGACAGCATCAGCCTTCGCGCTGTCGCCCGTCGGGTTGGCATTGCCGCCCAGTCGATCTACGCGCACTTCCCTGACCGCGACGCGATCCTGCTCGAGGTCGTGAAGAACGCTTTCGCCGAACTCGGCACCCACCTCAGCCGAGCGACCCTCGCGGCCGAGGGCTCAACGGTTGAAGTGTCGGCGGTCGACAGCCTGTCGGCGCTGTGCGACGCGTACTTGTCATTTGCACTGGAGCGGCCCCGCCGCTACCGCATCCTCTTCGGCGGTGTGTGGGATGCGTCTCGGGCGAAGTCATCGCCGTCCGTCGGTGACGAGGTACAGACCCTTGGGCAAGATGTTTTCGGGATTTTCGTCTCGGCGCTCGACCGGTGCGTGACCGAGGGATCCTCGACCAGCACCGACACCTACGCCGACGCGGCCGCCCTCTGGGCCGGCATGCACGGTTACGCCTCCGTCCGCCCCGCCACCCCGGAGTTCCGCTGGCCCGACGACGTCCCGCGGCGGATCGTCAACGGCCTGGCGAAACTCTGCGGCTCAAGACCTTAGAACAGACCCTCGCGCCACTCGGCGAGTATTGCCAACGAATCATCGGTTCACGGTCGTCACCTGGTCCCGATGCGGACCGTCAACTCATCGGCCGAGCTCAACTAGCTGCTCGTGCGCTACGACGGCCGCGACGACGACCACGGATCGAGAAAGGGGCCCACAGTGTCGGCGACGACTTCGCGATCGAGGCGATAGCGCTCCGGCCGATGCCCGGGGAGTTCGAGACCGGGTTGACGACGTCCTGCGTCGCGCCCGCCACCTCACCGGGCCCGACCAGACCGAGACGCTCACCGAGCGGGTGCACCGACTGAGCGAACAACCCGCACCCGGCCGGCGCCCCGACGCACCCACCCCCGGTCCCCAGCCCCGCGGGCCACAGATGTGAGCACGTCCCCTACGGCCTGGGCCGGTGGCAGCGCGTGCTCTGATTGGCGACCATGACCAGCCCGTCGCAAGACCGCCACGCTCGCCGACGCGCACGAGGCGAAGATGCTCCTCGGGCACTACGTCATGGTCGCGAACACGCCCGAGACCGACCGCCTGTGGAACACGATCTACGCCTGGTGGACCGAGATCGAGGTGCTCATCGTCACCGGCGTCACGAACACCAGAACCGAGGCCGCGAACACCTCAATCAAGAACATCAAACGCACCGGGCGCGGCTTCCGGAACGCCGACAACTACCGCGCCCGTATCCTCCTGAGCAGCGCAGCCAAAAGAGCCGTGTGAACACTCAAATCAGCACCCCTCCACGCTCAACCGCGAAGAGCCACTTTGCCCACCGCTCGATTTGGGCAGGTCTCGTGTCTCGTAAACCTTAGCTTTTCAAGACAGCCCTTCAGCCGTTTGCTGCCGGTGATTCAGCATTGAGACTGATTCGGTGTGACGATTACTCCTCGTCGTCGAACCGTGCCCGCGCCCGCTCCACCTCGGGCATGTTCGCCGTCGTCCAGCGCAGTAGCGCGTCGATGAGCTCGTTGAGCGTGTCGCCAATCGGGGCGATTCGGTACTCGATGGCGAGGGGGCGCGTGGTGATCACGACGCGCTCGACCATGCCGTTGCGCTCGAGCCGACGCAGCGTAGCGGTGAGTGACTTCTGCCCGACGACCGGGATCTCGCGGCGCAGCTCGTTGAAACGCATGGGGCGGCCGCACAGCACATCGAGTACCTGCAGTGACCACTTGTCGAGAATCTGGTCGAGCAGTTCGCGGTGCGGTGCATCGACCTGCAGCAGGGCAGCGTCGGGGTGGGAGGTTTCGTTCATGACACCTAGTCTCCTTGAAGTTCCCTTCGTGCACTAGGTAGACATAGGGTACCTACTCGCTCGAACTGAGGAAAACCTATGACCGTGCAGCTGCTATCCCCCGAGGGCATGATCCAGCCCGTGCCCTACGCCCACGTCTCCGTCGCGACGGGCAGCCGCCACGTGCACATCGCTGGGCAGGTCGGCCGCGATCCCGACACCGACCACATGGCCGACGACCTGGCCGGGCAGGTCGCTCAGGCGCTGCGCAATACCGCTCGCGGGCTCGCTGGCGCGGGTGCGACGTTCGCCGACGTCGTGCGCCTGCGCTTCTTCGTCACCCAGTGGTCGCCAGAGAAGATGGGCGACTTTATGGCAGGCGTCGAACTCGTGGCCCGGGAACTCGGCCTGCCTCAGCCGATGCCACCGGCGTCGCTCATCGGAGTCGAGATCTTGTTCGAAGCCGACGTGCTCGTCGAACTCGAGGCGTATGCCGTACTCGACTGAGCTGGCGGCTCAGGCACCCGGGCGTGCTCTTCGCGCACGATCCAGGATCGCTCGGATCTACGATGGCCGGCCGTGCAGAGGAAGGTATCGGCGATACTGCTACTGTAGCGCTGGCCGTATCCATCCTGGCGACGGACATTCTGTTGGAGCTGGGCGCGAATCCCACCGGCGAAGAAAGCTGAACTTGAACACGATGACTATGCACGGCGGCGCAGATTGGTCCGGGAAGCCGCCCGCTGAAGTCGAGGCGTTCATCCTCGAAACAGGTGACATGCTCCACGAACTCGACGGCACCAGCCTGCACCACTCTTCTACGAACACGGGTATGAGCAAGTAGTGCATTCCCTCGAGAACTGCTCAAACTGCTCGACAACGAACCCGACGCCTAATACTGTAGAGACGTGCGCTTCGCAGGCTTTCGACACTGGAGCCGCCCAGGTGGCCCGCCATTCGTCGGCCCTGAGCGCAAAGCTCACGTGGGGCAACGTGACGGTTCGCCGAGCAGGAGCGCCGCAGCCCCTTGGCGGTGTGGGCGTGTGCGGTTAGGGTTCCCCAGTGACACAGCTTCGGCACGATCGGCTGTTGCGTACAATAGCCCAGATCTGTCTCGTTGGTCGTTACACGTTTCGACGTCCTGAAACCATTCGAACCAGGAATGCGATCACGGCGAGAACCAACAACACCACGCCGACCCATAGCAGAAAGTTAAGGGACTGCACAAAACCACCGGTGATCAAGAGCACAATCGCAATAATGGCCACAACTACAAATAGGATGTTCATCGTTCTACTCTCCCTCCTCCACTGCGCTTCTACTGGTTCACCATACATCTCGGGGACGCACCGGAAAAGTTTTCGGTCACCTCATCCCGATCGCGGCGCCTAAATTTGAGTGGCGTGTGCTCTAATTGCTTGAGTTCTGCTAAGCGGCGAAGGACGCGACCGCTGATTCCAAACGGTCGAACGTGAGGTTCTGGTCCGGCACCTCAATATTGAGGACTTCGAAAGTCGAACCGTAGTGGTGGATGTACCCGAGTACCTTCTCGGGTGAACGCTCGTCTTGCCGCCAGTCCCCCCCAGAGAAACGCCGTCATTTGGGTATCGGAATGCACACCCCGTTCAACGTTCACCACGGCCGCGCACCCGCCATTCAGCACGCCCTTGCCCGCGTTCTCACGACGGCTTATACCGAGCACCCTGAACGCTTCGTTCGGCAGCACCCGCAGCCACCCACGTTCCCGACGACGGCCTGGATCAACGAACCCGAGGAGGAAGGAACGAAATCAATGACCGGCTAAAAGAACTGACTCATAAAGGTTGACATCTTCCGCGCACCGCGTCAAGCCCCATGCGCTCGACGCTCGCACGCAGCACTGTCCCGGCCAGATCATCCGGACGGATGCCGGCGAGTGCCCCGCTTGCACGCCCGAACGGCGTCCGCACCGCGTCGTAGATGTAGGTGCCGCTCATGTCGATCCTCTCGGTTCAGTCTGCTCCCCGAGCGACGCTACCGCGCATGGACTCGACCGCGAAGCAGCATCCCCGTTCCGAAACAGCGCGATTCCGACGCAGTCTCGGAACGGAGACGCAGTCTCGGCGATGTTGCGGGGCAGAGTCGGGGTCGGCCCGGCGGGATGGGCGAAGGGGCAGAGGTTCTGTTGAACCCCTGCCCCCTAGACCTGCCGCAATCAGTGGCGACGGTCTGGCTTCGTCACCTTGTCGGTCTTCTCCGAGGTGACAGTGACTGGCACGAAGCCCTCTAACACACCGGTGACCACGACCTGAACCCGCTTGTTCTGATCACGGTTGGTGAGATCGTACGTCGCTTCGTCGGCGCCGCGGATCACCTTTCCTTCACGCAGCCACTGGTACGACACCTGCTCGGGCTGGGGTGCCCAGCCGCTGATGTCTGCAGTGAGCGTCTCGCCGACCTTCGCGGATCCTGTCACCGCAATGCCGGTCGAGGCGAACTCCGCTGGCGCGTTGCCGAGGATCGCGTCGATCTGCACGTTGTCGATCGCCCACCACCAATTGTTCCCCGCCGTGTAGTGGAACTTCACCGTCGCCGACTTCGCACCCACAGGCACCGTCACGACCCCATCACGGTGACTGTTGATGTCATCCATCTCGGGTGAACCGTCACCCCAGGCCGCGAGGGTGACGTGATCTCCGTTGTCAAACTCGAGAAGGGCTTCAGCTGACTGACCGGCCTCGTGGCGGTAGCTGTTGTCCCATCGGACGCGCACTTCGGTGGCACCCTCGGGCAGCGTCAACGCCGGCGCGTTCAGCGTGGTGTCCATCACTCCCGCGCCTGCCGCGTCGTTCCACTCGTCACCGTCGGCGACCGCGATCACGCCGGTTCCCTTGGTGAAACTGTCGCGGCCCTGAATATCAGCCAGCCAGAAGTCCGGAGTCGCGAAGGTCCAGCCGCGAAGATCCTTCATGCCGTCTGCGCCCATGGCATCTGCATTGGTCACCGACCAGCCGTCCGGCCCCTCGTGGGTCCACCCCACGACATCTGGGTTGTGCTGAACGCCAGGCTTCAACGTCCCGGCAAGCCAGTCGAATGATTCGACAGCGATCTCGCTGGCGAGGTTCTGCCACTGCGCGTACAGCGTCACGGTCGAACGCGCCTCAGCAAGCGCACGCACGTCGACACCAGCACCGAAGCGCTCGCCAGTGCCATCAGGTTCAGTGCCCCAACCGATGAAGCGGTGGTAATCCCGCTCGAAGCCGTTCAAGGCCAGCGTCCCCGAGCCGTCTACCGGCAGCTCGCCCGACGCAGTCTCGCCGCCTGTCGCACCGTTGCCGTCGTAGACGATCCCGTAGTGGTCCGGCAGACCGAACACGCCGGTCACCGTGACGTCGCGCTCCGGCATCACGAAGGTGCTGCTGCCATCCACCTGGATCGTCCCGACCGGCACATCCAGACCGTCGACTCCGAGCTCCCAGGCCCACAATTCGTTGCCGTCGGCCGGCTCGCCACTGAGTGTCACCGTCGTACCGCCGATGGCGGCAGCCGGGTCAGCGGAGACGACCCCGTTGCCGCGCACCGTCGTTGTGACGGCGTGCGCGTCGACGGAACCCGAGGAGCCGGTAAAGACCGCCTCGATCGAGACGTGGCCGCTTGGCATCGTGAAGGCGCCTTCGACGATCTCGACGTCTCCCTCGATGACATCCCAGCCCAGGAAGATCTCGCCTTCCGCGGGCGTCGCCGTGAGAGTCACGGTGTCGCCGGGCATCGCGTCTGCGAGATCCGCGGAAGCGGTGCCCGCACCCGCCAGAGTGATCCCGACGTCGTAACCCTTCGTGCTGAAGGTCGTCGAGATGTAGTCGCCCTCCTTGCCCCAGGTATTGATCGGCGAAATGCGCGCCTCGTACTCGCGCCCCGGCGCCGTGTTCCACACAATGTGATTGAGTGTCTCCGGCATCGGCATGAAGTAGAAGCCTGACCACTGGGTGAACGTGTTCACGACCTGCTCGGTCGCGGTGTCGATCACCTGGTAGCGGTACTTGTGCACAATATCGCCCACCTCGTTCGGCGCGACGGCTGCCTGGTTGAACGTCACCATCGCCTCGGTCGGCTCAATCTCGGAGACCTCGACCGCCGAGCCCTCGGGCCACATTGGTGCCTCGGTCTTGTCAGCGCGAGCATCCCCGAGCGGGAAGCGCTCCTCAAACGGCAGGGCATCATCGATGCTTTCTGCGACGTCCCACGTCCAGACCTGGTCCTCCCACGCGTTCGCACGCAGGTCGTAGGTCTTGATCGTGACCACTGATCCTTCAACCTCGACGATCGCTGTCTCGCGGTTGTCTCCGCCGTCATCGGGCGTGCTGTCGTTGGTGACCTTGCTGTACGGGTCGGTGTTGACGACGCCTCGCTCGAACTCGTAGTACGCGAGCGGCGGTGCGTTCACGGTCGTGAATCCGCCCGCACCCTCTGCACCCTGCCAGATCGACGTTGAGATGTGGTTCGGCGTGTGGATGTGGCCACCCCACACCACTGCCTGCGGGTAGACCTCGAACAGGGAGTCGAAGTCATCACCACATCCGGTTGCGAGTCCTGAGCCGTACCATTCGTTCGACACATAGTGCGTGCAGCGCAGTGGCGCGTGCACGAGGACGAAGACCGGCTGCTCAGGATCCGCAGCGACGGCAGCGGCCAGGCGTGTCTCCAGCCAGTCAGCCGCGTAGGCGTAATCATTGCCGCTCCCGCTTGAGGGGAACATCGTGTCCTCGTTTAGTTGACCGGAACCAGGGCTGACCGAGATGAAGTGGTATCCGTTCATCACGTAGTCGGCGTTCGGCGCCTGTCCGAGAGTGGACTGGAACAGGTTGTAGCCGGAGAGGTTCGAGCCGACATCGTGGTTGCCGAGGGAAGCGATGACGGGCAGGTCGCCCTGGCTGCGGTCGAGCGTGTCGCGCAATCCTTGATACTCCGCTGCGGTCGCGTTGTTGGTGAGGTCGCCGACGAAGAGCGATGCGTCGACGTTCTGTTCATGCCAGAAGTCGAAGGCCATGTCCAGCTCTGACCAGCTGTTGTGGATGTCACCGATGGAGGCGAACGAGATCGAGCCCGGGGTGTCGCTGGGTAGTTCGATCACGGTATCGGTCGCCTGGGGCGCAAGCGGCGCTGGCGAGTCGACCGTGAACTCGTACGTCTCCTGCGCCAGGTTGTCGGCCGAATCCATCGCGGCGTACGTCACGACGTATGTTCCTGCCACCTCGGGCGTCAGAGGAAAGCCGCCGTCCGTGTTCTCATACAGGCGCACGTCGACGCCGTCGGGGCCGGTCGCGGTCACGACGAGCGAGATGTCCTCACCCGAGTCGTCTGTCACTGCCGCCGCCGGAAGCACGAGCTCTTCGTTCAGCTTCGTGGAGTTGGGGATCTCAACATCGGCCAGCGTCGGCGCCGTAGTGTCGGGCGCCGGCGCGTCAGGCGCGGCGGCTTCAGTTGTGGGTGTCGGGGTGGGCACCTGGGGATCCGCAGCAGCCTGCGCGGGCAGCGCGGTCAGGGATCCGATCAGGGCGGATGCCGCAGTGATCGCCAGCACGCGGCCGGCCCAGGTACCCGCCCTGGATGAACGGAAGTGTCGTGACACGATGATCTCCAAAAAAATCGATGGATTAGGGGTCGGCCTCAGGCCACCACCGCGAAGTTGCCATCACATGAACAGCTGCTGACGCTTGCTCCCCTGGAACGCGGAATCACCCGTATCCTCCAGCCCACTGTGCACAATGGGCGCGTCATCGTTGGTCGACTGTCATTTCGAACGCGAACTCGCCTGGCAGATACCGGTCCTCCCCGAACTCCACCACGCGACCATCTCGGGCGAACGTCGAGCGCTCGATGGCGAGCAGCGGACTCGACCGCCGCACGCCGAGCATCCTCGCATCGTGGCTCGAAGCGGGCACGGCCGAAATCCGATGCGTCCCACGCACGGCCTGAATTCCAGCGGCTTCGAGCACGCGCGTCGTAGAGGCAACATCATGCGGCATGGCCGCAATGACGGGCATCACCCAGGGCGCCCAAGTCGAGCGCTCGATCATCACCACGCGCCCGTCGAGCAGGCGCAACCGTGTGAAGCGCAGCAGCTGCGCACCGAGCGCCACACGCAATAGCCGTGCTTCGCGCACCGTGGCATGCACCCGCTCGCATTCGATAATCCGTCCACCGGGGCGGATGCCACGGCTCTCGGCCCATTGCGAGAACGAACGCAACCGGTCAAACCCCTGCACCTGGTCGACCAGACTCACGAACCAGCCGGCGTTACGGTGCGATTCGATCAATCCGCGTCGCGCCACGGCGGCCAGCGCCGTGCGGATAGTCGCACGCGATGTCTTGTACTCGTCGGCAAGCGCATGCTCGCTCGGCAGTCGTGCACCGGTGACGAACTCTCCATCGAGGATGCGCCGGCGGAGGTCATCGCCGATATCACGCGCCGACGACCTCGCGAGCACGTTATCCGCCGGCGAGGACACGTTCGACGAACCAGTACAGTCCCACGACCGCCACCACGGTGCACACTGCGATCCCCACCCAGAGTCCGACCGCGGGAATGCGCTTGCGCAGCAGCACCAACAGTGGGAAGAGAACGACGATGATGGCGATCTGCACGACCTCGATGCCGACGTTGAACACCAGCAGAGCTCCCAGCAACCCCCACGAAAGCGGCTCATCGATCCCGAGTGCACCAGCAAATCCGACGCCGTGGATGAGGCCGAACGCGAACACCACCGCCACTCGCAGCCAGTCCGCGCTGGTCATCCCCAGCGCCCGTCTGCGTGCCGGCTCGTCGGTCTCCACGACCGCCGCTCGCTCGAGCACCGCGCCAGCCCCCGTGCGAGGAACGTCACCCGGCGTGGAGCGGGGCATCGCCGCTGCGGGCACCCCTCGCGCTGCAGGCCAAGCATCCGTGCGCCCGCGGCGCCAAACTCCCCACAGATACCAGATCGCGACCACCGCGATCGACAGGGCGATTATCGGCTCGACGATGAATGCAGGCACGCTGACGATGCCGAGTGCGGCAAAGATGAAGGTGACTGAGTGCGCGACCGTGAACGCCGTCGCGGCGAGCAGGATGTCACGCAGTCGGCGCGAACCGACGATGAGCGCCAACAGGAACAGAAAGTGGTCAAGTCCGAACAGAAGGTGCTCGCCGCCGAGCACGAAGAACTCCCACATGCGAGAGCCCCAGTCCTGGTTCGTCGTCATCGTCGAGTTCGTGTCGGTGTCGAGATTCGCGACGCCCGATCCAGAGCGCAGGTCGTAGCTGACGACCGTCGTGGTCTTTCCCCCTGGCTCGGTTCCGGGGAACAGCTCGGTGGAGATGCGGTAGACCGGGGACTGCACACCCACGAGAGCTCGACAGTCGGAGTCCACCACGATGCGCGCGTGCGGCACGTTCTCGATCAGGACGATCTCGTACGGCGCAGCGAGGGTGTTCGTGCATGCGTCAGTCGGCGGCTCGCCATGGCCGACCTCGGGTGCAACCGACCACCGCGAAAGCACATAACCGCTGACGGTGTCGCTGTACTGCTCGAGAATGCGGGGGGTGAGCTTGCCCGGGTCTTGACCGGATGACTGCACATCTGCGTACGCATCGCGCTCGAAGGCCGCATCACCCATAGCTTCAGCGCCATCGACGGCCAGCAGCACGTACTCCAGGTCCAGCACCGTGCGCACAAGTCCGGGCTCGGGTTCGGTCACCTCCACAAACACGGTCGCCGCATAGTTATGAGCCATGGCCGGTGCCGCCGGAATCAGCACTGCCAGCGCGACGAGAACGACGACAAGAACACGGCGAAGCATTGTGGTTCCTGTTTCTCGCATGCTCGGCAGAATACGAAGCACGAATGAACCCACAGCACACGGACGATGACGAGGAGATGAAGCGAACGTGCAGTGGATCTCTCAGAGCGAGGGAACGCCGAAGGCGTGGGCGGTTTTGGTGGGCGCGGCGGCAGCCGACGAGAGGAACGTCAGGACCTCGGCGGCGCGGGCAGGGTCGGCAGATGCCGTCGCCACAGCGCCCGCGAATATTGTGTCGATCGCAGAGTCATCCGGCATGACGCCGAGGATGCGGACGCCGGGGTGTCCGACGAACTCGCTGAGCTGCTGGAAGCCGAGGAAGACAACGTCCGCGTAGAAAGCGAACGGAACAACACCAATAGCGCTATCCGAGAGCTCCAGGACCAACACGAGCTGGCGCACGCACAAGATACGTCCGGGAAAACAAGAACTCCCCGCTCGAGAGCGGGGAGTTCAAAATTCTATCAATTCTAAAGCCAGTTCATTTGGCCTTAGTTTGAGTAACGTTCATCTGGCTGGGGTACCTGGACTCGAACCAAGAACAAATGATAGGCGTCGGGGTGATGGTGCGCACCTGCATATGGGGCAGAATCCCGCGGAATTCCGCGGTTCTCATGGGGTTTAGTGTACGCGCTGTACGGCGAGATACGGCCTGAATCTGGCCACATTTAGGGGTTCATGGTGCGTTTCTGGTCACGGCAATACCAATACGTAGCCGGGTGCAAGCTGGCGTCGGCCTCGCCAGCGATGTCGAACGCGTCCCCTCCGATACCCGGGAATGGAACCCGGAACCTGTGGGTTATGACCCCACGCCGCTGCCCACTTTCGGGCGGTCATCCTTCAAAAAAGGCCGAGTCAGGAATATCAGGTTAACTCGCTCAAGGTGATCGTTCGACCTACCTAGACCCGTTTGGGACGCGGTCGCGCCGAGTTTTCGCCGAGTGGACAAATCGGGCTAGACGCACGAATCGACCGACTACCTCGAACCGCGGGCTCCGGAGCAACGCGCGAGGCAAATAAAACACCGAAGCAGATGGGCAGGAAAGTTTCGGGCCTGCAACACTGCCGTCAAACTAACCACACCCTTCGGCCGGACTCAGACATGAGCGCCGCCCTCGGTCCTACTGAAAATACGGGTCAAACTCCGCGCCGTCGCGTCGTCCCCCGAACATTGATATCAATGCAAAGGAGACCCGGTTCGGGATGGTGTCTTCTATGTAGCGCGGCAGCATTAGGTTCCCTTCAGATGCCCGGAACGCTGCTTCCTTGGCGAGTCTTTTTGCAACCCGATCCGTCAAAGTGAGAAACCTCCATTGAACGATCTCGCGCACATCGAAGTCCCAGGGGACTCTCGAACCGGTACTCGTCTCAATTGTGGTGCCCCATCGATTAGGTCTACGCCCGACTGGTCCGAGCGTGTGGTACCCGAGTAGGCAGTCGAGGAAGGTCTTGTCTTCCAGAAGTTCCGAATCGTCAGGAAGGATGACAGACTCGAAATCGATGCTAGCTCGAATAGTCACGCCGGGTTCCCATGGGATCAAAGCAGATTCCACGACATCAGCATTCGTGTTGTTTTCTGAATAGATCTGGCCGGAGGGCGCGACTAGGTATTTTCCTGACGTTCGCCCCCATGGAAAGTGGGCTTCCCGCACGGTGAATGTCGCTGCCTCATCGCTGTCCCGAATGTGGACCTCGACACGGTCGCCGCCGAAGATTTCTTCCTGCCACATCATGCTTACTCCTATGCTGTGCCGCCGCTCAAGTTGGATGTGTTCTCACAGGGCAATCCCGAGTTTCCAATCGAAATGGCAACATCGATGTATCGAACTCGTAGGCTGATGGATGCGTGCCTATCGCGACCGAAGCCGTATAAGTCTTTGTCGGATGTCTGACTCAAATTCGCTGTGGGCACCTTCTTCAAGAACGTCTAATGCGAGTTCGTAATTAGCAACGACGTAGTCGAGGAAGCGTGTGTCGCCCCGGCTCGTTGCTAGTTCAGCGGCGCGACCGGCCCAGTAGCGAGCCCGCACTGCGTTGTCCATATCCCCCCTCTGGAGAAACGCTTGAGCTGTCTCACCAAGTCGCGCCATAAAGAGTTCGGGCTCGCTCAGGGACTCGTTTATGGCGCGTTCAAATCCATCGAGCTCAAGTTGAGTTCCAAATTTCGTGTTCCCACGCCCAAGCGTTACGACTAAATGTTTGAGCACGCCCTCATACCAATCAGCTCGAGCGGAGGCTCCCGCTGAGCGCTGCCGTTTCACGAACCAATGGAGGGTGTCAATTGCGTGATCCATCAGGGTTTCAGGAGGCGTTCCAACTCCGCCGAGGATTTGTTGAGCAGGAATACTGCCCGGGTCTTTGTCATCCATAGCCAGAACGAACTGGTGATCTTTTACATATATGAATATCTGGTAATAGGCGCCCGTACTGAGTATCAGAAGCGGCGACGGCTTTGCATCCACGAATGAATACGTAAGCGACTTTGAATGCGATGCGTACCACGCCACGAGTTGCCGCATCGAAATCGAATCCCTGAAGCCCATCTGAAACTCTCCCACTCGGTGGATGTGAGCCTTCTATTTGGAAGTGACCCTACTACTTTCCACGTGAAGCACCACTCGATAGTTCTAAAATTCAGGGCCTGTCCACGCCCAGAGCCCTCGAACTGCGACCATATGCACGACCGTGGATCAGCGCGTCGCTGTCGGCCCGCACATCCACTCTGAGCGCTGCCGCGTGAATTGCATTTTGCACATCCGCACTCGCGAGTCGGTTCATGGGCAAATGATGAATCACTTCCGGCATCGCAAGGTGCACGATCAGCGACTCGACTGCAACACGTGGTTTCGCACGCTGGGTTCGGGCCAAATTCTCCATGGCTGCGACTTCGATGAATCGGCAGAAGTGGCGGTGGGCGTGTGCGACGAGCGCCTTCACAAGTCCGTCGAACTGACGCTGCCGTTCCTCGCACCGGACTTCGGCCTTCGTGCTTCGCACGGCCGCGGCCACGTCGCGGCCGGTCAGGAGGTCGACCCGGCGCATCCGCTCTGCGACGATCTCGACGGCTCTGGCGTAGACGATGGTCTCATCTGGCACCGGCGAGAGGCCCATGCGCGCCCTGGTCTCCTCATAGGCCTCGGCGAACTCGCGCATCCGGGCGCTGTTCTTGAGCATGTGTTCGGTGAGCGATTCGGCGAACACGGTGAACTGCCGCAGATGCTCGGGCCGCGACGGGTCATTGAAGTAGGCGTCGGCCTCACGCTCGTTGGCACGGCGCTCTGCCGCGGTCGCCACGTGGATATGTTTCGGTGGCAGGCCGGCCCGACTCAGGCTGCGCTTCAGACGCCGCGCAGCCGCGTTGGCCTCCAGCTCGGACTGGTAGACCTCCGGATCGCTGCGACGATTGCGCTGCAGCTCGGCTCGGCGCTCCTTGTTTCGCTCGGCCCACTGCAGCGTGATCTGCTTCGTGCGCTCCGGGTCCGCATCCCGCCTGGCCACGGCCCGGGCGTTCACCTCGTCGCGATGGGCCGCGTAGTAGCGGTTGTAATACTCGCGCACCTTCTCGCGATTCTCCGTCACCCACCGCTGCTGATACTCACGCCTGCGCTCCGGATGCTCCTCCCGCCAC
This sequence comes from Cryobacterium luteum, assembly GCF_900110125.1. Lineage (GTDB taxonomy): Bacteria > Actinomycetota > Actinomycetes > Actinomycetales > Microbacteriaceae > Cryobacterium > Cryobacterium luteum. The sequence goes on from NZ_FOCN01000005.1 coordinate 200,382, forward strand.
CGCTTCGCCCGCTCCCTCCCCCGTGCCCGCAGCTCCGCCTCGCGGTGCCGGCGAGCCGCGGCCCGACGCATCGAATCACGATTGAGCTCACGGGCCCGGTCGAGATGTTCCGACCGCCAGAGACGATTCAACTCACGGATCCGGTCACGGTTCGCCGCCACATACTGACGCCGCTTCTCCGCCTCATCATCACCAGACGGATGCTCCGTCAGCGCCTTCCGAGCCGCGCCGCCTTCCTCAGATGGGTCGTTCATGATCGCTGCTACTCGGCAGGCGGCGGGGCCAGCTCGATGACCAGGGCAAGCAGGTCCGAGCGATGTGCGGTCGGATTTGTGATCACTCGCCCGATCGCGACACGGAGCCGTTTGGCGTCCTCGTCCGCGATCCCGGCCACGGGCTCTAGGCAATACGCGATGTCGTTCCGCAGGTTGGGGCCGTCATCGTCGACGGCGACCTCCGGATAGTAGAACAGCGAGGCCAGCGCGGTGCGACTGAGTAGGTCGTCGAACTGCTCCTGCGGGATCGTCATAGTGAAGCCTCCTGTCGGCGGACCTATGTGTGAGCCAATCATGCCGCTATCAAGAGGTACACCGGCCTAGACGCGCCGTTAGCCGTGCCTCGAAACGGGTATGGGATCGTCGAAGTGCTCGACGTCGTCGGCGAGCTGCGTCCAGGTCATGCGACGGCGTGCCACGGCTTCACGAACGCGTACCGCCATCAACTTCAGCAGGCTGATCGGCCCGATCAGAAGAACCTCAAGGTATTCCATAGACGCAGAATCACGAGCAGGTTCAGCCAACCAGGCCCGCCTGCATCGATCTGCGCTCGGCAATATAGAGCAGCAAACGCATACGGAACCGCGAGCAGCATAGCCGGCACGCCCCACTTCAGCCCGCGCCGCGTAGTGATCGCATCGATCACGATGGCGGTCGGCATGAACCGCCGGCACTAACCCTGGCGTTGGGTGACGGCGACCAGGCGCGGTTCGCCGAACGGCCTCAAATGACTTTCCAGTCGCTTCCTGAGAGCCAAGCACCCTAAGTGGATTATCTTCAGCGCCAGGCTGCATCGTTCGGCGCGCACCTGATTGAGGAAGGGTCGAATAGGTGCTGCTGGCGAGTCGCTCTAGATTTGGCATGCCGACTACAGAGTTTGGAAATCAATGCCACAGGAGTTCAGTCCCAGAGTACGCAGACACTTCCGTGAGTTGGGAGTCAGTTTCGTCCTGAGAGAAATAGACGCCTTTTGGAGTGACGAGGGTTTCACCCGTGCTGGTCCTGTTACCGTCGAGCAAGGCGAACGCCGGACTCGGTGGGCTGAATACGAGATGTCAGTTGACTGGACAGATCCCGCTCACCTCGAGCGTGTAGCTCGGGTGTACGAGCAGGTGCTTCCAGAGGTGGGGTCGCCAGAATTGCAAGCAACGATGGTCATCCTTGCCCGCGACGGTTGGACAATGACCTCACTTCAACAGATCCGACCCTCCGAACCCGCACCGCGCTTGAATCACACCCCCGCAGCGGCCGTAGAAACGACACCTTTGATGGGTCGCCGGTATTTGTTGGACCTGAACCCTGTTGGTGAGGGAGGGTTCGGCGCTGTCTTCTTTGCCACAGATACTTTCGCCAGGTTTGGAGACCCTAAGCGAGTCGCTGTGAAGAAACTTCTCCCACAAGCGCTGTCGAATGCTGACGCTGCACGTCGGTTCCGTCGTGAGATCAAAATTATTTCTGGTCTAAGCCACCCCAACGTGCTGCCAATCCTCGATTCAGGTCAGGACGATGCCGACGGCGATTGGTATGCCATGCCAATTGCTGATGGTGGGAGCCTCAAGGACCTTGTGCCTGATGGAATTGGACTGGATACCGCTGAGGTCCTCGAAGTGCTTCGACAGGTGGCAGCGGGGATTCAACATTTGCACACCCGCGACACAATCCACAGGGACCTGACCCCGGGCAACGTCCTCCTCGTAGATGGAACGTGGATGGTCTCTGATTTCGGGCTTTCTGTGGCAGAGGAGTGGGCCACGGGCTTCCAGACAACGTCCGTTTTTGGGATGGGCACCGGGGGCTTCATTTCTCCCGAGCAGGCGACATCCTTCAAAGACGTGACGCACGTGACCGATATCTACTCATTGGGAAAACTGACGCAGTACATGACTACAGGCAACTGGCCTACATCTCCGGTTCTCGCCAACAATGCGCTTCATGGAATTATTCAACGGGCTACCCAGCATGATCCCGACGATCGACACCAGAACGTCGGAGACTTCCTCGCAGCTGTCGAGATTGAGCTGGGCAAACCGCCTGCGGGCCCTGAGACTCCTATGGATGTCGCTGAACGCTATATCAGAGGCCTGCGCGCAGGAGCCATCTCGCGGCCCGAAGCAAAAGAGATCATGGATTGGATGCGTCTCCTCGACCCGTCCGCTTCGCGGAACGCAGAGCATATTCTGAACGTTGGCTCCGCGTTCACTTGGGAAGCACTCAAGACCATGTGGGCGGTGGATCCCGGTGCGTTCGAGTACATCATCAGAGCATTCTGCAAAGTGGTGCTCGACGACGGCGATCTTGGGTTCGCCGGGGTAGATGCGCCCGCCCGCGTAATCTACTGGGCGGACAGCGTGGCGCAGAGCCCGAGTATTCGACAGATCGTCATCACGAGCCTCTGCCTCTTGGGTAGTTCCTACAACCGATGGATGGTGGCCGATCTCATCGATACCATCCTCAAGTCCACGAATGTCAAAACTTTGGACGAACCCACGCTATCTGGGTTCCGGGCCGCCGGTGACAGCGCGGCCGAGTGGGCACTGTCGGGTAAGGATTTCGAGAACTACAATCGTCGCCTCGGTGCGTGGCTCACGATGTTTACGCCCGCTGGGATGGAATTCCTCAAGTCCCAGCAGGCCACATAGAGGGCACTGCCACCACACCGACCTCTCACGGCCTCCTAATTCCTACGGGACAAGGCGCAAGGGCAGGTGGGCGTCCTCCTTGAGGGTGACACCTGTTCTGTGTTCGCTCAAGTCCCGTGCCAAGGTTGTTCCGCATGCGCCGCCCGATTAGGACGGTTATGTCAGCAGGTAGAATAGCTATTGCAGAATCTGCCGAATAGGGCTCCCCTCATGTCCTGTCTCATCTAAGTTAAGGCAGCCTCATTTTTTGATATCTATGCTGCTTGGCGCCAGGGATAGCTTGGACCGAGCCGCTCCGGCTTCATCGGGACCCCGCAGCATGAACACGTCAGGGTTTCGCGTCCGGAGCTGAGTGAATCGGCAAGTGGACGCCAACGCCGTAAACAAGATCTAAGTCGGGGACACTGACGCAAACGAGGCGACCGCCGACTCGAAATGATCGAACATGACGTGCCGTCGCGGCGCCTCTATATTCATGACTTCAAAAGCAGAACCACGTTTCTCGATGTAACCGAGCACCTTCTCGGGTGACCTTTCGTTGCAGCGGCGATCGCCCACCCGCCATTCATGATCGGACAGGCTTCGGACCTCGAGATCTCCCGTTGCGCACGGTTCATGACCCTGATTCGACATTGAATCTCCTTCGTGATGAGCAGCCCGGACCGGCGGTACCTCAACCAACTCCGATGCCGCTTGCATCTCCACCTAACATAGCCCCCACCCCTGACCGCATGCCATGGCCGCATGCCGTTGCCAGCACATGCAGCACCTACCAATCACCGTTATTGGGGACAGCGCTGCGCAAAGTCCGAACCGACTTCACGCAGACGGTGTTACCGGCGGTTCCGGTGTTGCCTGGCGAGTAATCCGAGCCGCTTTTGGCCCAGTTCTTGATCTATTCGGGCTCACACTCAATCGAATTTTTGGCGTTGCAGACCTGCCGAACACAGCATCTCGTAACCCTGCGGTTCGGAGCCTTGGCTTAAACGGAAAGATTTCTTCTGCAGGGTCGCCACAAGCTTGCGTTCATATCCGATGAACTCGCCGCACTCACCTCAGCCGGGGACGGAAGCGTAGCCTGGCTCATAGTCGCCGCCGTGGTCAACAGCGTCGCCAGCCTGCCCTCTTATCTACGCTGGCTGGCACCGATGTTCTCCCAAGCGTCCGCGCTTCCTTTTCCCAGCGACCTCATCACCTGTCGCCGCTGCAGCACGCAGGCAGCGCGACTGGACAGGTCGCTTAGCCTCGATCCACCGGTCCGCCTTGAGTGAGCGTGGTCGCTGAATTCTGAGCGGTGTTGTGGTGGTGGGCGCGGCGAAGTTGTCGGCCGTGCTGCCGATGGTGTTCCGTGATCTTCGGTGCCGGATGGCTGGTGGTCAGGTGGGGACGGTGCGCGGCGGGCCGCAGGCCGCCGCGAATGCGGTTGTCCACCCGGTTTCCCATGGCCAGCTGGCCGGCAGATGCAGACGAATTTTCCGGGCTGAGGTGGAGATTCGGACGGGAATGTTGATGAGTTTGCGGCGGATGGTGCCGCTGCGCGCTTTGCCAAGATCGGCGCTGGCGAGTGAACCAACGGCGCGGGAAAGGTTGAACGCGATCGTGGCCAGCACGAGCCAGGCCGCGTTGGCCGTGAAGACACCGGAGGGCAGATGGGCCAACGCGCTGTCCTTGAGGTCGGCATTGATTTGCTCGATGATGGCATGCTGGCGATGGGTCTGATCGGCCGTGACGGTGTCCAGCGCGCTGGTCGTGAAGAACGCGTGAAAGCGGTGCGTGTCGAAGAGGGTCGGTTGTCCTTCGCTCGCTTTCTGGTTCAGTTCCGGGATCCGCCGTACGACCGGTCGGCCCTTGATGCGTTCGGATTTCTTGCGTGAACTGAACGCGGTGAAGGTCACTTCGGCGACCTCGGCAGACGAAATCCAGGCGCCAGTTTCCTCGTCTCGGATCGCGTCGGTGTAGTTAATCGTGGTCCACTGGTCGGCGGTGATCGTGGCGATCGCGCGCTTGACGGCGGGGTCCATCCGCGCGGTAATGGACACTTTCACCCCAGCACGGTGCGCGGCGGCGACGACAGCGTGGCCATAGAACGCGCTATCAGCGCGCAGCAGCATAACGCCGGTCGCCGCTGTACTGCGCAGGCGTTTCACTGTGGCGAGCACGTCGCCGACAAATTTGCCCGCGCCGCGGGGAGAGCCCGTCGATCCTTTCCGTAGCCGGGATCCGATGATGATCGGTGCGGCCTTCGGTGTTGAGACGATGCCGATCAAGGCGTTCAGGCCGCGCACTCCGGAGTAGCCGTAGCCGGATCCTTGCTTCTGGTAGTCGTGGACTTCCTTGATGGTGTCGTCGATATCGACTAGGGCATAGTCATCGATCCCGGCGACGATTGGCGTGTGGGTGGCCAGGTTGACCAGCCACCGCCAGGCGACGGCATCGAGCTGACGGACGTGGCCAAACGTGAACGCGCGGAGGAACGATCCCAGCGTCGACGGTGCGTAGGTTCCGACGAAGAGTTTCCTCATGCCGCCGTGCCGCAGCAGCGCCATGTCGTCAATCGAGTCGGCCCCGGCGAGCATTCCCGCGACCAACGCGGTGACTTTCAATCCGGAGTTCGCGCCGAAGTATCCAGGCACGCTCAACCGGGCGTCGACGAGCTCCCCGAGACCTGTTTTCACCGCCAACGCCAGCGCGGGGACGAGCCCTGCGGCCGACACGAGATTTGTGTCG